>NZ_JBVFMU010000001.1:0-1178588 GCF_055486415.1 Bacillus sp. 9.4 | reverse complement strand
CGCCCGTAGCTCAATTGGATAGAGCGTTTGACTACGGATCAAAAGGTTAGGGGTTCGACTCCTCTCGGGCGCGCCATATCTTTTAATAGAATAGATATGAAATCGGGAAGTAGCTCAGCTTGGTAGAGCACATGGTTTGGGACCATGGGGTCGCAGGTTCGAATCCTGTCTTCCCGACCATTCTTGGGGCCTTAGCTCAGCTGGGAGAGCGCCTGCTTTGCACGCAGGAGGTCAGCGGTTCGATCCCGCTAGGCTCCACTTGATTTCTAAAAATATTTGGCGGTGTAGCTCAGCTGGCTAGAGCGTACGGTTCATACCCGTGAGGTCGGGGGTTCGATCCCCTCCGCCGCTACCAATGGACCTTTAGCTCAGTTGGTTAGAGCAGACGGCTCATAACCGTCCGGTCGTAGGTTCGAGTCCTACAAGGTCCACCACTATACGGAGGAATACCCAAGTCTGGCTGAAGGGATCGGTCTTGAAAACCGACAGGGGTGTCAAAGCCCGCGGGGGTTCGAATCCCTCTTCCTCCGCCATACATATTCCTAATCATCGCGGGGTGGAGCAGTTCGGTAGCTCGTCGGGCTCATAACCCGAAGGTCGCAGGTTCAAATCCTGCCCCCGCAACCAAATTTTAAAATGGTCCGGTAGTTCAGTTGGTTAGAATGCCTGCCTGTCACGCAGGAGGTCGCGGGTTCGAGTCCCGTCCGGACCGCCATTTAAATACTTAGGCTCGGTAGCTCAGTTGGTAGAGCAACGGACTGAAAATCCGTGTGTCGGCGGTTCGATTCCGTCCCGAGCCACCATTTATCAATATATTTTGGCGGTTGTGGCGAAGTGGTTAACGCACCAGATTGTGGCTCTGGCATTCGTGGGTTCGATTCCCATCAATCGCCCCAAATAAAAATTGCGGGTGTAGTTTAGTGGTAAAACCTCAGCCTTCCAAGCTGATGTCGTGGGTTCGATTCCCATCACCCGCTCCATTTCTATATCGTCATGGGCCTGTAGCTCAGCTGGTTAGAGCGCACGCCTGATAAGCGTGAGGTCGATGGTTCGAGTCCATTCAGGCCCACCATGACTTTTGTTCCACAGTAGCTCAGTGGTAGAGCTATCGGCTGTTAACCGATCGGTCGCAGGTTCGAATCCTGCCTGTGGAGCCAAATGGAGAAGTACTCAAGTGGCTGAAGAGGCGCCCCTGCTAAGGGTGTAGGTCGTGTAAGCGGCGCGAGGGTTCAAATCCCTCCTTCTCCGCCATATGATTACAGATATCATAATTATCGGCCCGTTGGTCAAGCGGTTAAGACACCGCCCTTTCACGGCGGTAACACGGGTTCGAATCCCGTACGGGTCATCCAGAAGCCTTGCATATCGTGCAAGGTTTTTTTGTTTTCTAAATCATGATATGTCTTAGATTTTGTTCTTTATTTTAAAAACAGACTACAAATATCTCCATATATTTCGTTTTTCTTCAGAAAATGAAGTTAATTGTCTATAAGTATAAGCGCTTTCAGGAAAGGGCTTTTTTTTATTTCTTCGAATAAATACTATAAATGAAAACTATGATGTCAGAAAGGATGATTACATGGCCGCTGCCAGCCCGACAGCACATGATGTTTATCTTTTTCACGAAGGCAGTCTGTTTAAAAGCTATCAGCTGTTTGGCTCGCATTACCGCGAGCTAAATGGCAAAAGCGGATATGAATTCTGTGTGTGGGCGCCTCATGCGTCGGAAGTACGAGTGGCTGGAGATTTTAACAGCTGGTCTGGAGAAGAGCATGTGATGCACAGAGTGAATGATAATGGCATTTGGACGTTATTTATTCCAGGTATAGGAGAAAAGGAACGATATAAATATGAAATCGTGACGAATAACGGTGAGATCAGGCTGAAGGCAGATCCATACGCTATTTATTCAGAAGTCAGGCCAAACACAGCGTCACTTACTTACAATTTGGAAGGGTATAGCTGGCAAGATCAAAAATGGCAAAAGAAACAGAAGGCTAAGACGCTGTATGAAAAACCTGTTTTCATTTATGAACTGCATCTTGGGTCTTGGAAGAAGCATTCTGATGGCAGGCATTATTCCTATAAAGAATTAAGTCAGACGCTTATCCCTTATATCAAGGAGCATGGGTTTACCCATATTGAACTGCTTCCGGTGTATGAGCATCCATATGATCGTTCATGGGGGTACCAAGGAACGGGGTATTACAGCCCGACAAGCAGGTTTGGCACGCCGCATGATCTGATGAAGTTTGTTGATGAATGTCATCAACAAAATATCGGAGTCATTTTGGATTGGGTCCCCGGACATTTTTGTAAAGATGCACATGGCCTTTATATGTTTGATGGAGAACCGCTTTATGAATACAAAGAAGAACGTGATCGGGAGAACTGGTTATGGGGCACGGCAAACTTTGACCTGGGAAAACCGGAAGTTCATAGTTTTTTAATTTCGAATGCGTTGTACTGGGCGGAATTCTATCATATAGATGGATTTAGGGTTGATGCAGTGGCTAATATCTTGTATTGGCCAAATCAGGATGAACGCCACACGAATCCATATGCTGTTGAATTTTTAAAAAAACTCAATCAAACCATGAGAGAGGCATATCCACATGTGATGATGATTGCGGAAGATTCTACAGAATGGCCTCAAGTGACAGGTGCCGTTGAGGAAGGGGGGCTTGGTTTTCATTATAAATGGAATATGGGATGGATGAATGACGTACTGAAATACATGGAGACGCCGCCCGAAGAAAGGCGGCAATGTCATCAGCTTATCTCTTTTTCATTACTATATGCGTTTAGTGAACATTTTGTATTGCCGTTTTCTCATGATGAAGTCGTATACGGAAAAAAATCACTTCTTAATAAAATGCCTGGCGACTACTGGCAGAAATTTGCCCAGTATCGGCTTTTGCTGGGCTATATGACAGTGCATCCCGGAAAGAAATTGATCTTTATGGGATCAGAGTTTGCCCAATTTGATGAATGGAAAGATACAGAACAGCTTGATTGGTTTTTGGACTCCTTCCCCATGCATCAGAAAGCCAGCGTTTTTACGCAAGATCTTCTCCGCTTTTACCAAAAAAGCAAAATCCTTTATGAGCATGACCATCGTGCACAATCGTTTGAATGGATTGATGTCCATAATGAAGAACAATCAATCTTTTCTTTTATTCGTTATGGCAAAAAGCACGGTGAGGCGCTTGTCATCATTTGTAATTTTACACCCGTGGTCTATCATCAATATGATGTTGGAGTTCCTTTTTTTACTCAATACATTGAAGTGCTTAACAGTGACAGTGAAACATATGGAGGCTCAGGGCAAATCAACAAAAAGCCATTATCGGCCAAAAAGGGAGCACTTCATCATAAACCGTGTTATATCACGATGACCATCCCCCCTTACGGCATCTCGATTTTACGGGCGGTTAAAAAAAGAGGAGAGATAAAAAGATGAAAAAACAATGTGTAGCCATGCTCCTTGCCGGCGGGAAGGGCAGCCGTCTCAGCGGATTAACAAAAAATATGGCCAAACCGGCTGTATCTTTCGGGGGAAAATACAGGATTATTGATTTTACCCTAAGCAACTGTTCTAATTCAGGCATAGACACAGTCGGGATTTTAACGCAATATCAGCCGCTTGAGCTGAATTCCTATATTGGGATCGGCAGTGCATGGGACCTGGATAGATATAATGGCGGCGTGACGGTTTTACCTCCTTATGCCGAGTCATCAGAAGTCAAATGGTATAAAGGGACGGCAAGCGCCATTTATGAAAATCTCAATTATTTGAATCAGTATGATCCTGAGTATGTACTGATTTTATCAGGAGATCACATATACAAAATGGACTACGGCAAAATGCTTGATTATCACATTGAAAAGAAAGCAGATGTGACCATCCCTGTCATCGAAGTGGGCTGGGAAGAAGCAAGCCGGTTCGGCATCATGAAGGCCAATCCAGATGGGACGATCACACATTTTGATGAAAAGCCCAAATTCCCTAAGAGCAATCTTGCCTCAATGGGAATTTATATATTCAATTGGCCGCTTTTGAAACAGTATCTTGAGATGGACGATCAAAACCCTTATTCTAGCCACGACTTCGGCAAAGACATTATTCCTCTGCTTTTGGAGGAGAAAAAGAAGCTTTCTGCTTATCCGTTCAAGGGATATTGGAAGGATGTCGGAACGGTGCAGAGCTTGTGGGAAGCCAATATGGATTTGTTAAAAGAGGACTCGGAGCTGAAGCTGTTTGAACGCAAATGGAAAATTTACTCCGTCAATCCAAATCAGCCTCCGCAATTTATTTCATCTGATGCGCAGGTTCAAGATTCGCTTGTGAACGAAGGTTGTGTTGTATATGGAAATGTGTCTCACTCCGTTCTTTTTCAAGGTGTGACTGTCGGTAAGCATACGACTGTTACATCATCCGTCATAATGCCGGATGTGACGATTGGGGAGCATGTAGTCATTGAAAATGCCATTGTTCCTAATGGGATGGTGCTGCCGGATGGCGCAGTGATTCGCTCCGAAAAAGACATTGAAGAGGTGCTGCTCGTTTCAGAGGAATTTGTAGAAAAAGAATTGATTTAATTACTGAAGAGGGGGCAGAGTCAGTGTTCAATAATCAAATGTTAGGTGTTATAGATGAAACCACATATAAGCATTCTCTTCAGGATTTAACAGCACAGCGGTCGCTCGGGGCGATCCCTTTTGCCGGCAGGTACCGACTGATTGATTTTATGCTTTCCAACATGGTGAATGCGGATATTAGGAGTGTTGCAATTTTTCCGAAGTATCGTTACCGTTCGCTCATGGATCACCTTGGGGCGGGTAAGGAATGGGATTTGCACCGGAAAAAGGACGGCCTCTTTTTTTTCCCGTCTCCCCATCTTCATCACGAATACGATGAATTCGGTTCCTTTCGCCAGTTTTCGGACCATCTAGATTACTTCCACAGAAGCACTCAGCAATATGCTGTAATCTCCAACAGCCATACCGTATGCAACATTCAATTTCAATATGTGCTGAAACGCCATCAGGAGGTTGGCTGCGACGTCACCGAGGTATTTCAGGACGGCCAGTCGCTGCAAATCTATATCATGTCAACAACGCTTTTAAAGGATCTGATCTACGGACATAGTGAAAAAGGCTATAAAACCATTCAGGAGGCTGTTGAAAAGGAATCTTCCGCCCTGACCATTTGCCCTTATGAATATTCAGGTTATGCCGCAGTTATTGATTCGGTGGAAAAATATTATACCCACAGTATGGAACTCATTCAGCCCCGTTTTTGGCAGCAGGTGTTTTTGCCGCAGCAGCCTATCTACACAAAAGTGAAGGATGAACCGCCGACGAAATACGGAAAACACAGCACTGTCAAAAATTCTTTGGTGGCAAACGGCTGTGTGCTTGAAGGAGAGGTTGAAAACTGCATTTTGTTCAGGGCGGTCCATGTCGGAAAGGGTACGAAGCTGAAAAACTGTATTATTATGCAAAAAACGCAGATTGGCGAGGATTGTCTTCTTGAGCAGGTCATTTCGGATAAGGACGTTAAAATCGGCAAGGCGACGGAAGCTGCAGGAACAGCTGAGCAGCCGCTTGTATTAAGAAAAGGTTTGGTGCAAGGAGAGCTGATGAATTCTTGAAGATATTATTTGCTGTGTCAGAATGCACCCCATTTGTTAAATCAGGAGGTCTTGCCGATGTAGCAGGTGCTCTGCCAAAGGCACTTGCACGATTAGGCAATGAAGTAGCTGTGATGCTGCCGAAGTACAGACAAATACCTGAACCGTGGAAAAAGCGTATGAAAAAAAAGGCTGAGTGTACGGTAGCTGTCGGCTGGCGTCAGCAATATTGCGGAATTGAACATATGGCCGAAGATGATGTGAATTATTACTTCATCGACAATGAGTACTATTTCAACAGGGATTCGTTGTACGGGCATTATGATGACGGTGAGCGGTTTGCCTTTTTTTCAAGAGCTGTGCTGGAGGCTGCCAAAGTTGTGAATGTTCAAGCCGATATTGTTCATACTCACGATTGGCATACAGCGATGGTCAATTATTTGCTGAAAGAGGAGTACAGAAAACATCCTTTATATGAACGGATGAAAAGCGTGCTCACGATCCACAACCTGCAGTTTCAAGGCATATTCCCTCCTGATGTCACACATGACTTGCTGGGTCTTGAGATGGATCATTTTCATTATGAAAGGTTAGAATGCAACGGATTTGTTAATTTTATGAAGGCGGGCATCATTGCGGCTGATCATGTGACAACTGTGAGCCCCACTTACAGAAATGAAATATTGACTCCGTATTATGGTGAGCAGTTGGAACAGGTTTTGCAATATAGGGAAAATAATGTAACCGGCATATTAAATGGCATTGATGATACGTTCTATCAGCCGAAAAGCGATCCTTATATAGAGGCGCAATACGATTCAGGGGATCTTGCATGCAAGTTGGAAAACAAAACGAAGCTTCAGCGGCGGATGGGGCTTCCAGAGAAAAATGATATTCCGCTGATCAGTATGGTGACAAGGCTCACTAAACAAAAGGGGCTTGATCTTGTCCGCAGAATTATGCACGAACTTCTTGAGGAGCAAGACATACAGCTGGTTGTGCTGGGCACAGGAGAACGTGAATTTGAAGATTATTTCCGGTATGCAGAATTTGCTTTTCATGAGAAGTGCCGAGCTTATATCGGGTTTGATGAGCCGCTAGCTCATCAAATTTATGCGGGCTCTGATATGTTTTTGATGCCGTCGAAATTTGAGCCGTGCGGTTTGGGGCAGCTCATAGCTCTTCAATATGGCGCCATTCCGATTGTCAGGGAAACGGGCGGTCTTTACGACACTGTTCGTGCCTATCAGGAGGAAGAGGGAACGGGCAATGGCTTTACGTTTTCCGCCTTTAATGCGCATGATCTGAAATTTACGATTGAACGAGCGCTGTCGTTTTATCGCCAACAGGATGTATGGAAGAGCATCGTGAAGACCGCAATGAATGCAGATTACAGCTGGAGGAAGTCGGCTAAAGAGTATCAGCGTATTTTCGAGCAGGTGACAAGGAGTGGACGGGATGTTCTCGAGTAAAGAACGCTTTGCAGACTTATTTTTAAAGCGTCTGGAAATGACGTGCGGAAAAAGCTTTAAAGATTCTGCCAAGCTGGATCAATATAAAACGTTGGGCAATATGGTCAGAGAGTATATCAGCGCTGATTGGATCGAAACGAATGAAAAAAGCAGATCAAATTCCGGGAAGCAGACATATTATTTATCAATCGAATTTCTGCTCGGTCAGCTCCTTGAGCAAAACTTAATGAATCTTGGTGTTCGTGATGTTGTAGAAGCTGGTTTAAAGGAAATCGGCATCAATTTAGAGGAAATCCTTCAGATAGAGAACGATGCAGGTCTCGGCAACGGCGGGCTTGGCCGCTTGGCCGCATGCTTTTTAGATTCTCTTGCTTCGTTGAACCTGCCGGGGCACGGGATGGGCATACGTTATAAGCATGGCTTGTTTGAGCAAAAAATTGTAGACGGACATCAGGTGGAGCTGCCTGAGCAATGGCTGAAAAACGGGAACGTATGGGAAGTAAGGAATGCAGATCAAGCAGTGGACGTGCCGTTTTGGGGCGAAGTCCATATGACAGAAAAAAGCGGGCGCCTGCATTTTCGCCACGAACAAGCGACAATTGTTACCGCTGTTCCTTATGATATCCCGATCATCGGCTATGAAACGGGCACTGTCAACACGTTAAGGCTTTGGAACGCCGAGCCCTATGCGCATTATCACGGCGGTAATATTTTGTCTTATAAGCGGGAAACAGAAGCGGTTTCTGAATTCTTATATCCCGATGACACCCATGATGAGGGGAAAATTTTACGGCTGAAGCAGCAGTATTTTTTAGTATGCGCAAGCTTAAAAAGCATTGTGAACAATTACCGAAAAACACATAAATCTTTATCCGGCCTGCATAAAAAAGTGAGCATTCATATTAATGACACTCACCCTGCCCTTGCGGTGCCTGAGCTGATGCGGATTTTGCTCGATGAAGAGAACATGAGCTGGGAAGAAGCTTGGCATATCACTGTACATACGATTTCTTATACAAATCATACAACATTGTCAGAAGCGCTCGAGAAATGGCCGATTCATTTGTTTAAGCCGCTGCTCCCGCGAATGTACATGATTATTGAAGAGATCAATGAGAGGTTTTGCCGCGCAGTTTGGGAAAAGTATCCTGGAGACTGGAAAAGGATAGAGGACATGGCGATTACAGCGCATGGTGTTGTCAAAATGGCTCATCTGGCCATAGTAGGCAGCTACAGTGTAAATGGCGTTGCAAAAATACATTCCGATATATTAAAGGAAAGGGAGATGAGCGACTTTCACTTGCTGTTTCCGAATCGTTTTAACAATAAGACGAATGGAATTGCCCACAGGCGCTGGCTGTTAAAAGCGAATCCAGGCTTGTCTGCCATCATTACAGAGGCGATCGGCGATGAATGGGTCAAACAGCCGGAATCGCTGATCCGTTTAGAACCGTACGCCTCTGATCCTGCATTTATTGAACGGTTTCAAAACAACAAAAGCAAGAAAAAACAAGAGCTTGCCGATTTGATTTTTTGCACGGCCGGGGTGGTTGTGAACCCTGAGAGCATATTCGACGTACAGGTGAAACGGCTTCATGCATATAAACGGCAGCTGTTGAATGTTCTTCACATTATGTATTTGTATAACCGCCTCAAGGAGGATTCGGGGTTTTCAATCTACCCGCAAACCTTTATTTTCGGGGCAAAGGCTTCACCAAGCTATTATTATGCCAAGAAAATCATTAAGCTGATCCATTCTGTCGCAGAAAAAGTCAATTATGATCCAGCGGTCAAACAGCTGATCAAAGTTGTTTTTTTAGAAAATTATAGAGTTTCTATGGCTGAGCGAATTTTTCCGGCATCAGACGTAAGTGAGCAAATTTCAACCGCAAGCAAGGAAGCGTCTGGTACAGGGAATATGAAGTTTATGATGAACGGGGCTTTGACGATCGGCACGCATGACGGCGCAAATATCGAGATCCTTGAGCGGGTGGGCCCTGACTGTATTTACACGTTCGGCTTAAAGGCGGATGAGGTTCTATCGTATCAGGAAAACGGCGGCTATAGATCGAGGGAATATTATCAGCATGACAGAAGAATCAGGCAGGTAGCGGATCAGCTGATTAATGGTTTTTTTGAAGGAGAAGCAGATGAATTTGAATCGATCTTTGACTCGCTGCTTCCGCATAATGATGAGTATTTTGTGCTGAAGGATTTCAGCTCATATGCAGATGCACAGGAGCGAATTCAAGCTGATTATCGAGAGCGAAGGAAATGGTCTGAGCGTTCGATTGTAAACATTGCTCATTCAGGATATTTCTCCAGCGACCGCACGATCCGGGAATATGCGAAGGACATTTGGGGCATCAAGCCGATGATGTAAAAAAGCCGCTGTATAAGCGGCTTTTTTTGTTCACAGATTCATTGAATTGATTGTAAAGGATAAGAACGTCGCAAATGCACTCCATAAAAAATAAGGCAAAAGAAGATAGCTTGCGGCTCTACTGTATTTTTTGGCAATGATCAGTAATACGATTGCTGTGATGGCGACAAGCAGGCAGTCAAGCGATGCAGCCAGCAGATTTTTTTGCGTAAACTGAAAATAGCTGAAGGCTTGATTGAGCACGTAATTTATCAAAAGTGTAAACCAAAAGCTTTTCGCACCTTTAAATGAAAACGCAGCATATACAATGGCTGCTGAAAGGGAGATCAGGGCAAACAGGATGGCCCAAATGATGCCGATCGCAGTTCCGCTTGGCGTCCAGTCCGGTTTTTTCAATGAATTGTACCATTCTTGGTCCACAGGAAACAGGTAGCCTGCGGCTGAAAACAGCGCATATGTAATCACAAAAACCGCTATGGCGCCGACAATCTTTTTCATATTTGCAACCTCCGCATGTATTTAATTACCCTTTATCTTATAAAGATCAAACCCCCGATATGCGGGGGAAATGATGGTCTTAAATAAGCTGCCGCAATGCGTTTGCTTTAATGCGTTCATATTCAAAAGCTGATTCTAATTCTTCCTTCGGTAAAGCAGACTTGCGGACGTATTTTTCGCGAATGACATCGTAAAGCTCGTAAGGAAACAGCATATCAATAAACATGACTTGTTTTTGTTCTTCAGTTAATGGGGCTCTGGATTCGTATGCGTTCAGCATGACATTAAATGTTTCTTCATCCCAAACGCCCGTCGTATCCAAAAGCGGAATAATCATTTTGCGCAAATCGCGAATAGGCAGATCAAATGAAACGGTATCTAAGTCAATGACCCAAATCTGTTCATTTTCCCCTAAGAGTGTATTTCCGGTTCCGTAATCCTGGTGGCAAAGGTTAGGGCTTTTTTTCAGCTGTTCAGTCCATGGAACATAGGTCGACTGCAAAAGCTGGTCTTTGATGCGCAGCCCGTCTTCAATAAAGCCATCTATCTCCTGAAGATAAAACTGTGAGAAAGGATCTTCTTTTTCCGCCTCCGCCATCAGCTTCCACGTTTCCATCTGTTTGCATCGTTTCGTGTAGTGATTCGGCCAGCGACCTAATTTGGTAAATACGGGAACGCCATTTGGCGGCTGATATCCGACGGAAGCTGTATGAAAATCAGCAAGGCCTTTCATGATAAACTCCAAGTCCTGCTTTACAGTCAGCTCAAACGGCCTTCCTTCGATCCAGTCATATACGACAAATAGAAATGAGCCGTGCTTGGAATATAGGCTGCCTTTTTTGTTTGGGAGTATGCCAGGAACATTCATGCCTTTTTTTGCCAAATAGTCCTGCGCGAAAATGGAAAACAACGCTTTCTTTTCTGGCCTGTGTATTCGTTTTAGACAAACCGCGCCGGAGTCTGTGTGGACCTTCCAGACAAGCGCCATCTGGTTTCCCTGAATGACGTCTATTTTTTCAGTCTGCACATCCCATCCTTGAAGCACATTTTCAGCCAGCTCCATTAATTTTTTTGCATCTTCTGCTGATAAAGGAAGCTCTGATGAATTCCCCTCCTCAATGACTTCATGGTTTTCTGCCATTAAAGGACACATCCTTACCTGTTTTACTCCTACCTTATGAATCAAAAGGAAAAAATGATTGAGTTATTTGACTATATTTAATAGATGAATCTGGTTGTTTACCCGTTTTGTTTTTAGGGCAGTCCCATTCCGCACAAGTTGGTTGTTCAGCCGTATCATGATTCTAACTAGTTAAAAATCATGCAGGAATGGAGGCTATGTATGAAAATAGCACTGATCGCCACAGAGAAGCTTCCTGTCCCATCGGTTCGAGGAGGCGCCATTCAAATCTACCTCGAAGCGGTTGCCCCTTTAATTGCCAAAAAACATGAGGTGACTGTGTTTTCTATTAAAGATCCGAATCTCGCTGATAGAGAGAAGGTAGACGGTGTCCATTATGTGCATTTGGATGAAGACCGTTATGAAGAAGCCGTTGGAGCAGAGCTGAAAAAGAGCCGTTTTGATCTTGTGCATGTTTGTAATCGCCCAAGCTGGGTTCCGAAATGGAAGAAACAGGCGCCGGATGCTGTTTTTATTTTAAGCGTTCACAATGAAATGTTCGCTTACGATAAAATCAGCCAGGCGGAAGGCGAGATTTGCATCGACTCCGTAGCGCAGATTGTTACGGTCAGCGATTATATCGGACAGACGATCACAAGCCGTTTTCCGTCAGCACGATCAAAAACAAAAACGGTGTATTCCGGTGTGGATTTAAAAGCGTACCACCCTCGCTGGACGAATGAAGGGCAGCGAGCTCGCGAAGAGATGCGAAGCGAGCTGGGGCTTCACGGCAAAAAAATCGTCTTGTTTGTCGGCCGGCTTAGCAAAGTCAAAGGCCCGCACATATTATTGCAGGCTTTGCCGGACATCATTGAGGAGCACCCCGATGTCATGATGGTGTTTATCGGGTCAAAATGGTTCGGAGATAATGAATTAAATAACTATGTCAAACATCTTCATACCCTTGGTGCGATGCAAAAGGATCATGTCACATTTATTCAATTTGTGAAGCCAAAGGACATTCCGCGCCTTTATACCATGTCAGATGTATTTGTATGCTCTTCGCAATGGCAGGAGCCTTTAGCAAGGGTGCATTATGAAGCGATGGCTGCGGGACTTCCTATTATTACAAGCAATCGGGGAGGCAATCCAGAGGTCATAGAGGAAGGGAAAAACGGCTACATCATTCATGACTTTGAAAATCCTAAACAATATGCCG
The DNA here is from genome assembly GCF_055486415.1 of Bacillus sp. 9.4. Taxonomy (NCBI): domain Bacteria; kingdom Bacillati; phylum Bacillota; class Bacilli; order Caryophanales; family Bacillaceae; genus Bacillus; species Bacillus sp. 9.4. Next base: position 1,166,260 of record NZ_JBVFMU010000001.1, on the reverse strand, counting down.
AACGCATCAATGATTTGCTGAGCAGCTCTGAAAAGCGGGAACGGCTTGGGAAATACAGCCGCCGTGAGGCAGAAAGTAATTTTGGCTGGCAGAGGGTGGCTGAAAATCTGCTCAGCGTCTATGAAAAGAACAGATAGAAGGGGTGAACAGAGTGTACCAAAAAGAGCATGAAGAACAGATTGTGTCCGAAATTCTCAGCTATTATCCGTTTCATATCGACCATGTGGCGCTGAAATCGAACAAAAGCGGGCGCAAAATCTGGGAAGTCGAAACTGATCATGGCCCAAAGCTGCTAAAAGAAGCGCAAATGAAACCGGAGCGGATGCTTTTTATCACTCAGGCACACGCCCATTTACAAGAGAAAGGGCTGGCTATAGCGCCGATTCATCAAACAAAAAATGGCGGTAGCTGCTTGGGCACGGATCAGGTTTCTTACAGCTTATATGACAAAGTGACAGGAAAAGAAATGATTTACTATGATGCAGTTCAAATGAAAAAAGTCATGTCATTTGCCGGCCATTTTCATCATGCCTCAAAAGGATATGTTTGCACAGATGAAAGCAAGAAGAGAAGCAGGCTGGGAAAATGGCACAAATTGTACCGTTGGAAGCTGCAGGAACTGGAGGGGAATATGCAGATCGCAGCATCCTATCCTGATGACGTATTTTCGCAAACTTTCTTAAAACATGCTGATAAAATGCTGGCAAGAGGAAAAGAAGCTCTCAGAGCGCTTGATGACTCAGAATACGAAACCTGGACAAAAGAGACGCTCGAGCATGGCGGATTCTGTTTTCAGGATTTTACATTGGCACGTTTGACTGAGATCGAAGGGGAGCCTTTTTTAAAGGAGCTTCACTCGATTACCTACGATTTGCCGTCAAGAGACCTTCGTATTCTGCTGAATAAAGTGATGGTTAAGCTTTCTGTATGGGATACTGATTTCATGGTTGCACTGCTTGCGGCCTACGACGCAGTGTATCCGCTCACAGAAAAACAGTACGAGGTACTTTGGATTGATCTCGCGTTTCCGCATTTGTTCTGTGCAATCGGGCACAAATATTATTTGAAGCAAAAGAAAACATGGTCAGATGAGAAGTATAACTGGGCGCTGCAAAACATGATTTCTGTTGAAGAATCTAAAGATTCGTTTTTGGATAAACTGCCGGAACTGTATAAAAAGATAAAAGCGTATCGGGAGGCGAATTGACATGAGGTCATCGAGACAAAAAGCCTCTATTTCTAAACTGGATCTCGACCAATTCGTATTTACACCGCCTGGACCGATGGGATGGCAGGCTCATGACTCAATCTCAGCTGAGAAGGAAGAAGAGGAGAAGCATTTAGATGTGGGCAGCATTCGAGAGCTCCCTCACATCAATGCACCGAAAGAATATCAAAAAGAAACGAAGGAAAAGGAAACAGATCACAAAATCGTCGATGATGAAGAAGAAACAAAATTCGAAACCACTCTAGAGCCTGAGGAGGAGCGTGATTCGAAACGCTCAGTGCCCCCATATGAAGAAGAGGATGAAGATGAAGAACCAAACTTAGCGGAAGAAGCTAAAGTGGAAATCATCATTCTTCCAAGTGAATCTAAACCAACTCCATGGTTTTCTCAAACCGTAAAGCGCAAGGCATAAAGTCACATTTATGCCTTTTTTTATATTTTCTGCAGCGAAAAAACAGCCCGTTTTGCAACACGAGCTGTAGGTTTTATGTTTTTGCTTTCACAAAAAGCTGATTGATAGATGATAAATCAAAATTTTGCGACAGAAAAGGCGGCGGAAATTGTTTGTTTTTCGGGGTCAGAACGGATTGGTAAACAGTATTGAGCCTTTTGGCAGCATGGGTAAAGGTAAATAAAGCTTCTACATGCTTTCGGGCGTTTTTTGTCATTTTATTCATTAATTCTTGATCTGTAAAGGCTCTGTCAATTGCTTTTGCAAATGAAGAAGGTTTGTTGTATCTGTCGATGACAAGGCCAGTGACTTCGTGTTTTACGACTTCACCGTTTCCGCCCCGGTTTGTGGTAATTAAGGGCGTGCCGGCCGCCATTGCTTCATAATTCACACGGGCGAGGGGTTCGTTCCACTGAGAGCTGCACACAAATACATCTGCCATCAGAAAAAGGTTTGGGATGTCGTCTGCGGGAATGAATTTTGTAAAGATTATGTGGTCTCTGTATGGCAGCGCCAGCGTGCGCAGATAGGTGACATATTGGTTTTCGCTGTCATCGCTGAACCACTTCCCGCCTGCTATGACCAGTACAGCATCAGGGTGCTGCTGCAAAATCCGTCTCATGCTGTGAATGAGAAGGTGAGGCCCTTTTGTCGGGCTTAAGCGGCCGGCGAATAAAATAACTTTTTTATCTTCAATACCGTATTTTTTCCGGTATGTTTTTCTGACAGCCGAGCCTTTCATCGTCCAGACGGGCGGATAAGAGTTTAAATCAACGCCGGAATACACAACTTTTGTGATGTCCTCGGCTTCAGGGAAACGTTCAATGACGGTTTGTTTAATAAATTCGCTCACAGTTGTGATCATGGAGACATTGTCGAGTACTTCTTTTCCTTGCGCGAAGGTCATTTTTTTTTCAGAAAACATTTCGTTATGCAGGCTCAGAACGATCTTGCTGTTTGGTGAGGCTTTTTTATATAAAGAGACATTTAAAGGCCTGTTGAACACATGAATGAGGTCAAAGGAAGAGGCTCGCAGCTCTTTGGCTACCGCCTCGCGGTAATGTTCTTTTGGCAGATGGATATAATGTACGCCGTCTTTTGTTTCTCTTTTTGGGAGCGATGGATCTTCTATTGAAAAAATGGTCAGGTCGTACCTGCTGCTGAAATAGGGCGTGACACCGTCAATCATCATTTGAATAGCGCCGCCGCGTACTGCGGGCGCCGGCAGCTTTTCTGTACAGATAAAGGCAAGCTTCATTTTTATTCCCCCTGATACAGCGACGATAAATAGGCGATTTCGTTGGTCAAGCCATCCTTTAAGGATGTGGCGGGATTATAATGCAAGAGCTGTTTTGCTTTTGAAATATCCGCCCACGTGTTGCTCGGTTCCCCTGCTATTTTGTCCGAAAAGTGCAGTGTTGCTTTTCTGCCGGAAATATCCTCAATAAGGGAGACAACCTTTAAGACTGAGGCACGCTCTGCGCCGCCGATATTTACTGTTTCACCAATAAGGTGGGGGTTCCCAAGAACAGCGGTGATGCCTTTGACACAGTCGCTGATATAAGTGAAATCTCTTGACTGCTGCCCATCACCGAAGATGGTAAGCGGCTTTTGCTGAAGGTGCTGCTTAATGAGCCGGTGAAAAGCCATATCCGGCCGCTGTCTTGGCCCGTATACGGTAAAAAAACGGAGAATCACAATTGGAATACCAAAGCTCTGTTGATACACATGGCAAAGCTTTTCTCCCGTAAGCTTTGTTACCCCGTACGGAGATAAAGGAGAAAGCGACGTGTTTTCGCTGACTTTTCCTTGTTTTTCGCCATAGACGGAAGAGGTGGATGCAAAGACGAACGTTTGAATAGAATGTTCCCGGCACGCCTCGAGGAGCCTTTGGAGCGCTTGGATATTATGTGCGGCATACGGGTGAAAATGATTGCCCCAGCTTGAGCGGACACCCGGTATGGCCGCCAAATGAAAGATGACGTCCACTCCTTCCAGTAAGGGAGCAAGATCGGCTGTCAGCAGATTTTCCTTTATGAACGTAAATCGCTTTTCCGGCAGCAGGTTTTTAAGGTTTTTTAATTTCAAGGAAAATGGAGTAGGACCGATAAAGTCATCGATTCCGACAACGTTATGTTTCTTATCTTTTAGTAATTCTTCGCAGAGGTGGGAGCCGATAAAGCCCGCTGCTCCTGTGACGAGTATTTTCATGGACGGCCAACTCCCGTACAGATCAGGCCGCAAGCCTCGATCAGTTCTTTTTTTAGTACGTTGCGTCCGTCAATCACAAGACGCCCTTTCATGATATCTGCAGCCTTTTTCCAATCAAACGCTAAAAACTCAGACCATTCTGTCGCCAAAAATAAAAAGTCACTCTCTTCGATCGCATCAAAAGCTTGAGAATGCTGAGTTACATGTTGCCGCAAATGTTCTGGAAGTACAGCTTCAGGATCATATGCATGAACATCACATCCCAGCTCCGCCAGCCTTTCCATCAGTCTGACAGCCTGAGAATTCCGGATGTCATCAGTATTCGGTTTGAAGGAAATGCCGAGTACAGCCGCTTTCTTGCCTTGAAGTGTTTCGAAGAATGACTGTATTTTTTTGATATACAGGCCAAGCTGGGTGTCATTAATGTGCTGCACGGCCCGGAGCAGGAAGGTCTCCGTGTTTTTTTCCTGGGCAGCAAATTGCAGCGCCTGCAGATCCTTTGGAAAACAAGAGCCTCCGTATCCGATGCCTGCCTGCAAAAAGTGCTTCCCGATCCTTGGGTCTAGACCGATAGCGCGGGAAATATCTGAGATATCTGATTGATAGGCTTCACATATGCGGGCCATTTCGTTAATAAACGAAATTTTGGCCGCTAAAAAGAAATTGTTGGCATATTTGATCAGCTCTGCTCCCGCTAAGCTTGTAACGATAAAAGGGGTATCAATGTGTTTGTAAATGGATTTGACGATGGCTGCCGATACGTGATCTTCTTCCTGAACACCGATGACTGTTTTGTCAGGATGCAGCATGTCATATAAGGCATTGCCTTCCCGCAGAAACTCCGGATTGGATACGATATTAAAGAGGTTTTTAGACACTCCGGAGGCAATCAGCTGTTTTGCTATGTTTTCATTTGTCCCGGGCGGAACAGTGCTTTTCGTAATAATGGTTTTATACGATCGGATCGCCTCGCTTAAATCACCGATGACGGACTGCAGGGCTTTCGTATCAGCTGATCCGTCCGAACGCGGCGGAGTTCCGACTGCGATAAAAATAACGGGACATTCCTCCATGCTCGATTTCACTTCAGAAGAAAACGAGAGATTGCCGCAACGAAGTATTGCATCTGAAAGCCCAGGCTCGTAAAAGGGAATGACTCCTTTTTTCAGCTGCCCGATTTTTTTGACGTCTTTGTCTGTGCATATCATGTCATGTCCGATGGATGCCAGTGCCGCTGATAGGGTTAAACCGACATACCCGGCGCCAACCACACAAATTTTCATCACCTGAGCTCCTTTACAAGATTACTGGTCATATATCAATATCCTATTAAAAAAGGGCTGGTTCGTGATTCCGCTTTCTGCCCAGTTGCTTCCGCCTAATTTCAGATGTACAAACATCGGGATGCGCTCTTGGAATATCATGTAATAAACATGAGCTGAGGGGAAAATACCATGATAAAAAAAGCGATCATTCCTGCAGGCGGATTCGGCACGAGAAATCTGCCGGTGACGAAGGTGATTCCGAAAGAAATGTTTCCAGTAGGATCTAAGCCTGTGATTCATTATCTTGTTGAAGAATTAAAGGAGTCAGGCATTGAGGACATTTTGATGGTTGTATCGAGCCATAAAAATCTGATTGTCGACTATTTTGATTCCTCTTTGGCACTTGAGGCTTTTTTGGCCTCTAAGAATAAACTGCATTTACTTAGAGAGCATCCCATTCCGGATATACGGATTCACTATGTGCGCCAGCCTTATGCAAAGGGTCTTGGCGACGCCATTTCTTTCGGAAAGCAATTTGCAGGCGGAGAGCCTTTTGCCGTCGTTTTGCCTGATGATCTGATTTTTTCCGCCAATCAGCCGGCTTTGGGGCAGCTGATTGAAGCGTATACGAAATATCAGTCCAGTGTGATCGGCTTAAAAGAAACAAAAACGGAGGATTTACATCATTACGGGGTGATAAAAGGGGAGCCTGTTGAAAAAGGGCTTTATCGCATACAGGATATTGTGGAAAAGCCTAAACAAAACCCTCCGTCTCATTTTGCCGCAGCAGGGCGTTATATTTTCACACCGGATATTTTTAATGAGCTGGAGGCATTAGAAGCTGACAGCGGAGGAGAAGTGCAGGTAACGGATGCGATAAAAGCTTCGCTCGGGGCATGTACCGTATACGGGAAATTGCTAGATGGCGAGCGGTATGACATCGGCCTGCAAAAGGATTATCTGAAGCTGATTTACGATATGCTGAAAACGGAAAAGAACCCCCAATAATCGGGGGTTCAATCAGCGTGGAGATCGCCGAATGTGGTCATGATTCCCTCTTCGTCAAGTTCTTCTTCATAGCGCTCATGGGCTCTGCTTTGATAAACGGTAATTTCTTTTCCAGTGATATCTGTAGCGATGAAATTTTCGTAAGACTCCGTATTGCCGATATTCTCTTCGGCATTCATCGTCATATCATCATAGCTGAGCGGAGGGTTTTCCATATCCTGCGGCGTTTGTGAGTTCCCATATTTTTCGACATCCTGATAGGAATCCTCACTGTCATATGGCGCTCTGATTTCTTCATCATCATCAAATTCAAATTGCCCGAATGGTGTTTCTTCTTCAATCGGACGGTCTTTGGAAACCACGTCCTGTGACGAATACTCCGCGAGGGTTGTGGCAGTCGGAAGCGCTTCAAGTCGTTCGAAAGGGATTTCCTTTCCGCTGACTTCACAAATGCCATACGTACCGTTTTCTATCGCCTTCAATGAATGCTCAATGTCCCGAAGGTGTTCTCTCTCATGCAAGTCTAGAGCGATGTCTTTCTCACGCTCGTAAAGTTCTGTCGCCTGATCGCCGGGATGGTTGTCGTATGCCGAAAGCTCACCCCACGAATCATAAGGAAAGGCTGAGTTAAGCTGAAAATGATCATTGTCTTTGAAACGGTTTAAGATATCTTTTTTCGTTTGTTCCAGTTCATTTTTTAAATGCTGAAGCTGTTCTTTCGTAAGCAATGTGATCGCCTCGTTTCTCTGTGATGCATACCTTTAGTATGAACAGATCGCCTGAGAACTTTCATAAATGGCGGGTGGAGGAATATAGGAGGTTTTCCTTTTATGGTAAGCGGATACAACCTTTGCTATCAGTGGAGAAAGAAATTTAAGCTTTGTTTCTTTTTCATTTCTGAAATTAGGTTTATAATAGGTAAGGCAGGCCATTTGGACTGCATGATCTGTGTTTGACACAAAGGAGACACAGGTGTATGGTATTAAAAGCATTTTAAGGATTATGGAGGAATGTCTCATGGTGACAACGGTGCAGCGTACGTTCCGAAAGGAAGTTCTACATGCATTACATAAAGCCAAAGAAGTCAACCATGCTGTCTTAATAAGCTATTCGAGACAAATCGAGTCTCTTGACCCTCTATCATTTTTCAATTACGGAGCAAAAAAATATACAGGCAATCGATTTTTTTGGTCAGATCCTGAAAGTGAATTGACAATAGTCGGTCTTGGCAAAGAAGCGGTTTTCCAGACAAATCAAAAAAACAGCGAGCGGTATCGTGAGGTTTTTGAACAATGGGAGCGCTTTAAAAAGACGGCTTTTCATATTTATGAAGAAGAAAAGCTGCAGCATTCTGCAGTGGGACCTGTGTTATTCGGAGGATTTTCTTTTGACCCTTGCGAAGAAAGAGGTTCACAATGGGACCATTTCTCGGAAGGGGATTTCTTTGTGCCTGCGCTTATGCTGACGATGACTGCTGAAGGCCCGTTCTTAACAGTTAACAGATGGGTAAGCGGAGGAGAAGACGCAGAAGCTGTTTTAGAAGGTTTAAAAGCTTTTGCGGCGGAATTTATGGTTCCCGATTTCAAGCAAGAAGATCAGGCTGTGATTGCAGCAGCCGAAGAGCTGGATAAGGATGATTGGCTGAAAGCAATCGAAACGGCCACAAGCCAAATTAAAGAGAAACAATATGATAAGGTTGTTCTTGCCCGAGAGCTGCTGCTCACGTTTGACGGTCCAATCCAAATTGAACCGGTGCTTAAAACGCTTCTGGACGATCAGCAGACAAGCTATGTTTTTGCAATTGAACAAGAAGGCAAAACTTTTGTCGGCGCGTCTCCGGAAAGACTGATCAAAAGAGACGGCGGCACTGTCATGTCTTCCTGTCTGGCAGGCTCCATTAAACGAGGCGTGAATGAAGAAGACGACCGCCGGATAGGCCTTGAATTATTAAACGATGAGAAAAACCTGCTTGAGCATGATATTGTGGTAGGTATGATTCATAATGCTTTTGTATCAAGCTGTTCAGAGGTTGAAAAGCCTGATGGACCTGTTTTGTACAAAACAAAAAGCGTTCAGCACCTGTTTACGCCGATTGTCGGACAGCTGCGCGAGTCTGCTTCAATTTTTGACTTAATTGAGAAGTTGCATCCCACTCCGGCGCTCGGGGGAGCGCCTCAGGAAAAAGCTGTTGACGTGATCAGGGAGATTGAACCGATGTCTCGCGGCTGGTATGCTGCCCCTATCGGCTGGATTGACAGCCAGGATAACGGGGAATTCGCGGTAGCCATTCGTTCAGGGCTGATCGAAGGAAGCACTGCAAGGCTGTTTGCCGGATGCGGTATTGTGGAAGACTCGGAACCAATCTCGGAATATGAAGAAACACAGATTAAATTGAAGCCGATGATCTCTGCATTAGGAGGTGAGAGGCGTTGACAGTCAACCCGATTACTCATTACATCGGAAGTTTTATTGATGAATTCGCCCTTTCCGGAATTACGGACGCCGTCGTTTGTCCGGGCTCAAGATCTACACCGCTGGCTGTTCTTTGTGCTGCGCATCCCGATATCAGCGTCCATGTCCAAATTGATGAAAGATCTGCCGGATTTTTTGCCTTAGGTTTGGCAAAAGCGAAGCAGCGTCCCGTACTATTGATCTGTACATCTGGAACAGCCGCGGCCAACTTTTATCCGGCTGTGGTTGAAGCCCATTATTCAAGGGTGCCTATTATTGTGTTAACTGCTGATCGGCCTCATGAGCTGCGCGAAGTAGGCGCACCGCAGGCTATTAATCAGCACTTCTTATTCGGTAACTTTGTTAAGTTTTTCACAGACTCTGCTCTTCCTGAAGAGTCTCCGCAAATGCTGAGATACATCCGAACGCTGGCAAGCCGCGCTGCCGGAGAAGCACAAAAGCGCCCGATGGGGCCTGTCCATGTGAATGTGCCGCTGCGCGAACCGCTGATGCCGGATCTTTCAGATGAGCCGTTTGGAAGAATGAGAACAGGCCGTCATGTGTCTGTGAAAACGGGTACGCAGTCTGTTGACCGAGAGTCCCTGTCTGATGTGGCTGAGATGCTCGCAGAGGCTGAAAAAGGAATGATCGTCTGCGGAGAGCTCCATAGTGATGCGGATAAGGAAAACATTATTGCGCTGTCAAAAGCGCTTCAGTATCCAATTTTAGCGGATCCGCTGTCTAATCTGCGGAATGGTGTTCATGATAAAAGCACTGTTATTGATGCGTATGATTCGTTTTTAAAAGATGATGAGCTGAAGCGGAAACTTCGTCCTGATGTTGTCATTCGGTTTGGGCCGATGCCTGTTTCAAAACCGGTTTTCTTATGGCTTAAGGATGATCCTGCGATTCAGCAAATAGTGATTGACGAGGATGGAGGGTGGAGAGACCCGACACAGGCAAGCGCGCATATGATTCATTGTAATGCGTCTGTTTTTGCTGAGGAGATCATGGCAGGCCTTACTGCTGCTGCCAGATCCTCAGAGTGGCTGGAAAAGTGGCAGTTTGTCAATGGGCGGTTCCGCGAGCATCTGCAAACAATCAGCAGTGAAGATGTTTCGTTTGAAGGCAATCTCTATCGAATCCTTCAGCATCTTGTGCCTGAAAACAGCTCGCTGTTTGTGGGAAACAGCATGCCGATCAGGGATGTTGATACGTTTTTCGAAAAGCAGGACCGCCCTTTCCGGATTTATTCAAACCGGGGAGCAAACGGGATAGACGGTGTCGTCTCCTCTGCCATGGGGGTATGTGAAGGAACAAAAGCGCCTGTAACCCTTGTGATTGGAGATTTATCTTTTTATCACGATTTAAACGGCCTGCTGGCGGCCAAAAAGCTGGGTATTCCTCTTACTGTGATTCTTGTCAATAATGACGGAGGAGGGATTTTCTCCTTTTTGCCGCAGGCTTCTGAGAAGACACACTTTGAAGATTTGTTCGGCACACCGACAGGGCTCGATTTCAAGCATGCGGCTGCACTTTACGGCGGAACGTATTCATGCCCGGCTTCTTGGGATGAATTCAAAACAGCTTACGCGCCGCAGGCAGACAAGCCCGGACTCCATTTGATTGAAATCAAAACGGATCGCCAATCAAGAGTCCAGCTTCATCGCGATATGCTGAATGAGGCTGTGCGGGAAGTGAAAAAACAATGGGAACTGTAAAAATAACGGTATCAGATGGTGTCCGATATGCAGTGGCAGACGGGGGACCGAATGCTTCCGAAGCCGTCGTCTGTCTGCACGGGTTTACCGGCAGCAAACAATCATGGACTTTTCTTGATGAAATGCTGCCTGATTCCCGTTTGATCAAAATTGATTGTTTAGGGCATGGGGAAACCGATGCCCCGCTGAATGGGAAAAGATACAGCACAAGCCGGCAAGTTTCTGACCTTGCCGAGATTTTTGATCAATTAAAACTTCACAAAGTGAAATTGATTGGGTATTCTATGGGAGGAAGGCTTGCTTACTCTTTTGCGATGACAAATCCCGAGCGGGTATCGGCACTTGTGCTTGAAAGCACGACGCCGGGGCTCAAAACACTTGGGGAACGGCGGGAACGAATCATGCGGGACCGGAAGCTTGCTGATTTTATTTTACGAGACGGGCTCAAAGCGTTTGTTGCGTATTGGGAGAATATCCCTTTGTTTTCATCTCAGCAGAGGCTGGCTGAAGATATTCGGCACAGGATACGATCGGGCCGTCTGCGGAACAATAAGATTGGGCTTGCGAACAGTTTAACCGGCATGGGCACCGGTTCACAGCCTTCCTTGTGGAGCCGTGTAGAGGAAATAGATGTTCCTGTGCTTCTTATCTGCGGGGAGTGGGACGAAAAATTTTGCGCCATCAATCAAGAGGTGCATAAGATGCTTCCTTCTAGTAGAATAGAGATTGTTCCAAAAGCAGGACATACGGTCCATGTGGAACAGCCGCGATTGTTTGGTAAAATAGTGAGTGAGTTTTTGACAAGCATCTGACTCATTCACATAGAGAATAAAAGGAGGTCATCATATGGCTGAATGGAAAACAAAACGGACATACGATGAGATATTGTATGAAACGTATAATGGCATTGCAAAAATAACAATCAACCGACCTGAGGTACATAATGCGTTTACCCCTAAAACGGTTGCTGAAATGATTGATGCGTTTGCTGACGCAAGAGACGACCAAAACGTTGGGGTTATCGTGCTTGCCGGTGCAGGGGACAAGGCATTTTGTTCTGGCGGAGACCAAAAAGTGCGCGGCCACGGTGGATATGTAGGAGACGACCAGATCCCGCGTCTTAACGTATTGGATCTTCAGCGTTTAATCCGCGTCATCCCGAAACCGGTTGTTGCGATGGTGTCCGGATATGCGATCGGCGGAGGCCATGTGCTTCACATCGTATGTGACTTGACAATTGCTGCGGACAACGCAATTTTTGGACAAACAGGCCCTAAAGTGGGAAGCTTCGATGCAGGTTACGGTTCTGGCTACCTGGCTCGAATTGTAGGACATAAAAAAGCACGTGAAATCTGGTACCTATGCCGTCAGTACAACGCACAGGAAGCACTGGACATGGGTCTTGTCAACACAGTCGTTCCTTTGGAACAGCTTGAAGAAGAAACGATTAAATGGTGTGAAGAAATGCTTGAAAAAAGCCCGACCGCACTGCGCTTTCTTAAAGCTGCGTTTAACGCGGACACAGACGGACTTGCTGGAATTCAGCAGTTTGCAGGGGATGCTACCCTTCTTTACTACACAACAGATGAAGCAAAAGAAGGCCGTGATTCCTTTAAGGAAAAACGCAAACCTGATTTCGGACAGTTCCCTCGTTTCCCGTGATCAGCAATACTTAGTAAACCAACAGCTTGAGACTTTGCGGTCCAAGCTGTTTTCTTTTCAATACAGACATTTTACCTCGGAGATGATGACATGCTGACAGAACAGCCCAACTGGCTCATGCAGCGGGCACAGCTGACACCTGAGAGAATCGCTCTCATCTATAGAGACCAAACAGTGACATTTGCAGAATTATTTGCCGCGTCTATGCGAATGGCGGCACAGCTTGCCGCTCATTCGGTTCGGAAAGGGGATACTGCGGCTATTTTGCTCCAAAACCGTGCAGAAATGGTATACGCCGTTCACGCTTGTTTTTTGCTTGGTGTTAAGGCGGTGCTTTTGAATACGAAGCTGTCAACACATGAAAGGCTGTTTCAGCTGGAGGATTCCGGATCCGGCTTTTTACTGACAGATTCAAACTTTGACAAGAAAGAGTATGAACACATCGTTCAAACGATTGATGTAGATGAACTGATGAAAGAAGCAGCACAGGAAATTGAGATCCAAGCTTATATGCAAATGGATGCAACGGCAACGCTGATGTATACGTCGGGTACGACAGGAAAGCCCAAGGGAGTTCAGCAAACGTTCGGAAACCACTATTTCAGTGCGGTGTCGTCCGCGCTTAATTTGGGTATAACAGAACAAGACCGCTGGCTTATCGCATTGCCGCTCTTTCATATCAGCGGCTTGTCCGCATTATTCAAATCTGTGATCTATGGAATGACTGTCGTGCTTCACCAGCGTTTTTCCGTAAGTGATGTGCTGGATTCTATCAACAGGCATGAAGTGACAATGATATCTGCGGTGCAGACTATGCTGGCCAGTCTTTTGGAAGAAACAAGCCGCTGCCCTGAATCCATCAGATGCATTCTTCTCGGCGGCGGCCCTGCACCGCTGCCATTGCTTGAGGAATGCCGTGAGAAAGGATTCCCTGTCTTTCAGTCATATGGAATGACAGAAACATGCTCACAAATTGTTACCCTGTCGCCGGAATTCAGTATGGAAAAGCTCGGATCTGCGGGGAAACCGCTGTTTTCATGTGAAATCAAAATAGAGCGGGACGGACAGGCATGTGAACCGTTTGAACACGGTGAAATCATGGTCAAAGGCCCGAATGTCATGAAAAGCTATTTTAACCGGGAGAGCGCAAACGAAGCCTCCTTTCAAAATGGCTGGCTGAAAACAGGTGATCTTGGTTATTTGGACAGCGAAGGCTTTTTATATGTATTAGACAGACGTTCAGATCTGATCATATCCGGCGGAGAAAACATTTATCCGGCCGAAGTGGAGTCAGTGCTGCTTTCACACCCCGCTGTGGCCGAAGCCGGGGTTTCAGGGGCTGAGGACAAAAAATGGGGAAAAGTGCCTCACGCCTATCTTGTCCTTCACACGCCTGTGAGCGCAGAAGAATTGACTGACTACTGCAAAGAACGCTTGGCGAAGTATAAAATTCCGGCAAAATTCTATGTGCTTGACCGCCTGCCGCGCAATGCGTCTAATAAGCTCTTGCGAAATCAGCTGAAGGATGCGCGTAAAGGAGAACTGCTATGATCGAAATAGAAAAAATCACGCTTTACCATTTGAGCATGAACTTAAAGAAACCGTTTAAAAACAGTATCGAAACGCTTCAAGAGCGTAAATTTCTGATCGTGGAAGCCATTGATACATCAGGTGTCACAGGCTGGGGAGAAGTTTCCGCTTTCTCTTCGCCTTGGTACACCGAGGAAACCATTGGAACATGTTTGCATATGCTAAAAGATTTTTTTATCCCAAATGTCGTCGGCCGTGAATTCAATCACCCTTCAGAAGTGCCGGACAGCCTGGCGCGGTATAAAGGAAACCGGATGGCAAAAGCGGGACTTGAATCGGCTGTATGGGATATTTATGCCAAAAAGAAGGGCGTATCCCTTGCTGAGGCATTGGGCGGAACAAGAGATAAAGTCCCTGCCGGGGTGGTAGTCGGCCTGGCGCCTCTTGACGATATGCTGAAGGAAATTGAGAGCTATCAAAAAGAAGGTTATCAAAGAATAAAAATTAAAATTCAGCCTGGGCAGGATGTGGAATTGGTCAAGGCCATCCGCAGCCGATTCCCAAACATCCCGCTCATGGCTGATGCCAATTCATCCTATGAGCTGAAGGATATCAGCCGTTTGAAGGAGCTTGATGACTATCATTTAATAATGATTGAGCAGCCGCTCCAAGCTGACGATATCGTTGACCACCGCCACTTGCAGAAACATTTGAAAACGGCCATTTGCCTTGATGAGAGCATTTGTTCAGTTGATGATGCGAGACGGGCGATTGAGCTAGGAAGCTGCAAAATTATTAATATAAAACCTTCTCGTGTCGGCGGCTTAACAGAAGCCTTAAAAATTCATGATTTATGCAAAGAGCATCATATGCAGGTTTGGTGCGGAGGAATGCTGGAAACAGGCATATCAAGAGCGCAGAACGTGGCGCTTGCTTCACTGCCTCAATTCACAATACCTGGCGATATATCTTCATCCTCACGCTATTGGGATGAAGATATTGTAACCCCTGATATTCGTATTGATAATGGATTTATTTCTGTGTCAAAACAGCCTGGTTTAGGGGTTGAGGTAAACCAAGATATTATGCGAAAATATGTGACCAAAATGGATGTTTTCACACAGCATGGTTAAGAAAAAAGCATTTTGCTATTTTGAATAAATGACACTGTGCTGTTACAGTAAAAGTGTTCGTTGAATACATCCCTTCTCGTTTGGACCGGCTGCTGACCCAGCCGGTTTTTTTATGTAAATCAGCTTGACAAAAATGGCCAAACGCGATAATTTTGCACAAAGGAAACTTTTTGTCCTGTGTAAATAAAACATGCTTTTGGCTAATTTAATGTCACATGTCTAAGAACTGACAACATAAGATAAAACAATCGGACATTGATGGCAAAGAGGAGGAGAAATATGAGACGAGGGCTGATGGCAGCAGTACTTTTTGCGACCTTTGCTTTAACGGGATGCGGAACGGATTCAGCCGGAAAAAACGCTGATCAGCAATTACAAGTGACAGCGACAACATCTCAAATTGCCGATGCAGCAGAAAACATCGGAGGTAAGCATGTAAAAGTCACCTCTTTAATGGGACCGGGGGTTGATCCGCACCTTTACAAAGCTTCCCAAGGTGACACGAAAAAATTAATGTCTGCCGATGTTGTTCTGTACAGCGGGTTGCATTTGGAAGGGAAAATGGAGGATGTCCTCCAAAAAATCGGCGAACAAAAACAATCGGCGGCAGTAGCTGAGGCCATTCCGAAAAATAAGCTTATTCCCGCGGGGGAAGGCAAGACGTTTGATCCCCACGTCTGGTTCAGCATTCCGTTATGGATCTATGCGGTGGATGAAATTGAAGCGCAATTCAGCAAAGCAATGCCTCAGCACGCAGATGCCTTTCGGAAAAATGCCAAAGAGTACAAAGAAGATTTGCAATATTTAGATAAGTGGTCGCGTAAGGAGATCGCACATATTCCGGAGAAAAGCCGTGTGCTTGTGACTGCTCATGATGCGTTTGCGTACTTTGGGAATGAGTATGGATTTAAGGTAAAAGGCCTGCAGGGACTCAGCACAGATTCGGACTATGGATTAAGGGATGTTCAGGAGCTGGTTGATCTTCTGACAGACAAACAAATAAAAGCTGTGTTCGTAGAAAGCAGTGTATCTGAAAAATCAATCAATGCAGTGGTGGAAGGCGCTAAAGAAAAAGGCCATACAGTCACAATCGGCGGTCAGCTTTATTCGGATGCCATGGGTGAAAAGGGCACAAAAGAAGGCACATACGAAGGAATGTTCCGCCACAATATCAACACGATTACTAAAGCGCTTAAATAAAGAAAAGAGGTGGAGGATATGTTCCCTGTTGAGCTTGATAATGTGACGGTTGCTTATCATAAAAAGCCTGTACTGCAGGACATATCGCTGCAGGTGCCGGAAGGAAAACTCATTGGCATTATCGGCCCGAACGGCGCGGGAAAATCAACCTTGATCAAAACGATTCTCGGTCTTGTGCCCCGAGCTTCCGGAGACATCTCTATTTACGGCAAAGACTATAAGGATCAGCGGACCAGAATCGGATATGTTCCGCAGCGCGGCTCGGTTGACTGGGATTTCCCCACAAGCGCGCTCGATGTCGTCCTAATGGGAAGATACGGGAGAATCGGTTTATTAAAGAGGCCAAAGAAAGCGGATGTGGAGATGGCGAAGGCCGCATTAACAAAAGTCGGGATGCTTGATTATGCAAAGAGGCAAATCAGCCAGCTGTCAGGCGGACAGCAGCAGCGGGTGTTTCTTGCCCGGGCACTCTGCCAGAACGCTGACATTTATTTTATGGATGAACCGTTTGCAGGTGTCGATGCAGCGACGGAGCGCGCGATTATGACGCTGTTGGCAGAACTCAAAGAAAAAGGAAAAACCGTGCTTGTCGTCCATCATGACCTGCAGACCGCCGAGGATTATTTCGATTGGATCTTACTGCTTCATTTAAGAAAAATCGCTTTCGGACCGGCGGAAAACGTTTTTACGATCGAAAACCTGCAAAAAACATATGGAGGAAGGCTTACGTTTTTAAAAGATAAAGTGCTGGCAGAAGGACATAAGGAGTGAACGTAATGTTTGAAAGTTTGTGGCTGCAGCTCCAGCATCCGAATACACAGTGGGTGCTGGCCGGTACGCTTTTGCTCGGGACGGCAAGCGGTGTTTTGGGCAGCTTTGTGCTGCTGAGAAAGCAAAGTTTAATCGGCGATGCGATGGCCCATTCAGCTCTGCCGGGAGTGTGTCTCGCTTTTCTGTTCACCGGGCAAAAATCACTGCCTTTCTTTTTGCTGGGGGCAGCGCTCGCCGGACTGCTCGGAACGTTTTGTATTCAGCTGATTCCTCGGCTTTCAAAAACAAAGGAGGACTCGGCGATCGGGATTGTTCTTTCTGTGTTTTTTGGCGTCGGGATCATTCTGCTGACATATATTCAGCAACAGGGGGCGGGAAGCCAAAGCGGGCTTGATTCTTTTTTATTCGGCCAGGCTGCTTCATTGGTCAGGCAGGATATCATCCTTATTGCAGGGATATCCGCTGTTCTACTGCTCCTATGTATTGTTTTCTTTAAGGAATTTACATTGATTACTTTTGATCTCGCGTTTGCAAAGGGATTAGGAATCCCGGTGCGTTTTTTAAACGGGCTTTTGGCTTGTCTGATTGTCTGTGCTGTCGTCATTGGGCTTCAGACTGTTGGTGTGATATTAATGGCGGCTATGCTGATTACACCTGCCATAACCGCGAGATATTGGACCGAACGATTAACTGGGATGATCATCATTGCCGGGATTACAGACGGGGTCAGCGGAGTGGCCGGAACCCTGCTTAGCACCACGATGAAGGGAATGGCGACAGGGCCATTAATGATCTTATCTGCAACGCTGCTCTTTCTTTTTTCAATGATTTGCGCGCCTAAGCGGGGAGTGGCTGCTAAAGCCATAAGGCTGATGAGGCTGCGGCGCAGAACAAGCAGGGAGCAAGTGCTTTTGGCGATTTATGAACAGTATGAAAAGAAAAATCTTTGTGTAACTGTTGAAAGTGTAAGAAAGAAAAGACGCCTATCCCTTTCATTATGCCTTAAGGCATTAAATGACTTGGAACAAGAGAGTTGCATTGAGCGTATCGAAAATGGGATTTGGGAAATCACAAGCAAAGGGATAGAAAAAGGCTATCACACAGCTTTGAAGCAGCGAATGTATGAAGTGTATCTCATGCATGAAATGGAACTTGCCAATATAGAATCCGGTCAGGACTACTTTGACCCGGACCGTTTACCGAGAGAAACGAGAGAGCGGCTTTATTCACTCTTAAAGCTGTATGGACGGATGCCTGAGCGTCGAAAAGCGTCTCATGATGCCGAGAAGGGACAGATCGCAAATGAGTTTTGAAGCATGGATTATAGCTACCGGTGTATTAGTCGGTGTAAGCTGCGGATTGATCGGCACATTTCTTGTGCTGAGAAGCATGGCGATGCTGGCCGACGCAATCAGTCATACAGTGTTGCTTGGCATTGTCGGCGCTTTTCTAGTGACGGGAAGTCTCGACGGGATTTCTATGTTTATCGGCGCAGCCGCAACCGGTCTGTTAACGGCTTTCTTGGTTCAGCTTCTTCATAGCAAGGGGGTTCAATCAGATGCTGCCATAGGAGTTGTGTTTACATCCTTATTTGCAATCGGGGTTATATTGCTTTCTGTGTATGGAGCGAATGTCCATCTCGATATTGAGCACTCGTTAATGGGAGAAATCGCTTTTGTGCCGTGGAATACGATGACGGTATTCGGGGTTGATATTGGGCCGAAAGCGTTTTGGATGCTGGCATCTGTTCTGGTTTTAAACGTAGTGTTGATCAGTGTGTGCTATAAGGAGTTTAAAATCGCTTCGTTTGATCCTCAAATGGCCTTAGCCTTGGGAATACCGGTTTTGCTCATTCATTACGTGCAAATGGGCATGCTGTCCCTGACGACTGTTGCTTCCTTTGATTCGGTGGGTGCTGTATTGGTTGTGGCCATGCTGATTGTTCCGCCTGCTGCGGCACATTTGCTGACAGACCGGCTTCTTTATATGCTGATTCTCAGCGCGTTGATTGGCGGGCTGTCGGCGGTCATGGGCTATTTCTTCGCAACGTGGCTTAATGTTTCGATTTCAGGAGCGATGGCGGCCATGACAGGTGTATGTTATGCAAGCGCCTTTTTGTTTTCACCTGCAAACGGGGTCATAACTAAAAAGCTGAGAACACTCAACATGCAAAAAGAAAGAGCTGGCTGATGCAGCTCTTTCTTTTAATTACAAATCATGCGGCTTAAACGTTTTGCAGTCTGTTTCCCGGCTGTTTTCAGCCGTTTCACCAGTATGGCTGACAACATAAATGGCATCAGCGGTGCATTTGTTACCTTTGCCCCAATAAGAACAGTTGTTGACCTCACATAGAATTTTCTGCTCCATGCCATCCCCTCCTTATAAAGGTTCTGGATTAGTATAGCCGGCTGGCTTGCCCTCTATTCCTCCTGGCGGATATAGCGTTTATCTCGCATAAACATTTTCCAGAAGAAAAAGAAGCCCGGAAATAGAATGATAAATGCAACGATATACGTTGCAAACAGCGCTCTGAACGTTGCTGGCTCTGTGAAGCCTGACATGACTGTCACATCGGGATAAATCATATACGGAAGATGCGCCCGCCCGTACGCGTAGCTTGCGAGAAAATACTGTATCCCAATCGCAACAAGTGCGAGACGCGGTTTTCCGATGTTTTGACCAAAGCTTTTGTTAGGCAGAAAAAGAGCGATTCCAGCAATGACAAATGTAATGAACGATGCAATAATCCAAGAAAAATCATTCATCATTCCGCTGTACAGCCAGTTTGCTTCATTCCGCATAGTTACCATAATGCATACAGCAAACAACAGTGATATCGGGCCGGTAATCAGGGCGCTTTTTCTGTAGGCTCGGTACGCATCCTGTTCCTCTGCCACATTTGAAACATCTGCAAGCAGCAGCGAGGACAAAAATAAGGTGCTTAAAATCGCAAACCCGATAAATGAATAGGCGTTGGGGCTTGAAAAGATTTTAGACATATTTAAGTTATAGATTCCATCCGTTTTTTCTATAAACCCTCCGTGTGTCACAGGAAGCACCAAAATTAAAATAGCAGGAATGATAAAGCCGGAGATGCCGGAAATATATCTTAGCGTTTTCCGCTCCTTTGCTGTATTTGAAAAAACGAGAAATCCGCTTCGAATCGCTAAAAGCAGTAAAATCATGCTTCCGGGAATTAATAAAACGGTGCCGAGCACAAATGTCGCGCCGGGGAAAAAACTGAAAAGCGCCACGACGATGGCCACAATAAAGACGTTTGTGACCTCCCAAGTCGGGGACAAAAAGCGATTCGCAATATCGGTGGCCTTCATATGCTCCTTGTTTAAATAGATCATAGACCAAAATCCCGCTCCAAAATCCATTGTCGCCATGACGGCGTATATAAACACAAAGCCCCAGATAATTGAGATGGCGATCAGAGCGTCAGTTGAAATCTCCATTTGTACGATCTTCCTTCCATTTGGTTTCCTGTTTGCGGAGCCATTACGACTCCGCTGTATTTAAATCTTCGTCAACCGGGTGCTTGCGGAAATAATACAGCAGCACGTAGACGACAGCTGCGCCTAACACGGCATAAACAAATGTGAAAAATAAGAACAGCACACCGATCGAGCCAGTCGTTGTTACGACATCTGACGTTTTCAGCAGATGATAGATGACCCAAGGCTGCCTCCCCGTACATGCGAAAATCCAGCCGAATTCAATGCCGATGAGACTAAAAGGGCCTGCTGTCATGAAAATGACCAAAAGCCACGTTGGGAAACGGTCTTTCTTGAGCACCTTTCTCCAGACCACACCGATAATGGAATAAAGAATAAGCAGCATGCCTACACCGACCATCGCATTAAACAGCGTGTGAATGAAAAGCGGCGGCCATTCATCTCTCGGAAATGCATTTAATCCTTTTACAACAGTGTCAAAACGGTTCGCTGCCAAAAAGCTTAAAGCCCATGGAATCTCGATTGCCCATTTTACTTTTTCTTCATTCGGGTCGGTAAAACCGCCGATAGCGAGCGGGGCGTGGGATCTTGTTTCAAACAGGCCTTCCGCACCGGCTAATTTTTCGGGCTGGTATTCGTACAGCATCTGTGCAGATTCGTGTCCGTTCAAAGCGGTCAGCAATGAAAAAATACCGCCGATCGTCAGTGCGAGCAAAAGGGCTTTCCGGTGAAAGCGATAGACCTTTTCCTTTTTCCTCGTCCGGATCATTTTATACGCCGCAACAGAAGCCACGATAAACGCACCGGTCATAAACGCGGACAGCACGACATGGCCGGCAGTGATAAAAAAGCTAGGATTAAAAAACGCAGCCCACGGGTCAACATCTGTAATTTTTCCGTTTAAAATTTTAAAACCGGCGGGCGTACCTTCAAAAGCGTGAACATTCGTAATCAGAACAGCGGATGCTGCTGCCCCGACTAACACAAAGAAAACAGCAACAATCCTCATTGCAGGTGACAAACGGTCTGCAGCGTATACATAAATCGACATGAATAGGGCTTCAACAAAAAAAGCATAGATTTCAATTTGAAATGGCAGGGACATCACCCGGCCGATGACTTCCATAAATCCCGGCCATAAAAGCGCGAGCTGAGTGCCCGCGATCGTTCCGGTCGGTATGGCGACCCCCAGCAAAACGGCTTGTGCTTTCGTCCATCTTTTCGCCATGATCGCATAATGGTCATCTTTCGTTTTTTGATAGATCAATTCCGCCACTAAAATCATGAGCGGGAGACCGACTCCAAGCGTTGCGAAAATGATATGAAAGCCCATTGTCGTGCCAAAGAGGCTTCTGGCCAAAACTAAATCATCCACAATCGTAAACCACCTTTCTAAAAAGACGTTCTGTATGTATTTTGGGTTTATTATTTGCTTCCTCGGTTAGATTATTCTTCCTATTCTTAAATGCCATGAGGTTTACGATGCGAAAACAGAGGGAAGGATATAAGAAGATTGACAAAACGTTTGTAAGGTTATAAAATAAAACGTAATTATTACGATTTATTGAAAGGAGATTCACATGAAAGAAGGAATTCATCCGAAGAACCACAAAGTGATATTTCAGGATGTCAACAGCGGCTACCGTTTTCTCAGCACCTCTACGAAAACATCTAATGAAACAGCAGAGTGGGAAGACGGCAACACATATCCTGTCATTAAAGTAGAGGTAAGTTCTGACACGCATCCGTTTTATACAGGCCGCCAGAAATTCAATGAAAAAGGCGGACGAGTTGAGCAGTTCAAAAAACGCTATAACATGGGGAAATAAGGCAGACCAGAGGGTTTGTCTTTTTTATTATGACGAATAAACAAGGGTTGTGATATATTGAAGAGTAAAAAGAATAGAAAGGGACAACGAACATGAGTCTTCTAAATGATATTCTTGAATTTAACAAGACATTTACTGAACAAAGAGAGTATGAAAAGTATCAAACATCAAAATTTCCAGATAAAAAAATGGCGATTCTTTCTTGCATGGACACTCGTCTGGTTGAACTGCTGCCGCATGCGATGAATTTGCGAAATGGTGATGTGAAAATCATTAAAAGTGCCGGTGCGCTTGTGACACACCCATTCGGAAGCATCATGAGAAGTATACTCGTCGCAGTGTACGAGCTGAATGCAGATGAGGTGTGTGTGATCGGGCATCACGATTGCGGCATGAGCAAAATCAGCAGCAAAAGCATGCTTGAAAAAATCAAAGCAAGAGGGATTCCGGAAGAACGCATCGAAACAATAAAGTACTCCGGTGTAGACTTTGATCAATGGTTTAAAAGCTTTGATTCAGTGGAAGCGAGTGTGAAAGACAGCGTAGACGTTATTAAACATCACCCGCTGTTCCCGGAAAACGTTCCGGTCCATGGCTTAGTCATTGATCCTAAAACAGGAAAACTGGATCTTATCGTAAACGGCTATAACAATTAATGTTTTTGTTTTTTTTCAGGAACGGGATCGACTCCTCCCGGATGGAACGGGTGGCATTTCAAAATCCGTTTGATTGTCAGCCATCCGCCTTTTAAAGCGCCGTGCGTTTTAATCGCTTCGATTCCATATTGGGAACAGGTCGGATAAAAGCGGCATGTTGGCGGCGTCAGGGGTGAGATGAATTTTTGATATCCTCTGATCAAAGCGATGAATAGGGTTTTCATGTTTCTTCAGCAACCTTTCTGATGCAAGTATAAGAAAAAAAACACAGATTGAAAAGTTAATCAATAATTCTTATCGGAAAAGTATGTTATAATAAAATTACATTTTTAAAAAAGGGGAGAGTGCCATTATGCCTTCAGTAGAAAGTTTTGAGCTTGATCATAATGCGGTTGTTGCTCCATATGTAAGACATTGCGGCGTGCATAAAGTAGGAACAGACGGCGTTGTCAATAAATTTGACATTCGTTTTTGCCAGCCAAATAAACAGGCGATGAAGCCTGACACCATTCACACACTCGAGCATTTGCTCGCGTTTACGATTCGTTCTCACGCTGAGAAATACGATCATTTTGATATCATTGATATTTCTCCAATGGGCTGCCAGACAGGCTATTATCTAGTTGTGAGCGGAGAGCCGACATCAGCGGAAATCGTTGATCTGCTTGAAGACACAATGAAGGAAGCGGTAGAGATTACAGAAATACCAGCTGCGAATGAAAAGCAGTGCGGCCAAGCGAAGCTTCATGATCTGGAAGGCGCTAAACGTTTAATGCGTTTCTGGCTTTCACAGGATAAAGAAGAATTGCTAAAAGTATTTGGCTAAAATAGAAAGGACCTTTTTGCGCTTAAGCAAAAAGGTCTTTTTTGTGACGTCTCATATTTTGTGTACCATTTGCTGTAAGCGTTTGCTACTATTTAAGTAAACGATGAAAGGGTGATGGCATGAAAAAGATGTTGGTTGTTCTGCTTTTTTCTGCTTTTTTGCTTAATGGATGCGGATCTGGTGAAAGCAAAGCAAATACAGCTGAGACGCCCGAGGTTTTGGATGTCAAGCTGACCGGGCCTGAAAAAGTAAATCCCGGAGAAAGCGCTGCTTATGAAGCAGCTGTATCATATGGTGATGAAGCTGTGACGGATGCCGATGAAGTAGAGTTTGAAGTATGGAAAGAAGGGGAAAAAGACGCAAGCCAAATGTTTAAGGCGAAACAAGAAAAAGGCGTATACCGATTGGAAACGACGTTTAAGGAAGATGGTGTATACACTGTCCAATCTCATGTCACAGCAAAAAAACAGCATAGCATGCCGACCTTAAAAGTCCAAGTCGGAGACGCCGATGCTGCCAGCAATCAGTCAGAAGAGGAGCATTCACATCATCATTGATTGTGTGAATCAGAGTGATTTTCTTGTGGTGGATCAATGGTATGCTTTACATTATAGGCTTTTACAGTCGTCCAAATGGTTACAAGCAAAACAGCCAGCACAATCAAAATACTTATCGTAATGAGAAGCGTCATGACATTCCACCTCCCGTTTTTTAACAATTGTAGCATAATAGAAGAAATCGTGACAGATAAGGGTAAAAAAGAGGTTTTAGCGTACGATATTAAGGGTATACATAGTCATATAACAAGGAGGAGATACCATGTCAGAACAATTGATTCAAGCAGTGAACAAACAAGTAGCCAACTGGACGGTCATGTATGTGAAACTACATAATTATCACTGGTATGTGAAAGGAAAAGATTTCTTCACTCTTCATGAAAAGTTTGAGGAGCTGTACAACGAAACAGCAACTTATATTGATGACTTAGCAGAACGTCTTTTGGCGCTGAACGGAAAACCGATTGCAACAATGAAGGAATCCTTAGAAACGGCTTCTGTCAAAGAAGCGGCTGGAAATGAAACAGCTGAACAAATGGTTCAAAGCGTATATGATGATTTCACAGTCATCGCGGAAGAGCTGAAAAACGGCATGGATTTAGCTGATGAAGTCGGTGACGAAACAACAGGGGACATGCTTCTTGCGATCCATCAAAATATTGAAAAACATAACTGGATGCTAAAAGCTTACCTAGGTTAAGTTCAAAAATAGAACGGCCGGATGTCTTAAAAAAGACGTCCGGCTTTTCTTTTTGTATCTGAAAAATAGGCGACAACCAGTCCATTTTTCTGAAAAATCCAATCCGTTCGGCTTGTTTTCCATAGAATATCGTAAGGCCGTTTCTGTGAAAGGATGTTGGGATAAATGGATAGAGACTTTGGCATCTTTTCGTTAATAGCAGTCAGCGTTTCAGCAGCGGGTTTTTTCTTTGGAGGTTTTCAGTATTCATTTCTGATTTTGCTCTCTCTTATGGCAATTGAATTTATCAGTACGACTTTAAAGGAAACGATTATTCACAAACTGTCATTTAAAAAGGTATTTGCCCGGCTTGTCAAAAAATTAGTCACGCTGGCTCTGATCTCTGTATGCCACTTTTTTGATCAGCTGCTGAATACACAGGGATCAATTCGTGACTTGGCTATTATGTTTTATATTCTTTATGAATCTGTGCAAATTGTTGTGACAGCCAGCTCTCTTGGCATACCGGTTCCTCAGATGCTTGTCGATCTTTTAGAAACGTTAAAAAATAAATTTAAGCGCAAACCGTAACTTTTCTCTGTTCGCGGGTCATAATAAAGCCCAGAGCGTCGGTCGCACTTTCCGGCAAAAGTATCGCAAAAAAACTGTACGAGCTAGTCTGCATGCAGAACCTGACGGCGTGCTGGGTTTCCCTTATTTTTTGATAAAAGGCTTCCGAAGAAACGTAACTGTGGTATGATGTATGGAAGATAGCTAGGAACGGATTTGAGGGATAAACATGTACGAGTTTAAAGATTATTATCAGAATACTGTTCAGCTTTCCTTTGACGATCAGCCTTTCTCGGACAGCCCGAAGCATGTCTGGGTGATTTGCCGTTTTGGCGGCAAATGGCTTTTAACAGAACATGAGGACAGAGGCTATGAGTTTCCAGGCGGGAAAGTAGAGCCGATGGAGTGCGCAGAAGAGGCTGCGCTCCGGGAAGTAAAGGAAGAGACGGGCGCGAGAGTCAAAAGCCTCAAGTATCTCGGACAGTATAAAGTTCTCGGAAAAGAAAAAGTGATTGTGAAAAATATATATTTTGCAGATATAGAAAAGCTTGAAAAGCAAGCTGATTACTTTGAAACGAAAGGCCCGGTTTTGTTTCACGAGCTTCCGGAGAACCTTTCCCGCAATAAAAAATTCAGCTTTATTATGAAGGATTCCGTACTTCCGATCAGTTTGAAAAAACTGAAAGAATCTGGATGGATTGAATAAAAAACCCGGCACATGTGCCGGGTTTTTTATGTCCTCCCCTTCGTCCATTTCTTTTCCAGCAGCTCGACGCCCTGATACATCAGAGTGGCGAAGATGGCGATGATCAGCAGGCTTAAGAAGACGAGTGTAAAATTGAAGACTTGGAATCCGTAAATAATCATATATCCTAATCCGACCTTCGAAACGAGGAATTCCCCTACAATGACGCCAACCCATGATAAACCGACGTTCACTTTTAGTGTTGAAATAATCGCGGGGGAGGATGCAGGCAGTATGACTTCTTTAAAAATAACCCACTTTTTTGCGCCGAATGTTTTCATGACTTTCGTATAGTTTTCGTCGACCTCCTGGAAGGCGGTATAGACAACGATGGTTGTGATAATGACGCTGATGATGGCTCCCATCGCAATGATGCTGATAAAACTGGGGCCGAGCGCGACAATCAGGATCGGGCCCAGGGCCACTTTCGGCATTGCATTCAAAATCACAAGATACGGATCTAAAATTCTGGCAAGTCGGTTAGACCACCATAACAAAGCGGCGAGGCACGTGCCCATAAACGTCCCAAGCAAAAAGCCAAGCACCGTTTCAAATAAAGTGACGCCGATGTGTGACAGTAAAGAACCGTCACCAAGTTTCTCCAGCAATAATCGCCACACAGCTGATGGAGAGCTGAAGATCAGCGGATCGATCCAGCCCTGCCTGCTGGAGGTTTCCCAGCCCGAGAAAAAGAGAATAAATATGGCAAGCTGAAAGGAATGGACCTTCCACTTTTCCTTTTTCTGTTTAAATTGATACTGCTCGTGAAGCAGATCAATGGTTTCTTTGCTGTTTCTCAAGAGAATTCAGCTCCTTCCATATCGTTTGAAACAGTGTCTGGAAGGAAGGTTCCTGACGGGCGTCAAAAGGCAACATTGCGGCCAATTCCTTAGGAATGGTAAAAATCTGATGGATGGTGCCCGGCTGATTTGAAAATAAAAAGATCGTATCGCTCATCGCTATCGCTTCCCCTATATCATGAGTGACAAGCACTGCTGTTTTTTGATATTCCTTTAATGTGCGGAATACCAGGTTTTCTAAAGACAGCTTTGTCTGAAAATCAAGCGCGGAAAATGGCTCATCCAGCAAAAGCAGACTAGGGTTAGGCGCAAGTGTTCTTGCAAGCGCAGCCCGCTGGCGCATCCCGCCTGACAGCTCTTTCGGATATTTTTTCTCCACATCTATGAGGCCGAACTCTGGCAATAGACCGAGTGCAGCGGCTTTGCTTTCTTCTGTCAGCGTGTCGGCGATTTTTAAACCGAGAAGCACATTTTCCTCGATAGATTTCCAGGGAAATAAGTAATCCTGCTGAAGCATATAGCCAATATTATGTTCTTTTTGATTCGGCTCACGGCCTTCAATCAGAACTCTGCCTTCTGATGGCTCAATCAAACCGGCAATAATGGAAAGCAGTGTTGTTTTTCCGCAGCCGCTTGGGCCGAGAAATGAGATGAAATCGCCTTTTTCGGCATCGAAATGAATATCCCGCACAGCCGTTGTTTTTTCTTTAATAGAAAAATAAGTATGGGTTACATGGTCGACATGTAAGAAAGACATAGATGGCGCCTCCTATTTCTCCGAGGTGACTTTTTCAGCAATTTCTTTATTTACAAGCTGATTGTATGGAATGTGCTTCGGCAGTTCTCCCGATTGATCCATAATGGTTTGGAGAAGCTCCCATTCTTTTTCGTTAAGCAGAGGGTCTGGCGAATATGAATGCTGTTTTTTATAGCGTTCAATGGATGTTTCGATGACGTCTGGGTCGGTATCATCAAATTCATCTTTAATGGCATCTGTGATGTCCTTCGCAGAATGATTTTCAACCCACTGCTGCGCCTTATAAATGGCTTTTGTAAACTTGACGGCTGTGTCTTCATTTTTCTTCAAATAGCTTTGTTTCGCCATAAAGGTCGTATAAGGAACCTCTCCTGATTCTTCTCCGAATGAAGCCACGATATGGCCGATGCCTTTTTTCTCAAAGAGAGAAGCCTGCGGTTCAAAGAGCTGTACATACTCACCGGTTCCAGAAGCAAACGCATTGGCAATATTGGCGAAGTCTATGTTCTGGATGAGGTCTATATCCTTATGCGGGTCAATCTTATGTTTGTTCAGCACATACTCGCCGACCATTTGAGGCATGCCGCCTTTTCGCTGACCGAGAAACGTTTTTCCTTTCAGCTGATCCCAGTCGAAGTGTTCAACATCTTCTCTCGCGACAAGAAACGTTCCGTCTGTCTGAGTCAGCTGGGCGAAATTAATGACGGGATCTTTAGCCCCTTGCGCTTCGACATAAATAGATGTTTCTGACCCGACAAGCGCGATGTCGGAGCCGTTGGAAAGAAGCGATGTCATCGTTTTGTCTCCGCCCCAGGTCGTATTCACATCGACATCAAGCCCTTCTTTCTTAAAAAAACCTTTAGACTCAGCAACATATAAAGGTGCGTAAAAAATTGAATGGGTCACTTCAGCTACTTTGACTTTGGTGAGCGTTTCTTCCTGCTTGCAAGCCGCCAGGGCGATCATGAGAAAGATACTGCCGACACAGGCGAAGCCCAGCCTTAACCATCTGTTCACATAGACAACCTCCTTATTTCGCATCAAGTTAATATCCTTTTTTGCTTTACATATCGTATGATGGGTATAAAAATGTGTGAATGCCTAACCAGGTTCTCCGGATGTAATTTTGGAGTAAGGAAAGCATATAGAAAAAAAGGAGGCGGCTGTTTTGATTGTAGAGAAAAGTAGATTTCCGTCGCCGAGCCAGCATGTGCGTTTGTATACGATCTGCTACCTGTCAAATGGATTACGGGTTAAGGGGCTTCTGGCTGAGCCGGCGGAACCGGGACAATATGACGGATTTTTATATTTGCGCGGCGGGATTAAAAGCGTGGGCATGGTTCGGCCAGGCCGGATTATCCAGTTTGCATCCCAAGGGTTTGTGGTATTTGCTCCTTTTTACAGAGGAAATCAAGGAGGAGAAGGCAATGAGGATTTTGCCGGAGAAGACAGGGAGGATGCATTTTCTGCTTTTCGCCTGCTTCAGCAGCACCCAAATGTCAAGAAGGATAGAGTCCACATCTTCGGCTTTTCCCGCGGCGGAATTATGGGAATGCTTACTGCGATCGAAATGGGCAGGCAGGCAGCTTCATTTGTTTCCTGGGGAGGCGTCAGTGATATGATTCTTACATACGAGGAGCGGCAGGATTTGCGGCGAATGATGAAAAGAGTCATCGGCGGAACACCGAAAAAGGTGCCTGAGGAATATCAATGGAGAACACCGTTTGACCAAGTAAACAAAATTCAGGCTCCCGTGCTGTTAATCCATGGAGAAAAAGACCAAAATGTTTCGATTCAGCATTCCTATTTATTTGAAGAGAAGCTAAAACAACTGCATAAGCCGGTGGAGACATGGTACTACAGTACATTCACACATTATTTCCCGCCAAAAGAAAACCGGCGTATCGTACGGCAGCTCACACAATGGATGAAAAACCGCTGACAGTGAAATATGTTATGATAAAGAAAAAAGAGAACGAAAGGGGATTTCACTGTGGGAATGCCTGTTGAATTTAATACACTGATTGTGACAAAAGGAAAAGAAGTTCGCATAGATGAAAATATATTCACGTTAGAGAAGGACGGATACCGTGTATATCCGATGGAGATTCCAATGGATGTACGCAAAACAAAGTTCGGCGAAAAGTCAGGCACAGCTGAAGTGCAGAAGCTTCAATGGGAAGAAGGCCGGACCATCATTACATACAAGCTGACTTCTTTGCATTCCGTCAATTAAAACAAGCCAAGAGCATAATTGCTCTTGGCTTTTGTTTTTTATACGAGAGGGCCGCCTGCCTGGGCGATGGCATCGGTATGTGCGAACTTTTTAAAGTTCTCTTTGAATTCATTTGCAAGGTAGACTGCTTTTTCTTTGTATTCTTCCTTGTTGGTCCATGTGTTTTCAGGCTGAAGGATATGATCAGGAACGCCAGGAACATGTGTCGGAATGTGCAGGCCGAAAATATCGTCAGTTATCATTTCAGCATCCTCTAATTTACCTTCA
This sequence comes from Bacillus sp. 9.4, assembly GCF_055486415.1. Taxonomy (NCBI): domain Bacteria; kingdom Bacillati; phylum Bacillota; class Bacilli; order Caryophanales; family Bacillaceae; genus Bacillus; species Bacillus sp. 9.4. The sequence goes on along the minus strand of NZ_JBVFMU010000001.1, from coordinate 1,136,246 downwards.
ATCGCTGCTTTGACCATTGCTCTAGTGTAAGAAAGCTTCATTCGTTCGCCTGTGCCGTAGCCGCCCCCGGTCCAGCCGGTATTGACTAAGAAAACGTCAGCGCCGTGTTCATCGATCTTTTTGCCGAGCATTTCAGCATAGACGTGAGCAGGAAGCGGCAGGAACGGTGAGCCGAAGCATGTAGAGAACGTCGTTTCAGGAGACGTTACACCACGTTCGGTTCCGGCGAGCTTACTCGTGTAACCGCTCAAGAAATGGTACATCGCCTGCTCCTTCGTCAGTTTGCTGATCGGCGGCAGGACTCCGAAGGCATCAGCCGTCAAAAATACAATTGCTGACGGATGGCCGGCCATGCTTGGAGTGACGATGTTGTCAATCATATGAATCGGGTAAGCTGCCCGCGTGTTTTCAGTATAGAAGGAATCATCATAATTGGCTTCGCGTGTATCTTCATCAACAACGACATTTTCCAGAACAGACCCGAAGCGGATCGCGTTAAAGATTTGCGGCTCCTTTTCCTCGCTTAAATGAATGCACTTAGCGTAGCACCCGCCTTCAATATTAAAGACACCTGTATCAGACCAGCCATGTTCATCGTCACCGATCAGCTTGCGGTCAGCATCTGCCGACAGGGTGGTCTTGCCTGTTCCTGACAGTCCGAAGAAAAGGGCGACATCGCCTTTTTCACCGACATTGGCGGAGCAGTGCATAGATAAAATATCTCTTTCAGGCAGCAGGAAATTCATAATGGAGAAAATGGACTTCTTCATTTCACCGGCATACTCAGTTCCGCCGATTAAGATCGTCCGCTTTTCAAAAGAGACAATAATAAACGTTTCGGAATGAGTGCCGTCTGTTTTTGGATCCGCTTTGAAATGCGGAGCAGAAAGAATGGTGAACGGCTGCTCAACTGTTTTCTTATCATTTCCTTCCGGACGGATAAACAGCTGCCGCGCAAATAAATTGTGCCATGCGAACTCATTTACGACAGTGATCGGCAGCCTGTATTTCTCGTCTGCTCCGGCAAATCCTTCGAAAACAAACAGTTCATCTCGCTCCTTTAAATAGCTGACAACTTTCGTATACAGCCGCTCAAACGCTTCTTCTGAAATCGGCTGATTCACCGGGCCCCAATCGATCTTATTTTTCGTGCTTTCTTCCTCCACGATGAATTTATCTTTAGGTGAGCGTCCTGTGTAAGCGCCTGTTGTCGCGCGAACAGCACCTGTGGATGTTAAAATGCCTTCGTTTCGGGAGAGGACTTTTTCTGTTAGCTGTGCTGCTGATAAATTATGACGCACATTTGGACATGTTAATAAGGCTTGTAAATCAGCGGTCAAATCAACTGAGTTCATATGAAACCTTCCTTTATCGTTTTTTGTGTTTTGCTAATTGTGAATTAGTATAACATATATTTTCAAATAGTCTATACTATTTATTATTTTTTGTGTGTGCATTTCCATTGTTTTCCCTCAATATAGGTGCCTATTTCTTCTGAATCATATTGACATTGCAAACCCTTTTACGATAAGATATTTCATTGAGCGGATACTCTTATCCCGAGCTGGCGGAGGGACAGGCCCTATGAAGCCCAGCAACCGGTTTCTCTGTTATTTATTATGTTCAACTGAGTGAGACAACCAAGGTGCTAACCTGTTGCAAGGTTGTATGATTCCTTGAGCGATAAGAGTGAAAGGCACAAAGACCAAACCCTTTCCTCGATGGAAAAGGTTTTTTTATTTCATAAATATGCCAATTAACATTCTCTAATATAACTGTACATTGTATAAGAGGGAGCGAGTTCCGTATCATATATACAAGGTCTTTCGGGAGGCCTTGTGCAGGAGGAAGCAAATCATGAGTAAAAATCGTCGTTTATTTACATCAGAATCTGTTACGGAGGGGCATCCGGATAAAATCTGTGACCAGATTTCTGACAGCATTTTAGATGAAATTTTAAAGAAAGACCCTAACGCGCGTGTTGCTTGTGAAACATCTGTGACAACAGGTTTGGTTCTTGTAAGCGGAGAGATCACAACTTCTACGTATGTTGACATTCCGAAAACGGTTCGCCAAACCATTAAAGAAATCGGATACACACGTGCGAAATACGGATTTGATGCGGAAACTTGTGCGGTTTTAACATCAATTGATGAGCAGTCTGCTGATATCGCGATGGGCGTAGACCAAGCGCTTGAAGCCCGTGAAGGCACAATGAGCGACGAAGAAATTGAAGCGATTGGTGCGGGTGACCAAGGATTAATGTTCGGTTATGCGTGCAACGAAACGAAAGAGCTTATGCCTCTTCCAATTTCACTTGCCCATAAATTAGCCCGCCGCCTAAGTGAAGTCCGTAAAGAAGATATTCTTCCGTACCTTCGCCCTGACGGCAAAACACAGGTAACGGTTGAGTACGATGAAAATAACAAACCAGTCCGCATTGACGCGATTGTGATTTCAACTCAGCATCATCCTGAAATTACACTTGAGCAAATTCAGCGCAACATTAAAGAACATGTAATCAATCCGGTTGTTCCTGAAGAACTGATTGATGAAGAAACAAAATATTTCATCAACCCTACAGGACGTTTCGTAATCGGAGGCCCTCAAGGGGATGCGGGACTTACAGGACGCAAAATCATCGTTGATACGTACGGCGGCTATGCACGCCACGGCGGAGGCGCGTTCTCAGGTAAGGACGCGACGAAGGTAGACCGTTCTGCAGCTTATGCGGCAAGATACGTTGCGAAAAACATCGTTGCGGCTGAGCTTGCTGATTCTTGCGAAGTACAGCTTGCTTACGCGATCGGTGTTGCACAGCCTGTGTCAATCTCAATCAACACATTCGGTTCCGGAAAAGCTTCTGAGGAAAAACTGATTGAAGTTGTTCGCAATAACTTTGATTTACGACCTGCCGGCATTATCAAAATGCTTGATTTGCGCCGTCCGATCTACAAACAAACTGCTGCGTACGGCCACTTTGGACGTCACGATGTTGACCTTCCATGGGAGCGCACAGACAAAGCGGAGCAGCTGCGTAAAGAAGCGTTAGGAGAATAATTTTATAGCCGCTTACTGGTTAAGCGGCTTTCCCTTTTTTATCGTTGTATTCATGTTTATTTTTTTACATAACTGTGAAACCAAATACTATTCACAGCGTCTATAAATAGGGGTTCAATGATGACAATTTTAATTATGGAGGCAATACTATGTGTGGATTTGTCGGGGTTTTTAACAAGCATCCGTTAGCTCAAACCGCTGATCAAGAAGAACTAATCAAACAAATGAACCAAATGATCGTTCACCGCGGTCCTGACAGTGATGGATATTTCCATGATGAGCACGTCGGCTTCGGATTCAGACGGCTCAGCATTATTGATGTAGAAAATGGCGGACAGCCTTTATCATATGAAGATGAAACATATTGGATTATCTTTAACGGAGAAATCTATAACTATATTGAACTGAGAGAAGAACTTGAAGCAAAGGGGTACACATTCAACACGGATTCGGACACAGAGGTTCTTCTTGCGACTTACCGTCACTATAAAGAAGAAGCGGCGTCCAAACTGCGCGGTATGTTTGCCTTTCTGATTTGGAATAAAAACGATCATGTGCTTTATGGGGCAAGAGATCCATTCGGCATTAAACCGTTGTACTACACAACGATCAATGATCAGGTTTATTTTGCCTCAGAGAGAAAAAGTTTAATGGTTGCTCAGAATGATATTGAAATAGATAAAGAGGCATTGCAGCAGTACATGTCTTTCCAATTTGTTCCTGAACCAAGCACACTTGATGCCCATGTGAAAAAAGTAGAGCCGGGTTCACAGTTCACAATCCGCCCGGACGGCGATATCACATTCAAAACGTATTTCAAAGCGAACTTCAAGCCGGTTCAGACTGAAGAAGACAAGCTTGTGAAAGAAGTCAGAGACGCGATCTATGACTCTGTAAACGTTCATATGAGAAGTGACGTTCCTGTCGGTTCATTCCTGTCTGGCGGGATTGATTCTTCCTTTATTGTGTCTGTTGCGAAGGAATTTCATCCAAGCTTAAAAACATTCTCTGTCGGCTTTGAACAGCAGGGCTTCAGTGAGGTTGATGTAGCGAAAGAAACGGCAGCGGCGCTGGGCATTGAAAATATCAGCAAAGTCATTTCGCCTGAGGAATACATGAATGAGCTTCCGAAGATCGTATGGCATTTTGATGATCCGCTTGCTGATCCGGCAGCGATTCCGTTGTACTTTGTTGCAAAAGAAGCGAAAAAACATGTAACGGTTGCTTTATCAGGTGAAGGAGCGGATGAGCTCTTCGGCGGATATAACATTTACCGTGAACCGCTTTCGCTTAAACCGTTTGAACGGATTCCGTCCGGCTTGAAAAAGATGCTTCTGCACGTTGCTGCTGTTATGCCTGAAGGTATGAGAGGAAAGAGCCTGCTTGAGCGCGGCTGCACTCCGCTTCAGGATCGTTATATCGGTAACGCGAAAATCTTTGAAGAGTCTGTCAAAAAGCAGCTGTTGAAGCATTATAATCCGAACCTTTCATATCGCGATGTGACGAAGACTTACTTTACAGAAAGCAGCTCGTACAGCGATATCAACAAAATGCAGTATGTCGATATCCACACTTGGATGCGCGGCGACATTTTGTTAAAGGCGGATAAAATGACGATGGCGAATTCTTTGGAACTGCGTGTGCCGTTCTTGGATAAAGTCGTATTCGACGTCGCTTCAAAAATTCCTGATGAGCTGAAAACGAAGAACGGCACGACGAAGTATCTTCTTCGCAAAGCCGCTGAAGGAATTGTGCCTGAGCACGTATTAAACCGCAAAAAGCTCGGTTTCCCTGTACCGATCCGTCATTGGTTGAAAAATGAAATGAACGAATGGGTGCGGAATATTATTCAGGAAAGCCAAACGGATGCTTATATCCATAAGGATTATGTCCTTCAGCTTCTTGAAGACCATTGTGCGGACAAGGCTGATAACAGTCGTAAAATCTGGACTGTACTGATCTTTATGATCTGGCACAGCATCAATATTGAAAAACGGTATATGCCTGAAGAGCTGAGCCATCAGCCTAAAGAAGTCATCTTTGTGTAACAGACAACAAGGCTTTCGAGTAGTCGAAAGCCTTGTTGTTATCCTTTTATTTCTCCATCATCATTGGTTTACCCAATTCATACGGAATATTCAGAAAAATGATTTAATGATATTTTTTTCTAGGGGAGAAGAAGCATGCAAAAACAAAAACAAGAGCTGCACCGCGGACTCGAAGAAAGGCATATTTCTTTAATGTCTTTAGGAGCTGCTATAGGAGTAGGGTTGTTTCTCGGCTCCGCATCAGCTATTCAATTAGCAGGGCCTGGTATTTTGGTAGCGTATGCCGCAAGCGGCCTGGTCATGTTTTTTATTATGAGAGCGCTTGGGGAAATGGCCATTCAAAAACCGGTCGCAGGCTCCTTCAGCAGGTATGCGCGTGATTATTTGGGACCGCTTGCAGGCTATTTAACAGGGTGGAACTACTGGTTTTTATGGGTTGTCACCTGTATGGCCGAAATTACTGCTGTCGGCATCTATATGGGGTTCTGGTTTCCGGACGTGCCAAACTGGATTTGGGCATTATCGGCGCTGGTCATTATGACGGGTGTTAATTTCCTGGCTGTCAAAGCTTACGGTGAGCTGGAATTTTGGTTCGCATTGATTAAAATTGTTGCGATCTTATCCATGATTGCTGTCGGTTTATTGATGATTATTGCAGGAGTCGGTAATGGGGGCATTGCAACTGGAATCAGTAATTTGTGGAACAACGGAGGATTTTTCCCTCATGGTTTAAAAGGGGTTCTATTGTCTCTTCAAATGGTCATGTTCGCCTATTTAGGGATTGAAATGATCGGGGTGACGGCTGGCGAGGTGAAAAACCCGCAAAAATCGTTAGCCAAAGCAATTGATACAGTATTTTGGCGGATTTTGATTTTTTATGTAGGCGCTTTATTCGTCATTATGTCTATTTATCCGTGGCAGGAAATTGGCTCTCAGGGAAGCCCATTTGTTCTCACGTTCCAAAAAGTGGGCATTCCATCAGCTGCAGGCATCATTAACTTTGTCGTGTTGACAGCCGCGCTGTCTTCATGCAACAGCGGTATTTTCAGCACAGGGCGGATGTTGTTTAACTTGGCGGAACAGAAAGAGGCCCCACAAGCATACGGTCAGCTGACGAAAGGCGGCATCCCGGGTAAAGCTGTTCTGGCTTCTGCGGGCGCTTTATTAGTCGGAGTGCTGTTAAACTACGTTGTCCCTGCGAAGGTATTTACCTGGGTTACAAGTATTGCGACGTTCGGAGCGATTTGGACGTGGGCGATCATTTTGCTTTCTCAAATCAAATACAGGAAAAGTTTGAAGCCTGAAGAAAAGAAACAATTAAAGTACAAAATGCCTTTATTTCCGTTTACGTCTTATGTGTCATTGGCATTTCTAACATTCGTTGTCATTCTTATGGCTTACAGCCCTGATACAAGAGTAGCCGTGATTATCGGGCCGATATGGTTTCTCATCTTGCTGGCTGTGTACTATGGAAAAGGGTTTCACAAAAAAAATGCGGCTGCTGCCAGCGAACGAAATATCAGCTGACAAAAAGAGCTCCCAGTGGGCTCTTTTTGTGTGTGCTCATAGAAAATAGAGAACAGGAAAGAATAGGTATGTGTTTTTGCAGAGGCTGTTTACAGTTTTGTGATAAGATAAAAGTCATACGTTTCATGCTATATTTGAACGTTTTATGGAAAAATCGAAACCCGAACTGTTATGACGTCCGGGTTAACGATGGTTATTGCTTTCAAATATAATTTGAAAAATGGTAAAGTAAGACGAAGCAGGTCTTATGTTTGTTGAAGAAATTTATAATATTGGCCCTTTTCTACATATTCTGACCGTATTCTTTGCATATCTTTTCGGTCTTCTTCCGTCAAAGGGCGGATGACTTTTGCAGGGCGGCCAAAGGCGAGATGGCCAGGCGGAATGATTTTTCCGGGCGGGACAAGACTGCCGGCACCAATAAAAGCGCCTTCGCCAATTTCGGCTCCGTCTAAAATGATTGAGCCCATGCCGATTAAGGCGTTCTTGCGGATAACAGCGCTATGAAGTGTAACCTGATGGCCTATCGTGGCGTCATCTTCAATGAGTAGCGTCTTGTTCGGGCTTTGATGAAGGCAGCTTAAATCCTGGATATTGACTCTGTTTCCGATTCTGGTCGGTGCAACATCTCCCCTTATGACAACAGAAAACCAAATGCTGGACTGTTCTCCGATAACGACATCACCGGTAATTGTTGCATTATCAGCTATAAAGGCTGTTGGGTGGATATCTGGCTTGTGTTCCTTATAAGGGTAGATCATAAGATTCATCCTTCTTTCTCTATTTAAATTTCGTATGAGGTGAAGAGCATGTGGACCTGGAAAGCAGACAGACCTGTTGCAGTGATTGTAATCATTCACGGGGCAAGTGAATATCACGGACGATATAAATGGCTGATTGAAATGTGGCGGTCTTCGGGTTATCACGTTGTCATGGGCGATTTGCCTGGACAGGGAACAACGACAAGAGCGAGAGGGCATATTCGCTCGTTTCAAGAATACATTGATGAAGTAGATGCTTGGATAGATAAAGCGCGAACCTTTGATCTGCCGGTTTTTCTGCTAGGTCACAGCATGGGCGGTCTGGTCGCGATTGAATGGGTTAAACAGCAAAGAAATCCCCGGATTACGGGAATTATTTTATCATCACCGTGTCTCGGACTGCAAATTAAAGTCAATAAAGCGCTTGATCTTGCATCAAAAGGCCTGAATGTCATCGCTCCGTCACTTAAGGTTGATTCGGGATTATCAATTGATATGGCGACGCGCAATGAGGACGTCATCGAGGCTGACCAAAATGATTCGTTATACGTCAGGAAAGTTTCTGTCAGATGGTACAGAGAGCTTTTAAAGACAATTGAATCGGCAATGGTGCCGACAGAGGCATTTTTGAAAGTTCCGCTTCTTGTGATGCAAGCCGGTGATGACAAGCTTGTTGACAAAACGATGGTCATCAAGTGGTTTAATGGTGTTGCTTCTCATAATAAAGCATACAGAGAGTGGGAAGGGCTTTACCATGAGATCTTCAATGAACCCGAGAGAGAAGATGTCTTTAAAGCAGCAAGAGCGTTTACTGATCAATATATTTGAACTAGTAGGGGGTGCATGTGTTGACAGTACCGGAACATCCTTTTGGATTGATGGCAAAGGTATATCGAGATATTTTTCCGCTCGTTCATCAAGAGCTGGACATATGGAAGCAAAAATCAGAATCGATTCATAACAGTGAATTGAAAGCACAGGCAACCGCAAGTATTCGAGACAAAACGTTTCACTGTGAAGGCGGCGGCATACTGGCCTTATTGTCAGGCAGCCAAAAGCAGAAATGTGTCGAGTTTATCATCGCGTATCAAACGATTAGTGATTATTTGGACAATCTATGTGACCGCAGCACCTCGCTGGACCCGCAGGATTTTCGGATGCTCCATGCCTCAATGCAGGACGCACTGACAGTGGGAGCGGAACTGCAAAATTATTATCAATTCAGGGAAGAACAGGATGACAGCGGATATCTGCACGAACTGGTCAAAACGTGCCAGCGTGTCCTTGGTTCCATTGAGCACTATGACATGATTAAACCTTATCTGCTTGAACTGTGCGGCTATTATTGCGATTTGCAGGTGCATAAGCACGTTATTGAGCATGAGCGTGTTCCGCGGCTTGAAAAGTGGTTTACTCAATATGAATCAGAGCTGCCTGAGATGGAATGGTATGAATTTTCAGCCTGTGCAGGCTCAACGTTAGGCATTTTCTGTCTGGTTGCGTATTCGTTCCAGCCTGATTTCACAGAAAGCACCGCTAAAAAAATCCGCGACAGTTATTTTCCTTACATACAGGGTCTTCATATTCTTCTTGATTATTTGATTGATCAAGAGGAGGACTTGCTGGAAGGAGATTTGAATTTCTGCTCGTATTATCAGTCTCATGAAGAGATGATGAATCGGCTTGAACACTTTATCCATAAAGCCGACGAGCATTTACAAGGCATTCCGCATGAAAACTTCCATCGTTTAATCAATCGCGGCTTGCTTGGTGTTTATTTGTCGGATGATAAAGTGGCAGGCCAAAAGGAAATGGGCCGGCTCGCAAAGAAGCTGATCAAAGCCAGCGGAAAAACCTCCCTTTTCTTTTATATCAACGGCAGAGCCTACCGGAAATTTCAAAAAATGTCCTGGATGAAAAACTCAAAGAAAAAAGCTCAAATCATTTGCTGATCTGAGCTTTTTTTTCGATGGCGACAATAAATGGCGGGTCATTTTGCTGATTGATAAATCCGTATGTTAATACACGGGCTGATTGCTGGTCCAAGTCCCGGCAAAACTCAAGCACGTCGTTTTTTTCAGCTTTGCCTTCCGGGTGGCCATGATAGACGACGAGAACAATCAGACCTTCATCTTTCATGATGCTGAGAAGCTGTTCAATTGCTTTGATCGTGGAACTTCCGTTTGTCGTAATTGATTTGTCCCCGCCCGGCAAATAGCCGAGGTTAAATACCGCGGCCGCCACTTTGCCATGTGTTTCAGGCGGGAGGGATTCAGCGATTTTGTCATGGCTTTTGTGAAATAACGTTGTTCGCGCTTGATACATGTCACCGAGCCGTTCCTTTGTATTGGCCACGGCTGATTCTTGGATGTCGAATGCGTACACATGGCCGTTTTCACCAACAAGCTCCGCTAAAAACTGTGTATCATGTCCGTTACCCATTGTCGCATCTACGACAATATCTCCTTCTCCCGCGGCCATTTTCAGCAGTTCTTTGCTGTAAGGAAGAATTTTCTTCAAAATCATAGCGCTGATTCCTCCTCAAGGCGCTGAAAGAACTTTCCTTGATAGCTGCCTCGATTTTCTAGCTCTTTATTAATGGCGCCAAGCACTTCCCATTTGTTGACGCTCCACATTGGCCCGATCATCAACTCAATCGGTCCGTCACCTGTAATGCGGTGGACGATCATTTCAGGCGGAATGATCTCAAGCTGATCGCACACGAGCTGCACATAATCATCTTGAGAAAGAAATTCCAGCTTGCCCTTTTCATATTGCTTGACCATCGGCGTGCCTTTCAGTAGGTGAAGCAGATGGATTTTAATGCCCTGGACGTCCAAATCTGCGACGGCCTTTGCCGTTTTCATCATCATGTCCCGGTCTTCCAAAGGCAGCCCGTTGATAATATGCGAGCAGACACGTATGCCGTGTTTTCTTAATTTATTGACGCCTTCCACATAGCAGTTAAAATCATGTGCGCGGTTGATCAGAAGTGCAGTCCGTTCATGAACTGTTTGAAGCCCAAGCTCCACCCACAAATACGTACGTTCATTCAGCTCTGCCAAGTAATCAACGACATCATCAGGCAGACAGTCCGGGCGTGTGGCGATCGAAATGCCGACCACATCATCAAGCGCTAGCACTGATTCGAATTTTTCGCGAAGCACTTCAACCGGCGCATGCGTGTTGGTGAAAGCCTGAAAATAAGCGATGTATTTGCCGTCCTTCCATTTTTCGTGCATGCGGTTTTTGATGTCATGGAATTGCGTAATTAAATCATCGGCCCGGTTTCCGGCAAAATCGCCGGAGCCTGCTGCGCTGCAAAAAGTACAGCCTCCGTGGGCTACGGTGCCGTCCCGATTCGGACAGTCAAAACCGCCGTCTAGCGCTACTTTAAACACCTTATGGCCGAAATGTTCTCTGAGATGATAATTCAATGTATGATAGCGTTTTTCCGTATTTGAATAAGGAAAAGGATTGTTCTGCATCACAATTCATGTGCCTCCTTGCGTACGATTGCATCCTAAAATTGTAGCACGCATTTCACAAGAGAACAAATGAATATCGACCATAAATTACTTTATTGAATAAAGTCAGATGAGGCTACAATATGAATGATGGATGATTTCCATTACCAAGAGGAGGGGTTACTGTGGCAACAAGACAATCAGTAGATGAACATCTCCAGCAATGTATGCAGGCCTATGATTATGCTGAAGAACAGCTGAAAATCGCTTCTAAACAAGAGCATTATAACGATCAAGAATATAGTGATGCACAAATGCAGCTAGAAGATGCGGTAAATGCCTTGAATAAACTATGGCTGTCGTCAAATGATCAGCAAAGAGAACAGCTGTACAGAATGAGACTTCAGCTTCAATCTTTGCAAAATAATATGATCCTGCAGCACCCTCTTGATGTGTAGGAAAACGGACCCTTTTAAAAGGGTCCGTTTTTTTGTAAAAAAAGGATTGACTTTGTGAGTCAAAGTATTTATTGTATTAAGTGTACTAATTGAAGTAATACACTGTAGACACTAATATAAAATCATTTATATATTGACATTAAGGGAGGCAGTTATGAAACATAAAAAACGAAACAAACGTAACGTGCCAATGCTGATTGCGGCATCTGTGATCGCTTGTTCTTTTTTTCTTGTTCTCGTGATGATCGGTTTTGAATGGCAAAAAAGTATAATTGATCATTTTTATCTATAAAAGGTTCAGATCGTATAGAAAGTAGGGAAGTAAATGATTCAAATCGATCCAAGAAGCTCAACACCCATTTACGAACAAATTATTCAGCAAATGAAAGAGCTTTGTTTGAAAGGGATCATGAAGCCTGGTGATAAGCTTCCTTCTGTCAGAGAATTGGCAACGATCATTATTGCGAATCCGAACACTGTCAGCAAAGCGTATAAAGAACTTGAGCGAGAGGGGATTATTGAAACGCTGCGGGGCAGAGGGACCTATATATCGGAGAATGCAAAAACGACACTGGTTGAAGGGAAGATGACGATGATTAAAGAGCAACTCAAACAGCTCATCATCGATGCACACTATGCAGGGGTTGAGCTGGAAAAACTGCACGAATGGATAAAGGAAATCAGCGCTGATGTGAAGGGAGGCAAAAAAAATGATTGAACTGCGGCAGCTGTCAAAAGCGATTGACGGCAATCAAGTATTAAAAGATGTTTCATTAACAATCGAAAAAGGAGAAATCTTTGGATTGCTTGGACGCAATGGATCGGGCAAAACGACGATGCTTCGCTTAATCCAGCAAATCATTTTCGCTGACAGCGGAACGATTTTATTTGACGGCGTAGAAATCAAAAAGCACCCGAAGGTCAAACAAAATATCATCTACATGCCTGTTCAAAATCCTTTTTACGATAAGTATACATACAAGCAGTTAGTCGATATTTTGAGAAGAATATATCCGAAATTTGATGTCACGTACGCGAATGAGCTGATGAACAGGTACGAAATTCCGGAAACGAAAAAATATCGCGAACTGTCGACAGGCTTGAAAAAACAGCTGTCCCTCGTTCTGTCGTTTGCGGCGAGACCGGCGCTGATTCTCCTGGATGAGCCGACGGACGGTATTGATGCGGTAACTAGACATGATGTGCTGCAGCTGATGGTCGATGAAGTGGCTGAGCGTGATACGAGCATCCTGATCACTTCCCATCGCCTTGAGGACATTGAACGGATGTGCAACCGAATTGGTTTTCTCGAAGATAACAGACTGACCAACGTCATGGATCTTGATGAGTTAAAAGAAGAATACATTAAAATTCAAATGGCCTTCGATACAGATGTCAATTTGGCCATCAGAGAGCAAAACATTCCGATGCTCGATCAGGCCGGCGTGTTTTACACAGTGCTGATTCCGAAAAGCGATGAGGAGAAAAAGAGCTTTTTGAGAGAGCTGAAGCCAAAAGTATGGAATGAGATTCCTGTCAACCTGGAAGAAGTGTTCATTGCGAAGTTTGGAGGGAAGCGGAGATGGTAGACCGAGGTCTCCTCTATCGAGAGTGGAAACAGAATCAAGTGGTGATTTTGTTAAGTATCGCGTTTTTAGTATTGGCAAATCCGCTTTCTATCATTAATACGTATTTGTCTTATCAAGGGTGTCTGGCTCATCAAGACCCGCAATATTGTGAATTTATTGTGAATTATCATAGGAGCAATCTAATAGATATCAACTGGGTGCCGGGGGTCATTTTGGCGGTCTGCTTCCTCGGAATGGAACGTTCGAAAGGCACGATGGATTTTATATTAAGCCTCCCATATAACAGAAGCCAAATTTTTCAGACGAAATTTTGGTTAGGCGGTTTCGTGATTGTGCTGTCGCAATTAATTGGCTTTTTATTTGCGTGGCTGCTGATTCTTGTCTATAACCCTGAACACGTCTACTTTTTTGAGCACAGCAGCGTTGGAGTAATTGTGATTAGTTTTATGGCTTATTGTTTGTTGACGGCTGCTGGTGCATTAACGGGGAATGTTTTTGCCCAGTTATTAACGGCATTTGCTGCTGCGGTATTGCCGTATTTAATTGTTGCATTGCCGGTTGGAAACTTTGAAGTTGTTTTTGGTGTGAATATATGGGAAATGTTCCCTTCCCCGGAGGTGTATTTCTCTCTGACGAGCAATTTATTATATCTTGTGCCCATTGGTTATGTTGCAAGTGACTGGCTTATCGATAGTAAATATATTTTAATGATTCCAGCTGCCATGAGCATTCTGTTTTACTTGATTGGTTTGATAAGCTTCAAAAAGCATCCCAGTGAACGAAACGGACACTTTTTCTTATGGAACAGATTAGACCGTCCGGTGCAAATTCTGGTTATGGCTTTCGGCATCCTTGGATTTGGTTTATTTGGATACTATACCGGACATTCCATTATTGGTTATATTTTGGGTATGATCATTGGGGCAGTGGCTGGATTCTTTGTGAGCTACTTCTCTATTTATAAGAAAACAAAAGTGTAAGAAATGCCTTAGGTTTGGAGGGAAGTGAGTTGCCGGATTCAGGACTGCTTTACAAAGAGTGGCGGCAGAATAAAGTCGCCTTAGTTATCACCATTTTGGTTTTTATATTGGGTAATCCATTATCAATTTTAAATATGTATCTCATCTATCAAGGCTGTGTCACTGGAAAAGAAAATTGGGTCGGCCCCTGCGTATTCAGCGTTGATTATTTAAACAGCTCATTTATCTCATTGTTTTGGATTTGGGGAGTCGTTTTGGCGGTCAGCCAGCTAGGGATTGAACGAAGCAAGAGCTTTTTTGATTTTACATTAAGCCTTCCGTATACAAGAGGGCAGATATTTCATGCGAAGTTCCTTACTGGCGGAATGGTGATTGTGATACCGCAACTCATAGGTTATGTTTTATCTGTTTTGCTGATCATGCTTTTGAAGCCTGATCAGGCCGTTTATTTTCACAATTACAGCCTTGGAATGATCATCATCAGCATGCTGGCTTATTCGCTAGTTATGGCAGGAGGAGCTCTGACAGGAAATATTTTTGCCCAGCTTTTGGTCTCATTTACCGTGGCCATTTCGCCATTTTTGCTCATCAGCCTGCCTGCGATCAACCTGGAGATCCTTTTTGGCGGATCAATAGATTTTATCCATGGTCCAGTACCTAAATGGGTGCAGTATTTCATTCCGATAATTTATGTAGACTCGAAATGGGCTGAGAATTCACCATATTATTTAGTCATTCCGGCTATCATGACTATCATTTTTTACATCATCGGCTATATTAGCTTTGTCAAACTGTCAAATGAAAGAAACGGATATTTCTTCTTATGGAAGCCGCTTAACCGCCCGGTGCAGATCATCGTCATTATTATAGGAATCATGGGCTTCGGCTACTTTGGATTTGCGGCAAGCGAGAGCTTTGCAGGCTATCTCATTGGCATGGGCGCAGGCGGGGTCATCGGGTTCTTGATCAGTTATTTTGCGATTTATAAAAAAATGAAACTTTTGTAAGGGAGAGAGAACATATGATTGATGTTCAGCATATCGACCATTCTTTCACGATCGGAAAAAAGGGCCGTGAGAATGAAGTTCCAGTATTGAAGGATGTTTCATTGAGCGTGGCGAAAGGTGAGATCGCCTGTATTGTCGGGCGAAGCGGCTCAGGGAAATCAACGCTTTTGAATTTGATTTCCGGCTACATATCGCCGACAAAAGGGCGGATTGTCATTAATGGCACTGATGTTACGGGGTTTAATGAAAAGGAATGGGCGCAATTTCGGCTTGACCATTTCGGGTTTATTTTCCAAAGCTTTCAGCTCATTCCGGGCTTAACGACGTATGAGAATGTGGAAATGCCGCTGGCGTTAAAAGGAATCAAGCCATCTGAGCGGAAGCAAAAGGTGCAGGACATGCTGAAACGCGTCGGTCTGGAAAACCACGCCGCTCATTATCCGAATGAACTGTCAGGCGGCCAGCAGCAGCGTGTCAGTATTGCTCGAGCGTTGATTTTAAATCCTTCGATTATCTTAGCGGATGAGCCGACGGGAAGCCTTGATTCAGAAACGGAACATGAAGTGCTGGAATTGATCCAGCAGCTGAATCGTGAGCGTGGCATTACATTTGTGATCATTACTCACGATGATGAAGTCGCTTCTATCGGACATTCAAAATTTCAGCTTCATGATGGTGTGCTAAAAGGAGGAATTACCGTTGAGGTTTAAGGATCAGGTTCATTTTATCAGAAGAAATATGAAGAAAAACAGACTTCGCGTCTTTATGACGATTCTTGCAACAACAATGGCGTGTGCGTTTTTGGTTGTGCTGTCGTCCGTTGGGTTTGGGATTCAAAAGACAATTACAGATATGACAATGAGCCAGCAGGTTGTAACGAAAGTCAGTGTAATGGGCAAGGAAGGAGACAAGCCTATTAAAAAAGCTGATTTAGAGAAGTATGATCACGTAAGGTCAGTTGTAGAAAGAACGCAAGTGTATGAACCAAACAAAGCTACTTTAGGCAATCGTACAAATGAAAGCTCAAATCTCATTTTTACTAATATGAATGATGAATTAAAGGCCAATATGGAATTGGAAAAGGGAAGAGTCGCAAAGTCGGAAAATGAAATCGTAGTAGGATACGACTTCGCAAAGAGATTATTAACGAAAAAAGAATCGGAAGATTATAACAAAAAAATCGAGGAAGCAAAAGGAACTCCAGAAGATATAAAAGAACCAAAGGGCTATACGAAAGATATTCTGAACAAAACAATAGAACTAAGTGTATCGAAGACAGATCCTAAAACAGGGGATGTTATAAAAACAAAAACATATGACTTTAAAATTGTCGGTATTACAAAAAAACCATCTCAAGACTGGATGGAGGACTCAAACATTTTTATCAGTGATCAATTCAAAAAAGATTTTTCGGAATTCTTAGATTTCAAAGACGGAAATGTTGAAACTAAGATTGGCGTTTTTGCTGATAAGTTTGAGAATGTGGAACAGCTGACAAATGATCTAACAGATGACGGGTACTATGTCACATCAGTGACTACCGAACTTGAGGGGGCCAACACCTTCTTCATGGTCTTCAAAATCGGACTGATCTTTGTCGGATGTATCGCAGTTATCATTTCAGCGATCGGCATTTTTAACACGATGACGATGGCGGTGACAGAGAGAACGCAAGAGATCGGCATTATGAAAGCGATTGGGGCGAGTCCGTCTATCATTCGCCGAATGTTCCTGATGGAAAGCGCGTATATCGGGATTTTAGGCTGTGTGATTGGAATTATCATTTCCTACGGCGTCAGCTACCTTGTCAACCTGGCCGTTCCGATGATTCTCGCGGCCACAAGCGGAGGCGATGCGGGCGACTTGAATTACACATTCTCCTACATCCCGGCGAGCCTTGTGATCATTGCCGTTGTGATTTGCGGAGGGGTCGCAGTCATTTCCGGAATGAACCCGGCGAGAAAAGCAACCAAAACCAACGTGCTGACAGCGTTGAGAAGAGAATTATAATGCGAACGAGCCGGCTGAAACAGCCGGCTTTTTCTATAGCGCATGCTGGCGTTTTGCTATACACTTGATAAAAAAGGAAAAAGTGCGGTGAGTTGATTGTTTAAACTTTTGCTGATTGAAGATGATGAATCGCTGTTTCATGAAATCAAGGATCGTTTAACGGGATGGTCCTATGATGTATACGGCATTCAGGATTTCAGTCAGGTGCTGCAGGAATTTGCGGCGGTTAATCCTGATTGTGTCATTATTGATGTACAGCTGCCTAAATTTGACGGTTTTCATTGGTGCCGGCTGATCCGCTCCCGGTCAAATGTTCCGATTCTCTTTTTATCCTCCCGGGATCATCCTGCTGATATGGTGATGTCTATGCAGCTCGGGGCAGATGACTTTATTCAAAAGCCATTTCATTTTGATGTGCTGATCGCGAAAATCCAAGCGATGTTCCGGCGTGTGCACCATTATAATACGGAGCCGAGTACGATTAAAACGTGGTGCGGCGCTGCTGTAGACGCGGAGCAGAACCTCGTCAGCAATGACAAAGGATCTGTTGAACTGACCAAAAATGAAATGTTCATTCTAAAACAATTAATAGAGCAAAAAAACAAGATCGTCAGCCGGGAAGAGCTGATCAGAAGCTTGTGGAACGATGAGCGTTTTGTTAGTGATAATACGCTGACCGTCAATGTCAATCGCCTGCGAAAAAAACTGGACGCCCTGCAGCTTGGCGCATATATCGAGACAAAGGTGGGCCAGGGCTACATCGCGAAGGAAGAGGACAAGTTTTATGATTAAAGCATTCCTTATCGAAAGGCGGAGCTGGATTGCCGCGTTTTTGTTTCAGCAGGCTTTGATGCTGTTCATTGCTTTTGTCGATCCTTCCATATCATTCGGGAATGTACTTTATATGGTGTATTTGTGCATCTTGTTTTTTATCATATTCCTTTGGTTCCGCTATCGGAAAGAAACAGCGTTTTATAAAAGCTTGAAAACATGGGAGAACAATCTCGATGTGACAGCCATAAATGAACCGGAAACGCCGTTTGAAGCAATGGTTGAAAGAAGCATTGCCGGGCAAACAGAACACTTGAAGCAGACCGCAGCACGGCATCGCTTAGCATTGGAAAATGAAAAAGATGAGCTGATGGCATGGATCCATGAGGTCAAAACCCCATTAACAGCGATGCATTTAATCATTGATAGAATGGAAGAAAAAGCACTGAAATCCCAGCTGTCATATGAATGGCTGCGTATTCACCTGCTTCTTGATCAGCAGCTTCATCAAAAACGCATTTCATTTATTGAAAACGACCTGTCAGTAGAATTCATTCAGCTTCAGCCTTTGATCTTTAAAGAAATCAAAGATTTACAATCGTGGTGTATCCAAAAAGGGATCGGTTTTGACATACAGCTCGATGCCAAAGAAGTGCTGAGCGATGCAAAATGGCTGGCGTTTATCATCAGGCAGCTGCTGACAAACGCGGTGAAATACAGCGAAGCCTCTGAAATCGAGATCAAAAGCTTTCAAAAAGGGGAACAGACGCAGCTCCAAGTGAAAGACTGTGGCAGGGGCATTGATCCAAAAGATGTACCGCGTATTTTTGATAAAGGGTTTACATCCACAACGGATCACCATGATCAAGCGTCAACTGGCATGGGGCTGTACTTGGCAAAAAAAGCAGCGGCGCCGTTATTGATCCTTATTGATGTTGAGTCGGAGTTTGGTGCGGGGACAGTTTTTACATTAACCTTTCCAATACGGAATCAATTTGAACATGTCATAAGCGTGTGACGAAAATGTCACATGCTTTTCTTTTTTGTTCGCCGTATCGAAGGAAAAGCCCGGCATTCCTTTTTATAATGAGATTATCCAATATAAAGGAGACTGCGTAAATGGTGATTTTAGAAGCGAATAAAATTCGAAAAAGTTATGGAAACAAGCTGAATAAACAGGAAGTGCTGAAGGGCATCGATATTCACATTGAAAAGGGCGAATTCGTCAGTATTATGGGTGCTTCCGGGTCGGGAAAAACCACTTTGCTCAACGTTCTGTCCTCAATCGATCAGGTCAGTCACGGAACCATTCATATTAATGGAAATGACATGACGGCTATGAAGGAAAAGCAGCTGGCTGAATTTAGAAAACAGCATTTAGGCTTTATCTTTCAGGATTACAATTTGTTAGACACATTGACAGTGAAAGAGAATATCCTTCTGCCTTTATCGATCACGAAACTATCAAAAAAGGAAGCCAATCGCAAGTTTGAGGAAGTTGCAAAGGAACTGGGAATATATGAATTGCGGGATAAATACCCGAATGAAATTTCCGGCGGCCAGAAGCAGAGAACATCCGCTGGAAGAGCGTTTATTCATGACCCGAGCATTATTTTCGCTGATGAACCGACCGGCGCGCTCGATTCGAAATCGGCCTCCGATCTATTAAATAAGCTGAGCCAGCTCAATCAAAAACGCAACGCGACGATTATTATGGTTACCCATGATCCCGTCGCTGCCAGCTACTGCGGCAGAGTCATTTTTATTAAGGACGGGCAAATGTATACACAGCTGAATAAAGGGGGCCAGGACAGGCAAACGTTTTTCCAGGATATTATGAAAACGCAAGGCGTGTTAGGCGGGGTGCAGCATGAACATTAATCAGCTCATCCTGCGAAATTTGAAAAAGAATCTCCGGAATTACTATTTGTATGTGTTTGCGCTCATCTTTAGCGTGGCGCTTTATTTCGCCTTTGTCACGCTGCAGTATGATCCAGCAATTAACGAAGTGAAGGCTTCAATCAAGGGAGCCGCGGCTATTAAAACCGCTTCGATTTTGCTTGTGGCTGTAGTGGCGATCTTCATTTTATATGCCAATACGATTTTTATTAAGAGACGGAGCAAAGAAATCGGGCTGTTTCAATTAATTGGAATGACGAAGCATAAAATTTTTCGCATCTTAAGTGCAGAAAATGTCATGCTGTATTTCGGTTCATTAGCGATCGGGGTAGCGGCCGGGTTTTCGATATCGAAGCTTGTCTTAATGATTCTGTTCAAAATTGTCGATGTCAAAGCGGATGCGAAACTGCATTTTTCTGAGCAGGCCTTGGTCCAAACGGTCATTGTGTTCTGCGGCATTTACCTTTTGATCATGATCATGAATTATACGTTTATCAAAAAACAGAGTATTTTATCTTTGTTTAAAGTAACGTCCTCCACTGAAGACAAAGTAAAGAAAATATCATTTTTCCAAATGATAATCGGCGCTTTAGGCATCGTGTTGATTTTGACAGGATACTATGTGTCTTCTGAGCTGTTTGGCGGAAAATTTAAGACCATTAATGAACTGTTTGGTGCGATGAGCTTCATTCTGGGGAGCGTCATTATCGGGACGTTTTTGTTTTATAAAGGATCAGTTACGTTTATCTCGAATATCATTCGAAAAAGCAAGGGCGGCTACTTAAATATTTCTGAGGTTCTGTCACTGTCATCGATCATGTTCAGAATGAAATCGAACGCGCTGCTGCTGACGATTATTACAACCGTTTCAGCGCTCGCCATCGGGCTGTTATCTCTTGCTTACATCTCGTATTACTCGTCGGAAAAGACCGCTGAACAAAATGTAGCGGCTGATTTTTCATTCATGAATGAGAAAGATGCCAAGTTATTTGAAAACAGTTTGAGTGAAAGCAACATCTCGTTTGTAAAAAAAGCAACACCTGTCCTGCAAGCAAATGTTGACATTGCAAATATCATGGATGGAACTCCGAAAGAGATGCAGGGCGATCCCGGCAATATGCAGCTTGCTGTTGTTAGCGACAAAGATGTAAAAGGAGTCGATGTGGCGGCTGGAGAAGCCGTTTTCTCAGGATACACCGACTTGCTGCAAAAAATAATGGTTTTCAAGGACTCTGGTGTTATTAAAGTAAAAAGCAAGCATGAGGCGCAGCCATTAAAATATAAAGGATTAAGAGAAGAGTTTCTTGTATCCTACACGTTTACAAGCGGGGGCATGCCCGCTGTCATTGTGGATGACAGCCTGTTTAAACAGCTGGACAAGGATAAAGACCCCCGCATTCAGCTGGCGCAATCTACATTTATCGGCGTCAATGTGAAACATGACGATCAAATGGAAAAAGCAAATGAGCTTTTTCAACAGGTGAACAAGAAAAACGAGCATTTATCAAGACTGGATACAAGCGCTGCGCAAAAATCACTGTTTGGTATGGTGATGTTCATCGTCGGCTTCTTAGGGTTAACGTTCCTGATTACATCAGGTTGTATCCTTTATTTTAAACAAATGGGAGAAAGTGAAGATGAAAAACCGAGCTATACAATTTTAAGAAAACTCGGCTTTACGCAGGGCGACCTGATAAAGGGGATACACATCAAACAAATGTACAACTTCGGCATTCCGCTCGTTGTCGGCCTCTTCCACAGTTACTTTGCCGTCCAATCCGGCTGGTTCTTATTCGGATCAGAGGTATGGGCGCCTATGATTATGGTGATGGTGTTATATACTGCGCTCTACTCCATTTTTGGTTTTCTGTCAGTTCTTTATTATAAGAAGGTCATTAAATCGTCGTTGTGAAACAGAAAAAGCTCCAGACATTCTGGAGCTTTTTGTTTATCGTTTTGGCGCCCGATAACCGGCGGCTTCAGCTTCTTCAACTGAGCAAAACATTTCAGCCGGATCGGTTGTCCGGTCGTAGTATGTACTGCCTGGCGTGTGGTAGATGCCGTTTTTGCTTCCTTTGATATTACAGCCTTCTGCTTTGTCAGCTGTTTTGGTTTCATCACTTTTACTCGTATTGTTTGAAGAACTTCCAGTGTCTTCATGAGAGCTGGCGGTTTGGCTTTCCGTCTCTTTTAATTGATTTTCAAGCTTTGTTTTATCTTGTCGAAGTGTTTCGTTTTCAGCCTTTGCCGTTTTTGCATCTTCTTTGAGCTGCTTTTGATTTTCTTGAAGCTCTTTAATCTTAGCTTTTAATGATTTCTGAGTCTTTTTTAGATCGCTATTTTCGTTTTTAAGCTTCTCAAGCTTGTCTTGATCTTCTTTGTTGTCTTTTAATTTCTTTGCTTCAGAGCTGACAGATTTATATTCTTTCTCAAGTTCTTCGTGCTCTTTTGTGAGGTTTTTATATTCGGCGTTTAGCGCTGAATATTTTTTCTCGGCATTTGCTGCGGCAGTGTCAGGTTCTGCCAATGCTGCCCCGGTAAAGAGCAGGACAAGGCCTCCAATGAAAAGCGGCCAAAAAAGTCTCTTGGAGAAACGTTTTTCCTTTTTCAGTACATATTTGACAAGGTGATATAATCCATAGCCCAGTGAAATGAGACATGCCAGAAAACCTAAGAATGCTAATACCATTTCCATAATATGACCCCTTTTTCTATTTATTTTACATTTTTCAAACAATATTTGTTAGATTTTTTCACGTTCATCAGTTGAAAAATGTGAGAGAGACAGATAGAATGAATGTGCTATGATAACTGGATTCGTACGGAGCCGTTTTAGGTTTCGTTTTTTTCATGAGCTTTTTTAGGTAAGAAAGGGGGATGAGTATGCCGCGTGCTCTTAAAATTTTAGTCATTGGAATGTTTATCAATGTGACGGGTGCTTCTTTTTTATGGCCGCTGAATACGATTTATATCCATAATCATTTAGGAAAGTCGTTAACAGTAGCCGGACTTGTCCTGATGCTGAATTCCGGCGCCAGTGTGGCTGGTAATTTATGCGGAGGTTTTTTGTTTGATAAAATCGGCGGTTTTAAATCGATTATGCTTGGGATAGCCATTACGTTAGCAAGCCTGATGGGCCTTGTCTTTTTTCATGATTGGCCAGCCTATATTGTGCTGCTGACGATTGTGGGCTTTGGCTCCGGTGTTGTTTTTCCGGCCAGCTACGCAATGGCAGGATCGGTATGGCCTGAAGGGGGAAGGAAGGCATTTAATGCGATATATGTCGCGCAAAACGCAGGTGTGGCTGTCGGTTCAGCGCTTGGCGGTGTCGTGGCGTCTTTCTCGTTTTCATATGTATTTTTGGCGAATGCCGCGCTGTATCTGGTCTTTTTCTTTATTGTATATTTCGGATTTCGAAATATTCAGACGGGAGATGCGTCCCAAACATCCGTGCTTGATTACGATGCTGTGAACAGCAAAGCAAAATTTGCCGCACTGATCATTTTAAGCGGAGGCTATGTACTGGGATGGCTGGCTTATTCTCAATGGTCAACCACAATTGCTTCGTACACACAAAGCATTGGAATATCTCTTTCCTTATACAGCGTGCTGTGGACGGTTAACGGAATTCTCATTGTGCTCGGCCAGCCGCTCGTCAGTTTTGTGGTGAAAAAATGGGCCGAGTCGCTAAAAGCGCAAATGGTCATCGGCTTTATCATTTTTATTGTGTCTTTCAGCATGCTGCTGACTGCAAAGCAATTTCCGATGTTTCTCGCTGCGATGGTGATCCTGACTATCGGAGAAATGCTTGTTTGGCCTGCTGTGCCGACTATTGCCAATCAGCTTGCCCCTAAAGGGAAAGAAGGCTTTTATCAAGGCTTTGTCAACAGTGCGGCGACAGGCGGCAGAATGATTGGTCCCCTGTTCGGAGGAGTGCTTGTCGATCATTACGGCATTAAGGCTCTTGTTTTATCTCTGTTGGTATTGCTGCTGATCAGTATTGCCACAACGCTTCTATATGACAAACGGCTAAAATCAGCTAAAGAAACAAATAAGCAGGCATCAATCTCTTCATAATAAAAGATCCCGCCGGATGAGCGGGATCTTTCAGCGTGTCGACAAACCCTCGCATTCGTTGTCAGGCCTGCGCTTCGGTGCTCACGAATTAGAACATTCGCTCAGCTCCTATGCTCGTCCTTCCTAGACTTCAAGGGTTTTCAATCACGCTGAAAAGATGACAAAATCCTAAAATGAAAACCATTTTAGGATTTTGTCAACAATCTGAAAGATCCCGCCGGGTGAGCGGGATCTTTTTACATAATCGGAAGCACTTTGACGGCATCCTTTACATTTGAATATGTTTTCAGCGACGAAAAATTGGCATCCAGTTTATTCATTTTCATAGCCAATTCAGGTTTAATGCCGGTAATGATTAACTCAGTTCCGGTCAATTTCAGCAAATGGCTCAGCTTGAAAATTTGGTCGGCCGTTTGTTCGTTCACTTGGGCCAATCCGGATAAATCAATGATCAAATAATCATCTTTGGATGTTGATAAGATATTCGTCAATGTGCAAACGATGGAATTAAATCGCTCCTCTGTCAGGTTTCCGACTAGCGGAAGAGCCGAAATGCCATTGCGAATCGGGACAATAGGAGTTGAAAGTGCAGTAATTTCCGTGAGGGAATCCTCGAGAAGCTTTTCATATTCTTTTTGCTTGGTGATATCATTCTGAATTCCGACAAAATACGTTTTATCCTCTATTTCCATTGGATCAATATTTAATTCATTCCAGAACATCGTTCCGTCTTTTTTGTAGTTTTGGATCTGAACGGTGACCGGTTCTTTATTTTGTAAAGCGGTTCTGATGTTGTCCACTTCTGCAGGATCTGTGTGTTTCCCCTGTAAGAAGCGGCAGTTCTTTCCTAAAATTTCCTCGGTCTCGTAGCCGGTCATTTGAACAAAGCCTTGATTTACGTAGACAATAGGATTATCTTCAAGTGCGGGATCTGTAATTACCACACCGACTCGCACGTGATCAAGCGCTTTTTTGATGACTTCCAGCTGTCCTGGTATCCCAAATGATTGAAAACTAGCCATATAAATCCCCCTTAGGCCGTCAGCTTGCTATGCGAAAGCCTGATATTCCCCTTTTTAAAAATGAATTCTACAGTAACCGTAGCACAACACTTGTTCTGATTCAAGCAAGTGCAGTTTGTTGTTTGTCATTAGGGCTTGTCCTCGTATACACTAAAAATAAGAACAGAATTTGAACATATGAACGGAAAGGTTTTCTGCATGCTAAATAGGTGACTAGGTCAATGTCACTGGGTGAAAAATGAATCCAATGCATCAAGCTTACCGATCATGTGTTCACATATAATGGAAGAAACAAGCTTTTTACAGATTTGCCGGTATGTAGATATCGAAAATCATCGGAATCGTTTAAGGGGGCTGGATGGCCTGAAGTCGCTTTACGAAATAAGGGCTTTAGGAAGGTGATGATGAAGATGCTGCATCAGGTACTTATTGCTTGTGTAATTGGAGGAATCATGGGGATTCTCGGTCATGTGAAAAAGAGAGGCAGACTGGAGAAGCCCAGAATGACGAAGCGGTTTATCTACCTTGGATTTTTGGAAGATTGGTTTATCGGCATGACGGCTTCCATTTTACTTGTATTATCCGCTGACCCCGATTCAGGAATTCAACTTGTCATCTTATCCATTATCTCAGGCTACGGCGGTGAAGCTGTTCTCAGAAGTTTTGACTTTGTGAGAGAACTGAACAGCGGCGGCGAACCGGCCGAGTCCAAACGTCAAACCAAAACTCCACCCGAATAATTGTCCTCAATCTCCGCCCGTTCAGGGTACATTCCCATTGTATACAAACCTGCTTGCACTTATGAACAGAATTCTATAAAATACAGTTAGATTACGGTTGCGATAAGAACAATGAAGAGGAGCAGTAAGAAACAGATATTGTTGCAGAGAGTTGACGGCTGGTGAAAGTCAATCAAGTTTGTTTCCGAACTCACCTCAGAGTTGCAGCGGTGAAAAGCCGCTGACGCATAACTGCGTTAAAAGTATCAAGTGAGTGCGGCGTATGCCGCGCTAACGAGGGTGGTACCGCGGGAAAACGAAAGTCTCTCGTCCCTTTTTGGGATGAGGGAGTTTTTTTTAGTTTGGGAATATTCTGAATATAATCCTCTCCTTCCCGTCAATACTTGAACCATACACGCCGTATTCAATCAGAAGGAGGTTTTTACTTTGAGTTTTCAGCACAAAGAGATAGAAAAGAAATGGCAGACATATTGGCTTGAAAACAAAACATTTGCCACTCTTGATAATAATGAAAAACAAAAATTCTACGCGCTGGACATGTTTCCTTATCCGTCTGGAGCTGGGTTGCACGTCGGCCATCCTGAAGGATACACAGCTACGGATATTCTGTCCCGCATGAAGCGCATGCAGGGCTATGATGTCCTTCATCCAATGGGCTGGGACGCATTCGGCCTGCCAGCTGAACAATATGCGCTTGACACAGGGAACGACCCCGCTGTGTTTACGAAGCAGAATATTGATAACTTCCGCCGCCAAATTCAAGCGCTTGGCTTCTCATATGACTGGGATCGCGAAATCAATACGACTGACCCTGAATACTATAAATGGACGCAATGGATTTTCTTAAAGCTATACGAAAAAGGCCTTGCTTACGTTGACGAAGTGCCTGTAAATTGGTGCCCTGCGCTCGGTACTGTTCTTGCCAACGAAGAAGTCATTGACGGCAAGAGCGAACGCGGCGGCCATCCGGTAGAGAGACGCCCAATGAAGCAGTGGATGCTGAAAATCACCGCTTATGCGGACAGGCTCCTTGAGGACTTGGAAGAGCTTGATTGGCCGGAAAGCATTAAAGATATGCAGCGCAACTGGATCGGCCGTTCGGAAGGCGCTCACGTTCATTTTGCTATAGATGGACATGATGATTCCTTTACGGTGTTTACAACAAGACCAGATACGCTGTTTGGCGCTACATACACTGTCCTTGCCCCGGAACACGCATTGGTGGAAAACATCACAACGGCTGAGCAAAAAGAAGCTGTTGAAGCTTATATCAAAGAAATTCAATCAAAGAGTGACCTAGAACGTACAGATCTTGCGAAAACAAAGACAGGCGTATTTACAGGAGCGTATGCGATCAATCCTGTAAACGGAGAAAAACTGCCGATTTGGATTGCGGATTATGTTCTTGCATCATACGGAACAGGTGCTGTCATGGCAGTTCCTGGACACGATGAGCGTGATTTTGAATTCGCCAAAACATTCGGCCTTCCGGTGAAGGAAGTCGTAAAAGGCGGGAACGTTGAGGAAGCAGCCTATACTGGCGACGGCGAGCACGTGAACTCTGATTTCCTGAACGGCCTTCACAAACAGGAAGCGATTGAAAAAGTGATCGCTTGGCTGGAAGAAACGAAAAACGGTGAGAAGAAAGTGACATACCGTCTTCGTGACTGGCTCTTCAGCCGCCAGCGTTATTGGGGCGAGCCGATTCCGGTCATTCATTGGGAAGACGGAACGTCAACAGCTGTCCCGGAAGAGGAGCTGCCGCTGATTTTGCCAAAAACGGATGAAATCAAACCGAGCGGAACGGGCGAATCACCGCTTGCGAACATTAAAGAGTGGGTGGAAGTCACAGACCCTGAGACAGGGAAAAAAGGAAGAAGAGAAACGAATACAATGCCGCAATGGGCGGGAAGCTGCTGGTATTTCTTGCGCTATATTGATCCGCACAATCCGGATCAGCTGGCATCACCAGAAAAATTGGAAAAATGGCTTCCGGTCGATATGTATATCGGCGGTGCAGAACATGCCGTGCTTCACCTTCTGTATGCCCGCTTCTGGCATAAGTTCCTTTATGATATCGGCGTAGTGCCGACGAAAGAACCGTTCCAAAAGCTGTACAACCAAGGAATGATTCTCGGCGAAAACAACGAAAAAATGAGTAAATCTAAAGGGAACGTTGTCAATCCTGACGAAATCGTGGCCTCTCACGGTGCTGATACGCTGAGATTGTACGAAATGTTCATGGGACCTCTTGATGCTTCAATCGCCTGGTCTGAATCAGGATTAGACGGTGCGCGCCGTTTCCTTGACCGTGTATGGCGCCTATTTATTGAAGACAGCGGTGAGCTTAATGGCAAAATCGTTGAAGGCGCGGGTGAAACATTGGAGCGCGTCTATCATGAAACGGTCATGAAAGTCACAGACCATTATGAAGGCCTTCGTTTCAACACGGGTATTTCCCAGCTGATGGTCTTTATTAATGAAGCTTATAAAGCAACAGAACTGCCGAAAGAATATATGGAAGGCTTCGTGAAGCTTCTTTCTCCTGTCGCGCCACACTTAGCGGAAGAGCTATGGGAGAAGCTTGGCCATTCTGGCACAATTGCCTACGAAGCTTGGCCTGTATATGATGAAACAAAACTTGTGGATGATGAAGTTGAAATCGTTGTTCAGCTGAACGGAAAAGTAAAAGCGAAATTACAGGTTCCTGCCGATGCAACAAAAGAACAGCTGGAACAGCTTGCTCAAGCAGATGAAAAGGTCAAAGAGCAGCTTGAAGGCAAAACGATTCGGAAAATCATCGCGGTGCCTGGGAAGCTTGTCAATATTGTGGCAAACTAAGCCTAGAAAAAATCCCCTTTGCCAAAAGGGGATTTTTTTCATCAGTCTCAGAATAGCAATCGTTCAGCTGACTTTGATATACTGAACATGATCACTGTGAATAGGAGTGTTTTCTTTGGAAATAAAAGAAATCAGCACAGCCGCTTTGAAAGAAAAAATTGAGGCGGACGAAGAATTATATTTAATTGATGTCAGAGAAGATGAAGAGGTAGCGGAAGGCATGATCCCGCAAGCCGTTCATATTCGCATGGGGGATATTCCTGAAAAAATGGAAACCCTTGATAAAGACAAAGAGTACGTATTTATCTGCCGCTCAGGAATGCGCAGCATGAACGTCTGCAAGTACCTGGATGAGCAAGGCTTTAAAACAGTCAATGTTGAAGGCGGCATGATGGCCTGGGAAGGCGAAACAAAACCAAAAAACTAGGGGAGAGCGGTCCCCTAGTTTTTATTTGTATTCCGGAAGCCAATCGCCGTGTGCTGCAAATAAATCGTCGCACATGGAGATGATGTCCTTCATGGAAAGCTCCGCGCTTGTATGCGGATCAAGCATTGCAGCTTGGTAAACCGCTTCTTTTTTCCGTGTGACAGCCGCTTCGATTGTCATCAGCTGTGTATTAATATTCGTCCGGTTTAAGGCGGCAAGCTGCTCAGGCAGTTCTCCGGCGAAGCACGGTGTAATTTTTTTTCTGTCGGCGACGCATGTCACTTCCACAACCGCTTTTGAAGGAAGGTTGGTGATCAGCCCTGTATTCAAGACGTTTCCTCCGAAGGTGAATGATTCGTTTGTTTCCATTGCTTCTATAATTCTTGAACCATATTCCTTTGAGCGTTCGTGCGTAAGGTTTTTATTATTGACGATATCATCCCGCATTTTCTCCCAATTTTCAATTTGCTTGACGCACCTTCTCGGATATTCGTCGAGCGGGATTTGCAGCTCGCTGATCAGTTCAGGGTAATTCCGTTTAATAAAGTATGGGTGATACTCTGCGTTATGTTCGGACGATTCCGTGACATAATAGCCGAACTTATCCATTAATTCAAACCGCACCATATCATGATGCTTTGTTTTTTGTTTTTCTTTCGCTCTCCTTTTGATTTCTGGATATAAATCTGTGCCGTCTTTTTTGACTTCCAAAAGCCAAGCCATATGATTAATGCCTGCGATGCGTTCCTCAATTCCGTCATGCTCCATTCCGAGAGCTTTAAATAAATCCTTCGTGCACACTTGAACACTGTGGCAGAGCCCGATTGTTTTGATATTGGTATAGCGGAGCATGGCGCCTGTAAGAGTGGCCATTGGATTTGTATAGTTTAAGAACCATGCGTCAGGGCACATTTCCTCCATATCTTTTGCGATATCAAATAAGACCGGGATTGTTCTGAGAGATCTGAATATCCCGCCGATGCCGACTGTATCGGCGATCGTCTGGCGCAGCCCATACCGTTTAGGAATCTCGAAATCGATGACTGTGCTCGGTTTGTATCCTCCAACCTGAATCGCATTGATGACATAGCCTGCGTTTTGCAAGGCGAGTTTTCTGTCATCATAGCTGTTGATGGCCACACTTGGGTTATAACGGTCTCTTAGATTTTCGAGCATGAGCTGGGATTCCTGCAGGCGTTTGGGATCAATGTCGTAAAGCGCGAACTCAAATCCATTCAGTGCCTCTGTTAACAGGCAGTCTCCCAAAACATTTTTGGCGAAAATCGTGCTCCCTGCACCGATAAATGTAATCTTTTTCATATTGCTTCCCCCTTTAATGTTAACCCTTTACCGCTCCGGAAGACAGGCCGGCAATAAAGTATTTTTGCAGCGCCAAAAACAGAACAACCATCGGCAGCATTGCCATAAGTGCCGCTGCGGCAACTAAATGAAGGTTGTTTGCGTTTTCTCCGAAAAAACCTGCCATGGCTACTGTTAATGTCTGAACCTTTTGATCTTGTAAAAAGAAAATGGCAAATTGATAGTCGTTCCAAATAAAGACACAAGAAATAATACAGATGGTCGCAGTGATCGGCTTCAGCAGAGGAAACACAATCGTAAAAAAGATTTTCAGCATGCCTGCGCCGTCAATTCTTGCGGCTTCTTCAAGCTCTTTTGGAATGGTCGATCGGATAAAGCCTGAATATAAGAATACGGTTAAAGGCATGTAAGCCGCTGTATTGATGAAAATGGCGATTGCGTGTGTATTGACCATTCCGGCGTCCACGACCATTCGGTACAAAGGAACCATGGACGTTAACGGAGGGATGATCATAATGGAAATCAGCAAGGCAAAAACGGCTTTATTCAGTTTCGTTTCCCGCCGGGCAAGCGGGTAGGCGGCAAGTGAGCCGAATATAATTAATAACAAGGCAGAAAAACCTGTGATGATCATGGTGTTTATAAAAGAGTTACCTAGCGAAGCGCGCTCCCACGCCTCTGAAAAATTATGAAAGGAGATGTCGGCTGGAAATATCCATTTCGAACTGTAGTCTCCTTTTGCTTTCAATGAAGTGGTCAGCAGGATATAAAAAGGAATAAAATGCGCACAGGCCACAATGGCTGCAAGAAGCGTAATGATCCGCATGCTTTTTGTACGGGCGGCTCTCATGACATTTCCGTCTCCTTTCTTTTAAAGTACGCAAGCGCGCAAAAGCTGATGATCAAAATGACAAATGCCATAAATATGCCTTGCGTTGCGGCATAGCCGGCATCCTGCCGTTTGAAATACAAATCATACATAAACGTGGACATGGATTGTGACGCATTTCCGGGGCCGCCTGCGGTGAGTGCAATGATGACGTCAAACAGCTTTAAGCCTCCGATAATGTTGATGACCATATTAATGGTAATGGAGGGCATTAACAGCGGCAGCGTGATGGTAAAAAACTGCTGGCCTTGTTTCGCGCCATCCATTTGCGCCGCTTCATAGTAGTCTTTCGGAATGCTTTGCAGACCGGCTAAGTAGACAACCATAGCGATCCCGACATATTGATAGGTGTTAATCATGACAATGATCCATGGATTGAGCGAGGGACTGGCGAGCGCATTAATAGGGCTGATGCCGAAGACCCCGAGCAAATCGTTGAGCGCGCCTCCGTCATAGGAGAAGAAAAAGTACCAAATGTAGCCCATAATGAGCGGGCTGATCATCACCGGCAAATACACAATTGTTCTTGTTACCGCTTTCGTTTTAATGCTTTGATTTAAGAGGAGAGCGTACAGAAGCCCGACCACATTTTGAAAAAAGGTGCTGCCAAGCCCGTAAAGCAGCGTGTTTTTTAAGATATGCCAAGTATCAGGATCAGAAAACAGCCTTTCATATTGCGCGAATCCAACCCATTGGTAGACTTGTGAAAATCCGTTCCAGTTTGTAAAGGTAATCAATGTGCCTTTCACAAACGGGTAAATCATAAAGACCAGAACGGAGAGCAAAGCAGGAATGTACATCCACCAAAGTGAGGACTGCTTTTTTGGCTTAACCTGTTTCACATGAACGTCCCTTGCGATCTCACTCATTGTTTTCAGCTCCCTGTGTTTCGGATTGCTCCCGGAGTCGTTTATATTCTCTTCCCAGCTTCTGCGAAATGTCTTGAGGCGCCAAAATGTCAGCCGCGAGCTCCTGCCCAACCGTGCCCAGGACATCCCACATTCCGTTTGGCAAGTATAACCGGTCGAAGTAAGGCTCGACTTTGACATCTTGATAATACTCATAATCGTTTGCGTAGAAAATATCAGCTTTCACATTGGTCAGCCCTGAAGGAAGCGATGTGGCTTCAGCCATTTGTTTGGCATTGGCCGGGCGGGCCATAAATGCGATAAAATCTTTTGCCTCTTTTAATTGAGGCGAATCTTTCCATGCTGCAAGGGTGTAGCGTTCACCGCCGATCCATATCGGGTCATCACCGGGATGGATGGCAGGTGTCGGGATAATGCCGACCTTGACGTTCGGATTGATCTGGGCAACGTCTTGGCCGAGTGTGCCGCCTTGCATTGTAAAGGCGATTTTGTTTTGGGCCATTAATTCGATGAGCTGTGATTTTTTTGCCGTTACGGCGTCGATATTGATCAATTTTTCTTTCTGCATTTGTTTGAGGATTTTCGATAAATAAGTAAATTTATTCCATTTGAAAGTGCCGTTGGTGAGCTGTTTTTTTTCATTATGGGCAGGGTCTGTGATGAGAAGAGGTGTAGCGAATTGGTCGTAATATTGAGCGAATGAGCTTTTGTCATAGCCGGCAAACCAGAAGGGAACAATGCTTCCCTTGCTCTTTTCTTTAATCGTTCTCAGTGCTTTGATAAAGTCATCCATGGTTTCCGGCGGAGCAATGCCGTAACGGTCTAAAATATTGCGATTATACGCCAGACCGTCTTTTGCCTGATTGATTGGATAGGCATACACCTTTCCGCTTTTATTTTTGAGGATGCTGTTTAAATTGGGATCAAGATCTTGAGTCCATTCCATATCCCGGAGATCGGCTGTATATTCTCCGTACCTGATTTTCCCCCAGCCATGTGTATCGAATAGATCAGGCAAATCATTGGCCGCCATTCTGACACGCATCATATTTTCATAGTCATTGCCTGGGAAATGAAGGCTGACATGAATGTCACTGTGTTCCTTTTCGAATGCTGCTGCCAGTTTTCTGAACGTATCTCTTTCACTGTCGGTTGACATTGTAGAATAAATGGTTAACGTCTTTTTTGCGGTATCTGCTGAGCTTTTCTCTGCTGAACACCCGGGCAGAACAAGCAGAATAAGAGAGAGAAATAAAACAAAAGTGTGTTTCATCTTTTCCTCCTTATCATCGTGATGAATCTTTGCTTATGTCACCTCCTTTGCTGTACATCCGCAGCTTTGTCTTACAATTAATGTTGTAGGCAGGGTGACATGGTGAGGAAGCGTTCGGCCATTGAGACGGTCAAGCAGCAGTTTTACGCCTGTCCGGCCCATTTCTTCTGTGTATACCTTCACCGTCGTTAAAGGCGTGCTGGCAAATTCAGCTTCCTCAATGCCGTTAAAGCTGACGATTGCAGTATCCCGCGGCACTTGCAGTCCGGCTTCCTGCAGCGCTTTTAATGCGCCGATCGCCATAGAATCGCTGGCAATAAAGAATGCTTCCGGCAGATGGCCTTGATCGATTGCTTTCTTCATCAGGCGATAGCCCTCACGCATGCTGTATTCTCCGATCAGCACATGCTCAGGCTGGGGGGTGGCTGACTCCAAAAAAGCGGTCAGGCGTTTGTCTTCAATCGTTCTGCGAATGCTTTGGCCGTCCTTCAGCGTATGCTCTTTTTCTTGTCCGCCAATGTAGCCTAAACGTTTGTAGCCTAAGTCGAAAAGGTGATCAATCGCCTGGCGTGAAGCCGATTCAAAATCGATTCCAATCGAATCGTATGCTTGCGGATCTGGTGAATGATTGATAAATACGGCATGCTCCAGCCTTCCGCTGATATGCTTAACCGCTTCATCATGAACACGGCCAATGACAATGACACCATCCAATTCCCGAAAGATATGTTCCTGAAATGAGCCGAGATGAATCGAATTTGTAATGAAAATTTCCTGTTCAAAGCATTCCTTTTCAATGCCTTTCCGAATGGAAGAAAAATAAGGGTCCTGCCTTTCCTGATCAGGGGACAGACAGCTCAGCACACCGATCAGCGGCTGGGCCCGCTGTTTTTGCCCGCGGGATTTTCGGCGTTTGGCAACGGTTTGATAACCAAGCTCTTCAGCGATGTTGATGACTCTTTGTCTCGTTTCGCCCGCAACAGAAAGCGACTCATCTTCATTTAAAATTCTGGACACAGTTGCGCTGGAAACATTAGCTTTCAAGGCGATATCTTTAATACGAACCATGGGTATCCCTCTTATCTATTTAGTAAAATATTAACTCATCTGTTTTTGATAAATTGATACTATCATATAAAAGTAAACGGTTACAATAATTGTTTTCGGAATATTTCGTTATATTTACTAAATATTTAGTAAATGATGTGATTTATGTTGGAAAAATAAAGGGGAACCCAGATCTGTCTCGTAAATGTGAAGTAAGCGAATAAGGAAGGGTGATGGGATGAGAGCCGAAAGAAGAAAGCAACTGTTTCGATTGCTTGGTGATTTGCCTGATCGGAGGCCAATCAGTGTTGAGACATTACGTATTGAAGAAAGAGAAGAAAATATCGTTGAAACGCTCCTGCTCGATTTAAATGGACATGAAAAGGTGCCCGCTTATTTTGTGAAGCCGAAGAAAACAGAAGGACCGTGCCCAGCCGTATTGTTTCAGCATTCGCATGGGGGCCAGTATGATAGGGGAAAAAGTGAGCTGATTGAGGGAGCGGATTATTTGAAAGCGCCTTCTTTTTCTGATGAGCTTACTTCTCTCGGATACGGCGTTCTTGCGATTGATCATTGGGGATTTGGAGATCGGCGGGGAAAAGCGGAAAGCGAGATATTTAAAGAAATGCTTCTCACCGGAAAAGTGATGTGGGGGATGATGATTTATGACAGTTTAAGTGCGTTAGACTATATGCAGTCACGCTCTGATGTTCAGCCTGACAGGATCGGAACCATCGGCATGTCTATGGGAGGTTTGCTGGCGTGGTGGACAGCGGCGCTCGATGACCGGATTAAGGTGTGTGTGGATTTGTGCAGCCAGGTGGATCATCACGTGCTGATCAAAACACAGAATCTTGACAGGCACGGCTTTTATTATTACGTCCCATCGCTTGCAAAGCATTTTTCCGCATCGGAGATCCAAAGCCTGATCGCGCCGCGCCCGCACCTTAGTCTTGTTGGTGTACACGATCGGTTAACGCCGGCCGAGGGCGTGGACAAAATCGAAAAAGAATTGACAGCTGTCTATGCTGGACAGGGAGCTTCTGATTGCTACCGAGTGGTCCGTTCTGCTTCGGGACATTTCGAAACAGCAGTTATGAGGCATGAAGCTGTCCGGTTTTTGCAAAAGTGGCTGTGACTGTAAAAAGAAATCGAAAAAGACCGTTTTATGTGAAAACGGTCTTTTTGTTTCCTTTTAACCAACTGCCATAAATCGATGCTTTCTTCTATTGACAGAAACAGGAGAGAATAATATATTCTAATTGTTAACCTTTTAATATAATTGGTTAACAATTAAGGTGAGAAGCACTACACGTTCTTCAGTTATCAGTGAAAGGGCGAGAAATGATGCAAGAAGAAACTTTTTATAGTGTCAGAATGAGGGCTTCTATGAATGGATCTCATGAAGACGGCGGAAAGCATATATCCGGCGGAGAACGGCTTATTCCTTTCCATGAGATGAAGCATACAGTCAATGCTTTATTAGAAAAAGGGTTATCCCATTCAAGAGGAAAACCTGATTTTATGCAAATTCAATTTGAAGAGGTACATGAATCGATAAAAACCATTCAGCCATTGCCTGTGCATACGAATGAAGTGAGCTGCCCGGAAGAAGGACAAAAGCTTGCCCGATTGTTATTGGAAAAAGAAGGCGTTTCACGAGACGTGATTGAAAAAGCGTATGAACAAATCCCAGAATGGTCAGATGTCAGGGGTGCGGTGTTGTTTGATATTCATACAGGCAAGCGAATGGATCAAACAAAAGAAAAAGGGGTGCGGGTCTCCAGAATGGATTGGCCGGACGCTAATTTTGAAAAATGGGCGCTTCACAGTCACGTGCCAGCTCATTCAAGAATAAAAGAGGCCCTTGCGCTCGCTTCAAAGGTAAGCCGGCACCCGGCAGCCATTGCAGAATTATGCTGGTCGGACGATCCGGATTACATAACAGGCTATGTTGCGGGTAAGAAAATGGGCTATCAGCGTATTACAGCAATGAAAGAATACGGGACTGAAGAGGGCTGCCGAGTCTTTTTTATTGATGGATCCAATGATGTAAACACGTACATACATGATCTGGAGAAGCAGCCTATTTTAATAGAGTGGGAGGAAGACCATGACTCATGATTTGATAGAAAAAAGTAAAAAGCACCTCTGGCTGCCATTTACCCAAATGAAAGATTATGATGAAAACCCCTTAATCATCGAAAGCGGGACTGGAATCAAAGTCCAAGACATAAATGGCAAGGAATACTATGACGGTTTTTCATCAGTTTGGCTTAATGTCCACGGACACCGCAAAAAAGAACTAGATAACGCCATAAAAAAACAGCTCGGAAAAATTGCGCACTCCACGTTATTGGGCATGACCAACGTTCCAGCAACCCAGCTTGCCGAGACATTAATCGATATCAGCCCAAAAAAGCTCACGCGGGTCTTTTATTCAGACAGCGGCGCAGAAGCGATGGAAATAGCCCTAAAAATGGCGTTTCAGTATTGGAAGAACATCGGGAAGCCTGAGAAACAAAAATTCATCGCAATGAAAAACGGGTATCACGGTGATACGATTGGCGCCGTCAGTGTCGGTTCAATTGAGCTTTTTCACCACGTATACGGCCCGTTGATGTTCGAGAGTTACAAGGCTCCGATTCCTTATGTGTATCGCTCTGAAAGCGGTGATCCTGATGAGTGCCGTGATGAGTGCTTGCGAGAGC
Source organism: Bacillus sp. 9.4 (assembly GCF_055486415.1). Lineage (NCBI taxonomy): Bacteria > Bacillati > Bacillota > Bacilli > Caryophanales > Bacillaceae > Bacillus > Bacillus sp. 9.4. The sequence goes on along the minus strand of NZ_JBVFMU010000001.1, from coordinate 1,099,453 downwards.
TTGCACAGCTGCTTGAGGAACATCATGAGGAAATTGCCGCGCTTTCCATTGAATCAATGGTACAAGGCGCGTCCGGTATGATCGTGATGCCGGAAGGATATTTGGCAGGCGTGCGCGAGCTATGTACAACATACGATGTCTTAATGATCGTTGATGAAGTCGCTACAGGCTTTGGCCGTACAGGAAAAATGTTTGCGTGCGAGCACGAGAATGTCCAGCCTGATCTGATGGCTGCCGGTAAAGGCATTACAGGAGGATATTTGCCAATTGCCGTTACGTTTGCCACTGAAGACATCTATAAGGCATTCTATGATGATTATGAAAACCTAAAAACCTTTTTCCATGGCCATTCCTATACAGGCAATCAGCTTGGCTGTGCGGTTGCGCTTGAAAATCTGGCATTATTTGAATCTGAAAACATTGTGGAACAAGTAGCGGAAAAAAGTAAAAAGCTCCATTTTCTTCTTCAAGATCTGCACGCTCTTCCTCATGTTGGGGATATTCGGCAGCTTGGCTTTATGTGCGGTGCAGAGCTTGTCCGGTCAAAGGAAACCAAAGAACCTTACCCGGCTGATCGGCGGATTGGATACAAAGTTTCCTTAAAAATGAGAGAGTTAGGAATGCTGACAAGGCCGCTTGGGGACGTGATTGCATTTCTGCCTCCTCTTGCCAGCACAGCTGAAGAGCTCGGGGAAATGGTTGCCATTATGAAACAAGCGATCCATGAGGTTACGAGCCTTGAAGATTGATTCCTGGTTAAACGAGCGGTTAGACAGAATGAAAGAAGCCGGCGTACATCGTAACCTGCGGTCAATGGATGGAGCGCCGGTTCCAGAGAGGAACATTGATGGCGAAAATCAAACGGTCTGGTCCTCAAACAATTATTTAGGGCTCGCAAGCGATAGACGCTTGATCGATGCAGCCCAAACAGCATTGCAGCAATTCGGGACAGGAAGCAGCGGTTCACGTTTAACGACAGGCAATTCGGTCTGGCATGAAGAGCTAGAAAAGAAGATTGCCAGCTTTAAACGGACAGAAGCGGCCCTGCTGTTTTCGAGCGGTTACTTGGCCAATGTCGGTGTCCTTTCATCCTTGCCAGAAAAGGAAGATGTCATTTTAAGTGACCAGCTCAATCATGCAAGTATTATCGACGGCTGCCGACTTTCTAAGGCTGATACAGTTGTTTATCGGCATATTGATATGAATGATCTTGAAAACAAGCTGAATGAAACACAGCGTTATCAGCGCCGTTTTATCGTAACAGACGGGGTATTCAGCATGGATGGCACAATCGCCCCTCTTGATCAGATCATCTCACTTGCGAAACGCTATCATGCCTTCGTGGTCGTTGATGATGCCCACGCAACAGGAGTTTTGGGTGATTCGGGACGAGGAACGAGTGAATACTTTGGTGTTTATCCTGACATTGTGATCGGCACCTTAAGCAAAGCTGTTGGTACGGAAGGAGGTTTTGCGGCAGGATCAGCGGTCTTCATCGACTTTTTGCTGAACCATGCCAGAACATTTATCTTTCAAACCGCTATTCCGCCAGCTAGCTGTGCGGCTGCTCATGAGGCTTTCAACATCATTGAAGCCAGCAGGGAAAAACGGCAGCTTTTATTTTCTTATATCAGTACGATCAGAACCAGTCTGATGAATATGGGGTATGTGGTGAAAGGAGATCACACACCGATTATTCCTGTAGTCATTGGCGATGCCCATAAAACGGTCCTATTTGCTGAAAAACTGCAGGGCAAGGGAATTTATGCTCCTGCCATTCGGCCGCCGACTGTTGCGCCGGGTGAAAGCCGTATTCGAATTACAATCACGTCTGACCACAGTATGGGTGATATTGATGATTTGCTGAAAACATTTCATTCAATCGGAAAGGAGCTGCATATCATTTGAGGGGTTTTTTTGTGACGGGAACTGATACAGAAGTAGGGAAAACGGTTATATCCAGCGGTCTTGCTGGCTTATTGAAAGAACATAATATAGATGTCGGTGTGTATAAACCATTTTTAAGCGGGATATCGCGTCATCATCCAGATAGTGATACAAGTTTTCTGAAAGACATGTCGCAGACCAGTCTTTCTCATGAAGACATTACGCCTTTTGCCTTCAAAGCGCCGCTTGCACCATACGTTGCAGGGAAACTTGAAGGAAAGACTGTCACCATGGAAGAGGTTTTAAGCCATTGGGGGCGGATTAGAGAAAAACATGAATGCTTCATCGTAGAAGGTGCAGGCGGTATTTCTGTGCCATTGGGAGAGGACTATTTGGTCAGTCATGTCATAAAAGCGTTGCAGCTTCCCATGATTATTGTGGCACGTCCTCACCTTGGAACCATTAATCATACCTTTTTAACTGTCAAATATGCAGAAAGCATGGGGCTTCCAATTGCCGGAATTATCATCAATGGAATCAGTGACTCTCCTGATGAAGATGAAAAAACCAATCCTGAGATGATTGAGCGCTTATGCGGTGTTCCGATTTTAGGGGTTACGCCAAAGCTTGCCAACGTTACGAAAGAAACGGTTCTACATATGGTAAAAGACCATATCAATCTATCATTACTGATGAATCAAGTGGGGGTATGAGAATGAATCAATGGATGGAACTCGCAGACCGGGTGCTGGCTGGAGCAGAAGTGACTGACGAAGAGGCGCTTTCAATATTAAATTGTCCTGATGAAGATATTTTGCTATTAATGCATGGAGCTTTTCACATCAGAAAACACTTTTATGGAAAAAAAGTAAAGCTCAATATGATTATGAATGCGAAATCCGGGCTCTGCCCGGAAAACTGCGGCTATTGTTCACAGTCTGCGATTTCGAAAGCGCCGATTGAGTCTTATCGGATGGTGAATAAGGAAACGCTGCTTGAAGGCGCGAAGCGGGCGCACGATCTGAATATCGGCACATATTGTATCGTGGCAAGCGGCAGAGGGCCGTCTAACAGAGAAGTGGATCAGGTCGTAGATGCGGTTCAGGAAATTAAAGAGACGTATGGACTGAAGATTTGTGCATGTCTTGGACTGTTGAAGCCAGAGCAGGCGAAGCGGCTCAAAGATGCCGGAGTAGACCGCTATAATCATAATTTGAATACGTCACAGAGAAACCATTCAAACATCACGACTTCACATACATACGATGACAGAGTCAGTACGGTTGAAATCGCAAAAGAATCGGGGCTTTCTCCGTGTTCCGGCGCCATTATTGGGATGAAGGAGACGAAACAGGATGTCATTGACATCGCCAAAAGCTTGAAGGCTCTTGACGCGGATTCCATTCCTGTGAATTTTTTGCATGCAATTGATGGCACGCCGTTAGAAGGCGTCAACGAATTAAACCCGCTGTATTGTTTAAAAGTGCTGGCGCTGTTCCGTTTTATCAATCCATCAAAAGAAATTCGCATTTCCGGGGGAAGAGAGGTCAATCTCCGCTCATTGCAGCCATTAGGGCTTTACGCCGCAAACTCCATTTTTGTCGGAGACTACTTAACAACTGCCGGGCAAGAGGAGACGGAGGATCATAAAATGCTGAGTGATTTAGGCTTTGAAGTTGAATCAGTCGAAGAAATGAAGGCCAGTTTAAGTGCGAAAAGCTGAAAGAATCAATAAAAGCAATCGGTATGATGTCGATTGCTTTTATTTTTGAACAGAAAGGAGAAAATCACGTGACAATTGCATCATCAACTGCATCTTCTGAGTTTTTGAAAAACCCATATTCTTTTTACGATACATTGCGAGCTGTTCATCCTATCTATAAAGGGAGTTTCTTAAAATATCCGGGCTGGTATGTCACAGGATATGAAGAAACGGCTGCTATTTTGAAAGATGCGAGATTCAAAGTCCGCACCCCGCTGCCTGAGAGCTCAACCAAATATCAGGACCTTTCACATGTGCAAAATCAAATGATGCTGTTTCAGAACCAGCCTGATCATAGACGATTGCGGACGCTTGCCAGCGGAGCGTTTACGCCGAGAGCGACAGAGAGTTATCAGCCGTATATCATTGAAACTGTCCATCATTTGCTTGATCAAGTGCAAGGTAAAAAAAAGATGGAGGTCATTTCGGACTTTGCTTTTCCTTTAGCAAGCTTTGTTATAGCTAACATTATAGGTGTACCGGAGGAAGATAGGGAGCAATTAAAGGAGTGGGCTGGGAGTCTCATTCAAACGATTGATTTTACCCGGTCAAGAAAGGCATTAACAGAGGGCAATCATATGGCTGTGCAGGCTATGGCATATTTCAGAGAGCTGATTCAAGAGCGAAAACGCCACCCTCAACAGGATATGATCAGCATGCTCTTGAAGGGGAAAGAAAAGGATAAGCTGACGGAAGAGGAAGCGGCATCTACGTGCATATTGCTGGCGATCGCCGGACATGAGACAACGGTTAATCTCATCAGCAATTCAGTCCTTTGTCTGCTGCAGCATCCAGAACAGCTTTTGAAACTGAGAGAAAATCCAGATCTTATTGATACCGCAGTCGAGGAATGTTTACGCTATGAAAGCCCCACGCAAATGACAGCCAGAGTTGCGTCAGAGGATATTGACATCTGCGGGGTGACGATCCGTCAAGGAGAGCAAGTCTATCTTTTGTTAGGAGCGGCTAATCGAGACCCTAGCATATTCACGAACCCCGATGTCTTCGATATTACGAGAAGACCTAATCAGCACCTTTCATTCGGGCATGGCCATCATGCTTGCTTAGGGTCCTCGCTGGCACGATTAGAAGCGCAAATTGCGATTAACACTCTTCTGCAGCGGATGCCCAGCCTTAAGCTCGCGGATTTTGAATGGCGGTATCGGCCGCTTTTTGGATTTCGGGCGCTTGAGGAGCTGCCGGTGACTTTTGAATAAGCCTAAGAATGTGAGTGCCAAAAAAGTGTCAGCCCCGCCGAAAATGGGCAATCTATAAAAAAGGGGAGTGAACATAGTGAAAAAAGTGCTGATCGCCGGCGGAAATGGTGTGATTGGGAGACTGCTTGCTGAAGGGCTGATTTCAGACTATGAAGTGACAGTGCTTGATAAAGATCATTTCGATGGCAAAGCCTCTTCCATTCAGGCTGACGCGGCAAATTATGAGGAGCTGTTGAAGAAGATTCCAAAAGATACCGATGCCATCTTGAATTTACTCGCTGTTAAAATCAAATACGATATTATGGACATCGCTGAGTTTGAAAAAATGACGGATGTTTTCTATAGGGCAAGCTATTATCTGTGCCGTGCGGCAGCGGAGCTCGGCATTCAAAAGCTCGTGTTCGCCAGCAGCAATCATGTCACAGATGTCTACGAAAAAGACGGGCGCTCGCTCTTAGGACGGGAAATCACAACAAGCGATTATCCGCTGTCAAAAAACTTGTACGGTGTATTAAAGCTGACCTCTGAACAGATCGGCCATTTGTTTTATTTGGAAAATAAGCTATCAGTAATCAACCTGCGAATCGGAACAGTCGTCACAGATGAAATGGATACGCTGCATGAAAAAGAACGGACGAAAAAGACACTGCTTTCTCACCCCGATCTGCTGTCGATTTTCAAAGCCGCTATTGAGACCAATATCCGGTACGGCACTTATTACGCCGTCTCTGATAATCCGGGCCGGCCATGGTCCATTGAATCTGCCGTGAATGAACTTGGGTTTTCGCCACAAATCAATACAGCCGAACTTCTGAACGAGGAGGAGAACGGAGCATAATCATTTTCTAAGATTATGCTCTTTTTCTTTTGTTATCGGTCTCAATTCGCGGCAGCCCCCGCCCGGCCGGGGACACTGTTCAAATGATTATAGACATGGCAATCACAGATTTGCTACATTTTAGACACGATATCGTCACATGCTGAGCTCGGTTTCCAAAAATATGATAACGCTTACAAAGAGAGGTGGGAGCTATCGCACATTCACTGAAAAACCGTCTGTTTGATATGTTGATTTATGGTTTCTTGCTGATGTTCGCTTTAATATGCGTACTTCCGTTCATTCATGTCATCGCAGCATCCTTCGCCACAGTAGAAGAAGTCGTGTCGAAAACATTTATTTTAATACCGACCACTTTTTCGCTAGATGCTTATCGCTACATTTTTTCAACAGATATTATTTATAAGAGTTTGCTTGTTTCTGTGTTTGTGACAGTGATAGGCACTGCGGTCAGCATGTTTCTTTCGTCACTGATGGCTTACGGGTTATCCCGCCGTGATTTAATCGGCCGGCAGCCGCTCATGTTTCTCGTCGTATTTACGATGCTGTTTAGCGGCGGCATGATTCCGACTTTCCTTGTGGTCAAATCGCTTGGATTGCTCGATTCTTACTGGGCGCTTATTTTGCCGACTGCCATTAATGCCTTTAACCTGATCATTCTGAAAAACTTCTTTCAAAATATCCCGTCAAGCTTGGAAGAGTCCGCGAAAATTGACGGGTGCAATGATCTGGGCATATTCTTTAAAATTGTGCTGCCGCTGTCTCTTCCTGCGATCGCAACGATTTCACTATTTTATGCGGTCACGTATTGGAACACGTATATGACAGCGATCTTGTACTTAAATGATTCAGCAAAATGGCCGATTCAGGTGCTTCTGCGCCAAATCGTCATTGTATCAAGCGGTATGCAGGGGGATATGTCTGAAATGGGGTCGGGCAGCCCGCCGCCTGAGCAAACTATTAAAATGGCGGTCATAGTGGTGGCGACCATCCCGGTTCTGCTTGTCTATCCGTTTATACAAAAGCATTTTGCAAAAGGAGCTTTGCTGGGATCTGTCAAAGGATAAAGAAATATGAAACGGAGGGGTACGATGGGAAACAAATGGAGGGTGCTTTTGATTGTGCTTGTACTGGCACTCGGCGGAGTGCTGGCGGGCTGTAAAGGGGCTGATCAGTCTTCGGCTGAAGGCAAAGCTGGCCCGGATTCAAAGGTAAAGCTGTCTTGGATGGCGATTTTGTATCACCAGCAGCCGCCGAAAGACAGGGCGATTAAAGAAATTGAAAAGCTGACAAATACAGAACTCGACATCACCTGGGTTCCAGACGCGGTGAAAGAAGACAGGCTGAATGCAGCGCTTGCAGCCGGCAATCTTCCGCAAATCGTGACCATCCAGGATATTAAAAATTCGTCAGTCATAAATGCCTTCCGGTCAGGAATGTTTTGGGAAATCGGCGATTATATCAAGGATTATCCCAACTTAAACAAAATGAACAAACTCATTAATAAAAATGTGACAATTGACGGCAAGCTCTACGGGATATACAGAGAGCGCCCGCTTTCCAGACAGGGGATCGTCATTCGGAAGGACTGGCTGGACAATTTAAATTTGAAAACCCCGAAAACGTTGGATGAGCTTTATGAAGTGGCCAAAGCATTTACGGAGGACGACCCGGACAAGGATGGGAAAGATGATACGATCGGGCTGACAGACCGTAATGACTTGATTTACGGCGCGTTTAAAACGATTGGCTCGTATGAAGGCATGCCGACAGATTGGAAGGAATCGGGCGGCAAATTCACGCCTGATTTCATGACACAGGAATACAAAGACACGATGAACTATATGAAAAAGCTGCGTGATAACGGGTATATGAATAAGGATTTTCCCGTCACAAGCAAAACCCAGCAGCAGGAGCTTTTTTCTCAAGGAAAAGCCGGAATTTATATTGGCAATATGGTAGATGCGGTCAATCTGCGCGACCATGCCTCTGATAAATCGATGAAGCTCGAGATCATCAACCGCATAAAAGGCCCAGATGGGAAAGAGCGGGTATGGGCATCAGGAGGCCATAACGGCGTGTTTGCTTTCCCGAAAACGAGTGTGAAAACGGAAGCTGAGCTTAAACGGATCTTGGCGTTTTTTGACCGAATTGCCGAAGAAGATGTCTATAGCCTGATGACTTATGGCATTGACGGCGTTCATTACAACAAAGGTGAGGACAAAACGTTTACACGCAAAGAAAGCCAGGTGAAAGACTGGCAGACTGATATTCAGCCGCTGTCCGCTTTAATTGCCATTGATAAAGCCTACTTAAAAAACACTGGAGATCCGCTTCGGACGGCGTACGAGGAGCTGACCGAGGACAATGAAAAGATTATCGTCTCAAACCCGGCTGAAAGCCTGTATTCCGCATCGGAGTCGGAACGGGGTGATGAACTGAAGAAAATCATTGATGACGCGACCTACAAATATATGATTGGAGACATCACAGAAAGCCAGTTCGATAAAGAAGTGGAAAAATGGGAGTCAAGCGGAGGAAAACAAATTATTCAGGAATACGAAGAAGCGTTTAAACAAGCAAAATAACATTGGAAAAACCCAAAACGCGCAAGCGGTTTTGGGTTTTTTACATGCTTCTTTTTTGCTGGCGGTAGTTTCCCGGTGTAATCCCTTCCAGCTTTTTAAATGATCTGATGAAATTTTGCGAGTTTTTATATTTCAGCTTTTCGGCAATGTCCTTGACCGCCATGTCGGTTTCGGCAAGCCAGCTTTTCGCCATATGGTGTCGGTAGCTTGAGACATACTCGCTGAATGAAATACCCATTTCTTTTTTGAAAATGCTGCTTAAATAATTTGGGTTGTAATGCAGCCTGCGCGCGATTTCGTCCAGTGTCAATTCGGATTCAAACTCATGATGGATGATATGAATGATGTTGTCGGAAATATTTTTGTACTGGGCATCCGCGCGGGCGTTCACTTTGTCTGTCATCGGATCAATAAACTCATTCTTTAGCCAGTTTTCGGTATCCTCGAACGTTTTCAGCTCAAAAATTTGGTCATACAGCATTTTGTTTTCTTCAAGCTCAAACAATTCGATCCCGAGCACATGCATCAGCTCAATCACATGGTTCAAAAAACGGGCGATGGCGATTTGAAATTGATACGGGTTGGTGTTCTGGGTGAAAATGGCTTGCAAAATCGCGTGCAGACATTTATCCGCTTTCTCCTTGTCTCCTGCTTTAACGGCATCGAACAGCTCATGCTGAAGCTGCTTTGGAAAATGGGTTTTGAAGGTTTTTTTCTGGTCAAGGTCTTCGTAAAAGATGATCGACTTGTTTTCCGCTTTAAGCCGGTATTTCAACGCTTCTGAGCCTTCCGCATAGGCTGTTTTCGCTTTTGTCAGCACATCAAACGGCTGGCTGATGCCGATGCTGACAGACAGCTGCAGCTCAGCTTCCGCTTTTTCCTGAATCATCCTTGCAGTCTCATTCAGCTCAGCCATGAATTCTTCCTTTGTCCCGCTTTGGTTGATCAAAATCGTCGCCTGCTGTTTGTCAACTACGGCGGGGGCAAGATGTTTGTCCGTCGGGATGCTGCGCTCAATCAGGCTGTTGACGGCAAACAAAAGCAGATCCATATCTTTTTTCTCATAAGGCGTATGATTCAGTGTGTCAATTTGGAGCACAAGCAAGGCAAGGTGCCGCCAATTTTGCTTTAAACCGAGGCTTTCAAAACGGTTATCAACCTCCTCATCCGTCAGTTTTCCAAGCATAAGCCTGACCATAAAATATTGCTGCAGATGAGTGGCCTGCTGCTTCATCGTTTCCTCAAGGTCGTCATTTCGGTCCTTCAGCTGTTTAAAGCTCTGTTCAATTAACTCAAATTCATTTTGAGGAGGCTGTTGTTTCTCTTGTATGGCTCCATGTCTTGCGAATGATTCGTAAAGCACCCTGATCGGCTTGTAAAAATGGCGGGAGCCCAGCCAAGAGAACAATAATGAAAGCGTTAACAAAATGAGACATACTGCAAAAGTGATCCAGCCGATTGATTTGGCTTCTTTTTTTAGCTCAGGCAGGGAAACGAGAGAAAAATAAGTCCATGTATTATAGTCAGATTTTTGATAGGTGACTTTATAATGAATCCGGTCAATCACTGTTTCAAACTGTCCGCTATTGGCGGTTTGCGCCAGCACTTTTTGGACAAAGCCGTCGTTATGAAGAGATTCACCAACGTCAGACATATTGTTATGAAGGATGATGCGGCCTTTTTCATCGATGATAAACAGGTTGTTGGCGTTTGAATAGCCGGGCATATTTTTGACAAGCGAACAGCTCGGGATGCTTGCGGCGGCCAATCCCTTTGTATTTGTGCTGTTCAAAGGAAGCTGCTTAATTAAATTGATATTGTAGCGGCAGTTTTCTGCTGTGCCTTCTTTGGTTGAAATCAAATGATTGTTTTCCTCAAGCGTCCAATAGGAGCGGCTCGCTTTGTGTTTCGTGTACGCTGAGGCTGCTTCATGAAGAGTGTCTGTATTCAAACGGTACAAACCGGAATTGTTCATGTACCATTTTTTCGTATAACTGACTAACGTCATGTTGGACAGATCGGTATCAAAGCTTTGCAGATAATTGAGCTCTTGGTTCACTTGGTTATAGATTTGAAATTGGTCTGAGTGCAAAGGCTCGGACAATGTGCGAAGGAGAGGCGGCGAACTCACATAGTGGGTTAAAGAGTGATCGACGGTTTTCAATATATGCTCGATGCTTTGCTGGGTCTGCTGGAGTGTGTCGAATTTTTCCTCTGAAACGTTGGATATAGCCGTTTTCTGAGAGTGCTCGTACGAAAACAATCCGACCAAAATAACCGGAATGGTGCTGAGCAGGCAGAAAAACGTGATCAGTTTGTAGTAAAACTTGTATTGGCTTCTTTTCATAAAACCCCCCATTTCATAACATCCACTTCACCTTAATACAATTAATCCAAAGATTGATAGATATTGTCAATAATCATTTTCTAATATCGGTGTCTTTTTTTCAGGTGGACCGGCTGAACCCTTGATTATAAAGGGATAAAACAGGATGTGATCATATGATTGTAGACGGACTTTTGCCTACTGCGCTACAGTGAATGCAAGAACCCGTGAAAGGAGGCTAGGAAAAAATGAAAACAGCAGAAGCGCAAGCGCCGGCTGTTGATACAGTCATTTTTAAAAAAGAAAAAAGAAAGCGCTTACTAATCAAGCTGATTCAACAAAAATATTTGTACTTGATGATTTTGCCGGGGTGTATTTATTTTTTGCTTTTTAAGTATGTCCCGATGTGGGGAATTGTGATTGCGTTTCAGGATTATCAGCCGTTCCTCGGCATTTTGGGCAGTGAGTGGGTGGGGCTGAAGCATTTTATCAGGCTGTTTACTGAGCCTACATTTTTTCTCTTGTTAAAAAACACGCTCGTGTTATTTGCTTTGAACCTGGCCATATTTTTCCCGGTGCCGATACTGCTGGCGCTTCTATTGAACGAAGTGCGGATTGCTCTCTTTAAAAAATTTGTTCAGACGCTGATTTATATCCCGCATTTTATGTCTTGGGTCATTGTTGTATCGCTTTCGTTTGTGCTTTTAACGGTAGACGGAGGCTTGATTAATGAACTGATTGTGTTTTTTGGCGGTGAAAAAATCAATTTTCTGCTGAACGAAGAATGGTTCCGGCCCCTGTATATTCTGCAGGTTATCTGGAGGGAAGCAGGCTGGTCGACGATCATTTATCTGGCGGCCATTACAGCGGTTGACCCCCAGCTGTATGAAGCGGCGAAAATGGACGGAGCGGGACGGCTGCGGCAAATGTGGCATATTACGCTGCCCGCCATTAAAAGCGTTATCGTCGTTTTGCTGATTTTGAAAATCGGAGACACGCTGGAGCTTGGCTTCGAGCATGTGTATTTGCTGTTAAATGCGACTAACAGGGAAGTGGCGGAAATTTTTGATACGTATGTTTATACTGCAGGGCTGAAACAGGGCCAATTCAGCTACAGTACAGCAGTCGGCGTATTTAAAGCGGCGGTCGGGCTGATTTTGGTCATGCTAGCGAATCGTTTAGCGAAGAAATTTGGCGAGGAAGGAATTTATTAAGAAAGGGATGGGATCAATGGATCAATCAATCGCTGTAAAATCGCCTCTTACGTACGCGGAGGCATTGGCAAAAACCATTATGAATACGTACACAGTCGAGGAGCTGCCTCCTGCAAACCGCTGGCACTACCATCAGGGTGTTTTCTTATGCGGTGTATTGCGGCTGTGGGAAGCAACCGGGGAAAAGCGGTATTTTGAGTATGCGAAGGCTTATGCAGATCTCTTAATCGATGATTATGGCAATCTATTATTTAAAAGAGATGAACTGGATGCCATTCAAGCGGGTCTCATTCTTTTTCCATTATACGAGCAGACGAAGGATGAACGGTATGTCAAAGCGGCAAAAAGGCTGCGCGGCTTATATGGAACACTGAACCGGACGTCTGAGGGCGGTTTTTGGCACAAAGACGGTTATCCATACCAAATGTGGCTTGACGGCTTATACATGGGGGGGCCGTTCGCACTGAAATATGCCAATCTGAAGCAGGAGCCGGAGCTGTTTGATCAGGTTGTGCTGCAGGAGTCATTGATGAGAAAGCATACGAAGGATGCAAAAACCGGACTCTTTTATCACGCCTGGGATGAAGCGAAAAAAATGCCTTGGGCCAATGAAGAGACAGGCTGTTCACCGGAATTTTGGGCACGTTCCATCGGCTGGTACGTCATGTCTCTTGCTGACATGATTGAAGAGCTGCCGAAGAAGCATCCAAACCGTCATGTGTGGAAAAACACGCTGCAGGACATGATGGAAAGCATCTGCCGCTATCAAGACAAAGAGACGGGGCTATGGTATCAGATTGTTGATAAGGGAGACAGGTCTGATAATTGGCTGGAAAGCTCAGGATCCTGCCTGTACATGTACGCATTTGCGAAGGGAATCAATAAAGGCTATTTAGACAGAGCTTACGAAACAACACTACTTAAAGCGTATCAAGGCTTGATTCAGCATAAAACCGAAACATCAGAAGCCGGCGCGTTTCTCGTCAAAGACATATGTGTCGGAACGTCAGCCGGTTTTTATGACTATTATGTCAGCCGCGAAAGAAGCACAAACGATCTGCACGGGGCTGGTGCGTTTATTTTGGCTATGACAGAGCTGGAGACTCTTTTTAGGACAGCAGAGAAATGATGACAGGTATACGTACGGCTTTGTGTGTGATCGTCTCAGTGCTCTTTTTGGCATCATGCTCAAGCAGGCCGGACGGAATGCATGTCATTCTCTTTTCTGATATGCAGGCTGGCGTACAGGAAAAAATAAAACAAGCCGCTGAGCAGAATGCCGGGAAGGTCGATATTTTTCCAGCTTTTCAGGAAAAACTGCTGACTGAAATTACCGCCCATGAGGGAGATGTTTTCATCGTGCCTGAAGACATGTTTCAAGCTTACGATGATCCGGAAAATTTTCAGCCGTTAAACGGATTGCCTGCTGAAAAAACATCTCCTTATACAACTGTTAATAATAAAACAGGAGAAAAAACGATCTATGCCGTTCAGATCGAAAAAGGGAAAAAACAGCTGAACGGCTATTCCTTTCGATTGAATCGCGATATGGCGGCGTTTATCCCTGTGTATGCTGAAAAAACAGAGGAAGCGCTGCAGCTGATTTCTCAACTAACTGAAGCCCGATAGAGGTGAGGATATTGAAGAACATCGTCTTTTGCGGATTGAGCAGCAGAGCATTCAGTATGTTTATCAAACCGCTGTTGGAGCGGTTTTCAACTCATTATGAGATTACGGGATTGCTGGATGCCGATCCGAAACGTTTTGCCGTTTGCAAGAAGAAATTTCCCGAGCTGGCCCACGTGCCCGAGTTTAGCGAAGATGCTTTTGACGAGATGATGCGCGTGTCAAAGCCTGATATCGTCATTGTGGCAGGCAGGGACGATACGCATGTCACATATATTGTAAAAAGTCTTCAGTGGAATACAGATGTGATTACTGAAAAACCAATGGTGACAACAGTGCAGGATGCGAATCGGGTGCTTGAAGCGGAGGCCAAAAGCGAAGGAAAAGTCACCGTCGCGTTTAACTATCGCTACAGCCCGTTTCATCGGAAAATAAAAGAAATGATTCTGGACGGAAAAATAGGCAGGGTCACCTCCGTTGATTTAAATTGGTATATTGATACGTATCATGGCGCCAGCTATTTTAAACGCTGGAACAGGTCGAGACAGTTTTCCGGGGGCCTTTCTGTCCATAAATCAACACATCACTTTGATCTCGTCAATTGGTGGCTCGGGCAAAATCCGGAAGAGGTATTTGCTTATGGCGCCTTGAATTACTATGGGCCGGACAGTGAGTGGAACCCCTTGCCGGAAGAAGACGGGCGTTTTTGCGGGACGTGCCGGGTCAAAGAAAAATGCCACTACTATTCAAGGTGGCATCCCCGTTCCTCTAAAGCTTCTATAAAGGATGATCATCTCGAAGCAGGAGACCAGTCCAGCTTATATACTGCATACAGGCCTGACGCGTGTATTTTTGACGAGGAAATTGACATCGAGGATACGTACGTGGCGGCAGTCAAATATGATGGCGGCGCACTGTTAAGCTACTCGATTATTTTTTCGGCCCCGTATGAAGGCTACCGGCTGACGATCAACGGCACAAAAGGGCGTATTGAATCAAATGAATTTCACGAACCTTCCAGAATTCCGTTTGCTTTTCCTGAGCAGACAATCGATTACTATCCGCTTTTTGAATCAAAGCAGACGATACAAGTGGTCAAAAATGAAGGGGGGCATGGCGGAGGTGATCCGCTTTTGCTTGAGGATCTTTTTTTAGGAAAAGACCCGCTGCGCCGCTATGATATTTTAGCCGGGGCTGAAGCTGGAGCCTACTCCATCGCGGTTGGTGAGGGAATGTGGCGCTCGGTTGCCGAAAAGAAGCCGATCGGCATGAAAGAGCTTTTTCAGATGCAGAATGTATAATGCAAAAAAGGAGGGGGCGCCATGGAACATGATGGCTCACTGGGACGGATGCTGCGTTTTTGCGAATGGATTATGAGATTTGCGTATACAAACTTGCTGTGGCTGTTTTTTACGTTACTCGGTCTCGGCGTGTTTGGCATCATGCCCGCGACCGCGGCTTTATTCGCTGTCATGCGGAAGTGGATCCAGGGGCAGGACAACGTTCCGGTGCTCAAAACGTTTTGGCAGGAATATAAGGGTGAATTTTTTCGTTCAAATCTGCTCGGCGCTGTACTGGCGCTCATCGGAGTGATCATTTATATTGATTTGGCCTTCATCTATCCAAGTCATTTCCTTCTGCACATCTTGCGCTTCGCCATTATGATATTTGGCTTTTTGTTCGTATCCATGCTTTTTTATGTGTTTCCGCTGCTTGTCCATTTTGACTGGAAAAAACGTCTGTATGTGAAATTTTCGCTCTTGCTCAGTGTGGCGTATTTGCAATATACGCTTGCTATGCTTGCGCTGACTGTTGCTCTCTTTTTCTTGCTTGCGTACCTGCCGGGCATTGTCCCTTTTTTTAGCGTCAGCCTTATCAGCTACTGTCATATGCGCATTGTTTATGCCGTGCTGCTGAAAGTGGAGCAGCACGGCGGCGAGCCACAGAGGAAATCCCATATACGGAAAGCTTTTTATCCGGAAACGAGATAATCATCATTTCTCTATCATAACGCTGTTCCAAACGGAATAGATTGATAGAGAAAGGAGAGCGGATAAAATGCTGAAGGTAGCGGTATTTGATGAAGAGCATGAAAAAGACTTACAAACGGAAATCAATTCATTTTTAAAAGGGATATCGGAGGAGCAGCTGATTGATATCAAATATACGGTTTCGGCGGCGTGCGACCCAGACGGCGAGCAGCTTTACTGTTTTTCCGCCCTTATTTTATATCGCAAATAAAAAGATCTTCCCGCAGGCGCGGAAAGATCTTTTTTGTTAATATGCTTTTTTCACTCTTGGACTTCTCGGTTTATCGAGTTTCTCCGCTTTTTTGATCTCTCTTCTTTCTTTTGAGAGCGATTGATAGAGAGAGGCAATCATCAGCAGGATAACGATAGAAAACGGCAGCGCTGCCAGAATCGCTGTGTTCTGCAAAGCGGCAAGCCCTCCGGAATATAGGAGCACAGCCGCCATGGCGGACTGAATGATACCCCAGCTGAGTTTCACAGAATTCGCCGGATTTAAAGAACCGTACGACGTCTGCATGCCCAGCACGAATGTAGCTGAATCAGCAGACGTGATAAAGAATACTGCGATCAGAATCAATGCAAGGATCGATGTCACCATTGTCAGCGGATAGTGATCAAGTGTTCCGAACAGCATCGTTTCAGTGGACAGCTTTGCTACATTGAACGTGCCTTTTTGCTGGAGGTCCATGGCTGAAACGCCGAAAATGGAGAACCATAGAAATGTCAAAATACAAGGTGTCACCAAGACGCCAATTAAAAATTCTCGGATCGTCCGGCCTCTGGATACACGGGCGATGAAAATGCCGACAAATGGAGACCAGGAAATCCACCATGCCCAATAGAAAATCGTCCAGCTGTTAATCCATTCGCGTTTTTCAGGATCGTTCGGTGTCAGTCTGAAGCTCATTTGAACGATATTTTGAATGTATTGTCCGATAGAATCTGTAAATGAGTTCATTATCAGCACTGTAGGCCCGACAACGAGCATAAACAACATTAACAATCCGGCCAATACCATGTTTGTGTTGCTTAAATACTTAATTCCTTTTCCGAGTCCGCTCCACGCAGAAAGTAAAAAGAGCACTGTCACAATAATGATTAAAACCAATTGGACGATAAACGCATGTGGAATGCCGAACAGGTAATTCAAACCGCCGTTAATTTGGGTTGCGCCAAGACCAAGACTTGTTGACACCCCGACAACAGTGGCGAAAACTGCAATACAGTCAATGGCCTTTCCGATCGGTCCGTTTACTTTATCCCCGAGAATCGGTGATAGTGTGCTGCTGATTAACCCGGGTGCGCCTTTGCGGAATTGGAAATAGGCAATGCATAATGCCACAATGGCATAAATGGCCCAAGCGTGCAAACCCCAGTGGAAAAACGTATAGCGGAGTGCATCTCTGAAGGCTTGGGGGGTTTCTGTTTCACCTGATGGAGAGCTAATTGCGTAATGGCTGATCGGTTCAGCCGCACCGTAGAATACTAAGCCGATTCCCATGCCTGCGCTGAACAGCATGGCAAACCATGATAATAACCCGAATTCCGGTTTTTCATCAGGCTTTCCGAGTTTGATTTTTCCGATCGGGCTGAAAATCAAAAAGAGACAAAACCCGACAAACAAAGAGACAACTAAAAGATAATACCAACCAAATGAATCGGTAATAAATGCTTGTGCCGATTGAGACACATTTTGCAGGCTGTCAGGAGAAATAACACCCCATAATACAGCTGCAGCTGTGATTGCAATCACAATCCAAAATACACTAGATATATGTTTCAACATTTCTCACCCTCTAATTTTTTGTGTACGCCTATATCTTGCTCGCAGGCTTAGTATGGTCGTACGATGGCAGCTCATTCCTCTCTTAAAATTACCCCGCAATCAGGTGAAACAAAACAAGTCTCACCCTAACATGAATGCGGGGAATGTTCAAATGTGAGTTTGGCGGCAAGAGATTTAAAGAGTAATGATTAAGAACGGGCGTATTGCCCGGCATTTAGCCCTGCAAGCCTGCCTGTGACAAGGGCGGAGGTAATATTGTATCCGCCTGTGTAGCCATGGATATCCAGAATTTCACCGCAAAAATAAAGCCCCTCCATTTTTTTAGAAGCCATTTTTTTCGGGTCAATTTCTTTTACAGATACCCCGCCTCCCGTGACAAATGCCTTATCAAGCGACAGTGTACCATTTGCGAGGACAGTAAACTGCTTGCAGTCCCTTACAAATTGTCTGAAAGGATCCTTCGGCAGCTCAGAAAACGATACGTTCGGAGAGATGCCGTTTTTTTCGAGAAGGAATAGGAGATAGCGCTCCTGCATCCAAGGCTTCAGCACGTTTTTAATGGTTTTTTTCGGTGCTTCCTTCAGTTCTTTATACATCTTTTGGAAAAGCGTTTCTTCATTGATATCCGGATACAAGTCGATTCTGATCGGCACTTGAGGCTGTTTTTTCAGCTCTTTTACGACAAATTGGCTGCATCTGAGAATGGCAGGTCCTGAGAGGCCGAAATGGGTAAACAGCATGTCCATTTTATGTGTGATAATCGGTTTGCCTTTTTTATTTAACACACTGACGGCTACATCTCTTAGTGATAAGCCCTGAAGTGTTTTTTGCTTAATGAACGGTTCGCCAGAAGTGACGGGAACCTCTGTCGGAAACAGCTCTGTTATGGTATGGCCCGCGGCTTCAGCCCATTCATAGCCGTCTCCCGTGCTTCCGGTATGAGGCACGCTTTTACCGCCTACAGCGATAATGACTGCCTGGCTATGGATCATTTCGCCATTATTCGTCACAATCCCTGCTGCCTGTCCATCTTCATATAAAACAGATTTAATTTTCTCGTTCGTTCTGATTGTTACGCGGAGCTGCTTCAGCCTGTTTAACAGCGCGTCAACGACACTTTGGGCTTTGTCGGTCACAGGAAACATCCGGCCGTGATCCTCTTCCTTCAATTGAATGCCGAGGTTTTCAAAAAACTTGATAATGTCCTCATTATTAAATTCAGAAAACGCGCTGTATAAAAAACGCCCGTTGCCGGGGATGTGCTTGATAATTTCTTCCACAGGAAGGCGGTTCGTCACATTACAGCGGCCGCCCCCGGAAATCGCGAGTTTCCGTCCTAATTTATTTCCTTTATCTATCAGCAACACGCCAGCGCCCTGTTCTCCTGCTGCAATCGCAGCCATCAAGCCTGAAGGGCCTCCGCCGATTACGATTACGTCATATTGTTTCATCTTTATCATCAACTTTCTTTTCATTTCGTGTGCGGACACCCGTCCGCAGTACTATTATAGCGAAAGAAAGCCGCTCCTTAAACGTCTTTTGCCGCGGACATGAATGTTCACAGGATTGCTTTTGTATTTATTACCGTCTAAATGCCCAGTTGTGGTAAAATAGAAAAGTTGAATCTTCGTAGAAAATGGTGATGAAGAAACATGTCAAGCAAACTGTTAAGAGGCACGTTTGTATTAACGCTCGGTACATATATATCGCGGATTCTGGGGATGGTCTATTTAATTCCCTTCAGCATTATGGTCGGGGCGACAGGCGGTGCATTATTTCAATACGGATACAACCAATACACTTTATTTTTGAATATTGCTACGATGGGCTTTCCGGCCGCTGTTTCTAAATTTGTTTCCAAATATAATTCAAAAGGGGATTATGAGACAAGCAGGAAAATGCTCAAGGCGGGCATGTCGGTTATGCTCGTCACAGGAATGATAGCCTTTTTCATTCTGTATCTATCGGCTCCGATGTTTGCGGAAATATCGCTGGGAGGCAAGGATAATAACGGCCTGACAATTGATCATGTCGTTTATGTCATCCGCATGGTCAGCTTAGCGCTTTTGGTCGTACCGATTATGAGCCTTGTCCGCGGATTCTTTCAAGGGCACCAAATGATGGGTCCGACAGCTGTTTCCCAAGTCGTTGAACAGATTGTCCGCATCATCTTTCTATTGAGTGCGACATTCTTGATTTTGAAGGTTTTCAACGGCGGCCTTGTCATCGCTGTGGGCTATGCAACCTTCGCAGCGCTGATCGGTGCCTTCGGGGGGCTGGTCGTGCTTTATATTTATTGGAACAAACGGAAGGGCAGCCTGCTGGCGATGATGCCGAATACGGGTCCGACAGCAAACCTAAGCTACAAGAAAATGTTTTTCGAGCTGTTCAGCTATGCTGCTCCGTACGTTTTTGTCGGACTAGCCATCCCTTTGTATAACTATATTGATACAAATACGTTTAACAAAGCGATGATTGAAGCCGGTCATCAAGCCATCAGCCAGGACATGCTTGCGATTCTAACCCTGTATGTTCAGAAGCTCGTGATGATCCCGGTTTCCCTAGCAACTGCTTTTGGACTGACATTAATTCCAACGATTACTGAATCGTTTACAAGCGGAAACTATAAGCTGTTAAATCAGCAGATTAATCAAACGATGCAGACGATCCTGTTTTTAATTATTCCGGCTGTTGTCGGGATCTCTCTATTGTCAGGACCGACGTATACGTTCTTTTACGGGTCAGAGAGCCTTCATCCTGAACTGGGGGCAAACATTTTGCTATGGTATTCGCCAGTCGCGATTTTGTTCTCTTTGTTTACAGTCAACGCAGCCATTCTGCAGGGCATCAATAAGCAAAAATTTGCGGTTGTTAGCCTTGTGATCGGTGTCGTGATCAAGCTTGTGCTGAATGTTCCGCTGATCAAACTGATGCAGGCTGACGGAGCGATTTTAGCGACGGCGCTTGGATATATCGCTTCCCTTTTATATGGGTTTATCATGATTAAGCGCCATGCAGGCTATTCGTATAAGATACTTGTTAAACGAACTGTTTTGATGCTGGTCTTATCAGCCATTATGGGTATTGCCGTGAAAATCGTGCAGTGGGTATTAGGCTTCTTTATTTCCTATCAGGATGGCCAGCTGCAAGCTGCGATTGTTGTGGTGATCGCGGCCGCTGTTGGCGGTGCAGTCTACCTGTATTGCGGCTACCGATTAGGATTTTTGCAGAAAATTTTAGGCCGCCGTTTGCCAGGTTTCTTAAGGAAAGGCAGACATGCAGGCTGATGAACTAGATATGATGAAACTGAGGGCTCGCATGCTGCGGGCTTTCTTTTATAAAGGAGAGATTGGGAATGAGACTTGATAAGCTGCTTGCCAACAGCGGGTATGGTTCCAGAAAAGAAGTCAAAGCCGTTGTGAAGGCTGGAGCTGTTATGATCGACGGCAAACCTGCCAAAGATGTAAAGGCGCACGTTGATCCTGATACGCAGGAGGTGACCGTATACGGGGAACCGGTTGATTATCGAGAGTTCATTTATCTTATGATGAATAAACCGCAGGGCGTGCTGTCGGCGACTGAGGACAGCCGGCAGCAAACAGTGGTCGATCTGCTGACGCCGGAGGAGATGAGATTTGAGCCATTTCCAGCCGGCAGGCTTGATAAAGATACAGAGGGCTTTTTGCTGCTCACAAATGACGGCCAGCTCGCACATCGGCTCCTTTCTCCTAAAAAGCATGTTCCAAAAACGTATGAAGTCCATTTAAAATCACAGATTTCTCGGGAAGACATTTCCGATTTAGAAACGGGTGTCTACATAGAGGGCGGCTATAAAACAAAGCCGGCAAAAGCGGAAATCAAAACAAACGACAGTGGCAATACCGTGATATATCTGACAATTACAGAAGGAAAATACCATCAGGTCAAGCAAATGGCAAAGGCAGTCGGCAATGAAGTGGTTTACCTGAAGCGGCTTTCGATGGGACGCGTTTCCCTAGATCCCGCTCTGGCACCCGGAGAATACCGTGAGCTGACAGAGGAAGAGCTTCATTTGCTCAATGAGCCGCAAGCATGACAAAAACCCCGCATACCGAATGCGGGGTTTTATTTATAAGCACACAAAAACAAGGCTCAGTAGTTTCTTCGCCCTGTTATCTATCGGACCGCTCTCAGGCGGCCCTATGTAATTTTTCAATTTATGAGGTAATCTTTACTTTCTTTCTCGTTGTCTCCCACTTGCCACGGCTTGGACTATGAACAAGATCATTATATGCCAACACATTTAAGTCTCTTTGAATCGTTCTAGGTGTAATGCCGAATTCGTCAACCAGTTCCTGTGTTGTCACAAGACCTTTTTCTTGGATAAACATGTAAACTGATTTGATTCGAGTTAGCATACGGTTTGTTGAAGGTTTCAAAAAACCACTCCCTATCATAAGATCGGATGGACTTGACTAACCACAACTCACGACTATCAACTGCGTACGAAATAGCAACAAAGGCAGACATCTGTAATTGTTAAAATAATTCGCCCTCATTATACACGATATTGCAGTGATGAATCTAGGGATAACTCCTATTAATTTTTTCCAATTCGCGTTGGGCAGCCATCCTTGTTGGATTACTATGTATTTCGGCTCAATATTATTATGGTTAAAGAAACTTTTTTTATTCTGTTTCGTAGTAAATTTTGGAGGTGGGTGAGTTTTGACAAATTTGCTTGAAGCTTCAATAGAACAGGCCGGGTATACAAGCCGAAAAAAAGTGCTCACCGATGTTTTTCTGGAAGTCAGAAAAGGGGAACTAGTTGGACTGATCGGAGCTAACGGCGCCGGAAAAAGCACCGCAATCAAGGCGATACTCGGCCTTTCAGAAGATTTTAAAGGGCATATTGCCTGGAACGACTGTTCATTTGCATATATTCCGGAGCATCCGTCCTTTTACGAAGAACTGACGCTGTGGGAGCATTTGGATCTGATCAGCACACTCCACGGCATTGAAGAGAGAGAATTTGCGCATCGGGCCCAAAGCCTGCTGCAGACGTTTTCGCTTGATCATGTCAAACATGAGCTGCCTGTCACCTTTTCGAAGGGCATGCAGCAAAAACTAATGCTTATCCAGGCCTTTCTCTCTAAGCCGGATATGTATGTGATTGATGAACCGTTTATCGGCCTTGATCCGATATCGACGAAACGCTTTGTGGACATGCTTAAGGCTGAAAAAGAACGTGGAGCCGGAATTCTGATGTGCACGCATGTACTCGATACCGCGGAAAAAATCTGTGACCGGTTTTATATGATTGAGAAAGGTTCATTATTTCTCCAAGGCACGTTAAAAGATATTCAGGACAAGACCGGATTAGAGGGGCAGTCATTGCTTGACTGTTTTTATAAGGCAGTTCAAGGTGATCGGCCATGAACGGGCGTACGCTCTTTTTTCGAAGGCTGTTTGACTATTACAAGTATCAGTTTAAAGTGTTGCATGCGGTCATTGACTGGACAGTCGCTCTCTATATTGTTTTGCCGGCGATTGCTTTTGTCATCTATCAGTATATTGATTTGATGAATGGAAGAGGTCTTCTTTATGAGTGGTCTGAAGTGGCGGAGTGGAGATGGCTGTACGCTGTGTGTGGGCTGATCATGTTTACAGGCTCGATTCGTACATTTTTAATGGAAGCGGACAAAGTGTTTTTGCTGCAAAAGAAAGAAATCATCTATCAGCTCAAACGGTACGCGCTTTTGTATTCTTTTCTCGTCACGATGGCTAAATGGCTGCTTCTCTTTTTCATTGTCCTTCCCTTGATCAGTCATTCTGTTCACATCACATTCGCAGAAAGCACTGCTCTATTGTGTTATTTGTTTGGCCTTCATATATTCTTTTTATCCTTAAAGCAAGACAGGATCAGAAAGCCGCGCTCTATTTCGAGATGGATTGGTGATATCCTTGTCAGAGCTATTCTTTTTGCTGGTTCTGCGATCCTGATTGTTTTGACTCAGTGGCACTTGCTTGCGCTTTTTGGCATTTTATTTTTGCTTTTCTCAGTTATCCGCAGTTTGAAAAAGACGGCTTCGTTCACGGCTTTTGAAGCTGAGGTGACTGAAGAGAAAAAAAGCAGGCTTGCCCTTGCAGGACTTGTGATGATGATGAGTCAGGAGGCGGGAATGCCAAAAGTAAAAGACAGGATGAGAAGAAAACCGTTATTATACCGAAATTCAAAAAGGATATTTAAAAGACGAACGATCTGCACAGGCTATAAGGAATTGTTTTTTAAAGTCATGCTGAGGAATGGCGAGTATGCGAGGCAGATGTACATGCTATTGTCAGCTTTCACCGTTCTCATATTTGTTTCCCCAATTTGGCTGAAGGTGATTGCGCTGCTGGTATACACAGGTGTTTGCCGTTATATCCTGACGCTTATTTTTGACAAGGTCATGGATGCCCCTTTTTTAATTGGCACCGATAAGGAAAGTGATGAATATTATCGGGCCAGAAAAAACTGTATCAATATCCTGCACTATGCGTTTGCCGCCTGTTGTTTTTTAGCGGCCGCTGTCTCTTTATTGTTTACATAAAAAACCCAAACGGCGACGTTTGGGTTTTTCTGTATTCATTATAAAATAAACAGCTGGATGAAAAACAGAATGGCGAAAACGATGACGAGCGGATGAATTTCTCTCCATTTTCCCCGCGCCGCTTTTACGATCGGATATGAAATAAAGCCAAGCGCAATTCCTGTAGAAATGCTGGAGGTCAAAGGCATGGCCAGAATGACGAGAAAAGCTGGAAATGCCTCGTCCATCTCTTTCCAGTTCATATTGGAAACTGAACCCATCATCAGGCTGCCGACGATAATCAAAGCAGGCGAGGTGATGGCGGCTATACCGGACAAGGCGCTGACAAGCGGACTGAAAAACATTGAAGCCGCAAACATCACCGCGACAGTCAAAGCCGTAAGCCCCGTTCTTCCCCCGGCTGCGACACCGGCGGAAGACTCGATAAATGCAGTCGTTGGACTTGTGCCGAAAACAGCTCCTACTGTCGTCGCGGTTGAATCAGCAAGCAGCGCTTTTCGCACGTTCGGCAGCTTGTTGTTCTTCATCAGCCCGGCTTGCTCGGCAACTCCGATCATCGTGCCTGTCGTATCAAATATTGTGACTAATAGAAAAGAAAAGACGACAGCGTACAGGCCGTGATGAATGACATCGCCAAAAGCAGTAAATGGATTTGAGATCATCAATCCTTCCGGCAAATGAGGAAGCGACATAAATCCCTTTGAAAAATGGAGCTGACCGGTGAAAAAGGAGATCAAAGCGGTAGCTGCCATTCCGATAAATAAAGCGCCGCTTACATTCAGCACCATCAGGACCACGCTGATCAAAAGGCCAACCAGCGTTAAGATAACGCCAGGTGAATGCAGATTGCCGAGAGTGACCAGGTTTGACTCATCAGCTGCCACAATGCCCGCTTGACGCAAACCGATAAAAGCAATAAACAGCCCGATCCCAGTTGTGATCCCGTATTTTAAATTGTTTGGAATCGCTTCTATAAGTTGTTTTCTTAAAGGCGTTAACGATAGAATAATGAAGAGAACCCCTGCTGTAAATACTGCGCTGAAAGCTGTTGCGTACGTGATGCCGCCATCGCTTGCGCTTACGACATGAAAGGCTAAATAAGCGTTCAAGCCCATGCCGGGCGCAATAGCAATCGGATAATTTGCTGCCAGGGCCATCCACAGCGTTCCGACAATGGAGGCAATAATCGTTGCGGTGAAAACCTGGTCGAAAGGAACCCCGGCGTTAGCCAGAATGACCGGATTGACCACGACGATATAGACCATTGTGAAAAAGGTCGTCAGCCCTGCTATGATTTCTTGCTTTATGGATGTTTGCTGCTCTTTTAGATGAAACATAGTATCCTCCAATTACGAACGTTTTAACAAAACACCATTAATATTATTCGTTTTATTTGGTTTTTGCAAGTCATTTCTTGCGGAAAGGGGATCATTATGAACTGGGAAGTTGAAGTGATCAGAAAAAAAGAGGATTTAATTCGTGATACGCAGGAATTTTTGAGAATCAACAGTGTCATGGACGAAACAACCGCCGGACCCGGTAAACCGTTTGGAGAAGGGGTAAACGCCAGCCTGACTTCATTGCTGGAGCTTGGAGAAAAAGAAGGCTTTACAACAAAAAATCTTGACGGCTTCGCAGGTCATATTGAATGGGGGGAGGGCGATGACATTATCGGCGTACTTTGCCATGTTGACGTCGTGCCACCGGGAGATGGGTGGACGAGTGATCCATTTTCAGCTGAAATCCGCAACGGACGGATTTATGCAAGGGGCGCCATTGATGACAAAGGCCCGACAATGGCGGCATTCTACGCGCTGAAAATCGTGAAAGACATGAATTTACCCCTGTCCAAGCGAGTCAGAATGATTATCGGAACAGATGAAGAAAGTGATTGGAGATGCGTAGAGCATTATTTCAAGCATGAAGAAATGCCAACAATGGGTTTTGCGCCTGACGCCGATTTTCCGATCATTAATGCGGAAAAAGGGATCATCGATGCTTCTTTACTTATTCCGCACCGCCCAAATCAAGCAGAACCAAAGGCAGTGCTTGTCTCGTTTCAATCAGGCCTTCGCTTAAACATGGTGCCCGACGCTGCGGAAGCTGTCATTGAAGGGCCGAAAAATGAAGAGATTCTGTCTTCATTTAAAGACATGCTCCGCACGACGGACCAAAAAGGGGAAGCTGCAATAGAGAACGAACAGCTCATTTTGCGTATGTACGGTCTTTCCTGCCATGCGATGGAACCGAACAATGGGATCAATGCCGGCATTTTATTGTGCGAATTTCTCCAGCAGACTGAGCTTGACGATGCAGGAAAGCGGTTTGTGCAAGTTGTGACAGATAAGTTCTCAGGTGATACAAGAGGAAAAAAACTGGACATCGACTGTGAGGATGAAATCAGCGGTGAGCTGACATTAAATGTCGGAACACTGCGCTATAAAGAAGGGCAAGGAGGCGAGCTCGGGATCAATATCCGCTATCCTGTGACAGCAGAAAGCAAAGCGATCCGCGATACATTCGAAAGCGCATCTGAATTTGAGCTGGGAGAATTCAAAGACAGCAAGCCGCATCACGTGTCCGCAGATCATCCGTTAGTCAAAACCCTGCAAAAGGTTTATGAAGGCCAGCTGGGTAAAAAAGCTGACTTAATCTCAATTGGCGGGGGGACTTATGCGAGATCCTTAAAAGCCGGTGTCGCGTTCGGCCCGCTGTTCCCCGGACGCCCTGACAGCGCACACCAAAAGGATGAATATATCGAGATTGATGACCTGCTGAGATCGACAGCGTTATATGCGCAGGCCATTTACGAGCTTGCAAAATAAAAGGACCGGCTTTGAAGCCAGTCCTTTTTTTAAATAAATGACCATAAATCAGTTGATAAGTACCGTTCTCCTGTATCAGCTGTCATGCAGACCACAACTTTGTCAGGAGAGAGGCGTTTCGCTGTTTCGATTGCCGCGAAGCAGGCTGCGCCTGATGAAGGGCCGACAAGAATTCCTTCTTCAGCAGCAAGCCGTCTTGTTGTCGTATACGCGTCTTCATCAGAGATTTTGATAATTTCATCATACACGTCTTCATTTAAAATCGGCGGTATAAAGCCTGGGCTCGTTCCTACAAGTTTATGTGCGCCAGGTTTTCCGCCGGATAATACAGGCGAACCCGCTGGCTCAACAACATGAACCGTGATATCCGGAAAAAGCTCTTTGAGCGCCTCACCTGTTCCGGTAATGGTTCCGCCCGTTCCGGAGGAGGCAACAAAAGCGCCGAGCGGTTTTCCGATTTCCTCTAACGCCCGAGCAATTTCAGGCGCTGTTGTTTTCCGGTGCGCATCAGGATTAGCAGTGTTATCGAACTGCATTGGAATATAGCTGTTCGGAATTTGTTCGGCAAGCTCCTTCGCTTTTTTGATGCTACCCGGCATTCTTTCCTCTCCGGGAGTTAATACAACCTCTGCACCGTAAGCTTTAAGTAGGTTGATCCGTTCCTTCGTCATCGTATCAGGCATCACTAAGATTGCTTTATATCCGCGTGCTGCCGCATTCATGGCGAGCCCGATTCCGGTATTTCCGCTTGTCGGCTCTATAATAACTGATCCCGGCTTGAGTAAACCGTTTTGTTCAGCTTCTATGATCATTTGATAAGCGGCTCTGTCTTTCACACTGCCGCTCGGATTGAAAAATTCAAGCTTTAAATAGACTTGTGCCGCATTTTCCGGCTGAAGCCGATTCAATCTCACTAGCGGTGTATCTCCTATCAGATCAGCTGTGTTTGCAACGATTTTCAACATTGTCATTCCTTTCTGAATAAAACAAGTGTCATATAATATCCTAACATAATAAACGTTTGTGCGAGAGTGTTTTCATACACTGTTCCTCTATCCGCACAGCCTCTTTATTGATAAAATAATAGCTGTCAAAGAAGGGAGTGTCAGACGGATGCCAGATATACGGCCTCATTATTTCATCGGCGTTCCCATACCTGAGGGAATTGCAAATCCGATCTACCAGGCTGCGAAAAACGAACCGGTATTGACGTTTCAAAAATGGGTGCACCCGCTTGACTATCATATCACGTTAATTTTTCTCGGTGCGGCGGATGAGACACAAATAAAGAAGCTTGAAGGTTCGCTAACAGAGATTGCTTCAGAAATTGACCCATTTTCAATTGAGTTTGACAAGATAGATGTATTCGGCGACCGCAGAAGGCCGCGCGTTTTACATCTGGAGCCAAAGAAAAACAAAACGCTTGATAGACTGCGGGAACATACGAAGCAGGCTGTACTTCAGGCCGGCTTTCAAGTGGAAAAAAGACCGTATCATCCTCATATGACGCTGGCAAGAAAATGGACAGGCGAAGATGGATTTCCAGCTCATGTTCCGTTTGAAAGCGGCGAGGTTTCGATGGTGGCTGAACGATTTTCGCTCTTTCAAATACACTTGAACCAATCACCAAAATACGAGGAAATATTCAAATTTCAATTATCTTAATTCATTGCGGAGTGGAGAAACAAACATGGCACAAATCATCAAAATTCATGATTATATATCAAGATATGAGCTTGATCCGTACCATTATATCAACCAGTTTGTACGTCTGAAAAAAGAGCGCTGGCTTTCACTAGTAGAAGCAGCGGAGCGCCAGCATGAAGAAAGGCAAGCCAGTGCTGAAGAACCGGAACCGGTGCAGAAACGAAAAAAATTTTCATTGAAAAGAAGAAAAGAAGAGATAAAAGCCGATATACAAGAAGAGAGACACCAATGGTTTGAGGACGAAGAAGATATTCATGTAAGGCTCCCGAAGAGCAGGGTAGCGCTTGCTTCTTTTTATAAAAGACATTTATATGATTTTCAGCTCAAATGGGCCAGCTCTACTCTTTCAGAAATATCTCAACTCTCAAACCAGGTGAAGCAGGACCGCATTTTGCGTTATCTGACCCAGCAGCTGCCTGATTCTTATTTTATTATGTATAAGCCTGTGCTGAAAATTCAGCAGGCGGCGGTTGAATTAAGCATTGTGATTATTTCTCCTCTGGAAATTTATTGCGTTTCTTTTTTAGAGGCTGAGGAAGATAGTGTCTACATAGGGTCTAAAAATCGTTTTTGGGACAAGAAAACAGCCTCTCAGACTGCATCAGTGTTAAATCCAGGGCTTAGCCTGTTTCGTACGGACTCGGTTGTGTCAAAGATCGTAAAGGAAAAACAGGCTGAGATTCCGGTTCGAAAATTGCTTCTGAGCAGAACGTCGTACATCGATTACCCGGAGCCGCCATACGGCTTAGAAATAGCGGATAAGCGGAGCGCGGAAGAATGGATTGAGCGGCAGAAGAAAAACACTGCTCCGATCAAACATCATCAGGTAAAGGCTGCAAAGGCTCTATTGTCTTACTGCATGTCTGACTCCTATCGCAGACAGGAGTGGCTGGAGTAAAAGAGAACGATTTGAGCGGTTTTCTCATAACATAAGCAGGTGAGAAAGATGAGCCATTGGTTTTTTATTATTAATCCGACAGCAGGACATCGAAACGGCCTGCGTGTTTGGAAGTCCATTCAAAAAGAGTTGATCAAACGAAAGGTTGAGCACCGTTCATTTTTAACTGAACATCCGGGACACGCCGAGGTGCTCGCCAGACAGATTTCAACGATACAAGAATATAAGCTGAAGCGCCTGATCGTCATTGGCGGAGACGGAACCATGCATGAAGTTGTCAACGGGCTGAAAGATGTTGACGATATTGAGCTGAGCTTTGTGCCGGCGGGCGCGTATAATGATTTTTCGAGAGGGTTTTCTATTAAAAAAATCGATCTGATACAGGAAATCAAGAAGGTAAAGCGCCCGTTAACAAGAACCTTTCATTTAGGGAGCGTCAATTTCCTTCAGGATAAATCACAGATTCTTTATTTTATGAATCATATCGGGATCGGGTTTGACGCATATGTCAATAAAAAGGCGATGGAATTTCCGTTGAGACGGGTTTTTCTTTTTCTCCGCCTTCGATTTCTTGTGTATCCGCTTTCTCATTTGCACGCTTCGGCAACCTTTAAGCCGTTTACGTTAGCTTGTACGACGGAAGACGAGACGCGCGAATTTCATGATGTCTGGTTTGCCGTTGTATCCAACCATCCGTTTTACGGGGGAGGCATGAAGGCTGCGCCCCTAGCAAATCCGCGCGAGAAGACATTTGATATCGTAATCGTTGAAAACCAGACGTTTTTGAAAAAATATTGGCTTTTATGTCTTATGGCATTTGGAAAACATACAAAGATGGATGGCGTTACGATGTTTAAAGCGAAGGACATTACGTTTTACACGAAGGACAAAATCCCGTTCCATGCTGACGGAGAAATCATGGGCACTACCCCGTTTCGTCTGGCATCTAGTCCTTCACCCCTAAGGATCAAAACATAAACGTGTTTGGAGGAGAGAGCTTCCGATGGTCAGCATCCGCCGCAGCTTCGAAGCGTATGTCGATGACATGAATATCATTACTGTTCTGATTCCTGCTGAACAAAAGGAAATCATGACACCGCCGTTTCGGCTTGAGACAGAAACAACAGTTTTTCCTCTGGCTGTCAGGGAGGAATACTCCCTTGAAGCAAAATACAAGTACGTCTGCGTATCCGACCATCCTGTGACATTTGGAAAAATCCATTGCGTCAGAGCATCCAGCGGCCACAAAACGGATCTCCAAATTGGCGCGGTCATCCGGACGGCTGCGTTTGATGACGAATTTTATTATGACGGAGAGCTGGGCGCCGTTTATACCGCGGATCATACCGTATTTACAGTATGGGCGCCTGCTGCAACCTCAGCTGCTGTCAAGCTTTCATACCCCAATAAAAGCGGGCGCACATTCCAAATGACTCGGTTGGAAAAAGGCGTCTATGCCGTTACGGTCACAGGTGACCTTCACGGATATGAGTATTTGTTTTGCATCTGCAACAATTCAGAATGGATGGAAACCGTTGACCCGTATGCCAAGGCTGTGACTGTAAATGGAGAGAAGGGCGTCGTCTTGCGCCCGGATCACATGAAATGGACTGCTCCTCTTAAACCATTCTCACACCCTGTGGATGCCGTCATCTATGAGACGCACCTTCGCGACTTCTCCATCCATGAAAACAGCGGCATGATAAACAAGGGAAAATACTTAGCATTAACGGAAACTGATACACAAACCGCAAATGGCAGTTCTTCGGGACTGGCGTATGTAAAAGAGCTTGGTGTTACACATGTGGAGCTTCTGCCGGTGAATGATTTTGCCGGAGTTGATGAAGAGAAGCCGCTTGATGCATACAATTGGGGATATAACCCGCTTCATTTCTTTGCCCCGGAGGGAAGCTATGCCTCAAACCCTCATGATCCTCAAACGAGAAAAACAGAGCTGAAACAAATGATCAATACCCTGCATCAGCACGGTCTGCGAGTCATTCTGGATGTTGTTTTTAACCATGTGTATAAGAGGGAGAATTCCCCCTTTGAAAAGACAGTGCCAGGTTATTTTTTCCGGCACGACGAATGTGGGATGCCGTCAAACGGCACCGGCGTTGGCAATGATATTGCATCAGAAAGAAGGATGGCAAGAAAATTCATTGCGGATTGCGTGGTCTATTGGCTTGAAGAATACAATGTTGACGGCTTCCGCTTTGATCTCCTCGGGATTTTAGATATTGACACCGTGCTTTATATGAAAGAGAAAGCAACTAAGGCAAAGCCCGGAATCCTGCTTTTTGGAGAAGGGTGGGATCTGGCTACACCGCTGTCGCATGAACAGAAAGCTGCTTTGGCGAACGCGCCAAGAATGCCGGGCATCGGTTTTTTTAATGATATGTTTCGTGACGCTGTAAAAGGGAACACCTTTCACCTTATGGCAGCAGGGTTTGCGCTCGGCAGCAGTGAATCAGCACAAGCTGTGATGCATGGAATTGCCGGGTCTTCCGGATGGAAGGCATTAGCACCGATTGTTCCGGAACCAAGCCAGTCCATCAATTATGTCGAATCACACGACAATCACACCTTTTGGGATAAAATGAGCTTCGCGCTTCCTCAAGAAAATGACAGCCGAAAGCGAAGCAGGCAAAGGCTTGCAGCCGCGATTATTTTGCTTGCCCAAGGGGTGCCGTTTATTCACAGCGGCCAGGAATTTTTCCGGACGAAGCAGGGAGTGGAAAACAGCTATCAATCCAGTGACAGCATCAACCAGCTCGACTGGGATCGCCGTGAAACGTTCAAAGAAGATGTTCACTATATCCGCAGGCTGATCTCGCTGAGAAAAGCGCATCCTGCATTCCGTCTTAGGTCCGCTGCAGACATCCGGCGCCATTTTGAATGCTTGACGCTAAAAGAACACCTTATCGCATACAGGCTTTATGATCTTGACGAGGTTGACGAATGGAAAGATATCATTGTTATCCATCACGCGAGTCCAGACTCCGTCGAGTGGAGGCTGCCAAACGACATACCTTATCGGCTTTTATGTGATCCATCAGGATTTCAGGAAGACCCGGCAGAAATCAAGAAAACGGTTGCAGTAAACGGCATCGGAACGGTTATCTTATATTTAGCATCAGATCTTAAGAGTTTTGCTTGACGAAGTTTGTGCTATAGCGCTAAAATTTAAAGGACGGCTATTGATTAGCATATGAGACTCTCAATAGCTGTCTTTTTTATTTTTATACGATTCGTACGAAAAAGGCATTCGCTGGATAGACTAGAAACGATTAGCCTTAATTCTAAAATATTTTAAGAAATGATGGGTTGAACATTGATATGAACTGGTTGGGACAATTACTAGGTAGCGATTGGGAGATCTTCCCCGCCGGAGGAGCTACAGGAGATGCATATTATGCGAAACATAACGGGCAGCAGCTTTTTTTAAAACGTAATAGCTCACCTTTTTTAGCTGTTTTATCCGCCGAAGGCATTGTTCCGAAGCTGGTTTGGACAAAACGGATGGAAAATGGGGACGTCATTACGGCCCAGCACTGGATGACCGGCAGAGAGCTGAAGCCTAAAGACATGAGCGGACGGCCCGTTGCTGAATTGCTTCGTAAAATACACACATCAAAAGCCTTGCTGGACATGCTGAAGAGACTTGGAAAAGAACCGCTGAACCCGGGGGCTCTTTTGTCTCAGCTGAAGCAGGCTGTATTTGCTGTGCAGCAATCTTCGCCGCTGATTCAAGAAGGGATCAAGTATTTGGAAGAACACCTGCATGAAGTGCATTTCGGTGAGAAAGTCGTTTGCCATTGTGATGTCAATCATAATAACTGGCTATTGTCTGAAGACAACCAGCTGTATTTAATTGACTGGGACGGCGCCATGATCGCTGATCCGGCGATGGACCTCGGGCCTTTGCTGTACCACTACGTCGAAAAGCCAGCTTGGGAGAGCTGGCTGAGCATGTACGGCATAGAGCTGACAGAAAGCCTTCGGTTGCGAATGGCTTGGTATGTGTTATCTGAAACAATTACTTTCATTGCCTGGCATAAAGCAAAAGGAAATGATAAGGAATTTCATGATGCAATGGAAGAGCTGCATATCCTCATGAAACGAATTGTTGATTAATCAGGAATACGAATCCATTTGCTCTACCCATTGAGACAGGCTGTTCTGATGCTCTTGTATGTGTGAGTCGATGGATTTGGACGATATTCCTGATTGGCTGTAGCGGTAAACATCTTCAAGCACGTTTTTGAAATTTGAATCAAGCTCGGTGTTTGCCATCAGTGATTTAATCACACGCTCAAGCTGCTCGTACTCTGCGACTGTTCCGCAGCAGTCCAATTGATGGTCAGTCAATATATCCTTCAATAAATGAACTTGATGCTCATAATGTAAACCCATAACGGTACACATCCCTTCAGTATCATACGGGTTAAATTGTTCAAAACAGAGCGTTTTTATACATGTGAAAGGAGTGTTCCAGCAGACGGGACCCTCTTTTTTTATGCGCTCGGCCTTAAGAGAGATACACTGGAAAAACGAGCTTGCGGGTCTTTTTAATTCATGGTATGTTGTTAGTCGAAATAATAGATAGAGGTGTCAATCATATGAGAATGCGCCACAAGCCTTGGGCTGATGACTTTTTGGCTGAAAACGCAGATATTGCCATCAGCAATCCTGCTGATTATAAAGGGAAATGGAACACAGTGTTTGGCAACGACAATCCGATCCATATCGAGGTTGGTACAGGAAAAGGCCAATTTATTTCTGGTATGGCCAAACAAAATCCCGACATCAATTATATTGGTATTGAGTTATTTAAAAGCGTCATCGTGACAGCCGTCCAAAAAGTAAAAGACAGCGAAGCGCAGAATGTAAAGCTTCTGAATATAGATGCGGACACGCTGACGGATGTGTTTGAGCCGGGGGAAGTGAAACGGGTCTACTTGAACTTTTCTGATCCTTGGCCGAAGAAACGGCATGAAAAACGCCGCCTGACATATTCCCACTTCCTCAAAAAATATGAAGAAGTAATGGGCAAAGGCGGATCGATTCATTTTAAAACGGACAACCGAGGTTTGTTTGAGTACTCTTTGAAGAGCTTCTCTGAGTACGGCCTGCTGCTGACATACGTCAGTCTCGATTTGCATAACAGCAATCTGGAAGGCAATATTATGACAGAATATGAAGAAAAATTCTCTGCACTCGGCCAGCCGATCTATCGGGCTGAGGTTGAATGGAGAACGTAAAGACAGACTCTGACAGGAGTCTGTTTTTTTTATGGACCGTTTGCTACCATGATGACAGGGGGGATGAAAATGGAAACAATGAAAATTGGAAACATCACATTGACCTGGCTTGACGGAGGCGTGACGCATATGGACGGAGGCGCCATGTTCGGCGTTGTGCCAAAGCCGCTTTGGTCTAAAAAATATCCAGTCAATGAAAAAAACCAGATTGAACTAAGGACAGACCCTATTTTGATTCAAAAGGATGGGCTCAATATCATCGTTGACGCCGGAATTGGGTCCGGCAAGCTGACTGATAAACAAAAACGAAACTATGGCGTGACACAAGAGTCGAATGTGAAACCATCATTAGCTGCACTCGGATTAACGGTTGCCGATATAGATGTGATTGCAATGACACACCTTCATTTTGATCATGCATGCGGTTTAACGGAATATGAAGGTGAACGGCTCGTCTCTGTCTTTCCGAATGCAGTGATTTATACATCAGCTGTTGAATGGGACGAAATGCGCCATCCGAATATCAGGTCGAAAAATACGTATTGGAAAGAAAATTGGGAGGCTGTAGCTGGCCAAGTCAAAACCTTTGAAGACACCTTAACGATCACAGAGGGTATTACACTGCATCACACCGGAGGCCATAGCGACGGACACAGTGTCCTGATATGCGAGGATGCGGGTGAAACTGCCGTACATATGGCAGATCTGATGCCGACACATGCCCACCGCAATCCGCTATGGGTGCTGGCTTACGATGATTATCCGATGACCTCTATCCCGCAAAAGCAGAAATGGCAGGCGTTCGCAGCAGAAAAAGACGCTTGGTTTATTTTTTATCATGATGCCGAATATCGCGCGCTTCAATGGGAGGAGGACGGAAGCATCAAAAAGTCAGTTAAGCGAATGAAGCAATAGCATATTTTTATGTTTACCCTGCATGTTTTCCGGCTAATAATGCAAACCTAGTACTAATTATGCTCAGAAAGGAAGAGGCAGGGTGAAACAATTCAGAGTAACAAACGAAGGAGACATTCAAACAACATTAAGAGGCCTTGAAGTGCTCTCTGTTCCTTTTTTGAACAAAGGTGTTGCTTTTACTGAGGAAGAAAGAAAAGAACTTGGTTTAAAAGGCTTTCTGCCGCCCAAGGTATTAACAATTGATGATCAGGCGAAAAGAGCGTATGAACAATATTCCGCACAGCCTGACGATTTAAGCAAAAATGTCTATTTAACGGCGCTGCACGATCGGAATGAAACGCTGTTTTACCGCCTGTTAAATGACCATTTAGGGGAAATGCTCCCGATTGTCTACACACCGACAGTCGGAACGGCAATCCAGAGATACAGCCATGAATACAGAAAACCACGAGGGCTCTATCTGTCAATCGATGACCCGGACGGTATGAAAGAAGCTTTTAAACAGTATAAAGATCAAAGCGATACGATCGATTTAATTGTTGCAACTGATGCGGAAGGAATTTTAGGAATCGGTGACTGGGGCGTCGGAGGAATCGCGATTTCTATTGGCAAGCTGGCGGTTTATACAGCGGCTGCGGGCATTGATCCGAGCAGAGTGCTGGCTGTTGTTTTAGATGCGGGGACAAATCAGGAGAGCCTCTTGAACGACCCGCTTTATGTCGGCAACCAGCATTCCAGAGTGCGCGGCGAACGCTATGACCAATTTATTGACGACTACGTTGCGCTGGCGAGAGAAACATTTCCGAATGCATTGCTGCATTGGGAGGATTTCGGGGCGAAAAACGCGCGAAGCATTTTGAAACGCTATAAAGATAAAGTGTGTACCTTCAATGATGATATCCAAGGAACTGGCGCTGTTTCTTTGGCCGCAGTCTTATCCTGTGCAAAAGCGTCTAAAGTTCCGCTGAGAGATCACAGAGTTGTTATATTCGGAGCGGGAACGGCAGGAATCGGAATTGCCGAACAGCTGCGGGAAGCATTGGTGCGCGAGGGACTGAGTGAAGAAGAATCATACAAGCGCTTCTGGTGCATAGACAGGAACGGGCTGTTAACAGATGATATGGATCAGCTTCTTGATTTCCAAAAGCCGTATGCCCGTTCGGCTGATGAAGTGAAGGATTATCAGCGGAACGGAGACGGCGGAGGCATTGATCTTCTTGAAGTGGTCCGGCAGGCGAAACCGACGATCCTGATCGGCACATCTACGGTTTCCGGCGCTTTCACTGAAGAAATTGTAAAAGAAATGGCGTCACATGTAAAACGGCCGGCGATTTTGCCAATGTCAAATCCGACAACTCTTTCTGAAGCAAAGCCGGAGGATTTAATCGAATGGACAGAAGGCCGTGCGCTGATCACGACAGGAAGCCCGTTCCCGCCAGTTGAATATAACGGAGTTACGTATCATATCGGGCAGGCAAACAACGCGCTTGTCTTCCCTGGTCTCGGTCTTGGAACGATTGTTACCAAATCAAAATTAATTACCGACGGCATGTTTGAAGCATGTGCCCGGGCAATCGCAGGTATGGTCAATGTCGGGGTGCCTGGCGCGCCGATGCTTCCAAAAGTTGAAGATTTGCGCACTGTTTCGGCAACCGTTGCTGTTGAAGTTGCAAAAACCGCAATGAAGGAAGGCGTCGCTACGGAAGAGCCTGAAGACATTATACAGGCAGTGCAGGATGCGATGTGGTATCCGGTATACAAACCGATTCGCGCGATATAATAAAAAAGAGCCGCTGCGTGGGCAGCGGCTTCTATTTTTTGCTTGTCCGGTGTTAAGAGGCGATTGTATCAATGACATCAACAATTTCTCCCGTTTTGGCATCCACCATGACTTCATACTGTTCTAATTCTCCGAAAGCTGATCGTGTAATGCCGGTTTTGTATACCTGTACCGTTTCTCCGTTAATATTGTAAGGCTCCGGCTGGGTGTAAATCCATGATCCGTCAATCGGGCCCCGCTGCTTAAAAGCAGACTTTACAATTCGAAGCGCTTTTTCTGAAGAAATATAAGGCTTCATCACATATTGTTTCACAACGACAGCCGTACAAATTCCAAGTCCTGCTCCTAAAAGAAGATGACGCAATTTCAAAATAAAGCACCTCCTGGTTGATCGTACTTTTCATTATACAGAAACAGCCAAATCCTGTTAAGCAATACGCGGCTGATTGAGCAGATTGGGTCAGGGTGCTTGGAAAACTTCATTGTTTCTAATAAAATAAAAGGACTACATAGAAATGAGGGGAAAACATGAATCAAGAAACGAAAGCGCTTTTCCAAACACTGACGCAGCTTCCCGGCGCGCCGGGCAATGAGCATCAGGTTCGTGCTTTTATGAAGCAGGAGCTAGCCAAATATGCCGATGACATCGTTCAGGACAGACTGGGAAGTGTTTTCGGAGTCAGACGAGGCGCAGAGGACGCACCGAGAATTATGGTAGCCGGGCACATGGACGAAGTCGGCTTCATGGTGACATCCATTACAGACAACGGGCTGCTCAGATTCCAGACGCTCGGAGGCTGGTGGAGCCAAGTTTTGCTTGCGCAGCGGGTTGAAATTCAAACAGATAACGGGCCGGTTCCGGGTGTGATTTCAAGCATACCGCCGCATTTATTGACAGATGCGCAGCGAAACCGTCCGATGGATATCAAGAACATGATGATCGACATTGGAGCGGATGATAAGGAAGACGCCATCAAAATCGGCATTAAACCGGGACAGCAGATCGTGCCTGTTTGTCCGTTTACGACGATGGCGAATGAAAAGAAAATTTTATCAAAAGCATGGGATAACAGATATGGATGCGGCTTAAGCATTGAACTTCTGAAGGAATTACACGGTAAAGAGCTTCCGAATACACTCTATGCGGGTGCAACGGTTCAGGAAGAAGTAGGGCTAAGGGGCGCGCAGACGGCTTCTCATATGATTAAACCGGACTTGTTTTTCGCCCTTGACGCCAGCCCGGCAAACGATATGAGCGGAGACAAAAATGAATTCGGCCAGCTTGGAAAAGGCTTTTTGCTGCGCATTCTTGACAGAACGACAGTCATGCATCGCGGAATGAGGGAATTCGTTCTTGATATGGCTGAAACGCATGATATTCCATATCAATATTTTGTATCCGGCGGGGGAACAGACGCAGGCAAGGTTCATATTTCGAACAGCGGTGTGCCGTCAGCGGTTATCGGAATATGTTCCCGCTATATTCATACAAACGCTTCTATCATTCATATTGATGATTATGCTGCTGCTAAAGAAATGCTCATCAAACTTGTAACAGCCTGCGATAAGCAGACAGTGGATGCGATTAAAGAAAATATGTAGGTTTCACAAAAGCTTGTTGAACGAGCAGTAAGCCCGGATCGACAAGCTTTTTTCTTATTCTGTTTCAAATAGATAGGAAAGGGCCTTAATGGCTTGGTTAACGGTTTCAACCGTAATATTCGCTTTATTTGAAAGCTCTTTTAAAGGATGGTGGAGCGATTCCGGCCGGATGATAATCAGGGGTTTTCCTTTTGCGATCGCATATGATGCATCCATTGCCGTGTTCCACTGTTTGTACTTTTCGCCAAACAGGGCGATCACAAAGTCTGCTTTATTCATCAGGACGGCGGTTCTGAAGTTGTTGATGTCAGAGGCTTTGTCATCCTTTAAAACGGCATTTGGCTGTACGCCCATAATTTCTTCACCAATATTGTCTGAGCGGTCATGATTCTCCATCGGGCCAACAAACGTAATCGGGAGCTTCAGTGATTTTGTTTTTTCTTTAATTTCCTCGCGCCAATTGCTGTGGATTTCTCCTGCTAGATAGACGATAAACTCCATATAAAAATCCCTCCTTATGTATGTCCATCTGTAAATTTTACCCTCATGTACACGATGTTAAACGAAACGAGCTTGATAATGCAAATAAAATATGATAATGATAATGGGAAAGCCAATCTTACATATTCATTCGTTGCATATAAGTGGTTTTGCCTCAAGCAGTTTGGTATGATCCAAATGGACGAGTATCGATAAAAAACATGTAAGAACTTAAACAACTGGAGGGATATGAAATGAAAAAAATTGAATCAACTCAAGAGTTGGAAAAAGCGGTACAGGATGATTGGGCTGTATTTATGTTTTCAGCCGATTGGTGCCCGGATTGCCGTTTTGTAGAGCCTTTCCTGCCTGAACTGGAAGCGAATTTTCCTGAATTCACCTACTACTACGTAGACCGTGACAAATTCATTGATACATGTGCAGAGTGGGAAATTTACGGAATCCCAAGCTTTGTGGTGTTTAATGAAGGAAAAGAAGTAAATCGTTTTGTGAGCAAAGACCGCAAAACAAAAGAAGAAATTGAACAGTTTTTAACAGACTCTCTCGCTAAAGCGTAAAGGAGGACATCGGTTTGAAAATGACCTCAAGGAAGCTGTCAGATATACTGAAACAGCGCCTTCAGCACGAGAATCGCTCCTTTCTGTTTGACAGAGAAAAAGACACCCTCCGTGTTGAGGATCAAACGACTAAAAAAGGGATTACGCTCGATTTACCGCCGATTATTGCAAAATGGGAACTGAAAAAAGACGAAGCCATTGATGAGATCGTGTACTATGTCTCCGAAGCGATGACGGCAATGGAAGGGAAGGCTCAGGAAATGACCGGGAAAGAAACTCGCATTTATCCGGTCATCCGCTCGACTTCCTTCCCGGACAAGTCCAGCGAAGATATCCCGCTCATTTATGACGATCATACCGCAGAGACAAGAATTTATTACGCGCTAGATCTCGGGAAAACCTACCGTTTAATTGACCAGCGCATGCTTGAGAAAGAAAACTGGACAAAAGAGCGGATCAGAGAGACGGCCGCATTTAATCTCCGTTCCCTGCCGACGGTTGTCAAAGAGGATACGGTTGCCGGCAATTACTTTTATTTCTTCAGGGCAAACGACGGATACGACGCAAGCCGGATTTTGAACGAAGCGATCTTAAATGAATATAAGCAGCATGCAGAAGGTGAGCTGGCGATCTCTGTTCCTCATCAGGACGTTTTGATTCTTGCTGACATCCGAAATGAATCGGGGTATGATATTCTAGGACAAATGTCGATGAGCTTCTTTGCAGGCGGCACCGTCCCGATTACCGCCCTATCATTTTTGTACAATGAAGGAAAGCTGGAACCGGTGTTTATCCTGGCGAAAAGCCGTCCGAAAAAGGATTAGAAAGGATTTTTACTTATGAACGCTTTTTATAATAAAGAAGGTGTGGGAGACACGCTCCTGATCTCTCTTCAAGATGTGACACGCGAACAATTAGGCTATGAAAAACACGGCGATGTCGTCAAAATTTTCGATAACGAAACAAAAGAAACAACGGGCTTCAACATTTTCAATGCGTCTTCTTACTTGACCATTGATGAAAACGGCCCTGTTGCGCTCTCAGAAACATTCGTGCAAGATGTGAATGAGATTTTAAACAGAAACGGCGTTGAAGAAACATTAGTCGTTGATTTATCTCCGAAGTTTGTTGTGGGTTATGTAGAATCAAAAGAAAAACATCCGAATGCGGATAAATTAAGCGTATGTAAAGTCAACGTAGGAGAAGAAACGCTTCAGATCGTCTGCGGCGCGCCTAACGTTGACCAAGGCCAAAAAGTTGTCGTTGCCAAAGTCGGTGCTGTGATGCCTAGCGGACTTGTCATTAAGGATGCAGAGCTTCGTGGCGTTCCGTCAAGCGGGATGATCTGCTCAGCGAAAGAGCTTGATTTGCCGGATGCCCCTGCTGAAAAAGGAATCCTTGTGTTAGAAGGAGACTATGAGGCGGGAGACGCATTTCAGTTTTAGACTCCCATAAATCCGCCAAAAAAAACGAATCATGTGAAAAGCCGCTAAGCCCTTGTTTAGCGGCTTTGTTTCTGCTGATAGCTTAATCTTTTCTGGGCCGACCAGCAGTGGTATACTAAAAACCGTCCCAGAAAACTATAAGGGAGTTAGAGATAAATTATGAGTTGGCTTCATAAATTTTTTGATTTGTTTTTAGGCGAAAGCGAAGAGGATGCTGAACGGGAGACAAAACCCGCTCAAATTCCGCAGCAACAAGAAGTACATCATCCTGAAGGACAATTAAAAAGATTGGAAGATCCTAAAATATATTATGAATATCCAAAAGGCAAATTCCGTTTTCCAGTCGTGCCTGACGGATACAAAAATCATGACCTGAGAAGGCGCCGCACACCATCGGACGAACCGAAATCCGCGCCTCGTCCAAGTGCTGCACCTTACAGAGAGCGTCCCAGAAATGAAGAAGAGCAGCATACATATCAAGCAGCAGAGCCGGCGAAGAAACCGTTTAAACCGACAAATATCCCTTCGCCTATCTATGGATTCAATCAAAAACCATCTGTTAAAAAGGATGTGCCGAAAAAGCCTTCTGAAACATTGAACGAACCGGATAAATCGGTAAAAGAGAAGGTAACACTGCTGTCAGAAGAGATCGAACGTGAACGCGGCTATCCTGCTTCAGACACACAGGCGCATTCCAAAAAAGAAAGTCCTTTCTTCCCGGATACCCAATTTGAAAAACAGCCTTCTGGCGTTTTAAACAGAAAGGATACGGAGCATGATGAGGCACTGGCGAAACGGCCAGCCGAGCCGTCAGGTAACAAAGTGCCATTTGAGTCAGGCGTTCAACAGCCGGAAAAAGAGGAGCCTTTCTTCCCAGCTGAACAAGCCGAAGAGCAAACACCGCCTGAGATGCTCACAGATACGGCGGCTGAAGGGCTTTCAGACAGTGAAGTAGGCCGCGAAGAGCCTGCAACGGCTGAGGAAGAACAAAGGGAGCAGCAGTCAGAGAAATTTGAAGAGCCTGTTTTCTCCGCTGAACTTGATGAAGAGCAAACAGCTCCTGAATCTCAGACAGAGGCAGTATCTGAGGATGAAAAAGCAAAAGAGCCGTCAGACAGCCCAGTATACAATCATCATGAAAACGCGGAAGAAGGTGCTGAGTCCCCGTTCGTTCAAGAAGAACAAATGGAAATTCGTCAGGAAGAGCCTTTATTTACTGATCATGAGTATTCATCAGAGGCTCTGGCTCAAGCAGAAACTGTGGCAAAAGAATCAGAAGAGCCATCAGACAGCATAATAAATAATCATTATGACATCCTGGGAGAGGCTCAGGAAACGAAGATAGATGTTCAGCCAGACAGCCATACAGAGCTTGAGAAAACTGAACACATGGAGCAGGGTTCCAAATCGTTTACTGCAACTCTTGAAAACCGGCAGGGAATTCGCGCAGACAAACCTCGCGAAGCTTCAGAAGAGCCGAAAAAAAGGCCTGGTGTACAGGAGAAAAGGACCGAACAAAGCGCATCTTCTCAAAAAGGGCCATCCGTTCCTTTTAATGTGATGATGCTGAAAAGAGATACGCATAAACAGCAAAAAGCAGAGGAGCGCCGCGGCAGCTATGTATTTCCGAATGTTGCACTGCTTGATGTCCCGCCAGCGCAGGTTCAAGATGATACTGCGTGGATCGAAGAACAGCGTCAGCTTCTTGATTTAACCTTGAAAAACTTCAATGTCCGCGCCAATGTGGTCCATGTAACCCAGGGTCCGTCTGTCACGAGATTTGAAGTGCATCCTGAACCAGGTGTAAAGGTGAATAAAATCACCAACTTGTCCGATGATATTAAACTCAGTCTCTCAGCTAAAGATATTCGGATTGAAGCGCCGATTCCGGGGAAAAACACGATCGGAATTGAAGTGCCGAACCGCACGAGCAAGGTGGTTGATTTGCGCCAAATGATTCGCAGCTCAGCTTTCAGGACAAGCAAGTCACCGCTCACAGCTGCGCTGGGATTAGATATTTCAGGAAATCCTGTTGTTATCGACTTGAAGAAAATGCCGCATGGCTTGATTGCCGGCGCTACAGGCTCCGGAAAAAGCGTATGCATCAATACAATATTAGTCAGCCTGCTTTATAAAGCTGACCCGAGTGAGGTAAAGGTGCTGCTGATTGATCCGAAAATGGTAGAGCTGGCCCCTTACAATAAAATTCCTCACCTCGTCAGCCCGGTCATTACTGATGCTAAAGCGGCTACAGCTGCTTTGAAATGGGTCGTTGAGGAAATGGAGCGCCGCTATGAGCTTTTTGCCCATTCAGGTGTCCGCGACATTGACCGCTTTAATCAATTAACCGCTGAACACCAAATGGGTGAAAAGCTGCCATATTTAGTTGTCATTATTGATGAGCTTGCAGATTTGATGATGGTGGCTCCAAACGATGTGGAAGAAAGCATTGCGCGGATCGCCCAAAAAGCCAGAGCGTGCGGTATCCATCTTCTCGTCGCAACTCAGCGTCCGTCAGTCGATGTCATTACAGGTCTGATAAAGGCGAATATTCCAACGAGAATCGCCTTTTCTGTTTCAAGCCAGGTTGATTCCCGAACAATTATTGACATAGCCGGTGCAGAAAAGCTTCTCGGAAAAGGGGATATGCTCTTTTTGGAAAACGGATCGGGAAAACCGGTTCGTCTGCAAGGTAACTTTGTGTCAGACCGGGAAATCGACCGCGTCGTTTCCCACGTCAGAAGCCAAATGCCGCCGACCTATTTATTTGAACAAGAAGAGCTCGTAAGACAAGGATCAGCCCTGAAAGAAGAGGACGAACTGTTTTACGAAGCGTGTGAGTTTGTTGTAGAGCAAAACAGTGCGAGCACTTCAAGCCTGCAAAGAAGATTCAGAATCGGTTACAATCGTGCGGCAAGGCTGATCGACATGATGGAAGCGGAAGGCATGATCTCTGAGGCAAAAGGAAGCAAGCCTCGGGAGGTGCTGATCACAGCAAGTGATTTAATAAACGAATAATATGGGTTCATTTTCACACCAAACATGGTATGATAGTGTTTAGAGCATTTAACAGCTATGCCGCTTTACAGCAGCTGTGCATAGACAAATCTTGATATCTGGGTTTAATCGGAAAGA
The DNA here is from genome assembly GCF_055486415.1 of Bacillus sp. 9.4. Lineage (NCBI taxonomy): Bacteria > Bacillati > Bacillota > Bacilli > Caryophanales > Bacillaceae > Bacillus > Bacillus sp. 9.4. Next base: position 1,054,975 of record NZ_JBVFMU010000001.1, on the reverse strand, counting down.
AATAACCTGATACTAAACATAACAAAACATATAAAATACGCCGCTAAGGGAGGCTTTTCAGCCGCCGCGGTCGCAAATTGAAATGAGCGTCATATACTGGGGAACAGATAGACGTTTGTTGGAGGTACAATTATGACTGTTTATCATTTTGTTGGAATAAAAGGGACCGGTATGAGTCCGCTTGCCCAAATACTTCATGATAATGGATATACTGTCCAAGGATCGGATATCGAAAAATTTATTTTTACGCAAACAGCGCTTGAAAAAAGAAATATTACGATTCTTCCTTTTAGCGCGGAAAATATTAAACCCGGCATGACAGTCATCGCCGGAAACGCATTCCCAGACACGCATCCTGAAATAGAAAAAGCGATGTCTGAGGGAATTCCGGTGATACGTTATCATAAGTTTTTAGGCGACTACATGAAAAAATTCACGAGTGTTGCCGTTACGGGCGCACACGGCAAAACGTCGACTACGGGTCTGCTGGCTCACGTGATCCAAAACGCAAAACCGACGTCTTTCTTAATCGGAGACGGAACAGGCCAGGGAAATGAAAACAGCGAATACTTTGTGTTTGAAGCGTGCGAATACCGCCGCCATTTCTTAAGCTATCAGCCAGATTATGCGATTATGACGAATATTGATTTTGATCACCCTGATTACTTCTCAAGCATTGACGATGTATTTGACGCTTTCCAAGAGATGGCTCTTCAAGTCAACAAAGGCATTATTGCCTGCGGAGACGATGAGCATCTGCCGAAAATCCATGCGAACGTCCCGGTTGTGTATTACGGCACGGGGGAAGAAAATGATTTTCAAGCCAGAAACATCGTAAAAAGCACGGAAGGGACAACTTTTGATGTCTTTGTCCGCAATACGTTCTATGATACGTTTTATATTCCTGCGTACGGCCACCACAATGTATTAAACTCATTGGCGGTCATTGCGTTATGCCATTATGAAGAAATTGATTCCAGCATCATTAAGCATGCTCTCAAATCCTTTGGGGGCGTCAAACGCAGATTCAATGAGAAGCAGCTTGGGGATCAAGTGCTGATCGATGACTATGCTCATCATCCGACAGAAATAAAAGTGACAATCGAGGCGGCAAGACAGAAATATCCTGATCGGGAAATTGTCGCGGTATTCCAGCCTCATACATTTACACGGACGCAGCAGTTCCTTGACGAATTTGCAGAAAGCCTGAGCGGCGCTGACTGTGTGTATTTATGCGATATTTTCGGCTCAGCCCGTGAGAATGCCGGAAAGCTGACGATCGGCGATCTCCAGGGAAAAATTCATAATGCCAAGCTGATTGAAGAAGATGACACATCTGTTTTAAAAGCTCATGATAAAGCCGTTCTCATCTTCATGGGAGCAGGAGATATCCAAAAATATATGAGAGCCTACGAAAACGTCATGGCATAATAAAAAGCAGTGATCTCACTGCTTTTTATTTATCTGATGGAAAAGCTTATTAAAGGATTTTCTTACATAACGGAGAATAGTATGTATACAGCCCAGTACACATGTTTATGATTGAAGAAAACGGGTAAACAGCAGTATATCCTGCAGCAAGGAGGTTTGAGATGATTATTATTCTTTATTTGAGCGTTGCACTCATCGCAGTTGCATTTCTCGTATTAGTGATCTACTTGTCTAAAACATTGAAGTCACTGCAGCTGACACTAAAAAACGTCGCATCCACTCTTGAAGGGCTGGAGGGACAAATGAAGGGCATCACAACTGAAACAGCCGAGCTTTTACATAAGACCAACCGCCTGGCTGAAGATATTCAGGAAAAATCAGAAAAGCTGAATACGGTCGTTCATGCTGTTCAAGGAGTGGGAGCTTCTGTACAGCAGTTCAATACATCCATGAAACAAGCGGCAGGGTCTGTATCGGCATCAGTTAGAGAAAATCAAGATAAGATCAATCAAGTTGTCACATGGAGTCAAGCAGCAATGGAAATTTGGGAGAAATGGAAGCAAAAGAAAAAATCAGCCCTATAAGAGAAAAAAATACTAAGAGGAGGAATAATGATGAGCAAAGATGGAATTAATAGTAAAGATTTTTTAATCGGAACTTTAATCGGGGGAATCATCGGTGCCACTACAGCTCTTTTTCTAGCGCCTAAATCAGGCAAAGAACTTCGCGACGATCTTGGCAGCCAAGCTGTTGCTTTACGGGACAAAACTGATAAAATGACGGCAGATGCGAAGGAAAAAGGCACGCAATATGTCAGCATCGCAAAAGACAAAACTTCCAACATCACACAGCTTGTAGCGGATCAGTCTGGGCAGATCATGAACAAGGTAAAGGATTTAAGAGACCGTTCCAAATCTGACAAAACGGATTCATCGACTGCAATGCAAGATATGAGGGAAGAAGCGATGCAGGCAGCCGATGAAACAAAAGATCAAGTCCTCCAGACGAAAGAAGATGTAAAAGACGAACTGAAAGATGCACAAAAACAGGCTGAGCAGTTGAATCGCTGAGCAGGGAAGGAAGAGCTTGAGTCATGGCTAAACAGCTTATTCAATCTGAGGAAGAATTTAAACGGATTGCAGAACAGGAAGGCGCTTTCGTCTTCTTTAAACACAGCACCACATGCCCGATCAGCCAGGCAGCATTTCATGAGTTTGATGCCTTTGCAAATCAGCATGAGGATGTGCCGGCTTACTATCTTCAAGTACAAGAAGCCCGGCCGCTGTCCAATTTCATTGCAGAAACATACGGGGTCAAGCATGAAAGCCCTCAGATATTCATCATCCAGAACGGTGAAGTGAAATGGCATACCTCACATTCACAAATTACAGAAGCCGCTATTGAGCAGCATTTGTCATAGAAAAAAGCGTCCAGATATCATCTGGCGCTTTTTTTTGTAAAAAACCCTTGAACATTGCCCTCACATCATGTAGGATAGCTTCATAGATTACTTTATCACTTAAAAGCGTTTGGGTAATAAAGTAGAGTTTTTATAAAATTTTTTGTATTTCAGTATTTCCATTTGGAATTACTTATAGTAAGATGCATGATAACTACAAAATAAAAAATGAATGTGCAGGGAAAGGATGAAAAAAATGAGCAACACAGAGTTAGAGCTTTTAAGGCAGAAAGCAGACGAATTAAACCTACAAATTTTAAAACTAATCAACGAACGCGGAAATGTTGTAAAAGAGATCGGTAAAGCGAAGGAAGCACAGGGTGTCAACCGATTTGACCCTGTCAGAGAACGCACAATGTTAAACAATATCATTGAAAACAATGACGGGCCGTTCGAAAATTCAACCATCCAGCACATTTTTAAAGAGATATTCAAAGCCGGTTTAGAGCTTCAGGAAGAAGATCACAGCAAAGCGCTGCTTGTCTCCCGCAAGAAAAAACCTGAAGATACAATTGTTGATATCAAAGGCGAAAAAATCGGAGACGGCCAGCAAAGATTCATTGTCGGCCCATGTGCGGTAGAGAGCTATGAGCAGGTAGCTGAAGTCGCTGCAGCTGCGAAAAAACAAGGGATTAAAATTTTGCGCGGTGGAGCCTTTAAGCCTCGTACGAGCCCATACGATTTCCAAGGGCTTGGTGTTGAAGGCCTTCAAATTTTAAAACGTGTAGCGGATGAATTTGATCTGGCGGTTATCAGTGAAATCGTAACTCCGGCTCATATCGAAGAAGCGCTGGACTACATTGATGTCATTCAAATCGGAGCGCGCAACATGCAAAACTTCGAATTGCTGAAAGCGGCCGGCGCAGTGAAAAAGCCAGTGCTTCTGAAGCGCGGTCTTGCTGCAACGATCTCTGAATTCATCAATGCTGCTGAATACATCATGTCACAAGGAAATGACCAAATTATCCTTTGTGAGCGCGGAATCAGAACATATGAAACAGCAACGAGAAACACGCTGGATATTTCAGCTGTGCCGATTTTGAAACAAGAAACGCATTTGCCAGTCTTTGTTGATGTTACGCATTCAACAGGCCGCCGTGACCTCTTGCTTCCGACAGCTAAAGCCGCTTTAGCGATCGGTGCAGACGGCGTAATGGCTGAGGTTCACCCTGATCCGTCAGTCGCACTTTCTGACTCTGCTCAGCAAATGGCGATTCCTGAATTCGAAAAATGGCTGAATGAACTGAAGCCAATGGTGAAAGTCAACGCTTAATTGAACAATCCAAAAGGCCGCGCCTGCGGCCTTTTTTTATGCTTTCTCGTTTATTTAGTTATAAAAACCAAGTATACGTTTTCATCATCTATAAAAACGTGTATAATTTCATGAGAAGTAATTAAATTTGATGAATAATGAAAAATAATGTACACTACTGACTTACGCTTACAAATCATAAACGACATAAATTCGGACATTATGACATTTCTCTACATAAAGTGTTTATGCTATAGATAAGGATAAGTGTATCCAGTAAAAGGAGTGGTTTTAGGATGAGCAATATTACGATCTACGACGTAGCGAGAGAAGCTAATGTAAGTATGGCAACCGTTTCCCGTGTCGTGAACGGCAACCCGAATGTAAAACCGACAACGAGGAAAAAAGTCTTGGAAGCCATTGAACGTCTCGGTTACCGTCCAAACGCGGTGGCAAGAGGGCTGGCTAGTAAAAAAACAACAACTGTAGGTGTCATCATTCCCGATATCTCAAGCATTTTCTATTCAGAGCTTGCGCGCGGAATTGAAGATATCGCGACAATGTACAAATACAATATTATTTTGAGCAATTCTGACCAAAACATGGAGAAAGAGCTGCACTTGTTAAACACAATGCTCGGCAAACAAGTGGACGGCATCGTGTTTATGGGCGGAAACATTACGGACGAGCATGTGGCGGAATTTAAGCGTTCCCCAGTGCCGATTGTACTTGCCGCTTCTGTAGAAGAGCAGGAGGAAACACCGTCAGTCGCTATCGATTACGAACAGGCGATTTATGATGCCGTGAAGCTTTTGGTTGATAAAGGACATACAGACATCGCGTTCGTTTCCGGACCAATGACAGAGCCGATCAACCGTTCGAAAAAACTCCAAGGCTACAAACGTGCGCTTGAAGAAGCGAACCTTCCGTTTAATGAACAATTTGTAGCTGAAGGGGATTACACATATGATTCCGGACTCGAAGCACTGCAGCATCTGATGAGCCTGGATAAAAAACCGACAGCCATTCTTTCTGCAACTGATGAAATGGCACTCGGCATTATCCATGCTGCTCAGGATCAGGGCTTATCCATTCCGGAGGATCTCGACATTATCGGCTTTGATAATACAAGATTAAGCCTCATGGTTCGTCCGCAGCTTTCAACAGTTGTTCAGCCGACATATGATATTGGCGCCGTTGCGATGAGACTGCTGACGAAGCTCATGAATAAAGAGCCGGTTGAAGAGCATATCGTCGAACTGCCGCACCGTATAGAGCTAAGAAAGTCAACCAAGTCATAAGAAAAACAAAGAGCAAGCTTCACCTTTATGGTGAATTCTTGCTTTTTTCATGGGGAGAAATGATGAAACGTTTTGATTATCTTACACCTGTTGGATTTGTGTTAGGAACGATTATTATTGTTATCGGGATTATTTCGGGATCTGGAGTAAGCGGTTTCCGCTCTTTTCTGGATCTGACCTCTTTCTTCATCGTAACAGGGGGACTTTGCGCCGCTGTTTTTATCAGTTTTCCGCCAAGAGAGCTGAAAAAAGCGCCCTCTGTGTTAAAGCAGGCATTCATCCGCCAGGAAGACAATGTGAAAGATCTTGTGAAAACCTTTGTTTCCCTTTCCGATCACGCGCGAAAACACGGGCTTTTATCATTGGATGATCAGGCTCGGGAAATCAAAGATCCATTCTTGAAAAAAGGGCTGCTTTTAGCGATTGACGGCTGGGATGAAGAAACGATTCGGCTCGTCATGGATTCAGAAATCGCAGCAATGGAGGAACGGCACCGAAAAGGGCGGCGAGTTTTTGAAAAAGCGGGAGAATTCGCTCCGGCGTGGGGAATGATCGGAACACTCGTCGGGCTTGTGCTGATGCTCAAAAACTTAAATGACCCGCATAAGCTCGGACCAAACATGGCCATTGCGCTTCTAACGACTTTATATGGTTCATTACTGGCAAATATGGTCTTCAACCCGATCGCGGCTAAGCTTGAAGAGAAAACAGAAAGTGAAATTTTTATCAAGCAGGTAATGGTGGAAGGGATTATCGGTGTTCAATCCGGAAAAAACCCGCGCAACCTTGAAAGCCAGCTGGTCGTTTTCAGCTCACGGGAAGAATGGCAGAAGCAGCCAAAACAAGTAAAAACAAAAAAGGGATCTGTACATGAAGCTTAGAAGAGAACGTTTTGAAAGAAGGAATGGAAGCGGAAAAAACAGTCAATCTTCATCCAGCTGGATGGTAACCTTTACAGATTTGATCACCTTGATCCTTGTGTTCTTTATTTTACTCTTTTCTATGTCCCAAATCGATCTGCAAAAATTTAAAGCGGCAGTGGACTCGATCCAGAAGGAAGGCAACGGGCTTCAGCCGGACCAAACATCCATAGAAAAAAAGAATACATCCCCATCTGATACGAAGAAGCAAGAGGATCAGCAGGATCAGCTTCTCAAGAAAGTAAATACATATATAAAAGACAATCATTTGAAGGCCCAAATGACAGCCAAACGGGATGAACGCGGTGTCGTGCTCGTTCTTCAGGAGGCTGTGCTGTTTGATACAGGTGAGGCAAAGGTGCTGAAAAATGCCGAAACACTTCTTCACCAAATTGCCGTTCTTCTTCAAACAATTCCAAATGACATTCAGGTGGAGGGGCATACAGACAGCCGAAACATTTCGACATACCGATACCCGTCGAATTGGGAGCTATCAGCAGCACGGGCAAGTGGAGTGATTCAATACTTCACGTCAAAAGAGAAGCTTCCCTCCAAGCGCTTTATTGCTGTCGGTTATGCGGATACAAAGCCGGTGAAGGATAACAAGACAAATGAACACATGAAGGAAAATCGGCGTGTGGAAATAGTGATTAAAAAATCAAAAACGACCTCTTCGTAAAGGTCGTTTTTTACTTTGTTCTTTGCTGTTCAGAACGTATCGCATATAATGCTTTGCTGACAGTTTGGGCATTTTTTTCTGTGATTTCAGGCTTGCGGGGAATCGGAGGATATAAATCAGCCGGATCGCTCCAGCTCGACGGAAGGGCCACGGGGCATTGTTTTTGCCATTTAGCAATCCATTCCGGCGGGATCTCGTGTCCCGGGTCAATTCCCTTCATTTCAAGCCATATTCTGGCCCAGGCGCGGGGCACGACACGCCAAATATCATATCCGCCGCCTCCGACTGCAATCCATTTCCCTCCGCAATATTGATGAGCCAAAGTGTGTGCAAGACGGGGGATTTCTTCGTATATATTGATTGTTGCTGATAAATGCGTCAGCGGGTCGTAGTAATGGGCATCGGCGCCGTTTTGGCTGATAATGACATCGGGCTTGAAATAAGCGGCGACTTCTGAAGCTGCTGTCCGGTAAGCCTCAAGAAAAGAATCATCCTCTGTAAAAGCGTCAAGCGGGATATTAAAGGAATAGCCATATCCTTTTCCGCTGCCTTTTTCTTGGATCTGACCGGTTCCAGGGAATAAATACCTTCCTGTTTCATGAATGGACAGCGTGCATACGTCAGGATTATCGTAAAATGTAAATTGCACACCGTCCCCGTGGTGGGCGTCGGTATCAATATAAAGTACCCTGGATCTGTATTTTTTCTGGATATATTGAATCGCCACAGCGCTGTCATTATATATGCAAAACCCTGAAGCTCTCCCACGAAAGCCGTGATGAAGCCCTCCGCCAAGGTTTGCCGCATGCAGGGCTTGTCCTGACATGACCCAGTCTGCGGCCGTTAAAGTGCCGCCGACCAAGAGTGATGCCGCTTCGTGCATGCCGGCAAAGACGGGTGTGTCTTCAGTGCCGAGCCCGTAGCTTTCTCCTTCTTCAGCGGGAAGCTTTCCGGCGCCCGCAAGCTTTACGGCCTGAATGTAATCGTCCGTGTGGACAAGGGAAAGCTCCTCTTCTGAAGCGAGTCTGGGGGTGACAATGTCTCCATCATCAAAGGCATTGATCGTCTTAAGCAAATCATATGTTAACAGAACCCGCTGCTGATTAAAGGGATGCTCCTGATGAAACATATAGGTTTGGTAGGATGGAGAATAGATAAATACACTGTCTCTCATAGCAGGTCCCTTTGCTCTGACGGCCATACGACGTGGTGTCCATTTCTTTGTAATGCCTGCAAAAACGGCAGCGGATTCATCGTTTTTACACGGAAGACAAGCACTTTTACACCGGGATCGTCATGCGGATAAACAAGCACGCTTAATATTTTCACTTGAAGGTCTTGGCAAAGACTGCTGATCTCAGCGAGGCTTTTGGTGATGTCGTTTACTTTTATCTCAATTTGCGATCCCGGCTGGTCAGCGCCTGTCAATTTGACAAACGTCCGCAGCAAATCGGTTTTTGTTAAAATGCCTATTAATTTTTGATGGTGTACCACTGGAAGGCAGCCGATGCCATGCTCGTAGAACACGGCTGATATTTCTTCGACAAAATCTAACGGGTGGGCGCAGACAACATCCTTTTTCATAATTGAATCTACGCTTCGTGTGAGAAATAGGCTTCGTTTGTTTTCTTCAAAAATACTCGGGCTGGCCTGTTTCATGTCTCTGTCTGTAATCATGCCGATCACGTGTCGTTCTTCATCTACAACAGGCAGATGCCTGATATGGAATTCCTTCAGTTTGCATATTGCTGTTTCAAGCGTATCCGTCTTCGTTAATGTAATGACATCTCTTTTCATGATTTGCTCAACAATCATTATTTTTTCCCCTTTGCCAGTGTCAGTTAATACATATAACGATGATAAAAACGGAGCCTGTCAAATTGCTCAATTGATTCTTGGCTGACGTTTTTTCCAATGCGGGCCATCAGACAGTTTGCAGGGTGGGAGCTGATCTCCGGCTCATCCGTTGCAAACCAGACCAATCCGCCTGCATTCATCATCTTTTCCATGATCTTTCTGTATTCCCACACATCTTTTTTCATCCCTTTTAAATCCCAATGCCAGTAATATTCTGTCGTCATCACAATGTAGTTTTCCATTTGTTCATCCATCATGCTGACGGTCAGGAGCGTCTTTCCGACAGCGCATCCCCGATAGTCCGGCGCTACTTCGATGGCTCCGAGCTCAATCAAATCCTCCATATTTCCTTCAGACCATCTTTCGAGCGGGTCAGGATATAAATACGTGACATAGCCGATAATGGTTCGGCCATCTCTGGCAATAATAATGCGCCCTTCGGGAAGGCCTGCAATGTCGACTAGCGCTTCATGCTGCTCACGAGGCGGGCGAAATGCGGTTAAATCTTTATGAAACTCATAACCTGCCAAATCCTCTGGAGAGACAGGCCCTTCTATCAGTAAAGAGCCGGTTGCTGTTTTGATGTTTGCTGAATGGTATGTTTTATGATGTTCCACTAATTCACCGTCCCATCAATTCTTATCAAAAATACATGCCTTCTTTAAGAATACCAAATTATAAAGCGTTTTCAACATGGTTTATATTTTAAAAATTGAGAAGAATATGAATATATACTATAATAATTGTGACAACTTCAGCAAAGGGGGATGTTTGGGCATGAATTTGAAAGCGTTACCAGCAATAGAGGGGGATCATAACTTAAAAAACTATGAAGAAACGTACCGGCATTTTGATTGGGCCGAGGCGGAGAAACATTTCTCTTGGCATGAGACAGGGAAACTGAATGCGGCGTATGAAGCGATAGACCGCCATGCCGAATCGTTTCGAAAAAACAAAGTAGCGCTTTATTATAAAGACGCAAAACGGGATGAAAAATACACATTTAAAGAAATGAAGGAAGAATCAAACAGAGCCGGGAATGTGCTGAGACGGTATGGAAATGTGGAAAAAGGGGACCGCGTTTTTATCTTTATGCCGAGATCACCCGAGCTTTATTTTATTATGCTTGGCGCAATCAAAATTGGCGCCATCGCCGGGCCGCTGTTCGAAGCATTTATGGAGGGAGCGGTGAAAGACCGGCTTGAAAACAGTGAGGCAAAGGTTGTTGTCACAACACCTGAGCTGCTGGAGAGAATACCGGTAGACAAACTGCCTCACTTGCAGCATGTCTTCGTAGTCGGGGGAGAGGCTGAGAGCGGCACGAATATCATCAATTATGATGAAGCAGCGAAACAGGAAAGCACAAGACTGGATATCGAATGGATGGATAAAAAAGACGGCTTTCTGCTTCACTATACATCAGGTTCCACTGGTACGCCAAAGGGCGTGCTGCATGTCCATGAAGCGATGATTCAGCAATATCAAACAGGAAAGTGGGTCCTTGATTTAAAGGAAGAAGACATTTATTGGTGCACGGCTGATCCAGGCTGGGTGACAGGTACGGTATACGGCATTTTTGCACCGTGGCTGAACGGAGCGACAAATGTCATCGTCGGCGGACGTTTCAGCCCGGAAAGCTGGTATGGAACGATTGAACAGCTTGGCGTCAATGTCTGGTACAGCGCGCCGACCGCTTTTCGGATGCTGATGGGAGCGGGAGATGAAATGGCTGCGAAATATGATCTAACTTCACTCCGGCATGTGCTCAGTGTCGGTGAGCCGCTAAATCCGGAAGTCATCAGATGGGGACATAAAGTTTTTAACAAACGAATTCATGATACATGGTGGATGACAGAAACGGGCAGTCAGCTCATCTGCAACTATCCTTGCATGGATATTAAACCGGGTTCAATGGGTAAGCCGATTCCAGGAGTAGAGGCAGCGATCGTTGACAATCAAGGCAACGAGCTACCGCCGTACCGAATGGGCAATCTCGCCATCAAAAAGGGCTGGCCTTCCATGATGCATACCATTTGGAATAACCCTGAAAAGTATGAATCGTATTTCATGCCGGGCGGCTGGTATGTGTCTGGGGATTCTGCTTACATGGATGAAGAGGGATACTTTTGGTTCCAAGGCAGAGTTGATGACGTCATCATGACCTCCGGTGAGCGCGTCGGCCCATTTGAAGTGGAAAGCAAGCTTGTCGAACATCCGGCTATTGCAGAAGCAGGCGTAATCGGAAAGCCTGACCCGGTGCGTGGAGAAATCATTAAAGCCTTTATTGCACTCAGGGAAGGATTTGAGCCGTCTGATAAACTGAAAGAAGAGATCCGCCTATTTGTAAAGCAGGGTCTTGCAGCCCATGCGGCTCCGCGTGAGATCGAATTTAAAGATAAGCTTCCGAAAACCCGAAGCGGAAAGATCATGAGGCGCGTGCTGAAGGCATGGGAGCTTAATCTGCCGGCTGGAGATCTGTCAACAATGGAGGATTAAAAGGCGGCGTTGACACAGGATTTTATTTATGTTAAAAATGATATAGCTTCATATGAAAAGGTAAAGATTGAGACAAGTAGAATATCCTTACGTTCCAGAGAGCTGATGGCCGGTGAAAATCAGCACAGACGGATATATCGAATACACTCATGAACCGCTTTTGCAAACAAAGCCGGCCAGGCTTTCAGTAGTGAAAGAACGGACCTGATCCGTTATCAGGCAAAGTGATAAGACGAATGTTTGCATTCTCTTATTAGTAGGGTGGTACCGCGATAATCAATCGTCCCTTCGTGTAAACGAAGGGGCGTTTTTTATTTTAATCAAAAAAGGAGCTTTATCTTATGACTAACTTACTTGAAGACTTATCCTTCCGCGGATTGATTCAGCAAATGACAGATGAAGAAGGGTTAAATAAACAGCTGAATGAAGAAAAAATCCGCTTGTACTCAGGCTTTGACCCGACAGCAGACAGCTTGCATATCGGACACCTGCTGCCTATTTTAACACTTCGCCGTTTTCAGCTTGCAGGGCATCATCCGATTGCGCTTGTGGGGGGCGCGACGGGCCTCATCGGTGATCCAAGCGGAAAAAAAGCAGAGCGTACATTAAACACCGCTGACATCGTATCCGAATGGTCCCAAAAAATCAAAAACCAGCTGTCCAGATTTCTAGATTTTGAAGCAGCAGAAAACCCAGCTGTCATCGCGAACAACTTTGACTGGATCGGCAAAATGAATGTGATCGATTTCCTTCGTGACGTTGGTAAAAATTTCGGCATCAATTACATGCTGGCAAAAGATACGGTCAGCTCAAGAATTGAATCCGGCATCTCGTACACGGAATTCAGCTACATGATTCTTCAATCTTATGATTTCTTAAATCTTTACAGAGACAAAAACTGTAAACTGCAAATCGGCGGAAGCGATCAGTGGGGCAATATCACAGCGGGTCTTGAACTGATCAGAAAATCAGAAGAAGAAGGAGCAAAAGCGTTCGGCCTAACGATTCCGCTTGTCACAAAAGCAGACGGCACGAAGTTCGGAAAAACGGAAGGCGGCGCGATCTGGCTTGATAAAGAAAAAACATCGCCATATGAATTCTATCAATTCTGGATCAACACAGACGACCGTGACGTTGTCAAATACTTGAAATACTTTACGTTCCTTTCAAAAGAGGAAATTGAAGCATACGCTGAAAAAACAGAAACGGCGCCAGAAAAACGTGAAGCACAAAAACGCCTGGCAGAAGAAGTGACATCACTTGTTCACGGACGCGAGGCGCTGGAGCAAGCCATCAACATCTCCCAAGCGCTGTTCAGCGGCAATATTAAAGAGCTTTCTGCTCAAGACGTAAAAGTAGGTTTTAAAGATGTTCCTTCTATGGAAGTTGACAGCAGCCAAGAGCTTTCACTTGTAGATGTGTTGGTGCAATCTAAATTATCTCCTTCTAAACGCCAAGCGCGTGAAGACATTCAAAACGGAGCTGTTTACATTAACGGTGAACGCCAGACGGAAATAAATTATACCCTGTCAGCTGAAGACCGTATCGAAAATCAATTTACTGTTCTGCGCCGCGGGAAGAAAAAATACTTCCTTGTGACGTATAAATAAGAAAAAGATCCTTTGCCCCTGATGGCAAAGGATCTTTTTGTTTACGGCATAGGAATGAAAGGAAAAGAGTATATTAGATAGGGCAAACACGACCAATCACCACCTTTTAAATGAAAGGAGCACTAAAGCGTGAATCTCATGTGTACGATTGCAAAAGAACGGCTGCAGCGGGATTATTGGGAGCAGCAGGCGCAGGATAGTGTTGGCCAGCAAGAGGCAAAAGACAAAATAGACGATAAAAAAACCCCGACCGCATAGCGGCAGGGGTTTTTAAAACGATTAACGAGAGTAGAACTCAACGATAAGCGCTTCGTTAATTTCCGGAGCAAGTTCAGAACGCTCCGGAAGACGAGTGAAAGTACCTTCAAGCTTTTCAGCGTCGAAAGTAAGGTATTCAGGAACGAAGTTGTTTACTTCAACAGATTCTTTGATGATAGAAAGGTTTCTTGATTTTTCACGAACACCGATTGTTTGACCAGGTTTTACTTGGTAAGACGGGATGTCAACGCGGCTTCCGTCTACAAGAATGTGACCGTGGTTAACCAATTGGCGAGCTTGACGGCGAGTACGTGCTAAACCTAGCTTGTACACAACGTTATCAAGACGAGAATCTAAAAGAATCATGAAGTTTTCACCGTGTTTACCAGCTAGTTTGCCAGCTTTGTCAAACAAAGTGCGGAATTGACGTTCGTTTACACCGTACATGTGACGAAGCTTTTGCTTTTCTTGCAATTGCAAACCGTATTCTGATAATTTTTTACGTTGTCCTGGGCCGTGTGGACCTGGAGCGTAAGGGCGTTTTTCTAATTCTTTTCCTGTACCGCTAAGAGAGATTCCTAGACGGCGGGACAGTTTCCAAGATGGACCTGTATAGCGAGCCATAATGTGACTCCTCCTTTGGTTTTATTTTTGTGGAAAATAAAAACCGTCTGCTCTATTCGACCATGCACATTTTGTTTTCATGTATCCTCGCTCCAGCAGCAGAGAGTTACACGATACACCTTATTGATAAGGAACAAAATGAAAACATAGAAGCTGAACAAAAAGGCTGCAATATTTCACACAAAGGTCATTATATAATTTATTTGTTTTGAAGTCAACCATTCCTCCATTATTGCTTCACCGTTTATGATATAATAAACAAAAATTAGTGGTAAACTTTTAGGTGATAAAAACATGGTAGAACAAACTAAAGATCAATTATCCGCCTTTCATTATCATATGCTCGATTTTTTATTAACCAAATCTGAAAAAGTCACATTCACCGACTCTTTCATATGGCTGACTTCGGCTATTCAAACCTATTTTTCAACCCTTTGTGTTTCGCTTACACCGTCACCATCAGACTTTGTGACAAAACTGGCAGATGGTGAAGCGCGTTTTTCCGCTTCAAAAATAAACGCTTCATGTTATCTGATTGAGGACGGCTCTGGCAGGCGTTTCCATCTTGCATGCAGGCAGGATGAAGAGATTCCTGAAGGGCTTCCGAACGTGGTTGCTTCATTTTTAAACCAGTCGATGAAACAGGAAAGACTCTATAACAAAACGATCTACCAAAAAAAGATATACAAAATGACAGAGCTGTTCCATTCACTGCTTGATCAGACAGATGTGCTGAAGCAGCTTTTAGAAAGCTTGACCAGCACATTTTCTCTTTTTGAGTTTTCTTTATTTATATCGCACGATCAAGACCAATGTTTAGGGATTCCTGCAAAAGAGCTGTATATGGAAGGGGAAAAATCCGATTCCTTTGCGCTCAAAGTGTATTTGTCCGGAGACATTTTGCGGAAAAATGAATCTGCCGCCTATATTCCGATCAAAGGACAGCAGGGCACATACGGGGTGTTGAAGGCTGAGGGAACGGGTGACAGCTTTCTTGCTGATGCCTGCCTTGATGAAATGTCGCTGTTAGCAAACGCCGCGGGAAAAGCGTTTGAAAATGCCCAGCTCTACGAACAATCCAAAGCAAGCATCGCAAATTTGGAATTGATTAATGAAACATCACGCCGCCTGAATCAGCGGCTGACACTGACTGATACAATGAATGATCTGGCTGTGAGAATGGCAGAATCGTTTCAGGCAGAAGAAGTGGGATTTTTTCATATAGACCATTTTGAAAACCTAACATTGCTTCCAGGCAGCACAGCATTTTTTAAAGAAGCGAAGCCGTCAGATTTTTATAATGAGCTGAAAGAAAAGCTGTATGAAGGTGAAAAAGGGGTTTTCATCGGGAATGGCCAGTCTGTTTTTGGGAAGGCGGGGTACGGCTCGCTGATGGCTGCTCCGATGATTCAAAACGACCGGCTTTTAGGCTTTGCGGTTTTATTGAAACAGGAGCTGTACGCTTTTACATTTGAAATGTACAAGCTGTTTCAGGCGCTGATTCATCACGCGACACTGGCTGTAACCAATTCAATGCTTCGCGACCGCCTTGAGCATCTCGTGAAAACAGATCAGCTGACTGAACTGTATTCACGAGCGTATTTAGATGAAAAAATTCAATACAGCATGAAAATCCACCAAAAGGGTGTTTTTATTCTTGTTGATATTGATAATTTTAAAAATGTAAATGATACGTACGGCCATCAGACTGGGGACGAGATTTTAATTCAAGTCGCTTCAGTGATTAAAAGCAACATCCGAAAGCATGATGTCGGTGCCCGCTGGGGAGGAGAGGAGCTGGCGATTTATTTGCCAAATGTGCCGGTTGCAGTGGGGAAACGGATTACCGAGCGGCTGGTTTACGCGGTCAGAAAAAATACGAAACCCGAGGTAACCATTTCCTGCGGTATCTCCTGCTGGACGACAGAAACAAAAAAGTCGCTGAAAGAGCTTGTGCATGAGGCAGACGAAGCGCTCTACAGCGCGAAACGGAGCGGGAAAAACCGCTTGATGGTTCATGACTCAATAAAATAAAAAAAGCCCAAAACGATATCAGTTTTGGGCTTTTATATTACTGCGCTAACGCTTTTTCTAGCGTTTCGGCAAATTGAGTTAAGTATTTTTCATCAATTTCGTCGAAACGGTTTTTCACTGGGCTGTCGATGTCCAAGACGCCGACAATTTTTCCGTCTACACGAATCGGAAGCACAATTTCTGATTGGGACGCTGCATCGCAGGCGATATGTCCAGGAAACGAGTTTACATCCTCAACACGTTCCACTTTTCCGTTTGCGTACGCTGTGCCGCAAACCCCTCTGCCGAAAGGAATCCGAACACATGCCGGGAGGCCTTGGAACGGACCTAACACAAGCTGTCCATCCTCTTCTTTGGCAAAATAGAAACCCGCCCAGTTGACTTCAGGCAGCGAATGATACAGCAGTGCTGAGGCATTTGCATAGTTAGCTATTTGGTCTGTTTCGTCTTCGGTCATGGCTTCGAGCTGTTTTAGCAGAAGCTGATAGTCTTTTTCTTTATCTCCAGATTGTTTTTCGACATGGAACATGGAAAACCCTCACTTTTTCTATAATATAAAACAAAGTTCCGGCTTTTCTGCCGGCATTTGTCGATAAGTTCTTACAGGAACAGCGGCTTTCTGCTTGAATAGTATCAAGAGGAAGGAGTGAGCCGTATGAAAGTAAGCACCAAAGACAAAATTATTGAATCTGCTGTCATGCTTTTTAACCAAAAAGGATTTTCTGGCACGTCTGTCCGTGAAATCGCAAAGTCAGCTGATGTAAATGTTGCGCACATCTCCTACTATTTTAAAGGCAAAGGAGGCTTGATGGAACACTTAGTTTCAGAGTTTTACGAGGGCTACAGCAAAACGCTTGAAACAGCGGCAAGCAATATCTCTTCTCAAAGCACGCAGGAACAGCTTCTTCAATTGGTTTTCGATATTTTATCCTATCAGCATAATCATCGTCAATTAACTCGTTTTGTCTACCGGGAAGTCACAATTGACTCCACATTAATCAGGGAAATTATGTCGACATATCTAATGAAGGAAAAGTATATCTTTCAGCTGATCATTGAGGAAGGAGAAAAACAGCGTGAATATTTAACGCTGCCGCTGCCTCATTTTATTCTCCAATTAAAATCTCTCTTGATGATGCCCTATCTCCAGCCTCAATATATTTCAGAAGTACTCTACATGCAGCCGCACGAGCCGTATTTTTATAAAATGTATTTTGAAGAAATCAAGATTTGGATCAGAAGCGTCTTCCGGACAGGGGACGTGGCGCTCACCAACTAGCACCGTTCCAAAAACGCCTCATACGCATATCCGACATCTCCCGCTTGATGGGCATCAGACCCAAACACAAGCGGGATCTTCTTTTGCTTCGCTTCATTCAGCATCCAATCCTCGATATAAATACCGCCAGCGTAAGTTTTTCTTAAGCCGGAAGTATTGAAGTCGAGCTCCATTCCGTTTTCTTCAATGGCATTCAGGCACAGGGAAACGAGGCCGCGAATATGTTCTGACATGCTGTATGGAAACAGCTTGATGAATTTTTGGACGAGTGTGATGTGACCGACTCTTTTTGGCTTATAAACGCCGAGAGATGCTACAATGGAAGAATAGATACTCCGGTAATATTGTTCATATACCGCTTCAATGCTTCCGCAGGCTGAAATCAGCTCTTTGAAGGTATGCTCGTCATAATCAAGGCATAGATAGGAAGAGTCTGTGCGCAAAAAATGAACGGATAAGATGCTGTCATCTAAATATGGCCCGTATGTGTCTAGGAATAATGTAATTTCGTCTTCAAATTCAGCGATATAATCGACTTCAAGCCCTGTCCGTATGCTAAGCTGTCCGCGATATTCTTTTTTTAATCCGGAAATTTCATGAATATAGCGTTCCAAAGAAGCTTGCGCCATCGCGCTGTCTTTCAGCGGCGTGGGATCGGTAAAAGAGGGCGGCAATGGGGCGTGTTCGGTAAAAGTAATCGATTCGAACCCTTTTTTTAAGGCTTCTTCTGCATATTGTCTGAGTGTGTCATTGGAGCCGTGAGGGCAAAATGGTGTGTGAATATGTCCGTCTCGCTTTTGCATTGATGTCACCCCATGAAAAAATAGTCAAATCCTGCCGATTTTGCACAAAAAGTTTTTGATTTCTGGTCAAAAAATGTTTGTTACATGGTATCATAATAACAATGAAAACGACAGTTTTTCTCAATACATATCCTGAAATCTTTCTGAATAAATAAAACACCCTGACAGATTAAGGTAAACAGCAAGGGGGCTCATTATGGAGTTTGTCATTGGATTATTAATTGTACTGCTTGCGCTGTTTGCGGCAGGCTACTTTTTCAGGAAAAAAATCTACGCCGAAATCGACCGGCTGGAATCGTGGAAGATTGAAATTCTGAATCGGTCGATCGTGGAAGAAATGTCTAAAATAAAACATTTAAAAATGACGGGTCAGACAGAAGAGTTCTTTGAGAAGTGGCGTGAAGAATGGGATGAGATTGTCACAGCCCACATGCCGAAAGTTGAAGAGCTCCTTTATGATGCCGAGGAAAATGCAGACAAATACCGGTTTAAAAAGGCCAATCAAGTGCTCGTTCATATCGACGACCTGCTGACAGCGGCTGAATCAAGCATTGAAAAGATTCTTCGGGAAATCAGCGATCTTGTCACAAGTGAGGAAAAGAGCCGTGAAGAGATTGAACAGGTGAGGGAGCGCTATTCGAAATCTCGAAAAAACCTGCTGGCTTACAGCCACCTTTACGGGGAGCTTTATGACAGCCTTGAAAAGGATCTGGACGAAATTTGGAGCGGCATCAAACAATTTGAAGAAGAAACAGAAGGCGGAAACTATATTACTGCACGAAAAGTACTGCTTGAGCAGGACCGTAATCTTGAACGGCTTCAGTCATACATAGATGATGTGCCGAAGCTGTTAGCTGACTGTAAACAGACGGTGCCCGGACAGATTGCAAAGCTCAAGGATGGCTATGGCGAAATGAAAGAAAAAGGGTACAAGCTTGAGCATATCCAGCTTGAAAAGGAATTAGAAAATCTGTCAAACCAGCTGAAACGAGCGGAACATGTCCTGATGACTGAGCTGGATATTGATGAAGCGTCCGCAATCCTGCAGCTCATTGACGAAAATATTCAATCTGTTTATCAGCAGCTGGAGGGCGAAGTTGAAGCCGGTCAATCCGTACTAAGCAAAATGCCTGAATTGATTATTGCTTACGACAAGCTTAAAGAAGAGAAAGAGCATACGAAGGCGGAAACTGAGCTGGTGAAGGAAAGCTACAGGCTGACAGCCGGTGAGCTCGGCAAACAGCAGGCTTTTGAAAAGCGCCTTGATGAAATTGGAAAGCTGCTATCATCCGTTAAAGATAAGCTTGATGCAGAGCATGTCGCCTACTCACTTTTAGTAGAAGAAGTTGCTTCAATAGAGAAGCAAATTGAAGAAGTGAAAAAAGAGCATGCCGAGTATCGTGAAAATCTGCAAGCGCTGAGAAAAGAAGAGCTTCAGGCGAGGGAGACGCTCAGCAATTTGAAAAAAACAATTTCTGAGACAGCTAGACTGCTGAAGACTAGCAACATTCCAGGGATTCCGAGCCATATTCAAGAGATGCTGGAGAACGCGCATCATCATATTCAAGAAACAGTCAATCAACTAAACGAACTTCCATTAAATATGGAAGAAGCCGGTGCCCATTTGAAACAAGCAGAAGAAATCGTCAACAGGGCAAGCCGGGAATCAGAGGAACTTGTCGAGCAGGTCATCCTCATTGAAAAAATCATTCAGTTCGGAAACCGGTTCAGAAGCCAGAATCATATTTTATCTGAACAGCTGAAAGAAGCGGAAAGACGTTTTTATGCTTTTGATTATGACGACTCTTATGAAATTGCAGCTGCCGCTGTAGAAAAGGCTGCGCCAGGTGCAGTTGAAAAAATCAAAGCAGACATATCCGCTTAGATAATCACGACTATGAAAAAGAGCCCGCAGTGTAATGAGCAGGCTCTTTTTTTCATTACAAAACGCCTGCGCAATAACGCAGGCGTTCTGTGACATTAACTTATTTCATTAAGCTGTTTGGATGGTCCGATGAATAAGGTCAGCACATAGCCGATAACCGCTCCGACGATTCCTGGAAGCACCCAGCCGATGCCGAGGCTGTAAAGAGGAAGATTCGCATTTAGAAACACATCTAAAGATCCAAGTGAAAAACCGGCTGCTTTGATACCGTCTAAAATACTGAAAAGTCCTGTACCGATCAAGCAAGCGATGTACACTTCGCGTCTTTCTTTAAAGATCTTATCGATGAAGGAAAGAACGATAATGACAATGGCAAGTGGATAGATAGCTGATAAAATAGGAACAGAAAACGCGATAATTTGCGCGAGTCCGAAATTCGCAATGATCAAGCTGAATAACGTGACAATCGTAACGACAATTTTATATGATAATGCCGGAATAAGTTTTGAAAAATATTGGCCGCAAGATGTGACAAGGCCGATGCTTGTTGTTAAACATGCGACTGTAATCGCTGCTCCGAGTACGATGTTGCCTAATGAACCGAATAAATAATGGGAAGACGCAGATAAAATTTTAGCTCCTTCACCAACAGGACCGATGGCATTTGTACTTGTTGCACCTAAATAAGCAAGGGATACATAAATGAAAGTCAGCCCTAAAGCGGCAATCACACCTGCTTTAATGCAGGCTGCAGCAAGAGCTTTAGACTGTGTAACGCCTTTGCTTTTTACAGCATTTACAACGACAACGCCAAATACAATTGAAGCAAGTGCGTCCATTGTTTTATAGCCTTCTAAAAATCCTTTAAAAACCGGTGTTCCTTTATATGCTTCTGTCACGGCGCCCAATCCGCCCATCGGTGTGAAGATGGCTTTGAGAACAATGATTAAAATAATTGTGAATTTGATGGGAGTCAGAATTTTTCCGACTCGATCGACAACCTTGGATGGGTTTAACGCTAAATAGTACGTAACGCCGAAAAAGATAAGTGTAAATATTAATAAAGAAAGTCTTTCTGGTACGCCAGTCAAAAACGGAACAGCGCCAATTTCATATGAAACAGTTCCTGTTCTCGGGATGGCGAATAATGGTCCGATTGATAAATAAAGCACGACAGTAAAGATTGTGCCGAAAACAGGGTGCGCTTTGTCAGCAAGGCCTTTAGCGTCCTTACCGGTTAATGCGATGGCGATAATGCCGAGAAGCGGCAGGCCTACCCCTGTCAGTAAAAATCCGCCGATGGCCTTCCAGACGTTGTGTCCGGCTGCTTGTCCAAGTTCCGGCGGATAAATCATATTTCCTGCTCCAAAGAATAACGCAAATAGCATGAAACCAATAATAATGGTATCTTTGACAGGCAGTGAGTGTTTCATGAAAAAAATCCTCCTAATAATTATGTTAAAATATTCTGTCAATTAATTGTCAGATAATATGACGAAACGAACAAATCTTATTATATGGTAAAAAAATTAGAAGTCAATACTAGTTTTTCGTAATTTTCTATTAAATTTTGTTATGGTAACATAAATATCATACCTTGTACCGCTTTCATAAAGGAGTAAAAAAGATGATATATTTAGATAATAGTTCAACGACGAAGCCCTACGATGAAGTCTTGAACGTGTATGAACAGACAAGCAGCCGATACTTTGGCAATCCTTCATCTTTGCACCGATATGGAGCCGAAACGGAACAGCTGCTTCAAGCAGCCAAAAATCAAATCAAAAGGTCCTTAGGCCTAAAAAAATATGATATTGTATTTACGTCAGGCGCCACAGAAGCCAATAATGCGGCTTTAAAAGGAGCGGCTTTGTCAAAGATAAAAACAGGCAAACATATCATTGCCACTTCTATTGAACATCCATCCGTTACGGAATCGTTAGAACAGCTGAAAGAATTGTTCGGGTTTGATATCACTTATCTTTCTGTGAATGAAGACGGATTTGTTTCTATTGAAGAACTAAAAGCAGCCATCCGTCCCGATACCGTGCTTGTCAGCATGATGCATGTGAACAATGAAGTCGGTTCCGTGCAGCCGATTGAAGCGGCAGGAGATGTGCTGAAAGAGCACTCGAACATTTTGTTTCACGTCGATTATGTGCAGGGCATCTATAAAGTGCCCTTGGCAATTGAAAAGGCCGGCATTGATCTATGTTCAATTTCCGGGCATAAATTTCACGGGCTGAAGGGGACAGGCGCACTTATTGTAAAAGGAGGAACACGCCTTATTCCGCTCATAACGGGAGGCTCTCAGCAAAAAGGCATACGGGCCGGAACAGAAAATACTGCTGGTGCGGTTTCGCTTGCCAAGGCCATTAATCTTGCCTCTGCTGATTTTGACACACGGCTTGACACGATGACTGCCGCAAAGGAATTGTTTATGAAAAGGCTGAGTGAAATTGAGGGCGTCGTTATCAACACGCCTCAAATGAATAGCGCGCCGCACATTATTAATTTCTCTGTACCGGGGATTAAAGCGGAAGTGCTTTTACACATGCTTGAGGAACAGGATATTTTCGTCTCCACAACATCGGCTTGCTCGGCAAAAGAACATAAGCCCAGCAAGGTTCTCTTAGAGATGGGCAAAGGAGAGCAGATTGCCGGAAGCAGCATCAGAATCAGTTTAAATTACAGCCAGACAAGCGATGTGGCAGAACCGTTTATGAACGCGCTTCGTCCTGGTATCAAAAAATTAAGGGAAATGATGAGGTAGAACATGAATTACGATCATATATTAATTCGTTTTGGGGAAATTTCGACCAAAGGCAAAAACAGAAAAAGCTTTATTGAGCGCTTAAAACAAAACATCAGACTCGTTTTGAAAGACTATCCGAATTTAAAATACTTTTCCAACAGAGATCGTATGACGATTACATTAAATGGAGAGGATCCTGAGGCTCTTTTTCCTCATTTAAGGCAAGTGTTTGGCATTCAAAGCTTCAGTCTGGCAATTAAGTGTGACAGCCGCCTTAATGATATTAAGGAAACCGCACTAAAGGCTATCAAAGATCAATATAAACCAGGTGATACGTTTAAAGTCGCGACAAAGAGAGCGTATAAGCAATTTGAATTAGATACAAACCAGATGAACGCTGAAATCGGCGGCCATATTTTGCGAAATACAGAAGGATTGACGGTCGATGTTCGCAACCCAGATATCCCGCTCAGAATCGAAATCAGGGAAGAAGCAACATTTTTGACAATTCGTGATGAAAAAGGTGCAGGCGGGCTGCCAGTTGGTTCAGCAGGAAAAGCGATGCTGATGCTTTCCGGCGGTTTTGACAGCCCTGTGGCCGGTTTTTATGCGATGAAACGGGGACTGTCGGTAGAAGCTGTTCATTTCTTCAGCCCGCCATACACGAGTGAGCGCGCAAAGCAAAAGGTAATGGATCTGGCGAAATGTCTGTCCCGTTTTGGGGGAAGCATGACACTTCATATCGTTCCATTTACAAAAACGCAAGAGCTCATCCAAAAACAAATTCCTGAAAATTACACAATGACGGCAACCCGCCGCCTCATGCTTCAGATCGCCGACAGAATCAGAGAAAAGAGAAACGGGCTTGCCATTATTACGGGAGAAAGCCTCGGTCAGGTAGCGAGCCAAACGCTTGAAAGCATGTATGCAATTAATGCGGTGACGTCAACACCGATTTTGCGTCCATTAATCGCCATGGACAAAACAGAAATCATCGAAAAATCACGGGAAATTGGCACATATGAGACAAGCATTCAGCCGTTTGAAGACTGCTGCACGATCTTTACACCGCCAAGCCCGAAAACACGCCCTAAAAAAGAGAAAATTGAACACTTTGAAAGCTTTGTTGATTTCGAGCCGTATATTCAAGAAGCGGTAGATAACATTGAGACAATGACCCTGTATAGCGAACAAGAAGCTAACGATAAATTCGCTGAACTCTTTTAAATTAATTTTCAGCTCCTGTATACAATTACCAAAGTTTTTCTGAATGAAGCCATGTGTTTTGACACATTCTATACTCACAAGGAGGTGAGACACATGGCTAACAATAACTCAGGTAACAGCAACAACCTTTTAGTACCAGGAGCTGCTCAAGCGATCGACCAAATGAAATTAGAAATCGCTTCTGAATTCGGTGTAAACCTTGGAGCAGACACAACTTCTCGCGCTAACGGTTCTGTTGGAGGAGAGATCACAAAACGTCTTGTATCTTTTGCTCAACAAAACATGGGCGGAGGACAATTCTAATTTACAATTTCACATAATGGCTTAGGAGTGGGGGTATCCCCACTCCTTTTCATTTTTTACATATAAAAAAGGACCAGCGGCCTATAAAATCTATGTTTACAGAGGTTGCTTTTAGGCATATCCTTACGGAAAGAGCCTGTATTTATGTATAATGGGTGGAGAAAGTGAGGAGTTGTTCGTGTTAAAACGTGAAGATTTAATTGCCCCTATGCAATATAATTTAGTGAATGAAATGGAAAAGTTCAGTGCCGCTGGACAAAAAACCGCTCTTCTGTGGGAGGACGAGTCGGGTAAGCAAGAATCTTGGTCGTATGAAAAGCTGATGGAAGAAACAAATAAAATCGGAGCGGCCTTAGCTGATCTTGGATTTAAAAAGGGAGACAAGCTGATTGTAATGGTTCCGCGGGTGCTTGAAGCCTATGCCGTTTATTTGGCTATCCTGAAATCAGGAATGGTCGTTATTCCGTGCTCCGAAATGCTTCGCGCAAAAGATCTTGAATACCGGATTGAACATGCAGAGGTAAAAGGCGCTATCGTCTACTCCGAATTTATTGGCGCTTTCCGGGATGTCAGTACGGCTGACAAACTGATTACACTGTCTATTGGTGAAAATGATGCCGGCTGGAAAAACCTCTTATCAATTGAAGCGGACGGAAGCCAATTTAAAACAGCTGACACAACAAGAGATGATATGGCTTTCTTATCTTATACATCCGGGACAACAGGTCAGCCGAAAGGTGTTGTACATACACATGGATGGGCATTTGCTCATTTAAAAACTTCTGCCGGCGCTTGGCTTGACATTTCTGAAAAGGATATCGTCTGGGCAACTGCTGCCCCTGGCTGGCAAAAGTGGGTATGGAGTCCGTTTTTAGCGGTGCTTGGCAGCGGAGCAACCGGTTTTGTGTACCACGGCAGATTCAAAGCAGAAAAATATCTAGAGCTTTTAAATCGATACAAAATCAATGTTTTCTGCTGTACGCCGACAGAATACCGCTTAATGGCGAAGGTCGAGGGCTTGGACCGCTTTGATCTTTCTGCCCTGCACAGCGCTGTTTCCGCAGGTGAGCCGCTCAACCGTGAAGTCATTGATGTTTTCCAAAAGCACTTTGGCATTAAGGTACGGGACGGATATGGCCAAACAGAAAGCACGCTTTTGGTTGGTGTTTTGAAAGATACGCCTATTAAACCGGGAAGCATGGGAAAACCGACACCGGGAAATCAGGTGGAGATCATAAATGAAGACGGTGAAATCTGCAAACCTGGTGAGGTTGGCGATATCGCTGTTCACCTCAGTACGCCTGCGCTCTTTAAAGAGTATTTTAAAGATCCGGAAAGAATGAAAACACAAATTCGCGGCGATTATTTCCTAACGGGAGACAGAGCAAGAAAAGATGAGGAAGGTTACTTCTGGTTTGAAAGCCGAAATGACGATATTATTATCAGCTCCGGCTATACAATCGGGCCTTTCGAGGTGGAAGACGCGCTTGTTAAGCACCCAGAAGTAAAAGAATGTGCTGTTGTCGCAAGCCCTGATGAAATCAGAGGCTCCATCGTAAAGGCATATGTTGTCCTGCAAAATCATGAAAAACGCAGTGATGAGCTTGTCAAAATGCTGCAAAACCATGTGAAGACGATTACCGCTCCATACAAATATCCTAGAGAAATTGAATTTGTGGAAAGCCTGCCGAAAACGGCTTCTGCAAAAATCAGACGAGTGGAATTAAGAAAACGTGAAGAACAGCTCAAAGCCAATAAAAAGGCGTAAAGAAAGAGAGTGAACGTGAATGAAGGCGATATGGCACGGCGGTTTCATTTATACGATGCTCGAAGAAGGCGATCGGACTGAGGCAGTTTATGTTGAGGATGGTGTTATAAAAGGCACCGGCAGCTATGAACGTTTGAAGGAAAAGTACGGGTCACCGGAAACAGAAGAAATCAGCCTGAACGGTGCAGTGATGTTCCCCGGTTTTGTTGACAGCCACCTACATTTGATCGGCCACGGTGAGAAACAGCTTCAGCTCGATCTGTCCGCACTGACGTCGAAAGATGCAATTTTACAGGCTGCGAAGGAAAGAGAGCGGCAGCTTCCTAAAAACGATTGGCTCATTGGAGAGGGCTGGAATGAAAATCAGTTTGAGACACCTGACTACTTGACTAAGCATGATCTTGATCGCCTGTTTCCAGACAGGCCCGTCTTGCTCAAACGTATATGCCGGCATGCAATAGCTGTCAATTCTGCGGCTCTTCAAGCAGCGGGAATTTCAAGAAATACTCCTGACCCTGACGGCGGAGTCATCGTGAAAGATGCAAATGGAGAGCCGTCCGGACTCCTGTTTGATAAGGCGCAGGTTTTGATTCTGAAGGCTGTCCCGCCAGTCTCTCAGCACTATGTTGATGAGGCATTAACGGCTGCAATAAAGGATTGCTGGACAAAAGGCCTGACGGGCGGTCATTCGGAAGACTTGTCCTATTATGGTGATGTTTCGGTGCCGTTGAAAGCTTATGAGAAAGCTGTTGCTGGCGGAAAGTATCCGTTCCGCTGCCATTTGCTCGTTCATCATGAAGCGGTCGATCGATGGGAGCAGCTGGATAAGCCGTCCGGCCCTTATGTGGAGTTCGGTGCGATGAAAATCTTTGCGGACGGGGCGCTTGGCGGGAGAACGGCTTTATTGAAAGAACCATATCAGGATGATCCATCAACAAATGGTGTTCAGGTTCACGATGACGAAACCCTTGGCCGGCTCATTCGCAAAGCGAGAGAAAAAGGGATGGAGGTTGCTGTTCATGCAATCGGCGATCTTGCTTTTGAAAAAGTGCTGAACGCAATAGAAAAGCATCCGCCCAAAAACGGCCGGCATGATCGGCTTATTCATGCCCAAGTGCTTGATAACGAATTAATCGAGAGAGCAGCACGCATGCCGATCGCACTTGACCTTCAGCCGCACTTCGTTGCAAGCGACTTTCCGTGGGTCATTGACCGTCTCGGAAAAGACCGGATGAAGACTGCATTTGCCTGGAAAACCCTCATATCTAAAGGCATTTTATGCGCGGGCGGTTCAGACGCCCCGATTGAGCCTGTTGATCCGCTTCTAGGGATCCAGTCCGCGGTCCTCCGGAAAAGCAGTCATGAGCAAAACGGGCCAAGCTATAATGAAAGTGAATGTTTACCTGTATATGAAGCGATAAAGCTTTATACAGAAGGTAGCGCCGGTATCATTTATAAAGAGAAGTCACGCGGAAAAATTGCGGAAGGCTATGACGCGGATTTTACAGTTCTCAGTGGTGATCCGTTTGCCATTGACCCCGCACAGCTTCATCTTTTAGAGATTAAAAAAACCGTGATTAACGGCCAGATTGTATATGAGAAATCATAAAAGGACAGGCAGCAGCCTGTCCTTTTATTTTCTATAAAAAAGTACGCTTCACTTTTTCCCAAAATGAATTGTCCTTTAGTTTGACTGTTTTGATTTTCTTATTAGACAGTTTGATTTCGATCGTTTTCACATTTCTCGTGCTGAGTGCTTCATTGTCCAAGCCGATGATTGGGTGTTCGTTGCCGTCCTGCACCACACGAAGGGTCAGCTTTCGGTCAGAGCTGAGGACAAATGGCGAGCCGAGTGTCCGGTAGGTGTTATTGTTAAGAGAAGCAAGCTCAGATACCTGCATGCATGGGAGCAGCGGATCAACAACCGCTCCTGCAACAGACTTGTTATAGGCGGTGCTGCCTGTAGGCGTTGAGATGATCATTCCGTCACCTCTAAACGTTTCAAAGTGCAGATCGTCAATCAGCACGTCCATCACAAAGGTTTTAATGATGCTTGAACGGATGGAAACCTCGTTTAGGCAATGAAAAGGACTAGCGTTATCCACTGTCACTTCAATCAGCGGATATTTTCTGACTTCAATTTGTTCAAACGTCATTGCATCGACCATTTTTTCTCGCTCATCACTATGAAAGTCGCAATATAAATGAGCTTTCCCCTTTTTGGTAATGCCGACGTACAAGCAGTCGTCACGAAAATTTGTCTTTCGGACTGCCTGCAAAAATGTGCCGTCCCCGCCAATGCTAGCGATAATATTGGCGTCTGAGTGCTGGTTCACAACGGTAAATCCATGCTCTTCAGCCAATTGTGTTAACGAGCGGGCTTGTTCGTTTGTTTCCTGATCCTGTTTGTGAAAAAAATAAACATTACGGCGTTGATCGGTCATATCCCATTTCCCCTTTGCTGTCATATTTAAGTTTTTCTGCCATCCAGTATTTGTGATAAAATACCTTTGGCCATAAGTGTACCACGTTTGCCGGCAGCCCGTTAAGCCGGAGCTTTCTCATTAATTGAAACATTTTTCATATTGAATCGTATAATGAGAGAGTTTGGGAAAAAGGAGGAGAAAAAATGAATGCAAAAAGATGGATTGCATTAGTGATTGCTCTGGGGATTTTCGGCGTGTCTATTATCGTCAGCATCTCTATGAGTTTCTTTGAAAGCGTCAAAGGCGCTCAAACGGATCTCACATCACTGACGGATGAATCGCAGGAAAAGACGCTGGAAAACGGCAGTCTCTCAAGTAAAATTGCCGTATTAGAGGTCAGCGGCACCATTCAGGATAATGGGGACTCAAGCAGTCTGCTTGGTGCAGACGGATATAACCACAGAACGTTCTTAAAAAACCTTGAGCGCGCAAAAGATGACAAGGCGGTCAAAGGTATCGTTCTGAAGGTGAATTCTCCGGGTGGCGGAGTGTATGAAAGTGCTGAAATACATAAGAAACTGGAAGAAATCAAGAAAGAAACTAAAAAACCGATTTACGTGTCAATGGGTTCGATGGCAGCATCAGGAGGCTATTACATCTCAACAGCGGCTGATAAGATTTTTGCGACACCGGAAACCCTGACCGGGTCACTCGGCGTCATTATGGAAAGCGTCAATTATTCAAAGCTTGCCGATAAGCTTGGCATTTCTTTTGAAACGATTAAGAGCGGGGCCCATAAGGACATTATGTCTCCTTCCCGTGAGATGACGAAAGAAGAAAAAAACATCATGCAATCGATGGTTGATAATTCGTATGAAGGCTTTGTTGATGTCATTTCAAAAGGGCGCGGCATGTCGAAAGCAGAGGTAAAGAAAATTGCGGACGGCCGCGTGTATGACGGACGGCAGGCGAAAAAACTGAACCTCGTTGATGAGCTTGGTTTTTATAACGATACCATTACGGCCATGAAAAAGGATCACAAGGATTTGAAAAACGCCTCTGTCATTTCTTATGAGGAAAGCTTCGGATTAGGCTCACTGTTTTCCATGGGTGCGAACAAAATGTTTAAAAGTGAAATTGATTTTTTGAATATGAGAGAAATTCTATCGCAATCCGGTTCGCCGAGAATGATGTATCTCTATGCGAAGTAGGAGGGAACAATAATGGACGCGACATATGAAGAGTTAGAGCGCAATGACATCAAAGGCCCGCAAGAAGCGGAGCAGCTGACACATGCCTATGCTGGCTTTTGGGTTCGTTTCTGGGCTTTCCTGCTTGATTGGCTCGTGATATGGGGATTAAACCATTTGCTCGTTTCTCCCCTCTTTACCGTATTGGATCTGCCGAAAACATCCGGCATGTTTACCTTCTCGGCCTACAGTGTGACAACGCTTATTGTGTATCTTGCCTATTTCGCACTAATGACAAAATACTTCAGGCAGACGCTTGGTAAAATGGTGTTCGGCCTCAAAGTGGTTTCTGTGAAGCAAGATAGCAAGCTGACATGGAGTACAGTGATTTTTCGTGAAGTGGTTGGACGGTATATTGATAAGATTTGGATTTTATATATCGTTGTTGCTTTTTCACCTACAAAACAAGGGATTCATGATTACATCGCGGATACCACCGTGGTGCATGAAAAATTATACCGCAAATAACCGATAACCCGGACCTCCGTCCGGGTTTATTTTTTTAGGAATTGGCGATAATGCTCCTAGAGGAAGTGAAGAATATGGTGTATGTACTGACAGCCATTCTTATTCTCATAGGGATCGTACTGCTTCTCAGAATGAAAATCCATGTCGCGCTGGAGTATCTTCATGCCGATGATAATGACAAATTGACCTTGAAGATTACGGCGCTGTTTGGCCTTATAAGGATCAAAAAAACAATCCCGGCGATTAAGGTGAACAAAGAAGACGGAACAGTGGATATCAAACAAAAAACTGAATCCAAAATGAAAAAAAGCAGCGGAAAGAAAAAAATTACACAAAACGATGTGCAGCAAAGCATTAATAAAATCGAAATGCTTTTGCATCAGGTCACCAGACTACGGAAAATCAGCGCGTCTTTTCTCGCGCATTTACATATCACAAAACTAGAATGGGTTACAGTAATCGGAATTCAGGACGCGGCAGTGACAGGTGTGTTAACAGGTGCTGTATGGGGTGTGAAGGGCGGTATCGCAGCAATGCTCTACGACCACCTGGACTTTGTGAATAAACCTGTCTATGAGGTGATCCCGTCGTTTCAAGTCCCTGTTTCCAAGACCCATTTTCAGTGTATATTCTTTTTTCGCTTTGGACATGCTATGCTTGCAGCTTTCAAATTCGTCAAATACGGACGGGAGCTATCCGTATTAAAGAAGAATCCGTCGGCTAGAATGACTTCAAAGAATGATTCATCAGTTTAAGGAGGAAGCGTATATGGCAGACCATCCCATCCAAGGTTTAATGAAAACCGCAATGGAAAACTTGAAGGAAATGATTGATGTTAACACCATCATCGGAGATCCAGTAGAAACGCCTGATGGAAGTGTGATTTTAACTGTTTCTAAAGTTGGATTCGGATTCGCCGCAGGCGGAAGCGAGTTTGGCGGAAAGCCGGCCGAAAAGAAATCGGAAGACGATGAGACAAGAGAACAGAAACTTCCTTTCGGAGGCGGAAGCGGGGGCGGTGTGTCCATTACGCCGATCGCGTTTTTAATTGTCGGATCGACAGGCATCAGAATGCTTCATTTAGATGAAAATACCCATTTAATAGAGAAAATTTTAGACGCAGCCCCTCAAACACTCGAACGCATCCAGCAAATGTTCAAGAAAAATAACAAGAACCAAGGCCAGGGCCAAAATCAAAACCAAATGAACAATATGAATTATTAAAAAAAGGTTAACTGCGCTGGCCGCAGTTAACTTTTTTTTGGCATAAACTTTGCAGTTTGCAGGAAACTTTACTATGATAGAGACATACATACAAAAGGGAGGAATTATAATGGCTGAAATTACATTCAAAGGCGGTCCGGTTACACTTGTCGGACAAGAAGTGAAGGTAGGAGATCAAGCTCCTGATTTCACAGTGCTGACTAACAGCCTTGAAGAAAAATCGTTAGCTGACATGAAAGGAAAGGTAACGATTATTTCTGTTATCCCTTCAATTGATACAGGTGTTTGTGATGCACAAACACGCCGTTTTAACGAAGAAGCTGCAAAGCTTGGAGATGTCAACGTCTACACAATCAGTGCAGACCTTCCATTCGCGCAAGCGCGCTGGTGCGGCGCTAACGGAATTGACAAAGTGGAAACACTGTCTGACCACAGAGATATGTCATTTGGCGAAGCGTTCGGTGTGTATATTAAAGAACTTCGTCTGCTTGCGCGTTCCGTATTTGTCCTTGATGAGAATGGAAAAGTCGTTTACGCTGAATATGTAAGCGAAGCAACAAACCACCCGAACTATGAAAAGCCAATTGAGGCTGCTAAGGCATTAGTGAAGTAAGCAGGGAAAAAAGCTCCAGGCTGCCGCCGGAGCTTTTTTCATGGCAAGGAGGAACACAATATGCAAAACGACCATGTAGGTGCGGTGTATGAGCTGTTAAACGAAGCAGCGATTATGATAAAGAATGAATTGCAGATTTCATATATAGAGGCGCTGGCCGAAGCAGGAGAAATGTATTTTCTTGAAAAAACGGATCAGCTGAAACTGCCTGCTGATCAGAAAACCAAACAACTTCAGGCTCTGCTTGAAAAAGCGGAATTCGGCAAGTATGAGCATGAGTGGGTACGCAAGGCTTTTCAGCTTGCCGTCCTTAAAGGAATGAAAGATATCTCCCATCCAAACAGACAAATGACGCCGGATACGATCGGGCTTTTCATCAGCTATTTGGTGAATAAGTTTATGGCGGACAAAAAGGAATTGACCATTCTTGATCCAGCCTTGGGAACTGGGAACCTTCTGTTTACCGTGCTGAACCAGCTGTCTGAAAAAACGGCAAACAGCTTTGGCATTGAAATTGATGATGTGCTCTTGAAGATCGCCTATGCCCAAGCGAACCTTCTGAAAAAAGAGCTTGAGCTTTTCCACCAGGACAGCCTTGAGCCGTTGTTTATCGATCCAGTTGACACGGTCATTTGTGATCTGCCAGTCGGCTATTATCCGAATGACGAAGGAGCAGAAGCGTTTGAGCTTAAAGCTGACGAAGGCCATTCCTTCGCTCATCATCTGTTTATTGAACAGAGCGTCAAGCATACCAAACCGGGCGGCTACTTATTTTTTATGATTCCGAATCATTTGTTTGAGAGCTCCCAAAGCGGCAAGCTGAAACAGTTTTTCAAAGATAAGGTTCATATCAACGCACTGTTGCAGCTGCCAAAATCTATTTTTAAAGACGAAGCTCATGCCAAAAGCATCCTTGTGCTTCAGAAACAAGGAGAGAATACGAAAGCGCCGGGGCAAATTCTGCTTGCGAATCTTCCGTCTTTCTCCAATCAAAAGGCGATGCTTGATATGATGGCTCAATTTGATGAATGGTTTAAAAAAGAAAAGTAAGTGTTTTAAAAGCAGCTTAGGCAGCCGTATGAGGTCGATGCCTAAGCTGCTTTTATTTATGCTTTTGAAGACCGGACTTGACGAATTGAATCCAGCTTTGAAACACAAAATACAGAGGGAAAAACCGCAAATTGTAAGCGTTCATCAATACAAAATCTATAGGGAATGTGTCTGAAAATAACGACTTCTTATTGTAAGCGTTATCAATACGCAAGTTGACTTGAAAAGCCGACATGACAATGTTTAAATGGAAAAGTCAGATATTTTTCGGAGAAGATGTTGATATTCACCGGGAAAAAAGTACGAAAAACGAAGTTGTTGATACAGAGTATAAAGGAGCGTCAATCATGTCCAAAATTATTGCAATTAACGCAGGAAGCTCGTCTTTGAAATTTCAGCTTTTCGAAATGCCTTCAGAAACCGTTTTAACGAAGGGTTTAGTTGAACGAATCGGTATCGCCGACAGTGTATTCACAATTTCTGTGAACGGCGAAAAAAATACAGAAGTAACTGATATTCCGGATCATGCGGTAGCTGTTAAAATGCTGCTGAATAAGTTAACGGAATTCGGCATTATTAAAGACTTGAATGAAATTGACGGAATTGGCCATCGTGTCGTTCACGGCGGAGAAAAATTCAGCGATTCTGTTTTATTAACGGATGAAACCATTAAGGAAATCGAAGATATTTCTGAATTGGCACCGCTTCACAATCCGGCAAATATCGTTGGAATTAAAGCGTTCAAAGAAGTGCTTCCAAATGTTCCTGCGGTAGCTGTATTTGATACGGCATTCCACCAAACAATGCCTGAGCAGTCTTACCTGTACAGCTTGCCGTATGAATACTATGAAAAATTCGGCATCCGTAAATACGGCTTCCACGGCACTTCACATAAATATGTAACTGAGCGTGCGGCAGAGCTTCTCGGCCGTCCGTTAAAAGACTTGCGCCTGATTTCCTGCCACCTTGGAAACGGAGCAAGTATTGCGGCTGTTGAAGGCGGAAAATCAATTGACACATCCATGGGCTTTACGCCGCTTGCCGGTGTAGCAATGGGTACACGTTCTGGAAACATCGACCCTGCCCTGATTCCATACATCATGGAGAAAACAGGCCAAACGGCTGACGAAGTATTGAATACATTAAACAAAAAAAGCGGACTGCTCGGCATTTCCGGTTTCTCAAGCGATCTTCGTGACATCGTCGAAGCAACGAAAGAAGGAAATGAGCGCGCGGAAACGGCTCTTGAAGTATTCGCAAGCAGAATCCACAAATACATCGGTTCTTACGCTGCAAGAATGAGCGGTGTAGATGCGATCATCTTTACTGCCGGTATCGGTGAAAACAGTGTGGAAGTCAGAGAACGCGTTCTTCGCGGTTTAGAATTCATGGGCGTATACTGGGATCCTGCGCTTAATAACGTGCGCGGCGAGGAAGCTTTCATCAGCTATCCGCATTCTCCAGTAAAAGTCATGATCATTCCGACAGATGAAGAAGTCATGATTGCGCGCGACGTTGTTCGTTTAGCAAAATAAATCGCATGAAAGCACATTCTCTTGAATGTGCTTTTTTGTTGATGCATGATAGTGACAGACAGAAAACATAAAAGAGGTGGGCCAATGAGCGTTCAAGAGCATAAACAAGAAGCTCCCGATATCGTTCGGTGCAAAGTGATTACTGTCAGTGACACGAGGACAGAGGAAACCGATAAAAGCGGCAAGCTGATGATCTCATTTTTAGAAGAAGCCGGTCATCATATTGCTGCATATGAAATTGTAAAAGACGAAAAGGATGCTTTGCAGCGGTCAGTGCTTGCAGGCTGCATGGATGAACAGACAGACGCGGTACTCTTAAACGGAGGGACAGGCATAGCAGATCGGGATGTCACTATTGAAGCCATAACGCCGTTGTTTTCGAAAGAGCTGCCCGGCTTTGGAGAAATATTCAGGATGCTGAGTTATACAGAGGATATCGGCTCTGCCGCAATCATGTCGAGAGCAACTGCCGGCGTCATTCAGCATACCGCTGTTTTCTCAACGCCAGGCTCAAGCGGCGCAGTAAAGCTGGCAATGAATAAGCTGATTATTCCCGAACTTGCGCATGTGGTCAGAGAAATCAGAAAAGACAAGTAAATGAATAAATACTATGAAACTTCACCTGAGTATTTAGGTGAAGTTTTTTTTATAAAAGGCTTGAAAAAACGAAACGTACTTGTTAAAGTGTATACATACAAAATGTATTTTTATTAAATATAATTTATTTTTATACAAAATAGAAACACGGTTGAGAGGGGATTTTTATCATGTCAGAACAGAAAAAAGTCGTATTAGCATACTCAGGAGGTCTTGATACTTCCGTCGCAATAAAATGGCTTCAGGAGCAAGGATATAATGTAATCGCCTGCTGCCTGGATGTCGGTGAGGGCAAAGATTTGGCATTTGTTCAGCAGAAAGCGCTTGAAGTCGGCGCGACAAACTCCTACGTGATCGATGCAAAAGAAGAATTTGCACAGGATTACGCGCTTATCTCTTTGCAGGCCCACACGATGTATGAAGGAAAATACCCGCTTGTTTCGGCATTATCTCGACCGCTGATCGCGAAAAAACTGGTTGAAATTGCGGAAAAAGAAGATGCACAGGCGATTGCCCACGGATGCACAGGGAAAGGAAATGACCAGGTTCGTTTCGAAGTCTCCATTAAATCATTAAACCCTGACCTAGAAGTCATCGCGCCGGTTCGCGAATGGCAGTGGTCACGTGAAGAAGAAATTGAATATGCGGCTAGCCGCGGCATTCCGATTCCGATCAATCTTGACAGCCCGTATTCTATCGACCAAAACCTCTGGGGACGCGCCAATGAGTGCGGTATTTTAGAAGATCCATGGGCGGCGCCGCCAGAAGGTGCATACGATTTAACAGCTCCGCTGGAAAAAACGCCGGACACGCCGGAAGTGATTGAAATTGCATTTGAACAAGGCGTGCCTGTCTCCATTGACGGTGTTTCCTACTCGCTTTCTGAGCTGATCTTGAAGCTGAATGAAATGGCGGGCGCGCACGGTGTCGGACGTATCGACCACGTGGAAAACCGCCTCGTTGGCATTAAATCCCGGGAAGTATACGAATGCCCTGGTGCGATGACACTGATCAAAGCGCATAAAGAATTAGAAGATTTGACACTGGTGAAAGAGGTAGCCCACTTTAAACCGATCATCGAGCAAAAAATGTCAGAAATCATTTACAACGGCTTATGGTTCTCACCGTTAAAAGACGCGCTGCACGCTTTCTTAAAAGAAACGCAAAAGCATGTCACAGGCATTGTCCGCGTGAAGCTGTTTAAAGGCCATGCAATTGTAGAAGGACGTAAATCGGAATACTCTCTATATGATGAAAAACTTGCAACATATACAAAAGACGATGCATTTGATCACCATGCAGCAATCGGATTTATCGAGCTTTGGGGACTTCCGACAAAAGTGAACAGCATCGTGAAAAAGAAGGAGCAGATTAAAGCATGAAGAAGCTTTGGGGAGGCCGATTTCAAAAAACACCGGAAAAATGGGTCGACGAGTTCGGCGCGTCCATATCATTTGACCAAAATTTAGTTGCTGAAGACATTACAGGGTCTCTCGCACATGCTGCCATGCTGAAAAAATGCGGTATTCTGACAGCAGAAGAAGAGTTGAAAATCCGAGAGGGCCTGAATACCCTTTTGCAAAAAGCAGACGAGGGAGCATTGGAATTCTCAGTCGATTATGAGGATATTCATTTGAATATTGAGAAAATGCTCATTGACGAAATCGGTCCTCTTGGCGGCAAGCTGCATACCGGCAGAAGCCGGAATGACCAGGTGGCGACTGACATGCATTTATACTTGAAGAATCATGTCGGCCACATCATCGAGCTGATTGAGGCATTCCAAAGTGCGCTGATCGAAAAGGCGGAAGCGAACGTTGAAACGATTCTGCCGGGCTACACACATTTGCAGCGCGCCCAGCCGATTTCATTCGCTCACCATCTGCTTGCGTATTTCTGGATGCTTGAGCGCGACAAGGAGCGTTTTCAGGATTCGATGAAGCGGATTAACAAATCTCCGCTCGGCTGCGGGGCGCTCGCGGGAACAACCTTCCCAATTGACCGTGATTATTCAGCAGAACAGCTCGGCTTTGATTCCATTTATGAAAACAGCTTGGACGGCGTCAGCGACAGAGACTTCATTTTGGAGTTTTTAAGCAACAGCAGTATGCTGATGATGCACCTATCCCGTCTCGCTGAAGAAATCATTTTATGGTGCTCGCAGGAGTTTAAATTCATCGAGCTTGACGATACGTACGCAACAGGAAGCAGCATGATGCCGCAAAAGAAAAACCCTGATATGGCGGAGCTGATCCGCGGCAAAACAGGGCGCGTATACGGCGATATGATGGGTCTGTTTACGATCATGAAAGGACTTCCGCTCGCTTACAACAAAGATCTGCAGGAAGACAAAGAGGGCATGTTTGACACGGTGAAAACGGTGGAGGGCAGCCTGCAAATCTTCACAGGCATGATCCAAACAATGACTGTAAACAAAGACGTCATGAAGCAAGCAACAAAACAAGACTTTTCAAACGCGACGGAACTGGCCGATTATTTAGCTAAAAAAGGAATGCCGTTCAGAGAAGCGCATGAAGTGGTCGGGAAACTTGTGTACACATGCATCGAAAGAGGGATCTATTTAAGCGATATGCCGTTTGGCGAGTTTCAGCAGGCGAGCACACTATTCGAAGAAGATATTTACACTGTGTTAGACCCTTACTACGCAGTTGAAAAAAGAATGAGCGCCGGGGGCACCGGATTCAAACAGGTGGAACAGGCGCTTGAAAAAGCGAAAGCTTGCGTGGCAGCAGGAGTTTGTTAAAATTTCCTTCATAAAATCCCGTCATTATAGCCAACCTACCTCTATAATGATGGGAGGCAGAATGATGAAAAAAGAACCGGAACGCTATATTTATGATGAACAAGAAAGCCAGGAGACAACAAGGCTCATTTCAGAAGCATATCAAAGCGGTTATGTCGATATGCCTGATCAGGAGTCTTCATCTCCTGCAGAATAAGCTGTCTGTACAGACAGCTTTTTTTGTATGCCAAAGTGTAAAAAGTGATATTGCAAGCCTTTTATAGTAAAGTAGAAGAAGAAACACTTTATTGAAAGCGGCGACGTTGCTTTGGGAGGTATTCATGTGCGACATGCTTTAATTACTGCCGGTTCGAAGGGTTTAGGCCGCAAAGTGACTGAAACGTTGCTTGCAAAGGGGTATTCAGTAACAGTCAATTACAGACAGGATGAGGAGGCAGTCAGCCGCCTGAAGGAAGCCTGTCCCGATTGTCTTGACCGGCTGCAATTTGTAAAAGGTGATGTCACCAAAAAAGAAGATCTGCTGCGTATTGCAGAGGCTGCCTTAAACCGCTTCGGAAGGATCGACTTTTTGATTAACAACGCTGGACCATACATATTTGAACGTAAAAAGTTAGCCGATTATACTGATGATGAATGGTATGGCATGCTGGAAGGAAATTTAAGCGCCGTCTTTCATTTATTCAAAGCGGTTATTCCTATTATGAGAAAACAGCAATTTGGACGCATCATTACGTACGGATTCCAAGGTGCGGCTCACGCGCCCGGCTGGCTTCACCGATCGGCATTTGGCGCTGCGAAAGTGGGCTTGGCTTCTTTGACGAAGACAATTGCCATTGAAGAAGCCGAATTCGGCATAACCGCCAACATGGTTTGCCCAGGAGACATTGTCGGCGACATGAAAGAAGCATCGATAGAGGAAGCCAGAATGCGAATTGGCAAAGAAAAAACGCCGATAGGAAGATCCGGTACAGGCGAGGATATCGCCCGGATTATCGCTTTCTTGTGTGAGGAGAACTCAGACCTTGTGACAGGGACTGTCATTGAAGCCACCGGAGGACTCAATGTCATTAACAAGAATCAAACAACATAAGTTTTTCAGCTTTTTAAAAAGGGAAAATAAAAAAATCAAAATCATGTGACGAGGTGAAAGAAATGAAAGTGACATATCACGGACATTCTGTAATCACAGTGGAAACGAAGGACCATCATATTATTTTTGATCCGTTTTTAACAGGGAATTCATTAACGGATATAAAGCCGGAGGATGTAAAAGCGGATGTCATCTTACTAACGCACGGCCACAATGACCATGTCGGTGATACTGAACAAATCGCCAAGCAAAATAACGCGCTGGTTATAGCACCGAACGAGCTCGCTGTGTACTTAGGCTGGAAAGGCTTGAATGTTCATCCAATGCACATCGGCGGCTCCCGCCAGTTCGATTTTGGAAAAGTGAAGCTCACACAGGCCTTTCATGGATCAGCCATCACAGATGAAGAAAACAAAACGATCACTTACACAGGCATGCCTGCCGGTATTTTGCTGACTGTAGAAGATAAAACGATTTTCCACGCGGGCGATACGGCTCTTTTCTCTGATATGAAACTCATTGGCGAATTGAATCATATCGACCTTGCTTTCCTGCCGATTGGCGATAACTTTACGATGGGGCCTGAAGACGCCAAGCTTGCCGCTGAATGGCTGCGCGCAAAACAGGTCGTGCCGGTGCATTACAATACATTCCCGGTCATCGAACAAGACCCAGAAGCATTCGCTGACAGCCTGCCGGGCGGAGTCGGCAAAGTCATGTCGGTCGGTGAGACGATCGAGCTTTAAACCGTGAAACCATCTCCTGATGAATCAGGAGGTGGTTTTTATTTTTTCAGTTATCCTGTAATGGTCTTATCAGAGGTTCCTTCCAATTCTTTGCTGCGCTGCTGAAAACGTTTGGTTATCCGGGCGATCAAGTCCTTCGTGGCGCGGTCAAAATGAACTTCTTTTTGATTTGTCAACAGCCCTATGGGCGGGGTGATATCCAGGTTCAGAATTGGAATAACTTTAGTGCCGTTGAACGGTTTAGAATGTGCGGTGCTGGTAAAGATTGAAATTCCGATGTTTTCACGTACGTAATATTCATGTGACATGCTGCTTGTGAGCTCCATTTTTTTGTAGCGATTCCCGAGTTCTCTATGTAAATGCTGTTCAATTTGTAAGCGAATGGGGCAATTGGCGGGCGTAAATATGAAGCGCTCTTCTGCTAAATCAGACAAATGGACAGCCTTCTTCTCAGCGAGCGGATGTTGATCAGATATAATCACATTTAATGTGTCATAAAAAAATGGATGGTAGTAATTTTCAAGAATCAGCTCCGGCTCGCCGCAGACTGCAAAATCAATCGTCCCGTCTAAAAGCTTTTGACTGCAAGTATTGGCGTCATCAACCTTGATATTAACCGTTATCTTTGGGTAATCCTTTAAGAAATCCTTTAAAATCTCGGGGAATATCAGACTGGCGGTTGGCTCTGAAACCCCTATGTTGATAATGCCTGCCTCTTCTTCCTTTAAGTCGGAGAGGTTGTGTTTAAGCGCCTCGTATTGCATCAAAAGATCTCCTGTTCGTTCATAAAAAAGCTTCCCTGCTTTTGTCAACTGCAGGCTTTTTCCTCTTTCAAACAGCAGTACGCCTAAATCCTGCTCCAATTGCTTCATACGCATCGATATCGTCGGCTGCGAGTAGTTGAGTATTTCTGCAGCTTTATAGAAGCTTCCAAATTTTACAATCGTATGAAACGTTTTGATTGAGCGTAACTCCAATGTGCTCCCTCCTGTTTTTCATCATTAAAATTACTGAAGTGAAGGTTTACTTTTTTTGATTAGTCAAAGATCAGAGTATGCTTTATAGTATAAACAATAAAAGCTTAGTAAACAAATAGGAATTATATATTTTGTGAAGAGGAGTGACAAAAATGAGTGATGATATTTTTCGACTGGCAACTGTTGAAGATGCATCGGAGCTGTTGAAACTGGTTAACAGCGCATTTCAGCCCATTCGGCGGCTGGATATTGATTGGCCATCCACGAGAGCTGATATCCAAATGGTATCAGAAAATATTGAACATCATTCAGCGATTGTGCTGGAGCGGGATGGGAAGCTGATTTCAACGATTACAATCAGGTTCCCGTGGGAGAGTGAGACGCCTCCTTCAAAATATCCATTTGTGTGGTGGTTTGCGACACTGCCGGAATATAAAGGGCAAGGCGCCGGAAGTAAGCTGCTTACGTATGTTGAAGAAAAAGTGCTTCGAGATATGCTGAAGGCTCCTGCGCTGACACTCGGCACATCCGCGCGCAAGCATCCTTGGCTTGCTGACATGTACAGAAGGAGAGGGTATGAAGTGTATTTTGAGCAGGAAAAAGACGGGGACATAGGTGTGATGATGCACAAGGTTCTGATTCCGGAACGATTTAACCCAACGCTTTTAGGTGCGCCCAGCTGGGCATGATGTGAGGAGCCTATGAATAAGCGTAAAGGATTGGTTTTGCTGCTGTCAGTGTTTGCATTACTTGGCGGGGGATGTTCGCAAACAAATAACAAAACAGATCGTCAGGCTCAAACAGTCATAATCGGCACTGGAACAGATTTTCCGAATATTGCGTTTTTAAATGAAAAAGGCGATTTGACCGGGTATGACATTGAAGTGATGAAAGCCATCGATAAGGAGTTGCCTCAATATACATTTGAATTTAAAACGATGGATTTCTCAAATTTGCTGACGAGTCTCGGAAATAAAAAAATTGATGTGATTGCGCACAATATGGCCAAAAATAAAGAACGAGAAAAGCGTTTTTTGTATCATAAAGTCCCATATAACTACTCGCCGATGTACATCACGGTGAAAGAGGATAATCACAAGATTCATACATTAAAAGACTTACACGGAAAAACAGTCATAGTTGGCGCCACGTCAAATGCGGCAGATTATATTACAAAGTACAACAAAACGCACGGCAGCCCAATTCATTTGAAATATGCGGGACAGGGAAGCAATGACACCGCCAATCAAATTGAAACCGGGCGCGCAGATGCAACGATAGCTACACCGTTTGCCGTCGATTTTCAGAATAAAACGCACGCCTTTCGCCAAAAGACAGTCGGTGACGTGTTATTAGATACCGAGGTGTACTTTATGTTTAATAAAGGCAGCCAAACCTTGGCGGATGACACGGATCAAGCGATTAAAAAGCTGGAGAAAAACGGAACGCTAAAAAAACTAAGCCGAAAATGGCTCGGGGCAGATTATTCAAAATCAAGTTTTGAAAAATAAATGGGGCGATGAGATGAAAACGAAAGCAGCATTCATGGCAATATTATTTTCGCTTATAACAGTTCTGTCAGCTTGCGGTGCAGGCAGTCAAACGACGGGAGCCGGGCAAAAGAAGGTACAGACGATCACGGTCGGAACTGGAACCCAATTTCCGAATATTTGCTTTATCGATGAAAAAGGCGATTTAACCGGTTATGATGTCGAACTGATCAAAGAGCTTGATAAGCGCCTGCCACATTATAAATTCACATTTAAAACGATGGAATTTTCCAACCTGCTTGTCAGCCTCGGACAGCATAAAGTCGATATCGTGGCACATCAAATGGAGAAAAGCAAAGAGCGTGAGAAAAAATTTCTGTTTAACAAGGTTGCTTACAACCATTTTCCTTTAAAAATTACTGTGCTTCAAAATAACGATACGATCCGTGGAATTGAAGACTTAAAAGGAAAACGGGTGATTACGAGTGCAACCTCCAACGGAGCGCTTGTACTGAAAAAATGGAATGAGGATAATGGACGGCCGTTTGAGATTGCCTATGAGGGCCAAGGCGCAAATGAGACTGCGAATCAGCTGAAATCGGGGCGTGCGGACGCAACGATCTCAACGCCTTTTGCAGTAGACTTTCAAAACAAGACGAGCGCTATTAAAGAAAAAACCGTCGGTCATGTGCTTTCAAATGCCAAAGTGTATTTTATGTTTAACAAAAATGAACAAACGTTAAGTGACGATATTGATAAAGCCTTACAGGAAATCATTGATGACGGAACGCTGAAAAGGCTCAGTTTGAAATGGCTTGGTGACGACTATTCCAAAGAGCAGTATTAGGTAAAAAGAGAGGGAGCAGTAATGGAAAAAGCGTTTGATATGAACATGATTGGAGATTTTGTGCCGACGTTAACCGCTTATTTACCGGTTACATTATACATTTTAACACTGTCCTTGCTTTTCGGTTTTGTATTAGGACTCTTTCTGGCACTGCCCCGCATCTACAATATTCCAATTGTAAATCAATTGGCAAAAGTGTATATCTCGTTTTTCAGGGGAACGCCTATCATGGTGCAGCTTTTCATCGTGTTTTACGGAATCCCGGCGCTTACGGGGCTTATTGGGATTGATACATCAAAAATGGACCCGTTTTATGCTGCTGTCGCAACCTATGCGTTAAGCAATGCAGCGGCAGCCGCAGAAATCATTCGAGCGGGGGTGGGCAGTGTAGATAAAGGCCAAACGGAAGCGGCGTACAGTATTGGCTTAAGCGGTAGTCAGGCCTTCAGGCGAATCGTTCTGCCCCAGGCACTTGTCCAGGCGTTTCCGAATATGGGAAACATGGTGATCAGTTCTTTAAAAGATACGTCTCTAGCCTTTTCAATAGGTGTTATGGATATGTCCGGAAGGGGCCAAACACTGATTACCTCAAGCAACCATTCTCTTGAAGTTTACATTGCGCTATCGATTGTTTATTATGCTGTAGCGGTTTTATTCGAATGGTTCTTTCGAGTGGCAGAAAAACGAATCAAGAAGAATCAAACAAGGATTGTTACTGTTTTTGACATGAACATACATTGATATATTTCTTCGGATGAGGGGGGAGAAGATTGCAATTTGACTTTCCATTTATCGTTTCCGCCATGAAAGAAATGGTAAAGACCATTCCTCTGACATTAATGATGGCTGT
The DNA here is from genome assembly GCF_055486415.1 of Bacillus sp. 9.4. Taxonomy (NCBI): domain Bacteria; kingdom Bacillati; phylum Bacillota; class Bacilli; order Caryophanales; family Bacillaceae; genus Bacillus; species Bacillus sp. 9.4. The sequence continues at coordinate 1,011,107 of NZ_JBVFMU010000001.1, read as the reverse complement.
TTTGCCGATTGTGTTTGGATTTCTCGTGGCTCTTGGAAATATAATTGTTAGAATTTTTAGAATTAAGGGCTTGGCGGCTTGCTCAAGGTTTTATGTGTCTTTCTTTCGAAGTACACCTGCAATCCTTCACATTATGTTGATTTATTTAGGGATACCGCCTGTTGCAGATCAAGTCAGCAGTTTTTTTCATCTCGGCTGGTCCGCCAATGAGATACCGGTCTCCATGTTTGTCATCATGGCCTTGTCTTTAACTGCCGGAGCTTATCTGACAGAAATCATCCGGTCGGGCATTCTGGCGATGGATACCGGACAGGTCGAAGCGGCTTATTCAATCGGCTTGACACACAGCCAAACCTTTCGGCGTGTAATATTGCCGCAGGCGCTGATGGTTTCCATCCCAAACTTCACAAATTTGGGTATCGGCTTTTTGCATACCACCTCTATCGCGGCTATAGTGGCTGTCCCAGAGATTACAGGGACGGCGACTATCGTTGCTTCTGATAATTATGCATTTTTAGAAGCGTTTATCGGAGCAGCGATTATCTATTGGGTGCTGACTCTAATCCTAGAATCCGTAAATGGAGTATTAGAGAGAAAGGCAGCCAGATTTCAAGGAGGCACTTTATGATTGAGATTAAAAATATCCATAAACAGTTTGGCATCCACCATGTATTAAAAGGGATAAATCTCACGGTACGCAAGGGAGAAGTTGTGACGATTATCGGGCCGAGCGGATCAGGGAAAACCACCTTTTTACGGTGCCTGAATTTATTAGAACGTCCAGACGAAGGGATCATTTCTATACATGACAAAGTGATTAATTGCAGCTTTCCGTCGAAAAAAGAGGTTCACTGGCTCAGAAAACAGACGGCAATGGTATTTCAGCAATACCACCTGTTTGCTCACAAAACGGTAATTGAAAATGTCATGGAGGGCTTGACGATTGCCCGGAAAATGAGAAAGCAAGACGCGTATGCCGTAGCGGAAAATGAACTGAGAAAGGTCGGGCTTCAAGATAAATTGAACGCTTATCCGAGTCAGTTATCGGGAGGACAAAAGCAAAGGGTTGGGATAGCAAGGGCGCTTGCCATTCATCCTGATGTGCTGCTGTTCGATGAGCCGACGGCAGCGCTTGACCCGGAGCTGGTCGGTGAAGTGCTTGAGGTAATGCTGGAAATCGTGAAAACCGGAGCCACCATGATTGTTGTTACACATGAAATGGAGTTTGCAAGAAGGGTCTCTGATCAAGTTGTTTTTATGGATGAAGGAGTCATTGTTGAACAAGGAACCCCGGAGGAAGTCTTCCGCCATACCAAAAAAGACAGAACGAGGCAGTTTCTCCGCCGTGTTTCGCCGGAATATTTATTTGAACCAAAAGAACACATAAAGGAGCCGGTGATATGATCCGCTTAAGTATTTTAGACCAAAGCTTGATTGGTGAAGGGGAGACAGCAGCTGATACATTACAGTATACAGTCAACTTGGCACAAATGGCTGAAGAGTGTGGATATCACCGATTTTGGGTGGCCGAACATCACAACAATGATGAGATTGCAGGGTCTGCGCCCGAGGTTCTTTTAGGCTATCTTGCTGCAAGCACAAGAAAAATTCGTTTAGCATCAGGCGGAGTGATGCTGCAGCATTACAGCTCTTATAAAGTAGCGGAGCAATTCCATCTTCTATCAGCGTTAGCTCCCGGCCGTATAGATCTTGGAGTGGGCAAAGCGCCCGGCGGGTTTCAGCTGTCCACAGACGCACTGCAGGCCGATTATGAAAAACCGGTGCGTCAGTTTGATGAAAAACTGGAGGAGCTTACTCATTTCGTACGGGACGATTTTCCTGATACCCACCGCTATGCCGCATTGCGTCCTAGGCCGCAGGTTGATCGGAAGCCGGGTATTTTTCTATTAGGAGGAAGCACAGAGAGTGCCATTTCGGCTGCAAAACTGGGAATCTCTTTTGTCTTTGCTTACTTTATTAACGGTGAAGAGGAAGTGCTGAAGGAAGCCCGCCGAGCATTTGACGCGCATCTCCCCCCAGGATCAGAGGCTGAATTTCATCTTGCTCCCGCTGTTTTTGCGGCACATACAAAAGAAGAAGCGGAAAAACATATTGTGTCGCGTGAATCGATAAAAGTGGTTTTGAAAGACGGGCGTAAGGTCAACGTCGGTTCCCGCGAACAGGCTGAGGCCTATCTGGAAAACGTCACAGAGCCATATGACATCATCGTGCAAAAAACCGGGATTATTGCCGGAACAAAGGAAGAAGTGGCAGAAGAATTAACACGTTTATCAGGCACATACAAAATCAATGATTTTGTTATTTTTACACCTATCAAAAATGCTGTAGAAAAACAGCTGTCTTATCAGCTGCTGAGCGATGCAGTTTTAGCTGCAAAACGTTAAGGAGGAACAGAAGAATGAGTGATGTTTTGAACATTGTGGTTTGGAGTAAAAAAGGCTGTTCGTATTGTGAGGAAGTCAAGAATTATTTGAATGAAAAAGGGTTCCCGTTCCAAAATATCGATGTTTCAGAGAAAGAGGAACTTCGAGATATTTTACAGGTGAAATATGGGGTACGCCATGTGCCTGTGGTCGAAATCGGGCGCGGCAATCAGTATCAAGGGATAACTGAAATCGGCATTGAACACCTTGATCTTGCACTTGCTAATCATGCACAGATAAAGGAGGCAAAAAGATGACACGTTCAGATTTTATTCAGTTTGGAGCCATGATTCACGGTGTCGGGGGAACAACTGACGGCTGGCGTCATCCCGATGTTGATCCCTCGGCCAGCACGAATATTGAATTTTACATGAAAAAGGCGCAAACAGCCGAAAAAGGCTTGTTTAGTTTTATTTTCATTGCAGACGGCTTATTTATTTCTGAAAAATCGATTCCTCATTTTTTAAACCGTTTTGAACCGATCACCATTTTATCTGCGCTGGCATCAGTTACCAAAAATATTGGCTTAGTAGGGACGTTCTCTACATCTTTTACTGAGCCATTCACTATCTCCAGACAATTGATGTCGCTGGACCATATCAGCGGGGGCAGGGCAGGCTGGAATCTTGTTACTTCTCCGCAGGAAGGAGCGGCACGCAACCATAGTAAGTCTAATTTGCCAGAACACACTGAACGTTACGAGATCGCACAAGAGCATTTGGATGTTGTGCGCGGGCTGTGGAATTCCTGGGAGCATGACGCATTTATACACAATAAGAAAACAGGGCAGTTTTTCGATCCGGCGAAGCTTCATCGCCTGAATCATAAAGGAAAGTATTTTCAAGTAGAGGGGCCCTTGAATATCGGGCGCTCTAAGCAGGGAGAGCCTGTAGTGTTTCAAGCGGGTTCATCAGAAACAGGCCGGCAGTTTGCTGCTAAAAATGCGGATGCGATTTTTACCCATTCCAATTCATTAGAAGAGACAAAAGCGTTTTATGCGGATGTGAAAAGGCGAGCTGCTGATGAAGGGCGTGATCCTTCAAGTGTGCGGATTTTTCCAGGGATCAGCCCGATTGTGGCAGATACGGAAGAAGAGGCGGAAAAGAAGTATCGTGAATTTGCAGAATTGATACCGATTGAAAATGCTGTTACTTATTTGGCCCGTTTTTTTGATGATTATGATCTGAGTGTTTACCCGTTGGATGAGCCATTTCCCGATATTGGCGATGTGGGAAAGAATGCGTTTCAAAGCACAACAGACCGGATTAAGAGAGAAGCAAAAGCCAGAAATCTGACATTGCGGGAGGTAGCACAGGAAATGGCTTTTCCACGGACTCTATTCATCGGAACACCAGAGCGTGTCGCATCCTTAATTGAAACTTGGTTCAACGCTGAGGCGGCGGATGGGTTTATCATTGGGTCGGATATACCGGGAACACTTGATGCTTTTGTAGAAAAGGTGATTCCGATTCTTCAAGAAAGAGGGCTTTATCGTCAAGATTATCGCGGCGGGACATTGCGGGAAAATCTCGGTCTTGGCATTCCGCAGCATCAATCCGTTTTACATTCATCACATCATTAGGTTTCGTCTGATCGAATGCGGAAGCTGAGAGAGGAGGCTGACTTTTTTGACGATCATTGCCGGTACGGTTGTGAAAGGAAAACAATTAGGCAGAAAGCTTGGATTCCCCACGGCAAATGTAGATGCAAAAATGCATGGGCTGCGTAATGGAGTTTATGGGGTTCTGGCGACAGTCAATCATCAATTTCATTTAGGGGTTATGAATATCGGTGTGAAACCGACGGTGGGCTCTAACCTTGAAAAGACATTGGAGATTTTTTTGTTTGACTTTCATAGAGACATTTATGGAGAAAAAATCGAATGCAGCATTCTCTTTAAAATTAGAGAAGAAAGAAGGTTTGATTCTTTGGAGTCGTTAACAAAGCAAATTAAAAAGGATATTTCGTGCGTTGCAAAACGCTTTGAGCTGATTGGGATTATGGCACCGAACAAAAAAGAAAGCCTGCTTTCCCATCAGGAGTTAAATCTTCCGGATCTCTGCTTTTACAAGAAATGTAACAACCTATATGGCGTCAACCGAGGCGTATACAATGTCATTGATAACTGGTTTTTTGAGTACGGAATTACACAAGTAGTTTACAGGCGCATTTATATTTTATCTTTTTTAAGCTTTTTGAAAGAGGATAATCCGAAAGTTTCCAGCAAGTATATAAGATTTGGGGCGGGTGGTCTTGCTGATAAATTGAACCGATTTATTTCATCTTATGTTGAAGAGTCTGAAGAAAATATATTGGGATAGGGAAAGGAGCGGAACATATGTCTTTGGATTATTGGAGAAATATAGAAGGCTCCTATCCATATCAGACTACAGGAAATGACATCCTGAAGTTGAAAGGGGAGTATAATCCCGTAAATCTCTCAACGCTAGAAAAGCAGCTCATCGGCATTCGCCGGCACCTGCACCAATATCCTGAACTGTCAAAAGAAGAATTTGAAACAACTGCTTTTATAAAAAAATGCCTTAAAGAAAAGGGGATACAGATTCGCCCTACTGCTCTAAAAACGGGTGTGTTCGCAGACATAGCAGGGGAGTCAGAAGGTCCGGCGATTGCTTTGAGGGCTGATATTGACGCCTTGCCAATTGAAGAAAAAACAGGATTGCCTTATGCGTCTAAACATAAAGGGATCATGCATGCGTGCGGTCATGATTTTCATACGGCAGCGCTTCTTGGTGCGGCCTTTTTATTGAAGGAAAATCAAGACAGTCTGAAAGGAAAGATTCGTTTATTATTTCAGCCGGCAGAGGAAGCGGGTGCAGGCGCTGCAAAAGTGATAAAGGACGGCCAACTGGATGGCATTGATGCGGTTATTGGCCTTCACAATAAACCGGATATCGCGGTTGGGACTGTAGGGTTAAAAACAGGCCCGCTTATGGCTGCTGTTGACCGATTTAAAGTAGAGATAGAAGGGAAAGGCGCTCATGCAGCATTGCCGCATAATGGTTTTGATCCAATTGTCGGCGCCTCTCAGCTTATTGTCGCCCTGCAAACGATTGTAAGCAGAAATGTAAACCCGCTGCAAAGCGCGATTTTAACCATAGGGAAAATCAACGGCGGCAGCACTTGGAATGTCATTCCGGATACAGTGGTCATTGAGGGCACTGTTCGTACATTTGATTCAGAGGTTCGTAATCAAGTGAAACAGCGTTTTTTTGCAGTCACAGAGCAGATTTCTGCTGCTTTCTCGTTAAAGGCAAATGTGAAGTGGCATTCCGGACCGCCGCCGCTTTGTAATGATGAGGCAATTACGGGGCTGGTGCGAGACGCTGCACATAAAGCGAAACTTCAAGTCATTGATCCCGCCCCATCAACCGGGGGGGAAGATTTTGCTTATTATCTTGAGCATATTCCGGGATCCTTTGCGTTTTTTGGAACAGACGGTGATCATGATTGGCACCACCCTGCATTTACAATTGATGAAACTGCCATTATCAAAGCCTCTTATTTTTTATATGAAAACGCCAAGAGGTTGTTAGATTCGAATGAAGAGTCAAAAATATCTGATTGATATAGATGGGGTGTTCTGATGAAGAAATTAATCGTTTTTGCATTTATTGGTTTATTGTCGCAGTTAATAGACGGTTCGTTAGGTATGGCTTATGGGGTTACCTCAACTTCTTTGTTATTGGCGTTTGGCATCACACCTGCTGTGGCTTCAGCTTCTGTCCATTTAGCGGAAGTCGTAACGACTGCCGCATCGGGAGTGTCGCATATTAAATTTGGCAATGTTGACAAACAAACCGTTTTTCAGCTTGTCATTCCCGGCTCTATAGGCGCTTTTTTAGGCGCGGCATTCCTCAGCCAATTACCTGGAGATGTGGCGAAACCCTATATTTCTTTGTTTTTGCTCCTTCTGGGCGGATATGTATTGATCAGGTTTTTATTTCAATATAAGCCGGCTCTTGAGAAGAAGCATGTGCCGTTAAACCGAAAACAATCCATCCCATTGGGCGTGATCGCTGGTTTTGCAGATGCCACAGGCGGAGGCGGCTGGGGACCGGTGACCACTCCGATTTTATTATCCCGCAAAGGCTTGAGCCCGAGGAAAGTTGTCGGGACTGTAGACACAAGTGAATTTGCCATCGCCGTATCTGCAACTGCCGGTTTTCTTATTTCATTAGGATGGGAGGACGTCAATTGGTTATGGGTGTTTTCACTAATGGCCGGCGGAATTATCGCTGCCCCTATCGCAGCATGGCTGGTGCAGAAGTTTCATCCGCAATTGATGGGTGTGCTTGTAGGAGGGTTTATTATTCTGGTAAATGCCAGAACATTAATAAATGAATGGATCGCAAACACAGCTGTTTATCCATTGATCTATACGGCCATAGGGGCGATATGGCTATTCGCAGTTTTCTTTGTTTTATCTAAAATAGGGAATCGAAATATTGTTAAGACAGCGGTTGATGTCCATTTAAAAGAAAAATAAAGGGTTTTTCCGCTTTACGATGTAAAAGGAGCCACGGGGTCCTTGCGCTTAACTGAAACGAAATCAACGCTGTAAGAAGCCGGTCGGGCTTCTTTTTTATTTTCCAGCCTCATTGCGTATAAATCCTTTGAAACCTTATAATAAAAACAAGAAGACTGTCCTTAGAGGTGAAAGGCTTGGCAACGAAGCATGAACAAATTTTAACGTATATCGATTCACTGCCTGTCGGTGAAAAAATTTCTGTCCGAAGAATTGCAAAGGAAATGAAAGTAAGCGAAGGAACCGCGTACAGAGCGATCAAGGAAGCAGAGAATAAAGGGTTTGTCAGCACAATTGAACGTGTGGGCACAATTAGAATTGAACAAAAGAAAAAAGAGAACATTGAAAAGCTTACCTATGCAGAGGTTGTAAATGTTATAGACGGACAAGTGCTCGGAGGCAGGGCAGGGCTCCATAAGACATTGAATAAATTCGTCATCGGCGCGATGGAGCTTGACGCGATGATGCGTTACACCGCAGCGGGGAATCTTTTGATTGTCGGAAACAGAATCAATGCACACAGGCAGGCGCTTGAAGCGGGCGCGGCCGTATTGGTGACCGGGGGTTTTAACACGGATGACAGCATTGTGCAGCTGGCAGATGAGCTTGAACTGCCGATTTTATCCACGAGCTATGACACCTTTACAGTCGCAGCGATGATTAACCGGGCAATTTATGACCAGCTGATCAAAAAAGAAATTGTTTTGGTGGAGGACATCCTAACACCTGCTGACCGCACGGTATATCTTTCGCCTAAGGATAAACTTGAAAAATGGTATGAGAAAAATTTTGAAACAGGGCACGGCCGCTTCCCGGTTGTTGACGATCAAATGAAAATCCATGGCATTCTGACATCAAAAGATATTGCTGGCCATGACCGAAATGCATCTATAGAAAAAGTTATGACCAAAAATCCCGTCACGGTTATTGGGAAAACATCTGTCGCTTCAGCTGCGCAAACGATGGTATGGGAAGGGATCGAAGTGCTTCCCGTCACTGACGGCCACCAAAAACTCATCGGCATGATCAGCCGCCAAGACGTATTGAAAGCTCTTCAAATGATTCAAAAGCAGCCGCAGGTCGGGGAGAAGCTTGATGATATCGTTTCAAGGGGGTTTAAAGATGAGGGTGATGATAAAGAAGATCAAACGGTTTACGAGTATGAAGTCACGCCGCAAATGACAAATCAGCTTGGAACCATTTCTTATGGCGTATTTACGACTATTTTGACGCAAGCGGCAAATCGATTTTTGCGCTCGAAAAAACGCGGCGAACTCGTCATAGAGAGCATCACCATCTTCTTTTTGAAGCCTGTGCAGATGGAATCAGTCATCGAAGTCAAACCTCGCATCTTGGAGGCTGGCAGAAAGTTTGGGAAAATGGAAGTGGAAGTGCACAGCCAAGGTCATATCGTGTCTAAAGCGATGCTGATGGTTCAGCTGATGGAAAGAAGCTAAGGGACGTTCAGGCGCCCCTTACGCGTGATCTCTTTCAGCTTCTTTGGCGTGAAGGGGATTGTAATGCCTGAAGGCTTTATAACCTGCCCAAGCGCTTCCTGCTCCTATGACGATAAAGATACCGCCGATTACTAACGTTAATACTGAATGGAATAATATCATTTGGTTGAGCCCGTAGAACAGGACTAGTGACCCTAAGGCCATGCTTGATTTTGCTGAACATATTTCTTTTGCCAAAGATGGCTTTGCCCGTACGCCTTTTACTTTATAGTACACATAAAAGCAGGCGGAAAGCCCAATCAAAAAAACAAGAACCAGCATAAATGAAATCCTCCATCGTAAAAGTTTACAAACCCATTTTATACAAAAACGGGCTTGGTTTTGACGTTATTTTTCTTTTCCGTCGGCAGAGAATGTGATTTAATGAATAAAAACAATAAAGGAGTATCAAATGAAAACAGAATTGATCAGAACCATATCATTATATGACACGATTATCTTACATAGACATGTGCGTCCTGATCCGGATGCCTACGGATCACAGTGCGGGCTTACGGAAATCCTGCGTGAAACATATCCTGAAAAAAATATTTTTGCGGTCGGCACGCCTGAACCGTCCCTCTCTTTCTTATATTCCCTTGATGAGGTGGACAATGAAACATATGAAGGCGCACTTGTCATTGTCTGCGATACGGCAAATCAGGAAAGAATCGACGATCAGCGTTATCCTTCAGGCGCCAAACTAATGAAAATCGACCACCATCCGAACGAAGATCCATACGGTGACCTTCTCTGGGTCGATACAAGCGCCAGCTCAGTAAGTGAAATGATTTACGAGCTGTATTTAGAAGGAAAAGAGCACGGCTGGAAGCTGAATACGAAAGCGGCAGAGCTGATCTACGCCGGCATTGTTGGAGATACCGGACGCTTTTTATTTCCGAATACCACGGAAAAAACATTAAAATATGCAGGCGAGCTCATTCAGTATCCATTCTCTTCCTCAGAGTTATTTAATCAATTGTATGAAACAAAACTGAATGTGGTGAAGCTTAACGGCTTTATCTTTCAAAATGTGTCTTTGTCCGAAAACGGGGCGGCTTCTGTTTTCATCAAAAAGGATACGCTTGAAAAATTCGGCACAACGGCTTCTGAAGCGTCGCAGCTTGTCGGGACGCTCGGCAATATCTCAGGTATTCGCGCCTGGGTGTTTTTCGTAGAAGAAGACGATCAAATCAGAGTCAGATTCCGTTCGAAGGGGCCTGTCATTAACGGACTTGCCCGGAAATATAACGGCGGAGGGCATCCGTTAGCTTCAGGCGCCTCTATTTACAGCTGGGATGAAGCTGATCGGATTTTAGCTGATCTGGAAACATTATGTAAAGAACACGAGTAGAGGGGAGACCCTCTCTCTTAGTGTTCATCTGTGACGGGGATGAACCAGCAGCCGAAATCAGTAAGGTCCTCGTAGACTTGGAGATTGTGTGATTGAAGTTCTTTTTTGATGAGGGAAGCGAGTGAGTTTGTTTCGGCATATGCAGAAAAACCTTGTCTGAGACGGGCTGCTTGATCTTTTGCTAACTGACGGTCACTGTAAACCTCCATTTCCCTTCCTCCTTCCTTTCGCCATTAAGCCTCACATATAGTTTATAAAAAAGAATGGGAAAAAGCGACAGAAGTTTGGAGAATTTAAAAAAAATCCATAATTATGTGGCGAAAGATATTTCAAGTTCCACTGTCAGCCTCGTATAAATAATCAATTCTCTGACGGTTGCCTCGTATTTTTTTTCATTGATCATATAGACTTTATTTTCAATTGTCCGCTTCAAGAGATCCTTTGTTTGATAGACGCTCTCTATGTCTTTTGTAATCACCTCTGAAATATCATCCTTTACATGCTCCTCGAATTTCGTTTTATCCGGCTGTGATATTTTATATTTATCCCCATTCAGCAATTTGACGCTGACGCTTTGAATCAGCAGTTTTCTTTTATTATCTTCATTCAGTTTATGGAGGTCTTCTTGATAGATCGAAATTTGATTGTTCAAGTCTTTTACATGCTCTTTTTGCTTTTCGATGAGGCTGACCTGCTCCTCTTGGAATGTTCCGTAAGTAAACAGGAAAAAGAACCAGCTGATTACGGCTCCGCACATCATTCCCGCGAAAAAACGCTGCCATCCCGGTTTTTTGTAATGTTGGGGGACCCTCATGAAGAAAGATGCTCCTGGGTCAGCCATGATATAATAAGCCAGCCGCTTTGCGCGCCCCCCATGGCCGAAATAATTAAAAGAAGCTGTTTAAAGATATCTCTCGTATTGCCTTCGAGTATGCCGCGTTCAAAGCTGTATACCGCATCAAAGGTGCCTCCGATAGCTGCGACAAGTGCCCATATTTTTAACCGGTTGGCAAGCTTTGTAATGGCTGTAAGCGGGGGTTCGCCTGCCAAGTATGCTCCGAGCCCTCCGATGAGTGCGCCCCCGATCAGCACCCCTAACGCAATGAAGTAGCTATTGATAAAATTCACCATAAATCCTGCTTCCTGATCCATCTTTATCACCTCACCTTTTATATCATATTGAGCTTTCAGGACAAGTATGATGATGAGTCAAAAAAGAACATTTGTTTCTTTTGGAAACCGGCCTTATAATGAAGGAAGAAATGGATCGTAATGAGAAAGAGGTGATAGCATGTCTTTTGTTCACCTGCAAGTGCATAGCGGGTACAGCCTGCTAAACAGCGCCGCGGCTGTGGAAGAGCTCGTCAGTGAAGCTGACAGGCTCGGATATGCGTCTTTGGCGCTGACAGATGATCATGTCATGTACGGAGCTATTCAATTTTATAAAGCTTGCAAGGCGAGAGGGATCAACCCAATAATCGGTTTGACGGCTTCTGTTTTTACGGATGACAGCGAGCTTGAAGCATACCCGCTCGTCCTGCTGGCAAAATCAAATACAGGCTATCAAAACCTGCTGAAAATCAGCAGCGTTCTGCAATCTAAATCAAAAGGCGGACTGAAGCCGAAATGGCTTCACAGTTATCGAGAAGGGATTATCGCAATAACGCCCGGCGAAAAAGGATATATTGAAACGCTTCTTGAAGGAGGGCTGTTCGAACAGGCTGCTCAAGCCTCGCTGGAATTTCAGTCTATATTCGGAAAGGGAGCTTTTTATTTCTCCTATCAGCCTTTTAAAGGGAATCAAGTCTTGTCTGAGCAGATTCTAAAGCTGTCAGAAGAAACGGGTATCCCTGTTACGGCCACAGGCGATGTGCATTACATAAGGAAGGAAGATAAGGCTGCCTACCGTTGTCTGAAAGCGATTAAAGCGGGGGAAAAACTGACGGATGCACCCGCTGAAGATTTGCCTGATCTCGATTTGAAACCACTCGAAGAAATGCAAAACATTTATCGAGAGCATCCCGAGGCACTGCAAGCTTCTGTAGAGATCGCGGAACAATGCCGGGTTGACGTCAGTCTCGGGCAGACCCGTCTACCGTCTTTTCCGACCCCAGACGGAACGTCCGCTGATGATTATTTAACGGATATCTGTATGGAGGGACTCCGCAGCCGTTTCGGTAAGCCTAATGAACGATACCTTCGCCGTCTTCAATATGAGCTTGATGTCATCAAGCGGATGAAGTTCAGCGATTACTTTCTGATCGTGTGGGATTTTATGAAGCACGCCCATGAAAAAGGGATTGTTACAGGACCGGGAAGGGGTTCTGCGGCAGGTTCTCTTGTGGCATATGTGCTGTATATCACAGATGTTGACCCGATTAAGCATCACCTTCTGTTTGAAAGATTTTTAAATCCCGAGCGCGTCAGCATGCCGGATATTGATATTGACTTTCCCGATACTAGAAGGGATGAAGTCATTCAATATGTTCAGCAGAAATACGGTGCAATGCACGTCGCACAGATTATCACCTTTGGAACACTTGCGGCAAAGGCGGCGCTCCGGGACGTCGGCAGAGTATTCGGCGTCAGCCCGAAGGAGGCAGATCAGCTTGCAAAACTCATTCCTTCAAGACCGGGCATGACGCTGGATGAAGCGAGACAGCAGTCACCGCAGCTGGATAAGCGGCTTCGGGAGTCAAGCCTGCTTCAGCAAGTCTATTCAATTGCCCGGAACATAGAAGGGCTGCCAAGGCATGCATCAACCCACGCAGCGGGCGTTGTCCTGAGTGAAGAACCGTTAACAGATGTTGTTCCGCTTCAAGAAGGGCATGAAGGGATCTATTTAACGCAATACGCGATGGACCATCTTGAAGACTTGGGCCTTTTAAAAATGGATTTCTTAGGTTTGAGGAACCTGACACTTATTGAATCCATCACTTCAATGATTGAAAAAGAAGAAAATATTAAAATAGATCTTTCAAGTATTTCCTACAGCGATGACAAAACGTTCTCCTTGCTGTCAAAAGGGGATACGACAGGCATTTTCCAGCTTGAATCTGCAGGGATGAGAAGCGTCTTGAAACGGCTGAAACCTTCGGGCCTAGAAGATATTGTGGCAGTCAATGCACTGTACCGGCCGGGTCCGATGGAAAATATTCCGTTATTTATCGACCGTAAACACGGCCGGGAGCCTGTTCACTATCCTCATGAAGATTTAAGGAGCATTTTGGAAGATACATATGGCGTCATTGTGTATCAGGAACAAATTATGATGATTGCTTCCCGTATGGCGGGATTTTCTTTAGGCGAAGCGGACCTATTGAGAAGGGCGGTCAGCAAAAAGAAAAAAGAAATCCTGGACAGAGAGCGAAGCCATTTTGTTGAAGGGTGCTTAAAAAAGGAGTATTCTGTAGACACTGCAAATGAGGTCTACGATTTAATCGTCAAATTCGCAAACTATGGCTTTAACCGAAGCCATGCGGTGGCATACAGCATGATCGGGTGCCAGCTTGCGTATTTGAAAGCTCATTATCCGTTATATTTTATGTGCGGATTGCTGACAAGCGTCATTGGCAATGAGGATAAAATCACTCAATATCTTTACGAAGCAAAGGGGAGCGGGATTCGTATCCTTCCTCCGTCAGTGAATAAAAGCAGTTTTCCGTTTACAGTTGAAAACGGATCTGTCAGATACAGCCTCCGCGCGATAAAAAGTGTAGGCGTCTCAGCAGTCAAAGATATATATAAAGCAAGAAAAGAGAAACCATTTGAAGATCTTTTCGATTTCTGCTTTCGCGTGCCGTCAAAAAGCGTAAATCGCAAAATGCTTGAAGCACTTATCTTTTCTGGTGCGATGGACGAATTCGGCCAAAACCGGGCCACGCTGCTCGCATCCATTGATGTTGCTTTGGAACATGCTGAGCTATTCGCCGCGGACGATGACCAAATGGGATTGTTTTTAGATGAATCGTTTTCAATTAAGCCGAAGTATGTGGAGACGGAGGAGCTTCCTCTGGTGGATTTACTTGCGTTTGAAAAGGAAACGCTTGGCATTTATTTTTCAAATCATCCCCTCTCCGCCTTCCGAAAACAGCTCACTGCGCAAGGAGCAGTCTCCATTCTGCAGGCTCAGCGGGCAGTCAAAAGGCAGCTTTCACTAGGCGTTCTGCTGTCGAAGATCAAAACGATTCGGACGAAAACAGGTCAAAACATGGCGTTTTTAACGCTCAGTGATGAAACCGGCGAGATGGAAGCCGTAGTCTTCCCTGAACAATTCAGACAGCTTTCACCCGTTTTAAGAGAAGGCGCTCTTTTGTTCACAGCGGGGAAATGCGAAGTAAGACAAGATAAGATCCAATTCATCATGTCCCGGGCAGAATTATTAGAAAATATGGATGCAGAAAAAGCGCCATCGGTTTATATAAAAATAGAAAGCAGTCAGCACAGCCAGGAGATCCTGGCAAAGATTAAGCGCATTTTGCTGGAGCATAAAGGGGAAACAGGCGTTTATCTCTATTATGAAAGGCAAAAACAGACGATTAAGCTACCTGAGTCGTTCCATATCAATGCAGATCACCAGGTGTTATATCGCTTAAAAGAGCTGTTGGGTCAAAAAAACGTCGTTTTAAAACAGTGGTAACGATTCGCTTTTTGTTATACAATTGGAGCAATTATGTGATCCTGTTTAAATATTCAGATAGATTTACTCCGCAGAATGCAGCAATCAACGCAGCAGTATACGAATCAAAAAATATCCATAAGGAGTGTTTAGAAGAATGTCATTAAGAGAAGAAGCATTACACCTGCATAAAGTCAACCAGGGGAAACTGGAGTCTAAATCAAAAGTAGAGGTCAGAAATGCGAAAGATCTAAGCCTCGCGTATTCTCCGGGTGTTGCAGAACCGTGTAAGGATATTCATGAAGACATTAACAAAGTATATGATTATACAATGAAGGGGAACATGGTAGCAGTTGTAACTGACGGTACAGCTGTACTTGGCCTTGGAAACATCGGCCCTGAAGCGGCGCTTCCTGTTATGGAAGGGAAAGCAGTTCTTTTCAAAAGCTTTGCGGGCGTAGATGCGTTCCCGATTGCTTTAAACACAAACGATGTTGATAAAATCGTTGAAACTGTAAAATTGCTGGAACCGACATTTGGCGGCGTCAACCTTGAAGATATTGCAGCGCCAAATTGCTTTATCATTGAAGAGCGCCTCAAAAAAGAAACAAACATCCCGGTTTTCCATGATGATCAGCACGGTACTGCCATTGTAACCGTAGCAGGTCTTGTGAACGCGCTGAAACTGTCTGGAAAATCCATGTCATCCATTAAAGTTGTCGCAAACGGCGCGGGTGCGGCTGGCATTGCGATTATCAAGCTTCTTCATCATTATGGCGTTCGCGACATTGTGATGTGCGATTCCAAAGGGGCCATTTATGAAGGGCGCCCGAACGGCATGAATGATGTCAAAAATGAAGTGGCGAAGTTCACGAACCAAGATCGCAAAGACGGTTCTCTGAAAGATGTCATCGTTGATGCTGACGTATTTATCGGTGTCTCTGTAGCAGGCGCGTTAACAAAAGAAATGGTTCAAAGCATGGCAAAAGATCCAATTATCTTTGCAATGGCAAATCCAAATCCGGAAATCATGCCGGAAGATGCGCGTGAAGCCGGAGCAAGCGTTATCGGAACTGGCCGTTCTGACTTCCCGAACCAAGTAAACAATGTTCTTGCATTCCCTGGTATTTTCCGCGGAGCACTTGATGTGCGTGCCACTCATATTAACGAGGAAATGAAAATCGCAGCGGTTGAAGCCATTGCTTCACTGGTTTCAGAAGATGAGCTTAGCGCAGACTATGTCATCCCTGCACCGTTTGATAAACGTGTTGCGCCTGCTGTTGCGAAGGCTGTGGCAAAAGCTGCGATGGAAACAGGTGTTGCAAGAATCACTGTTGACCCTGAGGAAGTCGCAGAAAAAACAAGAAAACTTACGATTATTGGTGAATAATTTTAATTCATTCCAAAAATGGCAGCGCGTTGGCGGAGACCGGCGCGCTGTTCTCAAGTTAAACTGACGGCTGAAATTTTTTTAGGGGGTTAGCCTTAAAAAAATTTCAGCCGGGTTTAACATTATTTTTGAATGCGCTGTCAACCTTGTCGTTTCAACACCTTATCTGATTTCATACAAGCCTTTCCGAGCACGTCATCGAATAAAAAGTTGTCGAATTGAGGATGACAGCGTTTGACAAAAAAAGTACAATAGTTTCGGTAAAGTTATTAGCAAGTCTATCTGTTTGATGACATGCGGTGAAGAGAACCCTTCACAAAAGGGAGGTAATCATTTGTTAAAGGATATATTCACGAAAAAGAAAAAGTATGCTTCCGTACCATCTGATCAAGCGAAGCACGATGTTCCGGAAGGCATTATGACAAAATGTCCTAAGTGTAAAAAAATCATGCTCACTAAAGAGTTGGATAAAAATATGCGGGTATGCATGAACTGCGATTATCATTTCCCAATGAACGCAAAACAGCGTATCGAAAGCTTGATGGATGAAAAATCCTTTGAGGAATTCAATCAGGGAATGCTCTCGGAAAATCCGCTTGGTTTCCCGGGATATCTGGAAAAGCTTGAAAAAGATCGCGAGAAAACATCCTTAAACGAGGCTGTTGTGACAGGCAAGGGCACCATCGGCGGATACCCGGCTGTAGTCGCCGTCATGGATTCTTCATTCAGAATGGGCAGCATGGGTTCAGTCGTCGGTGAAAAAATCACGCTTGCGATTGAAAAAGCAAAAGCTGATAAAGTTCCGTTTATTATTTTTACGGCTTCAGGCGGCGCTAGAATGCAGGAAGGCGTATTAAGTTTGATGCAGATGGCTAAGACAAGCTCTGCGTTAAAACTGTTCAGTGAAGAACAGGGTCTTATTATTTCAGTAATGACGCATCCGACTACCGGGGGCGTATCAGCAAGCTTTGCATCCCTTGGCGATTACAATTTCGCTGAGCCTGGCGCGCTGATCGGTTTTGCCGGAAGACGGATTATTGAACAGACAATAGGAGAAAAACTGCCTGAGGACTTCCAAACGGCTGAATTTTTATTAAAACATGGACAGCTTGATGCGGTTATTCATCGCGACGATATGAAAAAAACGTTAGAAAATCTGCTGGATATGCATCAAACAGGAGGTGACATTGAGTGGCTCCAAGATTAGAATTTGAAAAACCGGTGATCGAACTGCAAACCAAAATCGCCGAACTAAAAAAATTCACCCAAGATTCCGATATGGATCTAAGTGCGGAAATCGAACGGCTCGAAGACCGTCTCGCTAAGCTTCAGGATGATATTTATAAAAATTTGAAGCCATGGGACCGGGTTCAAATCGCGCGTCTGGCGGACCGTCCGACAACTCTTGATTATATCGAACACCTGTTTACCGACTTTTTTGAATGTCACGGAGACAGAGCGTACGGGGACGATGAAGCCATTGTCGGCGGGATTGCGAAGTTCCACGGCCTCCCTGTAACGGTAATCGGGCATCAGCGCGGCAAAGACACGAAGGAAAACCTAGTCCGCAATTTTGGGATGCCGCATCCTGAAGGCTACAGAAAAGCGCTTCGTCTGATGAAACAGGCTGACAAATTTAACAGGCCGATTATCTGTTTTATTGATACGAAGGGGGCATACCCTGGACGAGCAGCTGAAGAAAGAGGACAAAGTGAAGCTATTGCCAAAAACCTGTTTGAGATGGCCGGCCTTCGAGTGCCTGTTATCTGCATCGTCATTGGTGAAGGCGGAAGCGGCGGAGCCCTTGGTCTGGGTGTAGGCAATCACTTGCATATGCTGGAAAACTCTACTTATTCTGTTATTTCTCCGGAAGGTGCCGCGGCACTTTTATGGAAGGACTCCAGTCTTGCTAAAAAAGCAGCAGAAACAATGAAAATCACTGCGCCGGATTTAAAAGAATTAGGTATTATAGATCATATGATTAAAGAAGTAAAAGGCGGAGCGCACCATGATGTGAAGCTGCAGGCAAGCTATATGGACGAAACCCTTAAACAATCGTTAAAAACTTTGCTGAAGCTGAGCGAAGAAGAATTAGTTCAGCAGCGCTATGAAAAATATAAAGCAATTGGCAAAGTCTCGGTTGAAGATCAATATATCGGGGTAAACTAAATAAACGTGAAGCCTTTGGCTCACGTTTATTTTTTGTGACATTCCTTAAATTTTATTTAAAAACAATTTATTTAATTGTATAATAGGTAAGGTTTCATAGGGAGGATGGAGATCCCTTTTCATTGTTTTTAGGGCAATGATCATGTTATGTTTAATCATATATGTTGCTGAGGTGAATGGAGAATGAAACGTATAGGGGTATTAACGAGCGGCGGGGATTCCCCGGGAATGAACGCAGCAGTTCGCGCAGTAGTTAGAAAAGCGATCTATCATGACGTTGAAGTTTACGGTATTTACAACGGATACGCGGGATTAATCAGCGGAAAGATTGAAAAGCTTGAACTCGGATCAGTAGGCGATATTATACATCGTGGAGGAACTAAGCTTTATACGGCAAGATGTCCTGAATTCAAAACAGTTGAAGGCCGTGAAAAAGGGATAGAAAACTTGAAGAAGCTTGGTATTGAAGGCCTTGTTGTTATCGGCGGAGACGGTTCATATATGGGTGCGAAAAAATTAACGGAACACGGGTTTCCATGTGTAGGTGTACCGGGTACAATTGATAATGACATTCCGGGCACTGATTTTACAATCGGTTTCGATACAGCTTTAAATACAGTAATTGACGCAATTGATAAGATTCGCGATACAGCGACTTCTCATGAACGTACATATGTAATCGAAGTAATGGGTCGTCATGCCGGCGATATCGCATTGTGGGCCGGTCTTGCAGGGGGCGCGGAATCGATCTTAATCCCTGAGGCAGACTATGACATGCACGAAATCATTGCCCGCTTAAAACGCGGCCACGAACGCGGCAAGAAGCACAGTATTATTATTGTTGCCGAAGGTGTAGGCAGCGGTGTTGAATTCGGGAAACGCATTGAAGAAGAAACAAATCTTGAAACTAGGGTATCTGTATTGGGCCATATCCAGCGCGGAGGTTCTCCAAGTGCTGCTGACCGTGTGTTAGCAAGCCGTCTCGGCGCATATGCAGTTGAACTGCTGCTTGAAGGAAAAGGCGGACGCTGTGTAGGTATACAAAACAATAAGCTTGTAGACCATGATATTATAGAAATACTTGAGACAAAACACACAGTTGAGCAAAACATGTATCAGCTTTCAAAAGAACTGTCTATCTAATGTGCAGCTGAAGGCTGAAGATTTCAGAAGGAAGTGAACCAAATGAGAAAAACTAAAATTGTTTGTACCATCGGTCCGGCAAGTGAAAGTATTGAAATGCTTACGAAATTAATGGAGTCAGGAATGAACGTGGCTCGATTAAACTTTTCTCACGGAGATTTTGAGGAGCACGGTGCAAGAATTAAAAATATCCGCGAAGCAAGTAAAAAACTTGGCAAGAACGTTGGAATTCTGCTTGATACAAAAGGTCCTGAAATCCGCACACATACAATGGAAAATGGCGGTATTGAGCTTGAAACAGGCAAAGAGCTCATTATTTCAATGGACGAGGTTGTAGGAACAACAGATAAAATTTCAGTGACATATGAAGGTTTAGTCCATGACGTTGAACAAGGTTCAACGATTCTTTTAGATGACGGCCTTATCGGTCTTGAGGTACTTGATGTAGATGCCGCTAAACGCGAAATCAAAACAAAAGTATTAAACAACGGAACACTCAAAAATAAAAAAGGTGTTAACGTACCGGGCGTAAGTGTCAATCTTCCGGGTATTACTGAAAAGGATGCGCGAGACATCGTTTTCGGTATTGAGCAAGGAGTAGACTTCATCGCACCATCTTTCATTCGACGTTCTACGGATGTGCTCGAAATCCGTGAGCTTCTTGAAGAGCACAACGCTCAGGATATTCAAATCATCCCTAAAATCGAAAACCAAGAGGGCGTTGACAACATCGATGCGATTCTCGAAGTGTCTGACGGCTTAATGGTTGCACGCGGAGACTTAGGTGTGGAAATTCCAGCTGAAGAAGTGCCGCTTGTGCAAAAAGAACTGATCAAAAAATGCAACGCGCTGGGCAAACCTGTTATTACAGCGACACAAATGCTTGACAGCATGCAGCGCAACCCGCGTCCGACTCGTGCGGAAGCAAGTGACGTTGCAAACGCGATCTTCGACGGAACAGATGCGATCATGCTATCTGGTGAAACTGCTGCCGGAAGCTATCCGGTTGAAGCAGTTCAAACAATGCATAACATCGCGTCCCGTTCTGAAGAAGCTTTAAATTATAAAGAAATTCTCTCAAAACGCAGAGATCAAGTGGGCATGACAATTACAGACGCAATTGGACAATCTGTCGCGCATACGGCGATTAACCTGAATGCTGCTGCGATCGTAACGCCGACAGAAAGCGGCCATACAGCACGTATGATTGCAAAATACCGTCCGCAGGCTCCGATTGTTGCGGTTACTGTAAATGACTCTATTTCCAGAAAGCTTGCCCTCGTATCTGGCGTATTCGCGGAAAGCGGCCAAAATGCGAGCTCAACAGATGAGATGCTTGAGGATGCTGTCCAAAAATCATTGAACAGCGGAATTGTAAAACACGGCGATCTTATCGTTATTACAGCAGGCACTGTCGGTGAGTCCGGCACTACGAATTTAATGAAGGTTCATACTGTCGGTGATATCATCGCTAAAGGCCAAGGCATTGGACGCAAATCAGCTTACGGTCCGGTTGTCGTTGCACAAAATGCAAAAGAAGCTGAGCAAAAAATGACTGACGGTGCGGTACTTGTTACCAAAAGCACTGACCGTGATATGATTACATCCCTTGAAAAAGCGTCTGCTCTTATTACAGAAGAAGGCGGTTTGACTAGCCATGCGGCGGTAGTCGGATTAAGCCTTGGCATCCCGGTTATCGTGGGTCTGGAAAATGCGACATCTATTTTGACAGATGGCCAGGATATTACAGTTGACGCTTCCAGAGGCGCAGTCTATCAGGGCCGTGCGAGCGTTCTTTAATTACAGGTGAAAACGGAAGGGGAATCCCTTCCTTTTCTCTTTATCATGCCTTTTGTTGAACAGAACGTGTTACACGTGTGGGGGGCTTGGATATGAGATTTTTGTTTTTGCTTTTTATTGTGTTTCCGGCAATAGAAATCGGCATATTCCTATTTTTAGGCAAGCTGATTGGCATTTTGCCGACAGTTTTATTCATGATTATGACGGGCATTATCGGCGCAGCAGCTGCAAAAAAACAAGGAACCGAAGTATATTATAAGGTTCAGCGTGATCTTCAATATGGCAAAATGCCGGGGGAAGCGATTGCTGACGGTCTGTGCATTTTCATTGGCGGTCTATTGCTGATGCTTCCGGGCTTTTTATCAGATTTGGTCGGCGCCTGTCTTCTTATCCCGTTTACCCGCGGCTGGTGTAAGCCGATTCTGTTCAAATGGCTGAGAGGAATGTCGAAGAATAAGCGGATCATCATCAAATAAAAAACGGCAGCCATGAAAAAACGGCTGCCGTTTTATTTTTGCTGAACGGTGATATAGGACCATATTTCTTTTAATGCGCCTGTTGTGATGAAAGCTTGGATGATGACGAGTACAGCCGGACCCGCAATCAGTCCTAAAAACCCGAATAATTTAAAGCCGGCAAACAGGGCGATGAGCGTTGCCAGCGGATCGATCCCGATAGATTTACTTAGTATCTTGGGCTCTGTCAGCTGGCGCTGAATAAGAACGACGAGGTACAGGATACCAATTCCGATCGCTTGGGGCAGCTGGCCCGTAATCGACAAATACAAAATCCAGGGCACAAATACGGAGCCGGCACCTAAGTAAGGGAGAAGATCTACAAGCCCGATTAAAAAAGCGATTGTTGCGGCGTGTTCAACCTTTAAGAGAGAAAGGCCGATAAATACAATCACCATCGTGATGAAAACGAGGACGGCTTGTGCTTTGATAAAACCAGCCATTGCTTTTTTTAATTCGCTGCTGATCGCTTTGCTGTTAGCTGTCACACGATCCGGCAGAATTAAAACAAGCATGGCTTTCAGCTTATGCCAATCCTTTGTCATAAAAAAGGTTGCCAGAAGAGAAAAAATCAGAACCGCCGCTGTATTGGGAAGAAGAGCGAAAAATCTCGGGATCATCTCTAGAATGTGGGACAGCAGGAGCCCGGCATTTTTAGCGGCAGAATCACCGAGCGTCTGGATATGAGTGACGATGGAAGCCTGCTGGTTTGTTTCCAATTCTTGAAACAAAAGAGTTAACTCGTTATAGAGCGGCTGAATATGAGTTGTAAACAATTTTTCGCAATATGAAATAAACGTGCTGATATGCGGAGGCAGCGTTTTTGCTAGATAGGCTGTTCCCGTTACGATTTCGGCTACCAGAATGGTGAGCACGCCGAAGGCTGCGAGCAGAAAAAAAGCAAGAACGCCCAGAACATTTATCGTTCGGGGGAATCCTGTCACTTTGTCCAAATAATCGACAACAGGATGAATCACCGATGAAAGAATAAGGGCGATCAGGAACGGATAAGTTAACGGAAACGAATAATAGGCCGCAGCTATCGACCCTGCGGTCATTGATATGACAAAGAGGGTTCTGAAAAAAATAGTGATATAAGATTGATTCACGAAAACGGTCCTCCTCTCGTCAGCATGTCCTATTTTTTATATGTATTCACGCTGTTGCTGAATATGAATACATTCATCTTAAAGGAGGGATGGCATGTGTTTACACAAGCGAATTTATTTTTAATTTTACTCTTGGCTATCGCACTTATCGCAAAAAACCAATCATTGCTCTTTGCTGTATCCGTCCTTTTGATCATCAAAATCCTAGGGCTTGATCAGAAATTATTTCCGACCATCCAGTCAAAAGGCATTAACTGGGGTGTGACCATTATTACCATCGCCGTTCTTGTCCCGATTGCCACGGGAGAAATCGGATTTAAGCAGCTTGGAGAAGCAATGCGGTCTTCCTACGCATGGATCGCCCTTGGAGCGGGGATCGCAGTGGCGCTGATTGCAAAAAACGGCCTGACCCTGCTTGAAAATGATCCGCATATTACAACTGCTCTCGTGATCGGGACCATTCTTGCAGTCGCGCTTTTTGGAGGAGTTGCGGTGGGACCGCTGATCGGAGCGGGGATTGCTTATTTAGCCATGCAGATCGTAAAACTGTTCACTTCATAAAAAAAAGCGGCCTTAAAGCCGCTTTTTTTTGTATGCAAAAACCCGCAAATAAAGGCGTTTTTTCGGGGAAATCACAGAATGAAAAAAAAAATTATAGGTAAACATTTAACAAATGTCTGATTATTGTTTATAATGAGAATAGGCTTAAACTTAAATAAGCTTATAAGAATTTGTTATGTTCTTTCATAAGCAAAGGGTTTTAGTTCCAGCAGCCAGTAAAATGTAAGCATTTTCTTTTTGGGGGAGAGAAATACTTGCATCGTGCTTTTTAAGTAAGCCTCATGTTTTTACAACACTCTTAAAGGGGAAATTTATTGAAAAGGAGATGTTATATATGACAGCGACACGCGGTCTTGAAGGGGTTGTAGCAACAACATCATCTGTTAGTTCTATTATTGATGATACCCTTACATATGTGGGGTATGATATCGATGATTTGACAGAGAATGCAAGTTTTGAAGAAATCATCTACTTGCTTTGGCATCTAAGGCTGCCAAACAAAAAAGAGCTTGAAGAGTTAAAGCAGCAGCTTGCAAAGGAAGCTGCCGTTCCGCAAGAAATTATTGAGCACTTCAAATCTTATTCCCTCGAAAATGTTCATCCCATGGCTGCTCTTCGGACAGCAATTTCATTACTAGGCCTGCTTGACAGCGAGGCTGATACCATGAACCCGGAAGCCAACTACAGAAAGGCGATCCGCCTTCAGGCAAAGGTGCCTGGCCTGGTTGCAGCGTTTTCCAGAATTCGCAAGGGTCTTGAGCCTGTTGAACCGAGAGAAGATTACGGTATTGCGGAGAATTTTCTTTACACATTAAACGGTGAAGAGCCTTCACCAATTGAAGTTGAAGCCTTCAACAAAGCATTGATTTTACATGCTGACCATGAGCTGAACGCGTCAACGTTCACAGCGAGGGTCTGCGTCGCAACACTTTCTGACATCTATTCAGGCATTACTGCAGCAATCGGCGCGCTGAAAGGGCCTCTTCACGGCGGAGCGAATGAAGGCGTTATGAAAATGCTGACAGAAATCGGTGAAGTGGAAAACGCTGAGCCGTACATCCGCGCTAAACTTGAAAAGAAAGAAAAAATCATGGGATTCGGCCACCGTGTGTATAAGCATGGTGATCCGCGCGCGAAGCATCTGAAAGAAATGAGCAAGCGCCTGACCAACCTGACAGGCGAAAGCAAATGGTATGAGATGTCGATTCGTATAGAAGACATCGTCACATCAGAGAAAAAGCTTCCGCCTAACGTTGATTTCTATTCGGCTTCTGTATATCACAGCCTCGGTATTGACCATGATTTGTTTACACCGATTTTTGCTGTAAGCAGAATGTCCGGCTGGCTCGCTCATATTCTTGAGCAGTATGACAACAACCGTCTGATCCGCCCGCGGGCAGATTACACAGGCCCTGACAAACAAAAATTCGTTCCGATTGAAGAAAGAGCCTAAAGAACCATTGGAGGCTGGCTTGCGTCAATGAGGTTAGCCTCTTGTTCAGAACATCAAAATTGGGTTACACTTTAAATTGAATGTTAGGAAAAATCATTTTATTTTCTATATAAGAAAAATAAAATGTTTTCTAAATATGAATTACATACTGGGAGGTTTTTATTGTGGCACAAGGTGAAAAAATTACAGTCTCTAACGGAGTATTAAACGTACCAAACAACCCGATTATCCCATTTATCGAAGGAGACGGAACCGGTCCTGATATTTGGAACGCGGCTTCGAAGGTTTTGGAAGCAGCAGTAGAAAAAGCATACAAAGGCGAAAAGAAAATTACATGGAAAGAAGTTTACGCCGGAGAAAAGGCTTATAATAAAACAGGTGAGTGGCTCCCTGCTGAAACATTAGATGTGATCCGCGAATATTTCATCGCGATTAAAGGCCCGTTAACGACACCTGTCGGCGGCGGTATCCGTTCTTTGAACGTAGCGCTCAGACAAGAGCTTGACCTATTCGTCTGCTTAAGACCTGTAAGATACTTTACTGGAGTGCCGTCACCGGTAAAACGCCCTGAAGATACTGATATGGTCATCTTCCGTGAAAATACAGAAGATATTTACGCAGGCATCGAGTATGCAAAAGGCTCTGAAGAAGTGCAAAAGCTTATCAGCTTCCTTCAAAATGAGTTAAACGTCAACAAAATCCGTTTCCCTGAGACATCAGGTATCGGCATTAAGCCTGTTTCAGAAGAAGGAACAAGCCGCTTGGTCAGAGCTGCCATTGATTATGCGATCGAGCATGGCCGCAAATCTGTAACGCTTGTTCACAAAGGAAACATCATGAAGTTCACCGAAGGCGCCTTCAAAAACTGGGGCTATGAACTTGCTGAAAAAGAATACGGAGATAAAGTCTTCACATGGGCTCAATATGACCGCATTGCTGAAGAAGAAGGAAAAGACGCTGCCAACAAAGCGCAAAGCGAAGCGGAAGCAGCAGGAAAAATCATTATCAAAGACAGCATTGCTGACATTTTCCTTCAGCAGATCTTAACGCGTCCAAACGAGTTTGATGTCGTTGCGACAATGAACTTGAACGGAGATTACATTTCTGATGCTCTTGCTGCGCAAGTCGGCGGAATCGGCATTGCTCCTGGAGCGAACATCAACTACGAAACAGGACATGCGATTTTCGAGGCGACGCACGGAACGGCTCCTAAATATGCAGGCCTTGATAAAGTAAACCCATCTTCAGTTATTCTTTCAGGCGTTCTGCTTCTTGAGCATTTAGGATGGAACGAAGCGGCTGATTTGGTTATCAAATCTATGGAAAAAACAATCGCTTCCAAAGTCGTAACTTACGATTTTGCTAGATTAATGGACGGGGCGACTGAAGTGAAATGTTCAGAGTTCGGAGAAGAACTGATCAAAAACATGGACTAAGCAAGGAAAAAGCCTAAAACTAGCCATAAAGGAGAAGAGAGACATGGGAAATACTCGTAAAAAAGTTTCTGTTATCGGAGCAGGTTTTACCGGAGCTACAACTGCATTTTTAATCGCTCAAAAAGAGCTGGCAGACGTTGTTCTTGTTGACATTCCGCAATTGGAGAACCCGACAAAGGGAAAAGCGCTTGATATGCTTGAAGCAAGCCCGGTTCAAGGCTTTGACGCAAAAATTACGGGAACATCCAATTACGAGGATACAGCTGGCTCTGACATTGTTGTCATTACAGCCGGTATCGCAAGAAAACCTGGTATGAGCAGAGATGATCTGGTCTCTACAAACGAAAAGATTATGAGAAGCGTTACGCGGGAAATCGTGAAATATTCTCCTGACTCTATTATTGTGGTGCTGACAAATCCTGTTGATGCAATGACATACGCGGTGTACAAAGAATCAGGCTTCCCTAAAGAGCGTGTAATCGGCCAGTCCGGTGTGCTTGATACGGCAAGATTCAGAACATTTGTGGCAGAGGAATTAAACCTGTCAGTGAAAGATGTGACTGGTTTCGTACTCGGCGGACACGGTGACGATATGGTGCCGCTTGTGCGTTATTCTTATGCTGGCGGTATCCCGCTTGAAACTCTTATTCCGAAAGAACGGATTGACGCAATTGTGGAGCGCACTAGAAAAGGCGGAGGCGAAATCGTGAATCTTCTTGGAAACGGAAGCGCGTATTATGCGCCTGCGGCTTCTCTGACAGAAATGGTCGAAGCGATCTTGAAAGATCAGCGCCGCGTCCTTCCTACAATTGCTTATCTTGAAGGGGAATACGGCTATGAAGGCATCTACCTTGGTGTTCCTACAATTGTAGGCGGCAACGGTCTTGAGCAAATCATTGAACTTGAACTGACAGACTATGAAAGAGCGCAGCTGAATAAATCAGTTGAATCTGTCAAAAATGTCATGAAAGTATTATCCTAATAAAAAGAGAGAAAGGCTTGCTCAATACAGCCTTTCTCTTTTTACTATAAATGAAAGCGTTATCATAAACGTCTTTATTTCTTTTAAAAATGATGTAAAAGGCGAATTGTCGGAATGTCCTGCTTTCGCTAAAATAAAATCATGAAACATGTTAAGATGACATAAAATAGAGAAATAGGATGTCGGGGAATTATAATACTGGAGGCACAGCATGAACAAGAAAATTTTAGTTGTGGATGATGAAGAATCTATTGTTACTCTTTTACAGTACAATTTGGAACGGTCAGGCTATGATGTCATTACCGCCTCGGATGGGGAAGAAGCACTCAAAAAAGCGGAAACAGAGAAGCCTGATTTGATTGTGCTTGATGTGATGCTTCCAAAATTGGACGGAATCGAAGTATGCAAGCAGCTGAGACAGCAAAAACTGATGTTTCCCATTTTAATGCTGACAGCGAAGGATGAGGAATTCGACAAAGTATTAGGGCTTGAGCTCGGTGCTGATGATTATATGACCAAGCCGTTCAGTCCAAGGGAAGTAAATGCGAGAGTAAAAGCGATTTTAAGGCGTTCGGAAATGGCTGCGCCCTCTAGTGAGATGAAGAATGATGAAATGGAAGGCCAGATCGTAATTGGCGATCTGAAAATCCTGCCTGATCATTATGAAGCGTACTTTAAAGAAAGTCAGCTTGAACTGACACCGAAAGAATTCGAACTGCTGCTCTATTTAGGCAGACATAAAGGCAGAGTTCTGACAAGAGACCTGCTGCTGAGCGCAGTCTGGAATTATGATTTTGCCGGAGATACGAGAATTGTTGATGTGCACATCAGCCATCTTCGCGACAAAATTGAAAACAATACCAAAAAACCGATCTACATTAAAACGATTAGGGGATTGGGGTATAAACTGGAGGAGCCAAAAATGAATGAATAAATACCGTGTGCGCCTTTTTTCTGTATTCGTTGTCTGTATGATTCTGGTGTTTTGTGTCCTCGGGCTGTTTTTACAGCAGCTTTTTGAAACATCTGATCAAAGGAAAGCAGAGGAACACATTGAAAAAGAAGCAAAATACTTGGCTTCGCTTCTTGATGCCGGCAATCTGAATGATCAAGCAAATGAGAAAATCATTAAAGATGCAGGCGGCGCGCTTGATGTGAGCGCATCCGTTATCGATACAGACGGCAAGGTGCTGTATGGGTCAAACGGGAGAGCGGCTGATTCCCAAAAGGTGCAGGCGCTTGTTTCTGGACATGAGGGTATTCTGTCAACAACAGATAACAAGCTTTATTACGGACTTTCACTTAGAAGCGAAGGTGAAAAAACAGGATATGTGCTGCTTTCCGCCTCTGAAAAAAGCGACGGCTTAAAAGGCGAATTGTGGGGGATGCTGACGGCCAGTCTTTGTACCGCATTTATCGTCATTGTTTATTTTTATTCCAGCATGACCTCACGTTATAAAAGGTCAATTGAGTCAGCGACAAATGTAGCCACAGAACTCTCTAAGGGCAACTACGATGCACGGACGTACGGCGGCTATATTAGGCGTTCTGATAAGCTAGGACATGCGATGAACAGCCTTGCCATTGATCTGATGGAAATGACGCGAACGCAGGAAATGCAGCGGGATCGGCTGCTGACAGTCATTGAAAACATTGGCTCCGGGCTGATTATGATCGACGGAAGAGGCTTTATTAATCTCGTAAACAGGTCTTACGCCAAGCAGTTTCATATCAATCCGAATCATATGCTGCGCCGTCTTTATCACGATGCATTTGAACATGAAGAAGTGATCCAGCTTGTCGAAGACATTTTTATGACGGAGACAAAGAAATGCAAGCTGTTAAGACTTCCGATCAAAATAGAACGGCGTTATTTTGAAGTGGACGGCGTTCCGATTATGGGGCCGGACGATGAATGGAAAGGAATTGTGCTTGTTTTCCACGACATGACGGAAACAAAGAAATTAGAGCAGATGAGGAAGGATTTTGTGGCCAATGTTTCTCATGAGCTGAAAACGCCGATTACGTCCATAAAAGGGTTTACGGAGACGTTATTGGATGGGGCGATGGAGGACAAAGAGGCGCTTTCTGAATTTCTCTCTATTATTCTTAAGGAAAGCGAAAGGCTTCAGTCTTTGGTTCAGGATTTGCTCGATCTCTCAAAAATCGAGCAGCAAAATTTCACGCTCAGTATCGAAACGTTTGAGCCGGCCAAAATGCTTGGTGAGATTGAAACGCTTCTGAAGCATAAGGCGGATGAGAAAGGCATCTCCTTGCAACTGAATGTCCCGAAAGACCCTCAATATGTATCTGGTGACCCGTACAGGCTGAAACAGGTATTTCTTAATCTCGTAAACAATGCATTAACCTACACGCCTGAGGGGGGCTCCGTGGCTATCAATGTAAAGCCCAGAGAAAAAGACATTCAGATTGAGGTTGCCGATTCTGGAATCGGAATTCAGAAAGAAGAAATTCCGCGCATCTTTGAACGCTTTTACCGCGTAGATAAAGACAGAAGCAGGAATTCGGGCGGAACAGGGCTGGGCCTTGCGATTGTCAAGCATTTAATAGAGGCTCATGAAGGGAAAATTGATGTCACAAGCGAGCCTGGACGGGGAACTGTCTTTACCGTGACGCTGAAACGGGCCGCTGAAAAGTCCGCCTAATGTTTACAAAGGTTTAACAATATCTTCATGCACTGTTAAACCTACGCTGGTAGGATGTAGTAGAACCCCTTCATCCAAGGAGCCAATTTTGACGGCGGGAACCTATTTGTGTTCCCGTCCTTTTTTGTGTCTTCTCTTATAGTTCACGTATTTTCCTTTCAAATTGAACTTTGTTAAAATAAGAGGAGCTAATGACTATGTAAGAGATGAATGGAAGCCTGAGGCTTCTTAGGAGGAAATTGAATGACGGAACGAAAAAAATTAGTGCTTGTAGACGGAAACAGTCTGGCTTACCGGGCGTTTTTTGCATTGCCGCTGTTAAGCAATGATAAAGGTGTTCATACAAATGCTGTATACGGCTTTGCGATGATTTTGATGAAAATGCTTGAGGATGAAAAACCGACGCACATGCTGGTTGCGTTTGATGCCGGGAAAACAACATTTCGTCACGGCACATTTAAAGAATATAAAGGCGGCAGACAGAAAACCCCGCCTGAGCTTTCCGAACAAATGCCGTTTATCCGCGAGCTGCTGGATGCCTACCAGATCAGCCGCTATGAACTGGAACAATATGAAGCGGATGATATTATCGGCACACTGGCCAAATCGGCTGAAAAAGACGGATTTGAAGTAAAGGTTTTCTCAGGGGATAAGGATTTAACCCAGCTGGCAACGGACAAAACGACAGTTGCCATTACGAGAAAGGGAATTACCGATGTTGAATTTTACACACCGGAGCATGTCAAAGAGAAATACGGGCTTACGCCTGAACAAATCATTGACATGAAGGGTCTGATGGGCGATTCCTCAGATAATATCCCGGGTGTGCCCGGCGTCGGAGAAAAGACTGCGATTAAGCTTTTAAAACAATTTGATTCCGTTGAAAAGCTGCTGGAGTCCATTGACGAGGTGAGCGGAAAGAAATTGAAGGAAAAGCTTGAGGAGTTTAAGGATCAAGCATTGATGAGCAAGGAGCTTGCGACAATTATGACGGATGCTCCGATTGAGGTATCTGTTTCCGGCCTGGAATATCAAGGCTTTAATCGTGAACAGGTCATTGCCATCTTTAAAGATCTTGGCTTCAACACGCTTCTTGAACGGCTTGGAGAAGACAGTGCAGAAGCAGAACAGGATCAATCGTTGGAAGACATTAATGTCAAAACAGTCACAGACGTGACAAGCGATCTATTTGTTTCTCCATCCGCATTTGTCGTTGAACAGATTGGCGATAATTATCATGAAGAGCCGATTCTCGGATTTTCGATCGTAAATGAAATGGGAGCTTATTTCATTCCGAAAGACATTGCGGTTGAGTCTGAGGTGTTTAAAGAATGGGTGGAAAATGACGAGCAGAAGAAATGGGTCTTCGACAGCAAGCGGGCTGTTGTCGCTTTGCGCTGGCAGGGCATTGAGCTGAAAGGAGCCGAGTTTGATACGCTCCTTGCGGCTTATATCATCAACCCGGGCAATTCATATGACGACGTTGCGAGTGTGGCTAAGGATTACGGCCTGCATATCGTTTCAAGTGATGAATCAGTTTATGGAAAAGGAGCAAAACGGGCAGTGCCGTCAGAAGACGTACTGTCTGAGCACCTTGGCCGAAAAGCGTTAGCGATTCAAAGCCTTCGGGAAAAGCTCGTTCAGGAGCTGGAAAACAACGACCAGCTTGAACTGTTTGAAGAGCTGGAAATGCCTCTTGCGCTTATTCTCGGCGAAATGGAATCAACTGGCGTCAAGGTCGATGTTGACCGTTTAAAACGGATGGGTGAAGAACTGGGTGCGAAGCTGAAGGAATATGAAGAAAAAATCCATGAGATTGCGGGAGAGCCGTTTAACATCAATTCTCCGAAGCAGCTAGGCGTCATCTTATTTGAAAAGATCGGTCTTCCTGTCGTAAAGAAAACGAAAACAGGCTATTCTACGTCTGCTGATGTGCTTGAAAAGCTGGCTGACAAGCATGATATTGTCGACTATATTTTACAGTACAGACAAATTGGCAAGCTTCAATCAACATATATCGAAGGGCTTTTAAAGGTGACGAGACCGGATTCGCATAAAGTGCACACGCGATTTAACCAGGCCTTAACGCAAACTGGCCGTCTCAGCTCGACTGATCCGAACCTGCAAAACATTCCGATCAGGCTTGAGGAAGGGCGGAAAATTCGCCAAGCTTTTGTGCCGTCTGAAAAAGACTGGCTCATTTTTGCAGCCGATTATTCACAAATCGAGCTGCGGGTGCTTGCCCATATTTCAAAGGATGAAAATCTGATCGAAGCTTTTACAAATGATATGGATATTCACACGAAAACGGCAATGGATGTGTTCCATGTCGCTAAGGATGAAGTGACATCTGCGATGAGACGCCAGGCGAAAGCGGTCAACTTTGGCATTGTTTACGGGATCAGCGATTACGGTCTGTCACAGAACCTCGGCATTACCCGGAAGGAAGCGGGAGCATTTATCGACCGCTATCTGGAAAGCTTCCAAGGCGTAAAAGCGTACATGGAAGATTCAGTACAGGAAGCGAAGCAAAAAGGATACGTAACAACGCTTATGCATCGCCGCCGCTACATCCCTGAGCTGACGAGCCGGAACTTTAATATCCGAAGTTTTGCGGAGCGGACGGCCATGAATACGCCGATTCAAGGAAGCGCCGCTGATATTATCAAAAAAGCCATGATTGACATGGCTGCCAAGCTGAAAGAAAAAAAGTTGAAAGCAAGGCTTCTGCTTCAAGTACACGATGAATTGATTTTTGAGGCGCCAAAGGAAGAAATTGAAATTCTTGAAAAGCTTGTTCCTGAAGTGATGGAGCATGCGCTTGCATTAGATGTGCCGTTAAAGGTGGACTTTGCATCAGGCCCATCTTGGTACGATGCGAAATAAACAGAGATAGGAAGTGATGGATGTGCCGGAATTACCAGAGGTTGAGACGGTCCGGCGCACTCTGACCGGGCTTGTAAAGGGAAAAACAATCAAATCGGTAGAGATCAGATGGCCGAATATCATCAAACGGCCTGCCGAACCGGAGGAATTTGCGCGAAAACTAGCAGGAGAAACGATACAGTCCATCGGAAGACGAGGAAAGTTTTTACTGTTTCATTTAGATCATTATATTATGGTTTCTCACCTTCGAATGGAAGGAAAATACGGTCTTCATCAAGCCGAGGAGCCTGACGATAAACATGTGCATGTCATATTCACGATGACGGATGGAACCCAGCTTCGGTACAGGGATGTGCGGAAATTTGGAACCATGCACTTATTTAAACCGGGAGAAGAAGCGGGCGAGCTCCCGCTTTCTCAGTTAGGTCCGGAGCCGGATGCAGAAGAATTTACGAGTGCGTATTTAAAAGAACGGCTTGCGAAAACAAACCGCGCTGTCAAAACTGCCCTACTGGATCAAAAAACGGTAGTTGGACTAGGGAACATTTATGTGGATGAGGCTCTTTTCAGAGCGGGTGTCCATCCCGAGACAAAAGCAAATCAATTATCAGATAAAACAATCAAAACCCTTCACTCTGAAATCAAAAACACTCTGCAGGAGGCGATTGATGCGGGCGGAAGCACAGTCCGTTCATATATCAACTCCCAAGGGGAAATCGGAATGTTCCAGCTGCAGCATTTTGTCTACGGAAAAAAAGACGAGCCATGCAAAAATTGCGGAACGATGATTTCGAAAATTGTCGTTGGAGGAAGAGGCACGCATTTTTGCGCAAAGTGCCAGAAAAAAAAGTAGCATAATGCTTCATCGTCCAAGCTGTCGGTGCATATATCAGTAACTCTGTAATGGAGGATGCCATTTTCGAAACACGGATTTTTCACTTTCCCATATATATGATTGTGATGAATCCCGGGCATTTCACATCTGATACAAGAGCACCAACAGAAAGGAAGAAACGGATATGCAAATGGTTTCTATACTGCTGCTGGCGTTGGCTGTCAGCTTGGACAGTTTTTCAGTCGGATTTACGTACGGATTGAGAAAAATGAAAATACCGTTTAAAGCGATTTTGGTTATCGCCTGCTGTTCCGGTGCTGTCATGTTTATATCCATGCTGATCGGAAGCTTTCTCACGAAGTTTTTTCCTGTATATGTGACGGAGAAGCTTGGCGGTTTGATATTGGTTGGAATCGGTGCGTGGGTTCTGTATCAATTTTTCAAACCGGCAAAAGATAAAGAATACCTATTGCATGAAAAAACGCTGCTTAATTTAGAGGTTCGGTCATTAGGGATTGTGATTCATATTTTGAGAAAACCCATGAGTGCGGATATCGACAAATCGGGTGTGATCAACGGAATTGAGGCGGTCTTATTGGGATTTGCCTTATCGATTGATGCCTTTGGAGCAGGTATAGGCGCAGCCATTCTCGGTTTTTCGCCGATTGTGATGAGCATCGCCGTGGCAATCATGAGCTCGCTGTTTGTATCAATTGGAATCAATGCCGGCCATTTTCTGTCTAAGTGGAAATGGATCGATAAAATGGCGTTTTTGCCGGGGCTTCTATTAATCACGATTGGGCTCTGGAAATTGTAAAAAGGAGTGGATCTCTTGACCTTAGTCATTGGTTTAACGGGAGGAATAGCTAGCGGCAAAAGCACGGTAGCCAATATGCTGATTGAAAAAGGAATAACAGTTATAGATGCAGATATCATTGCAAAACAAGCGGTAGAAAAAGGGATGCCGGCCTACCGGCAAATCATTGACGAATTCGGTGAAGACATACTGCTCTCAAATGGCGATATAGATCGAAAAAAGCTTGGAGCGCTGGTATTTACAAATGAACAAAAGCGTCTCGCTTTAAATGCAATTGTTCATCCCGCAGTCAGGCAGGAAATGCTCAAGCGCCGGGATGAAGCCGTTGCAAATCGGGAGGCATTTGTTGTATTGGATATCCCGCTATTGTTCGAAAGCAAATTGGAATCATTGGTTGATAAAATTATTGTGGTCAGTGTGACAAAAGAGCTTCAACTGGAACGTCTGATGAAGCGCAATCAGCTGACGGAAGAAGAAGCAGTCAGCCGTATCCGCTCTCAAATGCCCTTAGAGGAAAAAACAGCAAGAGCAGATCAAGTCATTGATAACAGCGGCACGCTTGAAGAGACCAAAAGGCAGCTTGATGAAATCATGAACAGCTGGGCATAATACAAAAAACACCGTTCATATTGAACGGTGTTTTTTTGCCATTAAAAATCAAAGTTGTCCGGATCAGGACCGACGCGCAAGTTTTCATTCAGTGCATCGATTCGGTTCATGTCATCCTGCGTTAATTCAAAGTCAAATACGCTTGCATTTTCTTTAATGCGGTGTTCCTTCGTTGATTTAGGAATCGTAATGATGCCATGCTGCAGATCCCAGCGCAAAATAATTTGTGCGACAGATTTATTATATGTTTGAGCGATGTCAGCCAATACAGGGTGATCCAGCAGCTGTCCCTGCATTAAAGGTGACCAAGCCTCCATCTGGATGCCCTGATTTTGGCAGTATCTTATCAACTCTTTTTGTGTGAGGCGCGGGTGAAATTCCACTTGGTTAATCATAGGCTTAATTTCAGCTGCCGTCATCAGATCTTCAAGATGGTGAATTTGGAAGTTGCTTACGCCAATCGCTTTGATACGGCCTTCTTTATACAGCGTTTCAAGCGCTCTCCAAGCTTCTTTATACTTTCCTTCTACAGGCCAGTGGATGAGGTATAGATCCAAATAATCCAGACCGAGTTTGGACAGACTTGTTTCAAAAGCGGCGAGTGTTTCTTCGTAGCCTAAATCCGCATTCCATACTTTCGATGTGATAAACAGATCCTCTCTTGAAATGCCTGCTTCTTCAATGCCTTCCCGAATCCCTTCTCCGACTCCAGCTTCATTTCCATAGATTGCTGCAGTATCAATACTGCGGTACCCGTGAACAATGGCAGTTTTAACTGCGTTTACCAGTTCAGATCCTTCTTCCACTTGGAACACGCCGAGGCCGAACCAAGGCATTTCTACCCCATTATGAAGTGTTGCTTTTGTTTGTAAATGTGTTGTCATGTTCATTTCCTCCTTTAAAATTGTCAGGCTTCCTGCCGATCTCGTTTTTCCATCAAGCGGCTCCAGCCTGTTAAAATGACTGCACCGACCACCATTAATCCGCCTATCCAAGCGGTATGAATCAATCCGATTGAATCGGTGATCACACCGCCAAGGTATGACCCAAGCGCGATCCCTGCATTAAAGGCAGCGATATTCATCGCGGATGCGACGTCAACTGCACTCGGGACAAAACGCTCAGCCAGCATGACGACATACACCTGAAGGCCGGGCACGTTCATAAAGGCCAGCAATCCCATACAGAGAATGGTAATGAGCCCAGCTGCTTGATACGGGGCTGTAAATGTCAGTACGAATAGAACAATTGCCTGTACGATAAACATATAGAATAAAGCGGCAATTGGATTTCGGTTTGACAGCTTTCCGCCAATCATATTGCCGATAGCAATAGCTATTCCGTATCCGAGCAGAATCACTGCAACAGTCCCGGCTTTGAAGCCTGTTACTTCCTGAAGCAGGGGAGACAGATACGTGAACACAACGAATGTTCCTCCGTATCCAAGCGCTGTAATGACAAATAAAAGCAATAACCGGCTGTTTGTCACAAGCTTCAATTGATCCCGCATCGTTGTTTTCGTCCCTTTTCGTAATTTGGACGGTACAAGAATGCCATTTGTAATGAAAGCAATGATTCCGACGGCGATAATGACCATAAAGGCGAAACGCCAGCCGAACTGCTGGCCGATAAATGTCCCAAAAGGAACTCCGGTTACAGTTGCCACAGTGAGGCCAGTAAACATAATTGAAATCGCGCTAGCCCTTTTATCTTCCGGGACAATATCCGCTGCGATTGTCGAACCGATCGACATAAACACACCGTGCGAAAATGCCGATATCACACGTGCTGCTAGTAAAATCCCGATGCTTGAAGCGGTTGCTGCCATCGTATTACCGGCAATAAAAATAAACATGATCCAAAGCAATAGTGTCTTACGTGACATGCTTGAGGTCAATGAAGTTAATATAGGTGCCCCAAATGTAACGCCGAGCGCATAAAGGGAAACAGTCAATCCTGCTGTCGTGACGGGAATATCCAGGTCATCAGCAATGAGCGGCAAAAGGCCGACACTGATAAATTCAGTTGTCCCTATTGCGAATGCACTTACGGCCAAAGCCAGTAGTGCAGGAATACTGCTTTTATTGGCTGAAGTCATGATGTTCCTCCTTTGTAAGATGTGTTGTATGATTGAAATTCTGCCGAGTAAGCTATATAAATAAAAAAGAGCAGATTCAAATCAGCCGGCAAATGTGATTATGAAACATATCGTTAAGAAATAAAAGTACGTACTTTGAAGTGCTATAGTCACTTTTTGGTGCCTGTGAGGAGAATGGATTGTATGGAGAAGAAAAAATATAACATTTCTGTTGAAGCGACTCTTGAAGTGATCGGTGGAAAATGGAAATGCGTCATTTTATGCCATCTGACGCACGGAAAAAAACGCACAAGTGAATTAAAACGCCTAATGCCCAACATCACGCAAAAAATGCTGACTCAGCAGCTGCGCGAGCTGGAAGCGGACGGTGTCATTAACCGAATCGTATATAATCAAGTTCCTCCCAAAGTGGAATACGAGCTCAGCGAATACGGCCGCAGCTTAGAAGGGATTTTAGATATGCTGTGTGCTTGGGGAGCGAATCATATTAACAGAGTGTACGGGGATACATTTTCTGTGCTAGAAGAAAGTGTGCTCAATGATAAGTTAAAACAGGAATCATAAAGCATGAGGGCAGTCAGTGCGGAGCGCTGGCTGCTTTTTGGTTCTTACGCCTGATATTCTGTGCAAGAAAACATAAGATGCATCATAAATTAGCGTTATAATCGTTGATTTTTATCAATATGTACTGGCGAATTTGTTTTAATGTGTTATACTAATTTTAGATAGTAACAAATTAGGATGGCATAATTGATAAGGGGTGTCCAACATGAAGGTAAAAGTAGCGATCAACGGGTTTGGAAGAATCGGAAGAATGGTTTTTAGAAAAGCGATGTTAGACGATCAAATTCAAGTAGTGGCCATTAACGCCAGCTATTCCGCAGAAACGCTGGCTCATTTAATAAAGTATGACACAATTCACGGCAGATACGACAAAGAGGTTGTGGCTGGTGAAGACAGCCTGATCGTAAATGGAAAGAAAGTGCTTTTGTTAAACAGCCGTGATCCAAAACGGCTGCCTTGGCGGGAATATGATATTGACATAGTCGTCGAAGCAACAGGGAAGTTTAATGCTAAAGATAAAGCGATGGGCCATATAGAAGCAGGCGCAAAAAAAGTGATTTTGACCGCTCCGGGAAAAAATGAAGACGTTACCATTGTGATGGGCGTAAATGAGGACCAATTTGACGCTGAGCGCCACGTCATTATTTCAAATGCGTCATGCACGACAAACTGCCTTGCGCCTGTTGTAAAAGTGCTGGATGAAGAGTTTGGCATTGAGAGCGGTCTGATGACTACAGTTCATGCGTATACGAATGACCAAAAAAATATTGATAACCCGCACAAAGATTTGCGCCGGGCGCGGGCTTGCGGTGAATCCATCATTCCGACGACAACAGGAGCGGCAAAGGCGCTTTCACTTGTGCTGCCGCATCTGAAAGGAAAACTTCACGGCCTCGCCTTGCGTGTCCCTGTTCCGAACGTCTCATTGGTTGATCTCGTTGTTGATCTGAAAACGGATGTTACGGCTGAAGAAGTAAACGAGGCATTTAAACGCGCTGCCAAAACGTCGATGTACGGTGTACTTGATTACTCAGATGAACCGCTCGTTTCGACTGATTATAATACGAATCCGCATTCAGCGGTCATTGACGGGCTTACAACAATGGTAATGGAAGACAGAAAAGTAAAGGTGCTGGCGTGGTATGACAACGAATGGGGCTACTCCTGCAGAGTTGTTGATCTGATCCGCCATGTAGCGGCACGAATGAAACATCCGTCTGCTGTATAAAATAAGGTCATGGACACATTTTAAAGAAAAAACCCTTAACAGCATATTTCTGAAAAAACGCACCTTGCAAATTAGACTTAAACACAGTATACTATTTTTCGTGAACTTCTTGCTTGAGACTGTTTCGGAATTACTTAAAGGGTTAGGACCTCTCCGGACTAACTTTCCCCCGTGGTAAATGGCCGACCCAGTTGTTGGAATTTCACTTTTTAATTCTTGTTAAGGGGGGTCCATGACTATGGAAACAATGGGGCGTCACGTTATCTCCGAGCTATGGGGATGCGATTTTGATAAGCTGAATGACATGGATTTTATTGAAAAAACGTTTGTAAATGCTGCTCTAAAATCAGGTGCTGAGGTGCGCGAGGTTGCATTTCACAAATTTGCACCGCAAGGCGTAAGCGGTGTTGTGATTATTTCTGAATCACACTTAACGATTCACAGTTTTCCTGAGCACGGATATGCGAGCATTGATGTTTATACTTGTGGAGACTTAGATCCTAATGTCGCTGCTGATTACATTGCAGAGGCATTACATGCTGATACAAGAGAAAACATTGAAATACCAAGAGGAATGGGGCCTGTGCAAATTAAACAGGCGCAAGCGAAAGTACTATAAAGTAAAATGCGAACACAAAGGGAGCTGAAGCTAGAAAGCCATTATGCGCTTTTTAGCTTATGCTCCTTTTATTTTTATAAAGAAACGAGAGTGTCAGCTTTTTCTTTTTTCATTTTTTTTGTAAAATAAGAGAGAGATTTTCACAAACCACCTAATGCTATAGAAACAAATTTAACAACGGCTCTCCCGACAGATGCTGTCACATCTATTTTTAAAAGGCGGAGGCTGCTGAAAATACATTGCAGGGAACGATATAGTTGGGAGCTGATTTTATTGAAATGTCCTTCATGCCAGCATAACGGAACACGAGTCCTTGATTCACGGCCTGTGGATGACGGAAAGTCGATTCGCCGAAGACGCGAGTGCGAATCCTGCCACTACCGGTTTACGACCTTTGAGAAAGTGGAGGAAACCCCGCTCATCGTCGTGAAAAAAGAAGGTGTGCGTGAGGAATTCAGCAGAGAAAAAATGCTGCGCGGCCTCATAAAAGCATGTGAAAAAAGGCCTGTTTCACTCAAAACGCTTGAAGACATGTGCTTTGATATTGAAAAAGAGCTTCGCAATCAAGGCTGTTCCGAGGTGAAGAGTGAGCTCGTCGGAGAAATGGTCATGGACCGGCTGGCTAAGATTGACGAAGTCGCATATGTGCGGTTCGCGTCCGTCTATCGGCAGTTTAAAGATATAAACGTCTTTATCGATGAATTAAAAGACTTAATAAAGAAAGAGCGTTAAAAGAGCTAAGAGGATTCTTCTAGCTCTTTTCTCATGTGCAAAATTGGCATTTGATAGATATAAGAAACGGTGTAAAATGAAAGGTAGAAACAAATTCGGAAGGTTTGAGAATGTATGGCTGACTATTGGAAAGATGTACTGCCTGTAGACCCGTATGTGGTTAAAAGCAGATCGATGCTGCAGGATGTTGACAGACAAATTATTACACAACTGTACCAGCCCTTAATCGGCCCTGTTGCATTCTCTCTTTATATGACATTGTGGGGAGAGCTTGAACAAAACCGTCTGTGGGGCGGAGAGTCCACACATAGACAGCTGATGGGGATGACACAGTCCAACTTAAAAACGATCCATCAGGAACAGGGGAAGCTCGAGGGCATCGGATTGCTGAAAGTATATATGAAAGAATCCGAGCGGCAGGAGCGCCTCTTTATATATGAACTCCTTCCGCCGCTCAGACCAAATGAATTTTTTGAAGACGGAATGCTGAATGTTTTTCTGTATAATAGAGTCGGAAAAACGAAATATCAGCAATTAAAACAATTTTTTACGCACCCGGCCATTTCAGAAGATGCGAAGGACATTACGCGGCCGTTTAATCACGCGTTTGAATCGCTGCAGCCGAGTGAATGGAAGCTCACATCCGATATGGAGGAAACGGTAAGGCTTGCCGAGGGGACCGAGTATACTTCTGTCGGACAGGCTCCGTCCTACACCATAACGGAGGATGTGTTTGATTTTGATTTGTTTTTAGCAGGACTTTCTGAGACGATGATTCCGAGAAAAGCGATGACCCAGCAGGTGCGGGACACAATCAAAAAGCTTTCTTACCTGTACGGAATTGACCCTTTGCAAATGCAAAACGTTGTGATGAGCGCAATTGATGAGCGTGACGTCATTACGACGGAGGCTTTAAGAAAAGCGGCGAGCGACTGGTATCAAATTGAAAGAAACGGACAGCTGCCCGATTTGGTGGAAAAAACACAGCCGGTGCATCTGCGTGAAGGCGAAAAACCGGCAGAAGAGGATTCTCTGGATGGGAAGCTGATCGCATTGCTGGAGGCGATTTCCCCGAAGAAGCTTCTGCAGGACATTGCTGACGGAACAGAGCCGTCAAAAGCTGATCTGAAGATCATAGAAGAAATTATGTTCGAACAGAAGCTCGAGCCAGGCGTCACAAATGTGTTAATTTATTATGTCATGCTGAAAACCGACATGAAGCTGTCCAAAAACTATATCCAAAAAATCGCTTCGCATTGGGCACGCAAAAAGGTAAAAACGGTCAGGGAAGCGATGAAGCTCGCAATAGAAGAAAACCGCCAGTACCTTGAATGGGCTGAAGGAAAAACAAAGTCTTCGAAACGAAACCAAAAAGTGATTCGTGAAGAAAAGCTTCCTGATTGGATGACAGAAAAGGAAACAGCGTCCGATTCAGAATCCGGACAGCAGAAGCTGCATCCGCAGGATTTGGAAGAACAGAAGAAAAAGATGATGGAAGAAATGCAAAAACTGAAAAAATACTCTGCCTATTAAAGACAGAGATGCGGGGTGAAGGAATAGATGGAACCAATCGGCCGTTCCCTGCAGGGCGTAACCGGCAGGCCGGATTTCCAAAAACGTCTTGAACAAATGAAGGAAAAAGTCATGAAAGATCAAGATGTTCAAGCATTTTTGAAGGAAAACGAAGAAGTGATTGACCAAAAAATGATCGAAAAGAGCTTAAATAAGCTTTATGAATATATCGAACAAAGCAAGAATTGCTCCTATTGTTCGGAAGATGAAAACTGCAACAATTTGTTGGAGGGCTACCATCCGAAGCTTGTTGTCAATGGGCGGTCTATTGATATCGAGTATTATGAATGTCCAGTCAAACGGAAGCTCGACCAGCAGAAGAAACAAAAGTCTCTTATGAGAAGCATGTATATCCAGCAGGATCTTCTCGGAGCGACGTTCCAGCAAGTCGATATTAGTGACCCGAGCAGGCTCGCGATGTTCCAGCATGTTACAGACTTCCTGAAAAGCTATAATGAGACGGGAAAAGGGAAAGGATTATATTTATACGGGAAATTCGGGGTAGGAAAAACGTTTATGCTCGCTG
Organism: Bacillus sp. 9.4; assembly: GCF_055486415.1. Taxonomy (NCBI): domain Bacteria; kingdom Bacillati; phylum Bacillota; class Bacilli; order Caryophanales; family Bacillaceae; genus Bacillus; species Bacillus sp. 9.4. The sequence goes on along the minus strand of NZ_JBVFMU010000001.1, from coordinate 968,936 downwards.
CGATTGCCAATGAGCTGGCGGAAAAAGAGTATTCTTCCATGATTGTCTATGTGCCTGAATTTGTGAGAGAGCTTAAGAATTCGCTGCAAGACCAGACATTGGAAGAGAAGCTCAATATGGTAAAGACCACACCCGTATTGATGCTTGATGACATCGGAGCAGAATCAATGACAAGCTGGGTAAGGGATGAAGTCATCGGAACGGTGCTTCAGCACAGAATGTCCCAGCAGCTGCCTACTTTCTTTTCTTCTAATTTCTCACCTGACGAGCTGAAGCATCATTTTACGTATTCGCAAAGGGGGGAAAAGGAAGAAGTAAAAGCGGCAAGATTAATGGAGCGGATATTATATTTGGCTGCTCCGATCCGCCTTGACGGAGAAAACCGCCGCCATCAGTAACTGCTGCGGTTCAAAGGGGAAGGAACTGAGGGTATGAATCGAAAAACCGCTTTTAAATGGCTGGCAGTGCTGGCAGGTGCAGGTTTAATCTTTTGGGGAAATAAAATATATTTGAATGTATCGCCGAAAGAGATCAGGGTATGGGTATTGTCGTTCGGAGTCTTTGCACCTTTGATGTTTATCGGGATATCCATCGTCAGGCCACTTGTTTTATTTCCGGTGTCTGTTATTTCAATAGCTGGCGGACTTGCGTTTGGCCCGCTTCTCGGCACGCTTTATACGTTATTCGGTTCGATGTGCGCTTCAGCTGTTTCGTTTTTTGCGGCCGGTTTGTTTGCGGCGAAAAAGAACGGGCATTACGAAAGGCTTGAAGCCATACAGAAGCAAATGGAAGATAACGGATTTTTCTATATCTTTCTTTTGAGAATCCTGCCGATCAATTTTGATTTCGTCAGCTATGCGGCAGGCCTTTCCAATGTCAAAGCGCTGCCGTATTTTGCGGCAACGGCTGTGGGAATCATCCCTGGGACCATTGCGCTGAATGTTCTGGGAGCAAGCTTTTTGACTGGCAATCTGCCAGCTTTCTTACTTGTCCTCGCTCTATATATCGTGTTTATCTCGCTGCCATTTATCTTCAGAAAGAAAATGCAAAACTTGTTCCAGGAATCAAATTAAGATTTGCCAATGACCTTTACGTCTATTTTAAAAACATCCCCCATATACTTGTAACAGATGCCGTAAGGGGGGACAAACATGCTTGAAATAATCTTTGAAGATGACCATGATGCAGCCGCTTTTTTACATCTCATTCAGCATTCGGACGATCGGAACAATATCATTGTCCGTGAAGGCATACGAAAAATCGGGATTGAAAAAGCGAATCCGGCTTTTCCTATTCAGCGTTTTATGGAGCCGATTCTGGTCAAATTTTTTTTGGAATGCAAAGAAGACGAGCATATGCTGTCATTGATTGAGGAAACGTATTGTTTCACGGATCAGGATGAACAGCAGCAAATCCTTCAGCTCGCACACAGTATTATTGAAGGTGAAGCAGACGATCTTCCGTTTGAGCCGCTAAAGCTTTCACGGAAACAATCTATTTTGGATGAACTTCAAACGATCTGTTTAGAGGAAGGAGTATTTTACATTCGCTCCTTTCAGACCTTCCGACTTGGATCATACTATAAGCAGCTGAGAGATATTACAGAAGCAGCGATTGATGAATATAAGATGGAACAGGAATATCAAAACTTTATTCAAACACTCAGAGACTATGTGAACGCCAAACAGCCGCGAATCAAAAAAGTGCATATTGTCCATGATGGTTCCTTTACATTATGGGAGCTGCGCTATGTGCCGGAACGGGAAAAAATGAAATACATAGACAGAAGATTTGTCCGGGATCATCCTATGTATATTGATTCTCATTTGCTCGCGCCGCTGATTTCTATTGCACCTGATGAAGTCGTGCTTTATACCGACCATCCCGAGCACATGATGGCAAGGACCATTCAAAACGTATTTCAAGAGAGAGTGGAAATGCTCCCGCTGCATGCTTTTACAGATGCAGAAATACCGGTGAAGCACTCGGAAGGATGAGGGCCGGCAGCCTGTCTATATAAGGCTGTCGGTTTAAAAAAGGAAACGCGATCGTGTTGATTTTTTGGATTGAACAATTTATAATACATAGGAGATTAAGAAAGACACACGTATTGATAAGGACACGAAGGAATGATACCAGCTCAAAGAGAGGGAAGCCCTGGCTGCAAGCTTCCCAGCTAAGGACCATTCGCTTTACCGCCTTTGAACTTCAGCTGTGAACCTCTTGAAAAGGAACAGTAATGGCTGACGGGAACTCCCGTTACAGAGCTTAGAGCCGCAGGTGCCGTATTGGCTTTGCGGAAAAAAGGGTGGAACCACGATTCCGTTTATTCAACCTCGTCCCTTTCATAGGGGGCGGGGTTTTTATATGCAAAAAAAGGAGTGACAAAGATGTCAGATATGGTAAAAATCACATTTCCTGATGGAGCAGTCAAGGAGTTTGCGAAAGGAACAACAACAGAAGATATCGCGGCATCCATCAGTCCGGGATTAAAGAAAAAATCATTAGCCGGAAAACTGAACGGAAAAGAAATCGATTTGAGAACGCCGATCAATGAAGACGGTACAGTGGAAATCATTACAGAAGGCTCAGAAGAAGGTCTTCAAATTATGCGCCACAGTACGGCTCACTTGCTGGCTCAAGCGATTAAACGCATCTACAAGGATGTTAAATTCGGCGTCGGTCCGGTTATCGAAAACGGGCTTTACTACGATGTAGAAATGGACGAAGCGATTACACCGGAGGATCTGCCGAAAATCGAGAAAGAAATGAAAAAAATCATTAATGCGAACCTTCCGATCATTCGAAAAGAAGTCAGCCGTGAAGAAGCGAAAGCCCGTTTTGCGGAAATCGGCGACGACCTGAAGCTTGAACTATTGGATGCGATTCCTGAAGGAGAAACCGTTTCGATCTATGAGCAAGGCGAATTCTTTGACCTGTGCCGCGGCGTCCATGTTCCTTCAACCGGAAAAATCAAAGAATTTAAGTTGTTAAGCCTTGCTGGCGCATACTGGCGCGGTGACAGCAAAAACCAAATGCTTCAGCGCGTATATGGTACAGCTTTCTTCAAAAAAGCTGATCTTGAAGAGCATCTTCGTATGCTAGAAGAAGCGAAAGAACGCGACCACAGAAAGCTCGGCAAAGAATTAAAGCTGTTTGCGAACTCTCAAAAAGTCGGACAAGGCCTGCCGCTTTGGCTGCCAAAAGGCGCGACAATCCGCCGCGTCATCGAGCGTTACATTGTCGATAAAGAAATCAGCCTCGGCTATGAGCACGTATACACACCTGTGCTTGGGAGCAAAGAGCTGTATGAAACATCAGGACACTGGGATCATTATCAGGAAGGCATGTTCCCTCCGATGGAAATGGACAATGAAACACTTGTATTGCGTCCGATGAACTGCCCGCACCATATGATGATTTACAAACAAGACATTCACAGTTACCGCGAGCTTCCGATTCGTATTGCGGAGCTTGGAACGATGCACCGCTATGAAATGTCAGGTGCGCTGTCAGGGCTTCAACGGGTACGCGGGATGACGTTAAATGATGCACACATCTTTGTGCGCCCGGATCAAATTAAGGATGAGTTTATCCGTACAGTCCGTTTAATCCAGGATGTATATGAAGACTTCGGTTTAAGTGATTACACATTCCGTCTGTCTTACCGCGATCCGGAAGATACAGAGAAATATTTTGATGATGATGAAATGTGGAACAAAGCGCAATCCATGCTGAAAGAGGCAATGGACGAAATCGGCCACGACTATTACGAAGCAGAAGGTGAAGCGGCATTCTACGGTCCTAAACTTGATGTTCAGGTGAAAACTGCGATCGGAAAAGAAGAAACACTGTCTACGGTTCAGCTTGATTTCTTATTGCCGGAACGTTTCGACCTGACATACATCGGTGAGGACGGCAAGCAGCACCGTCCGGTTGTGATTCACAGAGGTGTCGTTTCAACAATGGAACGCTTTGTTGCCTTCTTAATCGAAGAACACAAAGGCGCGCTGCCAACATGGCTTGCACCGGTTCAGTTCCAAGTCATCCCGGTTTCTCCGGCTGTGCATTTAGACTACGCGAAAAAAGTGCAGGAACGCCTGCAGCGTGAAGGTCTGCGTGTTGAAGTCGACAGCCGCGATGAAAAAATCGGCTACAAAATCCGTGAAGCGCAAATGCAAAAAATCCCGTACATGCTGGTGGTCGGTGACCAAGAAGCAGAAAACAGCGCGGTAAACGTGCGTAAATACGGAGAACAGAACTCTGAAACGATTTCTCTTGATGAGTTTGTGAAAAAGGCAGTAGCTGAAGCGAAAAAATAAAATAAAAAAGCATGATCTCATTGAAGAGATCATGCTTTTTTATTTCTCTAATATAGGAAACAAATCATGAAGGCTGCTAATGATGTAATCAGGCGTTACGTCAGTTTCGTTTTTCTTATCCGTCCTGTTGATCCAAACGGTTTTGATTCCGGCTCTTGAAGCGCCTAAAATATCAGTATTCAAATTATCGCCGACCATGATGGCATCGTCTTTTTCAATATTCATCAGCTTAAGGCAGTGTTCAAAAATTGAAACATCCGGCTTGCCCTTGCCGAATGCGCCCGAGATGACGATTTCATTGAAGTAAGGAGCGAGCTCAGGTACGCCGGCAAGCTTCTCCTTTTGCAGACTAGGATCGCCATTTGTCAAAAGCAATAATTCATACTTGCCTTTTAATTGATCGAGTACAGCAAAAGTTTCATCATATACAAACGGGCGCTTTCTGCGCTCTGCCGCAAAAAACTCTCCCAAGTATTCGCCATATGCAGGATCATCGATCCCAAGCGCTTTCAGTCCGTTTGTCCATGCATTTCTTCTGTACTCCGGCACAATCTTGTTCAGCTTTTGAAAGCCTTCACTGATTGGCTCTGAGAAATTGGACCACAGTCCTTCAAACGGGTTAATGCCGATCATCACTGTATATGGATACGTCTCATATGACATGTACAATTCTCTCGCTGCTTCGCGAACAGCTGCTTCGAATTCCTCAGGGGCAAGGCCATATTTTTTCTCCGCCTGTAAGCAAGTTTCTGCAAATGTTGTTCTGACGCTTTTCTCGTCCCAAAGTAGTGTATCATCTAAATCAAAAAATACGGCTTTCATGATCTTCTCCTCTGCTTCAGATTCAAATCTTTCTGCCAAAAGGCTCATGTTTTATTTTACAATAGATAAAAGCCTTGTGAAATATGTTTTCAGACGATTTTAAAAAAACAGTCAGCCGTAAAACGAAAACATGCTAGAATGAAAACGGAAAGAACAGGTGACATGAATGATTCATTTAATGATTATGATGCTGGAGAGAGTGGGGATTATTGTTATATTAGGGTTCATTCTCGCCCATACGAAACTTTTCAGACAAGCTCTTCAGAATCAGGACGGCTATAAAGGAAAAGCGATTTTAATTTCTATTTTTTCTCTTTTCAGCATCATCAGCAATTATACAGGCATCGAAATTCAAAGAAATATGATTGTAAACAATGACTGGGTGTTTACGATAGATCCATCGGGCTCTATCGCGAATACCCGTATTTTGGGCGTGGAAATCGGGGGCCTTCTCGGAGGTCCTTTTGTAGGGGCTGGGATCGGCATACTTGCGGGCCTGCATCGTTTTTCACTCGGTGGCAGCACGGCCTTAAGCTGTGCCGTCTCATCTATTTTAGCGGGTGTTCTTGCAGGCTTGATCGGCAGGTATTTTACGAAGCGATATCGAATGCCGACACCGCGCATCGCCACTCTTGTGGGAATCGGCATGGAGTCACTGCAAATGATCATTATTTTGCTGATGGCAAAGCCGTTCAGTGACGCTTGGGAGCTTGTCAGCATGATCGGAATTCCGATGATACTCATCAATGGAACAGGCAGTTTTATTTTTCTGTCTATTATTCAAGCGATCATTCGCAAGGAAGAACAGGCAAGGGCTCTCGAAACGCATCGAGTGCTGACGATTGCTGATCAGACACTTCCATTTTTTCGCCAAGGATTAAATGAAAACTCCTGTAAAAGTGTAGCGGCTATTATCCATAAGCTGACAGGAACAGATGCGGTGTCTCTCACTGACAAAGAAAAGATCCTTGCGCATGTCGGTGCGGGAATGGATCACCACATCCCATCGAAAAGCTTGATCACCGGCCTGTCCAAAAAGGTGATTAAAACAGGGCATATTATGAAGGCGATTTCGCAGGAAGAGATTGAATGCACGCATGCTGAATGCCCTTTGCACGCTGCAATTGTCCTGCCGCTGACATCGAACGGCAATACAATCGGCACCTTAAAAATGTACTTTAAAAGCCCGGCAGGCCTGAGTCAGGTAGAGGAGGAACTTGCCGAGGGGCTGGCCATGCTGTTTTCGACACAGCTTGAGCTTGGGGAAGCAGAGCTGCAAAGCAAACTTCTCAAGGATGCTGAAATTAAAGCGCTTCAAGCACAGGTGAATCCGCATTTTTTATTTAATGCGATCAACACGATTTCTGCGCTATGCCGTACAGATGTTGAAAAAACCCGTAAGCTCCTATTGCAGCTCAGTGTTTATTTTCGTTCAAACCTTCAAGGAGCGAGACAGCTGCTGATTCCGCTCTCAAAGGAGCTGAACCATCTTAACGCCTATTTGTCATTAGAACAGGCGCGTTTTCCCGGGAAATATAAAATTGAGCTTAATATCGACAGCAGACTGGAGCAGATTGAAATCCCTCCGTTTGTTTTGCAGGTGCTTGTCGAGAACGCGCTTCGGCACGCGTTTCCGAAAAAACAAGACATATGCAAGGTTACAGTCTGTGTCTTATCTGATGATGCATCCGTCTATATGAAGGTGGCGGATAACGGACGCGGAATTCCGCCGGACGTCTTGCCGGAACTGGGAAAGAAACCGTTTCCGTCTAAGGAGGGAACCGGTACAGCGCTTTATAACCTAAATCAGCGGCTGATCGGTTTATTCGGACAGCAGGCTGCACTGCATATCAGCAGTGAGGTTCATAAAGGGACAGAGGTTTCCTTTCAAGTGCCAATGCAACAGATGAAAGAGGGAGAAGAACATGCTCAGGGTGTTAATAGTTGATGATGAGATGCTGGCAAGGGATGAACTGGCTTACTTGCTTAAGCGGACCAATGAGGAAATGGAAATCAATGAAGCGGAAAATATCGAATCCGCTTTTGACCAAATGATGGATCAAAAACCTGATTTGCTGTTTTTAGACGTTGATTTATCCGGAGAAAACGGTTTTGATATCGCAAAGCGATTGAAGAAAATGAAGCATCCTCCTGCTGTTGTGTTTGCGACAGCGTATGACCAGTATGCGCTCAAAGCGTTTGAGGTGGACGCTCTTGATTATTTAACCAAGCCTTTCGATGAAGAAAGAATTCAGCAAACGCTGAAAAAATATAAAAAAGTCAATCGGGATATTGTAGAAACAGAGCAAAACAGCCATGCCGGCCAGCACAAGCTCGCGCTATCTGTGGGGGAATCGATTGTGATTGTGGATACGAAGGACATTATCTATGCCGGAACAGAAGATGGTCATGTCAATGTAAAAACCTTCGATCATTCTTATACGGTCAGCGATACACTCGTTGTGATTGAGAAAAAGCTGCCGGATTCTGATTTTATCCGCGTCCATCGGAGCTTTGTCGTGAATACCGAATATATTAAAGAAATTCAGCCATGGTTTAATTCAACGTATAATCTGATCATGAAAGACGGATCGAAAATACCGGTCAGCCGGACATATGCGAAGGAATTGAAAAAGCTGCTCCATATTTGATGGGCGGCTTTTTGCATTTCAGCCATTTGATTCTGCAACTCAGACCCGCTATTCGGCATGTTATCTTGTAAGCGCTTTATAACAGGGGATTCTTATTTATAATGAGGGTACCAAAGAGAAAGAGGTGAAGAAAATGAGTGCTAAAAAAGTGTACGGGTTTTTAACACAAGCATTTATTTTTGCCGTCATTATGCTGGTTTCGAATATGATTGCCGCTATTGTCCCAATACCTATCCCGGCATCGGTTGTAGGATTGGTCTTATTATTTCTCCTATTATGTTTGAAAGTCATTAAACTGGAACAAGTGGAGACGCTCGGAACGTCTTTAACCTCTCTGATCGGATTTTTATTTGTTCCGTCAGGTATATCTGTTATGAATTCGCTTGGTGTGATGCAGCAATACGGCCTGCAAATTGTTCTTGTCATTCTGCTCGCAACGATTATTTTGCTGGGGGCTACGGGATTGTTTTCTCAGCTGATTCTTTCGCTGAGCGGAAAACGCAAAACCGCAGCGGACATGAAAACAAAAACAGTGCAAAGCCCGCAGAACAATAACGAACTCGTTCACCATTAAGGGAAACAGGAGGTTCTTCACATGGAAAGCACAATGAGTCCTTATTTTGGGATTGTCGTATCACTTGCTGCATTCGGCATCGGCACCTTTTTATTTAAGAAAACGAAAGGCTTCTTCCTTTTCACTCCTTTGTTTGTTGCCATGGTGCTGGGGATCGCATTTTTAAAAATCGGCGGTTTTTCCTACGCGGATTATAATAACGGGGGAGAGATCATTAAGTTTTTCCTTGAACCGGCAACGATCGCATTTGCAATTCCTTTGTACAAACAAAGAGATAAGCTTAAAAAGTACTGGTGGCAAATCATGGCCTCCATTATTGCCGGCTCTATCTGCTCTGTCACGATTGTTTATTTGCTCGCTAAAGGCATTCATCTCGATTCGGCCGTAATGAAAAGCATGCTTCCGCAGGCAGCTACAACGGCAATTGCGCTTCCTTTATCAAAAGGCATCGGGGGCATCAGCGACATCACAGCCTTTGCGGTCATCTTTAACGCTGTCATCGTATATGCGCTCGGAGCATTGTTCTTGAAGGTGTTTAAAGTGAAAAATCCGATTTCTAAAGGATTGGCTCTTGGAACATCCGGACATGCACTTGGTGTAGCGGTCGGGATTGAGATGGGAGAAGTTGAAGCTGCGATGGCAAGTATTGCTGTTGTCGTAGTAGGAGTGGTAACGGTTCTGGTCATCCCTGTGTTCGTGCAGCTGATCGGAGGATAAGCCAAGGTTGATGCCTTGGCTTTTTTTATTTTATGGTGCGTCTTCGGGATCGATATACCCTTGTTTAATGCCCCATTCTACTTGATCGTCATGCCACTTTTTTCGTTCTTCATAACCATAACCATCGTCTTCAGGAAGCTCTGAAGCTGGCTGTTGAATGGTTTTATCTGTCTGACTCGAGGGAGATGGTGGATTTTTACTATTAGATGAGGGTGCCTCGGTCTGCTGCCGTTGTGCCTGTGATTGCCGCTTTTTCTCAGCGTTCGCTTTCTGCTCTTTTTGGATTGCTGCCTGCCGCTGTCTTTCAAGTTCAGCTTGTCTTTTTGCTTCCGCTAATCGCTGATTCTCTGCCGCCTGCTGCTCTGCTAATCGCTGTCTCTCTGCTTTTTCCTCCTGCTGTTTCTTTCGTTTCGCCTCCCGCTCTTTTTCAAGCTTTTTCTCTGCGGCGATTTGTCTTTGCTTTTCAGCTTCTTCTTTTGCCTTCCGCTTTCCTAACTCAGTAGCAAGTGGACTCTCGAACTTCATGTCCAATGAAACGGGTTTTAGTTTTTTTAGCTCTTTCTCCAGCCCCTTTTGAGGAAATGCTGCAGTTGTCTTAACAGTTTCGACTTTTGATTCGGAAGATGTGCTGCTATTCGAGCAACCGGTTAATATCAATGTGAAAAATAAAGCAAGCTGTATCAGTTTGTTCATGTGTCAGGCTCCCTTCTGCTTCTTATATCGGTCAGAGATTAACTTTGTTTTACATTTCTTCCTGTCGGTGGTTTTGTTGTAAATTGCGAAATAAGGGGGGAATTGTTGGTTCTTTGTATTCTGGGTGGGGATGAAAGATTTTCTTTTTCTCTCTTGCGCTCATAGAAAACCCATGTTACAATGTAAAAGTTGTTCCGGATAAGTCGTCCTTGACTAAAGATCCGGTATTGTGTAGAATAGTTATTGAATTGAATATAAATCACAAGCAGAAGCACCCGCTTCTCACCTGATTGACACATGCATGTAGTTGGCAGGTTGACCGTACATTTTTATTGATACAGATGTTCGTAGTGTGGGTGTTTTATAATGCCCACACTTTTTGTTTGCCTGCAAAATGCATTCAAAATGAGTTGTGAATCAATTCGAAGAAACTATGGAGGTGGCTCATTATTAGCAAAGATCAATTGGTTAATGAGGGTATCCGTGCACGTGAGGTCCGTTTAATCGGACAAAATGGCGACCAGCTTGGAATCAAGTCCCGTCAGGAAGCACTTGAAATCGCCGGCCGCGCAAATCTTGACCTTGTGTTAGTTGCAGCGAATGCAAAACCGCCTGTCTGCCGAATCATGGACTACGGTAAGTTCCGATTTGAGCAGCAGAAAAAGGAAAAAGAAGCACGCAAGAATCAAAAAATCATTAACTTAAAAGAAGTTCGGTTAAGTCCGACAATCGATGAGCATGACTTTAACACGAAATTGCGCAATGCGATTAAATTCCTTGAAAAAGGCGATAAAGTGAAAGCTTCTATCCGCTTTAAAGGACGCGCAATCACTCATAAAGAAATCGGTCAGCGTGTATTAGACCGTTTCTCCGAAGCATGTGCTGAGGTTGCGACAGTCGAAACAAAACCAAAAATGGACGGCCGCAGCATGTTCTTAATGCTCGCACCGAAAAACGAAAAGCAATAAGGAGGAAATCCCATGCCAAAAATGAAAACTCACCGCGGATCTGCTAAACGTTTTAAAAAGACAGGTTCTGGGAAGTTAAAACGTTCTCACGCGTACACAAGTCACTTATTCGCCAACAAATCTCAAAAGCAAAAGCGTAAGCTTCGCAAGAGTGCTGTTGTAAGCGCAGGAGACTTCAAACGTATCAAACAAATGCTTGCTAACATCAAGTAATCGGATAAGGAACAATTAGGAGGGAAATTCAATGCCAAGAGTAAAAGGCGGAACTGTTACACGTAAGCGTCGTAAAAAGGTTCTTAAATTAGCAAAAGGTTATTTCGGTTCAAAACATACATTATACAAAGTAGCTAACCAGCAGGTCATGAAATCTGGAAACTATGCTTTCCGTGACCGTCGTCAGAAAAAACGTGATTTCCGTAAACTTTGGATCACTCGTATCAACGCAGCTGCTCGCATGAACGGCCTTTCTTACAGCCGTTTAATGCACGGTCTTAAGCTTTCTGGTATCGAAGTAAACCGTAAAATGCTTGCTGATCTTGCTGTAAACGATCTTACTGCATTCAATCAGCTTGCTGATGCTGCTAAAGCTCAATTAAACAAGTAATCATATAGAGCCGCTCTCCAGCAGAGCGGCTTTTTCTATATAAAGGATGAGGCAACATGATTATTGCTGCTTATTTGGTGTTGATTAATCTGTGCGGTTTTTGGGTGATGGGCATTGACAAACGCAAAGCGCAGCAGCACAAGTGGAGAATTTCTGAAGACCGGCTGTGGCTGATAGCCATCGTGTTTGGAGCGCTCGGTGTCTGGCTTGGCATGCAAACCTTCAGACATAAAACGAAACACGCTTCTTTTAAGTACGGAGTACCGCTTCTTCTGGTAATTGAAGCGATTCTCATCGCTATTTACTACAGCCCGTTTGATTTATAAAAAGCAGAAAAGCGTTTAACGCTCTTCTGCTTTTTTTGCGAGTTTAATGGGCTGGTCCCAGTCAATCTTACAATTTGGATATCGTTCCAGCACTTTTTCTTCAATGCTCTCAAAATCTTTTGCAGAGAAATGCTTCAGCTTCTCAGGAGATTCTGTCCAGACAAAGATCGTGTGAATAAACAGCGGATGATCCTTGGAAGGAATATGCTTTTCTCCCTCAAAAAGCACGCCTTTATACGTCAGCTGAAAATTCTTCCGGGTATTGTTTTGTTCATCAATAATATAAAAATGTTCTTTTGATTGGGCCAGCTTAAGCCTTCTCTTAGGATTCGCGACATATTTGACCACGGCATAAATACAATAAGCAAAAAGTGCAAGCAAAATAATCCTTAGAACCATGACAAACATTGTGTGAAGGCACCTCCCTTATTGTGATGATCTGATGTAATACGAAAAGCATAGAAAAAGGTTTCACTTTTTCTAAAAGAAAGCTGTAAAAACATATACCCGATTTTCAAGTGAAATAGTCGTATGGTTAGCGCCATGTTTTGTATAATAAGAATGCAGGACTGATGAAGGAGGGTTTGGAACATGGCAAAATTAGATGAAACATTGACCATGCTGAAAGATTTAACAGATGCAAAAGGCATACCGGGCAATGAAAGAGAAGTAAGGCAAGTGATGAAATCATACATAGAACCATTTGCTGATGAGGTGACAACAGATCGCCTGGGCAGTTTAATTGCCAAAAAAACTGGTGCAGAAAACGGCCCGAAAATTATGATCGCCGGACATTTGGATGAAGTTGGCTTTATGGTGACACAAATCACAGATAAAGGCTTTATCCGTTTTCAAACCGTTGGCGGCTGGTGGGCTCAGGTTATGCTTGCCCAGCGCGTCACCGTTGTCACAAAAAAAGGAGAAATCACAGGGGTTATCGGCTCTAAGCCGCCGCATATTTTATCTCCTGAAGCAAGAAAAAAATCAGTGGAAATAAAAGACATGTTTATTGATATTGGAGCTTCAAGCCGGGAAGAAGCCTTGGAGTGGGGTGTACTCCCGGGAGATATGATCGTTCCGCATTTTGAATTTACGGTCATGAACAATGAAAAATTCCTACTCGCAAAGGCGTGGGACAACCGTATTGGCTGTGCGATTGCAATTGATGTGTTAAGAAACTTACAAAACACAGATCATCCAAATATAGTGTATGGCGTCGGAACCGTGCAGGAGGAAGTCGGCCTGAGGGGAGCGAAAACGGCTGCACACACCATTCAGCCTGATATTGCGTTTGGTGTTGATGTAGGGATAGCAGGAGACACGCCTGGCATTTCCGAGAAGGAAGCGCAGAGCAAAATGGGCAAAGGCCCGCAGATTATCGTTTACGATGCATCCATGGTCTCTCACAAAGGTTTGCGCGATGCAGTTGTAGCCACTGCGGAGGAAGCCGGCATTCCGTACCAATTTGATGCCATTGCCGGCGGCGGAACTGATTCGGGTGCCATCCATTTGACGGCAAATGGCGTTCCTGCGCTGTCCATTACCATTGCAACCCGCTACATTCATACGCACGCGGCCATGCTGCATCGTGATGATTATGAAAACGCGGTAAAGTTAATTACAGAAGTCATTAAGAAGTTAGACCGAAAAACGGTTGACGAAATTACGTACCAATAAAGATACGGAAGAATCCGCCTATTGAGGCGGATTCTATTTTTTTGTCTGTACAAATTATAGCATAGTGACTACAATAAAGGGGATACCGAAAATTTCCTGAACATGACGATATACGATACGCAGCTCGATTTGACAGGAAGGGAGGATAAACAATCTAATTTGTAAGCGCTTTCTAATATAAAGGAGGTTGAACAAAATTGAAAAAGAAAAAAACATGGAAACGCTTCTTACATTTTTCGAGTGCCGCTCTGGCTGCAGGTTTGATATTCACTTCCGCTGCTCCTGCAGAGGCAGCATTTTGGGGTGCATCCAATGAGCTGCTTCATGACCCGACTATGATTAAAGAGGGGAGCTCATGGTATGCGCTCGGAACAGGGCTTAATGAAGAACGGGGACTGCGGGTGTTGAAGTCTTCAGACGCTAAAAATTGGACCGTACAAAGATCTATTTTCAGTACACCGCTATCGTGGTGGTCCAATTATGTGCCGAATTATGGTCAAAACCAGTGGGCGCCGGACATCCAATACTATAACGGCAAGTACTGGCTGTATTATTCCGTTTCTTCTTTTGGAAGCAATACATCTGCCATTGGCCTGGCATCTTCAACAAGCATCAGTTCGGGGAGCTGGAAGGACGAGGGCTTGGTGATTCGTTCGACAAGCTCAAATAATTATAACGCCATTGATCCGGAGCTGACATTCGACAAGGATGGCAACCCGTGGCTCGCGTTCGGCTCGTTTTGGACCGGCATTAAGCTGACCAAGCTCGATAAGAGTACGATGAAGCCTACAGGTTCGCTCTATTCGATTGCAGCCAGACCGAATAATGGCGGTGCGCTGGAGGCCCCTACTCTGACGTATCAAAATGGTTACTATTATTTAATGGTTTCCTTTGATAAATGCTGTGACGGGGTAAACAGTACGTACAAAATTGCTTACGGAAGATCCAAAAACATTACAGGCCCTTATCTTGATAAAAGCGGAAAAAGCATGCTTGAAGGCGGAGGTACTATTTTGGATTCGGGCAATGACCAATGGAAAGGGCCTGGAGGCCAGGATATTGTGAACGGAAACATTCTTGTTCGCCATGCCTATGATGCCAATGACAATGGCATTCCGAAGCTTCTTATCAATGATTTGAATTGGAGCTCGGGCTGGCCGTCCTATTGAATCAAAAAGCCGGGCTCTGCCCCCGGCTTTTTTTAAAAGAAAAGATTGACAGTATAATAGTCAATTACTATAATAAAATTGTTCGTACAAATATTTATTTATAGGTTTATTTTCTATCATTAGTACGTATCTTTTGTATTTGAAAGCGTTTTATTTTATGAGAAAGGGGCAGTTTACATGCTTCAGACAAAGGATTATGAATTCTGGTTTGTGACAGGAAGCCAGCACCTATACGGGGAAGAGACGCTGGAACTCGTAGATCAGCATGCTAAAAGCATTTGTGAGGGGCTCAGCGGGATTTCTTCCAGATATAAAATCACTCATAAGCCCGTCGTCACTTCACCGGAAACCATCAGAGAGCTGTTAAGAGAAGCGGAGTACAGTGAGACATGTGCTGGCATCATTACATGGATGCACACATTTTCCCCTGCAAAAATGTGGATAGAAGGCCTTTCCTCTTATCAAAAACCGCTTATGCATTTGCATACCCAATATAATCGCGATATCCCGTGGGGTACGATTGACATGGATTTTATGAACAGCAACCAATCCGCGCATGGCGATCGAGAGTACGGTTACATCAACTCGAGAATGGGGCTTAGCCGAAAAGTCATTGCCGGCTATTGGGATGATGAAGAAGTGAAAAAAGAAATATCCCAGTGGATGGATACGGCGGCTGCATTAAATGAAAGCAGACATATTAAGGTTGCCAGATTTGGAGATAACATGCGTCATGTCGCGGTAACGGACGGAGACAAGGTGGGAGCGCATATTCAATTTGGCTGGCAGGTTGACGGATATGGCATCGGGGATCTCGTTGAAGTGATGGATCGCATTACGGACGACGAGGTTGACACGCTTTATGCCGAGTATGACAGACTATATGTGATCAGTGAGGAAACAAAACGTGACGAAGCAAAGGTAGCGTCCATTAAAGAACAGGCGAAAATTGAACTTGGCTTAACCGCTTTTCTTGAGCAAGGCGGATACACAGCGTTTACGACATCGTTTGAAGTGCTGCACGGAATGAAACAGCTGCCGGGACTTGCCGTTCAGCGACTGATGGAGAAAGGCTACGGGTTTGCCGGTGAAGGAGATTGGAAGACAGCGGCCCTTGTACGGATGATGAAAATCATGGCTAAAGGAAAAAGAACTTCCTTCATGGAAGATTACACGTACCATTTTGAACCGGGAAATGAAATGATTCTGGGCTCTCACATGCTTGAAGTGTGTCCGACTGTCGCTTTGGATCAGCCGAAAATCGAGGTTCATCCGCTTTCGATTGGCGGCAAAGAGGACCCTGCGCGTTTTGTATTTAACGGCATCAGCGGTTCTGCCATTCAAGCTAGCATTGTTGATATTGGCGGGCGTTTCCGCCTTGTGCTGAATGAAGTCAACGGCCAGGAAATTGAAAAAGACATGCCGAATTTACCGGTTGCCCGTGTTCTCTGGAAGCCGGAGCCGTCATTGAAAACAGCAGCGGAGGCATGGATTTTAGCCGGCGGTGCACACCATACCTGCCTGTCTTATGAACTGACAGCGGAGCAAATGCTTGATTGGGCGGAAATGGCGGGGATCGAAAGTGTTCTCATTTCCCGTGATACGACAATTCATAAACTGAAACACGAGTTAAAATGGAACGAGGCGCTTTACCGGCTTCAAAAGTAGAGGGGGATGTCACATGGCTTACACAATAGGGGTTGATTTTGGAACTTTATCAGGAAGAGCGGTGCTCGTTCATGTCCAAACAGGGGAGGAACTTGCGGCTGCTGTAAAAGAATACAGGCATGCTGTCATTGATACCGTCCTTCCAAAAACGGGTCAAAAGCTGCCTCGTGACTGGGCGCTGCAGCACCCTGCTGATTACCTCGAAGTCTTGGAAACAACCATTCCGTCTTTACTCGAACAGACGGGCGTTGATCCGAAAGACATTATTGGGATTGGAATTGATTTCACGGCATGTACGATCCTTCCTATTGACAGCAGTGGGCAGCCGTTATGCATGCTGCCTGAATATGAAGAGGAGCCGCACAGCTATGTGAAGCTCTGGAAGCATCATGCGGCCCAAAAACATGCTGATCGGCTCAATCAAATCGCGGAAGAAGAAGGAGAGGCTTTTTTACAGCGGTACGGGGGAAAAATTTCATCAGAATGGATGATTCCAAAGGTCATGCAAATTGCCGAGGAAGCGCCTCACATTTATGAAGCGGCTGACCGGATCATCGAGGCTGCGGACTGGATCGTGTACCAGCTGTGCGGCTCGCTCAAGCGAAGCAACTGTACTGCAGGGTATAAAGCGATGTGGAGTGAAAAAGCGGGGTATCCGTCAGATAATTTCTTTGAGAAATTAAATCCTTCAATGAAAACGATTACAAAGGACAAATTGTCAGGTTCTATTCATTCAGTAGGAGAAAAAGCCGGCAGTCTGACTGAAAAAATGGCAAAACTGACAGGGCTTCTCCCGGGAACGGCTGTTGCGGTTGCCAATGTGGACGCTCATGTTTCCGTACCGGCGGTCGGCATTACAGAGCCAGGGAAAATGCTGATGATTATGGGAACCTCGACGTGCCATGTTCTACTTGGTGAAGAGGTGCATATCGTTCCAGGAATGTGCGGCGTTGTGGACAACGGAATTCTCCCGGGCTATGCGGGATATGAAGCCGGGCAGTCCTGTGTCGGCGATCATTTTGACTGGTTTGTGAAAACATGTGTCCCGCCAGCTTATCAAAAGGAAGCAAAGGAAAAAAACATTGGCGTTCATGAGCTGCTGAGTGAGAAAGCAAACCATCAAGCGCCAGGTGAAAGCGGCTTGCTTGCTTTAGATTGGTGGAATGGAAACCGTTCAACTCTTGTTGATGCAGATTTAACAGGGATGCTGCTTGGCATGACACTGCTGACGAAGCCTGAAGAGATTTATAGAGCGTTAGTTGAAGCGACAGCTTACGGAACCCGGATGATTATCGAAACATTCAAAGAAAGCGGTGTTCCGATTGAGGAACTGTTCGCAGCCGGCGGAATAGCTGAGAAAAACCCGTTTGTCATGCAGATTTATGCGGATGTGACAAACATGGACATTAAAATCTCTGGTTCACCGCAAGCCCCAGCCTTAGGATCTGCCATTTTCGGCGCGCTTGCAGCAGGCAAAGAAAAAGGCGGCTACGATGATATCAAAAAGGCAGCGGCGAACATGGGAAAACTGAAAGATATAACTTATACGCCAAATGCCGAAAACGCCGCGGTTTATGAAAAATTGTACGCTGAATATAAAGAGCTGGTTCATTATTTCGGAAAAGAAAACCATGTCATGAAGCGTCTGAAAACGATCAAAAATCTTCAATTTTCATCTGCCGCCAAAAAGAATTGATAAAGGGTGATGGAGCATGCTTGAAACATTAAAAAAAGAAGTGCTGGCTGCCAACCTGAAGCTTCAAGAGCATCAGCTGGTAACCTTTACGTGGGGAAATGTCAGCGGCATTGACCGTGAAAAAGAAAGAATTGTCATCAAACCTAGCGGAGTCGAATACAGCGACCTGACAGCCGATGACTTGGTTGTTTTGAACCTTGATGGAGAGGTCGTCGAAGGCTCGCTTAAACCTTCTTCAGATACACCTACCCATGTTTATCTATATAAAGCCTTTCCGAATATCGGGGGAATTGTCCATACCCATTCTCAATGGGCGACAAGCTGGGCGCAATCGGGCAGAGACATCCCTCCGTTAGGCACGACCCATGCTGATTATTTTGACAGTGCGATTCCATGTACGCGAGAAATGTACGATGAAGAAATCATTCATGACTACGAACTGAATACAGGAAAAGTCATAGCGGAAACCTTTCAGCATCATAACTACGAACAGGTGCCGGGTGTGCTCGTGAATAATCACGGACCGTTCTGCTGGGGCACTGACGCCTTAAATGCCATTCATAACGCAGTTGTATTAGAAACGGTTGCCGAAATGGCCTATCACTCCATTATGCTGAACAAGGATGTAACTCCAATCAATACAGTTCTGCATGAAAAGCATTTTTATCGAAAACACGGAGCAAATGCGTATTATGGCCAGTCATGATACGCCTGTGTCACCGGCTGGCATTCTGATTGACTTGGACGGTACTGTATTCAGAGGAAATGAGTTGATCGAAGGAGCAAGAGAAGCGATCAAAACGCTTAGGAGAATGGGAAAGAAAATCGTCTTTTTAAGCAACCGGGGGAATATCTCCCGTGCCATGTGCAGAAAAAAACTACTTGGCGCGGGGATTGAAACGGACGTAAACGACATTGTTCTGTCATCAAGCGTGACAGCGGCTTTTCTGAAAAAACATTATCGTTTTTCAAAGGTATGGGTGCTTGGGGAGCAAGGCTTGGTTGACGAGCTGAGGCTGGCCGGTGTGCAGAACGCGAGCGAACCGAAGGAAGCGGATTGGCTCGTGATCTCCCTTCATGAAACGCTCACGTACGACGATTTAAATCAAGCCTTTCAAGCGGCTGCCAGCGGCGCTCGTATCATTGCTACAAACAAAGACCGCTCTTTTCCGAACGAAGACGGAAATGCCATTGATGTGGCTGGAATGATTGGGGCGATAGAGGCTTCCGCACAAGCGAAGACTGAACTTGTTGTCGGAAAACCGTCATGGCTGATGGCGGAGGCTGCCTGTACAGCAATGGGGCTGTCCGCACATGAATGCATGATTATAGGAGACAGCATTGAATCTGACATTGCGATGGGGAAGCTTTATGGCATGAAAAGCGCCTTAGTGCTAACTGGTTCTGCGAAACAGGGTGAACAACGTTTGTACACGCCGGATTATGTGCTGGATTCTATTAAAGATGTAACCAAATTGGCTGAGGAGGGGATTCTGATATGAATCGTATCGCAGCTGACGTTCAGCGTGCTTTTGAACACGCCGGAGAAAAGACGTTGCCTATAAAAGTTGAAGAAATTGTTCTCGGTAAACAAGCAGCTGATTCGCTTTTGAATTATGTAAAACAAAAAAACAATAAACATATTGTCCTTGTCTGCGACGCGAATACACACCGCATTGCAGGAATTGATCTGGAAAATCAGCTGAATCAAGAAGGATTTCAGGCCGAGTGCCTGATCATTCCAGAAAATGAAGCCGGAGATGTGACAGCTGATGAACGATCGCTCATTCATGTGCTGATCCATACGAAACAACCAACGGATGTCATGATCGCAGTCGGTTCGGGCACGATTCATGATATCGTCCGCTTTGCGGCGTTTCAAAGAGATTTGCCGTTTATTTCTTATCCGACTGCTCCATCTGTAGACGGTTTTACATCAGCCGGTGCGCCGATTATTTTATACGGCACGAAAACAACCATTCAAACGAAGGCCCCATCTGCGCTGTTCGCTGATCTGGATCTATTAAAAGCGGCACCGCAGTCAATGGTGGCGGCTGGCTTTGGTGACATGCTCGGTAAAATCACGTCTTTAGCAGATTGGGAAATATCCCGGCATCTTGCCGGTGAGCCTTATTCGCCTGCAGGAGCTAAGATCGTTCAGGAGGCGCTTGCTGCCTGCATTGAACACACAGAAGACATTGCGATGAAAACGGAAACAGGCATACGGGTTTTGATGGAGTCTTTACTTGTATCGGGGCTTGTCATGCTGGCATTAGATCATTCCCGCCCGGCATCAGGCGGAGAGCATCATATTTCACATTGGATTGAGATGGAATTAATGGAGAAAAAACGGCCACAGATTCTTCATGGGGAAAAGGTGGGCTGTGCAGCTGTTTTATTAACTGACACATACAGAAAGCTCGCTCAGGATGACGGGCTGAACGAATTTTCACCGAGCCAGCGGCAAGCCATCCAATCGGCTTATCAAACTCTCCCGGAAGGAGAAGTGCTGGCTGATTGGCTGAGATCAGCCGGAGGCCCTGCGTATTTTGACGAAATCGGTGTCGGGCAGGATTCCGTCAAGAATGCCTTCAGACATGCGCACACCTTAAGAGACCGCTGCACCGGATTAAGAATCATTAATGAAAACAAAACGCTGATCAACCATGGTCTATATGAATAGCCCGCACCTCGAATGGAAGGGGTAACGCAGATGAAAAAAATGACTGTCTGTTTTCTTGTGCTCATGATGCTGCTGACATTAGTCATTGCTGGGTGTTCAGTAGAAAGATCATCCGGGAAGTCGGGTGAAACCGAGCTGACCTTTTGGACATTTAACGGGCTTCATGAGCAGTTCTATGTGGAAATGGTGAAGGAATGGAACAAAAAATATCCTGACCGCAAAATTAAGCTGAATACGGTCGTTTATCCATATGGACAAATGCACGATAACTTATCTATCTCCCTAATAGCGGGAGAAGGCGTTCCTGATATTGCAGATGTCGAATTGGCCCGTTTTTCAAACTTTTTGAAGGGCTCTGACATACCGCTTGCCGACTTGACTCCGCTGATTGAAAAGGATCGCGATAAATTCGTTGAGGCGCGGCTGACATTGTACAGCAAAAACGGAAAGCTTTACGGACTCGATACACATGTAGGGACAACGGTCATGTTTTATAACATGGATGTGATGAAAAAAGCCGGCGTCAATCCTGACGATATTAAAACATGGGATGATTACCATAAAGCCGGACAGAAAGTGCGCAAAGTGACCGGGAAGCCGATGGGAACGGTGGAAACAAATGATTCCGCAACGTTCTTATCTATGATTTCACAGCAAAACTCAGGCTATTTTGATAAAAACGGCAAGCTGATCCTCAATAATGACACCAACGTAAAAACACTTCAATATTTAAAAGACATGATCAATGATAAAACGATGATTCCTGCGCCGGGCGGCGGGCATCACAGTGAAGAATACTACGGCTTTATGAACCAAGGAGGAGCTGCTTCAGTCCTCATGCCGATTTGGTATATGGGAAGATTTATCGATTATATGCCTGATCTGAAAGGGAAGATTGCCATCAGACCGCTCCCGGCATGGAAAAAGGGGGGCGACCGCTCGGCAGGTTTGGGCGGTACGGCAACTGTTGTACCGAAGCAATCCAAGCATGTTGAGTTAGCAAAAGAGTTTTTGGCCTTTGCGAAGGGCTCTGAAGAAGGAAATAAAAAACTCTGGAGCGTACTCGGCTTTGACCCGCTTCGCTGGGATGTTTGGAGCTCCAAGGAATTGAAAGAGAAAAACAAATACACGGATTACTTCCAAAACGGAACAGGCATTTTTTCTGTGCTGCTCGATATCAAGGATGAAATCAATCCAATTTATTTACATGAGGATTTTGCCAAGGCTTCAGACCTTGTCAACAGAAGCGTGTTGTTCGACGCGCTTAAATCTCAGCAAAAAACGCCTAAACAAGCCTTGGACAGAGCGGCAGGTGAACTGAAACAGAAATAGAATCCCATTCAAAAAGTGAAAGCGGGGAGGTTCTCATGAAACCTGTGAAAACGGGAACGGTTCATCCCGTTCCTTCAGCTGCGAAACAATCAGGCTGGCGAGATGTATTTTATTCGAAAAAAGCGGCGCCCTATCTGTTTACAGCGCCATTCGTTTTATCCTTTCTCGTATTTTTTCTATACCCCATCATTAGTGTCTTCATCATGAGCTTTCAAAGAATATTGCCGGGAGAGGTGTCCTTTGTCGGTTTGTCTAATTATACAGCGCTAAACAACCCGACGTTCTATACCGCCCTTTGGAATACGCTGGAATACACCTTTTGGACGCTAATCGTGCTGATTCCTGTCCCATTGCTTCTGGCCATATTCCTGAATTCAAAGCTGGTCAAATTTAGAAATATATTTAAATCAGCACTATTCATCCCGGCATTGACCTCCACCATTGTCGCGGGGATCATTTTTCGGCTGATCTTCGGAGAAATGGAAACGTCTCTGGCCAATTCCATCCTACTCAAACTCGGCTTTTCACCTCAGAACTGGATGAACAATGAACATACCGGCATGTTTTTGATGGTGCTGCTTGCTTCATGGAGATGGATGGGAATCAACATCCTTTACTTTTTAGCCGGTTTGCAAAATGTGCCGAAAGAGCTGTACGAAGCCGCTGATATAGACGGCGCGAATACAATGAAAAAATTTCTGCACATCACTCTGCCGTTTCTCAAGCCTGTAACCGTATATGTGCTGACCATCAGCATTATCGGCGGCTTCAGGATGTTTGAGGAGAGCTACGTCCTTTGGCAGAATAATTCCCCGGGTAATATTGGTCTGACGCTTGTCGGATATTTGTATCAGCAGGGACTTGCCTACAACGAAATGGGGTACGGAGCAGCCATCGGCATCGTGCTTTTGATTGTGATCCTTGTTGTCAGCCTGATTTCATTAAAGCTGTCAGGCTCGTTTAAGGGGGAGGGATAAATGTTGCGGCACAGTCCTCAGTTCAGCGTTTACAGAATCGCACTAACCCTGTTTTTTATTATGCTGAGCCTATTGTATCTTTTTCCGATTTTCTGTTTGCTTTTAGGATCATTAAAGCCGTCATCTGAGCTTTTGCGTGTGGGGCTCAATCTCGACATTGATCCTAAAGTAATGAGTCTTGATAATTATACATTTCTGTTTAGCGGCGGAAGCATTTATTTCAAATGGTTTTTTAACAGTCTTGTACTTGGGCTTTTCACAACCATGCTCACCCTGTTTTTTTCTTCGATGATCGGGTACGGGCTTGCGGTTTATGATTTTAAGGGCAGAAATATCATCTTTGTTCTTGTGCTGATTATCATGATGGTTCCGCTGGAAGTGATGATGCTTCCTCTGTTTAAGCTTACCGTCGGACTGCACTTGATCGATTCATATACGGGTGTCATATTGCCGTTTATCGTTTCACCTGTTGCGGTTTTCTTTTTCAGGCAATATGCTCTTGGCCTTCCAAGAGATCTGCTGGACTCTGCAAGGATGGACGGCTGTACGGAATTCGGCATCTTTTTCAGGATTATGGCACCGCTGATGAAACCGGCTTTCGGTGCGATGATTATCCTTCAGTCCTTAAACAGCTGGAACAACTTCTTGTGGCCGCTGATTGTGCTTCGGTCGAAAGAAATGTTTACGCTTCCAATAGGGCTGTCCAGCTTGCTGAGCCCTTATGGAAATAATTACGACATGCTTATATCCGGCTCAGTATTTGCGATTTTGCCGGTGATTATCATTTTCTTGTTTTTCCAAAAGTACTTTATCTCCGGCCTGACGGTAGGGGGAGTCAAAGGTTAATGAAGGAGGAAACGTGTGATGAAAAAAGCGCGAATGATTGTAGACAAAGAATATAAAATCGGTGAAGTAGATAAACGGATTTATGGCTCGTTTATCGAACATATGGGTCGTGCGGTATATGAAGGCATATACGAGCCTGATCACCCTGAAGCGGATGAAGATGGATTTAGAAAAGATGTCCAGTCGCTGATCAAAGAATTACAGGTTCCCATCATCCGCTATCCGGGCGGAAACTTTTTATCCGGATACAACTGGGAGGACGGTGTCGGACCAGTCGAAAACCGCCCGAGACGGCTTGACTTGGCATGGCAAACGACAGAAACCAATGAAGTGGGAACAAATGAATTTTTATCTTGGGCAAAAAAGGTGAACACTGAGGTCAATATGGCCGTCAACCTTGGCACAAGAGGCATAGATGCCGCTCGTAATCTCGTTGAATATTGCAACCATCCGAAAGGCTCTTACTGGAGTGATTTAAGAAGATCGCATGGCTATGAACAGCCGTATGGCATCAAAACATGGTGCTTAGGAAACGAAATGGATGGACCGTGGCAGATCGGCCACAAAACAGCTGATGAATACGGACGGCTTGCTGCAGAGACAGCAAAGGTCATGAAGTGGGTTGACCCATCAATTGAACTCGTTGCCTGCGGCAGCTCAAACAGCGGCATGCCGACCTTTATCGATTGGGAAGCGAAGGTGCTTGAGCATACGTATGAGCATGTCGACTATATCTCTCTTCACACTTACTACGGAAACCGGGATAACAATCTGCCAAACTACTTGGCACGTTCTATGGATTTGGATCATTTTATCAAATCAGTCGCTGCGACCTGTGACTATGTAAAAGCAAAAACACGCAGCAAGAAAACAATCAATCTTTCTCTGGATGAATGGAACGTCTGGTACCACTCAAATGAGGCTGATAAAAAAGTCGAGCCGTGGATCACTGCGCGTCCGATTTTAGAGGATATTTACAATTTTGAAGATGCCTTATTAGTCGGCTCTCTGCTCATTACGATGCTGCAGCACGCAGACCGTGTGAAAATTGCGTGTCTTGCACAGCTTGTCAATGTCATCGCGCCGATCATGACGGAAAAAGGCGGAGAAGCATGGAGACAGCCGATTTTCTATCCATACATGCATGCTTCTGTTTATGGAAGGGGCGAGTCACTGAAACCGCTTATTTCTTCTCCGAAGTACGACTGTTCTGATTTCACTGATGTGCCATATGTTGATGCTGCTGTTGTGTACTCTGAAGAGGAAGAAACCCTCACTATTTTTGCGGTAAACAAGGCTGAGGATCAGATGGAGACGGAGATTTCGCTCAGAGGCTTTGAATCCTACCAAATCGCAGAGCACATCGTACTTGAGCATCAGGATATCAAAGCGACAAACCAGCATAACAGAAAAAATGTCGTTCCGCATTCCAACGGAACATCGTCTGTCAGCGAAAACGGCTTAACTGCTCATTTCACGCCGCTTTCCTGGAATGTGATCCGCCTGAAAAAACAATCATAAGAATAGCAAAGCCGGAGAGAAATCTCCGGCTTGTCTTTCAACTGCCACGAGCCGGCCCGTTCAAGCCGGCTTTTTGTATAGGAAAAAATGACCGCTTTTCACCATGAAATTATGATATATTTATGAAAAACAGCAAAGGGGATGGGAGAAAATGAATGCGGTTACAATTGTGATAGCATCAATGTGTATTTTGGCTATTGCCTATCGTTTATACGGAACATTTATGCTGGTGAAGGTTCTCAAAGTGAATGATGACAAGCCAACACCTGCTCATGCGCTTGAGGATGGGAAAGACTATGTGCCTACAAATAAATGGGTTTCGTTCGGCCATCACTTTGCCGCAATCGCAGCGGCCGGTCCGCTGGTCGGACCCATTCTGGCGGCGCAGTTTGGCTATTTGCCGGGATTATTGTGGCTGTTAATCGGGGCGGTAATTGGGGGAGCCGTCCATGATATTGTGGTGCTGTTTGCATCGATGCGCAAAAACGGAAAATCGCTGTCGGAAGTGGCGAAGGATGAGCTTGGCCCTGTTGCAGGATTTTGTACAGGACTGTCCATGCTGTTTATCATCACGATCACAATGGCGGGCCTGTCGATGGTTGTCTTGCATGCGCTTGAACGTAATCCATGGGGAACATTTGCGGTAGGGATTACGATTCCGATTGCGATGGGTGTGGGCTTATTTTATAAGAAAACGGGAAATTTAAAGCTCGCTTCAACGGTCGGCTTTCTCTTTTTAATGGCAGGAGTCTTTATCGGTCCATGGGTACAGACTACCGCGCTCGGTGACTTTTTAACGCTAGATACGAAAACGCTTGCAATCGCGCTTCCTGTTTATGCGTTTTTTGCGGCTGCGCTTCCCGTTTGGCTGCTTCTTGCTCCGCGTGATTATTTAAGCAGCTTTATGAAAATCGGTGTTTTTATCGCTTTGATTGTTGGTGTGTTTGTCGTCAATCCGTCCATTCCGTTCCCTGCGTTTACAGAATTCGTAAAAGGCGGCGGGCCGGTGCTGGCAGGACCTGTCTGGCCGTTCATCTCAATAACCATCGCCTGCGGGGCGATCTC
Source organism: Bacillus sp. 9.4 (assembly GCF_055486415.1). Lineage (NCBI taxonomy): Bacteria > Bacillati > Bacillota > Bacilli > Caryophanales > Bacillaceae > Bacillus > Bacillus sp. 9.4. The sequence continues at coordinate 942,625 of NZ_JBVFMU010000001.1, read as the reverse complement.
TGGGTTCCATGCCTTTGTCGGCTCAGGAACGACACCGAAAATGCTGAATAAATGGAGTGATATGAAGCCGGTTGCGTTTGGCGCAATGCTTGTTGAGTGTCTTGTCGGCATCATGGCGCTGATTGCAGCGACCGCTTTACAGCCTGCTGATTACTTTGCGATTAACAGCACGCCTGAGGTTTTCCGTACACTTGGCATGAATGTCGTACATTTGCCTGAATTGAGCAGGGAAATCGGTTTGGACTTAGAAGGAAGAACAGGGGGAGCCGTCACGCTTGCGGTGGGAATGACTTATATTTTTACCGGAATGCCGTTTTTCAGCCATTTGGCCTCATACTTTTTCCAATTTGTCATTATGTTTGAAGCGGTCTTTATTTTAACAGCGATTGACGCCGGCACACGCGTCGCCCGTTATTTGATCCAGGATTTCTTCGGGGAGGTGTATAAGCCGCTGAAGAAAACAGACTGGATTCCGGGCTCTGTATTTGCCAGCGCGCTTGCCTGTTTGATGTGGGGGTACTTGCTGTATTCAGGAGATATCGGTTCCATTTGGGCGCTGTTCGGCGTTTCTAATCAGCTGATGGCTTCAGTGGGGCTGATTATCGGAGCGACCATCGTGCTGAAAATCGCTGATAAACGCCGATACATTCTGACTTGCCTTATCCCGCTTGCCTATTTATATGTCACTGTCAATTATGCGGGCTATTGGATGGTGCGCAATGTGTATCTCAATCCTGAAGCAGCAGGATATAGTGTATTGAATGGCGTATTATCTATCATCATGCTGGTGTTAGGCTTCATCATTATCGTGGCGGCTGTGAAAAAATGGGCGCAGATGTGGAAAGATCCGAGCTTAAGGATGGAAGCGTCTATACCGGGCTAGAAGGACTATTGAAAATGTTGAGGGGGTTTTCAATGAATCTATCAATGAAATATCTTATTCTATACGTATCGGACAGCAAGCGGGCTATTCATTTTTACCGGGATATTTTAGGACTGCCGATTCGTGTTGAACACGGCACTTATGTCGAATTTGATACAGGGTCTACGATATTGGCGCTTAATACGCGGGAAAGCGCCAGAGACATCACGGCGCTGGACATTCCGGATACATCTGCTTCAAACACATTTGAAATCGGGTTTGTTACTGAAAATGTAGAAGCGGTCATCAAAAGGATGAGAGAACAAGGCGTATCGATTATCGGGGAGCCAAAAGTGAAACCATGGGGGCAGACGGTCGCCTATATCGCTGATCCGGATGGACATTATATCGAAATTTGCAGTCCGATGGAATAACGCACAAAAGCCCAAAACAGTGTCTGTTTTGGGCTTTCTCATGATGTTTTGTGCCCGGCTGCTTCCAATAGCAAATCAGCCAGGTGAACGGCTCTGACTTTACCGCTTAGTCCTTCGCGTTCAATGCCGAGCTTCATCTGCAGCAGGCAGCCGGGATTTGCTGTTACAATGAGGATCGCTTCGGTTGCTTTGACGGCAGCCATTTTGCTGTCCAGTATTTTCATAGACATTTCAGCTTCGACGATGTTGTAAATTCCCGCTGATCCGCAGCAGCTGTCTGCTTTCTCCATTTCTTTGAATTCCGCCCCTTTGATGCTTTTAAGAAGCTGGCGGGGCTCAAGCGACGTATGCATTACATTTCTTAGGTGGCATGAATCTTGATAGGTAATGATCTGCGGCGTCTCGAGTGCTAGATCCATTTGATGGAAATCGAGCTCAACCAAAACGGACGAAAAATCTTTCAGCTTCTGAACAAACGCAGCAGCCCGTTCCGACCACTCAGGGTCATCCTTCAGCAAATGATCATATTCAGTGAGAAAGGCTCCGCATCCTCCTGCGTTTGTAATGACAGCATCCACGTCTAACGCTTCAAAAGCAGCGATATTTTGTTTCGCGAGCTCTTTCCCTGTGTTTTTTTCACCGCTGTGTCCATGAAGCGCCCCGCAGCAAGCCTGTTCAGGCGGAATGACAATGTCGCAGCCTGCCAGCTGTAAAAGCTTCAATGTGGCGTTGTTGGTCGGTAAAAACATTGTATCCATTAAGCAGCCCGAAAAAAAGGCGACCCGTTTTTTCATGGGACCAATGGACGGCAGGAAACGCGGCCGATGTTTCATGTCTTTGCTTTTTGGAACATCAGGAAGAACAGCTTCCATCGTCCGCAAATGCTCAGGCAGGACCCGAAGCATGCCTGATTTTCGCACAGCGGTTTGCAGTCCTGAACGCTGATACAAACCGATAAGGCTTACAGCTGAGCGCATGCGGTTTTGATGCGGAAACAGCTCGTGAAAAGCCGTCTTTCGCATGACACGTTCACCAAGCGAGTGTTTTTTATTTTGGTGGATAATATCTCTGGCTTCCTCAAGCAGCTGCCCGTATTTCACGCCAGACGGGCATACAGGCTCACAGGCGCGGCAGCCGAGGCAAAGTGACAGCGACCGTTCGACATCTTCATCCGGTTCAATCATACCGTCGGCTACGGCTTTCATTAAGGCGATGCGCCCGCGCGGAGAGTGTGTTTCCTGAAATCCCGATTCGATATAGGTCGGACAGGAAGGAAGACAGAAACCGCAGCGCATACAATTTAATAACTCGCCTTCATCCATACGCTCTTTAAATTCATTTTGGATCTGTTTCATTTCTTTTTCTGTTGTCATCTTTCCGTCACCACACGTTTTCTCGCATCTTTCGCAAACATTTTGCCGGGATTTAATATGTTCCGGGGGTCAAATGCCGCTTTCAACGCTTTCATCGCATCAATGCCTTCTTTTTTCAGCTTCATTTCCAAGTAAGGCGCTTTCATTTCCCCGACTCCGTGCTCTCCGGTTATCGTCCCGCCAAGTTCAATCGCTTTCTCAAAAATCTCGGCAAAAGCCTGTTCGACACGTTCCATTTCATCCTTATTTCTTATGTCTGTCGTGCATGTCGGGTGAAGGTTCCCGTCTCCCGCATGGCCAAAGGTGCAGATGGAAATATCATATTTAGCAGCAATATCATTAATCGCTTTAACCATATTGGCGATTTCTGAGCGAGGAACGGTCGCATCCTCTAAAATCGTCGTCGGTTTGAGGCGGGCTAGGGCAGAAAGTGCAGAACGCCGGGCTTCAGTCAGGGCAAACGCTTCCTCCTCTGTTTGTGCGGTCTGAACGGAAACGGCGTCGCCTTTTTTGCAGATCGCCTCAATCTTTTCCATATCCCGTTCAACAGTTTCAAATGGCCCGTCTTGTTCAATTAACAAAACTGCTTTTGCGCTTGTCGGAAGTCCGATTTTGGCATAATCCTCAATCACCAAAAGTGTAGGCTGGTCGAGAAATTCAAGCGTGGCGGGTATGATTTTTGCGGCAATGATGTCTGATACCGTTTGAGCAGCGGCATCGATATTTTCATATAGGGCAAGCATCGTCTTTTTTGTTTCAGGCTTTGGAACGAGCTTGACGATTGCCTCTGTCACAATGCCGAGTGTTCCTTCTGAGCCGACAAAAAGACGTGTGAGATCGTATCCGGCCACATCCTTTGCGAGTTTTCCGCCGGTGCGGATGATGTCACCATTTACGAGCACAACCTCCAGTCCAATAACATAGTCGCGGGTGACGCCGTATTTTAATCCGCGGAGCCCGCCGGAGTTTTCATTGATGTTGCCGCCGATAGTTGAGATTTTCATAGAACTCGGATCGGGCGGATAAAACAAACCTTTGCTTTCAACTGCCTTGATCATATCCAGCGTAATAACGCCCGGCTGAACTGTGGCAGTTAAATTTTCTTCATCAATTTCAAGAATCCGGTTCATGTGCTTAAAGAGAAGCACAAGTCCGCCTTCAGTCGGGCACGTGCCGCCGCACAGGTTTGTCCCTGATCCTCTTGGAACGATCGGCACTCGATGTTCGCTGCAAATTGTTAAAATGCGTGATACTTCTTCAGTATTCCTTGGAGCAATCACGGCATCAGGCATAGACTGATACTGAGGCGTCGCATCATATGAATAGACGAGACGGCCGGCATTCGAGTCATCAAAGTTTTCTGGTCCGGAGACCCGAATCAGCTGCTCCTTTACATCCTTGGTGATCATTTCACCCATCCCCCTGTCAAAAAACGCTTTCAATCTATTGTAAAAGAAAAAAAGCAAAGCCTTCCATGGAGAAACATACAAAAAATGAAACTGAAACTCTCTCTATTTTGTATCTTGATCTAAAAAATAGAGTGCAACGTACATCGTGACGACGTCCTCGGTACGGTCAAAACGTAAACCCGTCAGCTGTTCAGCCTTAGCCAGACGATAACGCAATGTATTGATATGAATATGCATATCTTCTGCGGTTTGTTTCAAAGACAAATCGTGATGAAAGAAAGTCCGTAACGTATTCATAAGTTCCTGATGCTCAAGCGCCTCTCCTAATACTCTTTGCGGAAATTCGTTTCGGGTTCCCGGGCTGATCTCCGTCAGACACATATCAAGCTTCAGATCCTCTTCAAATATGGGCGTTTTTCGCTTAAGGCTGACAGCCAGCGCTTTTTCCGCTTGCTCGTATGAATCTGTCAGGCTGGAGCTTGCGACAGCCCTTCCGGCGCCAGCTGCTGCAAATTGGCTGTTTGCGGTATTGGCAAACGAACAAATGTGAAGGATCTTCCGTAAAAGCCGATCCCTTTGTTCATGCTGCGGCACTTCATGATTAATCAAGATCCGTTCATTTCCCCACCTGATGAACAAATCCGCAGGGTACGAGGATTTCCAGCTGCGTGCCATTTGTTCAATATCATGACGTGACCACTCATACCCCTGAATAAGAATCATTTGGCGTCGGGAGGAAAGGTCAACACCAAGAAGCTGAGCTTTCTCAAGAAAACTGGGAGACCACTCCTTTAATTGCAGCCAATCGATCATAAAGGACTCCAGCATTCTCTCACGCCACTGGGATTGCTCTAAATGCCGTGATTCCTTAATGAACAGCTCTGTCATTTTTCGAAGCAGTTCTCCGAATGGCTGAATCTCTGCAGGCTCACCTGTCAGCCCGAAGACGGCGATCACATCATGGTCAAAAAATACAGGGAGGTTTATGCCTGCTTTCACTCCTTTTAACCTTGTTTCATCTTCTTTTGTAATAATCACGCTGCGTCTTTCTTTTGCGCAGATAAGCGCTCCCTCATGAAATTGTCCGACACGCTCATCGTTTGTGCCTGCCATAATAAGACCGTCCGTGTTTACAATAATGACTTCACGTTCGTACATTTTTTTAACTTCAGCAATAATTTTTTTCGCTAATAACGGCTGTAAAAACATGGCGTTCCCCCTCATCATGTTTTTATTATATAAGAAAAAAACCGGGCGCTGTCACCCGGTTTCATGTCTTATTCGGCGGGTTTTAATCCGCCTTCAAGCGTTTTCAGCATTTCGTTTTTCTCACTTTCGGATGCGTGCTGCCAAATGACTTCGAATAAAACGCCGAGCCCTGGAAGCATTTTTTCTTCACCGCTTTGAATAGCATCTACGATTGTATGCTCAAGCTGCTCCTGATTATTGCCGGTGACATTGGCAATGACGGCATGACGTAAATTAAGATCCATGTAAAACGCTCCTTTTTCTAAAATGTAATACGTATATTCTAACCCTGCACCTGGTTTATTATGTGCTGTTCTTGCGATATAATAACATCATGTTAAAAAAAGGAGCGCCACATAGACAGTGAAACAAATAGAATCGGCAAAAAACCAAAAAGTGAAGGATTGGAAAAAGCTTCACACAAAAAAAGAACGAACAAAAACAAATACATTTCTGATAGAGGGAGAACACCTCGTTGAAGAGGCGTTGAAAAGCCCGGGCATTGTGAAAGAAATCCTTGTAAAGGATGAAACGAGGATTCCTTCAGATCTTGAGACTGGTATCCAGTGCTATATGCTGAGTGAAGATGCGTTTTCAGCTGTGACTGAAACCGAAACGCCGCAGCAGATTGCCGCTGTGTGCCATATGCCTGAAGAAAAGCTGGCAACGGCACGCAAGGTGCTGCTGATTGACGCTGTTCAAGATCCGGGAAACCTTGGCACAATGATTCGAACGGCTGATGCGGCCGGTTTGGATGCGGTTGTACTCGGTGACGGCACGGCGGACGCCTTTAACGGAAAAACACTGCGATCTGCTCAAGGATCTCACTTCCATATTCCTGTTGTGAGAAGAAACCTGCCTTCATATGTGGACGAATTGAAGGCAGAGGGCGTAAAAGTATACGGCACGGCGCTGCAAAACGGAGCGCCTTACCAGGAGATTCCTCAGTCTGAATCCTTTGCGCTCATTGTAGGAAATGAAGGTGCAGGGGTGGATGCTGCATTGCTGGAAAAAACGGATTTGAACCTGTACGTGCCGCTTTACGGACAGGCTGAATCACTAAACGTTGCGGTTGCGGCTGCCATCCTCGTGTATCACTTGCGAGGATAGTGTTGCGCCAAGCGTTGGATTTCTCTATAATAGAACATAATATTTCAAAAACCGTGACAGAGGACCTCAATTTCTGATCATCTGCTTTCCAGGGAGAAAATGCCGCTGACTGAGAGCATTTTTAACGCAGCCGGAAATTGGCTTCACCTCTTGAGTTGTCGCCGGGACCGCGTACACTGCGCGTAAAGGTGAACCGGAATCTGATTCCGTTATGTCAATGAAGCTGACGACAGCATCAGTCTGTCTGAAATAAGGGTGGTACCGCGGCCACAACTCGTCCCTTGTACAAGGGACGGGTTTTTTTTATTTTCCAAAGACATATGACGGTTTGTTTACATAAAAGGAGGATGCAAAATGGAAGAAAAGCTAAAACAGCTGGAACAAGAAGCTTTAGAACAAGTAGAAGCGGCAAGCTCATTGAAGATTGTCAATGATATTCGGGTGCAATATCTCGGAAAAAAAGGGCCGATTACAGAAGTGCTGCGCGGAATGGGCAAGCTTTCTGCTGAGGAACGTCCAAAAATGGGGGCGCTCGCGAACGAAGTAAGGGAGCGTATTGCCAATGCGATTGCTGACAAAAACGAGAAGCTTGAAGAAGAGGAAATGAAACAGAAGCTTGCAGGACAGACAATTGACGTCACGCTGCCGGGGAACCCTGTTGCAGTCGGCGGCCGCCATCCGCTCACTGTTGTCATTGAAGAAATTGAAGATTTATTTATCGGTATGGGCTACACAGTCGAGGAAGGGCCAGAGGTTGAAACGGATTACTACAACTTCGAATCGCTCAATCTTCCGAAAGAACACCCTGCGCGCGATATGCAGGACAGCTTTTACATCACAGAGGAGACTTTGATGAGAACGCAAACTTCCCCTGTCCAAACACGGACGATGGAAAAGCATGAAGGCAAAGGTCCCGTTAAAATCATTTGCCCGGGTAAAGTATATCGCCGTGATAACGATGATGCGACGCACTCTCACCAATTTATGCAAATTGAAGGGCTTGTCGTTGACAAAAACATCAGCATGAGTGATTTAAAAGGAACGCTTGAACTTGTTGCGAAAAAAATGTTCGGACAAGACCGCGAAATCAGACTCCGCCCAAGCTTCTTCCCGTTTACTGAGCCTTCAGTAGAAGTGGATGTGACATGCTTTAAATGTGGTGGGAACGGCTGCTCAGTATGTAAAGGAACAGGCTGGATTGAAATCCTCGGTGCCGGAATGGTTCACCCGAACGTGCTTAAAATGGCTGGCTTTGATCCGAAGGAATATCAGGGCTTCGCATTCGGAATGGGTGTTGAGCGCATCGCGATGCTGAAATACGGCATTGATGATATCCGCCACTTCTATACAAACGATGTCAGATTTATTTCGCAGTTTAAACAGGCGTAAGAGGAGGATGCAAGGATGTTTGTTTCTTATAAATGGTTAGAGGATTATGTTGATTTAAAAGGCATGGACCCGGCTGTTCTTGCTGAAAAAATTACAAGAGCCGGTATTGAGGTTGAAGGAATTGAATACAAAGGAGAAGGCATCAAAGGCGTTGTCATCGGCCATGTGCTGGAGCGCGAGCAGCACCCGAATGCTGATAAGCTGAATAAGTGCCTTGTGGATATCGGAGCTGAAGCCCCTGTACAAATCATTTGCGGCGCGCCGAATGTGGATAAGGGACAAAAAGTCGCAGTTGCAACAGTCGGAGCGGTGCTGCCGGGCAATTTCAAAATCAAAAAAGCCAAGCTTCGCGGTGAAGAATCAAATGGCATGATCTGTTCCTTACAGGAGCTTGGTATCGAAAGCAAACTTGTGACGAAGGAGTATGCAGAAGGCATTTTCGTATTCCCTAATGACGCTGAAACAGGAAGCGATGCCTTAGCGGCTTTACAGCTTGACGATGCGATTCTTGAGCTGGGTTTAACGCCAAACCGCGCGGATGCCATGAACATGCTTGGTGTTGCTTACGAGGTTGCCGCAATTTTAGACACTGAGGTAAAGCTTCCGCAAACGGATTACCCGGCTGCTTCAGAACAAGCGTCTGATTACATTTCAGTCAAAATTGAAGATCAAGAAGCGAACCCGCTGTACACTGCAAAAATCATTAAAAATGTCACGATTGCTCCGTCACCGCTTTGGATGCAGACAAAGCTGATGAATGCAGGCATTCGTCCGCACAACAACGTCGTTGACATCACAAATTTTGTCCTGTTGGAATACGGACAGCCGCTTCATGCGTTTGATTATGACAGATTTGGCTCTAAGGAAGTCGTAGTAAGAAAAGCAGCTGAGAATGAAATGATCGTAACTCTTGATGATCAAGAACGTAAGCTGTCCGCCGATCACCTTGTCATTACAAACGGAACGAAAGCGCAGGCCGTCGCGGGTGTCATGGGAGGAGCAGAGTCAGAGGTTCAGGAATATACGAAAACGATTTTGCTTGAGGCTGCGTATTTCAACGGGCAGACGGTTCGCAAGGCTTCCAAAGACCTTGGTTTGAGAAGTGAATCAAGCGTAAGATTTGAAAAAGGAATTGATCCGGCGCGCGTACGTCTTGCAGCAGAACGGGCTGCGCAGCTGATCCATCTGTATGCCGGCGGTGAGGTGCTTGCAGGAACAGTTGAGGAAGATCACCTGACAATCGAAGCAAATAACATTCACGTATCTGCTGACAAAGTGAGCAGCGTTCTAGGCCTGACGATCAGTAAAGAAGAACTGATCAGCATTTATAAACGTCTCGGTTTTACGGTCGGTGAAGCGGGTGAACTTCTCGTTGTGACCGTCCCATCACGCCGCGGCGACATTACAATAGAAGAGGATTTAATCGAAGAAGCGGCAAGACTGTACGGCTACGATAACATTCCGTCTACGCTTCCTGAGACAGCGGGAACTACAGGCGGATTAACGCCATACCAGGCAAAACGCCGTAAAGTCAGACGCTTCCTTGAAGGCGCAGGCTTATCACAAGCCATCACTTACTCACTGACAAACGAGAAGAAAGCGGCAGCGTTTGCGATTGAAAAATCACTGAATACTGTGCTTGCGCTTCCAATGAGTGAAGAAAGAAGCATTCTCAGACACAGTCTTGTTCCGAATCTGCTTGATTCTGTTTCTTACAACCTCGCGAGGCAGACTGACTCAGTTGCACTGTACGAAGTCGGCTCCGTTTTCCTGACGAAGGAAGAGGACACAAAACCTGTTGAAACAGAACGCGTAGCAGGAGCTGTTACCGGATTATGGCGCAAGCAGCTATGGCAGGGTGAAAAGAAACCAGTTGATTTCTTTGTTGTCAAAGGAATTGTAGAAGGGCTGTTAGACAAACTCAACGTCCTAGACAGCATTGAATTTGTACAGTCTGAACGCAAACAGCTGCATCCGGGCAGAACAGCGAACATTTTATTGAATGGTTCTCTGATCGGCTTCATCGGCCAAGTCCATCCTTCATTGGAAAAAGAACTGGATATAAAGGAAACATACGTATTTGAGCTCGATCTTCATGCGTTGCTCGCGGCAGAAACAGCACCGCTTGTTTACACGGCGATTCCGAAATATCCGTCTGTGACACGTGATATCGCCCTTGTAACAGATAAAACCGTCACAAGCGGACAGCTCGAGAGCGTCATTAAAGAGGCTGGCGGCAAGCTTCTGAAAGAGGTAACCGTCTTTGACGTATACGAAGGCGAACATATGGAGGAAGGCAAGAAGTCAGTCGCTTTCTCACTCCAGTATGTCAACCCTGAACAAACACTGACTGAAGAAGAAGTGACAAAGGCGCACAGCAAAGTGCTGAAAGCGTTAGAAGACACATATCAAGCTGTTTTAAGAGGCTGATAAAAAAGCTTGCAGATTTCTCTGCAAGCTTTTTTCTATGAACGTTTTTTATCAGCAAGGCGCTGCGCTTTTTGCGTATTGGCGAAATGGAGTTTTGTAAAGGTTCTGAGTGCAGATGCCCCTTTTTTGAGGATCAGCTTGGCGGCCGCTTCATCGACGTGAGGACCGGCCCCTTTTGGAAGCGTCATTCCTGCCTCGCGTGATAGTTTATCCATTTCCATTAAAAACGAATATCTCGCAATGATTGAAGCAGCGGCGACAGCCAGGTGAATACCTTCAGCTTTTGTGCTAAAATAGGTCCGCTCCTTCACAATGTCTCTGCCCTTTAAATGATTGAAGTAGACGCCTGGCTCAGCGAATTGGTCAATCAAAATGGCTTCAGGCTTTACTCCATCCAATTTTCTTAATAAATGGGTGATCGCCTGATTGTGCAGCAAAGCTTTCATTTTCCCTTGGCTCATGCCTTTTTCCTGCATGCTGTTATACTTTTCATTTTTTAAAACCAGCAGGCTATATGGAATGGTTTTGATCAGGTTTCGGGCAATCTCGATGATTTGCGGATCTTTTAAATCTTTAGAATCCTTAACACCGAGTTCCTTCATTAAAGGAAGCATGGTTTTGTCGACGTATGCACATACAACCGTCATTGGGCCAAAGTAATCTCCGGTTCCGACTTCGTCAGAACCGATAACAGACATTCCGGCGATATCTGCCGGAGGGGCATAGCGGGGATCAGCCGGCTTTTTGGCCGTTTTCTTCTTTTCCTGAGGCTCTGCTGTTCCCCAGCGCGCGGATTCTGCCGCAGCGTTTTTGCCTTGAAACAAGACCTTGCCTGATTTATATGCTGTAATGGTACAGCCGGGCGGTTTCGCCTGAAAAACGGCTCCCTGCGGAACAGAGGCTGTAAGTGAACCGCTGTACGTCATTTTCATTTGGTCAATAGCAGACAACGATACTTTTATCACTGAATGGGACACGTAATAATCTCCTTTTTTTACACTTTTCGCTGTATATACCAGTGTATCATAACAGCGGGAGGCTCGTCTTTCCATTCATTTAATAAACGTGTTATGATAAGAACTAGGATTCTCGCGGAATGGAGGAGAAACGTTGTCTGACGGCAAAAAAACAAAAACAACCGTTGACATTTACGGCCAGCACTTCACGATTGTCGGTGAAGAAAGCAGAGCCCATATGAGGTATGTCGCCGGAATTGTTGATGATAAAATGAGAGAAATCAATGAAAAAAATCCATACCTTGATATAAATAAACTTGCAGTGCTGACAGCGGTAAATGTGGTGCACGATTATGTCAAATTACAAGAGAAATGTGAAAAACTGGAGCGTCAGCTTAAAGAAAAGGATTGAACAACTATGCTAGATATCATCATCTTAATCTTGCTCCTGATGGGGACTCTACTGGGGTTAAAACGCGGTTTTATCCTGCAGTTTATCCGCTTGACGAGCTTTATTTTATCAATTGCCTTTGCGGCTTTATTCTATAAAAACGTGGCACCGCATTTACATTGGATTCCCGCACCCGATTTTTCAGCGGGACAGCCGGCTCTTTCTTTTTTTACGGGGAATTTGGAAGCAGCGTACTATAATGCGATTGCGTTTATCGTTTTATTTATCATTGCTAAAATCTTACTGAGAATCATCGGCTCGTTCCTGAGTATTGTAGCCGGCATTCCGGTGATTAAACAAATCAACCAGATGCTGGGCGCCGTTCTCGGTTTTCTAGAAGTCTATTTATTTACATTTGTGCTGCTGTATGTCGCATCCGTTCTTCCGATAGATGCACTGCAGCAAATGATGGGGCAATCGTCTCTCGCAAATGTGATCATTAACCATACACCATACTTGTCAGGGCTCCTACAAGAGCTGTGGACACAGTACGGGGCATAAAAAAACTTCTCTTGTCCGGAGAAGTTTTTTTCAAGTATGATGGAAACATATGTGAACGTCTGGGGGTTATGATATGCATAAAAAAGATATTATCCGGCTGCTTGAAACCATTGCAGTCTATATGGAACTAAAAGGGGACAACCCGTTTAAAGTATCTGCCTTCCGAAAAGCGGCGGCAGCCTTGGAACAGGACGACCGAAGCTTATCAGAAATTGACGATATGATGTCGCTGTCCGGAATTGGAAAAGGAACGTACAGCGTCATTAAAGAGTATATAGATGAAGGAAAGTCAAGCACGCTCGAATCGCTGCAGAAAGAAGTGCCGGAAGGACTCGTGCCTTTATTGAAGCTGCCAGGGCTCGGCGGCAAAAAAATCGCAAAGCTGTATAAAGAGCTCGGCGTACACGATGCAGAATCTCTAAAGGAAGCCTGTGAACAGCAAAAGGTGCAAGGTCTTGCGGGCTTTGGCAAAAAATCAGAAGAGAAAATATTACAGGCGCTCGGGGAAGCCGGAAAACAGCCTGAACGGTTCCCGATCGGATACGCCCTCCGGATCGCGCGGGAAATTGAGGAGCATCTTTCTCAATTTACGCATATCATCAAATTTTCCCGTGCCGGAAGTCTCCGCAGAGCGCGGGAAACGGTGAAGGATCTGGATTATATCATTGCTACAGATCATCCGGCTGAAGTAAGAGAGCAGCTTCTTGAGCTGCCAAACATCAAAAGCGTGATCGCAAGCGGAGATACGAAGGTGTCCGTCATCCTTTCCTTTGAATATGAAACAAGCGTCGATTTCCGTCTTGTGACGGAAGAGCAGTTTCCGACAACACTCCATCATTTTACGGGATCAAAGGATCACAATATTAAGATGCGCCAAATCGCCAAAGAACGCGGCGAGCGGATCAGTGAATACGGCGTTGAGACAGTTGAAACCGGAGAGATCAAAACATTTCCGAGTGAACGTGAATTTTATGCGCACTTCGGCCTGCCGCTGATTCCGCCGGAAATTCGTGAAAGCGGACAGGAAGTGGAAACTTACAGCGACAGCATTGAACTGATAGAGCTCGGGCAAATCAAAGGTGATCTCCATATGCACTCAACGTGGAGCGATGGCGCATTTTCGATCAGAGAGATGGCTGAAGCCTGCATCAAAAAAGGCTATCAATACATGGCGATCACCGATCACTCACAATATTTAAAGGTTGCCAACGGGCTTACTGCAGAAAGACTTAAGCAGCAGGCAAAAGAAATTGACGCGCTGAATGCAGAGTTCGAAAACTTCCGTATTTTGAAAGGCGTTGAGATGGATATCCTGCCTGACGGTACGCTCGATTATGATGACGATGTACTGGCGGAAATGGATATCGTTATTGCATCGATTCATTCCAGTTTTAATCAGCCGGAACACGTGATTATGAAACGGCTTGAGACGGCACTGACAAACAAGCATGTTGACATTATCGCACACCCGACCGGGCGCCTTATCGGCAGACGGGCCGGTTACGAAATCGATATTGATCAGCTGATTGAGCTTGCGAGGAAAACAAATACGGCGCTTGAACTCAACGCCAACCCTGCGCGCCTTGATCTGCGCACAGAGCATTTAATGAAAGCAAATGAACAAGGGGTTACATTGGTGATTAATACTGATGCCCATAATATTGAGATGTTAGACGATATGAAAACTGGCGTTACTGCCGCGCGCAAAGGATGGACGGAAACGAAAAACGTTCTGAATGCCCGGTCGCTTAAAGACGTAGAGGCATTTCTGAAGCGCAACGATTAAGTAAGGAGGCTCACACAATCGTGCAGCAAAAAGTATTATCAGCTCTTGAATTTCATAAAGTGAAAGAACAGGTTATTGGGCATGCCGCTTCATCGCTCGGAAAAGAAATGCTTCTCGAGCTTAAGCCTTCTGCTTCTATAGACGAAATCAAAAAACAGCTGGATGAAGTAGACGAAGCTTCTGACATTATCCGGCTGAGAGGCCAAGCGCCATTTGGCGGCCTTGTTGATATCAGAGGGGCATTAAGACGGGCGGAAATCGGCAGCGTTCTCAGTCCTTCTGAATTCACTGAAATCTCAGGCCTGCTTTATGCAGTTAAACAAATGAAACATTTTATCACCCAAATGGCTGAAGACGGTGTCGACATTCCGCTGATCCATCAGCATGCTGAACAGCTTATCACGCTGTCCGATTTAGAGCGGGACATTAATTCCTGCATCGATGATCACGGAGAAGTGCTTGATCATGCATCGGAAACATTAAGAGGAATCCGCACACAGCTCAGAACACTCGAATCAAGAGTCAGAGACCGGTTAGAGTCGATGCTGCGTTCCTCTTCCGCATCGAAAATGCTGTCTGATACGATTGTTACGATTCGGAATGACCGCTTTGTGATCCCGGTCAAACAGGAGTACAGATCCAGCTATGGAGGAATTGTGCACGACACCTCATCCTCTGGTGCGACACTATTCATTGAACCGCAGGCGATTGTAGATATGAACAATTCCCTTCAGCAGGCGAAAGTGAAAGAAAAGCAAGAAATTGAACGGATTTTGCGTGTGCTGACAGAGAAAACGGCTGAGTATACAGAGGAGCTATTTCTAGATTTGCAAGTGCTGCAGACGCTTGACTTTATTTTTGCAAAAGCTAGATATGCAAAAGCGGTTAAAGCGACAAAACCGATTATAAACGACACCGGCTTTATCCGTTTGAAAAAAGCCCGCCATCCATTGCTTCCGCCTGATCAGGTTGTTGCCAATGACATCGAGCTTGGCCGCGATTTTTCAACCATTGTCATCACAGGGCCAAACACCGGGGGGAAAACAGTCACCCTTAAAACGTTAGGCCTGCTAACCTTAATGGCGCAGTCAGGTCTTCATATCCCGGCAGATGAAGGGTCAGAAGCGGCAGTATTTGAGCACGTATTCGCTGATATCGGTGATGAACAGTCGATTGAGCAAAGTTTAAGTACGTTCTCATCCCATATGGTGAACATTGTCGGCATTTTAGAACAGGTCAATGAAAACAGCCTTGTGCTTTTCGATGAACTTGGTGCAGGGACAGATCCGCAGGAGGGGGCGGCCCTCGCCATGAGCATCTTGGATGACGTGCATCGCACCAATGCACGAGTGTTAGCTACGACGCATTATCCGGAATTGAAGGCGTACGGCTATAACAGAGAAGGCGTCATGAATGCCAGCGTTGAATTTGACATCGAAACGCTGTCACCGACCTATAAACTTTTAATCGGTGTGCCGGGTCGAAGCAATGCTTTCGAAATTTCAAAACGCCTCGGGCTTCCGGACCATATCATCGGGCAGGCGAAGTCAGAAATGACGGCCGAGCATAACGAAGTCGATACGATGATTGCGTCGCTGGAACAAAGCAAAAAACGTGCGGAAGAAGAGCTTTCTGAGACAGAATCAATCAGAAAAGAAGCGGAAAAACTGCATAAAGAGCTGCAGCAGCAAATCATCGAGCTTAACAGCAAAAAAGACAAAATGCTTGAAGAGGCAGAACAGCAGGCTGCTGAAAAAGTAAAAGCGGCAATGAAAGAAGCCGAGGACATTATTCATGAATTGCGCACCATAAAAGAAGAACACAAATCCTTCAAGGATCACGAGCTGATTAACGCGAAGAAACGGTTAGAAGGCGCTATGCCTGCTTTTGAAAAGTCCAAGAAACCGGAAAAGCCGAAAACGCAAAAACGCGACTTTAAGCCTGGCGACGAGGTGAAAGTCCTCACTTTCGGGCAAAAAGGAACATTGCTCGAAAAAACAGGCGGCAATGAATGGAATGTTCAAATCGGTATTTTAAAGATGAAAGTAAAAGAAAAAGATCTGGAGTTTATCAAATCAGCTCCGGAGCCAAAAAAAGAAAAAATGATTACAGCGGTCAAGGGAAAGGACTATCACGTATCGCTTGAACTTGATCTTCGCGGCGAACGCTATGAAAATGCCCTCAGCCGGGTTGAAAAATACTTGGATGATGCGGTGTTAGCCGGATATCCAAGAGTGTCAATCATCCACGGAAAAGGAACCGGCGCTTTAAGAAAAGGCGTACAGGATCTTCTGAAAAACCACCGCAGCGTCAAAAGTTCCCGTTTCGGTGAAGCAGGTGAGGGAGGATCAGGCGTTACGGTAGTTGAACTAAAATAAAAGGGAGTATGGCCATGAGTGATTTTTGGGAAAACGAGCTTGTGGAAATCGCGGCATATTACAGTGTCGCGGTTCTCTGCCTCGTCCTCTTTTTGACTGTGTTTGAGCTGGTGACGGCTTATAAAAACTGGGAAGAGATTCAAAAAGGAAATCTTGCGGTGGCAATGGCGACCGGCGGAAAAATTTTGGGGATCGCAAACGTATTTCAGCATTCCATCTCCCAGCATAATTCGCTGCTGCAAATGATCGGCTGGGGCGTTTACGGGTTTGTTATGCTTCTGATCAGCTACTTTATTTTTGAGTTTTTGACTCCGCGGTTTAAAATTGATCAGGAAATCGAAAATGATAACCGGGCTGTCGGCTTTATTTCATTTGTCATTTCTGTCGGGCTTTCATTTGTGGTGGCAGCCGGAATATAAGGGGACGGAGAATAAATGGAAAAGCTTGCAAAAGTACTGCTCGCCGCGGCGGGAATCTTTTTGTTAATTGGTCTTATATATCTGTTCATATTATGAGAAAAAGAAAGATTTACCTTTCTTTTTCTTTTTTTTGCCGTCCATCTGCTATAATGATAAGGTGGATCTCTAAAATCGAAAGGGGAGGTTTTATGCAGTCTCAAAAGCCGTGGCTTGCCGAGTATCCCAACGATATCCCGCATGAGCTTCCGTTGCCGAATAAAACCCTGCAATCCATCCTGACAGACTCCGCCGCACGATTCCCTGATAAAACCGCAATATCGTTTTATGGAAAAAAACTCACCTTTCATGACATTCTGACGGATGCTCTTAAACTTGCAGCTTTTTTGCAGTGCAATGGCCTGCAAAAAGGAGACAGAGTGGCTGTTATGCTGCCCAATTGCCCGCAAACAGTGATTTCTTATTATGGCGTCTTGTTTGCCGGTGGCATCGTGGTGCAGACGAATCCGCTTTATACCGAGCATGAGCTTGAATACCAGCTTAGAGATGCTCAGGTAAGTGTAATCATCACCTTAGATTTGCTTTTTCCGAAGGCAATAAAAATGAAAACGTTATCAATAGTCGACCAGATTTTGATAACCAGCGTAAAAGACTATTTACCTTTTCCGAAGAATATTCTTTACCCGCTGACGCAAAAACAAAAAGTGCATATCGACTTTGACAAAACAGCTAACATTCACACGTTCGCTTCCAGTATGAAGCAGGAAAAAACTGAACTCCTGACAATCCCGAAGATCGATCCTGAGCATGATATCGCTGTCCTCCAGTATACCGGAGGAACAACCGGAGCTCCAAAAGGGGTCATGCTCACGCACCAAAATATTTTGGCAAATACTGAAATGTGCGCCGCTTGGATGTATGACGTGAAAGAAGGTGCTGAAAAAGTGCTGGGCATCGTCCCGTTTTTTCATGTCTACGGACTGACGGCAGTCATGAACTATTCGATTAAACTAGGCTTCGAAATGATTCTTCTTCCTAAGTTTGATCCGCTCGAAACACTTAAAATCATCGACAAACACAAACCGACGCTCTTTCCTGGCGCACCGACAATTTACATTGGCCTTTTGCATCACCCCGAATTGCAGCATTATGATCTGTCATCCATTAAAAGCTGTCTTAGCGGATCAGCCGCGCTCCCCGTGGAGGTAAAGCAGAAATTTGAAAAGGTGACTGGCGGAAAGCTTGTGGAAGGCTATGGTTTGTCTGAGGCATCCCCAGTGACGCACGCCAATTTTATCTGGGGAAAAAACAAGCCGGGCAGTATCGGCTGTCCTTGGCCGAGTACGGACGCCGCGATCTATTCTGAAGAGACGGGTGAGCTTGCCGCTCCGTATGAGCATGGAGAAATCATTGTAAAAGGTCCGCAAGTCATGAAAGGATACTGGAATAAACCAGAGGAAACCGCCGCAGTGCTGAGAGATGGCTGGCTGTTCACCGGGGACATGGGCTATATGGATGAAGAAGGCTTTTTCTATATTGCTGACAGGAAGAAGGATATCATCATTGCCGGCGGTTACAATATTTACCCGCGTGAGGTAGAAGAAGCGCTTTATGAACATGAAGCCATCCAGGAAATTGTTGTCGCAGGCGTTCCCGATTCCTACAGGGGAGAAACAGTAAAAGCATTTGTCGTATTAAAGAAAGGCGCAAAAGCCGATGCAGAAGAACTGGACACTTTTGCGAGATCACGTCTAGCTCCCTATAAGGTGCCCAAAGCCTATGAGTTCAGAAAAGAGCTGCCGAAAACGGCGGTGGGAAAAATTTTAAGAAGGCGTTTACTTGAAGAAGAAACCGAAAATCATCATATCAAATAAAAAAAGAGAACGTCCATGAATAAACTTGACAAACCTGAAAATCCTTCTTATCATAAAATTATGAATGAATAGTCATTCATTTCTATAGGAAGGAACGATGAACATTGAAGCAAAAACGGCCAAAGTATATGCAGATTATTGATGCAGCAGTAGAAGTCATTGCAGAAAACGGCTACCACCAGTCACAGGTATCCAAAATTGCCAAACAAGCCGGAGTAGCGGACGGCACCATCTATCTCTATTTTAAAAACAAAGAAGATATTTTAATTTCTCTTTTCAAAGAAAAAATGGGTCAATTTATTGAGAGGATGGAAGAGGACATTAAAGAAAAAGCAACAGCGAAAGAGAAATTGGCGCTTGTGATTTCAAAGCATTTTTCCCTTTTAGCGGGTGACCATAATCTCGCGATTGTCACGCAGCTTGAGCTCCGCCAATCCAACTTGGAGCTGCGCCAAAAAATCAACGAAATATTAAAAGGCTACTTAAATATTTTGGATGGCATTTTGACGGAAGGTATACAATCAGGCGAATTAAAAGAAGGCCTCGACGTCCGCCTCGCCCGGCAGATGATTTTTGGAACGATTGATGAAACCGTGACAACTTGGGTGATGAATGACCAAAAGTACGATCTCGCTGCGCTTTCAGACAGCGTTTTAGAATTATTGGTGTCCGGAATTCATAATAAGTAAAGGAGTTCTGTCCTATGAATGCAATATCACTGGCAGTTGATCAATTTGTGGCAGTTTTGGCGATTCACAATCCGCCGGCAAATGCGCTTTCCAGCCGGATATTAGAAGAGCTGTCTTCCTGTCTTGATCAATGTGAGACAGATGCAGGTGTACGAAGCATTATCATTCACGGCGAGGGGAGATTTTTCTCAGCCGGCGCTGATATTAAAGAATTTACATCGCTTAAAAGCAATGAGGATTCCTCATTGCTCGCTGAGCGCGGCCAGCAGTTAATGGAGAGAATCGAAAGCTTTCCAAAACCGATTATCGCAGCGATTCACGGCGCTGCTCTCGGAGGCGGGCTGGAGCTTGCGATGGCCTGTCATATCAGAATCGCAGCAGAAGATGCTAAGCTGGGGCTCCCGGAGCTTAATCTCGGTATCATTCCAGGTTTTGCGGGGACACAGCGCCTTCCGAGATATGTCGGTACAGCCAAAGCATTAGAGCTCATCGGATCAGGAGAACCGATATCCGGAAAAGAAGCGCTTGATCTCGGACTTGTCTCAATTGGAGCGAAAGATGAGGCAGAAGTGATTGAAAAAGCAAAAGCACTTGCCGCTAAGTTTGCAGAGAAAAGCCCGCAAACGCTGGCATCTTTGCTTGAACTTCTTTATTCCAACAAGGTGTATTCCTATGAAGGCAGCTTAAAGCTTGAAGCAAAGCGATTTGGGGAAGCATTTGAGTCAGAGGACGCCAAGGAAGGCATCCAGGCATTTCTCGAAAAAAGAAAGCCTCAGTTCAAAGGCGAATAAAAGGGGATATGATCATGAATCTATTTGTACTGATGAAACGGACGTTTGACACAGAAGAAAAAATCGTCATTGAAACAGGAAAGATTCAGGATGACGGAGCTGAATGGATCATTAATCCATATGATGAGTACGCGATAGAAGAAGCCATCCAGCTGAAGGAAAAGCATGGCGGCACGATCACCGCCGTCACGGTCGGCGGTGAAGAAGCGGAGAAAGAATTGCGTACGGCGCTTGCCATGGGTTGTGACCAAGCTGTTTTAATCAACATAGAAGATGATCTCGAAGAACCCGATCAATATTCCATTTCTCAAGTTTTATACCACTATATGAAGGATCAGGAGTTTGATTTGATTCTCGGCGGAAATGTTGCCATTGACGGAGGATCAGGACAAGTGGCGCCTCGGCTTGCCGAGCTACTGGACATTCCGTGTATCACTACGATCACCAAACTCGAAATCAACGGGACTGATGCAGAAGCAGAAAGGGACGTCGAAGGGGATGTTGAAAAAATCAAAACGACGCTCCCATTGCTTGTCACAGCTCAGCAGGGCTTAAACGAGCCGCGCTATCCATCGCTTCCGGGAATTATGAAGGCTAAGAAAAAGCCGCTTGAAGAGCTTGAACTTGATGATCTTGACCTGGACGAAGAGGATGCTGAACCAAAGCTGAAAACCATTGAGCGTTTTCTGCCGCCGAAAAAAGAAGCCGGGAAGCTTCTCCAAGGTGAGCCTGCCGAACAGGCAAAAGAGCTTGTCTCATTGCTCCGCAGCGAAGCTAAAGTCATTTAAAGCTTGGACATTCAAAGAAACAGGGGGATGTTAGAATGGGAAAAAAAGTGATCGTGCTTGGAGAAATACGCGATGGGGAATTGCGGAATGTCACCTTCGAAGCAATAGCTGCAGGAAGAACCATTTCAGGAGATGGAGAAGTCATCGGTGTTCTCATCGGTGAAAATGTACAAAGCATTGCACAAGAGCTTATTCATTACGGAGCAGATAAAGTTCTTACCGCTGAGGACCCGAAGCTGAAAACATACACGGCAGACGGGTACAGCCAGGTCATGAGAGGTGTTATCGAGCAAGAAAATCCTGATTCAGTCATCTTCGGGCATACGGCAATGGGCAAGGATCTTTCACCGAAGCTTGCTGCCCGTCTGCAAACAGGCTTAATTTCTGATGCTATAGATGTAAGCGTTACCGGAGGGAATGTTGTGTTCACACGCCCGATTTACTCGGGGAAAGCTTTTGAACGCGTCATTTCAACCGATCCGATGATCTTTGCAACAATTCGCCCCAATAACATTCAAGCTTCAGAAAAAGACATCAGCAGATCGGGAAGCATCGAAAGCATGAATGTCTCTCTTACTGACCTTCGCACCGTGATTCAAGAGGTCGTGAAAAAAACGGCGGACGGTGTTGATCTCTCCGAAGCGAAAATTATCGTTGCGGGCGGCCGAGGAGTCAAAAGCAAGGAAGGATTTCAGCCGCTGCAGGCGCTTGCAGAGGTGCTAGGGGCCGCGGTAGGGGCTTCTCGCGGGGCATGTGACGCTGATTATTGCGATTACGCGCTCCAAATCGGGCAGACCGGGAAAGTCGTCACTCCGGATTTGTACATTGCATGCGGCATTTCCGGCGCCATCCAGCATTTGGCCGGCATGTCAAACAGCAAGGTGATCGTCGCCATCAATAAAGACCCCGAAGCCGATATCTTTAAAATAGCGGATTACGGCATCGTCGGTGATTTATTTGAAGTTGTCCCGTTATTAACTGAGGAATTCAAACAATTGAATATACACTCATAAAGGAAATCCCGGACTTTAAAAGTTCGGGATTTTTTCATATTTATAAATACATACGTACAAATATAAAAACAATAGAAAATGTCGTTGACATGTACGAACATATATAATATGGTTACTTTAAAAGCGCTTACATTCATGCTGACTCCTCAGGCAAAAGACAGATCACATATTTGACTGTGGTGCTTTTCATATCCGTATGAAAGGAATGATCAGAGGCATGTCTGAACATCAAGCAGTGATTCAAACAGATATCGTAAAAGGAACCATTAACAAAAATATATACGGTCATTTTGCTGAGCATTTAGGAAGAGGGATTTATGAGGGGATCTGGGTTGGAACGGACTCAGACATCCCCAATATCAACGGGATACGAAAGGACGTGCTGGAGGCGCTCAAACAGCTGCACATTCCTGTCCTCAGGTGGCCGGGCGGGTGTTTTGCGGACGAATACCATTGGGCAAACGGTGTCGGTGACCGTAAGACAATGCTGAACACTCACTGGGGCGGTACAATTGAATCAAATGAATTCGGAACGCATGAATTTATGATGCTTTGCGAGCTGCTTGAATGTGAGCCATATATTTGCGGCAATGTCGGAAGCGGAACCGTTCAGGAAATGGCGGAGTGGATTGAGTATATGACATTTGAAGAAGGCACGCCGATGTCAGACTGGAGAAAACAAAATGGAAGAGAAGAGCCTTGGAATCTGAAATATTTCGGCGTGGGTAATGAAAATTGGGGCTGCGGCGGCAACATGCATCCCGAATACTACGCAGATCTGTACCGGCGTTTTCAGACATATGTCCGCAATTACAGCGGGAATGAAATTTATAAAATTGCAGGCGGAGCAAATGTGGATGATTTTAATTGGACGGACGTGCTTATGAAAAAAGCCGCTGGCCTGATGGACGGGTTGAGTCTTCATTATTACACGATTCCGGGGGATTTCTGGAAGGGCAAAGGATCAGCCACAGAATTCACGGAAGATGAGTGGTTTATTACGATGAAAAAAGCCAAATACATCGATGAATTGATTCAAAAACACGGCACGATTATGGACCGGTACGATCCGGAGCAGCGGGTCGGGCTGATTATTGATGAATGGGGCACTTGGTTTGATCCCGAGCCAGGCACGAATCCCGGTTTCTTATATCAGCAAAACACCATTCGTGATGCACTGGTGGCGGCTTCTCATTTCCACATTTTCCATCAGCATTGCCGCCGGGTGCAAATGGCCAACATCGCCCAAACAGTAAACGTTCTACAAGCGATGATTTTGACTGAGGGCGAGCGGATGCTTTTGACACCGACGTACCATGTATTCAATATGTTTAAGGTGCACCAGGACGCTTCTCTTTTAGCAACAGAGACAATGTCTGCCGACTATGAATGGAAGGGTGAAACGCTTCCGCAAATCAGCATCTCAGCGTCGAAACAAGCTGAAGGTGATGTCAATATCACTATTTGCAACATCGATCACCAAAACAAAGCGGAGGCGGAAATCGAGCTGAGAGGCCTACACAAGGCAGCGGACCATTCCGGAGTCATTCTTACGGCAGAAAAAATGAATGCGCATAACACGTTTGACGATCCTCATCATGTCAAACCGGAATCCTTCAGACAATACACGCTCAGCAAAAACAAACTGAAAGTAAAACTCCCGCCAATGTCAGTCGTCTTACTTACGCTGCGTGCTGATTCTTAATCGCGCAAGAGCGCCGGAGCTTCATGCCGGCGCTCTTTTTCAGGTTTTAAAACAGCTCCGGCAGGGCATGGTAAAGTACATGACAGTGAAGAGGAGATGTGATCTTATGCTTCGTACCATTTTAATGATTATTGGGGCAATTGTAGTGATCGGGGCCATTATCAGATTTGTGTTTTAAAAAAAGAGCATATCCCATTCAACCATATAAAAATGAGTAAACCGGCTGTGATCAGGAAAAAATAATTTGTAAGCATTAAAATAGCGTGAACGAATGGGAGATGCTATACTAAAAATCATCATTTCACATTGGAGGAATTCAATAATGGCTATCGTAAAAGCAACTGATCAATCTTTCTCAGCTGAAACAAGCGAAGGCGTCGTACTGGCAGACTTCTGGGCTCCTTGGTGCGGACCTTGTAAAATGATTGCACCTGTTCTTGAAGAATTGGATCAAGAAATGGGAGACAAACTGAAAATCGTAAAAATCGATGTAGACGAAAACCAAGAAACTGCCGGAAAATACGGCGTTATGAGCATCCCGACTCTTCTTGTGTTAAAAGACGGCGAAGTAGTTGAAACTTCAGTCGGCTTCAAACCAAAAGAAGCGCTTCAAGAGCTTGTAAACAAACATCTTTAATTTTCCGCTGCTTACATTCCAGAGCGATTCCGATTGAGGGATCGCTTTTTTTATTCGCCAATTGTGAACCATAGAGAAAAACAAACGTTCGTGTTAAACTGGATATAAAGGATTAAACATAAGGAAGGGTAACATATGAACAAACAACTGAAAGAAAAACTCGCCCTCCTTCCCGATCAACCGGGTTGTTATCTCATGAAGGACCGGCAGCAGACTGTGATCTACGTAGGGAAAGCAAAAGTGCTGAAAAACAGAGTGCGCTCCTACTTCACCGGTTCTCACGACGCGAAAACCCAAAGGCTTGTGACGGAAATCGAGGATTTTGAATATATCGTGACGTCCTCCAATCTTGAAGCGCTTATTTTAGAAATGAATCTGATCAAAAAGCATGATCCGAAATACAACGTCATGCTCAAAGACGACAAAACCTATCCTTTCATAAAACTCACCCATGAACGCCACCCAAGGCTAATTGTCACCCGCAATGTCAAAAAAGACAAAGGGCGCTATTTCGGGCCGTATCCGAATGTACAGGCAGCAAGGGAAACAAAAAAACTGCTCGACCGTCTGTATCCTCTCAGAAAATGCTCCAAGCTCCCGGACAGAGTGTGCCTTTATTATCATCTGGGCCAATGTCTTGCTCCGTGCGTAAAGGATATTTCCGAAGAGACGAACAGAGAGCTGGTTGAAAGCATTACACGTTTCTTAAGGGGCGGCTATAATGAGGTCAAAAAAGAGCTTGAAGAGAAAATGCATGAAGCTGCTGAGAATCTTGAGTTTGAACGAGCAAAAGAGCTTCGTGACCAAATTGCCCATATTGAATCAACGATGGAAAAACAAAAAATGACGATGAACGATCTAGTCGACCGTGATGTATTCGCGTACGCGTACGATAAGGGCTGGATGTGCGTGCAGGTCTTTTTCATCCGCCAAGGGAAGCTCATTGAACGCGATGTCAGCATGTTCCCGCTTTATCAGGAAGCAGATGAAGAGTTCCTCACGTTCATCGGGCAGTTCTATTCAAAAAACAACCACTTCCTTCCGAAGGAGATTTTAGTTCCAGACAGCGTAGATCAATCCATGATCGAGCAGCTGCTGGAAACAAACGTTCACCAGCCGAAGAAAGGCCCGAAAAAAGAACTGCTCATGCTGGCCCATAAAAATGCGAAAATCGCATTGAAAGAAAAATTCTCTTTAATCGAACGGGACGAGGAGCGTTCAATCGGGGCTGTGCAGAAACTAGGTGAGGCATTAAATATTTATACGCCGCACAGAATTGAAGCGTTTGATAACTCAAACATACAGGGGACAAACCCGGTTTCCGCGATGATTGTGTTTATCGACGGCAAACCATACAAAAAGGAATACCGCAAATATAAAATCAAAACCGTTACAGGGCCGGATGATTACGGTTCTATGAGAGAGGTTGTCAGAAGACGCTATACGAGAGTGCTTCGTGAGAATCTGCCGCTGCCCGATCTGATCATCATTGACGGAGGAAAAGGGCAGATCAACGCAGCAAGGGATGTCATTGAAAATGAACTCGGCTTGGATATCCCGATCGCCGGTTTAGCGAAAGATGAAAAACACAGAACCTCAAATTTACTGATCGGTGATCCGCTGGAGGTGGTGTATCTGGAACGAAACAGCCAGGAATTTTACCTCCTGCAGCGCATTCAGGACGAGGTGCACCGTTTTGCAATCAGTTTTCACAGGCAAATCCGCGGAAAAAGCGCGTTTCAATCCGTTTTGGACGACATCCCGGGTATCGGAGAGAAAAGAAAGAAAATGCTGTTAAAGCATTTCGGTTCCGTTAAAAAAATGAAGGAAGCAAGCCTTGAGGACATCAAAAAAGCCGGTGTTCCCACAGCGGCGGCTCAGCTCCTTTACGACAAATTGCAAAAATAATGTTGTCCTTTTAAATAAGATCTGATAAAATGTGAACTAATTTCATAGTTAGATCGTGTTATATGGTGAAGATAGAGGTGCGAACTTCAAGAGTATGCCTTTGGAGAAAGATGGATTCTGTGAAAAAGGCTGAAAGGGGAGCGTCGCCGAAGCAAGTAAAACCCCATCGGTATTATTTGCTGGCCGTGCATTGAATAAATGTAAGGCTGTCAAGAAATCATTTTCTTGGAGGGCTATCTCGTTGTTCATAATCATTTATGATGATTAATTGATAAGCAATGAGAGTATTCCTCTCATTGCTTTTTTTATTGTGGACAAAGCGCTCTTTCTCCTCACCCGCACGAACCAAAATGTAAAGGGTGGTAATACATGGGTCTTATTGTACAAAAATTCGGAGGCACTTCCGTCGGCTCAGTCGAAAAAATTCAAAATGCGGCAAACCGCGCAATTGCAGAAAAACAGAAAGGCCATCAAGTCGTTGTCGTCGTTTCAGCAATGGGAAAATCCACTGACGAATTGGTCAGCCTTGCAAAAGCTATTTCTGACCAGCCGAGCAAACGCGAAATGGATATGCTGCTGGCGACAGGCGAGCAGGTCACGATTTCACTCCTTTCAATGGCATTGCAGGAAAAAGGCTATGACGCTGTGTCTTATACTGGCTGGCAGGCGGGAATCCGTACGGAGGCCATTCACGGAAACGCCAGAATTACAGATATCGACACTTCGGTTTTAGCAGACCAGCTTGAAAAAGGAAAAATTGTCATTGTTGCAGGCTTCCAAGGAATGACAGAGGATTGTGAAATTACGACATTGGGCCGGGGCGGTTCAGATACAACAGCAGTTGCTTTGGCTGCCGCTTTAAAAGCTGATAAATGTGACATATACACAGACGTGCCAGGTGTGTTTACAACCGATCCGCGCTATGTGAAATCAGCGAGAAAACTTGCGGGCATCTCATACGATGAAATGCTTGAGCTTGCCAATTTAGGCGCCGGCGTTCTTCATCCGAGAGCAGTTGAGTTCGCGAAAAATTACCAAGTGCCGTTAGAAGTGCGTTCAAGTACAGAAACCGAAGCGGGAACATTAATTGAGGAGGAATCATCCATGGAACAGAATTTAATTGTCAGAGGCATTGCATTTGAAGATCAAATCACAAGAGTAACCATTTACGGGCTGACTAGCGGCTTGACAACTTTGTCTACTATTTTTACGACACTTGCCAAAAGAAACATAAACGTGGATATCATTATCCAAACGCAGGCCGAGGACAAGACTGGAATTTCCTTCTCTGTCAAAACAGAAGATGCAGACCAAACCGTTGCGGTGCTTGAAGAGTATAAAGACGCGCTGGAATTTGAGAAAATCGAGACAGAAAGCAAATTGGCTAAAGTATCCATTGTTGGATCCGGCATGGTCTCAAATCCCGGTGTAGCGGCTGAAATGTTTGCTGTACTGGCGCAAAAAAACATTTTAATCAAAATGGTCAGCACATCTGAAATCAAAGTGTCAACAGTCGTAAGCGAAAATGACATGGTGAAAGCAGTCGAGTCGCTTCACGATGCATTTGAGCTTTCAAAACATCCTTCAGCTGTGTAATGACAATCAAAAAGGCGGGACTATGCAGTCACCGCCTTTTTGATTACACTGGGTCTTTCATATCCCATTTCACAGTCAGAACCACTTTATCGGCTCTCTTTTTCACTTGTTCATATGATTCGGCAATCTGATCATTCATCAATTGAATTTGTTCAGCGATAAAACCAGCTTCCAGCTGAAAGCAAGGTTCTTTCTGATGTTTAAGCCGGTTGGAAATGATCGGCCCTTCAAGTTCAAATTCAAGCTCCTGTTTTTTAGCGCTTACGTTGGTGAGGGTTCCCCAGCCCGCTTCTTCAAAGAAGGCCGGAAATTCCTCCCATGATTCAAGAGGAAACTTACGGGCGAGATGTTTTCCTGCCCAATACATCATGGAAGAGTAATCTTGGCCAAGCATATCTGGGAGAACGATCTCTCGTATTAGTTCGTAGGCATAGGCGTTCATTTCAATTTCTTTTAGGTTGTCAATAGATGCTTCAAATTTAGACTTCATATCTGTCTCCCCTCTCTCCTGCGTATATTATAGCTCAAACAGGGGGGAGGATTACAGAATGATCCTGTAATTCTTATGAAAAATTAAGCAAGATATATATATTGATAAAATAAAATTTTTCAATCAACTAATCAATTCGGAAAATTATAATTTATGTACGCGTTTTCTTGACGCCCTTTTGAGGGAGGAGTAAAATGAAATTGTCAATAAATCTTAATAAAGTGCTTACAATTGAAAGAAGTGGGGGAAGAGATTTAGCACATTTCGCACTTATCAAACAGGGGGTAAAGTAATGTCTGGGAACAGAGAGTTTTATTTTCGAAGATTGCATTCCTTGCTTGGCGTCATACCGGTCGGCATCTTTCTTATTCAGCATTTAGTCGTCAACCAGTTTGCCGCAAGGGGCGCTGAAGCATTCAATAGCGCTGCTCATTTTATGGATAGTCTGCCTTTCAGGTATGCCTTGGAAATTTTTATTATCTTCTTACCATTAATTTATCATGCAGTTTATGGTGTGTACATAGCGTTTACTGCGAAAAATAACGCAGGTCAATACAGCTACATGAGAAACTGGCTATTCGTCCTGCAGCGTGTAACCGGTATCATCACCCTCATTTTCGTCAGCTGGCACGTGTGGGAAACCCGAATTGCCGCACAAATGGGTGCTGAGGTCAATTTCGACATGATGGCGAATATTTTGAGCTCTCCGGCTATGCTTGGTTTTTACATTGTCGGTGTTTTATCAACAATTTTCCACTTCTCGAACGGTTTATGGTCTTTCGCTGTTACATGGGGCATCACGGTAACGCCTCGTTCTCAAAGAATTTCGACATACGTTACGCTGATTATTTTTGTTGCACTGTCATACGTAGGCTTAAAAGCGATTTTCGCATTTGTTTAAGAGTACTAGATTACTAGAGGGAGAGGGGCTATCATGAGTCAATCAAGCATTATCGTAGTCGGCGGGGGTCTTGCCGGCCTCATGGCGACAATTAAAGCAGCGGAATCAGGAATGGCGGTTAAATTGTTTTCCATCGTTCCTGTCAAACGTTCTCATTCAGTTTGTGCGCAAGGCGGCATAAACGGAGCGGTCAATACAAAAGGGGAAGGTGACTCTCCGTGGGAACATTTTGATGACACGGTATACGGGGGAGACTTTCTTGCCAACCAGCCGCCAGTCAAGGCGATGTGTGAAGCGGCGCCTTCTATCATCCACTTATTAGACCGGATGGGCGTCATGTTTAACCGGACGCCTGAAGGCCTGCTTGATTTCCGCCGATTCGGGGGTACACAGCACCACAGAACTGCTTATGCTGGTGCGACGACGGGACAGCAGCTGCTTTACGCACTGGACGAGCAAGTGCGCAGATACGAAGTTGCGGGTCTGGTCACAAAATACGAAGGCTGGGAATTCCTTGGCGCTGTTTTAGATGATGACAGAACCTGCCGCGGAATTGTTGCACAAAACCTGACAAACATGCAAATTGAATCCTTCCGTTCAGACGCTGTCATTATGGCGACGGGCGGACCGGGAATCATCTTTGGAAAATCAACGAACTCCATGATTAATACAGGATCTGCTGCATCAATCGTTTATCAGCAGGGAGCGTATTATGCAAACGGAGAATTCATTCAAATCCACCCGACAGCCATACCGGGCGATGACAAATTAAGACTGATGAGTGAATCAGCGCGTGGTGAAGGCGGTCGCGTGTGGACATATAAAGACGGCAAACCATGGTATTTCCTGGAGGAAAAATATCCGGCATACGGAAACCTGGTGCCGCGTGATATTGCGACACGCGAAATATTTGATGTGTGTGTGAACCAGAAGCTCGGCATTAACGGTGAAAACATGGTATATCTCGATCTGTCTCATAAAGATCCGAAAGAGCTTGATATTAAGCTTGGCGGCATCATTGAGATTTATGAGAAATTCATGGGAGACGACCCGCGTAAGCTTCCAATGAAAATCTTCCCTGCGGTCCATTATTCTATGGGCGGTTTATGGGTGGATTACGATCAAATGACAAACATCCCTGGACTGTTTGCGGCTGGGGAATGTGATTATTCTATGCACGGCGGCAACCGCTTGGGAGCGAACTCCTTGCTGTCTGCGATTTACGGAGGCATGGTGGCCGGTCCGAATGCGGTGAAATATGTAAACGGCTTAGAATCTTCAGCGGAAGACATGTCTTCATCTTTATTCGACGCTCACGTTAAGAAAGAAGAAGAAAAATGGGCTGATATTATGAGTATGGACGGAACCGAAAATGCCTATGTTCTTCACAAAGAGCTCGGTGAGTGGATGACGGCGAACGTAACGGTTGTCCGCCATAATGACAAGCTTTTGAAAACCGATGACAAAATTCAGGAGTTAATGGAGCGCTTCAAAAAGATCAACATCAATGATACGACAAAATGGAGCAACCAGGGAGCGATGTTCACACGCCAGTTCTCAAACATGCTTCAGCTTGCTAGGGTGATTACCCTTGGCGCATACAACCGTAATGAAAGCCGGGGCGCCCATTATAAACCGGATTATCCTGAACGTAATGATGATGAATGGCTCAAAACAACAATGGCTAAACATGTAAGCCCGTATGAAGCGCCGGAATTTGAGTATCAGGATGTCGATGTATCACTGATAACGCCTCGGAAACGGGATTACTCGAAGAAGAAGGTGGCGAAATAATCATGAGTGAACAAAAAACCATACGATTTATTATCACACGTCAAGATACAGCCGACAGCACGCCTTATGATGAAGAATTTGAGATTCCATACCGCCCGAATCTGAACGTCATTTCCGCTCTGATGGAAATCCGCCGGAATCCGGTTAATGTCAAAGGTGAGAAGACAACCCCTGTCACATGGGATATGAACTGCCTTGAGGAAGTATGCGGCGCATGTTCAATGGTCATAAACGGAAAACCCCGCCAGTCTTGTACGGCGCTTATTGACCAGCTTGAACAGCCGATCCGTTTAAAACCAATGAAAACATTCCCAGTCGTTCGTGATTTGCAGGTTGATCGCAGCAGAATGTTTGATTCATTGAAAAAAGTAAAAGCATGGATACCGATTGACGGTACGTACGATTTAGGACCGGGGCCGAGAATGCCGGAAAAACGCCGTCAATGGGCATATGAATTATCAAAATGCATGACATGTGGCGTCTGCCTCGAAGCTTGCCCGAATGTGAACAGCAAATCGAAGTTCATGGGGCCTGCACCGATGTCGCAAGTCCGCCTGTTTAACGCGCATCCGACAGGCGCTATGAATAAATCTGAACGATTAGAAGCATTAATGGATGAAGGCGGCCTTCAAGATTGCGGCAACTCGCAAAACTGTGTTCAATCCTGTCCGAAGGGGATTCCGCTTACCACTTCGATTGCAGCCTTGAATAGAGATACAAACTTACAAGCGTTCCGCAATTTCTTCGGAAGCGACAGAGTATAAGAAGAAAAAACCTCTTCCGCATGGAAGAGGTTTTTTTAAACAATAAGGAGATGAAAAAAGATGAAGCTTCCCGCTTATATTGATATGCCGTTTCAAGAATGGAAAACATCCTTTTCTTTTTTCAATGAGGTATCCGTAAGATTTTCCGAGACAGACATGTTTGGGCATATGAATAATGTAACCCCTTTTATATATTTTGAGGAGGTGCGGATTTCTTATTTTAAAAAGCTGAATATGATGAGTGAAAACAAACAGACCATGACAGTCGTGGCAAGCCAGCAATGCGATTATTTGCGCCAAGTCATGCCTTATGAAAAGTTGCGCATCTATGTGAAAACAAGCGCAGTCGGCAGTTCATCTCTTACCTTGCACTATCTCGGAGAGAACCTCGAAGGCGAGCCCTGCTTCACCGGGGCAGTCGTGATGGTTCAAGTCTCAAAGGAAAGCGGCAAAGCTGTCAGCTGGACGGATGAGGAGAAAGAAACGCTTCTTTATACACGATAAACTAATTATCTTGTAAACGTCACCTCCTGCGCCCTTCTTACATATGATATCTCGACTATATCAAAACCCATTCGTTTCTGATTCGCTCTCACCTTAGCAAGGAGGGTTACAATACTTGAAGGAGAAAGAATTTCAATCGAAGCCGCTGCTAACGAAAAGAGAAAGAGAAGTGTTCGAATTGCTCGTTCAAGATAAGACAACAAAGGAGATTGCAAGCGAGCTATTTATCAGTGAGAAAACCGTTCGAAACCATATTTCAAATGCCATGCAGAAATTGGGTGTGAAAGGGCGTTCGCAAGCCGTTGTTGAGCTTCTTAGAATGGGTGAGCTAGAGCTTTAATCCTTGCCGGTATTCCTTCTTTTAGGAAGGAGCCGGTTATTGCTGTTTGTTTGGAACATTCGAAATCATTTTTGGAATGCTTTGCAAAACGTAGGCAAGTCATAAAATAAATTTTATTTCTTGATGTTGTTTGACTAAAGTCCTCTATTTCTCTCCTGCGAGTCTTGCATTTTCTTCAAAAAAGAAGGAAAATAGACACGGAACGCTTTTGTGCGTAAGAGATCCTTGAGTGAGGGATGGACAAATGACATCAAAACCTTTGGAGCATGTTGCGGATATTGAAAAGTCACTCCGCCACATTGCCGCGATCATTAAGCAAAAAGGACGAGAAATCCTTAATCAATATGCGATTACGCCGCCGCAATTTGTCGGCCTGCAATGGCTTTATGAATTAGGAGATATGACAATCGGTGAATTATCGGGCAAAATGTATCTGGCATGCAGCACGACAACGGACTTAATCGACCGCATGCAAAAAAATGAGCTTGTTGAGCGGGTCAAGGACCCGGCGGACAGACGTGTTGTCCGGATACATCTGCTGCCTGAAGGAGAACGGATTATCCAAGAGGTCATTACAAAAAGACAGGAATATCTGCGTGATATGTTCGAATCGTTTACAGATGAAGAAATAGCCATCTTCGAAAAATCTTTGATGAAACTGCAGCATGAAATGAAGAGAAAATGAGGCGATTTTGTTGGAACAACCAATAGGAGTCATTGATTCCGGGGTTGGCGGTTTAACCGTTGCGAAGGAAATCATGAGACAGCTACCTAAAGAAAATATTATCTACGTCGGGGATACGAAACGGTGTCCTTATGGGCCGCGCCCTGAAGAAGAGGTGCTTCAATATACATGGGAGCTGACGAATTATTTACTCGAAAACCACCACATCAAAATGCTCGTGATCGCCTGTAATACAGCAACAGCGATCGCATTGGATGACATCCAGCGAAGCGTCGGTATACCGGTGGTCGGAGTGATCCAGCCTGGTGCGAGAGCAGCGATAAAAGTGACGGATAATCAGCATATCGGTGTCATCGGCACAGAGAATACGATTAAGAGCAATGCATACGAAGAGGCGCTTTTGGCATTAAATCCTGATCTGAAGGTTGAAAACCTTGCCTGCCCGTTGCTTGTGCCTTTTGTGGAAAGCGGGAAGTTTCTTGACAAAACAGCAGACGAGATTGTCAAAACCTCGCTGTATCCGTTAAAAGATACATCGATTGATTCGCTGATTTTAGGCTGCACCCACTATCCCATTTTAAAAGAAGCCATTCAAAGATATATGGGAGAACACGTGAACATTATTTCGTCCGGCGATGAAACAGCCCGGGAAGTCAGCACGATTCTCTCGTATAAAGGGCTGCTGAACCAGTCTGCGAATGCCCCTGATCATCAGTTCTTGACAACAGGAGCGCGTGATCAGTTTGCGAAAATCGCAGACGATTGGTTTGGCCATGAAGTCGGGCATGTGGAATGCATCTCACTGCAAGAACCGATTAGAAGATAGTTTTCCCCGCAACGGTATGTTGCGGGTTTTTTCTGTTTTGCCGGAATTCTTCGGTCTATTTCCTAAAGAGGCTCGTATACATAATAGTACAAACATCCTTAGGAGGGAAAAGTATGCTGAAAAAAGGACCTGCAGTCATTGGTGCCACTTGTCTCACCTCTGCCTTGCTTTTATCCGGATGCGGTTTGTTTCAATCTGATAAGGCAGCCGAGGAAATTGATCCGCCTCAAGACGTTACATTCGTGAACGATGAAGCGGGTGCCAATTCAAATACAACAGCAGCCAAAAAAACAGAAAGTGAAAAAAGCGATACCGCAAAAGCGGATCAAGCCTCATCTACTGTTATGAGGGAGCTTTATCTCATTGATAAAAACGGATATGTTGTTGCGCAAACGCTGCCTCTCCCTAAAAGTGAGAGCACGGCTAAGCAGGCGCTTGAATACCTCGTACAGGGCGGGCCTGTGTCTGAAATTCTTCCGAATGGCTTCAGAGCTGTATTGCCGGCTGACACCACCGTTAACGTTGACATCAAAAAAGATGGAACCGCGATAGCT
This sequence comes from Bacillus sp. 9.4, assembly GCF_055486415.1. Taxonomy (NCBI): domain Bacteria; kingdom Bacillati; phylum Bacillota; class Bacilli; order Caryophanales; family Bacillaceae; genus Bacillus; species Bacillus sp. 9.4. The sequence goes on along the minus strand of NZ_JBVFMU010000001.1, from coordinate 908,023 downwards.
GATTTCTCTAATGAGTTCAAAAATTATAAGAAAGAAGACGAACAGAAAATCGTTCAATCTGTGACGTGGACGCTGACGCAATTTAGTTCGATAGATAAAGTGAAGCTGAGAATAAACGGGCATGAACTGAAGGAGATGCCTGTAGGAGGGACGCCGATCTCAGATGATTTAAGCCGCAAAGACGGCATTAATTTGGAAACAGCCGGTGTAAATGATCTCACTGCTACCCATCCGCTGACAGTCTACTATTTGGCGGAAAATGAAGACAGTGAATACTACGTGCCGGTGACCAAACGAATCGACAATTCGGAAAAAGACGACATCACGGCAGCCATCAATGAATTGGCTAAAGGGCCAAGCAAGGTGAGCGGGCTGTTAACAGACTTCAGTGAAGATGTAAAGCTGGTCAGCAAACCGAAAATCAAAGACGGGCGCGTGACGTTGGATTTCAATCAATCTATATTCGGCAGCGCCGATGAGAAGACGAAAATGATTTCTTCAGAAGTGCTGAACAGCATTGTGCTGACGTTAACGGAGCAGCCGGATGTAAAAAGCGTCTCTGTTAAAGTGAACGGAAAATCAGAGCTTGTAAATGAAAAAGGCGAAAAGCTCACAGAACCGGTCTCCAGACCTTCTCAAGTGAATACGGGTAGTTTTTAAATTGGGATTTTTGATATACTAGAAAGAAAGAGGTTAGCGTTCCGGCTGCCTCTTTCTTTATTCAATTCCGGGACAAAAATGGTTTATGTACATACAATCGGAGGTAAAACATGAGACATGACGGAAGACAACACGATGAGCTGCGTCCAATCACATTCGATTTGGATTTTATCAGCCATCCGGAAGGTTCTGTTCTAATAACAGCAGGGAATACAAAGGTAATCTGCAACGCGTCTGTTGAGGACCGCGTACCGCCGTTTTTGCGGGGCGGAGGGAAAGGCTGGATTACAGCAGAGTACAGCATGCTGCCGCGGGCAACAAACCAAAGAACAATCAGAGAATCTTCTAAGGGGAAAATTTCCGGCAGAACAATGGAGATCCAACGCCTGATCGGCCGCGCGCTTCGAGCTGTTGTAGATCTGGAAAAGCTCGGTGAACGGACGATTTGGATTGACTGTGATGTCATTCAAGCTGATGGAGGAACTAGAACAGCTTCCATTACAGGCGCATTTCTTGCTATGGCGATTGCGATTGGCAAGCTGATCAAAGCAGGAACAATCAAGACAAATCCGATCACTGATTTTCTTGCTGCAATCTCTGTTGGAATTGATAAGGAACAGGGAATTTTGTTAGATTTAAATTATGAAGAAGATTCCTCCGCTGAAGTTGACATGAATGTCATCATGACAGGCAGCGGCCGTTTTGTGGAACTGCAGGGAACCGGGGAAGAGGCGACTTTTTCAAGAGAGGATCTGAACGGTCTTCTGGGTCTTGCGGAAAAAGGAATTCAAGAGCTGATTGACAAGCAAAAAGAAGTGCTGGGTGATTCTCTGCCAGAACTGAAATAAAGACAGAAAGGCTTGATCATCATGAAAGAAGCAATTATTGCAACACATAATCCGGGAAAAGTGAAGGAATTCAAAGAAATTCTTGAGCCAAGAGGCTATGATGTCAAATCTTTAGCTGAAATTGGATTCGCAGAAGAAATTGAAGAAACAGGCCATACATTTGAAGAAAATGCCATTCTGAAAGCGGAAGCTGTTGCCAAAGCAGTGAACAAAATGGTGATTGCGGACGACTCCGGTCTATCCATCGATAATCTTGGCGGCAGACCCGGGGTTTATTCAGCCCGCTATGCAGGGGAACAGAAAGACGACCAGGCAAATATCGAAAAAGTGCTCAGCGAGCTGAAAGGTATCGAAAAAGAACAGCGCACCGCCCGTTTCCGCTGCGCACTGGCCGTGAGTATTCCCGGAGAGGAAACAAAAACAGTCGAAGGCCATGTTGAAGGGTATATTGCTGAAGAACCGAGAGGAGAATATGGCTTTGGCTATGACCCAATTTTTATCGTGAAAGATAAAGATAAGACAATGGCTGAACTGACAAGTGATGAAAAAAATAAAATCAGCCATAGGGCTGACGCGCTTAAAAAGCTGTCTAAGCTTTTGGAGGCATAAGGAGGAAGCTTGTACATGAACGTGCTGATTATCAGTGACAGCCATGGGCTTGAAGAAGAACTCCAAACCATTGCGAAACGGCATGAGGCAGAAGTTGATCTCATGATTCATTGCGGGGACTCTGAGCTTGAAACGAGGCATCCTGCATTGGAGCCTTATGCGGTTGTAAAAGGCAATTGCGATTTTGCCGGCGATTTTAAGGACGAGCTTCTTCTGAATGCCGGCTCAAGAAAAATACTGGTCACACACGGCCACCTTCACGGTATAAAAGAGACCTTGTTAAACGTATACTATCGTGCAGAGGAGCTCGGAGCGGATATTATCTGCTTCGGGCATTCGCACATCGCGGGAAGCGAAGTGCTGCGCGAAAAACTGATGATTAACCCAGGCAGCATCCGGCTTCCGAGGGTGCGAAGGACAGAAAGCTATGCTATACTGACATTAGAAAATGATGCTGCGACAGTCCGTTTTTACGACCAAGCAGGTAATGAAATTGAGGATCTGCAAAACCGAGTCACACTATGAAAATGTCATGAGGAAGAAAATTTTCTTCCTCATGAAAAAAATTCTAAAAAACCGTTGACTTATTATTGCATCCCATATATAATAAATCTTGTCGCTGATAGTTAAAGCGAAAAACAAAAAAACAAAACGTGTCCCAGTAGCTCAGCTGGATAGAGCAACGGCCTTCTAAGCCGTCGGTCGGGAGTTCGAATCTCTCCTGGGACGTACCAAAAGAAAAACCTCAAATCCTAATTGGATTTGAGGTTTTTTGTTGTCGGTCTATGATTTTCATTTGTTATTTAACGGATCATCATCCAAGCCGTCAACTTTTCCTTCTTTATTCAGACGAGGTTCTTCTTTTTTCACAGTTTCAGAAATATGTTCATTTTCTTCAACGGTGCGTTTGCCGACAACCACTTCATCAGTGACAACCGGTTTTTTAGTCACTTCCAGCTTTTCCTCAACGATTGGAACTCTGATCTCTTCCGAATCGTTGACGGGAGAAGCATCCGTTTTGTTTTCATCCACTGGACGACGTTCGACATAAATTTCATCATGTCTCACCGGGATGTCCATATCTCTTTTTTCTGTTTTCACTTCTTTTCCTATCTCTACTTCGCCGGTTTGAACGTCTTCCTTATCGACCTTCAGCTGTTCTTCCCGGAGCGGCATCGTTTTTTCTTCTTTCGTTGTATAATCCGCCATTTCATTTGTGCTTGAAAAGCCGCCTGAAAGGGCATTGCCGTTATCAATAGGAGCATTTACATCTGCATCTGTATCGACGGCTACCAGAAGTTTTCCGTCATCCAAATCTTCTTGATACTTGTCTATTTCATCAGTTTTAATATCCAAATCGGATAATGCTTTGCTGTGTGTAGCAGTATCATCCATTGTGAAATAATCTTTCAGTTTATCGAAAAAAGATTCAGATTCGTCCTGATGTGCATCGCTGGCTTGATTGACTTCTGTTCCTGTACGTGACTCCAAATAATCTGTATCTCGCCGGCTTGTCACAACAGAAATGTCATCAGAATCATAGCCTTTTGTGAGTAAGCCTTCAATCGCTGCGATGGTTTCCTGCGGGGTATCGTATACACCAACTATGCTTTTCATATCAATCTCCTCCTTTATGAATTTGCATGATATCGTTCATGTCGTTTGTAATTCCCGCTGTTCTTTGAATTAAACAAAATTGAAAACATTGGCGTGTATCATAAAGGTGAAAAATGTGTGAATATAAAAAAAGATAGATAAGACAGACCTTCCTCTGTACTTATCTATCCTTATAAAGCCGTCTCACAATTCCTTCGTCATAAACACACTGTTTGGATCTTCAACATAGTCTGCAAACGGTTCACAGTACTGAAAATCGAAGCTTTCATACAACTTTCTTGCCGGCTCAAATGAAGCCATTGAACCCGTTTCTAAGCTTAACCGCTCATAGCCTCGCTTTCCAGCTTCTTCAATGATATGCTGGAGAATTTGTTTGGCAACGCCTTTTCTTAAATGTGATGCAGCTGTTCGCATTGATTTGATTTCTCCGTGCCGGCTGTCCAGTTCTTTTAGCGCTCCGCAACCGGCTAGCTCATCACCCTCCCATGCACTCCAAAATGTTATTCCAGGGCCTCTTAGTTTCTCTAAACCTAAGGCATGGATGCTTTCCGGCGGGGACATAAGCATCATGCTATGTAAATGCTCATTCACCAGTGAAACCACCTGATGACAAGTTAAATCATCTAGTTTTATATACATTTTATTCCTCCTCAAACATTCATCTTAATCATATTCGATCCTGTTTCCAACTATAAAGACAGATAATCTGACAGTATTGAAGCCTTTTTGGAATGTATGAGCTTTAAAAGATGCTTGAAAGCAAAAAAGAGGCCGAAATCGTGTTCGGCCCTTGCAGTTTTCTTTAATATCTAAAGCCTCCATGCACACCGGCTGTTCCGCTAAAACCGCCGACATGTGTCGCCGGAATACTGAACCCGCCGCTATGGCCGCTGAAGCCAGTGCCTGAAAATTGCTGCCCGAAAAAATCTGAAGTGTATGGATAAGAGGAGTACATAGCAGAGGGAGTGGTTAACGGGCTATATGCCTGGCTGAACGGCTGTCCGTATCCGTAGCCTCCAAATGGCTGATGGCTTTGCTGGTAAAAGGAAGGGACAGCAGGATAGTACTGCTGCGGAAAGCTCGGGAAGCTTGGAAAGCCTGTAGGGAATCCTTGCATGTCTGCTAATGATTTATTCATCGTATCACCTTTTCTTTGCAAGATACCATTAATGTATGCCGGGGAATAATAGGGGTGCCTATCCGAAATTGAAATGGATTGCAAGATGATCTGTCAGACTCAATCCATATACGAACCATAGCGTGTTATAAAATCTTACATGTTTATATAAAATTAAATAATTCTGGTGTATTCTTGATAGATTAATAAAAAAATTATAAAAACTTTTAACATTTGCAATTCCTTTTGTACCAATAATGAAAGCGTATACAATATAGATTGATTAATCAAAATTGTCTAATAATTTTAAAAAATGCTGTTGACACTGCGTCCAAAGCGGCGTAATATGAGTTCAACAAAAGATAAACGCAAGCTTCACAAGCGAAAATCATCGCAGTATGATTCTAAAAAAATGAAAAACGAACGACCTTCTTGAACAGCTGGAAAGCCGTTCCGAAGGCTGAATATGAAAAGCGCAGATGAGGATAAGTAGCCTTGATAAAGCTTTCCACAGAGAACCGGGTTAGCTGAGAACCGGCGAAGCTTTACAAGGTGAACTCGCCTCAGAGTGCCAGTCTGAAATGACAGTAGGACTTGGCCGGGTGAACTTGATTCACTCGTTACTAAAGCGGATAGAAATATCCATGAGACGGCCGATTAACAGGCCGTAAACAAGGGTGGTACCGCGGAAAGAAAAGCCTTTTCGCCCCTTTTAGCTATCGCAGTTACTGCGCGGCTGATTGTGGGCGGAAGGGCTTTTTTTATTGAATAATCAGCTATCTAGCTAGTGAAAAGATGATCTTTAAAGGATGAAAATCCAAAAGGAGGAACTAAAATGGGGACTAATGTACAGGTAGATTCAGCATCTGCCAAATGTACACAGACGATGAGCGGAGCATTAATGCTGATTGAATCATTAAAAAAAGAGAAAGTAGAAATGATCTTCGGTTATCCGGGCGGGGCTGTGCTTCCGATTTACGATAAGCTATACAATTCAGGGTTGGTACATATCCTTCCCCGTCACGAACAAGGAGCAATTCATGCAGCGGAGGGATACGCAAGAGTCTCCGGAAAACCGGGTGTCGTCATTGCCACGTCAGGACCGGGAGCGACAAACCTTGTTACAGGCCTTGCTGATGCCATGATTGATTCATTGCCGTTAGTTGTCTTTACAGGGCAGGTAGCAACCTCTGTAATCGGGAGCGATGCATTTCAGGAAGCAGACATTTTAGGGATTACGATGCCAGTAACAAAACACAGCTACCAGGTTCGCCAGCCGGAAGATCTGCCGCGCATCATTAAAGAAGCGTTCCATATTGCAACAACTGGAAGACCCGGACCTGTATTGATTGATATTCCGAAAGATGTAGCAACAATTGAAGGAGAATTCAGCTACGATCATGAGATGAATCTCCCGGGATACCAGCCGACAACAGAGCCGAATTATTTGCAGATCCGCAAGCTTGTGGAAGCCGTGAGCAGTGCGAAAAAACCGGTGATCCTGGCGGGTGCGGGCGTACTGCACGGAAAAGCGTCAGAAGAATTAAAAAATTATGCTGAACAGCAGCAAATCCCTGTGGCACACACCCTTTTGGGGCTCGGAGGCTTCCCGGCTGACCATCCGCTTTTCCTAGGGATGGCGGGAATGCACGGTACTTATACAGCCAATATGGCCCTTCATGAATGTGATCTATTAATCAGTATCGGCGCCCGTTTTGATGACCGTGTCACAGGAAACCTGAAACACTTTGCCAGAAACGCAAAGATAGCCCACATCGATATTGATCCAGCTGAAATCGGAAAAATCATGAAAACACAGATTCCTGTAGTCGGAGACAGCAAAATTGTCCTGCAGGAGCTGATCAAACAAGACGGCAAACAAAGCGATTCAAGCGAATGGAAAAAACAGCTCGCAGAATGGAAAGAAGAGTATCCGCTCTGGTATGTAGATAATGAAGAAGAAGGTTTTAAACCTCAGAAATTGATTGAATATATTCATCAATTTACAAAAGGAGAGGCCATTGTCGCAACAGATGTAGGCCAGCATCAAATGTGGTCAGCGCAATTTTATCCGTTCCAAAAAGCAGATAAATGGGTCACGTCAGGCGGACTTGGAACGATGGGATTCGGTCTTCCGGCGGCGATCGGCGCACAGCTGGCCGAAAAAGATGCTACTGTTGTCGCGGTTGTCGGAGACGGCGGATTCCAAATGACGCTTCAAGAACTCGATGTTATTCGCGAATTAAATCTTCCGGTCAAGGTAGTGATTTTAAATAACGCTTGTCTCGGAATGGTCAGACAGTGGCAGGAAATTTTCTATGAAGAACGTTATTCAGAATCTAAATTCGCTTCTCAGCCTGACTTCGTCAAATTGTCCGAAGCATACGGCATTAAAGGCATCAGAATTTCATCAGAAGCGGAAGCAAAGGAAAAGCTGGAAGAGGCATTAACATCAAGAGAACCTGTTGTCATTGACGTGCGGGTTGCCAGCGAAGAAAAAGTATTCCCGATGGTGGCTCCGGGGAAAGGGCTGCATGAAATGGTGGGGGTGAAACCTTGAAAAGAATTATCACATTGACTGTGGTGAACCGCTCCGGGGTGTTAAACCGGATCACCGGTCTATTCACAAAAAGGCATTACAACATTGAAAGCATTACAGTTGGACACACAGAAACAGCCGGCGTTTCCAGAATCACCTTCGTCGTTCACGTTGAAGGAGAAAATGATGTTGAACAGTTAACGAAACAGCTCAACAAACAGATTGATGTGCTGAAAGTCACAGACATCACAAATCAATCGATTGTCCAGAGGGAGCTGGCCTTAATCAAGGTTGTCTCCGCGCCTTCAACGAGAACAGAGATTAATGGAATCATAGAACCGTTTAGAGCCTCTGTCGTTGATGTCAGCAGAGACAGCATCGTTGTTCAGGTGACAGGTGAATCTAACAAAATTGAAGCGCTTATTGAGTTATTAAAACCTTATGGCATTAAAGAAATCGCGAGAACAGGTACAACGGCTTTTGCGAGGGGAACTCAGCAAAAGGCGTCATCCAATAAAACAATATCTATTGTATAAAACATAACAAGGGAGAGATTGAAATGGTAAAAGTATATTATAACGGTGATATCAAAGAGAACGTATTGGCTGGAAAAACAGTAGCGGTTATCGGGTACGGTTCGCAAGGCCACGCACATGCCCTGAACCTTAAAGAAAGCGGAGTAGACGTGATCGTCGGTGTTAGACAAGGAAAATCTTTCACTCAAGCCCAAGAAGACGGACATAAAGTATTTTCAGTAAAAGAAGCGGCAGCCCAAGCCGAAATCATCATGGTTCTGCTTCCGGATGAACAGCAGCAAAAAGTATACGAAGCTGAAATCAAAGATGAATTGACAGCAGGAAAATCATTAGTATTCGCTCATGGATTTAACGTGCATTTCCATCAAATTGTTCCTCCGGCGGATGTAGATGTATTCTTAGTGGCGCCTAAAGGCCCGGGACACTTGGTAAGAAGAACATATGAGCAAGGAGCTGGCGTACCTGCATTGTTCGCAATCTATCAAGATGTGACTGGAGAAGCAAGAGACAAAGCCCTCGCTTATGCTAAAGGAATCGGCGGCGCAAGAGCGGGCGTATTAGAAACGACATTTAAAGAAGAAACAGAAACAGATTTGTTCGGTGAGCAAGCGGTTCTTTGCGGCGGATTAAGCGCGCTTGTCAAAGCCGGATTTGAAACATTAACTGAAGCAGGTTATCAGCCTGAACTTGCATACTTCGAGTGCCTTCATGAGCTGAAATTAATCGTAGACCTTATGTACGAAGAAGGACTTGCAGGAATGAGATATTCAATCTCTGACACAGCACAGTGGGGAGATTTCGTATCAGGTCCTCGCGTTGTGGACGCTAAAGTAAAAGAATCGATGAAAGAAGTATTAAAAGATATCCAAAACGGTACATTCGCAAAAGAGTGGATCGTCGAAAACCAAGTAAACCGTCCTCGTTTCAACGCTATCAATGCAAGCGAGAACGAACATCAAATCGAAGTAGTGGGAAGAAAGCTTCGTGAAATGATGCCGTTTGTGAAACAAGGCAAGAAGAAGGAAGCGGTGGTCTCCGTTGCGCAAAATTAATTTTTTCGATACGACGCTTCGTGATGGTGAACAGTCCCCTGGAGTGAACTTGAATACACAGGAGAAACTTGCCATAGCTAAGCAGCTCGAAAGACTCGGGGCAGATATCATTGAAGCGGGATTTCCCGCTTCGTCCCGAGGTGACTTTTTAGCTGTTCAGGAAATCGCAAGAACCATTAAAAATTGTTCAGTAACTGGTCTGGCCCGTTGTGTAAAAGGTGATATTGATGCTGCTTGGGAAGCGTTAAAAGAAGGTGCTCATCCGAGAATTCATGTTTTTATCGCCACATCGGATATTCATTTGAAGCACAAGCTGAAAATGACACGTGAGCAAGTCATTGAAAGAGCGGTTGAAATGGTGAAATACGCAAAAGAACGTTTTCCGATTGTGCAATGGTCAGCTGAAGATGCCTGCCGCACTGAACTGCCGTTTCTAGCAGAAATCGTCGAGAAAGTGATTGACGCAGGCGCCAGTGTTATCAATCTTCCGGACACTGTCGGCTACCTGGCCCCGGCGGAATACGGAAATATCTTTAAATATATGAAGGAAAACGTTCCGAACATTCACAAAGCAAAGCTTTCAGCCCACTGTCATGATGATTTAGGAATGGCAGTCGCAAACTCTCTTGCTGCGATTGAGAATGGCGCTGATCAAATCGAATGCGCTGTGAACGGGATCGGTGAAAGAGCCGGAAATGCGGCACTAGAGGAAATTGCCGTAGCCCTCCATACCAGAAAAGACTTCTACCAAGTCGAAACAGGTATTACACTGAACGAGATTAAGAGAACAAGTGATTTAGTAAGCAAACTGACAGGCATGGCTGTCCCGCGCAACAAAGCGGTTGTTGGAGATAATGCATTTGCTCATGAATCAGGCATCCATCAGGACGGCTTTTTAAAAGAAAAATCGACTTATGAAATTATTTCACCGGAGCTTGTCGGCGTAACCGCAGATGCGCTTGTCCTAGGTAAACATTCCGGACGCCACGCATTTAAAGACCGGCTGACTGCTTTAGGATTCCAATTTGACAGTGAAGAGATTAATAAATTCTTTACGATGTTCAAAGAGTTGACTGAGAAGAAAAAAGAAATCACTGATGAGGATCTTGTTTCTCTTATTTTAGAAGAAAAAGTAACAGATCGCAAGATTGGGTATGAATTTCTTTCTCTGCAAGTACATTACGGAACAAGTCAGGTCCCTACGGCTACTCTTTCCTTGAAAAATCAAGAAAACGCAGAGCTTATTCAGGAAGCTGCAACTGGAGCTGGAAGCGTGGAAGCAATCTACAATACGCTTGAGCGCTGCATCGATAAGGACGTGGAGCTCTTAGACTACCGCATTCAGTCTAACAGAAAAGGCGAAGATGCATTTGCCCAGGTGTATGTAAGAGTTTTGGTGAACGGAAAAGAATCAGCAGGGCGGGGCATAGCGCAAGACGTATTAGAAGCATCAGCGAAAGCCTATTTGAACGCAGTAAACCGTCAATTGGTTTTCCAGTCGAATATGAGCGGATTGAAAAACCACACAGCTGTCGGATCATAAAAGAAAGGAGAACGGTTAACTTGAAGAAACGTATTGCTCTATTGCCCGGAGACGGGATCGGCCCTGAAGTATTAGAATCAGCGACAGACGTACTGAAAAGTGTTGCCGAACGCTTTAACCATGAATTTGAATTTGAATATGGCCTGATTGGAGGGGCGGCTATTGATGAACATCATAACCCCCTCCCGGAGGAAACCGTTGCTGCTTGTAAAAATGCAGACGCGATATTGCTTGGCGCTGTCGGCGGACCGAAATGGGATCAAAATCCTTCGGATCTGAGACCGGAAAAAGGGCTGCTCAGCATCAGAAAACAGCTTGATTTGTTTGCGAATTTGCGGCCTGTGAAGGTATTTGAAAGCCTTTCTGACGCTTCGCCTTTGAAAAAAGAATATATAGATAATGTTGATTTCGTTATCGTTCGTGAGCTCACAGGCGGCTTGTATTTCGGACAGCCGAGCAAACGCTATGTAAACACTGAAGGTGAGCAGGAAGCAGTAGATACACTGTTTTATAAGCGAACGGAAATTGAACGGGTGATCAGAGAGGGCTTCAAAATGGCGGCAGCCAGAAAAGGCAAAGTGACCTCTGTAGATAAAGCGAATGTTCTTGAATCAAGCCGGCTGTGGCGTGAAGTGGCTGAGGACGTTGCACAAGAGTTTCCTGATGTGAAGCTTGAGCACATGCTTGTGGATAACGCGGCCATGCAGCTAATTTATGCACCGAATCAATTTGATGTCGTGGTGACTGAAAATATGTTCGGTGATATCTTAAGCGATGAAGCGTCCATGCTTACAGGCTCGCTCGGAATGCTCCCGTCAGCCAGCCTATCAAGCTCTGGTCTTCATCTGTTTGAACCTGTTCATGGCTCCGCGCCTGATATTGCCGGTAAAGGGATGGCAAATCCGTTCGCAGCCATATTGTCAGCGGCAATGCTTTTGAGAACATCTTTCGGGCTTGAAGAGGAAGCGAAAGCTGTAGAAGATGCGGTAAACAAAGTCTTGGCTTCTGGAAAAAGAACAAGAGACTTGGCACGGGGTGAAGAGTTCAGCAGCACTCAAGCCATTACAGAGGAAGTTAAGGCAGCAATCATGAGTGAAAATACAATTTCTAATGTGTGACAGCTTACGTTAAGCGGTCTTAGCTCTAGGTAGAGGGAGGAAATAAAAGATGATGCCTCGAACAATCATCGAAAAGATTTGGGATCAGCATATTGTAAAACATGGTGAGGGAAAGCCGGATCTTCTCTATATTGATTTGCACCTCATTCATGAGGTGACATCTCCTCAGGCATTTGAAGGCTTGAGACAAAAGGGAAGAAAGGTCAGAAGACCCCAAAACACATTTGCGACAATGGACCACAACATTCCGACTGTCAATCGTTTTGAGATAAAGGATGAAGTTGCGAAACGCCAAGTAACGGCGCTTGAAAGAAACTGTGAGGAATTTGGCGTGCGCCTTGCCGATCTTCACAGTGTGGATCAAGGGATTGTCCATGTCGTCGGCCCTGAACTGGGCTTAACGCTTCCAGGGAAAACGATTGTGTGCGGTGACAGTCATACATCAACACATGGCGCTTTCGGCGCTCTTGCATTTGGAATCGGGACGAGTGAAGTTGAACATGTCCTTTCCACACAGACACTTTGGCAGCAGCGTCCAAAAACACTGGAAGTGCGCGTAGATGGAACGCTTCAAAAAGGGGTGACGGCAAAGGATGTCATCCTTGCTGTCATCGGCAAATACGGTGTGAAATTCGGCACAGGCTACGTCATTGAATACACTGGGGAAGTATTCAGAAATATGACGATGGATGAACGAATGACTGTTTGTAACATGTCAATTGAAGCAGGAGCAAGAGCAGGTTTGATTGCACCTGACGAGGTGACGTTTGAATATTGCAAAAATCGCAAGTACACGCCAAAAGGCGAAGAATTTGACAAGGCCGTAGAGGAATGGAAGGCGCTGCGCACAGACCCGGGCGCTGTTTACGATAAATCTATCGTCCTTGACGGCAACAAAATTTCCCCTATGGTGACATGGGGCATTAACCCGGGAATGGTTCTTCCTGTCGATTCTGAAGTTCCTGCGCCGGAAAGCTTTTCTGCAGAAGATGATAAAAAAGAAGCGATTCGCGCTTATGAATATATGGGACTGACTCCTCATCAGAAAATTGAAGACATTAAAGTGGAGCACGTATTTATCGGTTCCTGCACAAATTCCCGCATGACTGACCTTCGACAGGCTGCTGACATGATCAAAGGGAAGAAGGTAGCTGACAGCGTAAGGGCCATCGTCGTGCCCGGATCCCAAAGCGTGAAGCTTCAGGCTGAAAAAGAAGGGCTTGACCAGATTTTCTTGGAAGCTGGATTTGAATGGAGAGAGTCAGGCTGCAGCATGTGTTTGAGTATGAATAATGATGTTGTTCCTGAGGGAGAGCGCTGTGCATCAACCTCTAACCGCAACTTCGAGGGCAGACAAGGAAAAGGTGCAAGAACACATCTCGTCAGCCCGGCAATGGCTGCGATGGCTGCCATTCACGGACACTTCGTTGATGTCAGAAAGTTTTATCAGGAAAAAACAGTTGTGTAAGGAGTGCGCGAGATGGAACCTTTGAAATCACATACGGGGAAAGCAGCCGTATTAAATCGGATCAATGTGGATACAGACCAGATTATTCCTAAGCAATTTTTGAAGAGGATTGAAAGAACAGGCTACGGGCGTTTTGCATTCTTTGACTGGAGATATGATGCGAATGGTAAACCGAACCCTGAATTTGAATTAAACCAGCCTGTTTATCAAGGAGCTTCCATTTTAATAGCAGGAGAAAACTTCGGCTGCGGGTCATCGCGTGAACACGCTCCGTGGGCACTTGATGATTATGGGTTTAAAATTATCATTGCGCCGTCATTCGCTGATATTTTCCATCAGAACTGCTTTAAAAACGGCATGCTTCCGATCCGCATGCCATATGACAATTGGAAACAGCTTGTCGGCCAGTATGAAAACCAGTCATTGCAAATGACTGTTGACCTTGAAAATCAGCTGATTCATGACAGTGAAGGCAATCAAATTTCATTTGAAGTTGATCCGCATTGGAAAGAGATGCTGATCAACGGATATGATGAAATTTCATTAACGCTGCTGCTGGAAGATGAAATCAAGCAATTTGAATCACAAAGAAGCTCTTGGCTTCAAGCCTGAAAAAGCGGCCGGTATTTGTCCGGCGGCTTTTTTTGCCTGGTGAAACCTTTCATTTCTTGTGTTTGTTCACAGGTGTTGATACACTTGAACAAAATAAATGCCTGAAAGGAATATAGGTATGACGCATGACAAGAAGAACGCAAAAATTATTCCTTTTCCTCATCTGAAAGACCGCCTTGTGGAAAAAGGGATGTCATCACTAAAGGAAAAAAAGTATCAAGAAGCGCTTGAACTGTTTTCAGAAGCGATGAAATATGATGATACTGAATCCGATCTTCACTTAGGGATGGCCATCTGCTTTTTAGAGCTGGGCGAGCTGGAAGAGGCAGAAAGCGTGTGCGAGAAGATGCTCAAAGAAGGTTATGGCCATTATTTTACGGTTTTGCAGGTGTACATGACCATCTTAATTCAGCTCAAAAAATACGAGGAAGTAAAAAGCACCATTGAAGCCGTTTTGGAAGAAAATCAGCTGCCGGCAGAAAGCGCCGAGCAATTTTATAAGCTGCTGGATTTCAGCCGGAAAATGACCGATCCAGATCGTGAGGACGAGGCTTGGGCCGAAGAATATGAGGATACAATTGACACCGAGAAAGTGCTGGCAAGCCCTGAGGAGCAAATGAATCTCATCCATTCCTTAAAAGACCGTAACGTAGCAAAGTATACAGGATTGCTCAAAACAATCCTCCAAGACCCCTCAGCCCATCCGATTATCAAAACAATGATTGTCATGCTGTTAGCTGAGCATGAGTACAGTAAACCTGTACACATTAGCAAATTTGGCGAGTCGTTGACAATTGAACCGTCTGAGATTGTTCCGCCTGATGCCGCCCCGATTCTGCACCGTGTTCTCAGGGTGCTGGATGAGACACTTGGAAATGAAAATCCAACCTTATATGCGGCAGTAGAAGAATTGTGGAGAAGACATTTGTACGTTTTATATCCGTTCCAGCCGAAATTGCTGTCGGCTGACCTTTGGGCGGCTGCCCTTCATAAAGTCGGTTACGAGATGCACGGGATTGAAATTGAAAGCGAAGAACTTCATATGATGTATGAATTTACAGACAGAGAACTCGATGAAGCTTGCACAATGTTAAAAGATATTGAAGAAATTTCTTATTTGTAAATCGCGCCATATAGTTGAAAGCGCTATGTGTTATGTTATAATATAGTGGTTGTATTTGTGTATAACGGGTTATAAGAAATACGGTTGGACAGGCTTTGCAGTTCATTATTAACATCTATACATAATGATTCTGATCTTTGGCAGCTTTGTTTTTGTTGGACGAAGCCGAATGATTGCTTTAGAATGGAAGACCGACACAACCTGAATAGATTTTTGGAGGGAAACACATGTCTGTAAAATGGGAAAAACAAGAAGGCAACGAAGGCGTTTTAACGGTTGAAGTTGATGCTGAAACGTTTAAAACAGCACTTGATGATGCATTTAAAAAAGTAGTAAAACAAGTTTCAATTCCTGGATTCCGTAAAGGTAAAATTCCTCGCGGATTATTCGAACAGCGCTTTGGCGTAGAAGCTCTTTACCAAGATGCTTTGGATATTCTTCTTCCTGTAGAATACCCTAAAGCGGTTGAAGAAGCTGGAATCGAGCCTGTAGACCGTCCTGAAATCGATGTTGAAAAAATCGAAAAAGGCGAAAGCTTAATCTTCACTGCGAAAGTAACAGTAAAACCTGAAGTGAAGCTTGGCGAATACAAAGGCCTGGGCATTGAAAAAGACGACACAACTGTAACTGACGAAGATGTTCAAAACGAACTAAAAGCCCTTCAAGAGCGTCAAGCTGAGCTTGTTGTAAAAGAAGAAGGCGCTGTTGAAGAAGGAAACACAGTTGTTCTTGATTTCGAAGGATTCGTTGACGGCGAAGCTTTCGAAGGCGGAAAAGCTGAAAACTACTCTCTAGAAGTAGGTTCTGGTTCATTCATCCCTGGCTTCGAAGATCAATTAGTTGGCCTTGAAGCAGGTGCTGAGAAGGATGTTGAAGTGACATTCCCTGAGGAGTACCACGCTGAAGATCTTGCAGGCAAACCAGCTGTGTTTAAAGTGAAAATTCACGAAATCAAAGCGAAAGAGCTTCCTGAGCTTGACGATGAATTCGCAAAAGATATCGATGAAGAAGTGGAAACACTTGCTGAATTAACTGAAAAAACAAAGAAACGTTTAGAAGAAGCAAAAGAAAACGAAGCTGACGCTAAATTGCGTGAAGAGCTTGTTCTGAAAGCTTCTGAAAACGCTGAAATCGATGTTCCGCAAGCAATGGTCGACACTGAGCTTGACCGCATGCTGAAAGAATTCGAACAGCGTCTGCAAATGCAAGGCATGAACCTTGAGCTTTACACTCAATTCTCAGGCCAAGATGAAGCTGCGCTTAAAGAGCAAATGAAAGAAGATGCTGAAAAACGCGTAAAATCTAACCTGACTCTTGAGGCGATTGCGAAAGCGGAAAACCTTGAAGTATCAGATGAGGAAGTTGATGCTGAGCTTACAAAAATGGCTGAAGCATACAACATGCCTGTTGAAAATATTAAACAAGCCATCGGTTCTACTGACGCGATGAAAGAAGATTTAAAAGTTCGCAAAGCGATTGATTTTCTTGTAGAAAACCGTTAATATGGTGCATAATAATAGTACTAATAAAACAGGGCGCGAATCATTCGTGCCTTGTTTTGTACAATTATGAGTTATCTCTTTTTCTTGGGGCAATATAGTTAATGCAGGGCTGTTTTTTGTCATACATATAGAATGTGCAAGTCAGAAACACATTGTTACCGTCTTTTTGGAAAGTATGGTAAAATGCAATACATACTCGTTCGTTTCAAGAATCATTTTCTTTTGCTCTGCCGGTAAAAGAAAAAGTGAGACAAGATTAAGGGGTGAAAGAATGTTTAAATTTAACGAGGAAAAAGGACAATTAAAATGCTCGTTCTGTGGAAAAACACAAGATCAGGTTCGTAAGCTTGTAGCTGGACCTGGTGTATATATATGTGACGAATGTATCGAACTCTGCACTGAAATTGTAGAGGAAGAACTCGGAACAGAAGAAGAAGTAGAATTTAAAGACGTACCAAAGCCTCAGGAAATTCGCGAAATTTTGAATGAATATGTCATCGGCCAAGATCAAGCGAAGAAATCACTTGCTGTTGCTGTGTATAACCACTATAAGCGCATTAACTCTAACAGCAAAGTTGATGATGTTGAGCTCTCAAAAAGTAATATTTCATTAATCGGCCCTACGGGAAGCGGTAAAACCCTTCTGGCGCAAACTTTGGCTCGCATTTTAAATGTGCCGTTTGCGATTGCGGACGCTACATCTTTGACTGAAGCTGGATACGTGGGTGAAGATGTAGAGAATATTCTCTTGAAGCTCATCCAAGCTGCTGATTATGATGTGGAAAAAGCCGAAAAAGGCATTATCTATATTGATGAAATCGATAAAGTGGCTAGAAAATCTGAAAACCCGTCTATCACACGTGATGTGTCAGGTGAGGGTGTACAGCAGGCATTGCTTAAAATTCTTGAGGGTACAGTGGCAAGCGTACCGCCTCAAGGTGGACGTAAGCATCCTCATCAAGAATTCATTCAAATTGACACAACAAATATTTTGTTCATTTGCGGCGGAGCTTTCGATGGTATCGAACAAATCATCAAACGCCGTTTAGGCCAAAAAGTGATTGGATTCGGTGCCGACAATAAAGCTGCTGATCTTGAGAAAGAAGATCTTCTTTCAAAAGTGCTTCCTGAAGATTTGCTCCGTTTCGGGTTAATTCCTGAATTTATCGGACGTCTTCCGGTTATTGCAAGCCTTGAAAAGCTTGACGAAGAAGCATTGGTTGCGATCTTAACAAAACCGAAAAACGCTCTTGTTAAGCAATTCAAGAAAATGCTTGAGCTTGACAACGTTGAGCTTGAGTTTGAAGAAGAAGCGCTTTCTGAAATTGCTAAAAAAGCAATTGAACGCAAGACTGGAGCACGCGGACTCCGTTCCATCATTGAAGGCATCATGCTTGATGTGATGTTTGAGCTGCCTTCTCGTGATGACATTGAAAAATGTGTAATTACCGGGGCAACTGTGACACATGGAGAGCCTCCTCGCCTCTTATTAAAAGACGGCACTGAGGTAAGTCAAGATAAAACATCTGCATAAAGATAAGCACAAACCTCCTGAGTGGTAACACTCAGGAGGTTTTTTTGCATGCAACTCTTCTGGAAAAACGTTTATTCCCGTCTTCTATGGGAGATACTAGCAATCAGAGGAATGAATTGGATACATAAATTGTTTTTCAGGAGGGACCACCATGAGTTGGACAGGGATCGCGTTATTTATTCAGCTGTTTTTTGGGATCATCATCGGTTTGTATTTTTGGAATTTGCTTAAAAATCAAAGGACACAAAAGGTCACGATAGATAAAGAATCAAAGAAGGAAATGGAGCAGCTTCGGAAAATGCGCGCTATCAGCTTGTCCGAGCCATTATCTGAGAAGGTCCGCCCCAAAAGCTTTCAAGATATCGTCGGACAGGAAGACGGCATTAAAGCATTAAAGGCGGCTTTATGCGGGCCAAATCCTCAGCATGTGATTGTCTATGGGCCACCGGGAGTTGGGAAAACGGCTGCTGCGCGGCTTGTGTTGGAAGAAGCAAAAAAACATAAACAATCACCGTTTAAAGAGCAGGCTGTTTTTGTGGAACTCGATGCGACAACAGCCCGTTTTGATGAAAGAGGAATTGCCGATCCGCTCATCGGCTCTGTCCATGACCCGATATACCAAGGGGCCGGAGCGATGGGACAGGCTGGGATTCCGCAGCCGAAGCAGGGAGCTGTCACCCATGCCCATGGCGGTGTGCTGTTTATTGATGAAATAGGGGAGCTGCATCCTATTCAAATGAATAAAATGCTGAAGGTGCTTGAGGACAGAAAAGTCTTTTTAGACAGTGCGTATTACAGTGAGGAAAATACACAAATTCCGAATCATATTCATGATATTTTTCAAAATGGGCTGCCGGCTGATTTTCGCTTGATTGGCGCGACCACGAGAATGCCAAACGAAATTCCGCCAGCTATCAGGTCCCGCTGTTTGGAGGTTTTTTTCCGCGAGCTTGAAAAGGACGAGCTGAAAACGGTTGCTAAAACAGCAGCGGATAAAATTGAAAAAAATATCTCCGAAGAAGGACTGGATCTTTTGACCAGCTACACGAGGAACGGGCGGGAAGCCGTCAATATGATTCAAATCGCAGCGGGGATGGCTGTAACGGAGAATCGGAAGGACATTACGATTGAGGATATCGAATGGGTCATTCACTCCAGTCAGCTTACTCCAAAGCACGAGCAAAAAATCGGTGTTGAACCACAGGTTGGCATTGTAAATGGGCTTGCAGTCTATGGGCCTAACAGCGGATCGCTTCTGGAAATCGAAGTGAGTGTAACAGCGGCTCAAGATAAAGGATCAATTAACATTACAGGAATAGCTGAAGAAGAAAGCATCGGCAGCCAATCAAAATCAATCAGACGAAAAAGCATGGCGAAGGGTTCGGTTGAAAATGTATTAACCGTGCTCCGGACAATGGGAATGAAGCCTTCTGATTATGATATTCACATCAATTTCCCAGGAGGGATTCCGATTGATGGGCCGTCAGCAGGCATTGCGATGGCGGCGGGGATTTTCTCGGCGATACACAAAATTCCTATTGACAATACCGTTGCGATGACGGGCGAAATCAGCCTGAACGGTCTTGTGAAACCCATCGGAGGCGTCATTCCGAAAATAAAAGCGGCCAAGCAGTCCGGTGCGAAAAAGGTGATTATCCCATATGAAAATCAGCAGGCGATCTTAAAGCAGATTGACGGGATCGAGATTATTGCAGTGAAGACGTTCCAGGAAGTGCTTGATGAAATTTTAGTGAATCCGCCAACGGAACAAAAACCGTTTCATATTGAAATCAATAAAGAATCCGTTTAAACCCTATTTTGATAATAGGGTTTTTTTCATGAAGGTCATCTTTTCCTTTTTCATATCAGAAAGAAAGGGTATACTACGAGGAGACTGTTTTATAGAAAATGGAACCATGCCGTTTATTGTACAAGGATGAAAAAGTTGTATTATAATGGTTCATACTAAAGTCACGGAGGTGTCAGTCACATGGCAGAAGAATTAAAACGCAGCATCCCGCTCCTCCCTTTAAGAGGTTTATTAGTGTACCCGACGATGGTTTTGCATTTAGATGTAGGACGTGACAAGTCGGTTCAGGCTCTTGAACAGGCAATGATGCATGATCATATGATATTTTTAGCCACTCAGCAGGATATTTCGATAGACGAACCTGGTGAAGACGAGATTTTCACTGTCGGCACCTATACAAAAATTAAGCAAATGCTGAAGCTTCCGAACGGTACGATTCGTGTGTTGGTGGAGGGCCTCAAGCGCGCCCATATCGTCAAATACAATGAACACGAGGATTACACGTCGGTCGACATTCAACTTATTCATGAAGATGATTCAAAAGATACAGAAGACGAAGCATTGATGCGGACTTTGCTAGACCACTTTGATCAGTACATAAAAATTTCTAAAAAAATCTCGGCCGAAACGTACGCCGCGGTTACTGATATCGAAGAGCCGGGGAGAATGGCAGACATCGTTGCTTCTCATCTGCCCCTTAAACTAAAGGATAAGCAGGATATTTTAGAAACGGCTGATGTCAAAGACAGGCTGAACAAGGTCATTGATTTTATTAATAATGAAAAAGAAGTGCTGGAGATTGAGAAAAAAATCGGCCAGCGCGTCAAACGTTCGATGGAGCGTACGCAGAAGGAATACTACTTGCGTGAACAAATGAAGGCGATCCAAAAAGAGCTTGGCGATAAAGAAGGCAAAACTGGCGAAGTTCACACCCTGACGGAAAAAATCGAAGAAGCAGGAATGCCTGATCATGTGAAGGAAACAGCGCTTAAAGAATTGAACAGATATGAAAAAATTCCGTCAAGTTCTGCGGAAAGCTCTGTGATCCGCAACTATATCGACTGGCTTGTTGCTCTTCCGTGGACGGATGAAACAGATGATAAGCTTGATTTGAAAGAAGCAGGACGTCTCTTGGACGAAGAGCATCACGGACTTGAAAAAGTAAAAGAACGTATTTTAGAATATTTGGCTGTCCAGAAGCTGACCAAATCCCTGAAAGGCCCGATTCTCTGTTTGGCAGGACCTCCAGGTGTCGGAAAAACGTCTTTAGCCAAATCAATTGCAAAAAGCTTGGGACGCAAATTTGTCAGAATCTCACTCGGAGGAGTACGGGACGAATCAGAGATACGCGGACACAGACGGACCTATGTCGGAGCAATGCCTGGACGTATTATTCAAGGGATGAAAAAAGCGGGCAAGCTGAATCCGGTCTTCTTATTAGACGAAATTGACAAAATGTCATCTGATTTTAGAGGAGACCCGTCATCCGCTATGCTTGAAGTGCTTGATCCAGAGCAAAACAGCAGCTTCAGTGATCACTATATTGAAGAAACCTTTGATTTATCCAAAGTGCTGTTTATCGCAACGGCGAACAATTTGGCCACAATCCCGGGCCCGCTCAGAGACAGAATGGAAATTATTAATATCGCAGGCTACACAGAAATAGAAAAACTTGAAATCGTAAAGGATCACTTGCTTCCAAAGCAGATCAAAGAACACGGGCTGAAGAAAAGCAACCTGCAGCTGCGTGATCAGGCGATTCTTGATATCATCCGCTACTATACGAGAGAAGCTGGTGTGAGAAGCCTTGAACGCCAGCTTGCCGCGATTTGCCGTAAAGCTGCAAAAGCCATTGTTGCTGAAGAGCGAAAACGGATTACGGTTACTGAGAAGAACCTTCAAGACTTTATCGGAAAACGTATTTTCAGATATGGACAAGCTGAAACAGAGGATCAGGTTGGTGTAGTGACAGGGCTTGCTTATACAACCGTTGGCGGAGATACGCTGTCGATTGAAGTATCGCTTTCTCCGGGGAAAGGGAAATTAATCCTGACAGGAAAGCTCGGAGATGTTATGAGAGAGTCAGCTCAGGCTGCATTCAGCTATGTGCGATCCAAAACAGAAGAACTTGGCATTGAACCTGACTTTCATGAGAAGTATGATATTCATATACATGTACCAGAGGGTGCGGTGCCAAAAGATGGTCCGTCAGCCGGTATTACGATGGCAACAGCGCTTGTTTCTGCTTTAACGGGACGGGCGGTTTCGCGTGAAGTCGGCATGACTGGGGAAATCACGCTTCGCGGGCGCGTGCTGCCGATCGGCGGCTTAAAGGAAAAAGCGCTTGGCGCACACAGAGCGGGATTAACAACCATTATTGCGCCTAAAGATAATGAAAAAGATATAGAGGATATTCCGGAAAGCGTCAGGGAGGGGCTGACATTTATATTGGCGTCCCACTTAGACGAGGTTTTGGAACATGCCTTAGTAGGAGAGAAGAAATGAAAGTCACAAAGTCAGAAATCGTGATCAGTGCAGTAAAACCGGAACAGTACCCTGGAGGGGGGCTTCCGGAAATCGCATTGGCCGGAAGATCGAACGTAGGAAAATCGTCTTTTATCAATTCATTAATCAATCGCAAAAATCTTGCGAGAACGTCGTCAAAGCCAGGAAAAACACAAACGCTTAATTTCTACATTATCAATGATGAGCTGCATTTTGTGGATGTGCCGGGCTACGGTTTTGCCAAAGTGTCAAAGTCTGAGCGTGAAGCATGGGGCAGAATGATTGAAACCTATATCACGACACGCGAAGAATTAAAAGCTGTGGTGCAGATCGTTGATTTGCGGCATGCGCCATCTAATGATGATGTACAGATGTATGAATTCTTAAAGTATTACGGCATTCCTGTTATTGTTATCGCTACAAAGGCGGATAAGATCCCGAAAGGCAAATGGGACAAACACGCAAAGGTTGTCCGACAAACATTAAATATTGATCCGGAAGACGAGCTCATTCTCTTTTCCTCAGAAACGAAAAAGGGAAAAGACGAAGCTTGGGGAGCGATCAAAAAAATGATAAACCGGTAGAGGATTCTCTACCGGTTTTATTTATCGTATAGATTTTTTTCGTTTTATCAATAATAACAATAAACTGATTCCAATAAAGACAAACGGCCAATACTCCTTCAGAAGCGCTGTTGGAATATGCGCAGACTCAAGCCATGCCATAATTTGTTTGAAAAAGTACAAAAACAGGGAAAAACAAATCATCGACACAGCTTCATATACATATTCTTTTTTTTGAACGGTTGAAACGAGAAGTGAGAAGCCGATCATAAAGAGGAGCATTTCAAAATCATCCGGCCACCATACCCATTTCGGCTTGGCAAAAAAGTGTAAACCGATCCCGAAGAGAAGTAAACCAATAAAAAAATGGGGTGTAACGGCTTCTTTTTTTCCTTGATATACAAAGGCTGCGCCTAATAACATGAGGAGAACAGGCCATTGATCCTGCCCTGAAAACAGTTCGGCTTGACCGCTTTCTAGCCATGCATATACAGAAGCGGCAAGCAGCAGACAAGGGAATAAAATTGATTTTTGTTTCATGATATCACCTTCTTGTTTTTTAGAGCTGATGTGTAGTAAATTTCTGCTGTTTTTGGTATTGTCAATAGGAATGCTTCTTTTCCCTAAAGCTTTTTCTAATATAGCATAAGAATTTTAAAATCTGTTCACATTTTGTGAAAGAAACTATGTTATAATTATTATAAATAATGAGTTCTATGTTAGAATGATTATAAATTAAGATTGGGTGTTGGGGGTGTAATTAGAGCGATGCATATACTTGTTGTGGGAGTAGATTATAAATCCGCCCCTATTGAGATACGTGAAAAAGTAAGTTTTCAGCCGAATGAGCTGGCAGAAGCAATGGTGCAGCTGAAAGAAGAGAAAAGCATTCTTGAAAACATCATTGTCTCAACCTGCAACCGCACTGAAATTTATGCGGTAGTCGACCAGCTCCATACCGGCCGTTATTATATAAAAAAGTTTTTAGCTGATTGGTTTCAATTAAGCAAAGAAGAGCTGTCACCGTTCTTAACGTTTTATGAGAGCGATGCCGCTGTTGAACATTTATTCCGTGTAGCCTGCGGACTTGATTCTATGGTGATTGGCGAAACGCAGATTCTCGGACAGGTACGCGACAGCTTTAAAACAGCTCAGCAAGAAAAAACGATCGGGACTATTTTTAATGAGCTGTTTAAGCAGGCAGTTACAGTGGGCAAACGGACTCACGCCGAAACAGACATTGGCTCAAATGCGGTGTCAGTAAGCTATGCTGCAGTTGAACTTGCCAAAAAAATCTTCGGAAATCTTTCAAGCAAGCACATATTGATTCTCGGTGCGGGAAAAATGGGCGAGCTTGCTGCGGAAAACCTGCACGGACAGGGAATCGGCAAGGTCACTGTCATTAACCGAACATACTTGAAAGCGAAGGAGCTTGCAGACCGTTTTTCAGGTGAAGCGAGAAGCTTGAATCAGCTTGAAAGCGCGCTTGCGGAGGCTGATATTTTAATCAGTTCAACCGGTGCAAGTGAATTTGTCGTGTCCAAAGAGATGATGGAAAACGCGAATAAGCTTCGCAAGGGACGTCCGCTGTTTATGGTCGACATTGCCGTGCCTAGAGATCTTGATCCGGCGCTGAATGATCTTGAAGGTGTTTTTCTTTATGATATCGACGATCTGGAAGGCATTGTAGAAGCGAACATGAAAGAGCGGAGAGAAACAGCTGAAAAAGTTGAACTGTTAATTGAAGAAACCATTGTGGAATTTAAACAATGGATGAATACACTTGGTGTTGTGCCTGTTATTTCTGCATTGCGCGAAAAGGCGCTTGCCATCCAGTCAGAAACGATGGACAGCATTGAGCGTAAGCTGCCTCACTTAAGCACAAGAGAGAAAAAACTGTTGAACAAACACACCAAAAGTATTATTAACCAAATGCTTCGTGATCCGATTTTAAAGGTGAAAGAGCTTGCGGCAGATGCTGATTCTGAAGAAAAGCTCGCGTTGTTTATGCAGATTTTTGATATTGAAGAAGCTGCGGGCCGTCAAATGATGAAAACCGTTGAAAGCAGCCAGAAGGTCCACTCTTTTAAGAAGGCTGAATCAAAAGCGGGCTTTAGCCCACTTGTAAGTGAGTGAAAGCTGAATGATTGATACTGCAATGGCAAGACTTAATGAGGGGACAATCGTCATTTACGCGTTAAGTGTACTCTTTTATTTTATAGATTTTCTTCAACACAACCGGAAGGCTGGAAAAATGGCCTTCTGGTTGCTTTCTATTGTCTGGACTCTGCAAACCGTGTATTTGGCCTATTTTATGTGGGTGACGGGGCGGTTTCCGGTATTAAATGTGACAGAGGCACTTTATTTTTATGCCTGGGTGCTTGTCACGCTGTCACTTGTACTGACAAAGCTTTTACGTGTTGACTTTATCGTGTTTTTTACAAATGTTATAGGATTTTCTATGATCGCCATTCACACATTTTCACCGACAGAGCAGCAGTCAGCTGCTTTTTCCGGGCAGCTTGTATCTGAGCTTTTGGTGATTCATATTACAATGGCGATTCTTTCATACGGCGCTTTTTCCCTTTCTTTCGTTTTTTCTGTGCTATATATGTTTCAATATCATCTGCTGAAAAAGAAAAAGTGGGGAAAATGGCTGTTGAGAATAGAAGATTTATCAAAGCTTGATTATATGGCGTATGTTTTAAATGTCATTGGGGTTCCGATGCTGCTGCTGAGTTTGATTCTCGGCGTCATTTGGGCGTATGTCTCACTAGAAACGCTGTATTGGTTTGACGCCAAAGTGCTTGGTTCGTTTGTCGTCCTGCTGCTGTACAGCTATTATCTTTATATCAGGCTGATTAAAGAGCTGCAAGGAAAGGTCGCTGCACTGTGGAATACGGCTTGTTTTCTGGTGCTGATGATCAATTATTTCCTGCTTGGAAGCCTGTCGCAATTCCATTGGTTCAGTTAAACGATGTCCCAAGCAGATTCGGGAGGAAAGAAATGATGAGAACGATTAAAGTAGGTTCCAGACGAAGCAAACTCGCTATGACTCAAACAAAATGGGTTATTCAAAAACTGAAGGAAATCAATCCTTTGTTTGCTTTTGAAATTAAAGAGATCGTGACAAAGGGCGACCGGATTGTCGATGTTACACTCTCAAAAGTGGGTGGAAAAGGGCTGTTTGTCAAAGAAATTGAACAGGCGCTTTTAAACGAAGAGATTGATATGGCAGTGCACAGCATGAAGGACATGCCTGCTGTTTTGCCTGAAGGCCTTGTGATCGGCTGTATTCCTGAACGGGAAGATCCTCGTGATGCCCTTATTTCAAAGAATCGCGTAAAGCTTTCAGAAATGAAGGAAGGTGCTGTCATTGGCACAAGCAGTTTAAGAAGAAGCGCGCAGCTTTTGATTGAGCGCCCTGACCTTACAATTAAATGGATTAGAGGTAATATAGATACAAGACTTCAAAAGCTGGAAACAGAGGATTATGACGCGATTATTTTAGCGGCTGCCGGCCTTTCTAGAATGGGTTGGAAGCAAGATGTCGTAACCGAATTCCTAGAGCCTGAGCGCTGTTTGCCTGCTGTGGGGCAGGGAGCACTGGCGATTGAGTGCCGAGAATCGGATGAAGAGCTGTTGGCGTTGTTTTCTCAGTTTACAGATGAATATACAAAACGGACTGTCTTAGCGGAACGTGCTTTTTTAAACGCGATGGAGGGCGGCTGCCAGGTTCCGATCGCGGGCTACTCCGTGTTAAATGGACAGGATGAAATTGAAATGACAGGTCTTGTCGCTTCACCTGACGGCAAAATCATTTTTAAAGAAACCGTCACCGGAAACGATCCGGAGGAAGTAGGAAAGCGCTGTGCCGCTCTTATGGCTGACAAAGGAGCAAAAGATTTAATTGATCGTGTAAAACGGGAGCTTGATGAGGATGGAAAATGATTTTCCGTTGAAAGGAAAAACAGTGCTTGTCACCCGGAATAAGGCACAGGCAACATCATTTCAGCAAAAAGTGGAGGCGCTTGGCGGTAAAGCGGTTTTAACCTCTTTGATTACGTTTCGCCGCGCTTTGCCGAATGATGTTGCGGAACAAGTAAGAGAGGATCTTGCCGCGCCAGGCTGGCTTGTTTTTACAAGTGTGAACGGGGCAGACTTCTTTTTTTCTTATCTGAAGGAAAATCAGCTTATTCTCCCTGCGCATAAAAAAATTGCAGCCGTCGGTGAAAAAACCGCCCGCCGTTTAAAAACGCATAACGTATCGGTTGATGTGATGCCACAGGAGTATATTGCTGAACAATTGGCTGACGCTCTTAAGCAGCATGCTGAACCGGGGGAGCCCATTACCGTGATGAAAGGGAATTTGTCACGTGATGTGATAAAACAAGAGCTTGTCCCGCTCGGTTTTGAAGTAAAGGAATGGGTTCTCTACGAAACGATTCCGGATGAAGAAGGCATTGAGGCACTGAAAGACGCTGCGGGTCAATATTCCTTTGACTATGTAACATTTACGAGTTCATCAACCGTACATACGTTTATGCATGTCTTGGGAGAAGAATTAAAAAAGTGGAAGGCGAATGGGACGGCCTGTATCAGCATTGGGCCTTTAACAAGTGATGCCCTTCTGACGTACGGCATCACATCGCATACGCCTGATACATTTACAATAGATGGCATGCTTGAGTTAATGTGCAGCATGTCAAGAGAGGAAGAGAGAATATGAGTCAATCATTTAATAGACACCGCCGCCTGCGGACATCAAAAGCAATGAGAGAAATGGTAAAGGAAACACGTTTGCATCCATCAGATTTTATTTATCCGATTTTTGTCGTTGAAGGTCTGGAAGGCAAAAAAGCTGTTCCGTCAATGCCTGATGTTTACCATGTATCATTAGATTTATTGAAGGATGAAGTAGCGGAGCTGGTCAAACTGGGCATTCAATCTGTTATCGTGTTCGGCATCCCGGAAGAAAAAGATGATTGCGGAACACAAGCGTACCATGATCACGGAATTGTCCAAAAAGCCATCACAGAAATTAAAGAACACTTCCCTGAAATGGTTGTTGTCGCTGACACGTGCCTGTGCGAATATACAGACCACGGCCATTGCGGACTTGTCAAAGACGGGGTCATCCTCAATGATGAATCGCTGGAGCTTTTGGCGCAGACAGCTGTCAGCCAAGCGAAAGCAGGTGCGGATATCATTGCGCCATCAAACATGATGGACGGATTTGTTACAGTGATCAGAGAAGCACTTGATAAAGAAGGATTCGTCAATATTCCCATCATGTCTTACGCTGTGAAATATTCTAGCGAGTTTTACGGTCCGTTCCGTGATGCAGCAAACAGCACACCGCAATTCGGAGACCGCAAAACATATCAGATGGACCCTGCCAACCGTATGGAGGCACTCCGCGAAGCACAATCAGATGTCGAGGAAGGCGCGGACTTTTTGATTGTCAAACCTTCGCTTTCTTATATGGATATCATGCGTGACGTAAAAAATGAGTTTACTTTGCCGCTCGTCGCTTATAATGTAAGCGGAGAGTATTCAATGGTGAAGGCTGCAGCGCAGAACGGCTGGATCAAAGAAAAAGAAATTGTGTTGGAAATTTTGACAAGCATGAAGCGCGCGGGTGCCGACCTGATTATTACGTATCATGCGAAAGACGCAGCGAAATGGCTTGCGGAGTAATTTTATTCAGTTGACAGGAGTTGAGGCAGATGAGAAGCTATGAAAAATCAAAAACGGCTTTTAAAGAAGCGCAAAAACTCATGCCGGGCGGTGTGAACAGTCCCGTTCGCGCATTTAAATCGGTAGACATGGACCCGATTTTTATGGAACGCGGAAAAGGCTCGAAAATCTTTGATATTGACGGGAATGAATATATTGACTACGTCTTGTCATGGGGGCCTTTAATTTTAGGGCATACAAATGACCGTGTCGTAGAAAGTCTCAAAAAAGTGGCTGAATACGGGACAAGCTTCGGTGCTCCGACTGAAGTGGAAAATGAACTGGCTAAGCTCGTCATTGATCGTGTGCCATCTGTAGAAATTGTACGAATGGTAAGCTCCGGAACAGAGGCTACAATGAGTGCCCTCCGTTTGGCAAGGGGCTATACAGGGCGCAACAAGATTTTAAAATTTGAGGGCTGCTACCACGGGCACGGCGATTCTCTCTTGATTAAAGCTGGTTCAGGTGTTGCCACTCTCGGTCTGCCTGACAGCCCGGGGGTGCCTGAAGGCATTGCGAAAAACACCATCACCGTTCCGTACAATGATTTAGAAAGTGTAAAGCTTGCTTTCCAGCAATTCGGTGAAGACATTGCGGGAGTCATTGTAGAGCCAGTTGCCGGAAATATGGGTGTTGTTCCGCCGCAAGAAGGTTTCCTGCAGGGTCTGCGTGATATCACTGAGCAGTACGGCTCCCTGCTGATTTTTGATGAAGTGATGACAGGCTTCCGGGTCGATTATAACTGCGCTCAAGGCTACTTCGGCGTAACGCCTGATCTGACTTGTTTAGGAAAAGTAATTGGGGGCGGACTTCCTGTCGGGGCCTATGGCGGAAAGGCAGAAATCATGGAGCAGATCGCTCCAAGCGGTCCGATCTATCAAGCTGGTACATTGTCAGGCAACCCGCTTGCAATGACGGCTGGCTTAGAGACATTGAAACAGCTGACACCTGATTCCTACAAGAATTTCATCAAAAAAGGCGACAGACTGGAAGAAGGAATTTCAAAAGCCGCCGAGGCACATGGCATTCCGCATACCTTTAACCGTGCAGGTTCGATGATCGGTTTCTTCTTTACAAACGAACCAGTCATCAATTATGAAACAGCGAAATCATCTGATTTGAAGCTGTTCGCAAGCTATTATAAAGGGATGGCAAATGAAGGGGTATTCCTTCCGCCATCACAATTCGAAGGTCTTTTCCTCTCAACGGCCCATACTGATGAAGATATTGAAAACACAATCCAGGCAGCTGAGAAAGTATTTGCTGAGATCAGCCGCAGATAAGAGTGAAAACCGGTATCAAGGACTACTTGTGCCGGTTTTTTCGTGCTCTCCCACTCATATTTTCTCCAGTTCATACATACACCTTTAGTGACATCTAATTTTAAGGATTAGATGAAAGGAGGATATGAACTTGCCGCAAAATCATCGATTGCAATTTTCTGTAGAAGAATCGATCTGTTTCCAAAAAGGACAGGAAGTTTCTGAACTGCTTTCTATTTCATTAGATCCTGATATTAGGGTTCAGGAAGTAAATGATTATGTATCAATCATAGGATCGCTTGAACTTACAGGTGAGTACAACATAGATCAAAACAAACATACCGAAGAGATTTATACAGATAAGCGGTTTGTTGAACAAGTTAGAAAGAGAGAGGATGGAAGTGCGGAACTGACTCACTGTTTTCCTGTGGATATTACCATTCCGAAAAATAAAGTGAGCCATTTACAGGATGTCTTCGTCTTTATTGACGCATTTGACTATCAATTGACGGATTCGCGCATTTTAACAATTCAAGCTGATTTAGCGATCGAAGGGCTTCTGGACGATACGCAAGACAAAGAGCAGGAGATACCTTTATATGAAGCTCCTGCGGCATTCAGGGAGGAAGAGCTTTCAGAGCCGCCGGCACATAGTGTAGTAGAAGAACCGGGTGCATCATCGGCAGAGGAAGCAGTTCTTCAGCATGAACCGCCAGCCGAACCGCCAGAACTTTTTATCTCGAAAGCGGGGCTCCGTGAAGAACTGGAGACAGAAAAAGCAAAATCTGAGCCGCCTGAATCGGTTGCTTCAGAACCAGAGGCCAGAGAAGATGTGAAAGAGGAAGAAGAGTCAGAAGAGCTTGCTGTGCCGGAAACGGAAGTTCGTGCTGAATCGGAAACAGAAGAATCTGAGCCAGAACCTGATCCTTCAGAAATAGAGATTCAAGAGATCGTTAAAGCAAAAAAAGAAACGGCAGAGCCGGCAGCTGCAATAGCGGATGTTCGTGAAGAAGCAGACGCTCCAGCGGAGACTGAGCTTCGTGAACACGCTGGAGCAGAAGAATCGCCTGCTTTGGAAGCTGAGCTTCATTCAGAGACTGTGATTGCTGAGGAAAAAACGGAAACAACAGTGTCTCCCAATCATGAATATGCGCTGCGCCAAGAGGCTCAAAATGAAGAAGCAGCTCAATCGGATCAGGCTGATCCTGCGCTTTGCCAAGAAGAGGCGGAACCGGATGAAGCTTTGGAGAGTGTATCAGAGGCCGCTCTCTCCGTAGAAGATAGCAGAGAAACAGCTTCAGCTGTATATGTGGAGAATGACAAAGCCGATTTACATTTCCATTTCAACCAAAAAACAAGCTCGGAGGAGGCATCTCAAGAAGAATTGCCTGAACCGGCATACCGTACCTTCCTGCCTGAACAAGAAGAGGAGGATTCTTTTTATTCAGCGCCTAAGCTGCTGGAGGAGGAAGAACAAGAGGAAGAGAGCTTCGAAATTGAAGTGAGAAAAACACCATCAGCTGAAGAGCCTAAGGAAGAAACACCTTTTCAATCCTTCCAGCTGCCTGAATCTTCTGAGACTGAAAGGAAGGAAACGGATGCTGTTCCTAGGGTTGCTCCTGCTGCTGAAACGAAGGAACCTCAAACAAAGGAAAGTGATAATTCTCTTTATTTAACAAAACTCTTTACAAAAGAAGCGGATGAGTTTTCAAGAATGAAAATTTGTATTGTGCAGCAGGAAGATACGATCGAGCGTTTATGCGAACGGTATGAAATTACATCCCAGCAGCTGATCAGGATGAATTCTTTAGCCTTGGATGATGAATTAAAAGCAGGACAGATTCTCTATATTCCTCAATATAAAAATAGCCATGCGTAAACCGTAAGTGATCGGAAAATGTGGTGAATGAAATGGAAGATACCCAATCGGTTCTTCAGGAATACGGACTGACTGCTCAATTTATTGAGCCTGTCAGTCCTCTTGTTTGGAAAGTGTATACAGACTACGGCATATTTGCCCTGAAAAAATTGAAAGAGGGTCGCGGCAAGCATTTTACAGATCATATGGTGGCGATTGAGGAAAAAGGCTTTCGTTCATACGTTCCCGTTTACAGAACAAATAGCGGTGAGTTTTTCTCAGCAGGCATACAATACGGAGATACCTACTATTTAATGCCTTGGCTCCAATTTGACCAAGAGGAAGAGCGGGATCAGAAGCATGCTTATTTATTTAGAGAAACAGCCCGTCTTCACGAGAGAACCGCGCAGGAACTAAAGGTTAGACGTGATGAGATTGAACGTTATTACGGGCAAACGAAAAAAAAGTGGGAACAAGATAAAATTTTCTATGAGCAGTTTGTGGATAGAGCGGAGAAGGAGTGGTACCTTTCTCCTTTTGAACTCCAGGCCATAACCTATTTTTCAGAAACCATTTCCGCGGTGAATTTTGCGCTGGAACGGTTGGAGGACTGGTATGAGTCTGCAAAGGAAAAGGACGTTTCAAGGGTTGTAATGAACCACGGCAGCCTGTCTATACACCATTTTCTGTATAATGATGCCGGGACCGGATATTTTACAAACTTCGAAAGAGCATCTGTCGGTCCGCCGCAAAACGACCTGCTCGGCTTTTATACAAAAATGTTCAGAGGCTTTCCGAAAGCTTGTCCGGAATGCGTCGAATGGTTTTATGGATATACGAAATCATTCCCTTTGCGTGAAGCGGAAGTCAGCCTTTTTCTCAGCTATATGGCATATCCGGCAGCCATGTACAAGGTGCTGAACGGTTATCAAACTGGGAAAAGACAGCATGAAAAAGAGGAATGTACACAATTATTAAAGGCTTATTGGCAAATGAAAAATATAGAGCCGTTTGTGATGAAAATCCATCAGATTGAACAAGAGAAAAAATTTCAGGCTGAAAACGAGTCCACGTCTTAATGGCGCGGACTTGTTTGTTTATATCCATTCTAAATGAAGGGCGCAAGCTAAAAAGATTAGGATTGCGAGCAGCAAAACATCAAAGGTTGTCGGAAAGAAAATGGTTCTGATTCCTTGAAAAATCGTAATGGGAATAATCACTTGTGCGGATACAAGCCGAATTTGCCTTACCCATGGCGGCAGTGAATAAGAGCTGAAACGTTTCTTCACGGTGCATCCTCCTCTACGCATTTACAAGCATCATATGTAAACTTGGGCAATAGGTGCCTGCCCATCTGTATAGAAAGCGGTGTTTTTGGAAAAGATGATTGACGAATCAAAAACACTTTTACTATAATAAAGAACATAAATAATGTATACAATGAGCTGATAAATACACCTGCTTAGAACGGGAAGAGTACAAAAAAGGCGCATGCAGAGAGAGAAGCCGTTTGCTGAAAGGCTTCTTATGTTGTCTGATTGGAAGGTCGCCCGGGAGCATAATTTCTTGAAAGAAGAGTAGAGAAATTCGGGAAACACCCGTTATCCGTTATAAGTGCATGAACTGATAGAGTTCATGAAAAAAGGTGGTACCGCGAAAGAGCTTTTCGTCCTTTTACAGGGATGAAGAGCTCTTTTTTCGTTCTCAGCCATTTTTAAACATGCTGGAGGGTTATGATGGAAACGAATGAACAAACAATGCCGACGAAATATGATCCGGCAGCGGTTGAAAAAGACCGATATGATTTTTGGCTAAAAGGCAAATTTTTTGAAGCGGGCAGTGACCAGACAAAAGAGCCATACTCTGTTGTCATCCCGCCGCCAAACGTAACAGGGAGACTTCACCTTGGCCACGCATGGGACACAACGCTGCAAGACATTGTAACAAGAATGAAACGCATGCAGGGCTATGATGTGCTGTGGCTTCCTGGCATGGACCACGCCGGCATCGCGACACAGGCTAAAGTGGAGGCGAAACTTCGTGAAGAAGGCAAATCCCGCTACGATTTAGGCCGTGAAAAATTCCTCGAAGAAACGTGGAAGTGGAAGGAAGAATATGCTGACTTTATTCGCAGCCAGTGGGCGAAATTAGGTCTTGGCCTAGATTATTCCCGTGAACGTTTTACGCTGGATGAAGGCTTGAGCAAAGCGGTAAGGGAAGTATTCGTTAAGCTTTATGAAAAAGGCCTGATCTACAGAGGCGAATATATTATTAACTGGGACCCAGCGACAAAAACAGCCCTATCCGACATTGAGGTGATTTACAAGGATGTTCAAGGCGCATTCTATCATATGAGCTATCCGCTTGCTGACGGTTCAGGCTCAATTGAAATTGCGACGACACGTCCTGAAACAATGCTCGGTGATACAGCTGTTGCCGTTCACCCTGAAGACGAGCGCTATAAACACCTTATCGGAAAAACGGTGATCCTGCCGATTGTAAATCGTGAAATTCCGATTGTCGGTGATGACTATGTTGATATGGAATTTGGTTCAGGTGCCGTGAAAATTACGCCTGCTCATGATCCGAACGACTTCGAGCTTGGCAACCGCCACAATTTAGAACGCATCCTTGTCATGAATGAAGATGGCACGATGAATGAAAATGCGCTCCAATATCAAGGTATGGATCGTTTTGAATGCCGCAAAAAGCTCGTGAAAGATTTACAGGAGGCGGGAGTTCTCTTCAAGATCGAGGATCATATGCACTCTGTCGGCCATAGTGAACGAAGCGGGGCTGTTGTGGAGCCTTATCTTTCTACACAATGGTTTGTGCGCATGCAGCCGCTTGCTGATGCAGCGATTGAGCTGCAAAAGAAAGAAGAAAAGGTCAACTTTGTGCCTGACCGTTTCGAAAAAACGTATTTACACTGGATGGAAAACATCCGCGACTGGTGTATCTCCCGTCAATTGTGGTGGGGCCATCGTATTCCTGCCTGGTATCATAAAGAAACAGGCGAGCTATATGTCGGGCTTGAAGCGCCGGAAGACAGCGAAAATTGGGAGCAGGATACAGACGTACTGGATACATGGTTCAGTTCTGCGCTATGGCCTTTCTCCACGATGGGCTGGCCTGATGTAACGGCTGAAGACTTTAAACGCTACTATCCGACAGATGTTCTCGTGACAGGGTACGATATCATTTTCTTCTGGGTATCACGCATGATTTTCCAAGGCATTGAATTTACAGGCGAGCGACCGTTCAAAGATGTTTTAATCCACGGCTTAATCCGTGACGAGCAAGGCCGGAAAATGAGTAAATCTCTTGGCAACGGTGTCGACCCGATGGATGTGATTGACAAGTACGGAGCCGATTCTCTGCGTTATTTCCTTGCGACTGGAAGCTCTCCTGGCCAGGATCTGCGCTTCAGCTATGAAAAAGTGGAATCGACCTGGAATTTTGCCAATAAAATTTGGAACGCTTCCCGTTTTGCATTAATGAATATGGATGGCATGACGTACGATGAGCTTGATCTGTCAGGCGAAAAGTCAGTCGCTGACAAGTGGATTTTAACGCGATTAAATGAAACGATCGAGCACGTGACCCAGCTTGCTGATCGATATGAATTTGGTGAAGTAGGACGCCATTTATATAACTTTATTTGGGATGATTTCTGTGATTGGTATATTGAAATGGCGAAGCTTCCGCTTTATGGAGAAGACGAAGCGGCTAAGAAAACTACCCGTTCCATCCTTGCTTACGTACTTGATCAAACGATGCGTCTGCTCCATCCGTTTATGCCATTCTTAACGGAGGAAATTTGGCAGCATCTTCCTCACCAAGGGGAATCGATTACAGTAAGTCAATGGCCTGTAGTAGTGCCGGAGCATACCGATACTGAAGCGGCAGCTGACATGAAGCTTCTTGTTGAGCTGATCCGTTCTGTGCGCAATATCCGCAGTGAAGTCAATACGCCAATGAGCAAGCAGGTTGAACTGTACATTAAAACAAGCACAGACGAAATAGCAGCCCGCCTCGAAGCGAACCGTTCATATGTTGAACGCTTTACGAATCCGAGCGTGCTTAAAATCGGCACCGATATTGAGGCTGTTGATAAGGCGATGACGGCCGTTGTCTCAGGAGCAGAGGTTATTCTTCCGCTTGAAGGCTTAATCAATATTGATGAAGAAATTGCCCGTCTGCAAAAAGAATTTGATAAACTGACAAAAGAAGTTGAGCGTGTCCAAAAGAAACTTGGAAATGAAGGATTTATGAAAAAAGCGCCTGCACACGTAATTGATGAAGAACGTGAAAAAGAAAAAGATTATGTGGCGAAGCGTGACGCTGTTCAAAAACGAATGGCTGAGCTGAAGGGTTAATGAAAAGCCGGGGCGGTTTCTAGAGAAACCGCCTTGTCTTATAAAAGAGGGGATTATCATTGTTTACTGCATATCAAGATGCGCGCAGCTGGATTCACGGGAGGCTAAAATTCGGGGTGAAGCCCGGACTTGGTCGAATGAAACAGCTGATGGCGCGGTTAGGACATCCTGAAAAAAAAATCCGAGCGTTCCACGTCGCAGGAACAAACGGTAAAGGATCAACTGTCGCTTTTATCCGTTCTATGCTGCAGGAAGCCGGATATACGGTTGGAACATTTACATCGCCTTATATTATTACGTTTAATGAACGGATCAGCGTAAACGGGATACCGATTTCAGATGAGGAATGGACAGCACTCGTCAATCAAATGAAACCGCACGTTGAAGCCCTTGATCAAACGGAATACGGACAGCCGACAGAATTTGAAATTATGACAGCTTGTGCATTTTTATATTTTGCAGAGTTTCATAAGGTCGATTTTGTTATTTTTGAAACAGGTCTGGGCGGTAGATTCGATTCTACTAATGTGGTTGAACCGCTCTTAACTGTGATTACAAGCATCGGACACGATCATATGAACATTTTGGGAAACACCATTGAAGAAATTGCAGGAGAAAAGGCCGGCATTATTAAAGAAGGTATTCCAATCGTTACAGCAGTTACCCAGCCGGAAGCTTTACAGGTCATCCGCCACGAAGCCGAACGGCATGCTGCGCCGTTCCAGTCATTGCATGATGCATGTGTTATTTTCAATGAAGAGGCTCTGCCTGCAGGAGAACAGTTTTCATTCAAAACGGAAGAGAAATGCTATGAAGATATTCGGACATCTCTGATTGGCACCCATCAAAGACAAAATGCTGCTTTGTCCATTTTGGCTGCGGAGTGGCTCAATAAGGAGAATATCGCCCATATCAGTGACGAAGCGTTAAGGAGCGGGCTTGTGAAGGCTGCTTGGCCGGGACGGTT
Source organism: Bacillus sp. 9.4 (assembly GCF_055486415.1). Taxonomy (NCBI): domain Bacteria; kingdom Bacillati; phylum Bacillota; class Bacilli; order Caryophanales; family Bacillaceae; genus Bacillus; species Bacillus sp. 9.4. The sequence continues at coordinate 871,062 of NZ_JBVFMU010000001.1, read as the reverse complement.
AGAGCTTGTTCAGGAACATCCTCCGGTATATTTAGACGGTGCGCATAACGAAGAAGGTGTCGAAAAGCTGGCGGAAACGATGAAGCAGCGTTTCGCCAATTCACGCATTTCTGTGGTGTTTAGCGCGTTAAAGGACAAACCGTATCAGAACATGATTAAAAGACTGGAAACCATTGCTCATGCGATTCATTTTGCTTCTTTTGATTTCCCGCGTGCTTCCCTTGCAAAAGATCTATATGATGCAAGTGAAATCAGCAATAAAAGCTGGAGTGAAGATCCAGACGATGTGATCAAATTCATAGAAAGTAAAAAGGGCTCAAATGAAATTGTGCTGATTACCGGATCTCTTTACTTTATTTCTGACATTCGAAAAAGGTTGAAATAAAAGGATCCGGCTCCGGCAGAATCAAAAAAAAGATTCTGCCGGTTTTTTTATGTGTAAAATTGAATATCTCCAATTGGAGCTCAGGATGCTCATTTTGCTACAATCCATACCAGAACTCAGTGAGTAAAGGTGTGTTGTCTATGCTATCCCTTCTTTTTATCTTCGGGCTTATCCTTGGTTCTTTTTACTATACGGCCGGGTGCCGTATCCCCTTACATCTATCTATTATTGCGCCCCGTTCATCATGCCCTTTTTGCCGGCGGACATTAACTCCTGCAGAATTAATTCCCATCCTGTCATTCCTATTTCAAAAAGGTAAATGTAAAAGCTGCGGGCATAGGATTTCTTTTATGTATCCCGCAGCAGAGCTTGTGACAGCGTGTTTATTTGCCGCCGCAGGAATACGCTTTGGCACGTCGCTGGAACTGTTTCCCGCTGTGGTGTTTATCTCTCTTCTCATTATTGTTGCAGTGACAGATATTCATTTTATGCTGATTCCAAATCGTATATTGATTTTCTTTCTTCCCTTTTTGGCGGCCGCGAGATTGATTTCTCCGCTTGATTCCTGGTATGCAGGCCTGTTAGGTGCGGCAGCCGGATTTCTATTTCTGGCTGTAATTGCCGCAATCACCCATGGGGGAGTAGGGGGAGGAGATATTAAATTATTTGCGGTGATTGGCTTTGTGCTTGGTGTGAAAATGCTGGCAGCTGCCTTTTTCTTTTCTGTTTTGATAGGTGCATTATATGGAGCGGCAGCCGTTCTGACTGGTAGACTCGCTAAAAGGCAGCCGCTTCCCTTTGCCCCCGCTATAGCCGCAGGGAGCATTTTAGCCTATTTATACGGTGACTCTATCATTTCTTTTTATATCAAAATGGCATTGGGCTGACTGCTGAAAAATTTGACGAACGTTTTTTGGACAAGGCGACAAAAGTCTTGTTCTTTTTTTCTTTGCCTGTGCTAAAGTGTGTAGCATGAAAAGCCGACAAGAACGGTCAAGCAAATGAAGGGAGGAAGCGGAATTGAAAAAAAGAAAGAATAAAAAAAACAGTAAAGCCGCAGAAAAAGCCCTCAAGGTGACGATTAATGGAAAAGAAGAGACGGTTTACGAACAAGAGACGCCTGAGACAGAGGCGGATAAAAGCATGACATTTTCAAATTGGGAGGAAAAAAGACAGGCAGAACAAGAGGTTGCGGCATCCCAGGAACATCCTGATGAAGATGAATTCAATTGGGATTCAGAGGAAGACAAGGTGTTTAAAGAGGACCCTAAAGTTGTTCCTCCTTATCAAAAGAAAAAAACAAAGTCTTATGCAAAAGGAAAGACCGGGACTGCCAAACCAGTAAAAAGAGTGGCTGCGACGATTGCCTTCGCGGCTGTCATTGGCACTGGATTAGGGCTATTCGCGTTAAGCATATCGGGGAATAAAGAAGCGTCAGCACCGGCCTCTTTAGAGGATTCTCTAGGCAGCCAAACGGCAAAAGCAGGGGATACTTCAACTGATAAACAAACTTCAGGCACAGAAAAACAAGCGGCGCAAACTGAAGGTACATATAAAACATACGCTGTACAAGCCGGAAAATTTTCAAATGAAAAGGGTGCCGAAACGTTAACAGAACAATTGACCGAAAAAGGATATTCCGCCGTGTCACTGTCAAAGGATGACGGGTATACGTATGTCATCGCGGGCTTAGCCAGTGATAAGGATGTCTCACAGCAGTTAGGACAGGTTTTAATCGACAGTGATTTTGAAGCCTGGGGAGGCAAGGAGCTTTCCTTATCAATAGAGTCAGATATGACAGATTCTTTTAAGGAAACAGCGGAGCTTGCAGCAAAGGCGATTCTCGGCGAAGACATTACAAAAGCGAGTGTAGAGAAAATAGAAAAGTCTCTTGGTGAAACAAAAGCGTCAGAAACAGGAGAGAAAAAAGCGATTTTGCAGGCTTTAAAGGAATTAGAGGATCCAAGTGCTGAAGCCGGGTGGAAGGCTCAGCAGGAGCTGTTAGCCGTCGTAAAATAAGAGATAGTGCCCTGAGCCTTCGTCCTTTAGTGACAGGCTTTTTTTATTTTGTCATGAAAAAGTTATTTTTCTGAAATTGTGACAAGCCTCGTGATTTGGTAGGATAAACGAGTATCTTTTTTTCTTAAGCAAACCCTGAAAGGATGACGAACATGACAAAACCGCTAATACTTGCATCACAATCTCCGCGCAGGAAAGAACTCCTCGATCTTCTCCAGCTGCCCTACTCCATTATTGTCAGTGAAGTAGAAGAAAAATTAAATCGAAACTTTTCACCAGAAGAAAACGTCCAATGGTTGGCAAAACAAAAAGCTAAGGCTGTAGCTGATCTCCACCCGCATGCAATCGTTATCGGTGCTGATACAATGGTATGCCTTGACGGCGAATGTCTTGGCAAACCGCAGGATCAAGAAGAAGCTGCTTCTATGCTGCGGAGGCTTTCAGGCCGAAGTCACTCAGTAATAACCGCGGTCAGCATTCAAGCTGAAAATCACAGCGAGACTTTTTATGATAAGACAGAAGTTGTGTTTTGGTCCCTCAGTGAAGAAGAGATTTGGACGTATATTGAAACAAAAGAGCCGATGGATAAAGCAGGTGCATACGGCATCCAAGGAAGAGGCGCGCTTTTTGTAAAGAAAATAGACGGAGATTATTATTCAGTCATGGGCCTTCCTATATCAAAAACAATGAGAGCTCTTCGCCATTTTGATATAAGGGCATGACGGTTCTATAAACGGGAAGGGAAAGAAAAGGAGTGCTTGGTCATACACGATCTGCCATTAAAACTCAAAGATTTCCCAATCAAAGAAAAGCCAAGAGAACGGCTCCTGAAAGTCGGAGCCGAGAACTTAGCGAATCATGAACTTTTGGCTATATTATTGCGGACAGGGACTAAACACGAATCTGTTTTGGACCTGTCAAACAGGCTGCTGCGCTCATTTGACGGGCTGCGCCTGCTCAAGGAAGCATCGGTTGAAGAGCTGTCAAGCATCCCGGGAATCGGTATGGTAAAAGCGATTCAAATACTGGCTGCAGTTGAGCTTGGAAGCCGGATTCATAAATTAGCCAACGAAGAACATTTCGTTATTCGCTCCCCGGAAGACGGCGCTAATCTTGTCATGGAGGATATGCGCTTTTTAACCCAGGAGCATTTTGTCTGTTTATACTTAAATACAAAAAATCAAGTCATCCATAAACGCACCGTATTTATCGGAAGCCTGAATTCATCTATTGTCCACCCGCGAGAGGTGTTTAAAGAAGCGTTTAAACGATCTGCCGCTTCCTTTATTTGTGTTCATAATCATCCTTCTGGAGATCCGACGCCGAGCAGGGAAGATATTGAAGTGACAAGACGGCTGTTTGAATGCGGAAACCTGATTGGCATCGAGCTGCTTGACCATTTGGTGATCGGGGATAAAAAATTTGTGAGTTTAAAGGAAAAAGGATATTTGTAACACTTTTTTTTTCGTCGAATTAAGCTATAATAGAGTTTATGAGTTTTTCCCTTTAGGGTATTTTTGCTTTAAGAAAGGAAGATACATACATATGTTTGGAATTGGTGCTAGAGACCTTGGTATAGATCTTGGAACTGCGAATACGCTTGTTTTTGTAAAAGGAAAAGGAATTGTTGTGAGAGAGCCGTCAGTTGTCGCTTTGCAGACGGATACGAAATCGATTGTCGCTGTCGGAAATGATGCGAAAAATATGATTGGACGGACACCGGGCAACGTGGTGGCTCTTCGCCCGATGAAAGACGGCGTTATCGCTGATTATGAAACAACGGCGACGATGATGAAATATTACATCAATCAAGCCATAAAAAATAAAGGCATGTTTGCCAGAAAACCATATGTAATGGTATGTGTCCCATCAGGCATTACAGCTGTTGAAGAACGCGCTGTTATCGATGCGACAAGACAGGCAGGAGCGCGTGATGCGTATCCGATTGAAGAGCCTTTTGCCGCAGCAATTGGGGCCAATCTGCCAGTTTGGGAACCGACTGGAAGCATGGTTGTTGATATCGGGGGCGGTACGACAGAAGTTGCGATAATTTCCCTCGGAGGCATCGTAACGTCTCAGTCAATCCGTGTAGCCGGTGATGAGATGGACGACGCAATTATCAACTACATCAGAAAAACGTACAACCTGATGATCGGTGACCGTACGGCTGAAGCGATTAAAATGGAAATCGGATCTGCAGAAGCTCCTGAAGAATCCGACAACATGGAAATCCGCGGCCGCGATTTGCTCACAGGTCTGCCGAAAACAATTGAAATTACAGGAAAAGAGATTTCTAACGCTCTACGCGACACTGTATCTACAATTGTCGAAGCAGTGAAGAGCACACTCGAAAAAACACCGCCTGAGCTTGCAGCAGATATCATGGACAGAGGTATAGTGTTAACCGGCGGCGGAGCGCTTTTGCGCAATTTGGACAAAGTCATCAGCGAAGAAACGAAAATGCCGGTCCTTATCGCCGAAGATCCGCTTGATTGTGTAGCGATCGGAACAGGGAAAGCACTGGAGCACATCCATCTTTTCAAAGGGAAAACTAGATAATCGGGAGTTCAATAGAAGAGGTGTAACACGATGCCGAATAAGCGGTTAATGCTATTACTTCTGTGTATTATCATATTGGTGGCTATGATTGGATTTTCGCTGAAGGGCGGCCGCAATACCACCTGGCCTGAGAAAGTGATCGGCGATACGACGGGAGTATTTCAAAATATTTTTCATACGCCTGCCGAATTTTTTGCAGGAATATTTGAGAACATCAATGATTTAAAAAACACATACAAAGAAAACGAGCGTCTAAGAGAAAAACTTGACGGACAGACACAATATGAAGCCAAGCTTCAAGAGCTTGAAGAAGAAAACAAATCCTTGCGTGACGAGCTTGGCCATGTCAAATCGATTAAAGATTACAAGCCGATTTTAGCAACGGTCATCGCCAGAAGCCCTGATAATTGGGCCAAACAGGTCACCATTAACAAGGGGACTCAGCAAAACGTAGCGAAAGATATGGCCGTTACAAACGAAAAAGGCGCATTAATCGGCAAGATCAAAAGCTCCGGACTTAACAATTTTACGTCTACTGTTCAGCTTTTAAGCGATACTGACCGCAATAACAGAGTCGCGACAAAAATTTCCGGAAAAAAAGGCAGCAAAGGCTACGGCTTGATCGAAGGATATGACAAAGAGAAAAAACGTCTTAAGATGACAATTATTGAGCGTAAGGATAAACAAGACGTGAAAAAAGGCGATCTTATTGAAACATCAGGGACAGGCGGTGTTTTCCCAGAAGGGCTGACAATCGGTGAAGTGACTGATATCGAGTCAGATTCCTATGGACTAACGAAGGTTGCTTATGTAAAACCTGCGGCTGACCTTACAGATTTAAATAATGTGATCGTTGTAAACCGTGACGTGCCGACTGTCGATACAGAGGAGGAAGGATCGTGAAACGTTTCCTTCTCCCTTTCGTTATGATGCTTGTTTTTTCTGCGGAAAGCATTTTTACAGATTTGGTGCATTTTCCTTTCGTTACAGATGACCAAGTGCTCGCCCCGCGTTTTTTGATGCTTGTATTGATATTCATGTCGGCTTTTATCAACCAAAAACACGCGATGATTTACGGATTTATTTTTGGTTTTCTATATGACATGAACTATACAAGTCTATTAGGCGTTTACATGTTTGGTTTTGCAGGGCTATGCTATTTGGCTTCAAAAGCGTTTAAAGTGTTGCATACAAACGCATTTGTAGTGATATTGATAGCAGTTCTGGCTGTCTGTCTGCTCGAATTTTACGTATTCGGCATTCAGTCTTTGATTCATAAAGACATTATGACGTTTAACGGATTTGTGCTTGACCGGTTTATACCGACAATTTTATTAAATATTGCAGCAGCTCTTATTCTTGTTCTGCCATTTAGATTGTTTTTTATGAGTCTAAAGAAAGAATTGAGAGATGAGTAAAAAGGATTTTATCTTTTTTTGACGAAATGAGTATGTTGTTGAGGTGAATATTGTGAAGACCAAAAAGCAGCAATATGTAACAATAAAAGGAACAAAGAATGGACTAACATTGCATCTGGATGATGCGTGTTCTTTTGATGAGCTTCTCGATGGTCTTCAGAATATGCTGTCAATTGAACAATATACCGATGGAAAAGGCCAGAAAATCAGCGTTCATGTTAAGCTGGGAAATCGCTTTTTATATAAGGAGCAAGAGGAACAGCTAACCGAATTGATTGCGTCAAAGAAAGATTTGTTTGTTCATTCTATTGACAGTGAAGTCATTACTAAAAAAGAAGCACAGCAGATAAGAGAGGAAGCCGAAATTATTTCTGTTTCAAAAATTGTCCGTTCAGGCCAAGTGCTGCAGGTAAAAGGCGACTTGCTCCTGATCGGTGACGTGAATCCCGGCGGAACAGTCAAGGCCGGAGGGAACATTTTTGTTCTGGGCTCACTGAAGGGAATCGCGCATGCTGGATTTAATGGAAATAATCAAGCGGTCATCGCCGCCTCTGAAATGCTTCCGACACAATTAAGAATCAATCATGTGTTAAATCGCTCCCCAGACCACATTCAAAAAGGGAACGAAATGGAATGTGCTTATTTAGATACAGACGGAAATATGGTCATTGAACGCCTTCAACATTTGGCTCATTTAAGACCTGATCTAACAAGGCTTGAGGGAGGAATGTGAATTGGGTGAGGCTATCGTAATAACTTCGGGAAAAGGCGGAGTAGGTAAGACAACAACATCTGCGAACCTCGGTACCGCCTTAGCCATTTTAGGGAAGCGCGTATGCTTAGTAGATACTGATATAGGACTGCGCAACCTTGATGTTGTAATGGGTCTTGAAAATAGAATTATTTACGATCTGGTAGACGTTGTAGAGGGCAGATGCAAAATGCATCAGGCGCTCGTAAAAGACAAACGTTTCGATGATCTGCTCTATTTAATGCCCGCTGCTCAAACGAGCGATAAGACAGCTGTTGCTCCTGAACAAATTAAAAACATGGTCCAAGAGCTCAAACAGGAATTTGACTATGTCATCATAGACTGTCCTGCCGGAATCGAGCAAGGGTACAAAAATGCCGTTTCCGGAGCTGATAAAGCGATTGTGGTCACTACGCCTGAAATCTCAGCTGTTCGTGATGCTGACCGTATTATAGGACTGCTGGAGCAAGAGGAAAATATTGAACCGCCGCGGCTCGTTGTTAACAGAATCAGAAATCACCTGATGAAAAACGGTGACACGATGGATATCGACGAAATCGTACAGCATCTGTCGATCGATTTGCTCGGAATCGTGGCTGATGATGATGAAGTCATCAAAGCTTCCAACCATGGTGAACCGATTGCGATGGACCCGAAAAATCGCGCTTCTATTGCATATCGCAATATTGCCCGCCGCATCTTAGGTGAATCTGTTCCTTTACAGGTGCTTGAAGAGCAAAATAAAGGAATGATGGCTAAGATTAAGTCATTTTTCGGAGTAAGATCTTAATGTGATAGAATCAAAGAGAAGAATCTGACAAAGCATATGCTGTGTCAGGTTTTTTTTGTTTTTGCCTGCTTTGTTCTTGACTAAACCGAATATTTGCCATGGACAAGACATATGATGTACAAACCCAACGAATGCAAAGGATGATGGCAATGAGTCACAGAGCAGATGAAATCAGAAAACGATTAGAGAAAAGAAGAAAGCAGCTTTCCAGCTCAAAGCGTTTCTCTACTCAGACAGTTTCTGAAAAGCAGAAACCCCCGTCCTGGGTGATGGTAACGGATCAGGAAAAACATGGAACACTCCCGGTATATGAAGATAACATGCCAACATTCAACGGAAAACACCCATTGGTGAAAACAGATTCAATTATCCTGAAATGTCTTCTGTCGGCCTGCCTTGTTCTCGTTTCAGCTATAGCCTATAAAACAAACATTGGACCCGTTAGTCAGATTAAACCCGCTGTAGCCAAAACCTTTGAAACTGAATTTCAATTTGCCTCAGCAAGCCATTGGTTCGAAACCAAATTCGGAAATCCGCTTGCTTTCCTGGCTCCTGAACACAAAAATAAGGAGCAGCAGATTGAAGTAGGCAAAGATCTGATCGCGCCTGCATCCGGGAAAGTACAGCAGGATTTTCAGGACAATGGGGAAGGAATTAAAGTCGAAACAAGCAGCGATAAGATTGATAGTGTAAAAGAAGGCTATGTGGTTGAAGTCAGCAAAGACAGCCAGACGGGACTGACGGTTAAGGTGCAGCATGCTGACAACACCTATAGTATCTATGGCGAGCTCAAAGATGTGGATGTTGCTTTATATGATTTTGTGGATAAAGGCAAAAAGCTCGGTTCGATTAAGCTTGATGATCATAATAAAGGGGTCTATTATTTTGCCATGAAAGACGGCGATAAATTTATTGATCCAATTCAGGTGATTTCATTTGAATAAATGGCTCGACCTTATCTTAAAGATCCATGTGCATCCTTTTCTTTGGATTATCGCGGCGCTGGGCTTGCTCACAGGCCATATGAAAGCATTATTTTGTCTGCTCCTGATTGTATTGATTCATGAGCTGGGGCATGCTGCTCTGGCTGTGTTTTTTTCTTGGAGAATCAAGCGTGTTTTTTTGCTGCCGTTTGGTGGAACGGTCGAAGTGGAAGAGCACGGGAATCGGCCTTTAAAGGAAGAGTTTGCGGTCATTATTGCCGGCCCTCTTCAGCACATCTGGCTTCAGTTTGCCGCCTGGATGCTTGCAGAAGTCTCAGTGATTCATCAGCATACCTTTGAACTCTTCACCTTTTATAATCTTTCTATCTTATTTGTCAATTTACTGCCGATCTGGCCGCTGGATGGAGGAAAACTGTTATTTTTGTTGTTTTCCAAACAGCTGCCTTTTCAAAAGGCTCACCGGCTTAATCTAAAAACGTCGCTCTGCTTCTGCCTGTTGCTCGGGTGCTGGGTTTTATTCGTGATTCCTCTGCAAATCAGCGCATGGGTTTTGTTTGTCTTTCTGGCTGTTTCCTTATTTGAGGAATATCGGCAAAGGCACTATACCCATGTGAGATTTCTCCTCGAAAGGTATTACGGAAAAAACAGGGAGCTTGAGAAACTTCTGCCGCTGACAGTAAAGGCGGAGGATAAAGTCTATCATGTGATGGCCGAGTTCAAACGTGGCTGTAAGCATCCGATTATTATAGAAAAATCAGGCCAAAAGCTCAGCCAGCTTGACGAGAATGAAGTGCTGCACGCTTACTTTGCCGATAAGCGGACGAATTCTTCCATGGAGGAACTGCTTCTGCCCTACTAAAACTGATTGACAAACGCCTTGTATTTTGGTATATTTTTTAATGTTATGGATGTAGCACCATTGCTACAACCGCTCAGTACAGGTGTTAAGAGCTTTTACAGCCCCCTGGTATCTGGCGAGTCTTAGTCTAATAGGAGGTGCAGAGAATGTACGCAATCATTAAAACAGGCGGTAAACAAATCAAAGTTGAAGAAGGCCAAACTGTTTACATCGAAAAACTTGCTGCTGAAGCAGGTGAAACAGTTACTTTTGAAGACGTTTTGTTTGTTGGCGGAGACAACGTGAAAGTCGGCAACCCTACAGTTGAAGGCGCAACAGTAACGGCTAAAGTTGAAAAACAAGGCCGCGCGAAAAAAATCACTGTTTTCAGATACAAACCAAAGAAAAACGTTCATAAAAAACAAGGTCATCGTCAGCCTTACACTAAAGTGACGATCGAAAAAATCAACGCGTAAGCATGATTCAGGCAACAATCAGAAGGTCTCATGATAAAGGCATATTGTCTTTTGAAATGACGGGCCATGCGAATTTTGCTGAACATGGACAAGATCTTGTTTGTGCCGGAGTGACAGCCGTTGTGTTTGGAGCCGTTAACGCGGTCATTGTGCTCGCGGGCTTCGAGCCGCTTCTTGATATAGGGGAGGACGGGGGTTATTTTTATTTTGAATTCCCTGAATCTCTTGATCCAGAGGCACGCCAAAAAGCTCAGCTGCTGATTGAAGGCATGATTGTTTCGCTGGAGACAATCGAACGGGATTACAAAGACAACTTGCGTGTGACCACAAACATAATATAGGAGGTGAGCTACATGCTTAGATTAGATCTTCAGTTTTTCGCTTCTAAAAAAGGAGTAGGTTCTACAAAGAACGGACGTGACTCTGAGGCTAAACGTTTAGGTGCTAAACGTGCTGACGGTCAATTCGTAACAGGCGGTTCTATCCTTTACCGTCAACGCGGAACAAAAATTTACCCAGGTGAAAACGTGGGCCGCGGCGGAGATGACACTCTATTTGCGAAAATCGACGGAACTGTTAAATTCGAACGTTTCGGCCGTGACCGCAAAAAAGTGAGCGTATATCCTGTAGCTCAATAATGATTCAAAAAACTCCGGTCGATGATGACTGGAGTTTTTTTTGCAATATGCGGAGTAAACACCTAGAATGAAATGCAGAGTATGTGCGAGCAGACCCCGCCAAGAATGAGAATAAACATCTCAAACCCACTGGATATGTTCCCCAAGCAGTAATACATAAAATGTTCTGCCTGGCTGCAAATCAACCAAAGCCAGAAAAAAGGAACATGATATTTCTGGGAAAAACAATTGTTTTTCTAACAAAGCCTTCTCTGTTATAATTCATAATACACACTTATACAGACTCCTAAATAAGAAATTAAATGATTGGGAGTGCGAAAATGAAGGATGTTTCAAAAAATCAAGAAGAAAATATAAGCGACACGGCATTAACAAACGAACTGATTCATCTGCTTGGCCATTCCCGGCATGATTGGATGAATAAGCTGCAGCTGATTAAAGGAAACTTAAGCTTGCAGAAGTATGACCGCGTCTTTGAAATGATTGAAGAAATGGTTATAGACGCAAAGCACGAATCAAAGCTCTCAAACCTGAAAACACCGCATTTGGCGTTTGATTTTCTTACGTTTAATTGGAAAACCCATTATATGACGCTTGAATATGAAGTTCTCGGAGAAATTAAGGATTTGTCAGCTTATGATCAAAAGCTGGCGAAACTGATGAGAAAGCTGTTTCATCTGTTTGATCAAGCAGTCAGCAGAGAGAGTGAAAATCATTTAACGGTTTCGCTTCAAACGGATCATCCTGACAGACAGCTGATTCTGTACCTTGATTTTCACGGCGCCTTTGCCGATCCATCTGCTTTTGATGATATTCGGCAGAATGGATATGAGGACATTGATATCATGCGTTTTGAAATCACGAGTCACGAATGTTTGATTGAAATTGGGTTGGACTAGCGGAGTTTTTAACGGTTTAGAACGGAGGACATTATGTTTGTAGATCAGGTCAAAGTATATGTAAAAGGCGGCGACGGCGGCAACGGTATGGTTGCGTTTCGCCGTGAAAAATATGTGCCGAAAGGCGGCCCTGCCGGCGGTGACGGAGGTAAGGGAGGAGACGTCGTTTTTGAAGTAGATGAAGGTCTCCGCACCCTGATGGATTTTAGATACAAAAAACACTTTAAAGCGATTCGCGGCGAGCATGGCATGTCCAAAAACCAGCACGGACGAAATGCTGATGATATGGTCATTAAAGTTCCGCCGGGCACCGTTGTGACAGACGATGATACAAAACAGGTCATCGCTGATTTAACAGAGCACGGACAGCGGGCTGTCATTGCAAGAGGCGGAAGAGGCGGAAGAGGGAATAGCCGCTTTGCTACACCGGCTAATCCCGCGCCTCAGCTTTCAGAAAACGGCGAGCCGGGAAAAGAACGCTACATTGTTCTTGAATTAAAAGTGCTTGCAGATGTCGGACTTGTCGGGTTCCCGAGTGTGGGAAAATCTACTTTGCTGTCTGTTGTCTCATCTGCAAAACCGAAAATTGCGGACTATCACTTTACAACGCTTGTCCCGAATCTCGGCATGGTTGAAACGGATGACGGACGCAGCTTTGTCATGGCTGATTTGCCAGGACTGATTGAAGGCGCACACCAAGGCGTCGGACTTGGCCACCAGTTTTTGCGCCATATTGAACGGACAAGGGTTATTGTTCACGTCATTGACATGTCGGGCTTAGAGGGCCGCGATCCGTATGAGGATTATCTTACGATTAACCAGGAGCTGAGCGAGTACAATCTGCGTCTCACTGAGCGTCCGCAAATTATCGTTGCAAATAAAATGGACATGCCGGAGGCTGCGGAAAATCTCGAAGCCTTTAAAGAAAAGCTGACGGATGATTATCCGGTATTCCCGATCAGTGCGGTGACAAGAGAAGGTCTGCGTGAGCTTCTGTTTGAAGTCGCCAATCAGCTTGAAAACACACCGGAGTTCCCGCTGTATGACGAGGAAGAGCTTACACAAAACCGTGTCATGTACACGATGGAAAATGAAGAAGTGCCATTTAACATTACACGCGATCCAGACGGTGTATTTGTGCTTTCAGGAGACAGCCTTGAGCGGTTATTCAAGATGACTGATTTCTCACGTGATGAATCGGTTAAACGGTTTGCAAGACAGATGCGCGGAATGGGTGTTGATGAAGCACTCAGAGAACGCGGAGCCAAGGATGGAGATATAATCAGGCTTCTGGAATTTGAATTTGAATTTATTGATTAATGAATGTTGGCTGAAAAGAGAGCCTGGTGTCAGGCTCTCTATTTTAAAGGGGGGATGCAAATGAAAGAGGAGACATTTTATCTTGTCCGTGAAGATGTATTGCCCGATGCAATGAGAAAAACATTGGAAGTCAAAAAGCTGCTTGATCGAAAAAAAGCAGATTCAGTAGCAGATGCCGTTCAAAAGGTCGATTTAAGCAGAAGTGCGTTTTATAAATACAGGGATGCTGTTTTTCCATTCTACACCATGGTAAAAGAACAAATTATCACACTTTTCTTTCATTTAGAGGACAGGTCAGGTGCGTTATCTCAGCTTCTTCAGGCGGTAGCTGATTCTGGAAGCAACGTTCTTTCCATTCATCAGACCATTCCGCTTCAAGGCAGAGCAAATGTGACACTGTCTATCAGTACGTCGGCAATGGAAGAAGACATTCATACATTAATGAATAAGCTCAGGAAGTTTGATTTTGTAGAAAAGGTTGAAATATTAGGTTCAGGTGCATAAGGGAGAGAAAATCGTCATGAAAGTCGGTTATTTAGGTCCAGCAGCTACATTTACACATCTAGCAGTCAGTTCTTGTTTTCAAAACGGCGCCGAACATGTTGCTTACCGCACCATTCCGGAGTGTATAGATGCAGCCGTTGCAGGCGAAGTTGATTTTGCTTTTGTTCCTTTGGAAAATGCATTAGAAGGATCTGTTAATCTAACAATAGACTATTTAATACATGAACAGCCCTTGCCAATCGTGGGTGAAATGACGTTGCCGATTCATCAGCACTTGCTCGTCCATCCCTCAAGAGAGAATGCATGGAAAGAGCTCGACAAAATTTACTCGCATTCACACGCGATTGCGCAATGCCATAAATTTCTCCATCGACATTTTCCTTCCGTTCCATATGAATACGCCAATTCTACCGGGGCGGCAGCAAAGTTTGTCAGTGACCATCCCGAGCTGAATATCGGGGTCATTGCCAATGATATGGCAGCTTCTACATACGAATTAAAAATCGTGAAACGGGATATACAGGATTATAGGGACAATCATACAAGATTTGTTATTCTGTCTCCTGATGAAAACATATCTTTTGAAGTGAATTCAAAATTGAGCTCTAGGCCCAAAACGACCTTAATGGTCATGCTGCCGCAGGATGATCAGTCCGGGGCGCTGCATAGAGTGCTGTCTGCATTTTCTTGGAGAAATTTAAACCTGTCAAAAATTGAGTCACGTCCGACTAAAACCGGATTAGGCCATTATTTCTTTATTATTGATATTGAAAAAGCGTTTGATGATGTATTGATTCCAGGGGCCATGCAGGAGCTTGAAGCGCTCGGCTGCAAAGTGAGGCTTCTTGGTGCATACCAGTCTTACCAATTATAAAAAAAGCCCACTAGAGGGCTTTTTTTAGTCTTTAATTAAAATGCCGGCTTCTTCGAGGGCTTGGCAGGCTAGATCGATGCGATGTTCATCAGGTGCTGTCAATGTATGCAGGTGCACGCCGTCGGTCAGCTGTGATAAGTAGGCAGCATTCGTAGAATTGATTTTTTTGATGAAATGGCTAACTTCTTTCCGGGTGCCTACTTGGATGGCTGCAGTTAAATCTCCATATACGGGATGCTCGATTTTTACGTCTTTTACTGTAACGCCTTCGTCGACGATGAGCTGCAGTTCCTCTTCTGTCCGTTCAGGACCGTGCAGACATGCTATGATTCTTTCTGCCTGCTGGTGCTGCTGAGCGGCTGCATCCAAGTATACATATCCTTGGCTTGTGGCGATAATCGGTACATTTTTCGCTTTCAAGAGGGATATATCCTGTACAATAACCTGTCTTGAAACGTTCGCTTTTTTTGCGAGTTCTCCTCCTGTCAGCGGTGATTTAGATTCCTTCAGCCACAGAAGAAGCTGGTCACGCCTGTTGGCGCCCATTAGCTTTAATTCTTCGGTCAATATCATATTCTCCTTTCTTTTGTTCCCAAAGCACTGTAAACGTATGTAATAACTGTTCCAGCTGTTCAGCTGTTGTATGCCTGCCAAAAGAGATGCGGATAAATTGCAGAGCTTCTTGTTCGGTTTTTCTTAATGCTTTCATTGTTTCAGACGGACCGTGGTAACCTGCAGAACAAGCGCTGCCGGTTGAAATGCAAATATTACTCCGATTACATTCTAACATAACATATTGTCCTTCAAATGAGTGAAAAAAACACCCTATAATATGCGGAAGACATTCTGCTTGCGAAGTGTCTGCCGCAAGGGTTACAGGGAGAGACCGAATACGGATTTGGTCTAGAAAGTATGTTCTTAATGCCTCATTGCGGGATATCTGTTTTTCCATTTCGCTTACGATCAATTCTGCAGCGGCAGTGAAGGCACCGATCCCGGGAACATTTACGGTGCCGGCTCTGAATCCGTATTCGTGAGTAGTCAGAGGATAAACGGGTTTCCAAGGGACATCCGGCCGGATATAGACCGCCCCTACTCCTTTAGGACCGTGGATTTTATGGCTGGACATTGAAAGTGCATCTACTCCCAGATTTTTTGTATTGATCGGGATCTTTCCAAACGTTTGAACAGCGTCGCAATGAAGAAGAATCCCCTTATTGTGCAGGTATGAAGACAGGCGTTGAATGGGCTGAATGATCCCGGTTTCAGAATTTGCATGCTGAATAGATACAAGGCCTGTTTCCGGCCGGATATGGGCTAGTAATATTTCCTCGGTAATAAGCCCGTATTCATTCGGTTCAATGACTGTTACATCATATCCCTGCTGTTCCAAAAAAGCAGCGCAATTATGAATGGACTGATGCTCCATGGCAGTCGTAATAAAATGTCTTTTCGTTTTTGGCAGGCCGTTTAGCAATGATTGAATGGCCAGAAAATTGGATTCAGTGCCGCCGCTTGTAAAATAGATGCCGCTTGCTTCTCCGCCAATGATGTTGGCGATTTTTTCACGGCAGTACTCCAGTATGTGCTTTGCTTTTCCTCCTGCATCATGCAGGCTGCTGGCATTTCCGTACATATCCATACTAAGGTTCTGATATACAGTAAGGGCTTCCTCACAAATAGGCGTTGTCGCTGCATAATCTAAATAAATCATCCGGTCTTCCTCCATCCGTTCTCCATAAAAAACTCTTGAGTTTATTTTATCCTTGTGTAAATATAGGTGTCAAGACAGGTGTAAACAACAGGAGGATGGCATATGTCTAAAAAGACGATTGCAGTCATCGGTTCAGGGGCGGCGGCACTTTCCTTAGCTGCAGCTTTCCCGCCCTCATACGAAGTGACTGTTATCACAAAAAAAAGCGTTAAAAACAGCAATTCTGTCTATGCACAAGGCGGGATTGCTGCGGCCTATGCAAAAGATGACTCGATTGAAGCCCATCTGGAGGATACGTTATACGCAGGGTGCGGCCATAATAATCTAGCTATTGCAGCAGACGTTTTACATGATGGAAAAATGATAGTTCAAAGCCTATTGGAGCGTGGATTTCCATTCGACCGCAATGAACGAGGCGGTGTTTGTCTTGGAAGAGAAGGGGCCCACTCATACAACCGCATATTTCATGCAGGCGGAGACGCAACAGGCAGGCTGCTTATCGATTATTTGCTCAAACGGATCAACAGCAAAATCAAGTTAATCGAGAATGAAATGGCAGCAGATTTGCTTATAGAGGACGGACGATGTATCGGCGTCATGACAAAAGACAGCAAAGGGCAGCTCAAGGTAAGGCACGCAGACGAAGTTGTGCTGGCTGCCGGCGGCTGTGGAAACCTGTTTCTTCACCATACGAATGATCTCACTGTCACAGCTGACGGTCTTTCTCTGGCTTACCGGGCCGGGGCGGAATTAACGGATTTGGAGTTTACTCAGTTTCACCCGACACTGCTTGTGAAAAATGGTGTTTCCTACGGGCTTGTTTCAGAAGCTGTCAGAGGGGAAGGCGGATGTTTAGTAGACGAAAACGGCCGCAGGATTATGGCTGAACGGCATCCTTTAGGTGACCTGGCTCCAAGAGATATTGTCTCACGGGTTATTCACGAAGAAATGGCAAAAGGAAATCGCGTTTATATAGACTTCAGTGCGATTTCTGATTTTGAAACGCGTTTCCCTACCATCACCGCTATTTGTGAAAAAGCAGGGGTTGATATTCACAGCGGAAAAATTCCTGTTGCTCCGGGAATGCATTTCTTAATGGGAGGTGTTTCAGTTAATCGCTGGGGAGAAACGACAGTGCCGGGACTTTATGCGATTGGCGAGACAGCATGCTCTGGTTTACATGGAGCAAACCGACTTGCAAGCAATTCTTTATTGGAAGCGCTGGTATTTGGAAAAAGGGCAGCAGAGCATATTATCCAAAAACCGGTTTATAACAGGCAATATCAATCAGGGCTAGAAACCAGTGTTGTCTACGAGGTGCCGGATATAGAGATGCATGAACTGCAAAGCAAAATGACAAGCCACATGTCTATTCTGCGGGAACAAAGCAGTTTGATTGAGCTTAGCATCTGGCTTCATACG
The DNA here is from genome assembly GCF_055486415.1 of Bacillus sp. 9.4. Classification (NCBI taxonomy): domain Bacteria; kingdom Bacillati; phylum Bacillota; class Bacilli; order Caryophanales; family Bacillaceae; genus Bacillus; species Bacillus sp. 9.4. The sequence goes on along the minus strand of NZ_JBVFMU010000001.1, from coordinate 853,511 downwards.
CTGCCTTTTCAGGAAGTGAATGTGAAGGATATCACAATTCCGCAGCTGGAGCTTTCTCATCTATGGCAAGCTGCAAAGCTGATGACGTTTTCTGCGCTTTTGCGGGAGGAAAGCAGAGGGGCTCACTTCCGCACCGATTTTCCTCATGCTGAGGTGAGCTGGCAAGGAAGACAAATTGTCCATACAAAAAAAGGAACGAAGATCAGAAAAAACGAGGGGATTTGGAACAATGAATCATTTACAGCTGAAAAAATTACTGAATCACTTTTTTCTTGAGGATATTGGGACAGGGGATCTTACATCGCAGTCTATTTTTGGAGAACAGAGCTGTGAAGCGGAGATTGTTGCAAAGTCAGAGGGTATTTTTGCAGGAGCAGCGGTGATAAAAGAAGGCTTTTCGTTATTGGACGAAAATGTTCAAATCATTTTACACAAAAAAGATGGGGACATGTTGCATAAAGGTGAAGTGATTGCCGAGTTACACGGTCCCGCAGCTGCGCTCCTTTCAGGAGAGCGGGTCGTATTAAATCTTATTCAGAGGCTGTCAGGAATTGCGACAATGACAAGAGAGGCTGTTCGGTGTCTGGATGATGAACAGATTAAAATTTGTGACACGAGAAAAACAACACCGGGGCTCAGAATGCTGGAGAAATATGCTGTCAGAGCCGGCGGCGGGTATAATCATCGATTCGGTTTGTATGACGGCATCATGATTAAAGATAATCATATCGCAGCATGCGGTTCTATTTTAGAGGCGTGCAAAAAAGCCCGTCAGGCCGCAGGGCACATGGTAAATATCGAGGTGGAAATTGAAACGGAGGGACAGCTGCGGGAAGCAATTGCAGCTGGCGCGGATGTCATTATGTTTGACAACTGTCCGCCTGATACGGTCCGTCATTTTGCAAAGCTCACACCGGATCATATAAAAACTGAAGCCTCCGGCGGGATTACGTTAGAATCTTTGCCTGCTTTTAAAGGGACGGGTGTGAATTATATTTCATTAGGATTTCTGACTCATTCCGTCAAAAGTTTAGATATCAGCATGGATGTTACGTTATCAAATGAATCTGTGGAGGAATGCCGTTATGTCAATTCTTGATGTGATCAAACAATCGAATGATATGATGCCCGAAAGTTATAAAGAACTATCGAGAAAGGATATGGAAACGCGCGTTGCCGCCATTAAGAAAAAGTTCGGCAGCAGTCTCTTTATACCAGGCCATCATTATCAAAAGGATGAAGTGATACAATTTGCTGACCAAACAGGCGACTCCCTGCAATTGGCCCAAGTAGCGGAAAAAAACAAAGAAGCGGATTATATCGTATTTTGCGGCGTTCACTTTATGGCAGAAACCGCCGATATGCTGACAAGCGAGCAGCAAACGGTCGTCCTGCCAGATATGAGAGCTGGATGTTCTATGGCTGACATGGCTGACATGCAGCAGACCAATAGGGCATGGAAGAAGCTTCAGCATATATTTGGAGATACGATCATACCTTTAACTTATGTGAACTCCACTGCGGAGATCAAGGCATTCGTCGGAAAGCATGGCGGAGCAACTGTGACTTCTTCGAATGCGAAAAAAGTGCTTGAATGGGCGTTTACACAGAAAAAAAGAATTTTATTTTTGCCTGATCAGCATTTAGGGAGAAATACGGCTTATGATCTGGGCATTGCGCTTGAAGATATGGCTGTGTGGGACCCGATGAAAGATGAATTAGTAGCTGAATCCGGGCATACGAATGTGAAAGTGATTTTGTGGAAAGGGCATTGCTCTGTTCACGAGAAATTCACCACTAAAAATATCCATGATATGAGAGAGCGAGACCCCGACATTCAGATCATTGTGCACCCGGAATGCTCACACGAAGTCGTGACACTAAGCGATGATAACGGATCAACGAAATATATTATCGACACAATCAATCAGGCTCCGGCGGGAAGCAAGTGGGCAATCGGGACAGAAATGAATCTTGTTCAGCGGATCATTCACGAGCATCCAGATAAACAAATCGAATCACTCAACCCTGACATGTGCCCTTGCCTGACAATGAACCGAATTGATTTGCCGCATTTGTTGTGGTCGCTGGAACAAATTGAAAAAGGAGAACCTTCAGGCGTCATCAAGGTGCCAAAAGCCATTCAGGAAGATGCACTCCTTGCCCTGAATCGAATGCTTTCGATCACGTAGATCAGAAATATTTTCCCTTCCTTTACTCATAACTTCTTTTGTTCAGGCATATGTTGTGAAGAAACATATTGTAATCACAGCTGAACTGTTCACGTTTTGCATAGGAGGGGAAAACGTTGAAAATCCATATCGTTCAAAAAGGCGATTCGCTCTGGAAAATAGCTGAAAAGTACGGAGTCGATGTTGAGGAAGTGAAAAAACTCAATACACAGCTTAGTAATCCAGACTTAATCATGCCTGGAATGAAAATAAAAGTGCCGTCAGAAGGAGTCCCGGTCAGAAAAGAGCCAAAAGCGGGCAAAAGTCCTGCGGCCGGGAGTGTGAAGCAAGAACATCCATATGCGAAAGAGAAGCCTAAATCCGTTGTCGATGTAGAAGACACAAAGCCGAAAGAAAAGAAGTCCATGCCGTATGTCCCGCCGATGCCTAATTTGCAGGAAAATGTGTACCCTGAAGCTGATGTGAACGATTATTATGATATGAAACAGCTTTTCCAGCCTTGGTCGCCTCCTAAACCGGAGGAGCCGAAACAACATCATGACGGAAATATGGATCATATGTATCATATGCAAGACCAATTTCCACAACAGGAGGCTATGAGTAATATGGAAAATGCAAATTATCCGAATATGCCTAATATGCCAAAGGCGCCAGAGGTAGGCGGTATAGAAGAGGAAAACGTTCATCACACAGTTCCGAATATGCCGATGCCGGCTGTTCAGCCTTATTATCATTATCCGGCTCATTTCGTACCGTGTCCGGTGCCTGTTTCGCCAATTCTTCCAGGATCAGGATTATGCTATCCGTACTATCCGGCACAGGCTTTTCCAATGCATCCGATGCATGGATACCAGCCAGGCTTTGTATCGCCTCAGTATGACCCGGGTTATGAAAACCAGCATCATGAAAACAGCCATCACGGACATTACGGTTCATACGGTGCGCCGCAATACGCATCTCCGGCTTATGGATCTCCGTATGGACATATGCCGTATGGCCCTTATTACGGCACTCCCCAAGTAATGGGAGCATACCAGCCTGCTGCGGCTCATGGTTACATGCCATACAAAGATCATGACGACTGCGGCTGTGACGGTGATCATCAGCCATATTTCTCTGCACCTGGCCATTCGGGAATGGGAGCTTATGGAAGCCCTAATATGCCATATGGCACAGCTAACCCAAATCCAAACCCATATTCGGCAGGAGTTTCTATGCCAATGACGAATCAGCCTTCTGTAAACCAAATGTTTGGCCGGCCGGAAGAAGAAAATGAGTGATCGTTCGGAACGATGTAAATCGTTCCTTTTTTTGTTTTCAAGCAGATCACTGCCAAATGGAGAGAACTGACACGCTTAATATGCCCCCCATACGCACATGATAAAAGCGAGCAAACATGCTCAATTCGTCCACGGGGGGTTTTTCCATTGGGTAAAAAAATGACGATCGCTAGCTTGATTCTAATGACAGCCGGCTTAACAGCATGCGGAGCAAACGATAATGCTATGAATGATACGCGCAATAACGGCAATACCCGTCCAATCGGATATTATACAAATGAAAATGACGCCGATAGACAGGGAGACGGAATCGACCACGATGGTCCTGTTTCTGAATTAATGGAGGATCAGAACGACGGTAACCGAAACACCACGAATGTAAATAACCGTGACCGTGTTACTGCTGACGATCGTGTTCCTTTGGCAACTGACGGAACATATAACAACACGAATAACCGAAACATGAATCGGAATGCAGCGAACAACGGGTATGACAACCAAGAAAACAGAAGACTGGCTGCAAAAATTGCCAACCGTGTGAAACAAGTGAAAAACGTCAATGACACACAAGTTATGGTATCGGATGACCGAGTAGTTATCGCAGTCAAAAGCCACAGAGAGTTCACAAAGTCTGACAGAGATAATGTCGTAAAAGCAGCGCGCAACTATGCAAATGGCCGTGACGTCCAAGTATCAACAGATAAAGGGCTGTTCAGAAAACTTCATAAAATGAACAACCGCTAGGAAGGAAGGGCTGCCGGAAGTGATATTCGGCAGCCTTTTTCTTTGCATCAGCGAACAATTCCCATTAAAGTGTACATAGAAAATGTAAAAGAAGGTGAAAACATGGCAGGCCATTCCAAGTGGAAAAACATTCAAAAAAGAAAAAATGCACAGGATGCAAAGCGCGGCAAAATATTTATGAAGCTGGCAAAAGAAATCTATGTGGCAGCGAAAGAAGGCGGAGCGGATCCAGAAGCAAATTCAGCATTGCGTCTTGTCATCGAAAAAGCAAAAGGCGCCAATATGCCGAATGAAAATATAGATCGGGCCATTAAAAAAGCTGCGGGAGGCCAAGATGGAAGCAGTTATGAAGAAATCACCTATGAAGGCTACGGCCCTTCAGGGATTGCCGTCATGGTTGAATGCGTAACAGATAATAAAAACCGAACGGCGTCAAATGTGCGGACAGCCTTTAATAAAAATGGCGGAAGTCTGGGAGAAAGCGGATGTGTAGCCTTTTTATTTGAACGGAAGGGTTTCATTACGATAGACCGCACTGAACGGCAAATAGAAGAAGATGAGCTCATGCTTGATGTGCTTGAAGCAGGAGGAGAAGAGCTTCGAATTGAAGAAGACCTATACGAGGTTTTCACAGAGCCTGAGCATTTTGAAGAGGTGAAAACAGCCCTCGAATCGAAATATCCAATTTCTTCGGCGGAGGTGACCATGCTTCCCAATACCTATGCAGATGCCGATGATCAGGCTGTTGAGAAGCTGGAAACATTAATAGACATCCTTGAAGATGACGATGATGTTCAAGAAGTGTATACAAACTATCGCTCATAAAAAACCGGCACGATGTCATATCGGGCCGGTTTTAGTAGTTCAGGAGACACGTTCACTATCATGAGTGTATTCTTTCTCCCAGAAATCAGCGTTTTTGATACCCAGCGCTTTTGGATCAAAGACCGGGTCTAAGCCCTGCTTCTTTTGGCGCTCATAATCCTTTAAAGCAAGAAGCGCCGGTTTGGCCAGCAGCACAATGGCAATGACGTTCAGCCATACCATAATGCCAAGCCCTGCATCCCCTAATGCCCAAGCAAGTGAAGCTGTTTTCACAGTACCATAGAATGTGGCGGCTAAAATAATCAGTTTTAAGCCAAGCATTGCCCATTTGCTTTCTCTGCCTCGTGCTAAATAGGCGATATTTGTTTCTGCGATGTAGTAATACGCCATAATTGTTGTAAAAGCGAAGAAGAATAAAGCGATGGCAACAAAGCCTGCACCGAATCCGGGAAGAACACTGTCAATTGCCGCTTGTGTGAAACCAGGTCCTGCTTCTACGCCTTTAAGCTGGTGAACGATAAAGGAACCATCTGCAGCCTGGGTATTGTACATGCCGGTAAACAAGATCATGAAAGCTGTAGCGGAACATACAAACAAGGTGTCAATATAAACAGAAAATGCCTGAACCAGTCCCTGCTTGACCGGATGAGAAACCTCTGCAGCGGCTGCCGGATGCGGGCCTGTTCCCTGGCCGGCTTCGTTTGAGTAAATGCCACGTTTAACGCCCCAGGAAATCGCCATGCCGATCAAGCCGCCAAAAGCGGAATCCAATGCAAAGGCGCTTTTGAATATTAATGAGAGCACAGCAGGTAATTCAGACACATTCATGACAATAATAATCAAAGACAGCAGGATATATCCAATGGCCATAAATGGAACAATCATTTGCGCCGCACTGGCAATTCGTTTGACGCCGCCAAAAATAATAAACCCTAATAATAAAACCAGACCGCACCCTGTGACGAAAGGAGAGATGCCGAATGCATTTTGGATCCCAGCCGCAATGGAGTTGGACTGTACGCCTGGCATTAGAAAGGCCATTGCAATAAGGGCAGCAGCGGCAAATAAGACGGCAAACCACTTAATGCCTAAGCCTTTTTCTATATAATAAGCAGGGCCGCCCCGATATTGACCGTCTTGTTTCACTTTGTAAATTTGAGCAAGTGTTGATTCTACAAAGGCACTCGCCGCCCCGATAAAGGCAATCGCCCACATCCAGAACACCGCACCGGGTCCGCCGAATGCAATTGCTGTCGCCACTCCCGCGATGTTTCCTGTGCCCACACGGCCGGACAGCGCAATCGATAACGCTTGGAAAGATGAAACGCCGGCTTCAGAGCTCTTGCCTTTGAACATCTGAACAATCATTTCTTTTAAATGTCGGACTTGTAAAAAACGGGTCATAATTGAAAAGGCGAATCCAATTCCCAATAAAATATAAATGACGGGCGTACTCCATAAGACCGCATTCAAACTAGCAACAAAATCTGCCATCAAGCTTCCCCCTCACTTCAAATTCGAATACATGTATAAAAAGGATTTTGGTCTAATCGAACTATTTCTACAATCGATTTGTCACATTATATGACCTGTAATTATCAATAAGAAGAGGAAGGGAAAAAGAAAAAACGCGGCGTATCGACTACGCTGCGTTTTTCTACAGAGGCAAACTTATGGCAATTGTTATAAAATCCTTCAGCAACAAATAGCCTAGTTCAGTCAAACCGTATATAAAGGATAAAGCAATCACAAAATGATTGAAATGCTTTTCATCATTTGTTCCGTTCATCTTATTCATGTTTCATCACCTCACTGACGCCTGCGGCGGTTCTTCACGGATCCAATGATCATCTTTTCGCCAATCATATGTTTCATCAGTATCAAGATGTAAAGTCTGATTGCCGATTTTCACTGTATTGTGATTGATCCACGTCACTGCTGGGCGGCTGTCTGGGTAATTCCAGTAGATTGTTCTCTTGACAAGTGTTTTTTCATTTACAAGTTCACCTCTGGCTGCATCTAAGCTCAAGGTGTTTTCGGATACATAAGTGTTTAACGTATACCTGCCTCCGGCGATTCAACCGCTTGGACGAGATTTCCTTTCGGAACGTTTTTTAGTGAAAATAACATCCAATAGATGGCGCCGCCGAAGAAGACCAGCAGGGCAAACATAATAAGCGGGATGTTGCTGCGTGTCTTAATGTGACTCTCTCCCTTTTTTTCTCTCATTTTACTATATATCGGATTCATATAATCTTTACATTTCTTTAAAATTACCTCAATAAAGCAATGATAAGATGAAATAAAGCCAATAAAGGGTGAGGGGAGACAGAAATGGAAAAAACGTATTGTCATTCCGGCGAGAAGGACCCAGAAGCGGTCTACTTAACTGTGAGAGGCTATCGAATTAAGCTGTCGCCTGAACAAATGAAACTGATTTCTGCCGTCAGAAAGTAAAAAATACATGATAAAGGCAGCCGCTTGTGCGGCTGCCTTTTTGATTTAAGAATATTTTCTTTTCCGCTGTGCGAAATGCTTTTGAAACCAATCTTTCTTATATAAAAATGCGATGATCTCCAGCCAAAAACCCGGAATCTTTTTGGGGAATATCGGTTTTTTGTAGAGTGCATGATATGCGGATTTTAAGTCGTCCCACTGCGTGCATGTTTTTGTCTGCTCAAATCTCGCAACATCAATCACCCGCACCGTCCCGGTTTCTGTCAATATCAGATTCCGCAAATGAATATCTGACGGGTTCAGTCCGGCTGCCCGGGCGTCAGAAAGCGCTTCTTCAACCTGCTGAATCATGTCATCACTGATTGCAATGCCTTTCTTCAGACAGTTATAAAAGGTTTCACCTTTAATATATTCCATGAGAATAAATGAATCGCCAGTTTCGTAAATGTCAGGATAGAATGCGGACCCGGCTAATTTTTCATAGATCGCTGCTTCTTTGACTGCTGTCGCTTGATATTCCGGAAAAAATACTTTCAGCGCCATTTTTCGACCGCCTTCTGTTAAGGCAAACACATAGGCGCTTCTTCCCTTGCCGATTAGTGTTAATTCCTCGGATTTCTCTTTGACTTTATCAAATCTGCTGTTCTCGCGGTATATGACGGAATGGGCCAGTGCCTCTGCTTTTGTCAGCATTTCATTCACCTTCTTTGCTCTATTTTATGCAGCTGTTTATAGGAAAATCATAAACTGTTCAGGAAAAAGAGCCTAATTCTAGTGTATCTGGTCTTGAAGAAGAAGGCTACTTATAAGCATGAATTGTGATAAAAGAGACATAGAACGTTTAATTTCCATTCTTGAAAAGCGCTTACAAATGGGATAGTATTAATTTTAAATAAAGCGCTTTCGTGAATGATCAAGGGGGAAGAAGCCATGACAAAACAGATTGTGACAGGGATTATCGGTGCAGGCCGCATCGGCAAACTTCATGTTCAAAATATAAGCCGGATTCCTCACATGAAAATAAAAGCAGTCTCTGACATTCAGGCAAGCCGTATAAAAAGCTGGGCCGACAGTCATCAGATTGAATACATAACCTCTGATTATCGTGATTTATTACATGATCCTGATATTGATGCTATTTTTATTTGCTCTCCTACAGCCGTACATGCACAGATGATCAAAGAAGCAGCCGAGGCGAAAAAGCATATATTTTGTGAGAAGCCCGTTAGTTTCTCTCTGGACGAAACGAGTGAAGCGCTTGCGGCTGTCCGGAAACACGGTGTAACACTTCAAGTCGGATTTAACCGCCGCTTTGATCCTCATTTTAAGAAAATCAAAACGATTGTTGAAAATGGTGAAATTGGTACACCTCATTTATTAAAAATCACGTCCCGGGACCCAGAACCCCCGAATATAGATTATGTCCGTACGTCAGGCGGATTGTTTATGGATATGTCGATCCATGATTTTGATATGGCCAGATATATTATGGGAAGCGAAGTGACGGAAGTGTATGCCAAAGGGGCGGCTTTGGTGAATCCTTCTTTTGCGGAGCTGGGTGATATTGATACAGCTGTTATTACACTGACTTTTGAAAACGGTGCCATGGCTGTGATTGATAACAGCCGCCAAGCTGTGTACGGATATGACCAGCGGGTTGAGGTTTTCGGGACGAAAGGCTCTGCAGCGGCTGACAATAGCAGGCCGACAACGGTTGAGGTGTCAACAGCTGATTTTGTGATGAAGGATAAACCGCATTTCTTTTTCCTTGAACGCTATAAGGATTCATATGAGGAGGAGATTCTCCGTTTTGCAGAAGCGATCGGCACAAACCAGGAGACTCCCTGCACCGGCAATGACGGTTTACAGGCCGGAAGGATCGCCAGAGCAGCACAGCAATCGCTTGCTTTTGGCATGCCTGTCAGCATTGAGCACACTGAAAAAATCGCTTTTTAATCTAACAGGATTACAATTCAGCAAGCTTGGGTATATACTCCATTGATACTTTAAGTAGGCGGTGGAGAAAATGAATACAGTACATGCTAAAGGAAATGTTTTGAACAAAATCGGAATTCCTTCTCACATGGTTTGGGGTTATATTGGCGTTGTCATCTTTATGGTTGGAGACGGCCTCGAACAAGGCTGGCTGTCTCCTTTTCTCGTTGATCATGGTCTCAGTATGCAGCAATCCGCATCGTTATTTACCATGTACGGCATTGCTGTCACCATCTCAGCTTGGCTTTCAGGAACGTTTGTCCAAACTTGGGGGCCGAGAAAAACGATGACTGTCGGATTGCTTGCATTTATCCTCGGTTCGGCCGCTTTTATCGGCTGGGCGATTCCTCATATGTATTATCCGGCTCTCTTGGGCAGCTATGCTCTTAGAGGCTTGGGATATCCGCTGTTTGCATACTCTTTTCTCGTATGGGTGTCATACAGCACCTCTCAAAATATTCTCGGAAAAGCCGTCGGATGGTTTTGGTTTATGTTTACGTGCGGCCTTAACGTGCTCGGCCCGTTCTATTCCAGCTATGCGGTTCCGGCCTTTGGAGAAATCAATACGCTTTGGAGCGCTTTACTGTTTGTGGCGGCAGGCGGATTTCTGGCCTTGTTTTTTAACAAAGATAAATTTACTCCGATACAAAAACAAGATCAGCCGAAATGGAAAGAATTGTCGAAGGCATTTACAATTATGTTTGAAAACCCTAAGGTCGGCATCGGCGGAGTGGTCAAGACGATTAATGCGATAGGACAATTTGGATTTGCCATCTTTCTTCCTACTTATTTAGCACGATACGGGTATTCGGTTTCGGAATGGCTGCAAATATGGGGGACGCTGTTTTTTGTGAATATTGTGTTTAATATCATTTTCGGTGCAGTCGGAGATAAACTTGGCTGGCGCAATACGGTCATGTGGTTTGGCGGTGTCGGATGCGGTATTTTTACGCTGGCGCTGTATTACACGCCTCAGCTGATCGGGCATCAGTATTGGGTGCTCATGATTATCGCCTGCTGCTACGGCGCGGCTTTAGCAGGGTACGTCCCATTAAGCGCGCTTTTGCCGACGCTTGCACCTGATAATAAAGGTGCTGCCATGTCAGTGTTGAATTTGGGATCTGGTTTATGTGCGTTTATCGCGCCGGGCATCGTGAGTCTTTTCATTGGGCCGCTCGGTGCAGGTGGCGTGATTTGGATCTTTGCGGCATTGTATTTTTTCAGTGCCTTTCTGACGCGATTCTTGACAATTTCTGAGCAAAGCACAGATGTGTATACGGAGGAACGGTTTGTCAGGGAAAATGTGCAGACAAATTTTGATAAAACGGTTAAGCAGTAGCCTCTTTGGTCAAACTAATCATAAACGTGTGCAAAGAGGTGTAGAGGGTGAAACGATTCAGCACGGCGTATCTTTTGCTGGGCATTCTTTGCTCAGCGGCAGTATTTTTAATAGGAGCTCCTTCCCGCGCACTTGGCGCGGAAGTGGAGCACTATGAGCCGCTGCAGGTGCATGTGCAGCTTGAAAAGGTGTATTTGGACGGCGATGTCAGCATTGAGCATAAGCATGAAAAAGTGTTTTCTATGGATGATTTTTGGGCAGCTTATGCCGGATGGACGCTTGTGGAACAAAAAAAGGGATATGTGCTCTTTCGGAAGCAAATGGACGATATTTCTCCGCTCAGCAAGGTCAACGGGTATATCGGTGTATCGGATAATGGAGTGATTTCCACTTTTCATGGGCGGCCTGAGCCAGCTTCCGAACCAATTCAGTCTTTTTTTCAAATTGATTTAGAAAGGCTGGAAAGCCATATGCAAAAAAATCTGCTGAAAGGCATTCCATTTCGGACAAAAGCGGAGTTTGAGGATGTCATCGAACATATGAAGACATACAGCGGGTAACGTCCGCTGATTGAAGACATGAATTCATGTCTTTTTTTTCGTGAAAGAATGAGAGAGAAGCGAACATATGTTAACTTTTCTATAAGACTTTGGCTGTTTTTATGGTACAATGAAGAACAGTCAAAGAGGTGAATTTGCGTGATTGAATTTGTTAAAGGGACGATTGATTATGTATCTCCCCAATATATTGTCATAGAGAACGGCGGCATCGGTTATCAGATTTTCACGCCGAATCCGTTTATATATAAGGAGAGAAGCCAAGAAACGATTTTTACATACCATCATATCAGAGAGGATGCTTTTTCGCTTTACGGTTTTTCAACAAGAGAGGAGAAGGCGCTCTTTACAAAGCTGTTAAACGTGACCGGAATTGGCCCGAAAGGAGCACTTGCCATCTTGGGCTCGGGTGATCCCGGAGCGGTCATCCAAGCAATTGAAAATGAGGATGAAGCTTTTTTGGTCAAGTTTCCTGGAGTAGGAAAGAAAACCGCACGCCAGATTATTCTAGATTTAAAAGGAAAGCTGGCAGATGTTGTGCCTGAAATGATTGAAAATCTGTTTAATCATGAAGAAAGGCTTGAAAAGCAAACAGCGGAAACGGCTCTTGAAGAAGCACTTGAAGCCCTCAGGGTTCTCGGATATGCTGAAAAAGAAATCAAAAAGGTGCTTCCTCACCTTAAAGAAGAAATTGGGCTGACAACAGACCAATATGTGAAAAAAGCATTACAAAAACTATTAAAGTAAGGTGATGTTCATGGATGAACGGCTCGTCTCAAGTGAAGCAGACAACCATGAATCAGTGATAGAGCAAAGCCTGAGGCCGCAAAATCTGGCACAGTATATCGGGCAGCATAAGGTAAAAGAAAATTTGCGCGTGTTTATAGATGCGGCGAAAATGAGACAGGAGACGCTGGATCATGTTCTTCTGTACGGGCCGCCCGGACTCGGAAAAACAACGCTTGCTTCGATTGTTGCTAATGAAATGGGAGTGGAATTGCGGACGACATCAGGGCCTGCGATTGAAAGGCCTGGTGATTTGGCTGCTATATTAACGGCGCTGGAACCGGGAGATGTATTATTTATTGATGAAATACATAGGCTGCACAGATCGATCGAAGAGGTGCTTTATCCTGCAATGGAAGACTTTTGCCTGGACATTGTGATTGGCAAAGGCCCATCTGCCCGCTCGGTTCGGCTCGACCTTCCGCCTTTTACGCTGGTGGGAGCCACGACGAGGGTGGGGCTTTTGACGGCTCCTTTAAGAGACAGATTCGGCGTAATGTCTCGCCTTGAGTACTATACACAAGAAGAACTGGCGGATATTGTCACAAGAACCGCTGATGTATTCGAGGTTGAGATTGATAAACCATCGGCTCTTGAAATTGCAAGAAGATCGAGAGGGACGCCCCGCGTGGCGAACCGCCTGCTGAGAAGGGTGCGCGATTTTGCCCAAGTGCTGGGTGACAGCAGGATTACGGAAGACATTTCTCAGAATGCGCTGGAGCGGCTTCAGGTTGACCGCCTCGGTTTGGATCATATTGATCATAAGCTGCTGATGGGCATGATCGAAAAATTCAACGGCGGCCCAGTAGGCCTTGATACGATTTCAGCTACCATCGGCGAGGAATCGCATACGATTGAAGACGTATATGAACCATATCTGCTGCAAATTGGATTTATACAAAGAACGCCGCGTGGAAGGATCGTGACACCGGCCGTTTATCATCATTTCCAAATGGAGGCTCCCCGATATGACTGAATTTCCTAAGATCATCATGATTCTTGGTGCTGTTATGCTTATTATCGGAGCAGTTTTGCATTTTGTCGGCAAGATGCCGGGAGATATTTTTGTAAAAAAAGGAAATGTCACGTTTTTCTTCCCGGTTGTCACTTGTATTATTATAAGTGTGGTATTATCAATTTTGCTCAATCTTTTTGGCAGAATGAAATAACAAAAGACTAGAATAAAGGTGAAATCATCATGAAAGTCGATTTATTTGATTTTGAACTACCAGAACGTTTAATTGCACAAGTACCGTTGGAGCAGCGTGATGCTTCAAGGCTGATGGTGCTCGATAAACATACAGGAGAGCTTACTGACAGCTCGTTTAAACACATTATCAGCTTCTTTAACGAAGGCGATTGTCTAGTCCTGAACAATACCCGGGTACTGCCTGCGCGGTTATTCGGCACAAAAGAGGATACCGGCGCGAAAGTGGAACTTCTTTTGTTGAAACAGGAAACCGGTGATAAATGGGAAACACTTGCCAAACCGGCGAAACGGGTGAAAAAAGGAACTGTTGTCACATTTGGAGACGGAAGATTGAAGGCAATCTGCACGGAAGAGCTTGAGCACGGCGGCAGAAAGATGGAATTTCAATATGACGGTATTTTCTACGAGGTGCTTGAATCCCTTGGAGAGATGCCGCTCCCTCCATATATCAAAGAACAGCTTGATGACAAAGAGCGCTACCAGACAGTGTATTCAAAAGAAATCGGCTCTGCTGCTGCGCCTACAGCTGGCCTTCACTTCACGGAAGAAATCTTACAGCAGCTGAAAGACAAAGGCGTGCAAATTGAGTTCATCACACTGCACGTAGGCCTTGGAACGTTTCGCCCTGTGAGTGCCGATGAAGTGGAAGAGCATAATATGCATGCAGAGTTTTATCAAATGTCAGAAGAAACGGCTGCAGCCTTAAACAAAGTAAGAGAAAATGGCGGCCGGATCATTTCTGTCGGTACGACCTCGACACGCACGCTTGAGACGATTGCCGGGGAACATGACGGGCAATTTAAAGCATCAAGCGGCTGGACATCTATTTTTATTTATCCGGGCTATGAATTTAAAGCCATTGACGGAATGATTACAAACTTCCATTTGCCGAAATCGTCATTGATTATGCTGGTCAGCGCGCTTGCTGGAAGAGAAAACATTCTGCGTGCCTATAACCATGCAGTGGAAGAGGAATACCGTTTCTTCAGCTTCGGAGACGCGATGCTGATTATATAATTTGAGAACAGGAGGCCTCATCAAAAGTGGCTGAACAACCAATACGCTATGAATTTATAAAAGAATGCAAACAAACAGGAGCGCGGCTGGGCAAAGTGCATACGCCTCACGGCTCCTTTGAAACGCCGGTTTTTATGCCGGTCGGCACACTGGCGACAGTCAAAACAATGTCGCCTGAAGAGCTGAAAGCAATGGATGCAGGCATCATTTTGAGCAACACTTATCATCTATGGCTTCGTCCGGGCCAAGACATTGTCAAAGAAGCGGGCGGGCTCCATAAATTTATGAACTGGGACCGCGCAATTTTAACAGATTCAGGCGGTTTTCAGGTCTTTTCTTTAAGCAAGTTTCGTAATATAGAGGAAGAGGGTGTCCATTTCCGCAATCATCTCAATGGAGACAAGCTGTTTTTATCTCCAGAAAAAGCGATGGAGATCCAAAACGCACTCGGCTCTGATATTATGATGGCGTTTGATGAATGCCCGCCATACCCGGCGGAGTACGACTACATGAAGAGGTCAGTTGAACGGACAAGCCGTTGGGCGGAACGTTGCCTGAATGCCCACAATCGTCAGGATGAACAAGGGCTGTTTGGTATTGTACAAGGCGGAGAATATGAAGATCTGCGGACACAAAGTGCGAAGGACTTGATTTCCCTTGATTTTCCGGGATATGCTATAGGCGGATTGTCTGTAGGTGAACCGAAGGATGTCATGAACCGTGTACTCGAATTTACAACACCGCTCTTGCCGAAGGATAAACCGAGATATCTGATGGGAGTAGGTTCTCCGGATGCACTGATCGACGGTGCGATCCGCGGGGTCGATATGTTTGACTGTGTGCTGCCTACACGGATTGCAAGAAACGGCACAGTGTTTACTGCTGAAGGACGACTCAATATGAAAAATGCGAAATTTGAAAGAGACTTCCGTCCGATTGATGAAGAGTGTGATTGCTATACATGTAAAAACTACACTCGCGCGTACATTAGGCACTTAATTCGCTGCAATGAAACATTCGGCCTTCGATTAACAACTTACCATAACCTTCATTTTCTGTTACACTTAATGGAGCAGGTAAGACAGGCTATTCGCGAGGATCGTCTGGGTGATTTCAGAGAAGAGTTCTTTGAGCGTTACGGCTATAACAAGCCAAATGCGAAAAGCTTCTAAATAAACATAACAGGCTTACAGAAAGGGGTGAAAATGATGACTGGCACTTTAGGTACATTGGTTCCTATTATTTTAATGTTTGCGGTCCTTTACTTCTTGCTGATTCGTCCTCAGCAAAAGCAGCAAAAGGCTGTACGCCAAATGCAAGAGGAACTGAAAAAAGGCGATTCAGTAGTGACAATCGGGGGATTGCACGGTACTGTTGACTCTATCGACGAAAGCAAAGTCGTAATTAAGACTGGTGATAACACACGTCTTACGTTCGACCGCCGCGCGATCAGAGAAGTTTCTGCTGCTGAATAACAGCAGGAGCTATACATAGCAAACAAAAAAGAGCGGGCAAGTGAGCCCGCTCTTTTTTTGTCATCTTTTCAGCAAGATTGAAAACCCTTGAAGTCTAGGAAGGCCGAGTACCGGAGCGCAGCGAATGTATAAATTCGTGAGTACCGGAACGTAGGCCTGACAACGAATGCGAGGGTTTGTCGACATGCTGAAAGAGCGGGTGAGCCCGCTCTTTTTTATGTGGAAGACCTGTTTCCCCTCATGTTTACGCCGAAAATCCCGCCCAGCATGCACACCCCTAAAAATCCCAGATGGAAGATCAGCTGTTCTGCTGTAAATGTCTTTCCGAATCCTAAATACTGAAACAATAAGATAATCAGAGAAAAACTTAAGGCAGTCAATGCTCCAATCATCCAGCCTCTTTCCTTGCCTTTCCCGCCTGAAATGAATCCGCCGATAAATAAAGAGAGAAATGAGATAGCTGTGATCAGCCAGTTAAATGATGATTCTTCCAGCGAGGTTGCGGTCAATAAAAGTGAAACCGCCAAACTTGTCAGGAGCATGGCTGCAAATATGGCGATTAAGCCGTAAAGAATGCCTTTTCCAACTTGTTTCGTTTCCTCCATGATTGTCTCCTCTCTGCCTGTATTAAAAGGCTTCTGTTCTTTTTGTTCAAAACCGTCAGACATGCTGATGGCTCGTCTTTGTAAAAATGTATTCCCTTATCCCATGAATTAGACGTAAAAGCTTTGTGAAATGCAATCGGTTTTTCTTACATAAATTGATCATTTTGTTGCAACCTATAATGAGTTGGAGGTGCATAATGGAAGAGCTTCTCACTATTGCGTTTCGCACAGTCGTATTGTATTTTGTGATATTGGTCATTTTTCGTTTCATGGGCAAACGGGAGATCGGAGAGCTTAGTATTTTAGATCTCGTTGTCTTTATCATGATGGCTGAAATTGCCGTTTTAGCCATAGAAAACGTAGACGATCATCTATCTCATACCATTTTGCCAATGCTTGTATTAATGATCATTCAAGTGACTTTGGCATACTTTTCTTTAAAAAACCGAAAAGTCCGCCAGCTTCTTGACGGTAAGCCGACCATAATTATCAAATATGGAAAAATTGACGAAGAAGCCATGAAATCACAGCGTTATAATTTTGATGATTTAATGGTTCAGCTCAGAGAAAATAGCGTCGACAGAGTAGCTGACGTATCATTTGCCATTTTAGAGCCGTCGGGCAAACTGACTATTGTAAAGAAAGAAAATAGCGGAGAGCATCGGCAGCTCGAAATGCCGCTCATTATAGACGGCTTCATTCAAACAGAAAACCTGTCCAGAATCAGTAAAGATAAAAAATGGCTGCTTGAAAATTTGCAAAAACACGGATACACCAACCCTTCAGATATTTCATTTTGCTCGTTTACAGACGGAGAAATATATATTGATGAAAAAGATGGGCACCGCACGTGATCATTATCGGATGATCAACCGTCCGATAATGGGAATGCGGCAAAGCTCATCTTTTTTAATTAAACGGAAAACGAGCAGGAGGATCATATAAACGGCGGCGCTCGCCGCAATCCATCCGGCTAGATTGACAGCCTCAGATGCTCCAAAGCTTATATAATGTTTGATGGCGGAGCTGATGAATCCGCAAATTACAATAACAGCGAAGCTGAGCGCGTACTCCTTGATTTTGATGCTGATCGGCAGCACTTTGCTTACGGTTGCTGCGTGCAATAGCGTAACGAGCACCATGCCTGTCACAATGGCTAATGCCGCACCCATAATGCCAAGAGAAGGCCTTGTGGCAAGGACAAAAATAAGGCCTGTTTTGACAAGCGCTCCGATTAAGCTGTTCATCATCGCAGCTCCTGCCAAATTAAGCGCCTGCAGCACAGCTTGAAGCGGGCCTTGGAAATAATAAAGCAGAAAAAACGGGGCCATCACTTTTATAAATACAGCGGCGCCTGAGGAACCGTACATCACTCTCATCAGCTCATCCGCAAATACAAATAAAATAACAACTGAAATGCCTCCGCTGAGCAGACAGAGACGCATCGCCTGTTCCAAGCGGTATTCCACCACCTGCAATTTTTTCTGCTCCATTCCTTCACTGATCGCAGGAACAAGCGCGGTCGACAAAGAATATGTAATAAAGCTGGGCAGAGTCAGCAGCGTCATGGCAAAGCCGGTCAGTTCCCCGTATTGCTTTGTTGCGGCAACTGTTGCCACACCGGCGATGGCAAGGCTTTGAGCGACGACGATTGGCTCGAAAAACCAAGAGAGGTTTCCGATAAAGCGGCTCCCGGTTGTTGGAAGGGACACGCTCATTAATTGGGTAAAGGTTTGTTTTCCGTTTTTAATTGACTGGAAAAAATGCTTTCTGATTTTAATTGTCTTTTTATACTTAAAGCAAACGAATAAATAAAGAAGTGATGCCAGCTCCCCTGCCACTGAGGATAGCATTGCCCCCGCTGCAGCATATTCAATTCCGTAAGGGAGAAAAATCGTTGTGCAGACAGCCACGAGTGAAATGCGGACGACCTGTTCAAGGACTTGTGACATAGCAAGCGGGTTCATATTCTGTTTTCCTTGAAAGTATCCCCTCAGCACACTCGATATAGCAATAATCGGCACAACCGGCGTAATGGCCAAGAGCGGATACAATGTTCGCTTATCTGTCAGCATCGTTTCAGCCATAACCGGGGCGAAAAACAGAAACAGCGGTGTAAAGATGAGGCTGAGCACTCCCGTGATGGTCAGAGACATGACTAAAATATTTTTCGTTTTTTGATGATCTCCGCGCGCACTGGCTTCAGCGACTAGCTTGCTGATCGCGACCGGCAGACCGAATTGAGTTAATGTAGTGGCCAAGAAGAAGGTAGGCGCCGCCATCATGTAAAGCCCGACTCCTTCTTCACCGATAAAACGGGCGATAACCACCCGGTTGACAAACCCGAGCATTCTTGTAACCATTCCTGCTGCGATAAGGATAAGAGTGCCCTTTAAAAACGTCTGTTTCGCCATTTTTACCCCCTGCCTTCTCAAACTACCTGGAATCATATACAATAAAGATATGCGTATATATCGTCCAAGCATGACAAGTCTTCTTGAAAAACAATAAAAAAGGAGCGTGGAATTCGTGGAGAAGCATCCAGCCGATCTATATAAAGACCACGTCAGGCCGTTTCTTTACAGCAAACTGGAAGAGTTTAAGATTCTCGGGTATGATGATGTTGAACTCGAAAGTTTGTGGTCATACTTAACAGATAAGAAGTGGAAAAAGAAAACGGAACTGAACATTTATGAACTGGCGAGTGATATTTTATCAGTGAAAATTGGCGAATTTATGAACTATGCAACCGTTGAGTCATTTAAAACGTCTAATTGGCTGGGCAGTGAAGAGGGCCAGGAAGCATTGGAAGAACTGCTGAGATAGCAGGTTGATTCGCACAGGTTTAAGGGAGGATATACATAATGAAAAAAGGACGCTTGATTGCGTTTTTCCTTTTCGTTCTATTGATCGGCACGGGCTTGGGCTACTTTACGAAGCCTGCCGCTAACAATATTACGTTAGGATTGGATTTGCAAGGCGGATTTGAGGTGCTGTATGATGTACAGCCTGTAAAAAAAGGTGACAAAATCACAAAAGATGTTCTGGTCAGCACAGTAGAGGCATTGAACCGCCGGGCCAATGTTCTCGGTGTCAGCGAACCGAACATCCAAATTGAAGGGAATAACCGGATTCGCGTTCAGCTCGCTGGTGTGACAAACCAAAACAGAGCGCGTGAAATTTTGGCGACTGAAGCGCAGCTTTCTTTCAGAGATACGAATGACAAAGAATTGCTGAATGGCTCTGACCTCGTCGAAAACGGAGCTAAACAAACGTATGACGCCAAAACAAATGAACCGATTGTCAGCATTAAACTGAAAGATGCTGATAAATTCGGCGAAGTGACCAAAAAGGTCATGAAAATGGCGCCAAACAACCAGCTTGTTATTTGGATGGATTACGAAAAAGGGGACTCCTTTAAAAAAGAGGTTCAAAAAGAGCACCCTAAATATGTATCCGCCCCAAATGTAAGTCAGGAATTAAACACAACTGACGTTACAATTGAAGGGCAATTTACGGTTCAAGAAGCAAAAGATTTAGCCAGCATTTTAAACGCAGGCGCACTTCCTGTGAAACTGACTGAAAAATATTCGACATCAGTAGGCGCACAATTCGGCCAGCAGGCTCTCCATGATACGGTGTTCGCCGGTATTGTCGGTATCGCAATTATTTTCTTATTTATGCTTTTCTATTACCGTCTGCCGGGATTAATCGCGGTGATTACGCTATCTGTTTATATCTACATTACACTCCAGATCTTTGACTGGATGAATGCCGTACTCACGCTTCCGGGAATTGCCGCTCTCATTTTAGGTGTCGGGATGGCTGTTGACGCCAACATTATTACCTATGAGCGGATTAAAGAAGAGCTCAAGCTAGGAAAGTCAGTCCGCTCTGCCTTCCGTTCAGGAAACAGACGGTCATTTGCGACGATTTTTGATGCGAATATTACAACCATTATTGCAGCGGTTGTGCTCTTTATCTTTGGGACAAGCTCTGTTAAAGGGTTTGCGACAATGCTGATCCTATCGATTTTGACAAGCTTTATCACTGCCGTTTTCTTATCGAGATTTCTCCTCGCTCTCCTTGTGGAAAGCAGATGGCTTGATCGGAAAAAAGGCTGGTTTGGTGTCAATAAGAAACATATCATGGATATTCAGGATACGGATGAAAATACAGAGCCGCATACGCCATTCCAAAAATGGGATTTCACGAGCAAACGCAAATACTTCTTTATTTTCTCCAGTGCAGTCACGGTTGCCGGGATTATTATCCTGCTTGTGTTCAGGCTGAATCTTGGCATTGACTTTGCAAGCGGTGCACGGATTGAAGTACAAAGCGACCATAAGCTGACGACAGAGCAAGTTGAAAAGGATTTTGAATCTCTTGGTATGGACCCTGATACTGTCGTTCTGTCAGGCGAAAAGAGCAATATCGGTGTTGCCCGTTTTGTCGGGGTGCCAGATAAAGAAACCATAGCAAAAGTAAAAACGTATTTTAAAGACAAATACGGGTCTGAGCCAAATGTCAGCACAGTTTCACCGACAGTCGGTAAGGAGCTGGCAAGAAATGCGCTGTACGCAGTTGCTATAGCTTCTATTGGCATCATTATTTACGTTTCAATCCGATTCGAATACAAAATGGCGATTGCTGCCATCGCCTCATTGCTATATGACGCATTCTTTATCGTCACGTTCTTCAGTATTACAAGGCTTGAGGTAGATGTTACGTTCATCGCGGCCATCTTGACGATAATCGGGTATTCCATTAACGATACAATCGTTACATTTGACAGGGTCCGCGAGCATATGAAAAAGCGTAAGCCGAAAACATTTGCCGATCTGAACCATATTGTAAACCTGAGCCTGCAGCAAACTTTTACACGTTCAATTAACACTGTATTAACTGTTGTGATTGTTGTTGTGACATTGCTGATCTTTGGAGCATCTTCTATTACTAACTTCTCAATTGCTTTATTGGTCGGGCTGTTAACAGGCGTTTATTCTTCTCTATACATTGCCGCACAAATTTGGCTTGCATGGAAAGGAAGAGAACTGAAAAAAGATTCGGCGCAATAAAAAATATCAGGCTGTCCTCTGCAGGGCAGCCTGTTTTTTGAAGTTGCATTGAACTTAAAATAGACATTTGCTATAATGACATACGCTTACATTTAAACATATATATGGTGTTAAAAGTGTTTATGACTGGTTTTCAGATATGTAGGAGGGTTTATATATGAGGGTTCGCGAATCAGAGCTGCCGGGCATAGGACAAAAAGTTGAAATGATTACTAGAAACCGTGATAAAATTTCAATTATCATTCATCATGACGGACGGAGAGAGCTTTACTATTTTGACGAAAACGACCATGAGGAATGTATTGCCTCCGTGCAGTTTGATGACGCTGAAGCAAGGCAAATGTCTGCAATTCTTGGCGGAATGGCCTATAAACCGAAAGCATTAGAACAGGTCGAGTCAGCCCTTGATGATTTGATTATAGAGTGGTGTAAAGCAGAGGCGGGAGCGCCTGCCATTCATCAGACGATTGGTGATTTGGATGTGGGTCAGGAATATCATGTGACGGTCATTGCAATTATTAAGAAGAATCAGGATAAAAAATTGAATCCGAGCTCTGAAACAGTCATTGACGAAGGCGATACACTTGTGATTTCCGGTGAGGGAACCGGACTGAAGAGGCTGATCTGGGAAAAATTAACAGCGAAGGGGTCTTAACCCAGTGTTAAGCCATGTTTAAAACCAGTCTTGATGGGGAAAGTTACCTCAATAAGAAGTTTGGGGGGAAAAGAGAATGAATAAACAATGGACCATTATTTTCGCACTTATTTTCACCTTAATTGTCGCTATTTTCGCAGTCATTAATGTTCGATCCGTAGAAGTTGATTACCTGTTTGGAAGATCAGAATGGCCGCTCATTCTTGTTATTTTGGGCTCAGTTTTAATGGGAGCGCTGATCGTATTTTCTGTCGGCATTTTTCAGGTAATGAAATTGAAGCGGGAAATAAAAACCTTGCGGAAAGAAAATAGAACAGCAATACATAAACAAGAGGATACTCATCTTGCTGATCAGACTGACACACAGGATGCATCAGCCATGATTGAGAAAAAAGACTAGTTTTCGAATATTATTTGAAACCCCTCAGCCTGCTCTAGTATAATAGGGTGGTTGAGGGGTGAATTTATGTTAGCGTCAAAAATGCGATGGGAAATCCAGCGACCAGATCAGGATAAGGTCAAATCACTCACAGAACAATTGCATATAACACCTCTTGTTGCGTCCCTGCTTGTAAAAAGAGGCTTTGATACGGCAGAAAGCGCTAGGCTGTTTTTACATACAAAGGATGCCGATTTTTATGATCCTTTTGAAATGAAAGGCATGAAAGAAGCGGCAGATCGAATAAAACAGGCGATTTCACAACAAGAAAAGATTATGATATATGGCGATTATGACGCCGATGGGGTTACAAGTACGTCAGTGATGCTTCACACGCTGCAAAAACTGTCGGCTCAAGTTGATTTTTATATACCTGACCGTTTTAAAGAAGGATATGGACCTAATGAACAGGCGTTTCGTTCGATTAAAGAACGGGGCTTCTCTTTGATCATTACGGTTGATACAGGAATTGCCGCTGTGCATGAAGCGAAGGTGGCAAAGGAACTCGGACTGGATGTCATCATTACCGATCATCATGAACCGGGACCGGAGCTTCCGGATGTCCATGCGATCGTCCACCCGAAGCAGCCGGACTGCACTTACCCGTTTAAAGAGCTTGCCGGGGTTGGAGTCGCGTTTAAGCTTGCCCACGCTTTATTGGGTGAACTTCCTGATGAACTGCTTGACCTGGCGGCTATCGGCACCATTGCCGATCTAGTCCCGCTGCATGACGAAAACAGATTAATTGCAACACTAGGACTTGAAAGGCTTCGACGGACAAATCGGCTCGGCTTAAAAGAGCTGATTAAGCTGTCAGGCGGAGACATCGGAGAAGCGAACGAAGAAACTATCGGATTTCAGCTCGCACCAAGGCTGAATGCCGTCGGAAGAATCGAACAGGCTGATCCCGCTGTTCATTTGCTTATGTCAGAGGATTCGTTTGAAGCGGAAGAGCTTGCCGCAGAAATTGACCAGCTGAACAAAGAGCGCCAAAAAATGGTCAGCAAAATGACGGATGAAGCGATTGAAATGGTTGAACAGCAAGGGCTCGATCAAACTGCAATTGTCGTGGCCAAAGCCGGATGGAACCCGGGAGTCGTCGGGATTGTGGCTTCAAAGCTTGTGGACCGTTTCTACCGACCGGCAATTGTTCTTGGCATTGATGAAGAAAAGGGAATCGCTAAAGGTTCGGCCCGAAGCATCAGAGGATTTAATTTATTTGAGAGCCTTTCTGAATGCAGAGATATTCTTCCTCATTTCGGCGGCCATCCAATGGCTGCGGGGATGACGCTGAAAGCCGAAGATGTGCCGGATTTGCGAAGCAGGCTGAATGAAATAGCAGACAATACGCTTACGGAAGAGGATTTTATTCCCGTACAGGAAGTCGACCTTGTCTGCGGCGTCGAAGACATTACAGTTGAAAGCATCGCAGAAATGAACATGCTGTCTCCTTTTGGCATGCTGAACCCGAAACCGCACGTTCTCGTAGAAAACGCAGTACTGGAAGATGTCCGCAAGATAGGGGCAAATAAATCTCATGTCAAAATGACGATCAGAAACGAGTCTTCCCAGCTTGATTGCGTCGGTTTTAATAAAGGCGAGCTTGAAGAAGGCATCGTACCGGGTTCAAGAATTTCCATTGTCGGTGAGATGTCAATCAACGAATGGAACAATCGAAAAAAGCCGCAGCTTATGATAAAGGATGTCGTTGTTTCTGAATGGCAGCTGTTTGATTTAAGGGGAAAACGGACGTGGGAAGACACAGTTTCCGCCCTTCCATCTGCTAAACGGGCAATTGTCTCTTTCAAAGAAGACTCAACAACATTACTTCAAACTGAAGGCCTTCGCCGAGAAGTGCACGTCATCAGTTCTAAAGATCAAGCAAAGGCGTTTGACCTCGATGGTGCATATATTGTATTACTGGATCCGCCGCCTTCGCTGGACATGCTCGCACGTTTGCTGGAAGGCAAGGCGCCTGAGCGGATATATTTTATTTTTCTCAATCATGAGGACCACTTTTTATCAACTTTTCCCGCAAGAGACCACTTTAAATGGTATTATGCGTTCTTGCTGAAAAGAGGCGCTTTTGACGTGAAAAAACACGGTTCAGAGCTTGCAAAACATAAGGGATGGTCCGTTGAAACAATCAATTTCATGACAAAGGTGTTTTTTGATCTCGGTTTTGTTAAAATAGAGAATGGTGTGCTGTCTGTTGTGAGCGGAGCAAAGAAACGCGACTTAACAGACTCACAAACATATCAGGCGAAACAGCAGCTGATGGAACTGGATCAAAAGCTGAATTATTCTTCTGCTGAAGAGCTGAAGGAATGGCTGAATAAGCTGATGAAACAAGATTCAGAGGCTTATGAAAGTACGAGGAGGACATAAAACAGATGGATTTAAAACAATACGTAACAATTGTACCGGATTACCCGAAAGAGGGCGTGCAATTTAAAGATATTACGACACTGATGGATAAAGGCGATGTATACCGCTATGCCACAGATCAAATTGTTGAATATGCGAAAGAAAAGCAAATTGATTTGGTCGTTGGCCCTGAAGCGCGCGGCTTTATTATCGGCTGTCCCGTTGCTTACGCGCTTGGCGTAGGTTTTGCGCCGGTCCGCAAAGAAGGCAAGTTGCCTCGTGAAGTAATCAAAGTGGATTATGGCTTGGAATATGGAAAAGACGTATTAACGATCCACAAAGATGCGATTAAGCCTGGTCAGCGTGTGCTTATTACAGATGACCTGCTTGCGACAGGCGGCACAATTGAAGCGACAATCAAACTTGTTGAAGAACTTGGCGGCGTTGTTGCTGGTATCGCTTTCTTAATCGAGCTTTCTTACCTTGACGGGAGAAATAAGCTGGAAAATTACGACATCTTAACATTGATGAAATACTAAGGATAACCGCATAACGAAAAAGCACTCCATGTCAGGGTGCTTTTTTCCTATTGTTTTGCATTTATTTTATATAATATTTGGTTATTTGAACTTCTGCTCTTTACATCTTTCGTTTTTTTCTTGATAATAAACTACAATACAGTTTACATTTTAAAAAAGGTGATTCCATGGCGAACGAACAAGTATTGACTGCCGAGCAAGTTATAGATAAAGCGCGCAGCTATCTATCTGATGAGCATATCGCATTTGTCGAAAAAGCATATCTGTACGCTGAAGATGCTCATCGCGAGCAATACCGCAAATCGGGCGAGCCATATATTATTCATCCGATTCAGGTTGCGGGGATTCTCGTTGATCTTGAAATGGACCCTTCCACAATCGCGGGCGGATTTTTGCACGATGTCGTGGAAGATACAGATGTGACGCTCGATGACCTGAAAGAAGCATTTTCCGAAGAAGTGGCAATGCTTGTAGACGGCGTAACGAAACTCGGCAAAATTAAATATAAATCTCAAGAGGAACAGCAGGCGGAAAATCATCGCAAAATGTTTGTCGCTATGGCTCAAGATATCAGGGTCATATTGATCAAGCTGGCGGATCGTCTTCACAATATGCGGACACTGAAACATCTGCCTCAGGAAAAACAGCGGAGAATCTCCAATGAAACGCTGGAAATTTTTGCTCCTTTGGCGCATCGTCTCGGGATTTCAAAAATTAAGTGGGAATTGGAAGATACGGCGCTCCGTTATTTGAACCCTCAGCAATATTACAGAATTGTTAACCTCATGAAGAAGAAACGTGCGGAACGTGAGCTTTATGTCGATGAGGTTGTCAATGAAGTGAAGAAACGTGTCGAAGAAGTAAATATCAAGGCTGACTTTTCGGGACGCCCGAAACATATTTATAGCATTTATCGAAAAATGGTGCTGCAAAATAAGCAATTCAATGAAATTTACGATTTGCTGGCTGTCCGTATTCTTGTGAATAGCATAAAGGACTGCTACGCGGTGCTTGGCATCATTCACACATGCTGGAAACCGATGCCCGGCAGATTCAAAGATTATATCGCAATGCCGAAGCCGAATATGTATCAATCGCTTCATACAACGGTTATTGGGCCTAAAGGCGATCCGCTTGAAGTGCAGATCCGCACCTTTGAAATGCATGAAATAGCGGAATACGGGGTTGCGGCTCACTGGGCTTATAAAGAAGGGAAAGCAGCCACTGAAGGTGCAACCTTTGAGAAAAAGCTTTCTTGGTTCCGTGAAATTTTAGAATTTCAAAATGAATCGACAGATGCAGAAGAATTTATGGAATCGCTCAAAATTGATTTGTTCTCTGATATGGTGTATGTCTTTACGCCAAAAGGAGATGTGATCGAGCTTCCGTCCGGTTCTGTTCCGATTGATTTTTCTTACCGGATTCACTCTGAAATCGGCAATAAAACAATCGGTGCCAAAGTAAACGGAAAAATGGTTACGCTTGACCATAAGCTTCGGACAGGTGATATCGTTGAAATTCTCACCTCTAAGCATTCCTACGGCCCGAGCCAGGATTGGGTGAAGCTTGCCCAAACATCCCAAGCGAAGCATAAGATCCGTCAATTCTTTAAGAAACAGCGGCGTGAAGAAAATGTCGAAAAAGGCCGTGAACTGGTCGAAAAAGAAATTAAAAACCTGGATTTTGAATTGAAGGATGTTTTAACGCCGGAGAATATTCAAAAGGTTGCTGACAAATTTAATTTCTCAAATGAAGAGGATATGTACGCGGCGGTCGGTTACAACGGCATCACAGCTCTGCAGGTGGCGAACCGCCTAACAGAAAAAGAGAGAAAGCAGCGCGATCAGGAAGAACAGGAAAAGATCGTTCAGGAAGTTACTGGGGAACCGAAGCCATACCCGCAAGGAAGAAAACGGGAAGCTGGCGTTCGTGTCAAGGGCATCGACAACCTCCTTGTCCGTTTATCAAAATGCTGCAATCCTGTGCCAGGTGATGATATTGTCGGCTTTATCACAAAAGGCAGAGGGGTTTCGGTCCATCGCGAAGACTGTCCGAATGTCAAAACGAATGAAGCCCAAGAGCGGCTGATCCCGGTAGAGTGGGAGCATGAGTCACAGGTTCAAAAGCGCAAGGAATACAATGTTGAGATAGAGATTCTTGGGTATGACCGCCGCGGATTGCTGAACGAGGTACTCCAGGCAGTGAATGAAACGAAAACCAATATTTCATCTGTCTCTGGCAAATCGGATCGCAATAAAGTGGCAACCATCCATATGGCGATTTTTATCCAGAATATCAATCACTTGCACAAAGTCGTCGAGCGTATTAAACAGATTAGAGATATCTATTCTGTGCGCCGCGTCATGAACTAAAGGGGTTAGAAAATGAGATTAGTTGTTCAGCGAGTAACAGAAGCAAGCGTTACAGTGGACGAAGAGGTCGTCGGCCAAATTGGACAAGGCCTCATGGTGCTGGTCGGCATCACTCATGATGATACAGAAGATGATGCAGCTTATTTAGCCGATAAAGTTGTCAATCTCCGTATTTTCGATGACAGTGAAGGAAAAATGAATCTGTCTCTTGTAGATATAGGAGGAGAGATTTTATCCGTCTCACAGTTTACGCTTTATGGAGATACGAAAAAAGGGCGCCGGCCGAACTACATGAACGCGGCCAAACCTGATAAAGCTTTAGGTCTTTATGAAAAATGGAATGACCTGCTTCGTGAAAAAGGAATCAAAGTGGAGACCGGAACGTTTGGAGCAATGATGGATGTACAGCTTACAAACTCCGGACCGGTCACGCTCATTATGGATTCAAAATAAAAAAAGCTGCCAAAAGGCAGCTTTTTTTATTGGAAGTATTTCTCTAATCCGCTTTCGATCCCATCTGTTACTTTTTCCTGGTATGAATTGCTATGTACAATGGCTTCTTCCTGCGGATGGCTTACATATCCCAGCTCATACAGCATAGCGGGCTGTCTGTTTTCCCGGAGCACATAATAATCTCCGAATAATACGCCGCGGTCTGGAATGGAAGAACGCTTCACTACTTCTGAGTGGACATCTGATGCGAGTTCCTGATCTTTGGCAGGACTGTAGTAATATGCAGTACTGCCTCTTGTAGAGGTATCCGCATAGCTGTCATAATGAATGCTGATAAAGGCGTCAGCGTTGCGGTAGTGAGACGTAGAGACCCGTGACTGCAGGCTGACAAAGGTATCATCCTGGCGTGTCACATATACATCCGCTCCAGCCGATCTAAGTTTGCTGGCGAGCAGTTTTGCCGTTTTGATCGTCAGGTTTTTCTCGAATTTCCCCGAATACCCGATCGTTCCGCTGTCTTTTCCTCCATGTCCCGGGTCAACAATAATCGTTTTATTGTTTAGAGAGCCGTTTCCAGACGGGGAATCAGAGACTGGCGGTTCACCTGCTTCTTCTGCGCTTTTAGACGTTTGGACCACCCAATTGGCTACATAAGCAGTCTGCCCGTTATCAAGCTTTATTTCATACCAGCTTCCCTTTGAACCGGTAATGGTGTATGAATCTCCTTTGGCAGCACGCTCAACGATCGAAGCTGATGTTGACGCATCACTTCTTAGATTCGTTCCTCCGTACATGATATAGGCTTTTTTAGCGGAGGATGAACTGCCGGCATTTGCTGAATCATCAGCTGGAACAGAACTAGTCAAAAGGTAATGGCTCGCAACCCAGCCTTTTAGCCCGTTCACCTCAATGTGAGCCCAGCCATTTTTCTCGTTGAGAACCGTCAGTTTCGTTCCGCGATCAAGTTTTGTTATAATTGCCGCGTCATGTGAGGCGGAGGCCCTTACATTTAGCGAAGAAACACCGACTGTGCCCGTCGTTGACGCACCGGAATCCTCGGTTTGGTCACTCTCATCAGACGCTGAACTGCTGCCTCCTGACGTGACATATTCAGATGATACCCATCCGGTGGCACTGTGATAGGATATCTTGATCCAGCCCGAATCTTTATCAATGACAGATGCTTGGCTGCCTTGCGGGAATTTGCCGATGACTTCGTAGGAAGTGCCCGGACCGCTTCTCATCCGCAGATCGGGGTCTGTTGATGTCACAGTGCCACTGCTTCCTGAGGAGCTTGTGTTGGCCTGGTCTTCCTTTGTAATAAGCCAGGAGACTACCCAGCCCTTTTCTCCGGAACCAAGCTGTATCTGCACCCAGTCTCCATCTTCCTTTAAAATCGGATAGCGTTCTCCCTTTTTTACTTCCGCTGTAATGCCGTAGCTAAGCCCAGGGCCGCTTCTGACGTTCATTTCATCTGTTGCGATGACCGCTTCTCCTTGAGCAGCTGTAACGGATGAAAAGGTCGGGAATAGCGCTGCGGTGAAAATAATACATACAATAAGGACAAAGTATTTCTTGTTCATTGTGTCCTCCTTTCTGATGATCATTAAAAAAGCATTCTTGTTTAATATCGTAAAGTCCTTTCTGATTTTTAAATAAAAATAAAATGATTTGTTTATACTAAGCGTAAATACAATCAAAAAGGTGTG
Organism: Bacillus sp. 9.4; assembly: GCF_055486415.1. Classification (NCBI taxonomy): domain Bacteria; kingdom Bacillati; phylum Bacillota; class Bacilli; order Caryophanales; family Bacillaceae; genus Bacillus; species Bacillus sp. 9.4. The sequence goes on along the minus strand of NZ_JBVFMU010000001.1, from coordinate 823,417 downwards.
CAAATCATGAAATATCATCCAAAAATGGGACGTGCATTTCACGACGGTGAAGCGAATCTGCATTACAGCGATCACGCAGATCCCGATACGACTGGTTATCTTACGGAAACAGCATCTGAATTTGGTCTTATGTCCAAAGAAGCAGCGCTGAGGAAAAACAACCGGAATAAAGCTTGACAGAGAACCCCAATCCCATTATTATAATAGAAATTGAGTACATAGCAAATGATGAAAGATTTGAACCAATAATGGAGAAGAGTAGGTCAGATTGCATGATTAGAGAGGAACCCGCCCCAGGCTGAAAGCGGATCCCATTGCGTCTTTCTCGAAACAACACTCCGGAGGTTTCCTGCTGAACGCGTGAATAACGCCATTAGGCAGTGAACGTGAACCTGCGTTAAAGGATCGAGCGGGAATATGAACGTATTCCAACTAGGGTGGCACCACGGGTATAACTCTCGTCCCTACTATCATGTATAGTAGGGGCGGGAGTTTTTTTCATTTTCATCATAAACGATCATTGGATATTTTATAAGGAATACATAAGGAGGTCTACCTATGGGATATAACATTCCGAGAGGAACACAGGATATTCTGCCTGGAGAATCAGATCGCTGGCAGTATGTTGAACAAATTATGAGAGACACTTGCCGCACTTATCAATATAAAGAAATCCGCACACCGATTTTTGAGCATACAGAACTGTTTGCCAGAGGCGTCGGAGAATCAACGGATATCGTACAAAAAGAAATGTATACCTTTGAGGACCGCAAAGGCAGAAGCCTGACGCTTCGTCCGGAGGGAACAGCTGCTGCGGTTCGCGCTTTTAATGAAAACAAGCTGTTCGCAAATCCTGTACAGCCGACAAAGCTTTATTATGTCGGGCCGATGTTCCGTTATGAACGTCCTCAGACGGGCCGTTACCGCCAGTTTTATCAGTTTGGAATTGAAGCGATTGGTTCGAAAGACCCTGCAATCGACGCTGAAGTAATGGCGCTTGCGATGAGTATTTATCAAAAAGCGGGTCTGCAAAACGTTAAGCTTGTCATAAACAGTCTTGGCGATCAAGATAGCCGCAAAAGCTACAGAGAAGCGCTCGTGAAACACTTCGAGCCTCGCATCGAAGAATTTTGTTCAGACTGCCAGTCACGGCTGCACACGAACCCGCTTAGAATCTTGGACTGCAAAAAAGACCGAGATCATGAGCTGATGAAATCAGCGCCTTCAATTTTGACGTATTTAAACGATGAATCGGCCGCTTATTTTGAAAAAGTGAAACAATACTTAAATGATCTGGGCATTTCGTATGAAATCGATCCGAACCTTGTGAGAGGGCTGGATTATTACAACCACACCGCATTTGAAATTATGAGCAATGCGGAGGGCTTCGGCGCGATTACGACACTTGCCGGCGGCGGACGCTACGACGGACTTGTCGAACAGATCGGCGGACCTGAAGCACCGGGCATCGGATTTGCGATGAGCATCGAACGCTTGCTTGCCGCAATTGATGCTGAAAAACGAGAGCTGCCTGTTGATAAGGGAATCGACTGCTATATCGTCACACTCGGCGAAAAAGCAAAGGATTATTCTGTTTCATTGGTGTACAAACTGAGAGAAGCAGGCATTTCCAGTGAAATCGATTATGAAAATAAGAAAATGAAAGGCCAGTTTAAAACAGCTGATCGCTTAAATGCCAGATTTATTGCGATTTTGGGTGAAGATGAGCTTGCCCAAAACAAAATCAATGTAAAGGATGCACAGACGGGCGAACAGATTGAAGTGGCACTTGATGAATTTATACATGTGATGAAGGCAAACCAAAAGGGATAAGGAGTGAAACGCATTGTTTGGAAGAACATATTATTGCGGTGATATAACTGAAAAAGCAATTGGCGAATCTGTAACGCTGAAAGGCTGGGTCCAAAAAAGACGAGACCTCGGCGGATTGATTTTTATTGACTTGCGTGACCGTACGGGCATTGTTCAAGTCGTTTTTAACCCTGATGTGTCAAAAGAAGCGCTTGCTATTGCGGAAGGCATCAGAAATGAATACGTGCTTGATATTCAAGGAAAAGTGGTGGCGCGTGAAGAGGGAACAGTTAATCCGAATTTGAAAACAGGCGCGATCGAAATACATGCTGATGGAGTGAACGTATTAAATGCTGCAAAGACACCTCCATTTGCGATTTCTGATCAAGCAGAAGAAGTGTCAGAGGACGTTCGTTTAAAACACCGTTACTTAGATTTGCGCAGACCGGCTATGTTCCAGACGATGCAGCTGCGCCATAACGTGACGAAAGCTGTTCGCAGCTTTTTAGATGAAAATGGGTTTCTTGATATTGAAACGCCGATTTTAACAGGAAGCACGCCTGAAGGCGCACGTGACTACTTGGTGCCGAGCCGTGTGCACGAAGGTGAGTTCTACGCACTGCCGCAGTCCCCGCAGCTATTTAAACAGCTTCTGATGGTATCAGGCATTGAACGATATTATCAAATTGCCCGCTGTTTCCGCGATGAAGACTTGCGTGCGGACCGTCAGCCTGAGTTTACGCAAATTGATATTGAAATGTCCTTTATGAGCCAGGAAGACATTATGTCATTGGCTGAGGAGATGATGGCAAAGGTTATGCGTGAAACAAAAGGTGAGGAACTTAAGCTTCCTCTTCCTCGAATGACGTATGACGAAGCAATGAACAAGTACGGTTCTGATAAACCGGATACGCGTTTTGACATGCTTTTGACGGATGTGTCTGACATTGTAAAGGATACGGAATTTAAAGTGTTCTCATCAGCTGTAGCAAACGGCGGCGTGGTTAAAGCTATCAACGTAAAAGGCGGTGCCGGCGATTACTCCAGAAAAGACATCGACGCTCTTGGCGCTTTTGCTGCAAACTACGGGGCAAAAGGGCTTGCCTGGGTGAAGGTTGAGGCAGACGGAGTGAAAGGCCCGATCGCTAAATTCTTTGATGAAGAAAAGCAGTCTAAGCTGATTGAAGCACTTGATGCAGCTGAAGGCGATTTGCTGCTGTTCGGAGCGGATCAATTCGAAGTTGTGGCCGCATCACTCGGCGCCCTGCGCTTAAAGCTTGGGAAAGAGCGCGGGCTGATTGACGAAAAATTGTTCAATTTCTTATGGGTCATCGACTGGCCGCTATTAGAGCATGATCCGGAAGAAGGCCGTTTTTACGCAGCGCACCATCCGTTCACAATGCCTGTCCGAGAAGACCTTGAGCTGATTGAAACAGCGCCTGAAGACATGAAAGCACAAGCTTATGACCTCGTTTTAAACGGCTATGAGCTTGGCGGCGGTTCAATCCGTATTTTTGAAAAGGATATTCAGGAAAAAATGTTTGCGCTTCTCGGCTTCTCACCAGAAGAAGCGGCTGAACAGTTTGGATTCCTGCTGGAAGCATTTGAATACGGCGCTCCTCCGCACGGCGGAATCGCACTCGGCTTAGACCGTCTCGTTATGCTTCTAGCTGGACGTACGAACCTGAGAGATACGATTGCATTCCCGAAAACGGCAAGTGCAAGCTGCCTGATGACAGAAGCGCCAGGCGAAGTAAGCGACGCCCAGCTTGACGAGCTTCATCTTTCTATCAAGAAAAAAGTTAAGAACTGAATGTGCAGTTCGATTCTTGAAAATCAAAATCGTCTGTGATATGATTTTGACAAGTTAAATAAAGTCCTGATGTGTTAGTTGTACACCTAGTTTTGACCGAACATTTTTTTGATTTGGGAGCCCGCATTTTTAAATGGCGTACATGCCTCTTTTCATTCGGTAAAGAGGACTTACAAGATTTAAAAGAGGGCACCCACCTGCTGAGAGCGGGTTCAAAACAAAGGAAAGCTGCAACGGCACTATTGGGACTTTATTTTTTGTGCGCAGAAAAACGGCTGCTCATGGATCAGCCATTTTATAGATGAAACCAGAATACGAATGTGGAGTGAGGTTCTTGTTACACCAGTTTTCACGCAATGAATTAGCTATCGGAAAAGAAGGGCTTGAAACGCTGAAAAACAGCACAGTTGCTGTGCTTGGAGTCGGGGGAGTTGGGTCGTTCGCGGCGGAAGCTCTCGCGCGGTCAGGCGTCGGCCGCATTCTGCTTGTCGACAAAGATGATGTCGACATTACAAATGTAAACCGTCAGCTTCACGCGCTGCTTTCAACTGTCGGACAGCCGAAAGTTGATTTAATGAAGGCGCGGATCGCAGACATTAACCCGGAGTGTGAAGTGATCGCGTTAAAAATGTTCTATACGGAGGAAACGTATGAGCAGTTTTTTGACTATGATCTTGACTATGTCATTGATGCGTCAGACACGATTCATTATAAAATTCATTTAATGAAAGAATGTCTGAAACGGGATATTCCGCTCATCTCCAGCATGGGTGCAGCAAATAAAACGGATCCGACACGCTTCCAAATCGCTGATATCTCAAAAACGCACACTGATCCAATTGCGAAGGTCGTCCGTACGAGATTGCGCAAAGAGGGTATCAAAAAAGGTGTTCAAGTGATTTTCTCTGATGAAAGTCCGATTGTCATTCGGGAAGATGTCAGAAAAGAAGTGGGAAATGACGAAGCGAAAATCCGTAAAGCAAAAATGCCGCCTTCCTCTAATGCTTTTGTGCCGTCAGTTGCAGGTTTGATTATGGGCGGACATGTTGTCATGGATCTTTTGAAAGACATTGAAATCAAACGTGTGAAGGATAAATAATGCATAAAAACAGCCTTGATGATCAAGGCTGTTTTTGTTTTATTTTCTTTTCATTAATTTATCGTACACCTGCTTTAAGGCGGATTCGAATTTTCCTGTCTGTTTCGGCTTATAGTATTGCTTATTTTTCAGAGGATCAGGGAGGTATTGTTGTTCGACCCAACCGTTGTCGTAATTGTGCGGGTATTTATAGTCGATTCCTCTTCCTAATTCCTGAGCCCCTTTATAATGCGCGTCTTTTAAATGCTTCGGGACATCCCCGATTTTTCCGGCTCTGATATCTGCCAGGGCCTCATCGATTGCCAGAATGGCAGAGTTTGATTTCGGTGAGAGGCAAAGCTCAATAACTGCGTTGGCCAGAGGGATTCGCGCTTCAGGAAACCCGACTCGCTCAGCGGTCTGAATAGCGTTCAGCACTCTAGGGCCGGCTTGCGGGCTTGCTAAACCGATATCTTCATAGGCGATGACAAGCAATCGTCTTGCGATGCTCTCCAGATCACCGGCTTCAATTAATCTAGCCAAATAGTGAAGAGCAGCGTTGGCATCAGAGCCGCGGATCGATTTTTGAAAAGCGGACAGTACATCATAATGCGCGTCACCATCTTTATCGTGAGAAAAGCTTTTTTTCTGCAAGCATTCTTCCGCGGTTTCTAATGTAATGTGAATTTCACCGTCTGCTGACTCCTTCGTTGACAACACGGCAAGCTCAAGCGCATTTAAAGCGGAGCGGACATCTCCTCCGCATCCGTTGGCAAAATGCTCCATTGCCTGATCATCAATGGATACAGAATAGGTGCCAAGGCCCCGATGTTCATCATGGAGCGCACGTTCCAGTGCCTGTTTAATCAGATCAGGTGTTAACGGTTCAAGCTCAAAAATCTGGGTCCGGCTTCTGATCGCCGGATTAATGGCATGATACGGGTTAGCCGTCGTTGCTCCGATCAAAATGATCATCCCGTTTTCTAAATAGGGTAATAGAAAATCCTGTTTACCTTTATCCAGCCTGTGGACTTCATCCAGAATCAAAATCACTTGGCCGGACATCTTGGCTTCCTGAGCTACGATTTCCATATCTTTTTTATTGTTAATGACAGCATTCAGCTTTCGAAAAGCAATACTTGTTGAACCGGCGATTGCTGTTGCGATTGATGTTTTTCCAATTCCGGGCGGCCCGTACAAAATCATGGATGACAAATGTTTTGCCTGGACCATTCTGCCAATAATTTTATCTTCAGCCACCAGATGCTGCTGGCCGATAATATCCTCTATTTTTGTCGGACGCATCCGATATGCCAATGGCTTCATCTATCATCTCTCCTTACTTAATTACAGGGTAACGGAAAACCGTACATTAGAAAAGGGTAAAGGCCCCTTTCCTTCTGCCTCAATGAAAATTCGCTGAAGGTATGTTATAATAACAGTTGGTCTATAAGATAATAAACGGACGAAACATATAGAAATTACCATTATAAATGTGGAAAATCATGAAATAACAGAGGTGTTCATGTTGAAAATATCAACTAAGGGAAGATACGGGCTCACCATTATGATCGAGCTTGCAAAAAAGCACGGTGAAGGCCCGACTTCATTAAAAAGCATCGCACAGACGAATAATTTGTCCGAGCATTATTTGGAGCAGCTGGTATCGCCGCTCAGAAATGCCGGTTTAGTGAAAAGCATCAGAGGCGCATATGGCGGATATGTATTAGGCAGTGAGCCGGATGCCATTACCGCGGGAGATATTATCCGTGTGCTTGAGGGGCCGATCAGCCCTGTTGAAGTGCTGGAAGATGAGGAGCCTGCCAAGCGTGAGCTCTGGATTCGCATCCGGGATGCTGTAAAAGAGGTTTTAGACAGTACAACATTAGAGGATCTTGCCAGCTATACAGACGGAGAGCAAGAAGCTTATATGTTCTATATTTAGATCAGAGGTGTAAACATAATGGAACGGATTTATTTAGATCATGCCGCAACGTCTCCGATGGATGAGCGCGTGCTGGAAAAAATGATACCGCACTTCTCCGGCAGTTTCGGTAATCCCTCCAGTATTCATTCATTTGGCAGAGAATCTCGAAAATGGGTGGATGAAGCAAGAGCGCAAATCGCAGCAGAAATCGGAGCGGCAGAGCAGGAGATCATTTTTACAAGTGGGGGAACGGAAGCTGATAACTTGGCGATCATGGGAACCGCACTTGCAAGAAAAGATCTTGGCAGACATATCATCACAACAAAAATTGAGCATCACGCCGTGCTTCACACATGTGAAAAACTTGAGGAAGACGGATTTGACATAACGTATCTGGACGTTGACCAAAATGGAAGAGTCAGTGCAAAACAGGTGAAAGAAGCACTGCGTGATGATACAATCCTTGTGACAGTGATGTATGGAAATAATGAAGTTGGAACAGTGCAGCCGATCGAAGAAATCGGTGAGCTGTTAAAGGAACACAAAGCTTATTTTCATACCGATGCTGTTCAGGCATTCGGGTTGCTGCCAATTGATGTGAAAAACAGCCATATTGACCTTCTGTCTGTTTCCGGGCACAAGCTCAACGGGCCAAAAGGGACAGGCTTTTTATATGCTAGTAAAGATGTGAAGCTTTCACCGCTTTTATTCGGAGGAGAGCAAGAAAGAAAACGCCGTGCCGGAACCGAAAATGTTCCAGGCATTGTCGGGCTGAAAGAAGCGATCAAGCTGTCAAGTGAAGAACGGGACGAAAAAAACGAGAAGTATCAATCGTTTAAAGCAATCTTTGCCGACACGCTTAGAGATGCAGGTGTGGCATTCGAGATCAACGGGGACAAAGAGCATAGTCTGCCGCATGTTCTGAATCTTTATTTCCCCGGTGTGTCAGTGGAAGCGCTGCTGGTTAATCTTGATATGGCGGGTGTCGCTGTCTCCAGCGGTTCAGCGTGCACGGCCGGTTCAGTCCTGCCGTCACATGTTCTGACTGCTATGTTCGGAGAAGAGAGTGACCGGCTGACGTCCTCTATTCGAATCAGCTTCGGCCTCGGCAATACGGCTGAGCAAGTGAAAACTGCTGCCAAACATGTGGCCGACGTTGTCAAACGGCTGACACAATAAGGCGGCTTAGTAATTGGAGTGAATGAAATGGAAAAACGGCCGGAGGATACAAGAGTCGTCGTCGGCATGTCCGGCGGAGTAGACTCATCTGTGGCGGCCCTGCTGTTAAAAGAACAGGGCTATGATGTAATCGGAATCTTTATGAAAAATTGGGACGATACGGACGAAAACGGTTTTTGCACGGCGACAGAGGATTATGAAGATGTGATCCGCGTCTGCAACCAAATCGGAATTCCGTATTATGCCGTAAACTTTGAAAAGCAATATTATGAGAAGGTATTTCAATACTTCCTTGATGAATATAAAGCAGGCAGAACACCAAACCCGGATGTACTGTGCAACAAAGAAATTAAATTCAAGGCCTTTTTGGAGCATGCATTGTCACTTGGCGCCGACTATTTAGCGACTGGCCACTATGCAAGATTAGACAGAAGCGGCGGAAAAGTCAGAATGCTGCGCGGCATTGATGAAAACAAGGATCAAACGTACTTCTTGAATCAGCTGACAGAAGATACGCTGAGCAAAGTCATGTTCCCGATCGGCGAACTTCAAAAAAGCCGTGTGCGTGAAATCGCCAAAGAAGCAGAACTTGCAACGGCGACGAAAAAAGACAGTACAGGCATCTGCTTTATCGGCGAACGCAACTTCAAAACGTTTCTCAGCCAATATCTCCCTGCACAGCCGGGCGATATGATGACGATGGACGGTGAAGTAAAAGGCCGTCACGACGGGTTGATGTATTACACGATCGGACAGCGTCACGGCCTTGGCATCGGCGGAAGCGGCGAGCCGTGGTTTGCGGTAGGCAAAGATCTTGAAAAGAACATCCTCTACGTGGATCAAGGGTTCCATAACCCGCTTTTATATTCTGACAAAATCACAGCAACAAATATCAGCTGGGTACGTTCGGATATCATGAAGGGCGAAGAGATTTCCTGCACGGCTAAATTCCGTTACCGCCAAGAAGATCATAAAGTAACGGTGCGCATGACTGGCGAGGGTGAAGCGGAAGTCATCTTTGATGAACAAGTCCGCGCTGTAACGCCGGGACAAGCCGTTGTCTTCTATGACGGCGAAGAATGTCTTGGCGGCGGGACAATTGATGATGTGTACAAAGACGGAACAAAATTGTGGTACGTATAAAAGATGAAAAACCTCAACACTGAGTTGGGGTTTTTTAATGAAAGGAAGATGATCGGTGGATTATAATCAACTCGGTATAGAGGCGATGCAGGAAGGCGATTACGAGAAAGCGGCAGAGGCATTTACAAAAGCGATTGAAGAAAATAAAGAAGACGCGATTCCGTATATCAATTTTGCCAACCTGCTTTCATCCGTAAACGAGCTGGAACGTGCGCTTGCGTTTTATGATAAAGCGCTTGAATTAGACAATAGCGCAGCCACTGCTTATTATGGAGCAGGAAATGTCTATGTTGTAAAAGAAATGTACAAAGAAGCGAAAGACATGTTTGAAAAAGCGCTTCGTGCGGGGATGGAAAACGGCGACCTGTTTTACATGCTCGGAACGGTGCTTGTCAAGCTCGAACAGCCTAAGCTTGCACTGCCATATTTACAAAGAGCGGTCGAACTGAATGAAAACGATACGGAAGCGCGTTTTCAATTCGGGATGTGCTTAGCCAACGAGGGCATGCTGGACGAAGCGCTCAGCCAATTCGCAGCTGTAACAGAGCAAGACCCGGGGCATGCAGATGCATTTTATAATGCCGGTGTCGCTTATGCTTATAAAGAAAACCGAGAAAAAGCGCTGGAAATGCTGGACAAGGCAATCGATATCCAGCCAGATCATATGCTTGCGCTTCATGCTAAAAAACTGATTGATCCATCATAACAGGCACAGGAGGAGGGACAGCTCGTGCAGCAGCATCCGGATCAGCTTAAACTGGAGGAAGAGCCCTATTTAAAAGGGACAGTCAACACAGTCATCTATCATAATGACACCAATTTATATACGGTTCTGAAAGTGAAAGTCACAGAGACCTCCGAAGCCATTGAAGATAAAGCCGTATCCGTGACGGGCTACTTCCCTGCGCTTCAAGAAGAAGAGACCTATACGTTTTACGGAAAGATCGTAACCCATCCAAAATTCGGGCTCCAATTTCAGGCGGAGCATTTCAAAAAGGAGATTCCAACGACTAAGGAAGGCATCATTCAATATTTATCGAGTGATTTATTCGAGGGAATCGGCAAAAAAACTGCTGAAGAAATTGTGAAAAAGCTGGGCGACAGCGCCATTAATAAAATATTGGCTGACGCTTCAGTGCTTTATGATGTTCCCAGACTCTCAAAAAAGAAAGCCGACACGCTGGCCGGTGCATTGCAGCGGCATCAGGGACTGGAGCAAATCATGATTTCCTTGAATCAGTTTGGTTTTGGCCCGCAGCTGTCTATGAAAATCTATCAAGCCTATGAATCCGAGACGCTTGAAAAGATTCAGGAAAATCCTTATCAGCTTGTGAAGGATGTAGAAGGCATCGGGTTTGGGAAAGCAGATGAGCTGGGCAGCAGAATGGGTCTTTCGGGTAACCATCCTGAGCGGGTAAAAGCTGCTATTTTGTACACGCTTGAAACGACTTGTTTGTCAGAGGGGCACACGTACATAGAAACAGAACAGCTGATCATTGACACCCAATCTCTGTTAAACCAGTCAGCAAGGGAAGGGCAGCGCATCACAGAAATGGATGCCGCTAACGCGATTATTGCCCTTGGAGAAAATAAAGACATTGTCATAGAAGATGGCCGCTGTTATTTTCCATCGCTGTTTTACGCAGAACAAAACGTTGCAAAGCGTGTGAAACATATCGCTAGCCAAACCGAATATGAGAACCAGTTTCCCGAATCAGAGTTTTTGCTCGCGTTGGGAGAACTGGAAGAACGGATGAACGTTCAGTATGCCCCCAGCCAGAAGAAAGCGATTCAAAAAGCCCTTTCCTCGCCGATGCTTCTTTTAACAGGCGGTCCGGGAACAGGGAAAACGACGGTAATCAGAGGGATTGTCGAGCTCTACGGAGAGCTTCACGGTGTGTCACTAGACCCGTCAGCTTATAAAAAGGATGAAGCTTTTCCGATTGTTTTGGCCGCTCCGACAGGGAGAGCAGCAAAACGGATGAGTGAATCAACGGGACTTCCTGCAGTCACGATACACAGGCTGCTTGGCTGGAACGGCGCTGAAGGCTTTACTCATACAGAGGATCAGCCGATCGAAGGGAAACTGTTAATTATCGATGAAGCCAGTATGCTTGATATATGGCTGGCGAATCATTTGTTCAAGGCGATCCCTGATCATATACAAATCATCATTGTCGGAGACGAAGACCAGCTGCCTTCCGTCGGTCCGGGACAAGTGCTCAGAGACCTGCTGGCATCCCAGGTAATTCCGACTGTGAGACTGACAGACATCTATCGCCAGGCGGAGGGGTCATCAATCGTCGAGCTTGCCCACCAGATGAAAAATGGATTGCTGCCGAATAATTTGACTGCCCCGACAAAGGACCGTTCCTTTATTCGTTGCGGAGGCTCGCAAATTAAAGAAGTTGTTGAGAAGGTTGTCGCCAATGCATTGAAAAAAGGCTATACGGCAAAGGACATTCAGGTCCTCGCTCCGATGTACAGAGGAAAAGCCGGCATCAATGAATTGAATGTGATGCTGCAGGACATTTTAAATCCTCCTAAAGAAAAACGGAGAGAATTGAAGTTCGGGGATGTTGTCTACAGAACCGGAGATAAAATTTTGCAGCTTGTTAATCAGCCGGAAAACAATGTGTTCAACGGAGATATTGGCGAAATCACGTCGATATTTTATGCAAAGGAAAATACAGAAAAAGAAGACATGGCCGTCGTTTCTTTTGACGGCAATGAAATGACATTTACGAAAAAAGATTTTAATCAATTTACCCATGCGTATTGCTGTTCTATTCATAAATCGCAGGGAAGTGAATTTCCGATTGTGGTTCTGCCTGTTGTGAAAGGCTATTATAGAATGCTCAGAAGAAACCTTCTTTATACCGCGATTACAAGAGCGAAGAAATTTCTCATTTTATGCGGTGAGGAGGAGGCGCTGGAGTGGGGCGTAAAAAATAATGATGCAACTGTCAGACAAACCTCCTTAAAAAACAGGCTGTCCGTACAGGTTGAGGAAATGGATGCCGAGCTTGAGGCTCTCCAAAAAGAGCTCCCGTTCAGCGTACACGACGCCAACATTGGCATGGAAGGCATTACACCATTCGATTTTATGAAAGAAGAACAGCAATAAAATGCTCCCGTGTAAGCGGGAGTTTTTTTCATTTGCAGTGGAATTGATTTCATCGTATGAGTCTAAGTCGCAAAGCAAAACCTAAGCCTGTTCAACAAAAGGTGGTTGATCACACTTTGAGAACATGCCATGAAGTAGAAGGATTCCCAGTATACTCAGAACGAACTTCTTGTTATCTCGGGGCAATTTCCGATATTTGTTTTTCTCTGAAAGGAGATTGTCTTGGGTTTATTCTTGCACAAAAACGCTTTTTGCATCATCATCATGCGCTATTACGGGCGTGTGATATCTCTTCCATTCTTGATGACCGCATATTGGCTTCGGTCAGTTCAGAACAGCTTCTGCCTCTTCCGAAAACATGCTTCACATACGAGCAGATGAAGATGAAGCTTGTGAAATCGCAAGAGGGGGATATATTGGGGATGCTGGAAGATGTATACTTTTGTTTGGACAGGGGCATAATCGTAGCATATGAACTCTCGGACGGTTTCTTTTCTGACCTGGCGGGAAGCAAGCGCCAGATCCAAAGAGCGGATTCGCTTGTCGAGGTGCGGAAAGACGAGATCGTTCTGAACGGATAGAGGTGTGAGGTATGCTTATATGCCCGAATTGCAAAAGTAAGGATATCGGCAAAATCGGCGTGAACCAATATTATTGCTGGGGCTGTTTTATTGAACTGACAGTGGCGAAAGGGAAGATTGCAACTCATCAGGTGGAAGAAGACGGAACGTTAAGCAGCTTGGATGATTTGTTTTCTGAGGATGAACGCAGCATCAATTTTTAATCATGAAAGGAGATGCGCAGGATGAATCGGACGATGACTTCTCTTTTGGCAATGGGAGCCGGAGCTCTCGTGTACCGAATGGCGACTCAATCTGACATGCTGAATAATCGAAGCATGAAGCGGATGAGAAGAAGAATTACGAAAATGTTTTAATGCAAAAAGGATACTCTCCAAAGAGTATCCTTTTCTATGTTTGCCGGACCTCGAGGCGTCTTGCTGCGAGTGAAAGGCTGTAGTTGACTGCGAAATACATAAGGGCCGCAAGTAAAAAGATCGGGAAAAAATAACTGCCGTCTGCGCTTTGGCCGTTTATAATTTGCGCGTTGTGAATCAGTTCAGGCAAGGCGATCACAACAGCGAGCGATGTATCTTTTAATAAAGAAATAAACTGGCTTACGATGGGCGGAACCATGCGGCGAAGCGCTTGCGGCATGACGATAAAGAACAGGGTCTGTGTATAGCTCAGCCCGGAGGAGCGCGCCGCTTCAATTTGTCCTTTGTCAATTGATTTCAGTCCGCTTCGGATAATTTCAGATAGCATAGCGGATTCAAAAATCGTTAGTGCTGTAATTGCAGCAGCTGTAATTTCAAGCTTAATCCCAATTTCCGGAAGGGCAAAAAACGTAAAGAAAATAATTAACAGCAAGGGGAGGTTTCTGATCGTTTCAACGAGAACCGCAATCAATTGAGAAAGAACGGGAACTTTCGCATAACGCAGGGTTCCTGCGATTAAACCGAAGAAAAAGCTCAGAATGATGGAGATGAAAGCAACGTACAAGGTGACGAGAAAGCCATCCCATAAAAATGCTAAATGCTCCTGTGAATAAGCACCGATGAAATCCAATGTAACTCACTCCTTATCAATAGCTTTTTTCCAGCCGTTTTTCCAGATAGTTAACACCGATGCTAAGCGGAATCGTCAGCACTAAGTAAAAAAGCGCCACAAAAATATAAACATCAAATACAACGAGTGTGCTCGACGAAACTAAATCGGCTTGGTACATAAGATCCAATCCGGCCACAACCCCAAGAATCGAAGAGTTTTTGACTAAGTTTAAAAATTGATTGCCTAAAGGCGGCATGACGATTTTGATTGCCTGCGGCAAAATGATATGGAGCATGGCTTGGCTGTAGGTAAAGCCTGACGAGCGTGCCGCTTCCATCTGCCCTTTTGAAACAGACTGGATGCCTGCTCTGATGGCTTCAGCGATAAACGCAGAGGTATAAATGGTGAGAGCAACCGTTCCCGCTTGAAAACCGTCAAGCCTCAGGCCTGCGTTTGGAAGTCCGAAATAGAAAACAAAGGTAATTAAAAGAAGAGGGATGTTGCGGATGAACTCTACATATGCGGTCCCGAGCCATTGCAGCGGCTTAAAGACTGTTATTCTCATAACCGCTACAGCAACGCCGAGGACAAAACTGCCGGCCAGCGCGATAACACTTGCGAGCAAGGTATGGTAAAAACCGTCCATATACATGCCGAAGTTATCGAAAAGAATTGACACATTCATCTGCCTATTCACTCCTTATCAAATCGGGATGAGCATCACCTGCTCATCCCGGGATGGTTGTTATTCAGCTGGGTCTTCTTTAATCCATTTTTTATAAATTTCATCGTATCTGCCATCCGACTTCATCTTTTTAAGTGAAGCGTTGATTTCTTTCGCGAGAGCCGATTGCCCTTTTTTCACGGCGATCCCGTAAGGCTCATCTGTAAAAGGCTTTCCTGTTAATTGATAATTTTTATTTTCATCAGCCATTCCATATAAAATCGCATTATCTGTGGTGAGGGCATCGCCTTGCCCCGATTTAAGGGCTGTAAAGGCTTCTGCGTAGTTTTCAAATTCTAAAACAGATGCTTCAGGCGCCTTTTCACGAATGTTTTGAGAGGAGGTGGAGCCTTTTACTGCAAGAACTTTTGAGCCTTTGCCAAGATCCTCGACACTCTTGATTTTGCTGCCTTTTTTCACGAGCAGCGATTGCCCGGCCTCGAAATAGACATCAGAAAAGTCAACTTCCTTTTTTCGTTCTTCAGTGATCGTCATTGTGGCGACAATGGCGTCGATATCCCCGTTTTGCAGCATAGGAATCCTTGTTTTTGAGGTGACCTCTTTAAATTCAGCTTTTTTCTCATCGCCTAAAATGTCTTTAGCGATTTGTTTGGCAATATCAATATCAAAACCCTCAATCTCACCTGAGCTTGGATTTTTAAGACCGAACAGTCGAGTGTCCGTTTTTACGCCGAAGACAATTTTGTCATTGTCTTTAATGGCGGCTAGCGTATCTTTTTTGCTCTCCTTTGAGGCTTCTCCGTTTGATCCCTTGCTGCCGCAAGCGGCAAGCAAGATGACAGCGAATAAAGAAATCAATGCTAAAGAAAAAATCTTTTTCATACAAGCTCCCCCATTTCTGTTTTAATGATTTAAAATACGGCTTAAGAATAAGCGGGCCCGTTCTTCCTTTGGGTTCGCGTAAAACTCAGCCGGCATTGCTTCTTCTAAAATTTTTCCTCCGTCAATGAAGACAATCCGGTCGGCAACTTCTTTGGCAAACCCCATTTCGTGTGTCACGACAACCATTGTCATGCCTTCTTTGGCGAGTGTTTTCATGACATCTAACACCTCGCCGATCATTCCAGGATCAAGTGCTGATGTCGGCTCGTCAAACAGCATGACCTCCGGCTTCATCGCCAGTCCTCTTGCGATGGCAACACGCTGCTGCTGCCCGCCGGAAAGCTGGGAAGGATAGGCGTCACCCTTGTCTGGGATGCCGACTTTTTCAAGATAGTACCGCGCCGTTTCCTTTGCTTGTTCAGGTGATTGTTTAAGCACTTTTACCGGAGCCAGCATGATGTTCTGCAGCACTGTTTTATGCGGATATAAATGAAAGTGCTGAAACACCATCCCGATATTCCGCCGCACTTGATTGATATCAGTTTTTCTGTCGTTAATGACGGTGCCGTTTACTGTGAGCACTCCCTCATTGATCGTCTCAAGTCTGTTGATGCATCTGAGCAATGTGCTTTTACCGGAACCGGATGGGCCGATGATAACAACGACTTCGCCTTTTTCGATTTGAAGATTAATTTGTTTTAACACGTGAAAATCTCCGTAATGCTTGTTTACATTTTGAAATGTGATCATCGCAATCCTCCTATCAGAAATTTGACCAAAAAGTAAATGATCAAACTTTTCTGAAAATTAAATGTGGAAAAATGTCCATGACTTCTGGCTGACTAAAGAAACATAAAGAATAATTCCGTGTAAACCTCAAAAGATATAGGTGAGGTGAAAGCAGATGCTCCAAAAACCGGTGCAGCTTTTGTTGTGGGTGGCTATTTGTTTGCTGGTTCTGTTAACAGTCTATGTCTTTTTTATGCTTGATATGTTATGGTCACCCTTTTGGCTCGTCATAAAAACGATCTTTATTCCCTTGATCATTTCTATTTTTATATCTTATTTATTGCTTCCGGTCACGGAATGGCTGCATGGCAAAGGATTGCCTAGGACTTTGAGCATCTTGGTCATTTATGTTCTTTTTTTTGGCGGGATTGGCTGGGCGTTGTATAAAGGGGTGCCTGTTTTAATCGTGCAGCTGACGGATTTGTCAGAAAATATACCCATGTTTGCCGAAACGTATAACGGGCTTCTTCTTCATGTTCATAACCATACGGATGACTGGCCTGATGGTATGCATCACCGTATAGATAAAATGATCCGCCAGACGGAGGCGTTTTTTGCGGGAACGATCGAGAGTGCGATCAGCGGGATCCGCAATGTGCTTGATTACTTCTTAATTGCTGCAACAATCCCTTTTCTCGTGTTTTATATGGTGAAGGACATTGAATTAATGAAAAAGACAGTATGGTACTTGACTCCGAAGTCGTGGAGAAAGCGGGGCAGCGCCTTTTTGCGGGATGTGGATGATTCGCTTGGCGATTATATCCGCGGCCAGCTTTTGGTCTGCTTGATTCTTGGCGTGATTGCAGGCATTTCGTTCTGGGTATTTGGGCTTCCATATCCGCTGATACTTGGCCTTATCTCTGGAGTAACGAATGTCATCCCGTATTTTGGCCCTTTCATCGGAGCTGTTCCTGCGTTGTTAATTGCGATGACGATCTCAGTCAAGGCGGTTCTTGTTGTGGTGATTACGGTGTTTATTCTGCAGTTTATGGAAGGAAATATCCTCAGTCCGTTCATTGTCGGCAGAAGCCTTAAAATGCATCCGGTCGTTATCATGCTTGCACTCCTTGCCGGAGGGGAGCTTGCGGGAATCGTCGGGATGATTCTGGCTGTTCCTGCGACGGCTGTTTTAAAAGTAATGATGATCCATTTTTTGCGGATGAGGACGGAGCATTGACATCGGCGTGCCGCTTGTCTATAATTTCTCGTAGAATACATACGAATCTCGAGTGACGGATCTGAGTACGCCGAAGCCCTGTTAAAGAGAGAAGCTCCATAAGCTGAAAGGAGCTTTATCAGAAGATCGGAGGAAGCTAATCCTGAGTGCAGTTAATCACTGCCGCTTATCCTGCGTTACAGGGTTAAAGGTGACGGGCGCATGAATGCCCGTAATCAGGGTGGTACCGCGAGACAGCTCTCGTCCCTGTGTAAACGTTGGTTTGCATAGGGGGAGGGCTTTTTTGCTGTCACTGAAGAGAATTTCGATTTTTATAGAGGAGGAAATACAATGAAACACTTAACTTCTGCGGAAGTGCGTCAAATGTTTTTGGATTTCTTTAAAGAAAAAGGACATGCGGTAGAGCCAAGCGCGTCATTAGTGCCTCATGAGGATCCTTCACTGCTTTGGATAAACAGCGGTGTTGCGACGCTGAAAAAATATTTTGACGGCCGTGTCGTGCCGGAAAATCCAAGAATCGTAAACGCTCAAAAAGCGATCAGAACAAACGATATAGAAAATGTAGGTAAAACTGCGCGCCATCACACTTTCTTTGAAATGCTCGGAAACTTTTCCATCGGCGATTATTTCAAAGAAGAAGCCATTACATGGGCTTGGGAGTTTTTAACGAGCGACAAGTGGATTGGCTTTGACAAAGAGCTTCTCTCTGTTACGGTTCATCCTGAAGATGAAGAGGCATATGAGTTTTGGGCGAAAAAAATCGGTATTCCTGAAGAAAGAATTATCCGTCTGGAAGGGAACTTCTGGGATATCGGTGAAGGGCCGAGCGGACCGAATACGGAGATCTTTTACGACCGCGGTGAAGCATACGGTAATGATCCGGAAGATCCGGAGCTTTACCCAGGCGGGGAAAACGACCGTTACCTGGAAGTATGGAACCTTGTGTTCTCAGAGTTCAACCATAACCCTGACGGCACGTACACACCGCTTCCAAAGAAAAACATTGATACTGGCATGGGTCTTGAAAGAATGGTATCTGTCATCCAGAATGTTCCGACAAACTTTGACACCGATTTGTTTATTCCGATCATTAAAGCAACAGAATCGATTTCTGGTGAAACATATGGCAAAGACAATGTGAAAGACACTGCGTTTAAAGTGATTGCTGACCATATCAGAACGGTTGCCTTTGCTGTCAGTGACGGTGCGCTGCCGTCAAATGAAGGCCGCGGCTATGTATTAAGACGCTTATTACGCCGTGCCGTGCGTTATGCCAAAACGATCAACATCCATCGTCCGTTCATGTTTGATTTAGTGCCGGTTGTCGCAGAAATCATGGCTGATTTCTATCCTGAAGTGAAAGAGAAAGCGGATTTCATCGCAAAAGTCATTAAAACCGAGGAAGAACGCTTCCATGAGACCCTTAATGAAGGGCTTGCGATCCTGTCAGAAATGATCAAAAAAGAAAAAGACAAGGGCAGCAGCGTTATCTCAGGTGCTGATGTGTTTAAACTGTATGATACGTATGGATTCCCGGTTGAATTGACTGAAGAATACGCAGAAGACGAGAACATGACGGTTGACCATGAGGGCTTTGAGGAGGAAATGAACCAGCAGCGTGAACGGGCAAGAAACGCCCGCCAGGATGTCGGCAGCATGCAGGTGCAGGGCGGCGCACTGCGCGACGTGACAGTTGAAAGCACATTTGTCGGCTACTCTCAAACCAAAGCTGATGCCAATATCATTGTGCTTCTTCAGGACGGCCAATTAATCGAAGAGGCTCATGAAGGAGAAAGCGTTCAAATCATTCTTGATGAAACACCGTTCTATGCAGAAAGCGGCGGCCAAATCGGCGACAAAGGCTATCTCCGAAGCGAGCAGGCAGTTGTAAGAATTAAAGATGTTCAAAAAGCGCCGAACGGCCAGCATGTGCATGAAGGTGTTGTGGAGAGCGGTACTGTTCAAAAAGGCCTGCATGTTACGGCTGAAGTTGAAGACCATATGAGAAGCGGCGTCATTAAAAACCACACGGCAACGCATTTATTGCATCAGGCTCTAAAAGACGTTCTTGGAACTCATGTCAATCAGGCAGGCTCTCTTGTAACGGAAAACCGTCTTCGTTTTGACTTCTCGCACTTTGGCCAAGTGACAAAAGAAGAGCTCGAACAAATTGAAAGAATCGTAAACGAAAAGATCTGGGCGAGCATCCCGGTCAGCATTGATTTGAAACCGATCGCTGAAGCAAAAGAAATGGGTGCGATGGCACTGTTCGGCGAAAAATATGGCGATATTGTCCGTGTCGTTCAAGTTGGAGATTACAGCTTAGAGCTGTGCGGCGGCTGCCATGTCAGAAATACAGCAGAAATCGGCTTGTTTAAAATCGTTTCTGAATCTGGAATCGGAGCGGGCACAAGACGGATTGAAGCTGTAACGGGACAAGGCGCTTACGTCGAAATGAACAGCCAGATTTCTGTATTGAAGCAGACTGCTGACGAGCTGAAAACAAATATCAAAGAAGTGCCGAAACGGGTCGCGGCTCTGCAGGCTGAACTGAAGGAAGCACAAAGAGAAAATGAATCTCTTCTTGCAAAACTAGGCAACGTGGAAGCAGGAGCAATCCTGTCGAAAGTAAAAGAAGTTGACGGCGTAAACGTGCTTGCGGAAAAAGTAAATGCAAAGGACATGAATCATCTCCGCACTATGGTCGATGAACTCAAAGCAAAGCTTGGCTCTGCGGTGATCGTGCTTGGTGCGGTACAAAACGATAAAGTTAATATCTCTGCCGGAGTCACAAAGGACCTCATTGAGAAAGGCCTTCACGCCGGCAAGCTGGTTAAACAAGCTGCGGAAGTTTGCGGCGGAGGCGGCGGAGGCCGTCCGGACATGGCGCAGGCAGGCGGTAAACAGCCGGAAAAATTAGAAGAAGCTTTGGCTTCTGTAGAAGATTGGGTGAAATCCGTTTTATAATTCGCCCATGTAGTGTAGAATGATGGTAAGATTAGGACCCCAGGCTGAACTTTGCCTGCGAATTTGGGAAAGAGGTGCAAAACGGTGAGCTCGTTTGATAAAACGATGAAATTTAATTTCTCCGATGATTCTGCTGAGACTAACGTAAATGAGGTGCTGATTACAGTGTATGACGCGCTTCAGGAAAAGGGCTACAATCCAATCAACCAGATTGTCGGATACTTGCTGTCAGGTGATCCCGCTTATATTCCTAGGCATCGTGACGCTCGCAATTTAATTCGCAAACTTGAAAGAGACGAATTAATCGAGGAATTGGTAAAGTCTTATTTAGAACAGCATAAAGAGGCGTAAATAAAGAATGAGAATATTAGGACTCGATTTAGGAACCAAAACACTCGGTGTAGCTCTGAGCGATGAAATGGGCTGGACTGCTCAAGGCATTGAGACCATAAAGATAAATGAAGCAGAAGGCGATTATGGTTTATCCCGTTTATCTGAACTGGTAAAGGACTATACTATAGATAAAATCGTGCTCGGCTTTCCTAAGAACATGAACGGAACAGTCGGCCCGAGAGGCGAAGCCAGCCAAACATTTGCGAAAGTGCTTGAAACAACGTACAATGTTCCTGTTGTGCTGTGGGACGAGCGTCTTACCACAATGGCGGCTGAAAAAATGCTGATTGCAGCTGACGTCAGCAGGCAAAAACGAAAAAAAGTCATTGATAAAATGGCGGCTGTTATGATTTTACAAGGATATCTTGACAGCTTAAATTAAAGCCAGAGGTGAAGAAAATGGAACACGGCGAAAAAAATATTACAATTGTTGACGATCAAGGAAATGAACAGCTTTGTGAAGTGCTGTTTACATTTGAAAACGAAGAGTTTGGCAAGTCTTATGTCTTGTACTATCCAATCGAATCAAAAGATGACGAAGAAGTAGAAATTCTTGCTTCCAGCTTCACGCCAAACGAAGACGGTGAAAACGGTGAGCTATTCCCGATTGAAACTGACGAAGAATGGGATATGATCGAAGAGACACTAAACACATTCTTAGCGGACGAAGACGAAGAGTAAAACATCGCGCCAAACCAAAGCCGGAGCTATACTGCTCCGGCTTTTTCTGCTTTATGCAGGCCTCTTTTTGTAATAAATTGCCGAAATACAATGAATCATGTAGTATAAGAGCTGATGGGAGGAGACCTAATGTATATCAATCAGCAAAAAAAATCGTTTTTTAATAAAAAAAGAATCATACTGTCTTCCATTGTTGTGCTGTTTCTCATCATTGGCGGGGCATTTTTATATGGGAAATCATTGCTTGAACCTGTTGAAAAAGACAGTAAAACGACAGTTAATATTAACATTCCGAGCGGATCGTCTGTTTCAGCCATCGCATCGATATTAAAGAAAAATGATGTCATAAAAAGCGAGAAGGCGTTTCAGTACTATGTGAAATATAAAGGTGCTTCCGGGTTTCAGGCCGGATTCTACCATCTGAATAAAGGTATGGATTTAGATGCCATTATTCAGAAGCTGACAAGCGGGGCTACAGGCTACGCTTTTCAAATCACAGTGACTGAGGGAGCACAGCTGACCCAAATCGCGGCTGCTATTGCTGATGAAACAAAATACTCTAAAAAACAAGTCATAGCGAAGCTGGACGATGAAACATTTATCAATCAGCTGAAGAAAGAATTCCCGGACACTGTGACAAATGATGTTTTCAATAAAAACATTAAGCACCCGCTTGAAGGGTACCTATTCCCGGCTACATACCCTTTTAACGATCCGGACACATCACTTGAAGACATTATCAAGGCAATGATTAAGCAGACAAATTCTTATGTGGAAACATATAAATCAGAAATGAAGAAAAACAAACTTTCTGTGCATAAGCTGCTGACGATGGCTTCTTTGATAGAAGAAGAAGCGACTGAAAAAGCCGACCGCCATAAAATTGCGAGCGTCTTTTATAACCGCCTGAAAAAGAAAATGCCTCTCCAAACAGATCCGACCGTGCTGTACGCGGCAGGCAAGCATAAAGATCGGGTTCTTTATAAGGATCTGGAAATCGATTCACCATACAATACGTATAAAAACACAGGGCTGACGCCAGGGCCGATTGCCAATGCCGGCATGTCGTCATGGGAAGCGGCGCTGCATCCGGATAAAACGGACTATCTGTATTTCTTGGCCAAATCAAATGGTGAGGTCGTATTTACAAAAACGCTAAAAGAGCATAATAAAGCAAAAGAAAAATACATTTCCTCAAAAAATGAGAAATAAAAGGAGAGCAAAAAGCTCTCCTTTTGTTCGCTTTCCGCAAGGTTTTATGATAAAATATATCGGGTTGTTTACCGATGTATCATGATGTATTCAGAGAGTGTCCTGTGCATAAGACTGGGGCACTCCTTTTTAGAACGGGAGGCTGTTTGTAGTGACTGACCGGTATGAACAAATAAATGACTATATAGAAGCATTATTAAAGCCTCGGCCGGATAACGTGAAGAAGCTTGAAGCATATGCAGAAGAACATCATGTCCCGATCATGGAAAAAGCGGGCATGGAGGTGCTGCTTCAAATTTTGTCTGTGAAACAGCCGAAAAAAATACTAGAAATCGGAACGGCCATTGGTTATTCAGCCATTCGAATGGCGCTGGAGCTGCCGTCTGCTGAAATATATACAATTGAACGCAATGAGAAACGGCATGAAGAAGCGGTAAACAATATCAAGGAATTTCAGCTTGGTGACCGGATTCATGTTTTTTACGGAGATGCGCTTGAATTAGCCGACGCCGTTCATGTAACCGCGCCTTACGATGTTATTTTTATTGACGCTGCAAAAGGTCAGTATCAAAACTTTTTTCATTTATATGAACCGATGCTTTCACCGGACGGGGTGATTTTAACGGACAACGTGCTGTTTAAGGGTCTGGTGGCAGAGGATTACAGCAAAATAGAACCGAAGAGAAGGCGCAGGCTTGTAACAAAAATTGATGAATATAATCATTGGCTGATGAATCATCCGGATTATCAAACTGCGATTATTCCTGTCGGGGACGGACTTGCGATTAGTAAAAAGAAGAGGTGAACGTCATGAAAAAACCAGAGCTCTTAGTGACGCCGACGAGCACAGCGGACATTTTGCCGCTCATACAGGCGGGGGCAACTGCGTTTTTAGTTGGGGAACAGAGATACGGCTTGAGATTAGCCGGAGAATTTTCTCGTGAAGATGTAACAAAAGCCGTAGAGATTGCTCACAAAGAAGGAGCAAAAGTATACGTTGCTGTAAATGCAATTTTCCATAACGATAAAGTGGGTGAGCTTGGCGAATATCTGGCTTTCTTAGCAGAAGCCGGTGTCGATGCAGCGGTATTCGGCGATCCTGCCGTGCTGATGGCTGCCCGTGAATCTGCGCCTGCTCTGAAGCTTCATTGGAGCACAGAAACGACAGGCACCAACTATTATACATGCAACTACTGGGGACGCAAGGGTGCGGCGCGTTCTGTGCTTGCCAGAGAATTAAACATGGACAGCATTGTTGAGATTAAAGAAAATGCGGAAGTCGAAATTGAAATCCAGGTGCATGGAATGACGTGCATGTTCCAATCGAAGCGTTCTTTGATTGGAAACTATTTTGAATATCAGGGCAAAGTCATGGACATTGAAAGAAAGAAAAAAGAATCAGGCATGTTTTTACACGATAAAGAACGTGATAATAAATATCCGATTTTCGAAGATGAAAACGGCACTCACATCATGAGCCCGAACGATGTGTGCATCATTGATGAGCTCGAGGAATTGATAGATGCCGGAATTGATTCTTTCAAAATCGATGGTGTTTTGAAAACGCCTGAATACCTAATAGAAGTCACCAAAATGTACAGAGAAGCAATTGATTTGTGCGTGGAAAACCGTGACGAATACGAAGCGAAAAAAGAAGACTGGATCGAACGCATTGAAAGCATCCAGCCAGTAAACAGAAAAATTGATACCGGATTCTTCTTCAAGGAAACGGTTTATTAATCAAAAGGAGGTTAAGCTATGACTGCCGTAAATGATAAAATATCCACAATCGTTAATGGAAAGCGTGTGATTACGAAAAAGCCGGAGCTTCTCGCACCTGCGGGTAATCTTGAAAAGCTGAAAATCGCTGTTCATTACGGAGCGGACGCGGTCTTTATCGGGGGACAGGAATACGGGCTTCGCTCGAATGCCGATAACTTTACGATCGAAGAAATTGCAGAAGGCGTTGAATTCGCAAAGAAATATGGCGCGAAGATCTACGTAACAACGAATATTTTCGCTCATAATGAAAACATGGACGGGCTTGAAGACTATTTAAAAGCGCTTGGAGACGCCAACGTTGCCGGTATTATTGTGGCAGATCCGCTTATTATTGAAACATGCCGCAGAGTGGCGCCGAATGTTGAGGTTCACTTGAGCACACAGCAGTCTCTTTCAAACTGGAAGGCTGTCCAGTTCTGGAAGGAAGAAGGTCTCGACCGCGTCGTGCTGGCACGTGAAACTAGCGCTCTTGAAATCAGAGAAATGAAAGAAAAGGTAGATATCGAAATCGAATCCTTCATTCACGGCGCAATGTGTATTGCATATTCCGGCCGCTGCGTGCTGAGCAATCACATGACAGCGCGGGATTCCAATCGCGGAGGCTGCTGCCAGTCATGCCGCTGGGATTATGATCTCTACCAAACAGACGGTGCCAACGCCGTTGCTTTGTATGGTGAAGAAGATGCACCATTTGCGATGAGCCCGAAAGATTTGAAGCTGATTGAATCCATTCCGAAAATGATTGAAATGGGGATCGACAGCTTAAAGATTGAAGGCCGCATGAAATCCATTCACTATGTAGCAACTGTTGTCAGCGTATACCGCAAAGTAATCGATGCTTATTGCGCTGATCCAGAAAACTTTGTGATTCAAAAAGAATGGCTTGAAGAGCTTGATAAGTGCGCCAACAGGGACACTGCGACAGCTTTCTTTGAAGGAACGCCAGGCTATGAAGAGCAAATGTTCGGCGAACACGCCAAGAAAACGACATATGATTTTGTCGGCTTAGTGCTGAATTATGATGAAGATACACAAATGGTCACGCTTCAGCAGCGCAATTTCTTCAAAAAAGGCGACGAAGTGGAATTTTTCGGTCCAGAAATCGAAAACTTTACACATACGATTGAAACCATTTGGGACGAAGACGGAAATGAGCTAGATGCTGCCCGCCATCCCCTGCAAATTGTCAAATTCAAACTAGACAAAAAGATTTATCCGAGCAACATGATGAGAAAGGGGAAGTAACAGCCCATGGGTAAGAATCCAGTAGTCATTGGAATCGCAGGAGGTTCCGGTTCAGGAAAAACGAGTGTCACACGGTCCATTTATGAACAATTTAAAGGACACTCGATTTTAATGATCCAGCAGGACCTTTATTATAAAGACCAAAGCCATCTTCCGTTTGAAGAAAGGCTGAACACAAACTATGATCATCCGCTTGCGTTTGATAATGACTATTTAATCGAGCATATTCAGGATCTATTGAATTACCGCCCGATTGAAAAGCCGATTTATGACTATAAGCTTCACACACGTTCAGAAGAAACGGTTCACGTAGAGCCAAAGGATGTTATTATCCTTGAAGGCATTCTTGTTCTTGAAGACAAAAGGCTTCGTGATCTGATGGATATCAAGCTTTATGTTGATACGGACGCTGACTTGCGTATCATCAGACGGATTATGAGAGATATTAATGAGCGCGGACGCTCTATTGATTCTGTCATTGAACAATATGTGTCAGTGGTCCGTCCGATGCATAACCAATTCGTCGAGCCGACGAAACGATACGCTGATATTATTATCCCGGAAGGCGGTCAGAATCACGTCGCAATTGATCTGATGGTCACAAAAATTCAAACCATTCTTGAACAAAACGCGATTTTGTAATACCATAGCATAGACATAAATAACTCTGACCATATTATGTATAGGCAGGAAGGGAATGTGCGAATTCCCTTCTTTCCCTGTTTATAAACGCGAAATATTTGCAGAACGACACGATTCAGTTTAAGATAAACAGTACCTATATGGGAGAGAAGAACGAGGACTGCCCTGTGTTCTCATTCTTGTATTTTTTAGTTTATGCTCTCATACATAATCGAAGATGTTGAGGGACAACCAGAAGGAGTGAAGGGACATGGCACAAGAGAAAGTTTTTCCTATGACTGCAGAAGGAAAACAAAAACTTGAACAAGAATTAGAATATTTGAAAACGGTTAAACGAAAAGAAGTAGTAGAGCGAATCAAAATTGCGAGAAGCTTCGGAGACCTTTCCGAGAACTCTGAATACGATTCAGCGAAAGAAGAGCAGGCATTTGTAGAGGGCCGCGTGACGACTCTTGAAAATATGATTCGCAATGCGAAAATCATTGAAGATGACGGCGGCTCTAACGTTGTCGGTTTGGGTAAAACCGTCACTTTCGTCGAACTGCCTGACGGTGATGAAGAATCATATACGATCGTCGGAAGCGCGGAAGCTGACCCGTTTGAAGGGAAAATCTCAAACGATTCACCGATCGCAAAAAGCCTCTTGGGCAAAAAAGTAGATGAAGAAGTCACAGTACAAACACCGGGCGGAGAAATGCTCGTGAAAATTGTGAAAATTTCATAATATCTGTTTAGCAGCGAAACACCTCGTCCACAATGTGGGTGAGGTGTTTTTTTATGAAGATATCGAAACGAATGAAGCTGGCAGTCATCGCTTTTTTGATTGTATTTTTTCTGCTTCTGCTGAGGCTTGCAGAAATCCAGCTGTTTTTCACAGAATCATTTTCTAAAAAGAAAATTAATTTGATTCAAGAAAGTGTGAAACAGCGGACGGAGGAAGTGCTTATTTCAGATGGAAGAGGCTCTTTTTTAGATCGAAACGGGCGGGCGCTGACAGGACAAAGCGAGCCTGCGGTTGTTTTGTTCCCTTTTCTGCTGACGCAGGATTGGCCGATCAAAAAAGTTGCGGACATCCTCGGCATGTCAGAAGATGATTTGCGCGAGACACTAGGTAAGGCAAAAAAACCGGTCATTTTGCAGCAAAAGAAAATCAAAACACTTTCAAAACAATCTATCACAAAAATCAATTCTTTGAAATATCCCGGCATTTACGGCGTATATATGGAGAATGAAGACAAGCCCAGCCTTGCTTCACATACGATAGGGAGCACGAACCAAGATCCGGCGCTGCTTCGCAAGAAATATCCTGACAAGGAGAGCCTTCCGATTACAACAGAAATCGGAACAACCGGTTTAGAACGGACATTTGACGAGTTTTTGCTTCCGGAACAAGACACAAAGCTTTTATATCATGTGGACGGAAAAGGAAACCCTTTGTTTGGCATGGACGTCAAATATACAGCTGAAGCCAATACATTTTATCCGCTCCAGGTCAAAACAACGATCGATCAAAGCATTCAAAAAGCGATGGAGGAGGTATTGGATGAACAGGGGCTGAAAAAGGGAGGAGCTGTGCTGCTGGACATCGAAAATAGCAGTGTTCTGGGGATTGTAAGCAAACCAGATGCAGATGTGTCCCGGCAAAACACACTTCAAAATTATATGCTGACGCCAATCTATCCCGGATCAGTTTTTAAAACAGTCATTGCCGCAGCTGCAATCGAAAATAATATGGTGAAGCCTAGTCAAACCTTTAATTGCAATTTAAACCTGTACGGGGAACCGGGGGACGACAAAGGCACCTTGTCTTTTGATGAAAGTTTTGCCCAAAGCTGTAATTACACATTTACGAGTCTTGCAGAACAATTAATGAAGAAAGACAGCTCGGTTATTGAAGATATGTCCGAGAAGCTGGCTCTCACTGATCGGGCAGGCTGGGAGGGAAAACTGTACCACGAAACCGATTTCCGCCAGCTGTATAACGAAAAAAGCGGCGTGATTTGGGGGGATGAAAAAGACAAATCAGTCAAAAAAGCCATTGCGCAAACAGCAATCGGGCAGAAAAACGTAAAGGTAACGCCGCTGGAGGTAGCCAATATGATGGCGACAATCGCCCGCGGCGGAGAAAAACGGCAGGTGAAAATTGCCGAACAAATTGAGTATAAGAACGGCACAACGCTCGTTACGTTTAAAGATCAGAAGCTCAAAGGGGAAACGATAGACAAATATACATCACAGCAGCTTCAAAAAATACTGCGGCGGGTGGTAGAATCTCCTTCCGGAACGGGCAGAAGGTTTCAAGATCTTCCGTATACTGTAGCAGGGAAGTCGGGCACAGCCCAAACAGGCAAGCTTTCAAAAGAGAAGGAAACGCTCTATGAAAAATGGTTTGCCGGATATTTTCCCGCGGATAAGCCGAAATACGCTCTGGTTGTTTTACACATGGATACACCGGGAGATAAGGCTCTGACAAATTCGGTGTTTTATGATATTGTTAAAAAAGTACACGAAATTGAAATCAATCAGAAATAGAACAACTTCTCAGCACATGTTAAAATATATGCTGAGCCAAGAGGGATAAAGGAGTGCAGAATTATTGAGCAATAATCAATCTCGTTATGAAAATCGTGATAAACGCAGAAAAGCCAATTTAGTGCTTAACATTTTAATCGCAATCGTATCCATACTAATTGTCGTAGTAGCAGCGAATCTCTTCATTAACAGTCCTTCTAGCAAAGATGTCAGCAAGGATTCTGAAACGGCGCAAAAACAGGAATCTCCGGCTTCAGGAAAGACGGAAAAGAAATCGGATGAAGATATAAAAGACAGCAAGAAAGATACATCTGACAGCGAAAAGGATTCTGAGAAGTCTTCTGACTCTGATTCCAAAAAAGATGATTCTTCTTCTAAAAAAGATGACTCTGATTCAGATTCAAGCTCAGATTCAGCCGGTGACGGGCTTAAAGATGCAAAAGTAACAGAAGGCGGCTCATCGAGCGATGTGGAAAAAACGTATGAAAATCCTGACTGGAAAGCAGTCGGAACTGAGCAGACTGGCGAGCATGCCGCTACTTATGATTCAAGCTCACAAGACTGGGCTGAGATGCTGAAAGCCATTTCATACGCAACTGGTGTCTCAACAGATAACATGACGGTGCTCTGGCTTGGAAATAACGGCAGCCCTCAGGATGCTAAAGGCAAGATTTTGGACAAGGCGACTGGGAATAAATATCAAGTGACGATTACATGGGTCGATGAAAAAGGCTGGAAGCCGACAAAAGTAGAAAAGCTAAAATAAACAAAAGCAGCCGGGTTACAACCGGCTGCTTTTGTTTTAGGCTTCAGCTGCGAAATGAACCACCGCGCTGTACAATATTCTTCCTTCTGCCACAGCAGTTTGGTGTGAAACAGATTTCACCCGGAGCATGATGGCTTTATTGTTTTCAATTTGTGTATTGATTTTCTTTTCAAGCTCCTGCAATGAAGCCGCTTCAAAAAATTCCACTTTGTCTTTAATCAGATCTAATTGAAAATTCATATCTTGACCCTCCAGCTTTCACAAGTCATATGAAGTATAAGCTTTTTTGCGGTCAATGCGCAATATGAGATGGCATAAAATACACAAAGTGTTTTAGTACCTGCTTTTCAGAAGATGTGGTATTATAGGAACTGTTCCATCATTAATTCATAGTATGCTTATAGGAATTATTAAATATGGAGTGTGACAAATATGGGACGTGAATTTATCCCTCTCTTTGAAGATTGGGCAGCAACTTATGACCAAACAGTACAAGGTTTAGATATTCAGTATAAAGAAGCGTTCAGAGGCTACGATCATATCCTTGATGCCATCGTCAGAAAATCTGGAACGCATGTGTTAGAATTTGGCCCTGGGACCGGGAATTTGACGGCTAAGCTCCTCGATGCAGGCAAAACTGTATTTGGAATCGAACCTTCTCCAGCAATGCGTAAACTGGCTTCTGACAAGCTTTCAGGCAGGTCGGAAATCGTTGATGGAGACTTCCTGACATTCCCTGAGCCGCCATTTCAGGCTGATACAATTGTCAGTTCATATGCTTTTCATCATTTGACTGACGAAGAAAAGCGGGCTGCCATAAAGCAATATGGCAAATACCTTCACTTGCATGATAAAATAGTGTTTGCCGATACCGTCTTTGAAGATGCGCAAGCGTATCAAAAGGCTATCGATAAAGCCCGTTCTCAAGGCTTTTATCAGCTTGCAAATGATTTAGAGACAGAGCATTATCCTACATTGGATGCGTTGAAAGAAATGTTTACAGCTGAAGGTTTTGCAGTCCGATTCACTCAGCAAAACGACTTCGTGTGGATAATGGAGGCGATCAAACGGTAAAGTGAAGGGAATGTGAATAGATGAGACTAGCAGTCATCGGAGCAATGGAAGAGGAAGTTACCATCTTAAGAAACAAACTTGAAAATGCAAAAACAGAAACGATCGCACACTGTGAATTTACAACAGGCGAATATGAAGGAACTGAAGTGATTCTTTTAAAATCAGGAATTGGAAAAGTAAATGCTGCTATCAGCACGACGCTTCTGCTTGACCGTTACAAGCCTGATTATGTTATTAACACAGGCTCAGCCGGCGGATTTCATCATACATTGAATGTAGGAGATGTCGTCATTTCCACTGACGTTCGCCACCATGATGTAGACGTAACGGCTTTTGACTATGAATACGGCCAAGTGCCGGGTCTTCCGGCTGCTTATGCGGCGGATGAAAAGCTGATCAGCATCACTGAAGAAGCGGTATCTGAACTCGACGGCATTCAGGTTGCAAAAGGAACGATTGCAACAGGCGATTCTTTCATGAACGATCCGAAGCGGGTTGAAGAGGTGCGTGCGAGATTTTCTGATCTGTACGCGGTTGAAATGGAGGCTGCGGCAGTGGCTCAAGTGTGCCATCAATTTAAAACGCCGTTTGTCGTCATCAGAGCGTTATCTGATATCGCAGGAAAAGAATCACATGTTTCATTTGACCAATTTTTAGAGCAGGCGGCTGTCCATTCAACAGAGCTTGTGTTAAAGGTGATCAAACGAATTCATTAAAACGGGGAGAATGTTCTCCTCCGTTTTTTCTAAAAACACCCTCTAATAAGGAGGAGGACATATATGACAGTGATTACGGACATTACCGAGCTGATTGGGAATACACCGCTTCTCCGCTTGAAGAACTTTGATGTTCCCGAAGGAGTCGCGGTGTATGCCAAGCTTGAAATGATGAATCCAGGGGGAAGCATCAAAGACAGACTGGGAGATATGCTGATTCGTGACGCGCTCGATTCAGGCAAGGTGAAACCCGGCGGAGTGATTATAGAAGCTACGGCAGGCAATACAGGGATCGGCCTTGCGCTGAGTGCCAGA
The DNA here is from genome assembly GCF_055486415.1 of Bacillus sp. 9.4. Taxonomy (NCBI): domain Bacteria; kingdom Bacillati; phylum Bacillota; class Bacilli; order Caryophanales; family Bacillaceae; genus Bacillus; species Bacillus sp. 9.4. Next base: position 791,870 of record NZ_JBVFMU010000001.1, on the reverse strand, counting down.
AAATATGGGCTGAAAGCGATTTTCTGTGTCCCTGAACATTTCAGCAGAGAGAAACAGCAAATTATGCAAGCGCTTGGCGCATCAATCATTCATACACCGCGTCAAGACGGAATGCAGGGCGCCATTCAAAAAGCCATTCAGCTGGAGTCTGAAATTGAAAATTCTTATTGCGTTTTGCAATTTAAAAACCGAGTAAATCCATCGACTTACTATAAGACGCTTGGGCCTGAAATGTGGGAAGCGCTTGATGGGAATATTCATACATTTGTCGCAGGGGCAGGATCAGGGGGCACGTTCGCAGGAACAGCTTCCTTCTTAAAAGAAAAAAATCCAGCAGTCAAAACGGTGATTGTTGAACCGGAGGGCTCGATTTTAAACGGAGGGGAGCCTCACGCTCATAAAACAGAGGGCATCGGCATGGAGTTTATCCCCGATTATATGGATAAGAGCCATTTTGACGAGATCTACACCGTAACAGATGAGAATGCGTTTAGACTTGTGAAAGAAGCGGCAGAAAAAGAAGGCCTGCTGATCGGAAGCTCTTCAGGTGCAGCGCTTTATGCGGCATTGGAGGAAGCGAAAAAAGCATCCGCTGGAACTAACATTGTCACAGTATTTCCTGACAGCAGCGATCGATATATCAGCAAACAAATATACGAAGGAGGCATCTGATATGAAGAAAAAAACATTGATGATACATGGCGGAATCACAGGTGATGAGAAAACAGGCGCAGTTTCCGTGCCCATTTATCAAGTAAGCACGTACAAGCAGCCGAAAGCAGGACAGCATACAGGCTACGAGTATTCAAGAACGGCCAATCCGACTCGAACCGCTCTCGAAGCACTTGTGACAGAACTGGAAGGCGGGGAAGCAGGTTATGCGTTCAGTTCAGGAATGGCTGCCATTACAGCGGTTATGATGCTGTTTAACAGCGGAGATCATGTCGTGTTGACTGATGATGTGTACGGCGGAACATACCGCGTGATGACAAAGGTGCTTAACCGTCTTGGCATTGAATCAACATTTGTTGATACGAGCAGCAGGGAAGAAGTTGAAAAAGCGATTCGCCCTAATACAAAAGCCATTTATATTGAGACACCGACAAACCCGTTGCTCAAAATCACCGACTTGACGCTCATGGCTGATATCGCAAAAGAAGCGGGTGTTCTGCTTATCGTAGACAACACCTTCAACACTCCTTATTTTCAACAGCCGCTTACTTTAGGCGCTGATATCGTACTTCACAGTGCGACAAAATATCTTGGCGGACACAGTGATGTCGTCGGAGGTTTAGTTGTGACAGCTTCGAAAGAGCTTGGAGAAGAGCTGCATTTTGTGCAAAACTCCACAGGCGGCGTGCTTGGCCCTCAAGATTCCTGGCTGTTAATGAGAGGAATCAAAACGTTGGGACTCAGAATGGAAGCGATCGATCAAAATGCGCGGAAAATCGCAAGCTTTCTTGAGAATCACCCTGCTGTCCAAACGTTATATTACCCTGGTTCTTCAAATCATCCCGGACATGAGCTTGCAAAAACGCAAGGATCTGGCTTCGGCGGCATGATCTCCTTTGATATTGGCAGTGAAGAACGGGTTGATGCGTTTTTAGGAAAACTGAAACTGTTTACCATTGCTGAAAGCCTGGGGGCGGTTGAAAGCTTAATTTCTGTTCCTGCAAGAATGACACATGCCTCTATTCCGAGAGAACGCCGGCTTGAGCTCGGCATTACGGACGGCTTGATCAGAATTTCTGTAGGAATTGAAGATGCGGAAGACTTGTTGGAAGATATCGGCCAAGCGCTTGAAAATATATAACAAATGGATAGAATTACTTTCTCTGTAAGCCGCCGGATTATATTATAATAGTCGTATACTATGAATCTGGCAGGTGATTCTTTTGAACAAAAATAGAATGAAATCTTTAAAAGAAGATTACAAGCATTTTGCTTTTACATTGCTTGCAGTCAGCACTTTTTTATATATAGGCGCAGTTCTCCCTGATCAAGGCTTAACATTAGGCCAGAAATCGACTATGTTTTTAGCGGATTGCGTATTTTTAGCCGGTGCCTTCTTTTGCGCTGACCGTTCACTTATTTACAAGAAGCGTTTGGAAGAAGCCGACGAATAAAAAAACAGCCATCATCAAGAGATGGCTGTTTTTTGTTATTTTTCTCGAAGTTCTTTTCCCATGCCTTTTAAAAACTGAAGACCGAAGCCGACGGCTCTGTTGATGTCAGGATCGTTCATTGCTTTTAACAGGTCGAGAATCCCGACTTTCTTGTCTTCTTTTAAAAAGCTTTGTGCCTGTTCAGTCCCAGCCATTACGCTTTCTAAAAGCTTTGCTGTAAACTCAGGATCGGCTTTTGTCAATGCGCCTCCGGCGGCCATCATCGTGTTGATGAGGTTGGTGACAGGCTCGCGGGAAACTTGGCCAAGCGCAATCTTGGCAATGTCTTCCTTCGCTCTGAGCATGCTTGTTGCCGCGTCAAAAATTCCAAGATCATTGAGTTCATTCATTAATGTCATCGTTTTAGAGACGGCGTCCTCATTTTCCGCCAGCAGCTCTTTCAGTTCTTCTATTTTTTCAAGCTTAATTTGCTCAGCTGTTTTTGTTTCTTTTTTGATCGTCGTAATCGGAGTGGCCATTCGTTTTCCTCCTATCGTTTAATCAGTCAGATGGACATAGCCAGGACGGTTCCATTTTCTTTCTGCTTCGACTCCGTTTTGCGGATGCCGTTTTTTGTTGCGCGGATTTGTTTTTGGAAGCGGCGCTGTTTCACAGCCGCCAAGCACTTCCATGCGGACTTTTGTCTGTTTATAAGCAGGCGTGTTCGTCCGTTTATCAGCTGCAGGGCCCGTCAAGAAGTTAATCGCTGACTCCTTGTCTGTCGAGTTCATTGGCAGATAGAGTTCATTTTTCCGTACCCGGTCTGTGATCAGCGCGTTCAATTTGACTGCTCCGAACGGAGAAACGAGCCGTACAAGCGAACCGTCACAAACACCTCGCTCTTGTGCAAGCTCAGGTGAGATCTCAACGAATACATTCGGCACTTTCGCTTGGATGCCTTTCGATTTATTTGTCATGTTTCCTTCGTGGAAATGCTCCAGCATACGGCCGTTATTGATATGAAGGTCATATTCCTCCGGAAATGCCGCTGGCTCGGTCCAATCAGAAAGGGCAAAGCGGGCTTTTTTGTCAGGGAAATTAAATCCGTCTTCATACAGAAGCGGTGTGCTTTCACCTGTGAAGCTGCCCCATAGGAAGCTGTTCCAGCCTTCAAGCACCTCATAGCTTGCTTTGGCAAACAGAGGAGAAAGGCTCGCCATTTCAGAGAAAATGTCACTTGGATGGCTGTAATTCCAATTCGCTCCTAAACGGTTTGCCACCTCTTGAATAATCCACCAGTCCGGTTTTGCGTCACCAAGCGTCGGAAGCGCCTGATACAATCGCTGGACACGGCGTTCTGTGTTGGTAAATGTTCCGTCTTTTTCAAGTGAAGGAGTGGCCGGCAAGACGACATCAGCATATTGAGCTGTTCTTGACAGGAAGATGTCCTGTACCACGAAGAAATCAAGGCTTGATAAAATATCATGCACATGGTTCGCGTTTGAATCGACCAGTGCCATATCCTCACCGACAAGATACATAGCTTTCATTTTTCCTTCTTCAATGGCATGAAGCATTTGAATATTATCTAAACCAGGCTTTCCATCAATCTCGACACCATATGCCTCTTCAAATTTAGCGCGGGCTTTGTCATCTGTAATATGCTGATATCCCGGCAGCCAGCCTGGCAATGTTCCCATATCACATGCGCCTTGCACGTTATTGTGTCCGCGCAGAGGATAAGCGCCGGCACCTGGACGGCGATAGTTGCCCGTAGCGAGAAGCAGGTTTGAAATGGCTGCTGATGTATCAGAACCGCCTGTATTTTGTGTGACACCCATTCCCCAAAGGACACAAGTGCCGTCAGCATCACGAATCATTTCTGCAATTTGAATGATGTTTTCTTTTGAAAGGCCAGTGATGCGTTCTGCATAATCAAGCGTATACGTTTTAAGGGTTTCTTTATAATCTTCAAAGTAATTGACGTTCTCATCAATAAACGCCTGATCGTGCCAGCCTTGGTCGATCATATATTTCGTAACAGCCATCAGCCAAACTTGGTCTGTGCCTTGTTTAGGGCTGATGAACAGATCAGATCGCTCAGCCATCTCATTTTTACGCAGGTCGGCAACAATCAGTTTTTGACCGTGGAGCTTGTGTGCCCGTTTGACGCGTGTTGCGAGCACTGGGTGTCCTTCCGCCGGATTGGCACCGACAATGATGACGAGACCGGCTTTGGCAATATCTTTAATCGTGCCGGCGTCACCGCCCATGCCGACAGTGCGGAACAATCCGTCTGTAGCAGGAGACTGGCAATAGCGTGAGCAGTTATCGACGTTATTTGTTTCAAATACCTGACGCGCTAGCTTTTGAATGACGTAGTTTTCTTCATTCGTAATTTTAGAAGAAGAAATAAACCCGACAGAGCCTTTACCGTACTGCTCTTTAATTGATCCTAATCTGCTTGCGACAAGATCGAGGGCCTCTTCCCAAGAAGATTCCACAAAGGCTCCGTTTTTACGGATTAAAGGCTTTGTGATCCGCTCTTTTGAATTGACAAAATCCCAGCCGAATTTCCCTTTGACACATGTGGAAATCGCGTTAACCGGAGCATCAGAAACAGGCTGGATCTTTAAAATATCCCGTCCTTTTGTCCATACTTCAAATGAACACCCGACACCGCAGAACGTACATACAGTTTTCGTTTTTTTCGTTCTCGTTTCACGCATTGCCGCTTCGACTTCAGAAATGGCAAAAATGCTGCTATACCCCGGTTCAACATTTTTCACGAGATCAATCATCGGTTCCATGACGTCCTCTTTAATGCCTGTCATAAAGCCAGCCTGCCCGAGCATTGATTTTTCCATCAGTGCATTACATGGACATACTGTTACACACTGACCGCAGCTGACACAGGAAGATTCATTGATCGGAACTCCCTCATCCCAAATGACGCGAGGGCGTTCGCGTTCCCAGTCGATTGAGAGTGTTTCATTTACCTGAAGGTTTTGACAGACCTCAACACACTGGCCGCAGGCAATACATTGGTTTGGATCATAGCGGTAAAAAGGATGAGACATATCAACCGCGCAAGAAGGATCTTCTTTTGGCGTGTATGGGTATTTTTGATGCTCGATCCCCATCATTTCCGCTGTATTATGCAGCGTACAGTTTCCATTGTTGTTATCGCAAACTGTACAATACAGCAAATGATTTTCAAGAAGGCGGTCCATCGCTTCGGTTTGCGCTTCTTTCACTCGATTTCCTGATAGATCAATAGACATCCCGTTTTCTGCAACCGTCGCGCATGAACGAACCAGCTTGCCGTTTGCCTCTACTATGCAAGTATCACAAGTTTGAATCGGGTCAACCTCTGGTACGTGGCAAATCTGCGGGTACTCAATTCCGTTTTCATTTAAAATATCTAAAATTGTGGCCCCTGCTCGTGCTTGAATTTCTGTTCCGTCTACACGGACACTGATCGACTTAACGTCCATCATATTCATATTCCCCTCCATCTTTCTTTCAAGAAGTCAAAAAAAGCCATGTATAGATACACCTGCCCTTAATTCTAAGAAGGTGTAAACACACATGGCGGAATAGTTCACTAGCAAGTCTTACTAACAGACCAATCCTTGATTTTTATAAAACGATAGACTCATAACAAGATCCTATTACAAATCCATCAACACTGCTTTTATTATAATGTGATATTTATTATAATACAATATGGCAGGAAAATTTTAACCAAGTGAAATGTCCTGAGGGGAACCGGGAAAAGCCTTTATAAGGCAATATCGGAAGGGGTAATCAGCATGTCTAAAAAAATTCATGAATTCAATGATATCATTCGAAAACTTCGCAAAGAATTGTTCGGAAAAGGGCCTGAGAGAATTCATACTGTATTTGTAGAAAACATGGCAGTTTCAACACTATACGGAAATCTGAGTGCAAGCGAGCAGTTTATCGCCCGCACGCCTGAAGGAAGAGAGATGGTACATGCGGCCCGGACAAGCCTAATTCAAGACCTTTATTCCAAACAAACACCGGAAGGAATGGAGGAACTCATGGGAGCTAAGCTAGTCCATTTGTTTTCTGATATTAAAATTGAGGAAAACATCGCTGTATCTGTATTTGTTTTTGACCGAAAAATAGATGAGCAAAAAGAAGCTCTGCAAAGCTAGTATATTTGTTATTGACACAAATTTGTCACATTTGATATGATGTTGCTACAGTTATAGAAGGCTAAAGCAATGGAATGTATGCATGATCTGTATATATTCTCTTTCAATATCTTACATACTGCTTGATATTGTTGTATGGGTATGCATACAAGTTAGGCAGCATTCAAACGCCTGGTTTGACACAGGTTATTTGAGTGCTGCCTTTTTTATTGCCTTTCTTGCATAACTGTGAGAAAAGAAGAAGTAATGGAGGCGTTTAATTATGGCTTTTCGAAAACCGGATGAAATAGCGGAAGCAGCAATTGAAGCAGGGATGAAAAAAATAAAGCTCCCGCTGCCGTCACTGCTTGTGCTGGGGTTTTTAGGCGGTGCATTTATCGCGCTTGGGTATTTGCTTGATATCAGGGTAATCGGCGATCTTCCGAAAGAATGGGGGAGCCTGTCCAGTTTAATTGGTGCAGCAGTATTTCCAGTCGGCCTGATCCTTGTCGTACTCGCTGGCGCCGAACTGATCACAGGCAATATGATGTCAGTTGCGATGGCGTTATTTTCGAGAAAAATATCAGTAAAAGAGTTGGCGATTAACTGGGGAATCGTCACAATTATGAACTTAATCGGCGCATTGTTTGTTGCGTACTTTTTCGGGCATTTGGTTGGATTGACTGAAACAGGTCCCTATTTAGAAAAAACGATTGCCGTTGCCCAAGGAAAGCTTGATATGAGCTTTGGCAAGGTTCTCATTTCCGGCATCGGCTGTAACTGGCTTGTATGTCTTGCAGTGTGGCTTTCTTTCGGCGCCCAAGACGCAGCAGGAAAAATCCTTGGCATCTGGTTCCCAATCATGGCTTTTGTGGCTATCGGATTTCAGCACGTTGTCGCCAACATGTTTGTGATTCCTGCTGCCATTTTTGCAGGCTCATTCACGTGGGGGCAGTTCATCGGAAACATCATTCCGGCTTTTATCGGTAATGTCATCGGCGGAGCTGTATTTGTCGGTCTCATTTATTTTATTGCATATCATAAGAAAGACCGCTCCAGAAAAGAAATGAAGCAGGTGTCATGACCAACGGGCAAATCCATTCGATGATTTGCACAATTTCCGTCCATTTTTAGAAAAAGATGTTTACAAAATGGAATTTGGTGGATATACTTACAAAGTAAGAAAAAAGCAAAGGAGGCTGAACCAAAATGACAATGAGACAACAACGTCAACCTGTACGTGATACACATGTAAAAGTTCATAGTTTATTCAGCCTGTGGAAGAGTTCGTGTCCTTCCTTAACCGATGCTTATCGCACGCATTAAATTCGGAATAGTCGGACATACGCAACTCCCCGCAGGCAGTAGAGGCATTGGTGTCTTCTTTTGTCTGCGGTTTTTATTTGCCCGCGGCAGAAGGGGTGTGCCGCGGGTTATTTCGCTTGATGCGGACTTTGAAAGGGGGTGAGCGATATGACGATTAACCTATTCTTTTTAACGTTAACGATAAAAAAAAGGTTTAAAAGCCTGGAAGAATTCGAACGAGAACAGCAGATTGAGCAGATTTATGATGAAATGAAAGAGTCTCAGTTAAAGCATCTTTATTTAACAAACTGGCGCTAAAAGCAACGAAAAAAACTGAAGGGGGAATGGCATATGCTTAGAATGGAATTATTGATGCATTATACAATGGAGAAGGACCAAGTTTAGCGAAACAGCTGTCAAGAAAATGCCTGCCTGCATACAATAAATCAACGTTACTGTGAGGCAGGTGATGGCATGATGAACGATTATCAAAAAAGGCTGCCGTCGATTGGCCATGGTTATGCGTCCATGCCGCATTCCTTCAAACATGGTTATGGAAATCCATTCCGACAGCAGAGGCTGATGGCAATGCAGCAGCAAAGGCTGTTTGCATTCCCTTATCATTGGCATTAGAAAGAGGGCAGAAAACATTTTGTTTTCTGCTTTTTTTGCGGAAAAAAATGAAAAAGTTTAGTTCTATTGAAACATTTTTCAATACATTGCCGTCTAGTTGGTACCTTCCTTCACTTTTAGAATGAAGATGATGTTTATTTTTTGAATATAATAAATAAACATAGGAAACCAAAAGCAGGTGTTTAAAATGCTAGAAAATAGACTCTATAAACGATCGAATTTTTGGAAATTATTTTCTCGGAAATATAAGCTAACCAAAACAATTGAGCATATGATGATTGACTCTATAGATATACAAGAAAATGACAGAATTTTAGAAATTGGAATTGGGAATGGCACTGTCTTTAAAAGCATAACCAAGAAACTAGAAAAGGGAAGCCTAAAAAGCATTGATCCTTCAAAGCGAAAGGTAAGACAGATATTACGTGCGAATCGAAAGAACATGGGGAACGGGGAGGTTTTTCATGGCTATCCAGAGGACATTCCCTTTGATGACCGTACCTTTAATAAAGTCTTTTCTTTACATACGGTTCAGAGCTGCACCGATATTAGGCTTGCATTAAGAGAAATTTACAGGGTGCTTCAAATTGACGGCCGGTTTTATATCAGTATTGACACAAATACCGGTGAAAAAGAGAAAACGTATATTCAACTGCTGAAAGACCAGCATTTCAGGGATCTTTCTGTTATCAGGCGTGATTCCTGTCTATGTATTGTGGCTGTTAAATAAAAAATTTCTCGGGAAATATATCCAAGATCCTCGCATTAGGATTTGGGTATATTTTCTTAATTTTTTATTTTTTGCATATACTTTATATTAAAAAAAGTTTTTTTCATATAAACTTATAACAGAAGAAAGAACAAAGAGGTGATTTCAGACAGGGCAGACATTCTTTATGAACAATAGGAATGAATATTCATTCCGCAAACGAATCGGAGGTTGTAGATTACATGTTATCCGCATCCAGCAGTAAATACGACATGATTATGAAAGCGTCGGTCTCACTTTTTACGGAAAGGGGTTTTGACGCTACCACTATTCCTATGATAGCTGAACGTGCTCATGTAGGGACAGGAACGATCTATCGTTATTTTGACAGCAAAGAAACACTCGTCAACGTACTGTTTCAAGAAAGCATCCAGCGATTTACGAAAAAACTGAAGCAAGATGTTTCAGAATTGCCTGTCAGAGAAGGCTTTCACCACGTATTTTGCTGTCTCGTTCAGTTTACGAAAGAGAGCGACTATGCGCTTTTTTTTCTTGAAACCAAAAAAGATGCTCATTACTTAAATCATACAAGCAAAAAAATGATAGAAAATCTGACTCAAATGCTTGATGACTATTTTAATAAGGGAAAAGCGGAAGGCGTGATTCGCAGCCTGCCCTCTAATGTGTTAATTGCGATTGTATTAGGGGCGTTTCTCAAGATATATCAGCTCGTCCAAACAGGTGATATAGAGATGGACACTGATTTAATTACTGAATTGGAACAATGCTGCTGGGACGCCATTAAGCTTCATTCATCACAAAAATAAGGAAGGGGAGATGTTAATGAAACAGGCAAGCGCAATACCTCAGCCCAAAACATACGGACCTTTAAAAAATCTTCCGCATCTGGAAAAAGAACAGCTTTCTCAATCCTTATGGCGGATAGCTGATGAATTGGGACCGATTTTCCGTTTTGATTTTCCGGGAGTATCCAGTGTTTTTGTCTCGGGCCACAATTTTGTGGCTGAAGTATGTGATGAAAGCCGCTTTGACAAGAACCTTGGCAAAGGCTTGCAAAAGGTGCGTGAGTTCGGGGGAGATGGCTTATTTACAAGTTGGACGCACGAACCGAACTGGCAAAAAGCCCACCGCATTTTGCTGCCGAGTTTTAGTCAAAAAGCGATGAAAGGCTATCATTCTATGATGCTGGATATCGCAACTCAGCTGATTCAAAAGTGGAGCCGGTTAAACCCTAATGAAGAAATTGATGTAGCGGACGATATGACACGTCTGACGCTTGATACGATTGGGTTATGCGGGTTTAACTATCGATTCAACAGCTTTTACCGTGATTCACAGCATCCGTTTATCACCAGTATGCTCCGTGCCTTAAAAGAGGCGATGAATCAATCGAAAAGACTGGGCCTGCAAGATAAAATGATGGTGAAAACGAAGCTGCAGTTCCAAAAGGATATAGAAGTCATGAACTCCCTGGTTGATAGAATGATAGCGGAGCGAAAGGCGAATCCGGATGAAAACATTAAGGATCTCTTGTCTCTCATGCTTTATGCCAAAGATCCAGTAACGGGTGAAACGCTGGATGACGAAAACATTCGATACCAAATCATCACATTTTTAATTGCTGGACATGAGACAACAAGCGGGTTGCTATCCTTTGCGATTTATTGTCTGCTTACACATCCGGAAAAACTGAAAAAAGCTCAGGAGGAAGCGGATCGCGTGTTAACGGATGACACGCCTGAATATAAACAAATCCAGCAGCTCAAATACATTCGGATGGTTTTAAATGAAACCCTCAGACTGTATCCAACAGCTCCGGCTTTTTCTCTATATGCGAAGGAGGATACTGTTCTAGGCGGGGAATATCCGATCAGTAAAGGGCAGCCAGTCACTGTTTTAATTCCAAAACTGCACCGGGATCAAAACGCTTGGGGACCGGATGCGGAAGATTTCCGTCCGGAACGGTTTGAGGATCCTTCAAGTATCCCTCACCATGCGTATAAGCCGTTTGGAAACGGACAGCGCGCTTGTATTGGCATGCAGTTTGCTCTTCAAGAAGCGACAATGGTTCTCGGTCTTGTATTAAAGCATTTTGAATTGATAAACCATACTGGCTACGAACTAAAAATCAAAGAAGCATTAACGATCAAGCCGGATGATTTTAAAATTACTGTGAAACCGCGAAAAACAGCGGCAATCAATGTACAGAGAAAAGAACAGGCAGACATCAAATCAGAAACAAAGCTAAAAGAAACCAAACCTAAACACGGCACACCTTTACTTGTTCTTTACGGTTCAAATCTTGGGACAGCTGAGGGAATAGCCGGTGAATTGGCTGCTCAAGGCCGCCAGATGGGCTTTACAGCTGAAACGGCTCCGCTTGATGATTATATCGGCAAGCTCCCTGAAGAAGGGGCAGTCGTCATTGTAACGGCTTCTTATAATGGGGCGCCGCCTGATAATGCTGCCGGCTTTGTAGAGTGGCTGAAAGAACTTGAGGAAGGCCAATTGAAAGGTGTTTCCTATGCGGTATTCGGCTGCGGGAACCGGAGCTGGGCCAGCACGTATCAGCGGATTCCCCGCCTGATTGATGACATGATGAAAGCAAAGGGGGCATCGCGTTTAACAGCGATTGGGGAAGGTGACGCCGCCGATGATTTTGAAAGCCATCGCGAGTCTTGGGAAAACCGCTTCTGGAACGAAACGATGGACGCATTTGATATTAACGAAATAGCCCAGAAAGAAGACAGGCCTTCATTATCGATTACTTTTCTCAGTGAAGCGACGGAAACGCCGGTTGCTAAAGCATATGGCGCGTTTGAAGGGATTGTGTTAGAGAATCGAGAACTCCAGACAGCTGCCAGCACGCGTTCAACCCGCCATATTGAATTGGAAATTCCGGCTGGTAAAACATATAAAGAAGGCGATCATATCGGAATCCTGCCAAAGAACAGCAGGGAGCTTGTTCAGCGGGTTCTCAGCCGATTCGGTTTGCAGTCCAATCATGTGATAAAAGTTAGCGGAAGCGCTCATATGTCTCATCTGCCGATGGATCGGCCGATCAAAGTAGCGGATTTATTGTCGTCCTATGTAGAGCTGCAGGAACCGGCATCAAGGCTTCAGCTTCGGGAGCTGGCCTCTTATACAGTCTGTCCGCCGCATCAAAAAGAGCTGGAACAGCTCGTTTCAGATGATGGCATTTACAAAGAGCAGGTACTTGCAAAACGTCTTACCATGCTTGATTTTTTAGAGGATTATCCTGCTTGCGAAATGCCGTTTGAACGGTTTTTAGCACTTTTGCCATCACTAAAACCGAGATACTATTCCATTTCAAGCTCACCGAAAGTTCATGCAAATATCGTGAGCATGACGGTAGGAGTTGTGAAAGCCTCAGCATGGAGCGGCCGAGGTGAATACCGGGGTGTCGCCTCTAATTATTTAGCAGAATTGAATACAGGTGATGCAGCAGCCTGTTTCATTCGTACGCCGCAGTCCGGATTCCAGATGCCGAATGATCCTGAAACGCCTATGATTATGGTCGGGCCGGGCACAGGAATTGCGCCATTCAGAGGCTTTATTCAGGCAAGATCGGTTTTGAAGAAGGAAGGAAGCACCCTTGGTGAAGCACTTTTATACTTCGGCTGCCGCCGCCCGGACCATGACGACCTTTACAGAGAAGAGCTGGATCAAGCGGAACAGGACGGTTTGGTCACAATCCGCCGATGCTACTCGCGCGTCGAAAACGAACCAAAAGAATATGTCCAGCACTTGCTCAAGCAAGATACGCAGAAATTGATGACACTCATTGAAAAAGGGGCTCATATTTACGTATGCGGTGATGGATCACAAATGGCTCCTGATGTAGAGAAAACTTTGCGATTGGCGTATGAAGCTGAAAAAGGAGCAAGTCAGGAAGAATCAGCTGAATGGCTGCAAAAGCTGCAAGATCAAAAACGTTATGTAAAAGACGTTTGGACAGGAATGTAAAATAAAAAATCCCGCCAATCTGATTGGCGGGATTGATTTGCATGTGAGAAAACCGGCACGATAATGAAATCTACTGAAAAGGATGTTATAGGGAGTATCGCGCCGGCCTTATTGTTAATATCGGCGAACAGGGACGAAAGTTTATGTTTTTTGCCTTATTTTTAAAAATAAATAGTCTTAAAGTCTTGTTTTTGCAATTTTGACATCATTTTTTTGCATTTTATCTTGTGATTCCTCGAGATCAGTCATCTGTTGAAGATTGATGCTTGAATTGCCGTTCCACATGTTTACGGTAATGAAAGTCATGAATCAGCCGGATCGTGGGCCTGATTAACAGCAGCAAGCTTCCGATCGCAAACAGCCATATCCCTGCCGACATTAATCGGTCATAAAAAAAGAAAAAGCTCCCGACGAGAAACAAAGCACCAATGATAAAATCGTTTACTGTATAAAGAATCTTATATCGTTTTTTGAAAAAAAGCTCATATCGTTTCAGCTCTTTTTGGATGTCACGTTCTTCATTTACTGTCACCATCATCCCTCCATTCTATTTTGGCTTACCCTTACGTAAACGGAATGTAAACATAAGAGCTGCCTTGCTGAAAGGAGACATAATCAACGATTTTAAGCAATTAGAGTAATCTTCTGCTTGAATGTTTAGTTATATTCACAAGATTTTCCTTCAAAAACCAGAGGCAATTAGTAAAAAAGAGATCCACATAGAATCTCTTTTTTACGATTTCATCGCCTGAACAATAAGAGCAGTCAAAGTTTTTGCCCCTTTAGGAACCAAGTGAACACCATCAGGGGTAAAATATTCCGGATGCTGAAGAGCTTCTGTATGCCAGTCAACTAACGTAACATGTTGATGTGCGCTTGCCTGGTGCTGCAAAGATTCATTTACCTTGCTTTCCCATTGGCGGGGAACCCGTGTATTGACAAGATAAATATGAGCTTTTGAGAAAGATTGAAGCAGTTGTTCGATTTGGCTGTTTGTAAAATAGCCATTGGTTCCAAGCTCAATGATGACAGCCTTGTTCGGCTGATTAAAAGACTTGTATTCCCTTGCGAGTTCCAAAGCTTGAGACATTTGTCTCCCTACCTTTCCATCAATCGTCACATTTGAAAATGACTGACGCAGGTGTGAAGAAATATCAAGCATGACGGAATCTCCTATAGCTAAAACTTCTTTCGCAGTGTCTGCTGGTTTTTTCTGCTGTTGGGATTGCGTGTCTTTCTTTTTATGAGTCTCTTGCCCACTATCTTTGTTTTCCTTTTGACCCTGATTGGAATCTGTTGTCTTTTGTTCAGGATTGTGTTTTTTATCTGCTGCAGCGTTCTTTTTATCCCCAGAAGCCTGGCTGGTGTCAGCATTTGTTTCTTGTGAGCTATAGGTCCATTTGGTAGGGTGCTTTTGCTCGCCGGCTAGCCCTGACAGCCCGCCTGCAAAAATAAGTATAGCGAAAATAATGAAACCAATTGACATTTTGCTGATGACAGATGTCGTTTTCCATTCCTTGATTCTATGTATAAAAACACGGCGGGAAAATGACCTGAATCCCTGTGTCCGTATCGGCTTCTCAATAAAATGGTAGGAGAGCTCGGCAAGTATACATGTCACAATGACCTTTAGCACGATATGCCAAAAAACAGGGTTTCCGATTTCTTGAACTGGCGTGCTTAACACAATAACAGGGTAGTGCCAAAGATAAATTCCGTAAGACCTCGTTCCAAGCCACCGAAGCGGCCTCCATGAAAGCAGATTGCCTAAAAAGCTGCTCGGATGGCAAACACATGCAATAAGGATTGCGGCAGTCACGCTAATGAATAGCATTCCGCCTCTGTAAAGAAAAGGCTCGTATTCATCTGTGAAATAGACACACAACACTAAAATACAAAATGCCAAAAATTCAGTGGCGTGCAAAGTGTGCTTCAGTTTGCTAGGCAGCCTGTTGGAAGACAGCCTTTTCATCGGCCATACCAAAGCCAAGGCACATCCGATGAGAAGTCCAAACGAACGAGTGTCTGTGCCATAGTAAACGCGGCTCGGATCTCCGCCAGGTTCATACAGTACGCTCATCATCACGGCTGAACAAAGCGCAAGCAACGATATCACCGCAGCCAATCTGGCGCGGCTTTTCATTATGTACATTCCAACAACTAAGAACATCGGCCATATGATATAAAATTGTTCTTCAATCGCCAGCGACCAAAGGTTTTTTAGAGGTGATGGGGAACCGAAACTATCAAAATATGATAGCTTGTGAAAAATAAACCACCAATTGCTCATATAAAAGAGAGAAGAGATCGCATCTCCACGTACAGTGTGCAATAGTTCTCGATCAAACAATACGACCCACACAACAGTGGAAAAGATCATAAGGTACGCTGCCGGCAGAAGCCGCCGAATGCGGCGCACCCAAAAGTCCCGAAAATCAAGATTGATATCATTTCCATATGCCGGTAATAGAATGGATGTAATCAAATATCCGGATAAAACAAAAAAGATATCAACTCCGATAAAACCACCGTTAGCCCAATTGAAATTTAGGTGATAAGCGATAACTGACAGGACGGCAAAAGCCCGAAGGCCATCAAGTCCAGGGATGTATCGATGATGCTGTGTCTTGTGATACATGGGTATTCCTCCAATAGTATGCAAATATTCTCGTTGTTTTTGATAGCGAGGTTACGACCTCAATAAGAGAAGAGAGAAAACATCCATAATCTTAGATGGATGTTTTTATTTTATCGAATATAACGTTCTCCCACGAGCAAGTTTGAAATGACGCTGGTTGGAATTGTAAACTCGGTAACGCCCATATAGCCGGGGGCGACTTCATATTCGTCAAATGAGATCACAAGTTTATGGTCTTCAGTAATGTAAAACGTCTGATCAGGAAGAATCGTTTTGAACGGTTCTGCATCTTCGTCAGTGAGCCAATATATTTTATTTGGATCTTCCTTCATTTGCTGTTTCATTTGTTCTTTGATGTTTTGACTGATGACTTTGATATAGCGCTCATCTTTGAATAAGCTTTTTAATGTAAGTAAAATATCATTCTTTTTGTCAATTGTAATATAACGGCTTTGTGTGTAGGAAGATGCTTGTGTTTTTTCAATATTGCGCCGGATAGAGAGTAAATCTGGCGTGTCTGTGACCGTCTCGTAATCACTGTAGATGCTGAGATGCCCTTTTTTGTTTTGGGATGTGGACTGTATAAAATCTTTATACAGCTGCTGGCTTTCTTTCAAGTATTTCTCGTTAATGCTGTTTTCAAGCTCTTTATTAGAAAGTCCGGACAAAGCAGGTGTTTTGACATCAATGCTTGATTGGTTTTTTTCCTCTTTGATTTCAATAAAGGTGATCGCTTTGACGATTTTGCCGATGACAGGGATCTTTGACATAGCCTGAGCGGCGTCCGGGTTGATATTAACAAGCGCAGTGAATAAAATAGCTGCAGCGATTGCTGCTGATGTCGGCCACATGACGATTCTTTTCTTTTTTGGTTCTTGCTGAAGGGCTTTTTCAACAATGATATCCAATTCTTTAGGAATCTGAACATTTTTATATTCTTCTCTTAATTGCTGTAATCTCTTATCCATTAAGAAAGATCCTCCTTCGTCAACTGAATGCGCATCAGCTTCAATGCTCTGTATAGGCGCGTTTTGACGGTATTCGTGTTTTCTCCTGTAATTTCCGCAATTTCTTCTAATTTGAGGTCTTCAAAAAAACGTAAAATAATAATGGTTTTATAGCGGTACGGCAATTCGTCAAGCGCTTCATGGAGATCAGTATCCTTGTAATGATCTTCCTTTCCTTTGCTTAAAAATTCTATCGTTTCGTCGTCCATCACTCTTATCTTTTTTTGTTTGCGCAAAAAATCAATGGCTGTCCGTACTAAAATTTTATAAAACCAGCTTTTTATCGTCTCAGGGTTCCTGACCGTTTCAACTGAGCTCAACGCTTTTTTTATAGATTCTTGAACAATATCTAATGCGTCATCTTGATTTTTTACATAACTGAAAGCCAACCTGTAGAAATCTTGCTTATGGTCAGTTATGCATGTGACAAGCAACGCTTTTGTTGTTTGTTTTTTCTTCATTGCAATAAAGGGCTCCTTTTTGAATATACGTATATCGCAGGCTGTTACCTAGGATAGACGCGGCAGGCTGAAAAATAGTTTGCGCAGAATCGCATTTTTTTAAAAGAGAGAAGTAAATCAGCATGGTGGGTTTATGCATAAAAAAACACGGCTTGTTTTGTACAAGCCATGTTTTTGGGGTAAGAGATGCCAAACATTATTCCAAATAATGTTTCTTGAAATCTGAGTGAATAGAAAATTTACGGCGCAACTGGATGAGATTTTTCCCGAAGCTCTCTTCTAAAAGCTCTCTATGCTTTTTCAGAATTTCCATGAGGTACAGATCATGAATGATCACTTCAGTAATAGGCATGACTAAACCTACATGCATCGTCCATGCAGCACGGCTGTCGTTGCCAAGTGAGACAATGCCCGCTACTACTTCTGAATCATCTCCGCTATAGACAAGCCACCGTCCATCATACTCTTCTGTAATTTCACTGCTCATATCGTGAAGGTAAACATTGGCAAAATCAGATACGATGTCTCCGTACGCAATAATGGTGACAATAACGCCTTGTTCTGCCGCATGTTTGAGCTCTGATTCTATCTCCTTAAAATCCTCTTTCCATATTTCTAAGAGGATTCTTTTTTTGGCGGATAAGATACAAGCCTTCACCTTTTCAAGAATTTCACTGCGGCCGGTGATATTCCAGATGTTTTCCCGGTCATTAGCAGTCTGCTCGAACTTTTCAAAATATTTCTCAGCCTGATCAAAATGCTCTTCCGCTTTGAGCCGGCGGTTTTTAATCAGTTCTTTTGCGGGGACTGGAACATACTGAGGCGTATTTCCATGACTGACAAAAACATCTCCCCTTATGACAAGGCTTTCCAATACTTCATAAATTTTAGAACGGGGCACTCCGGATTTTTTGGCAACGGCATAGCCTGTTAAAGGTGATTCTTGCAATAATGCCAAATACGCTTTCGATTCATATTCTGTAAAATTGAGGTTTTTTAAAATGTCTAACATATTTTCTTTCATATATCCTCCAATATAAAGAGCAATCGCTGCCTTAGTAATCGCTATTTTAACAAACCATATTGATTTATTCCAAACGCATTGATACACTTTTATAAGTAGTTACTTTTGTAGTCACTATATTATTGAGGGGATTTTTAAAGGGGGAGAGAACAATGCACAGCTTACTCGCATACATACCGATCGCTGCCATGATGGTTATCATGCCGGGGGCAGATACGATGCTTGTGATGAAAAATACGCTTAGGTATGGCCCGAAAGCCGGCCGTTATAACATTCTCGGATTGGCGACAGGACTTTCCTTTTGGACGGTAATTGCCATTTTAGGATTATCAGTGGTGATCGCAAAGTCAGTGATTCTTTTCACAACGATCAAATATTTGGGAGCGGCATACTTAATTTATTTAGGTGTAAAAAGTTTTTTTGCTAAAAGTATGTTTTCGTTAGATGACATGCAATCCCAAGCAAAAAATATGGCAAGTTCTCCGAAACGTTATTATAAAACTTCCTTTATGCAAGGATCACTCAGTAACATTCTCAATCCTAAAACTGTTTTGGTGTATGTTACAATCATGCCCCAATTTATCAATTTGAACGGAAATATAAACCAGCAGCTCATTATTTTAGCTTCAATCCTAACCTTATTAGCGGTGTTGTGGTTCCTGTTTCTTGTTTATATTATTGATTACGCAAAAAAATGGATGAAAAACTCGAAGTTCCAGAAAGTGTTTCAAAAAATTACCGGAATAATATTAGTAGGTTTCGGCATCAAAACTGGTTTGAGTTAACACTTAAATGAAGTGAATGAAATTTGAAACCAAAGTTTAATTTAGTGTTTGGCCCTATAAAAAAGACAAGGGAGTGAGTATCCCTTGTCTTTTCTTTATTTCATCTTATGTCCTCTGCGGGTTTGCACCTTATATAAAATAATCAATAAAACAAACCAGACCGGGGTGACAAACAAAGCAATACGTGTATCATTCGCCAGTGCCAATATGACAAGAATGAACGCGAGAAATGCAAGTGTTAAATAGTTGGATAATGGGTAAAAAGGCATTTTGAATTTGTTTGCTTTCGCTTCATGCTGTCTTGTTTTTCGATATTTCAAATGGCAAATCACCGTGATGCCCCAAATAAAAATGAAGCATATTGTAGAAACACTTGTAATCAGTGTGAAGACTTGCTCGGGCATTAAATAATTCAGACTAACGCCAATCAGAATGGCGACGGATGAAAAGAACAGCGCATTGCTTGGCACGTTAGAAGAAGTCAATTTCTTTAATAGTCCAGGTGCGTGATGATCCTTTGCAAGTGAATAGACCATTCGGCTTGTGCTGAATAAAGCGCTATTTGCAGCTGACGCGGCTGATGTTAATACAACAAAATTGATCAAACTGGCAGCCACAACGATGCCTACTGCAGAGAAGACCTGAACAAATGGGCTTTCGTTTGGATTCAACACATTCCAAGGATAAATACACATAATCACGAAAAGTGCGCCAACATAAAAAAGTAAAATCCGGACAGGGATTTGATTGATGGCTTTAGGGATCACTTTTTGGGGATTTTCTGTTTCACCTGCTGTCAGTCCAACAAGTTCAATACCCACGAAAGCGAAGACGACCATTTGGAACGACAGGATAAACCCATGCCATCCATTTGGGAACATGCCGCCGTGGCTCCAAAGATTGGTGAGGCTGGCAGGGCCGGAAGCTGCGGAAAAACCTTTCGCAATCAGGACAATGCCAGTTACGATCAGAGACAGTATGGCAATGACTTTGATCAATGCAAACCAAAATTCTAATTCTCCGAAAAGTTTAACGGTGGCAAGGTTCATGATCAGCAGGATAATAAGCGCAAGAAGACCCGGCAGCCATTGAGGCACATCGGGAAGCCAATATTGTGTATAAATGCCGACCGCCGTTAAATCAGCCATCGCGAGGGAAATCCAACAGAACCAGTAGGTCCACCCAGTGATAAATGCTGCCATGTTTCCTAAATAGTCCCTTACAAAATCAACAAAAGAGTGGTATCCCGCATTTGATAAGAGCAGTTCTCCGAGCGAGCGCATAATGAAAAAGCAAAATACGCCGGTGATCAAGTAAGCAAATAAAATGGATGGTCCTGCAAAGTGGATGGATTTACCTGAACCTAAAAATAAACCTGTACCGATTGCACCTCCAATCGCCATTAATTGTATATGCCTGTTTTTAAGGCCTCTAGACAATTTCTGTTGCTGGCCAAAATTGTCTTTGCTAGAATTGCCTATCAATTTTATTTTCCTCCAGTAATAAAAAGATGAGTAAAGTTTTATCGGATATTATAACATTTAAAAGAATAGATACTTTTATTTTTAAATTTTAAAACTATTTTAAGTGCTGTTACATGTCTTCAGGCTCTATTTTCACTCGTGATTCTACCTGAATAGCAGAGTAAAACAGGAAAGTCATTTGGACAATCTGACAGGCTAGTTTTAATCGGTAACGATTTGTATAATTGCATACCCACTATGATTGAGGCCTGCAGGGGGATCAAATCGATAGAATCGGAGATAAAGTTTTTAAGCTTACAGATTCCTTAACTTTCAAGGTGGATTGCAAAAATGACGAAGTTTTGCATATTGTAATACTGCGGCGGTCACATAGAGTGTCCGTCTTTTTTGTTGTGAACGAACCTAAGGGGGTATATTTAGGAAAATTGTCCTGATCTATAAGATTCATTTTTTGTCATTGATGATTTTGACATCATTACATTCCCCAAGAATGATAAACTGTTTACTGATTATTACTTTTGAAGGGGACTGGCCCTCCAGAACCGCGAATCTATCATACTAATATGAGTTGCAAATGATTCGAAATGTAAACATATATGCATAAAAGCCAGCTTTGTCAATCTGCTATAGAGACCTTTTTGAACGTGTATCAGCAGATAATCTCAACGCGGACTATAAAGTTTCGAAATATTCTTGTTAATGGCTTATCTAATAAGGACAAAGGATGATAGACGTGAGAAGAATAGATAAAATATACCATCAGCTCATGCATAATTTTCATGATTCAACCTTAGATCATCTATTAAAAATACAAGGGAATTCAGCAAAGGAGATTGCCGAGCAACTGAAAATGGAGCGGTCCAATGTCAGCTTTGAATTGAACAATCTCGTCCGGTCCAAAAAGGTCATCAAAATTAAAACGTTTCCTGTAAGATACATCCCAGTCGAGATAGCAGAAAAATTATTCAACAAGAAATGGGATACAGAGATGATGGAAGTGAAAGACCTTCAGGCGTTTTCCGGAAATTCAAAGCAAAATCATCAACACATTTCCACGAATCCCCTAGAGCTTATGATAGGGGCAAAAGGGAGTTTGAAGAAAGCGATCTCCCAGGCAAAAGCAGCTGTCTTTTATCCGCCGAACGGTCTGCATATGCTCCTCCTAGGGCCGACTGGTTCCGGTAAATCCCTTTTTGCGAACCGAATTTACCAGTTTGCCATTTACTCTGACATATTGAAGGCCGGCGCACCATTTATTACATTTAACTGTGCAGACTACTACAACAACCCTCAATTATTGCTTTCTCAATTATTCGGACACAAAAAAGGTTCATTTACAGGTGCTGCCGAGGATAAGGCAGGTTTAGTCGAACAGGCCAATGGGGGCATTCTTTTTATGGATGAAATCCACCGTCTCCCTCCCGAGGGACAAGAAATGCTGTTTTATTTTATTGACAGCGGTTCTTATAACAGGCTTGGAGAATCTGAACATAAACGAACATCGAACGTATTGTTTATTTGTGCGACTACAGAAAATCCGAGTTCTGCACTATTGAAAACGTTTTTGCGAAGAATCCCAATGACCATTCATATTCCTTCGCTTGAAGAACGATCGCTTAAAGAAAGAGTGGATCTGACGACGTTTTTATTAGGGAAAGAAGCAGAGCGGATTAAGAAGAATCTGAGTGTGCATATCGATGTCTATAATGCGCTTATTCACTCTGCGAAATTTGGGAATGTCGGACAGCTGAAATCAAATGTCCAGTTAGTTTGCGCACACGGATTTTTGCATAACCTTGACAGAAATGAGGTTATTGAACTGACTGTTCGCGATCTGCCTGATGAAATCAAGCAAGAATGGATGTCCAGCAGCAAAAACATGCAAAGAAGCAAAGCCATTTCTGAATATGTCAATATTACAACGATTATCTCTCCGATTGTAGAAGATGAAACAACAAAAATTGAGGAAGACCTCTCATTTAACTTATATCATTTGATTGAGGAAAAAGTGAAAACGCTTATGAAAGAAGGTTTATCCAAAAAGGATATTAACCAATACATCTTGACTGATGTCCATTTGCATGTCAGAAGTTTTTTTCATCATCAAGCTTTTCAAAAAGACAGCCTGCTGACATTCGTTGAAGATGACGTGATTCAAATGACAAAACAGTTAAAAGAAATAGCTGAACATGAGCTGGATTGCACATTTGACCGCAAGTTTATTTATTTCTTGAGTATGCATATTGACGCATTTTTAAAGCGAGGAAAGCAAATTGATGTTTTAAATACACAGGAGACGGATGAAATTCGTGATACTCATGTGAAAGAATATCGGGTGGCGATGATTTTTAAAGATAAAATTCAGGAATATTTTAAAGTGGCTATTCCTGAAATAGAAGTCATCTACTTAACGATGTTAATTCATTCCATCAAATCGTTAAAGGAGAACAAAAGAGTCGGTATCATCGTGGCTGCTCATGGAAACAGCACGGCGAGTTCAATGGTTGAAGTCGCGACAGAACTGCTAGGGAGCACGCCGATTGCAGCAGTTGACATGCCGCTTTCTGTTTCACCTTCGGACATTCTTGAATGCGTAGCGGAAAAAATGAAACAGGTCGATGAAGGCGAAGGTGTTTTAATGCTGGTAGACATGGGGTCGCTTGCAATGCTGGAAAGCAGGCTGGAGGAAAAGACAGGTATTTCCATCAAAACGATCAGCAATGTTACGACTTCAATGGTGCTGGATGCTGTCAGAAAGGTCAACTATTTGAATTTAAATTTGCATGCGATCTATCAATCGGTCACGAAGGATTTTATCGAGCTGTGGGAGCGTCAGCCAGCGGCATCCGGCAAAAAGAAGGCATTGGTATCCATCTGCACGACGGGCAGCGGAACGGCCAAAAAGCTGGAAGACATTCTAACCACGATCGTAAACAAGGCCTCCGATACCCCGATTCACATATTGACCGTATCATCGATTAAGCTGGCCAACAGCATAAAAGAAATCGAAAAAGAGTATGAAATCCTTGCGACAGTCGGAACGAAAGACCCTAAAATCAATGCTCCGCATGTATCTTTAGAAGTGTTAATTGAAGGGGAGGGAGAGAAGCTGATTCAACAGGCGATTACAAAAGGAAGCATCCCCTTGAGCAATGGATTGAACGAAGCAAATATTATTGTCAGGGAGCTTTGCGAGGATAGCCTGAGAAAATACCTTGTCTTCTTGAATCCTCATCATGTGATCGAAATGTTATTGGAGTGGCTGCAAACCGTTCAAGATGAGCTGGGGGTCATTTTCAATAATGCGGTTTTGATCAAAGTCATTATGCACACGGCTTTCGCCTTTGAAAGGGTAATTAAGCACAATCCGATCGCTTTCTCGGAGGAAGAAGAGATCAATGATCAGCTGAAGGAAATGGTGTACGTGACAGAGCGAACATTAGCCCCTTATGAAGAAAAGCTCGGACTTCGCATAAGTGATGATGAAAAATTATTTATAGCCGCCATATTTGCTGAAGAAGTGCATGGCCAGCTGTTTTAAAAACAGTTTTTTCATATGAACCTGTATTAAATGGAACACCATTTTAATACAGGTTTATTTTTTTCGTTTTAAGTGTTTCAACAACAAATTGCTATTGGCTGAAATAACAATGAAAACGCTTAACACAACTGTGTTGGCACGATCCTTGCATTATATATGGATGTACAAAACAGGAAAGGAGCAATAGATATGATTTCAGTTATTATCAGCGGTCATGGAGATTTTCCCATAGCATTAAAAGAATCTTCAGGGATGATATTCGGTGAAGAAAATAACCTGATTGCAGTGCCGTTTTTTAAAGGGGAAGGAATACAAACGCTGCAAGAAAAATATCATCAGGCGCTCAAGGATATCCCGGAAGAACATGAAGTGCTTTTTTTAGTCGATATTTTTGGAGGGACGCCATATAACGCGGCAGCTTCCTTTATTGCTGAGGATCAAAGAATGGATATGGCAGCCGGCGTAAACCTGCCGATTCTGCTGGAGGTATTAAGCCTGAGAGAACATCTGGCTCTCAAAGATTTGCTGAACAACTTAAAAGCAATGAGTCAGCAAAGCTTTCAAGTGTGCAGTGAACATTTAGAAAAAGTAAAAACAGCCAATCAAGATACAAGAGAGGATGAATTATGATGAACATTGTGTTAGCAAGAATCGATGACCGCTTTATTCACGGCCAAATCCTGACAAGGTGGATAAAAGTCCATGCAGCCGACCGAATCATCGTTGTCTCCGACGATGTTGCTCAGGACGAAATGAGAAAAACGCTGATCCTTTCTGTTGCGCCTTCAAATGTAAAGGCGAGTGCCGTCTCGGTTTCTAAAATGGCAAAAGCATTTCATAGTCCGCGCTACGAAGGCGTAACAGCAATGCTCTTGTTTGAAAATCCGTCCGATATTGTATCTCTTATAGAAGCAGGTGTACCGATCAAAACCGTAAACGTCGGGGGAATGCGTTTTGAAAATCACCGCAGGCAAATCACAAAATCAGTCAGTGTCACAGAACAAGATATAAAGGCATTTGAAACATTAAGTGACAAGGGCGTGAAACTGGAATTGAGGCAGCTGCCTTCAGATGCCAGTGAGGATTTTGTACAGATTTTACGGAACGTAACAAAATAATCAAGGGGATGAGAATATGTCTTCATTACAAATTATTTTGTTGTTAATCATTGCAGCAATCACCGGAATCGCAAGTGTATTGGATGAAGGGCAGACACACCGTCCGCTTGTGGCCTGTACGTTAGTTGGCTTGGTGCTCGGGGACTTAAAAACGGGAATTATTCTTGGAGGCACACTGGAGCTGATGGCGCTCGGCTGGATGAACGTCGGGCTTGCCATGGCACCTGATACAGCGATCGCCTCTGTCATCTCAACCATTTTAGTTATTACCGCTGATCAGGGAATTGGCGAAGGGATTGCTGTCGCTGTTGCTTTAGCAGCTGCGGGTCAGGCGCTGACGATTTTTGTTCGGACGATCACTGTCTTTTTCATCCACCACGCTGATCAATATGCAAAAGCGGGAAATATAAAAGGAATTGAAATTATGCATATTACCGCGATGGTGTTTCAAGCTTTGCGCGTCATGATTCCTACATTGATTGTTGCTTTAATTAGTGTCAGCGCTGTTCAGGCGTTCCTGGGAAATATTCCTGATGTCATTACAAAAGGACTGCAAATAGGCGGAGGCATTATTGTGGTTGTCGGGTATGCCATGGTGATCAATATGATGAATATTCCTTATTTAAAGCCATTTTTCTATATTGGTTTCTTATTAGCGGCGTTTACCGATTTTAACTTAGTGGGATTTGGAGCCCTTGGTCTCTGTCTGGCGCTTTTATACCAGCAGGTGATGCAAAAACAAAGCGCTCACGGAGCAGTCGCGGCCGCATCAGACAGTGGCAGTGTTGCTGTTTATGATGACGATGATGATCTTGATGCCTAAACGATGAGGGGGGAAGAAAAAATGGAGAAAGAAAAACGATTAACGAAAAAAGAAATTTTCAGCATGTTTATTCGTTCAAATTTTTTGCTCGGTTCCTTTAACTTCGAACGTGTGCAGGCAATGGGATATTGTTATGTCATGATACCGGCGATCAAAAAATTGTACGGTCCCGGAGCGAAAAGAAACGAAGCCTTGCAGCGGCATTTGGAATGGTTTAATACACATCCGTGGCTGACAGCGCCTATATTTGGCGTGACGGCAGCCATGGAAGAAGAAATGGCGAACAATAAAGGAATTGACGGAAAAGCGATAAGCGGAATGAAAATTGGTTTGATGGGACCAATAGCGGGCGTAGGCGACCCAATTTTTTGGGGAACGATTCGTCCTGTCTTAGCTGCGCTAGGAGCCTCCCTTGCTTTAGGAGGAAACATTGCCGGCCCTTTGCTATTCTTTTTCTTGCTGAATGCCATAAGATTAAGCACAAAATATTACGGATTAAAGTATGGCTATGTGAAAGGAATGGAGATTCTTCAGGATTTAGCGGGGAATCGCATTCAAAAGCTTACAGAGGGCGCTTCGATTCTCGGATTATTTGTTATGGGGGCTCTCGTGTCCAAATGGACCACCATCAACATTCCAATCGTTGTATCCAGGATTAAGGATGAAAGCGGAAAAGTAGATGTTCAAACTGTACAAAATGTGTTAGACAGCATTATGCCGGGTGCGCTGCCTCTCGGATTAACGTTATTGGTGGCATGGATGCTTCGCAAAGGGGTGAATCCTCTTCTCATTATTTGCGGCATCTTTGTCATCGGGATTCTCGGGTATTGGGCTGGATTCTTAGCATAAGGTGTGTGAAGGAAAAAGAGAGAAACTGCAGCAGTCTTTTCATATATAAATCATTCGGATAACAGCGAAACAGAGGAGAATTGCCAGAAACGGACCAGCTTGCGCAGCTGTCTCTCTTGAAAGTGTTCAAACATGAAGAGAGGAGCGAAGGAACAAATGAAAAAGAGACTTATTCAAGTCATGATCATGTTCACCCTGCTGTTGACTATGGCATTTTCGGCAGATGCAGCCGATTCAAGCTACTATGATGAGGATTACCGTCCTCAATATCACTTCACACCGGAGGCAAACTGGATGAATGACCCAAACGGAATGTTATATTATGCTGGGGAATATCACTTGTTCTATCAATACCATCCATACGGGCTTCAGTGGGGGCCCATGCATTGGGGGCATGCCGTCAGCAAAGATTTGGTTACATGGGAACACCTTCCTGTTGCGCTCTATCCGGATGAAAAAGGCACGATCTTTTCTGGAAGCGCAGTTGTAGATAAAAATAACACAAGCGGTTTTCAAACAGGCAAAGAGAAGCCGCTTGTGGCCATTTATACACAGGATCGGGAAGGCCATCAAGTGCAAAGTATTGCCTATAGCAACGACAAAGGAAGAACATGGACGAAATACGCTGGCAACCCTGTCATTCCAAACCCAGGTAAAAAAGATTTTCGCGATCCAAAAGTCTTTTGGTATGAGAAAGAAAAAAAGTGGGTAATGGTGCTTGCGGCCGGTGACCGAATCCTCATTTATACATCAAAAAATCTGAAGCAGTGGACGTATGCAAGTGAATTTGGACAGGATCAAGGAAGCCACGGGGGAGTATGGGAATGCCCGGATTTATTTGAGCTTCCGGTAGACGGCAATCCGAATCAAAAGAAATGGGTCATGCAGGTCAGTGTCGGAAACGGAGCGGTCTCGGGAGGATCAGGCATGCAATATTTTGTAGGGGACTTTGATGGAACTCATTTTAAAAATGAAAACCCGTCAAACAAAGTTCTCTGGACGGATTACGGCAGAGACTTTTATGCGGCTGTATCCTGGTCTGATATTCCATCAACAGACAGCCGCCGGCTATGGTTAGGGTGGATGAGCAATTGGCAATATGCGAATGATGTTCCGACATCCCCATGGAGAAGTGCAACGTCCATTCCAAGAGAGTTAAAATTGAAAGCGTTTACCGAAGGGGTTAGAGTGGTCCAAACACCAGTGAAAGAGCTGGAAACCATTCGCGGAACCTCTAAGAAGTGGAAGAATCTGACCATATCGCCTGCAAGTCATAATGTGTTAGCGGGGCAATCTGGAGATGCCTATGAAATAAATGCAGAATTTAAAGTAAGCCCTGGTTCAGCTGCTGAATTTGGTTTTAAGGTCCGAACAGGTGAAAATCAATTTACGAAGGTCGGCTATGACCGAAGGAACGCCAAATTGTTCGTTGACCGGAGCGAGTCGGGCAACGACACCTTTAATCCGGCCTTTAACACCGGAAAAGAAACAGCCCCGTTGAAGCCGGTAAATGGGAAGGTTAAGTTGCGCATTTTTGTTGACCGCTCCTCGGTTGAAGTATTTGGGAATGACGGAAAGCAGGTCATAACGGATATTATTCTCCCAGACCGATCAAGCAAAGGGCTTGAATTATATGCTGCAAAGGGCGGTGTAAAGGTAAAATCTTTAACCATACACCCTTTAAAAAAGATATGGGGAACGTCACCTTTTATGTCCAATATGACTGGCTGGACGACTGTAAATGGCACGTGGGCCGACACAATTGAGGGGAAGCAAGGGAGGTCGGACGGAGATTCCTTTATCTTGTCTTCAGCATCCGGGTCAGACTTCACTTATGAATCTGATATCACCATTACGGATGGAAACGGAAGAGGGGCAGGAGCACTAATGTTTCGCTCTGACAAAGATGCCAAAAACGGTTACCTTGCCAATGTGGATGCGAAGCATGATCTAGTGAAATTCTTTAAATTTGAGAACGGTGCTGCTTCTGTCATTGCTGAATACAAAACACCGATAGACGTTAATAAAAAGTATCATCTGAAAACAGAGGCCGAGGGCGATCGCTTTAAAATCTATTTAGATGATCGTCTTGTGATTGATGCAAATGATTCCGCATTTTCAGAAGGCCAATTTGGCTTGAATGTGTGGGACGCGACTGCTGTCTTTCAGAATGTAAAGAAGGAGTCTTAATTTTAAAAAAGGCACAGACCCGAACAGTCTGTGCCTTCTCGTTATTTTAACAAATTTAAAGATTCGCGGTTAAATGCTTCCAAATCATCAGGTGTTCTGCTTGTGACAATGTTGTGGCTGACGACTACTTCTGCATCTTTGTAGTTTGCACCGGCATTGATTAAATCTTTGCGGATGCTGCGGTAGCCTGTGATATCTTTGCCTTTTAGAAGATCCGTATCAATCAGTACTTGCGGGCCGTGGCAAATTGCGAAAACAGGTTTTTTGTTTTCGACAAATGCTTTTGCGAATTCACCCGGACGGTCATCTGCACGAAGCAAATCCGGAGAGAATCCCCCAGGAATTAAAAGTGCATCAAAGTCACTTGCATCCACATCAGAGATGGCTTTGTCAATCTTTACTTTCTCGCCATGCTTACCGGTAACTTCTTTGCCGGCTTCCAAATCGATAGCCACAACACTGTAGCCAGCTTCTTCGTATGCTTTTACCGGACTTGTATATTCGATGTCTTCGAATTGGTTTGTAACAAGAACTGCAATTTTTTTGCTCATAAAAAACCCTCCTAATAACTCTCTATTCATAGAATAACAGGAAGATTGACCGGCCCTCAAAATATTTGCTTAACGAGATCGTTTTTCGTGAGTTTCATTAAAAGCGGGTCAGCCCATATAGGACTAACCTATTACAATGTGGAAATATCAATCACAAATCGATAACGGACATCGCTTCGGAGGATACGTTCGTATGCTTCGTCCACTTGGTCAGCTCCGATGACTTCGATTTTAGGTTCGATGCCATGCTCAGCTGCGAAATCCAGCATCTCTTGAGTTTCTTGAATTCCGCCGACTAGAGAACCTGCAATGCTGCGGCGCCCCATGATTAGGGAAAACACACTGTATGTGTCCGGCTTGGCAGGTGCTCCAACGTTTACAAGTGTCCCGTCTATACGAAGCATTGATAAATAGGCATCTACATCGAGATTTGCCGATACCGTATTTAAGATCACGTCAAAACGCCCGGCCAATGCAGTGAATGTAGCTGGGTCACTTGTTGCAAAGTAATGATTTGCACCGAGTTCCAGAGCTTCCTCTTTCTTATTCATGGAACGGCTCAGGACGGTTACCTCTGCACCCATCGCATGTGCAAATTGAATCGCCAAGTGTCCAAGGCCACCCACGCCTACAATCGCAACCTTTTTACCAGGGCCAACATTCCAGTGTTTCAGCGGGGAATACGTTGTGATACCTGCACACAACAGCGGACTGGCAACATCCATTTCCAAACGATCTGGAATTCGAACAACAAATCTGTCAGTGACAACGATTTTTTGGCTGTACCCGCCATAAGTGGGGTTTCCGTCGTAGTCTACTGAGTTATACGTTTGAACAACACCCTTCGTGCAGAACTGTTCCTCTCCGCTAAGACAGTATTCGCATTCTCCGCAGGAGTCAACAAAACAGCCGACACCAACGCGGTCCCCGACAGCAAATTTGGTGACTTCTGCTCCAACGGCTGTTACGATACCGGCTATTTCATGTCCTGGCACCATTGGGAAGATCCCACCGCCCCATTCATCAAAAGCACTATGAATGTCTGAATGGCAAATACCGCTGAATTTAATATCGATTAAGACATCGTGCGGCCGTAATCCTCTTCGCTCAATCGTCGTTTGTTCAAATTTGGCTTTTGCATGTGACACGCTTAATACACGGGTTTGATGTTGATTACACATATGAACCTTTCCTTTCTTCATCATAAGTGTTGTAAAAAAACATGCACTTATTTATGTTTTATGGTGTCTTCAACATAACGATAAACCTTAAAGTCTGCTTTAAGGCAAGGGTTTTTAAAAATAACATTTAAAATGAACCTGATTTATAAGCTGAGAAACAGTCAGTAATTAATACAGAAACTGTAATCATGCTGCGATCCCGGGGTGAAAGTTGTTCCTCTCTTGCCCAAATGTCACCGAAACATCTCATTAAGTTCAGCAAACTTTGGCGCAAATTCTCCTAATTGTTCTCTTCCGGCAGTTTGTTTATTTGCCATTCAGCAATCCCTCCATCTAAACTGTTTTTATTGCATGGAGAAGTATAGAGCTTAAAGTGTGCTTTAAGGCAAGTCCCGAATATATAAACCCAGATTCAGCAGCTAACCACTTGTTTTGAGCTTGACTTAAAGTTAACTTTAAGTGTTACCTTCACAACATGCAGAATAGAGAGGTGAAGACCATGAATATTGCGCAGGTGGCAAAGCAGTTTGGCCTGACAGCCGCAACACTCAGATATTACGAACGTGTAGGATTAATCCCGCCAGTAAAACGAAAAGACAGCGGCATTCGCGACTATGATGAAGAAGATATCAAATGGATTGAATTCATTAAATGCATGCGAAATGCGGGACTATCGATAGAAGCGCTAATTGAATATACAACATTATTTACCGAAGGTGACCGTACAGTAGAAGCTCGAAAAAATATCCTGGCTGACGAACGACAGCGGCTGATAGAGAAGCGGAAAGAAATTGATGAAACAATTAAAAGATTAGACACAAAAATTAAAGATTATGATGGGAAATTGCGCGAAAACGAGGCAAAGCTCAAAAGCAGGCCTAAAACGGAAAGTCTTCACGGATCAGTGGAGCAAAGAAGGTAGCATTCTTTGCGTGTGAAGAGGGCAGGTCAAAAACGAAGGATTTTGTTTCTGGCCTGTTTTCTCCATCAAGAAATCGCATAAGGTGGTTACGAATTCTTATTTGATTGGAGAATTTGCAAACATTATCGGAGATCAGATGGAAAAAAGCGGGTTAATCTATTTACGATCATAGGACCCGAAAAAACAGTGCTCATGGCGATTCAACTTGAAGCTGAGGAACAGTTGTGGCCAATCAATACTGTTCCTCAGCAAATCACTCATTGTATGTTAAAGGGTTGGCAATTGAATGGCTGTATCAATATTTTTTAAATGTAGCTTGACTTGTTCGTCTGTGTTCCAAGGGTGGTACCAGCCTTTTTCCATCATATAGCTTGAGAGTTGTTCGTGCATATCAAGGGCTTCTTCCAAATGGCGGATAAGGACCTCTTTCACTTCAGGCGTTCCGGCTTCAGTGGCTGCCATCGCATAATTTCTGACTCCGTTTTTTGCTGCAATTAATAAGTCCATAGCAATGATTTGGTCTGTTAGAACATTCATGCCGGTCAGATATTCAATGATAGGATTCATGATTTATTCATCTCCTCATTCGTGCTTTGCATTAGATAAAATAGAGGCAAATTCCTGCAGCTGGCGTGT
Source organism: Bacillus sp. 9.4 (assembly GCF_055486415.1). Classification (NCBI taxonomy): domain Bacteria; kingdom Bacillati; phylum Bacillota; class Bacilli; order Caryophanales; family Bacillaceae; genus Bacillus; species Bacillus sp. 9.4. The sequence goes on along the minus strand of NZ_JBVFMU010000001.1, from coordinate 759,737 downwards.
GGTGATATCAACATCTTGCTGCATGATTTCTTTCAGCTTCGGATCAGATACCAGTGCTTTCATTGTTTTAGATTTCGTCAAACAAAGTGTCTTGAAAGCAGTCATTTCCTGAACCTCAAGCACTTCGTGTAAGGCGTATTCCATTTCTGTAACCTCCGTTTTTTAAGGCTTTAACACAACTTTGATACAATCATCCATTTTTGAATCAAAAATGTCATAGCCATGCTTGGCTTCACTAAGCGGCAGGACATGGCTGACAACATCTCCCGGGTCAATTTTGCCCGTTGATACTAGTTCAAACATGTACGGCATATAGTGGATCACAGGAGCCTGTCCAGAGCGTATATTGATGTTTCGCTGCATGATATCTCCTAGCGGAAAACCGTTATATCTGCCTCCGTACACACCTGTAATTTGTATGGTTCCTCCTTTGCGAACAGCTTGAGAGGCAATGACCAATGCACTCATTGTTCCGCCATGAAGCTTTAAGCCGCTGGCAAGGAACTCGAGATCGCTCATTTTACCATCCATCCCAACAGCGTCAATGACTACATCCGCTCCGCCTTTCGTGATTTCCTTTAAATAATTCCCTGTATTCTCATGGTCTTCAAAATTAACGATTTCTACTTTGTTTGTACGTTTCGCATGCTGTAAGCGATAGTTTACATAGTCAACTGCTATGACGCGTTTTGCGCCTTTTAGCCAACAAAACTTTTGAGCAAACAGGCCGACTGGTCCGCAGCCGAGAACGATAACTGTATCGCCTTTTTTTACGCCGGCATTGTCCACACTCCAAAAGCCGGTGGTCATGGCATCGGCAATCACGCTTAATTTCTCATCGGGTTCCTCACAAGATTCAGGGATTTTAAAATGGGTAAAATTCGCAAACGGCACTCTTAAATATTCAGCTTGCCCGCCTGGATAACCGCCAGTTTGCCCTGAATAGCCGAAATAAGCACCCATTTCCCCATTGTCATTAGACTGATCACATTGGCTTTCCAGCTGGTTTTTACAAAAAAAACATTCACCGCAGGCGATCGTAAAAGGGATAATGACGCGGTCACCTTTTTTGACCTTTGTAACCCCTGGCCCAACTTCTTCAACAATTCCCATCGGTTCATGGCCGATGACATAGTCTTCATGCATATTAGGAATCAATCCATGGATTAAGTGTAAATCTGATCCGCAAATGGCTGTACTGGTGACTTTGATAATCATGTCATCGGATTTTTCAATCTTTGGATCGGGGACATCTTTGACAACAACATTTTTAATGCCTTGATACGTTACTGCCTTCATGCTGTACAACCTCCAGTGTTAGTGTTCATCAGGTGTCCGGTCAAACATCCCTTTACGATTTGTTTCATCAGGAAAGAGGTTCATATTGCCGACCATGATCGTGTTTTTTGCAGAGAGCTGATCCAGCTTATACTGTTCGCTCAGCTCATATGGGTGGAACCATTTTTTGCTGATCATCAGTTCCGTAATCTCTTGGTGCATTGCAATTCCTTGCATCAGCTGTTTCCGCAGCAAGGCTCTTACATCTGGTGAAGCGGTTTCTGTCAAAGCTACAGCAGTATTCCTTACGCCTTCCTTAGCTCGTATAAGAAAATCCATCGCGAATGTAGTGTCTGCTAGTTCAGGCACATTCAGCGAATTAATGGGGTCTAAATGATCATTATTCAAAGAGGCTTACCTTCCTTTCAATTGATGATTGGCGTTGGGCGGCTTTGAGGGACAGGGGCCTGAAATGAGGCACGCTCATAAACCGCCTGTAATTCAGTAAGGTCTTGAATGGATTGCTGCACATCTTTTTGCATCAAGTCCTTCAGTTCTTGGTCAAACACAAGTCCTTGCATTAACTTTGATTTCGCTATACAAAGTGTTTTAAAGTTCACGATTTCATGTAAGTCAACAGCCTCGTGAGCTGCCAATGTTTGATGATCCATATTGATGTAACCTCCTTTTATCAACGTTACATTTCCCGAAATGACGTTGAAGCATACAGAAAGTACACTCGGTATCATTTTTTGTTTTAAGAATCGCTGTTTTTGCTCGTTCTTATGACTTGCACTAAACTGCACTTAAATCTGAAATAAAGGTGAAGTATGGAAATTTATTTATGGAAACTTGACATAGTGCTGTCAGGTTTCCTTTTGTATTATTAAATTGGATGACCAGTAAAAAGTATGGTTTTATAGGAGGCACTCGATATGAAGCTGTTACAAATTAGACTTTTGGTGAATGATTTTAAGAAAAGCGTCGAGTTTTACAAAGATTCATTAGGACTTCAAATAAGTTGGTTAGAGAATGAAATGGAATATGCACTCTTTGATAATGGGGAAACGAAAATAGAGCTTTTATCTCGAGAAACGATGGCTGAAATCGTTGGAGAGGGAAAAAAATCGTTGGAAGGAGAAGCTCAATCAAAATTTTTGCTTCAGTTTAAGGTAGAAGATGTTGATAAAATGTATGACGATTTACACAAAAAAGGAGTTAAATGTGTGAATAAACCGCATGATCGCAAGGAATGGAGTGCCCGAGTTGCTCACTTCAGAGATCCAGATCATAACTTGATTGAAATATATAAAATGTTATGATTTTTCGACTCGCAAAATCATAGAATAACGGTTGATAACGTACCTTATCATTTTTTTATACGCCCTGATAAAAGAAAGCAAAGTCATAATAGGTTTCGGACACTGAACTTGCAGCATTTACGCTGATTTGTTTGGTGTCCGTTTTTGATTGGTGAAAAAGGTGGAGTATCCATGAATCGAGGAGAAGCGTGGATACAAGGCAGCAGTACACTGATTGAGTTAATTGGTGAACACGAAACCGCTTGATCCTAATTGTCAATCGTGATTACCGACTAGACAAATGATTAAGAGCCAAATGTAACATACCATCAATATAAGCCTGACTACCATTTATTTTGTATCCTTAATTGTCGAAAACATAGGAACAATTCCACTTTTGAAAGATCTAGTTTATGGTACATTGATAAATATATGGGAGGGGAGGGGGCATGGTATCTGAAAGTAAATCCTTAACTGGATGTAAGAAAGTCAAACGTACGGCATTTATAAGGGGAGGGTATAAGGTGAATAAGTTAAAGAGGCTAAGTATGCTAACGGTGATGATTGCATCTTTGTTCATTTTTTCTAGCCATGCACTTGCGGCTCAGTATTATACGGTTTCAACAAGCAGCGGTGCGCCTGTAAATATGCGCAGCGGCCCAGGTACAAGTTGGGGAATTGTAACGACCATTCCGAGCGGAACCCGCATCCCGATCTATTGCTACAAAACCGGTACAACTGTAACTGGAAAGTATGGAACGAGTAATATTTGGAATTACACAGAGCGGACGCTTGCCAGCGGGGAGATCGTTCCTGGATTTGTCTCTGATACATATATGTATACAGGCTCAGACGGTCCGGTTGTTCCTAAATGCAGCTGGTAGCCTATGTTCTATCGTTTTTTAAAATGAAGGAATTGAAGAAAGAGGGATGACATTGACTAAACTGAAAATGCTGAGTATGTTAACCGTGATGATTGCATCTTTATTCATTTTTTCCAGTCAGGCACTTGCCGTTCAGTACTTTACTGTCTCAACAAGCAGCGGTGCGCCTGTCAATATGCGCAGCGGTCCTGGTACAAATTATCCTATTATGCTTTCCATTCCGAGCGGCTCCCGTGTTCCTTATTATTGTTACGCTTATGGAACGACTGTTACAGGGAAGTATGGAACGAGTAATATCTGGGACCAAATCCAGTGGAAAGATTCCCGGGGGATCGTGAATATTGGATATGTGTCTGACACATATGTGTATACAGGATCAGACGGCCCTGTCGGTTACAAATGCAATTAGTTAAATACTCCGTACAATAGAATCTCTTCTTAAGGGCCTATCTAGGACGAACCATACCAACAACATTAGTTGGTATGGTTTTTGCTGCGATGAAGTCTTCCATACCTGCATTTGTGGTAATTTTCAAAAGAGATTCATGATGTTAGACACTGGTTGTTGTTGAGGACAAAATAACGAGCCGCTTTAGAGTTGTATCTAATGGTATAAAATACGGAATTAAGATAGGAAATAATCAATAGGAGAATGTAATGTACAAACCTATTTTTCGATGAAATTCCTAATATCACTTTGGTTAAACATCTCACATTGCGTTCTCGTTAGTGAAAAGTTCTTTTTACGCTTCGTGAAATCTTCTCTAATTCCATAGTTAGTTTTACCTGTCCTATTATGAAAATTTTAATCAATCCTTAACACGTATGTTTCTTTTCTTTTTCTAACATGTCGTGTAACCTCTCAGAAAATTCTTTATGGTACATTGTGTACCCCGTATGATTTCCGGGGAATTCAACCAATTCTGTTTCCAATTGTTCCGCTAGGGCGTTCGCGCAACGATAAGGAAAAAGCTCCCGAGAAGCACTTCCGCCAGCTGGGAGTACCTTTATCGGTGAAGATGTAAACACAGTTTTTAATGCTTCGAAATCTAATGTATAGTTGAGAATTCCTTGAATTTCATACTCAGTGAAATACGTTGAATTGCCGAGAAGCCGCTTTGTCAGGACAGCCTTTGATTGTTCGTCTGTCTCTAATCTTGACATTAATTTAATGACTTCACTTCGATGATTTTTCTTAAGGTCTTCCATGAATTGCTCGGCTTGTTTCAGCTCATTTCCATGCAGAAGCTGCAATAAGATTGGTTCGTGTGGGATCATGACATGTACTTGTTCGGGATGGCGTATGCACAGATCAAGCCCGATAACAGCCCCGGAGCTGCTTCCAAATACGTATGCCGGTTTATTGGTGATTTTGGCTAGAAGACGGTGAGCATCGTCACTGTGTGTTTCCACACGGTAATCCTCAATCTGATTGGCGAGATTGCTGCGGGAATGGCCGCGGCGATCGTAAGTAACAACCGAGTACCAGTTAGCCAGATGATTGGCAACATGATGGAACTTGTCGGCATCACCGCCTCCGCCGTGGACCAAAAGAATGATTGGACCTGAGCCACGCACCTGATAGTGGATGTTCGCGCCGGGTACTTGCAACGTTCCATTGTTTATCGTCATTTGTAGGACCTTCCTTTCTTCTCATCTCCCTTAACTTTACACAATTGGCCAATGGTATCATATGCAGGAAATAACTAAGAAACAAACTCGCCATATAAAAAGCACTGATGATTTTTCATCAGTGCTTCCGTTTTGTTTATTTAGAGTAGACAATTTTTTTTATTGTTTCATCAGAGAGGTGATATTCATCAGATAATTGATGAATGGTTTTGCCGTTTTTAAATGCTTTTTTAATAGAAGCGTTTCTGTCATCGATCAGCTTTCTTGTTCCTGAACACGCACCCCATTTTTGATGAGAGGATTCAGGTTTAGGGATATATATTGTTTTTCCTTGAACATATTTTTGAATTTCCGATATCAGCTTTTCAGGTAAAATAGCGGTTGCTTTATGCCATTTCTGCCAGCTCCTTATTTTTTTATGTCAAATAAGGTGCAAAGCCACTATACCAGAAAAGCTTACTTGGGCGATCTTTTAGAAAGTCTACCCCATGCAAAGTATCGCCTTCCTAATAATAGGCTTTGCATGGGACGTTGCGGAATCTGGCATTCTCATCTTGCTTGCCATTTACATCACCTCCCTAACGATTTTCTATGATCACTTCCATTATAAAATAGAGTAAAGCCTTATGGCATCTTGTTAATTAAAGTTGAAGCAGTATGAAAATCAAGAGACCTTCCCAGTGAGAGGGGCTAAGGCTGATTGGCAATGAAAAGAGTAAGATTCAAGCTATATTACTTTAGATTCAAAATATTGACAAATTGATGTATTTTCAACAATAGGGCAGTTTCTTCATGTATACTGAGTCTGTATTTACAATATTTAGAAAGGGGAAGTGAAATGAAAATCAGTATGCAAAAAGCAGATTTTTGGAAAAAGACAGCGATCTCATTACTTGTTTTCACCATGTTTTTTACCTTGATGATGAGCGAAACGGTTTTTGCGGCGGGACTGAATAAAGATCAAAAGCGCCGGGCGGAACAGCTGACAAGTATCTTTGAAAACGGCACAACGGAGATCCAATATGGATATGTAGAGCGATTGGATGATGGGCGAGGCTATACATGCGGACGGGCAGGCTTTACAACGGCTACCGGGGATGCATTGGAAGTAGTGGAAGTATACACAAAGGCAGTTCCGAATAACAAACTGAAAAAGTATCTGCCTGAATTGCGCCGTCTGGCCAAGGAAGAAAGCGATGATACAAGCAATCTCAAGGGATTCGCTTCTGCCTGGAAGTCACTTGCAAATGATAAGGAATTTCGCGCCGCTCAAGACAAAGTAAATGACCGTTTGTATTATCAGCCTGCCATGAAACGATCGGATAATGCCGGACTAAAAACAGCATTGGCAAGAGCTGTGATGTACGATACGGTTATTCAGCATGGCGATGGTGATGACCCTGACTCTTTTTATGCCTTGATTAAACGTACGAACAAAAAAGCGGGCGGATCACCTAAAGAGGGAATAGACGAGAAGAAGTGGTTAAATAAATTCTTGGACGTACGCTATGACGATCTGATGAATCCGGCCAATCATGACACCCGTGACGAATGGAGAGAATCAGTTGCCCGTGTGGACGTGCTTCGCTCTATCGCCAAGGAGAACAACTATAATCTAAACGGGCCGATTCATGTTCGTTCAAACGAGTACGGTAATTTCGTAATCAAATAAGCATTAAATGAATAAAACGGTAGCGTTTTTGTCGATGTTTAGCCAGCATTTTCAGCACGATGTGGAAAAGACAAGAGACAAACAAGCTCTTGTCTTTCCTATATATGATAGTTCAGCATAAATATTTAAGAAAAATGTCAGTATTGAGTAATGAATGTATCACCAGGCGTATGCCTCAGGTGTCTCTCCTCCAGGTCCGGGAAAGATATCATTTAACATACGGAGAATCTCCTCATCTAGACTGATTTCAACGGCTTTTATCGTATCACGCAGCTGCTCAACCGTTCGTGGTCCGATGATCGGCGCAGTTAAAACTGGATTTGCCAGCACCCATGCCAAAGCCACATTTGCTTCTTTTTCTCCTAGTTCTTTGCATAAATCTGAAAATTTCTCGAGTTGTAAACGATGTTTTTCAATTAAATCTGCTCTTTTTGCTGTACGAGTTCCGACATTGCTTTTCAATGCCTTCCCGCCAAGGAGCCCTCCTGCAAGGGGACTCCACGCCACTACTCCTAAACCAAGATCCCGTGCAGCCGGCAGCACTTCCATCTCAGCTGTTCGTTCTAATAAACTATACTTATGCTGTTCAGTGACGAGTCCCATGAATCGCCGTTTTTCAGCTTCAGCTTGCGCTTTAACTAAATGCCAGCCTGCAAAATTACTGGATCCAATATAGTCTACTTTGCCGGAGCGAACCTGAGTCTCAAAAGCTTCCCATATCTCATCCCACGGTGTCCGCCTATCGATATGATGCATTTGGTACAATTCGATATGATCTGTCTGAAGCCGCTTCAGTGATCCTTCCAGATGACGTCTGATTTTGTATAGAGACAAGCCCCTCATATCATTTGGCCCGTCATTCGGATCAGAAATCGGTTCATATACTTTTGTCGCCAGAACAACTTTCTCGCGGCGCTGTCCTCCTTGTGCAAACCATTTTCCAATGATGCTCTCTGTCAATCCTGCGTTTTTGCCCCAGCCGTAAATATTGGCAGTATCAAAAAATTGGATGCCGTTATCAAGCGCTTCATCCATGATACGGAACGCAGTCTTTTCGTCTGTATCAACTCCAAAATTCATCGTGCCTAAACATAAACGGCTCACCCGCAATCCTGTTCTCCCTAAATAGGTATACTCCACAACAAACCTCTCCTTTATCATTATTTTTTGCAACAGCTGCAATACAATTGATTCAACAATTGTTTCGCTCTTTGTTACGATTAAAAAGACGAAGCAAATGTAAAGCAGACGCAAAATTATAGGAGGTTTTTTCAAATGAATATAGAGGATCTATGGGATCAATTTCATCAGCCGTTAAAAACATATATTTCACAAAGGGTTAACGATCAATCTATCGTTGATGACCTCTTGCAAATCGTATTTATGAAAATACAAGTGCATCTCCCAAATCTGATCGATGAACAAAAGATCGACAGCTGGATTTATCGGATCACTAGAAATACGATTATTGATTTTTACCGTACAAAAAAAACAAGCGAAATATTGCCTGATGATCTACATTTTAATAACAGTGCAGAGGAAGAAAATTTCACCAAGGAAGCAGCTGTGTGTATTCGATCGACCATCAAACGGTTGCCTGAAAAGTATCGAGAGGCGCTCGAGTTAACTGAATTTCAGGGGTTATCACAGAAAGAGTTGAGTGAAAAGCTCGGCATTTCTTACTCAGGAGCAAAATCAAGGGTACAACGCGGACGGGGAAAATTAAAACAGCTGCTTGAGGGGTGCTGTCATATTGAAGCGGATCGATATGGAAATATCGTAGACTTTCGTATTTTAAAGGAATAACTGATGAACAAAGTCAGTTATTCCTTTAAAATAGTCCATCCGCATGAAGAGCATTTTCCCTTTGATGTTTGCAAGAGATGCATGTATAATATAAATCGTAATGTTTTCGATTTAATAAAAAGGAGTGTTGGAATGAACATTTTATTTTCAAAGCGGCTAGGCATATTAACGATTGGTTCATTACTCGTATTGGCAGGATGTCAGACTTCCGGTTCATCTAAAGGTGAGTCTAATCAAACAACATCATCCTCAGCAGTTGAAGAAGACTCTTCCAAAACGCAAGAGCAAACATCTGAAAGTCATACACACGAACATTCTCACGATCATAGTCATGCGCATGATGAAGAAACAGAAAAAATATATGAAGGCTATTTTAAAAACAGCCAAGTAAAGGATCGCTTACTTTCTGATTGGAAAGGAGATTGGCAATCTGTATATCCATACCTGCAAGATGGTACTCTTGACGAAGTGTTTTCATATAAATCAGAACACGAAGGCGGCAAGACAGCTGAAGAATATAAAGAGTATTATAAAAAGGGCTATCAAACAGATGTTGACCGTATTGTAATCCAGAAAGATACTGTAACGTTCTTCAAAAATGGAAAAGAATATTCTGGTAAGTATACGTATGACGGGTACGAAATTCTCACCTATGATGCGGGCAATAGAGGGGTAAGATACATATTCAAACTAGCTAAAAAAGCAGAAGGGCTGCCTCAGTATATTCAGTTTAGTGATCATAGTATTTACCCGACTAAAGCTAGTCATTACCATCTCTATTGGGGGGACGACCGTGAAGCTTTACTTGATGAAGTCAAAAACTGGCCTACCTACTACCCGTCAAAAATGGATGGACACGATATTGCCCATGAGATGATGGCTCATTAATGATGATTACTCTATGAAGTATGGTGTTCTTTTATCATAAAGCTGTTCTGCAACAGCCATTTATCACTGTGGAAAATGGCGCCTGTCCTTTATAGAGGTGAAATGCTTAAATGCTCCTGTGTTAGCTGCTGACTCTTCGCCAGCAGCTTTTTGTCTGTTTTCTCTCTCCGCCAGCGGTAACTTCTTTTTCATTGACTCCTAAAAAATAAACAAAACATTAATAAAACAACGTTATTGCATTAACAAAGTGAAAATATCCCTTAGCCGGGTTCGTTGAAGAATAGGGTCCGCGTAACTATTGACCAAACTCACGATGCTGCCGAGACTGGAGCTCGTGCTGCCGGAATTGGTTCCTTTATCATTATATTTTTTCATCGTGGCATTTGCCGGGACCCTGTTAATCGTTGTCGTCGCCCCCGCCTTCATTCGATATACATCGGTAAGTGGACCAAGACCGTCAATTACACTGTAGCCTGATTTCTGCGATATCAAAATATGCGGCATTTTCCTCTCTGAAAGTACGGCGTTCTGCAATGAATGTTGGCATCCAACAAGGGGCAATGATCAGTTGGGGGAGCCACTTCATAAAGAATATGTTTCAAGCTGGTGCTTATTGCTGCCAGCTTGTTTATGTTTATCGGTTGATGATGCCGGTAAACAGGCTAGCGGATTGCCGAAGAAAGGCAGGGGTACCAACGAAAGCCTCTGTTTCTCCAATGTGCCCGAATAGCTAAAGTAGCTTTCAGAAAAAAGCAACTGAAATTTCAATTTACTGCCCGATCTGCAAATTGTTTAATCATAGTTCTTTTATTCACATATTCATTATTGTTAAATAAAGTAGAGGAAATTAATCGCTAAAGAAAAAACTTTAGGCGGTTATTAATGTGTAGAAGGAGAGGCAAGCAATGAAAAATAGAGAGGAAGCAATTGATTATTGTTTGAGCTTTAAAAATGTATATGAAGATTACCCGTTTCGTGATAAAAATTGGACGTTAATGCGACACATAGAAAACAGAAAGGTGTTTGCGTGGATATTTAAAAAAGATGATTATATTTGGATCAATGTGAAGTGTGAACCCGGTTTTCTCGATTTTTGGAGACAGAAATACACTTCGGTCGTTCCAGCATTTCATCTCAATAAAGAGCATTGGAATTCTATCATTCTTGACGGAACTGTCCCAGATGAAGACATATACGATATGATAACACAAAGCTACATGTTAACTAAAACCAAGTAAGCGACAGGCCCGAGGGAGAGGGGATGTAATATGTAAAGCCTTGAAGTGCTGCAAGAGCCTTGCGTCTTGATATGGCATCTATAAGGTGAGCATTGTAAAGGAAAAAAGCTTAATCTTTTTAAGGATTAAGCTTTTTTAAAAGTTCAATTATATGTACCGACCCATTTACATCATCTAAGCCTGTCAGTCTTGAATGACTTGCCTCATAAACTCAGCCACGACTACAGTAGATACTTTAAACATCTTCTGACAGATACTCCCCCTCCTTTTTCCAACTATTTTAAGTTGCGTAACAAATCATAAACCCTGTTGTGAGTATAGGGTCAATACTTTTTCTGCTTAACATGCAATTGTTATGAAACTGGAAAGATCATTTCTTGGCGGATCTTTTTAAGAAAACGAAAAAGAAGATAACAGATTGCTCTCAAGATTGCTCAGTTAAGATTTTGAAGGTAACCGTGTATAGTGAAGAAAGAATTCTTAGAGCTAAGACGAAAGGATGAGATGGATGAAGGAATATTTTACAATTGGCGAAACAGCCCGTCTAAATAACATCTCAATTCAAACATTGCGCTATTATGATAGGATCGGAATTTTCAAGCCTTATTATACAGATCAGGATAATGGTTATCGGTATTATCATGTCAAACAGTTCTTTTATTTAGATGTTATCAAGTATCTAAAATATATTAGGACACCTCTAGAAGAAATTAAGCGTTTCAGCTCATATACTTGCACCCCAGAAGATATGCAACACTTTCTTGAGGAGAAAGAAAGCGTTATTGTGCAAGAAATGGAAAAGCTCGAACGTGCTCGTCAATTACTTCATAGGAGACGAAAACAGCTTAATGAACAATTAGAAATATGCAGCAAAAAAGATGAAGGTTTCGTTTATTTTCGGTATATAGATAAACAAACAATATTAAAAGTAGAGACGCCTCAAGTTAATCCTCATAATCAATCCGATTTGTATTACAGAAAGCTGGCTGACGTTGTCGAAAAAATAGGAGATGTAATAGATAACTATTATGGATTCATTTATGATTTCAAGCCCTATAAGGATTCTCGTGAAATTTATTGCAATAGTATTTATACGACTGTTTGCAGTGGGAAAAAAATAGACATAGGAGAAAAAAACATGAGGTTAGATACGATCCCATCTGGTGAATATGTATGTATTGCATTTAATTGGTCTGCAAAAAATTATGATGAGTATTACCAAAAGCTTTATCAATATATTGAATCTCACGGCATCCAAACGGATGGAAAAGTATATCAAGTTTCTCTTCCAATCGACTATAACTCATTAAGAGAAGAAAACTTCCTTACAGAATTAAGAGTGCTAAAAAATAACTAACCCTTGACCCTATAGCTGCTATAGGGTTTATGATTTGTTCATCATATTCATTCATGAAAGGAAGGATGTATAAAATGACAAATAAAGAAGGTATGCGCTTCGGTTACTCATGCCGCAATGGCAAGGCGGTAACAACCCTTACGTACTCGGAGCACACTTATTAAACTGACTTGCTCCCAAAACGAATGGCCCATTTGAAGAAGTACTTGTCGATTTAGATGCGGATCTTGAAAAAGAGCAGGGGATTATTGGAAGGAGTTTTTGATTAAAGCAAGCTCGGTCTGCCAAAAGTTTAATTCAAAAGCACAGCCCTGATCGTGTTATTGTTTTTGGCGGGGCGTGCGGTGTAGAGCTTGCTCCTTTGCATACTTAATCGAAAAATACGATGGAGATACTGCTTTATTATCGGTTGATTGACATCTGACACCTCAGTCCCTGACCACCATCTCATGTACTTCTAATTTGCTGGGTTAGCTTTTATCATTGTTGTTTTGCCTCATCTCAAATTTTAATAAAAATTAAATCTTAAACAAAAGGAGCGATGAAGATGAGAGCACCGATAGATGAACCAATTTGGTACGCCTACCCTGGAATGGTAGCTGTAGTTACTGTTCAATATGAAGGTGAAAAAAACGCAATGGCTTCTGGGTGGCATACGTACATTGGATCTTCTCCTGGAATGTATGGGATATCAGTAAACAAAGAGACATATACTTACAAAATGATTGAGAAAAGTGGTGTTTTCGGTGTGAATTTTCTTCCAGGGAGATGTTCGGGATTAATTCAAGCATTAGGCACCCATAGTGGTAGAGATATAAATAAGTTTGAAGCATTTCATATTCAATACGAAAAAGGGCTAAAAGCCGAGGTGCCGATTTTAACTGATGCTTATTTTGCTTATGAGTGTAAAGTACATAGTGTTTCCACGTTGGGCGATCAAGAGTGGATTGTGGGTGAAGTTTTACAGAGATATCAAGATAAAGAGCTTTTCCTGAAAAATGGAATGCCAGATTTAGAAAAATTGGATATTCCGCTTCACATTGGAAAATCGAGCTACCGAATATTAAACAGCAAAGCAGAGGAACGTCAACACGCATTTGATCCCACAACGGATTGAGACCAGTTGATTTCGCTTGAAATCTATAGGCTTATACAAAGCAAAAAAGAGACCCAAAAACCGCAAAGCTTCTTCAAGAAAGCTTTGCGGTTTTTTATATGTCTAAGCCTCGATTCATCTCACCATAAAAAGGTATTTCAACTTTCTCTTTTGATCGACAATAGTCCATAAAGGGAAGAATATTTCCCTCACAAAGAAGTCGTGGCAGTAATCTCCATTGGTGTGTTTGCATGGCCCCACTTTAATGGTTTTGTTTAAATCTAATAAAAAACAGACGCCATAAAGATTTCTTATGGCGTCTGATGGATATGAGGTAAGGTGTGTTCTTAATAGCCACCAAAGAAAGATGTCCCAACGATGATTAATAGGATGAATAGAACTACAATTAATGGAAATGACCTCATAACATCACCTTCCTTAAAAGAGGATAGTACATGATATGCAGATCGAGCTTATTCGATAGTGATGCTAGTTTAATTGATGTAAAAATATTTTTTAGCCTAAGGCTGGACTGCTAACTGATCTTTATTAGTTATTGGATCATACTTATCATTTTGGAATGAATCCGTTTCAAAGAGATGTGTTGTTCTCGGCACTTCCTGGTGCAATCGAGCTATATGAAGACACTCCCCTTTTATGGAACTACATCCAAAACTTCCTTCTCTCTTGCAGACCCTTAATCATTTGACTTGCATATCGAGCGTAAGCATGCCTCATCTAAAAATAAAGTGTACCATCTGCCATTTGTTTTAACATTTTTAAGACAGTGATGCACACCTTTTGCGTTGAGCAAATGGAACAGGTTCAGAAGGGGCGAGCTGCTCCTTACTTCACCCAGATAAAAGACGGAGATAGACGGCATGTACCGAAGCTAACTGAAAGTTAAATTGAAATGAAAAAAGGGGCATGTTAAGCCCCCTTTAAGACTATCGAGAGCTTCTCAATAGCCTAATGCATTGTATGTTTAACATGTTTTAATTTTTCACAACGGATAAACTGACACTGTTGCCTGAGACTGTTACTTTAGCGAAGTCTTGTGTATCAATTACAGGTGTTATTGCTTTGGTGTCGATGGTGATGTTTGTAAAAGATGTAGAAAAGTTTGATTTGATAGATTGGCGTGACCCTGTTGTAGCAACTGTAGCGAGCGCTTTCCATTTGGAGATGGAGCCGACATTTGTTTTGCTGATCTCTGAAATGAGACGGCCGTTGTATCCCGCATTGTTTGTGCCCCAGTATGTAGCGCGTGTATTGCCGTTAAGGTTTTTGTAGATGGTAAGTTGTACGGTGCTGCCGGGACGGAAGCCTTTCGTATTCGTGAATTGGCTTCCTCCTTCGAGGTACTGAACCTGATCCTGTCCTTTTGAACCGACTTTCATATATGGTTTCCATACGTTATATTTATCACTGTACTGAAACCCGATATCGGATTCTGTGCCTCCGCTAAAGCCAGAGTAGATATAGGCTGTCCCATTTGAAACCTGAATGGAGCTAGGAAGCTGGATTTTCGTAACAAAAATTGCACCAGTGCTGTTCAAGTAAGCCCTCCCGCCGATTCCATCAGTTAGCTGTGATGCAGCTTCTGCGGTTTTTGGGCTAATAATACCCGGCACATCTACTGCACATGTGCCAAAAAGCACAGTTGCCGTAAGCGCACCCGCAAGCAGTCCTTTTTTCATCATCATTATTTCCCCCTATCATTATAATTAGAAAGCGTTATCATCTTGTATTATAAAACATTATGAAAATAATTCCATAATAAACATGAAAATAGACACAGAATTTACACATTATGACTATGTATATCTGGCAAACGGTCGATTCGCAATCTCGAAAAATGTCCTGTGAAGTGTACATGTTACGATAACTTTTCAATCGATACTTGTGCTTTATTGTAATAGAAAAGCTATAGAGATGGGGTAGAAATAAGAGGGGAAAGAGCGAAAACACTGTAATCAGATATGTGTGCATAACTCAATTGTTTGTTAGAAAAGAAGTGGGCTTTTTCAACCCGCTTCTTAGTTCATGTTTCCCTTCAGGAGACTGTCTTTTTCATTTACATTGGATAACAAACCCGAATTCATACTTCTCCCTTTTATAAATTTACTGAAAAATTGTTTATAACCAGAGCCCCTTACATTCCATGCTCAACATGACTCCTTTGAGTTTCATCTAATATTTCAAACAATTTTTTGTACTTTGATATGATTTCTTGGTCCACAATTTTCTGGCCTGAATTGAAAAAGGTGATTGAGCCCGATCCTTTACCAAGCCGGTTACGATCTGCAAGAACTTTTTTCAACTGTTTTGCAGTACCGACACTGCCTGAAATCATATCAACTTTTATCCCAAACAGTTTTTCAAAACTGTTTTTGAAAAACGGAAAATGAGTGCATCCTAACACAATCGTTCCGTATTGTTTCAAATCAAAAGAAGATAGTTCGTTCTTTAGATATTTAATGATTTTGTCTTCACTAAAATCAAAGTTCTCAGCAAATTCAACTAGTCCTGGAAGAGCTAAGCAATCAACAAGGTCATGGTGATCAATTTCTTTAACTAGATTATGAAATTTCTCTTCTTTAAGCGTCAAATTAGTAGCAACTACCAGAACTCTTTTTCTTTCCTCTGTACATTTATTTATAGCAGGCTTTACAGCGGGTTCGATTCCGATTATCGGAAAGTCGAAGTTTCTCCGAAGATCCTCTATCGCAATGCTAGTAGCTGTATTACACGCAATAACAAGAGCTTTGATATTTTGACTGGCCAGAAATTTAGCTGCATTGAAAATATATTCTTTAACTTTACCCTTTGATTTTTCACCGTATGGAACGTTTAACGTATCTGCATAAAAAATGTAATCTTCATAAGGAAGAACTTTTATGGCCTCATACAATACAGTCATGCCACCAATTCCTGAATCAAAAAATCCTATTTTCATCACTTCTCACGCTTTCTGTCTCATTCTTTTTTTATCATATGACTTTATATCATCTGAATCAAACGAAAAAGAACCATTTTACTATTCAAATTTAATATGGGAGCTATCGATTATTCGAATAGGGAGCAAAACTGGAGAAGGGGAGATAAGATCGAAATGTTGGTAATGTATTGTGGTTGTGGTGAAATTATCAAGACCGTATCGTATCAATGTGATGATTGATAACCCGATTCAAATTAGCTTTGAAAATGTAGGAGTATTTAGATTTCCAGAGTCAGTGGATGAAATTACGAAAAAAAAGCAAACTGCCTGTCAAAGTTTGCTTTTTGCTCTATCAATGAGGTGCGCCTATATTTTTATATCCTCTTGGCAAAGCTGATTTAAAAGCTGCTTAACCGAAATTTCCTCAGTCAATGACCGTATCCCTTGACCTGCCCATAAAGACATCTGATCATGGTTATTTTGAAGTGAAGCCTGCTGTCTCATTGCCTTCGTTAGTGTATTTTGATAAGGGTACGGAAGGGTTTGTGTCTCAAACTGTTCTTTTTCTTCCATCCATTTATTTACGATTCCTCTGGCCTCTTTACCTGAAAATAATGTCGTAAGCTTTGTATCTGCTTCGTTTGCTTCTAGTATTTTCTGTTTATGTACTGGATGTGCGTTACTCTCGTGACAAATTAAAAAGGCAGAACCGATTTGAACTCCTTGGGCTCCAAGGGTTAAAGCTGCTTTTACTCCTCTGTGGTCTATCATTCCCCCAGCAGCTATGACAGGTACGCTCAGTGCATCTGCTGCTTGTGGAATCAGAGCCATTAAACCTACGGCAGATTCACCTTTGGAAGGTAAGAATGCTCCGCGATGTCCACCGGCTTCACTTCCTTGAAGGACTACTATATCCATTCCCCGTTCTTCCATTAACAATGCTTCTTCTACTGTTGAAGCGGTTCCTATTAAACAGCATCCAGCGGTTTTTAGCTCCTTTACTGCGTCTTCAGGCGGCAGATCAAAAGTGAATGAGCAAGCCTTAACCTTATATTTTAAAATTAGATCAATTTTTTGATAGAAGTCATCCCACTCTTCTTGTACAGATGTGAATTGATTTACTTGATTAGCTAACGGTATGTTTTCTTTCCACTTTTTAATCTGATCTTTTGGCGGCATCTCTAGACCTAGCGGAACAAACACATTAATTTGAAAAGGAGCGTCTGTCAGCTCAAACATATCTTTTATCTGTTGTTCTAGTAGGTCTGGCGTAAGATACCCCGATGCTAAGCTGCCAAGAGCACCTTGATTCGAAACTGCAGATGCAAGTCGGGGCTTTGTAATACCGCCAGCCATTGGAGCTTGAATAATCGGTTTTGTTAAGGAAAACTTCTTCATAAATTCATTCATACCGAATCCCCCCGTTAAGACATGATTTTTGAAAAAAGTGTCATTTTTAAGTTTACTCAAAAACTCGTATTCGCTTAAATATATCGTTTTCCTTCTTTTTGTCAATCTCTCATACTAGTTAACATGTCGATAAAGCAGGGGGATTAAAGTGTGTCAAAGATAGTGTCGTCCCATGGCGGCTCTACAAAAAAACCTGTAACAACTGAATATTCATGAAGTCCTTCATAGTTGATATCTGATTTTGAGATGTCTTGCATCGTAACTTTGAATGATATATAGGAGAACTTCATGTAAAATAAAGCTTAGAAGAATACATCACATTCAAGAGTAGAAAAATCTAGATCAATATTCGGTTTTATAGTTAGATATTAAGGCTGAAACGGAGGAACATGTAATGCGAAGTGAACAGGAAATGATGGACATTTTTTTGGACTTTGCTTTGAACGATGAGAGAATCCGATTGGTCACTTTGGAAGGGTCACGTACAAACAGAAATATCCCTCCTGACAACTTCCAAGATTATGACATCTCGTATTTTGTAACTGATGTAGAATCTTTTAAAGAAAATGATCAGTGGCTCGAAATCTTTGGGAAGCGCATTATGATGCAAAAACCAGAAGATATGGAGCTTTTTCCTCCCGAATTAGGTAATTGGTTCTCATACATTATTCTTTTTGAGGATGGCAACAAATTAGATCTAACCCTTATTCCAATTCGTGAAGCAGAAGATTATTTTGCTAATAACGATGGTTTGGTTAAGGTCTTGCTCGATAAGGATTCGTTCATCAACTATAAAGTGACCCCAAATGATCGCCAATACTGGATGAAAAAGCCGACTGCAAGGGAATTTGATGATTGCTGTAATGAGTTCTGGATGGTTTCGACTTACGTAGTAAAAGGATTAGCAAGAAATGAAATCCTTTTTGCCATTGACCATTTAAATGAAATTGTACGTCCTAATTTACTGAGAATGATGGCCTGGCATATCGCATCTCAGAAAGGGTATTCATTTAGTATGGGGAAGAACTATAAATTTATGAAACGGTACCTTTCAAATAAAGAATGGGAGGAACTCATGTCTACATATTCTGTGAATGGGTATCAGGAAATGTGGAAGTCTTTATTTATTTGCTATGCATTATTTAGAAAGTATTCAAAAGCTGTATCAGAAGGTCTTGCATATAAGTATCCTGATTACGATGAAGGTATCACTAAGTATACGGAAGGTATTTATTGCTCAGTAAAGTGATAAGAATATAGGATTGTCTTCATATGATATTTGATTCTCGCTGACAATGGAGACCAAGTAGTCAGATGTTTGTAAAAAGATGCGTAAATCGTTACGTTTAAGAATGTCTACGCATTTTACTATGATTATTCTTGTCCGAAATTTTTGTTCTTTTTAACGAAACGAAGCATTATAATTAACCTATAGGCACATTAAAAAAATAAAAGAATGTAAAGGAGGATTTTTGTGTTCCAAACCTTAGACCATTTTTTGAAATCTTGGGAGTTCGAAGCAGATGCTACACAGAAACTATTAAATAGTCTAACTGATGAATCACTTAAACAAGAAATAACTTCACAAAATTGGACTCTGGGCCGTATTGCTTGGCATACTGTTGCTGCCATTCGCATCATTACCTCAAACACAGACTTAACGTTCCATGCCCCAGCTGAAGATTATCCTGTTCCAACTTCGGCTCAGTTTATAGCTGACAGCTATCATCAAGCCAGTAATGCATTTGTACAGGCATTAAAAACCCAATGGACTGACCATACACTTCAAGAACGTATCAACTTTATCGGACAACAATTGCCTAACGGTTCACTTTTGATGTTTTTGATTCAACATCAAAATCACCATCGGGGACAAATGACTGTTCTTATGAGACAAGCAGGTTTAACTGTTCCAGGTATTTATGGTCCAGCAAAAGAAGAATGGGTAAAATTTGGTTTGGAAGCCCCGAAAATGTAATCAACCTTTTTATAAAAAAGCTACGCTATGACAACATATAAGAAGATGTTTTGATCTATCTTTTTTCAAAACATGTTCTTTTTTTGTTCGTTTACCAATGATAAGAACATATTCGAATCATTTTTATTCCAAACACTTCAAATGACAACGTTCTTCTGCTTTATTGTTGGCCTATTCCCAACGATGTAAGTATAATTTTTAATGCTGTCTAATCTTCTAGATACACATATCTATAGATTCCTCTCTAACAAAACCCCCGCTTTTTCTGCCATCACTCGAGGTGGGTAAGGCATTGCATTCTTCAACCACCATTCGACTACTCCTACGTATGCATTTGCAACAAATTCGATCTATGGCTCAGAAATTCCAATGAAACATTCAGGTGTTGCTCAATTTGGACTAGAAGCAGCTGCGCCAAAAGGAAGCCTATTGGAAGAGTCTAGCTAAGTTGCAACAAATGGATATAAGAGAGGAACGTCTTCTCAAAAGGGAAGGCAATTTATTTACTGTAATTCATACAATGAGTAAAGCCTCCAAGGTATATTCTTTACTTCGTTCGACAAATTCTGCAAATTGTAGACAACTTCCTGATTATTTGGATAATTAACTGGATAGGAGGGGAAAAGTTGTCATATTTCATTATACTTATCATCGTTCTATTAATCGGAGCATTGGTCACAGCAGCAGTCGGTATCATCTCTTCAAAAGTAGAGGTAATCTCGCCGAAAACTACAATAGAATCTAAAGAGGAAGAACAGAAAAGTTTTTATACGCTGAAATAAAGCAGAGAAAGAGCATCTCCTACGGGGGTGTTTTTTATAGAGGAGTTGAAAAAACTGAATCAGACTAATTTACTTTTAAGATTCACCCTTGAAATGGCTGCACTAATCTCCTTAGGGGTGTTTGCTTGGATAAGCTTTAATGGTTATTTTAAATATGTTTTAACTTTGGTTTTACCTATTGCAGTTATGATTGTCTGGTCTGTATTTGCAGTACCTCATGATCCTAGTCGAAGCGGACAAACTGTAATAGCTGTAAACGGGGTAACAAGGTTAGTTATTGAATTATTGATCTTTGCAATGGCTGTTGCAGCGCTTTATTTTAGTCATTTAAAACCAGTTGGTATTGTCTTTTTATGTCTAATAATACTCCACTACATCTTTTCAGCTGAGCGTATCAAATGGCTTCTAAATCAATAGTTTTTAATTTCGGCACTCGTTATTTGAGTGCTTTTTATCATTCTCTGTAGAGCCAGTGATTCTCAGATTAGATTATTGAAGGTTAACGGCTTGGGCACAGTTGCAGTTTAGAACGCATTTTCCAATAAAGAAGGCGCTCATTTGAAATTCATCATTAAACAATTGTACAAAAGTAAAATTTGTATTTAGAATGTAGTAATAAATAGAAATTCTACGTAGGAGGGTATCTTGTGGAAGAAAAGAAAGCTTTAATCATTGTGGATGTACAAAAAGCCTTCGATGATAAAAAATGGGGGGAACGGAATAACGTAAAGGCGGAAGAAAACATTAGTAATATACTAAAATTATGGAGAGAAAAAGGATGGACAGTCATATACATACAACACACTTCTGATAAACCTCATTCTTTATTCCATCCAAAGAATGAAGGGTTTGCGATAAAGGAAATAGTTAAGCCTATGGATGAAGAAGTCATTATAACCAAGACAGTAAATAGCAGCTTTATTGGTACGAATTTAGAAGAATTCTTAAAATTAAATGAAATAACCACTGTAGTCATAACTGGTTTAACCACGCCTCACTGTGTATCAACCACCACAAGAATGAGTGGTAATTTAGGGTTTGATACATACCTGATTTCAGATGCAACAGCAGCCTTCGGAATGAGAGACCAAAATGATACATATTATGATGCGGCGACTATTCATAATATATCTCTAGCTACATTGCATGATGAATTTGCCACAATATTGACAACTGATCAATTAATAAATGATTTTATAAAAACTCACTGATGAAAAACATTTTGGCACAGTAAAACGGCAGGCGTCTTTCCAATAGGAAGGGCGCTTTAATTCGATTTCATGCTTTACTTGCTCAATAGAACTATTAATCACAGGCAGCACCTCGGCTGAAATCTCAATTTCTTCCAAACCGCACTTCCACATAACAAAGGCACCCATGCCTGCCCTTCGCCTTTGTTGTGTCATTGAAAACGTGATTCATTAAGTTATATGGGACGGCTGACAATTAAACCCCTTCTGTAGAAGAAGGGGAGAGGAGAGGTACATTCAGTTACCTCATTTTAGGTCCATTTTTACAGTCTTTTTATGATGGTTTCAGCTGATGAAACAAAATAAAGCCTTACTGATTTAAGAATCAAACTATTTTGTGGATCAAAACGCTAGTGTATTATATTTCGAGATGTTTAATTAATTTAGCTGGATTGCCCCCAACTATAACATTATCTGGCACATTTTTAGTAACAACAGCACCAGCAGCAATAACCACATTGTTACCTATCGTAACTCCTGGATTAATGACTGAGCTTCCTCCGATCCATACATTATTTCCAAAAGTAATGGGTTTTCCATATTCTAACCCTGAATTGCGTTCGGTTGGATGAAGAGGGTGTGTTGCCGTATAGATTTGTACACTAGGGCCAAGCATACAATTGTCACCAAATCGCACTTCACATACATCTAAAATTGTACAATCAAAATTTGCGAAAAAGTTATCACCTACATAAGTGTTATACCCATAGTCGAACCTAATATTGGGTTCCATATATACGTTTTCTCCAGATGAACCAAGTAACTTTTTCAATAAATTAACCCGTTTAACTATTTCAGTTTCTGTAGTTTGATTGTAAATTCTAACAAGTTGTCTTGCTGTTTGTCTGTCTTTTGCTAACTCGGAGTCCGACGGATCATATAAATCTCCGGCTAACATTTTCTCTTTTTCTTTTATCATTAATATCATCCTTGTTATGTTTAAAAGTTGGTACTTGCAAGAGATAGTAATATGAGTGGATTATTTCTAAGTTCTTATTTCTCTTGGATTTCCTTCCTAGCAGAAATAAAGTTCAGTACATGCTGTCTGCCCGGTGCAGCGTGAATTGCTCCTTTTACAGAAGCAGTGAGAGCCCCGCTTGCATTTGCAAACGTGAGCAAGCGTCGGTGATGTTTACTTATTTGTTCGCATAGCGTCTCCTTTGATATGCCGATTGACATCAATTCAGATAAAAAACCGCCGATAAAGGCATCACCCGCACCGGTTGTATCCGAAACAGCGACTTTAAACCCTTTATGTTTGTGCGACTCGCCATTTTTTAAATAAATCGCCGCACCGTTGTTACCTTTTGTCAGAACAACGACGTTAACAAGTCCGGTGAAAAGCGATGTGACCGCTTCTTGTTCGTTATCAATGTTTGTGATAAACTGCAGCTCCTCATTAGACACTTTTACGATATCCGCAAGAGGCAGAAACCTCTGAATCGTTTCACGGCAGCTTGCCTCATCAGGCCATAAAGGAAGCCTGATATTGGGGTCAAAGCTTATGATTCCACCTATTCTTTGAAAGTCCTCAATAACTTTGATATGGGCTTGTTTCATTGTACTGTCAACTAAATCGATTGAACAAAAGTGAAGCATATCTCCTTGATTAAACCTTTCTGACATCAATTCATCCGGTGAAAGCAGCAAATCGGCGGCATTTTTTTGATAAAAATGGAAACTCCTTTCCCCAGACTTGTCTACAGATACAAATGCCAATCCGGTTTCACCTTCATCGCTTTGAATAATATAAGAGGTATCTACGCCATTTTCTTTAAGTACGCCAACTATATAATCCCCGAAATGATCGTTAGCAATCTTCGTCAGCATGACGGCATGCGCGCCGTATTTTGCAGCTGCGATTGCCGCATTCATTGGCGCACCGCCGGCAACGCGCTCAAAGGTAGTGACATCTTGTAAAGCCTTTTCTTTTTGGACTGGAATGAAATCAACCAGTGTTTCACCGATGCAAAATATTTTTTTCAAGTGATTCATCTTCCTTCCAGATGTCTTTTAAAGTCCAATAAGTGAATTCCTCAACCCTTACAACGCCTTTCTCAGAAAAAAGCTCAATTCCCAATCGATTTTTTTTCGGATAAATGCGGCTAGTCATCGTTATTTCTCCATGGTTTGCGAATACTTCTATCGAGGATCTGTCAATAAATATACGCAGTGTCAGCTTTCCATTTGCTTCTAGCGGCGCATTTCTCACACTGTCTCGCGATTTCCCCATTTTAGAACAATCGAGTAAGAGCTTTTGATCAGTTATGCTGTATTTGATAGCTGTTTCTTCTTCTTCAAGGCCGCGAATCTTCAAACCTACTGATTCGGCACTGCAATCTCTTAAGTCATATACGACTTGAATTTCAAGAAGCTCTTCGGCTGTTTTTGCCAGGTAACCCCCTGAAATCAACTGATTAGCACAATCCAGATGTTTTGATTTTCGCAACAACTTAGTTTCTTCCACAGGATTCATTAAAATTTTATGATCCTTCCGCAATGTTAATTCTCTCGGCAATGTCAAAGCACCGCACCATCCATCGGCTTTTGTCGGCATCTCAGACTCCCACATATCCATCCAGCCTATGGCAATTCTGCGTCCTTTATCGTCTAATAACGTTTGTACAGCATAAAAGTCATGGCCGTAATCCAGCTCTGTAAAAGCACCGTACACAAATTCGTTTGTTTCATCATCATATTCTCCAATTAAATAACCGGTTTGATGTAAATTCTTATATAAATCACCGTCTGCTTCAATGCCTTGAGGAGAAATCAGCAAGACATGTTTGTCGCCCAATTTGAAGAAGTCAGGACATTCCCACATATAGCCGAGATTTCCATCACTTTGGGCAAGAACACCTTTGTATTCCCAATCTCGCAAATTAGGCGAGCGGTATAAAATAACTCGCCCGACGTTTTCTTTCGTTGAATTACCGACTACCATATACCAGCTGTCCCGATGCTTCCATACTTTAGGATCGCGGAAATGGCGGGAGCTGTCTTCCGGCGGTTTCGCGATGACAGGGTTTTCCTGAAGCTTTTCAAACACGATCCCATCTTGACTGACAGCGATATTTTGATTTTGATAGAAAATGTCCTTCTCTTGATCTATCACATTATGCCCTGTATAAATTAAAGCAAGTTTTCCATTATAATCTACCGCGCTTCCTGAGAAACAGCCGCTTTTATCAAAAGAGTCACCAGGGGCTAAAGCGACCGGGAGATGTTCCCAATGAATGAGATCTTTGCTTTTTACATGGCCCCAATGCATTTGTGCCCAATTCTCATCATACGGATGATGCTGATAAAAGACATGGTATTCTCCTTTATAGTGTATAAGCCCGTTCGGGTCATTTATCCAGTTTGCCCGAGGCATAATATGGTACCCTAATCGATAACGTGTGTTCATCTTTTCCTCCGCTTTTTTCAACGCTTCCTCTGCCTGTTTGATTCTATCCATTTGTGACATCCTCTCTATATCTGTTTTTTCGAAAAGGCTGAGTATACGCAACACCTTTCTTCGAATCTAATAAAGTGAAAATTGAAATAATTGTGAAGCACAAAGCCAGGGTTCCCATGAAAAGATAAGTGTGACGGAAACCTATACTATCGTATAAACCTCCCGCAATCGGGGAGAAAATCGATGTACCAACTTGAGATGCAAATTGAAAGCCGACAAGGTAAAGAACTGATGAAAGCCGTGTATCAAAATTCGCGGCTAAATATTTGAAAATCGCAATCAGCATGATTGGCAATTCTAAAGCATGAATAAGTTTCATCGACGAAATTCCGAACGGCCCGATGACAATTCCAGACCCAATAATACGGAAAGACATTAAAAGCCCCGCGAGAATCAAGCTTTTTTTAGGACCGAGTCTATTAACAATAAAGGGGGCTAAGAACAACATGCCCGCTTCAATAAATACTTGAAATGAGTTTAAATATCCATATATTTGATTCCCCATAGCTGAAGTGGGAAATAAAGAAGCGTAGTAAATCGGGAATTGCTGATCATAGACGCCGTACACACATGTCACTCCGATTACGTACAACATTAAAAACCAAAAGTCTTTTAATAGAAAAAGTCCTCCTACGTCTTTTAATCGGATCGAATCCGCTCTTTCCTTATCATAATCTGTCATCTCAATTTTTATGGACATAATAATGGCCACCAATATGACTGCTGAAAGGGAGGCAATCCAGAAATTGATATTCGGATTGATATTGAACAGCTGTCCTGCAAAAAAAGTTGCTGCCGCCCAGCCAAGTGAACCCCACATCCTTGTCTTGCCGTATTCGAACTGATATTTTCGGCTGACCTTTTCAATATAGGTTTCAATAGCGCCAACTCCCGCAAGAAAAGCAGTTCCTAAATAAATACCACCGACAATGGCGCCGAGGAAGACATCATATTGTAAAAGCGGCCCGTAGATAAAGATATAAAACGGCCCGGTAAAAACAATAAGTATACTAATCATAAATAATATGTTTTTCTTCAGCCCAAGTTTATCAGAGATAAAGCCATATAAAGGCTGCATGCATAAAGTAAAGATAGCGTTTACAGAAAAGATGATCCCAGTCGCCGATCCATTCAATTTGACTTCCTGTCCCAACCAAATCGCAAACAAAGAGTAGCTGGAAGACCAGGTAAAAAAGAAAAAGAAGAGATAAGCGCTCAGTTTCCAATACAGACTTTTTGAGCCTTTCATTTCTACAGCTCCTTTTAACCCAACATTGATATCTACTTAATACCTGTTCCTGAACCGCTAAGACCTTCCAAAATGTAGCGCTGAGCCACAATATAAATCAAGATCAATGGGATGGTGGAAATCGTCAAGACAGCCATAACTTGATTTGTGTAGACAGGCTCTGTGCTGTTGATAGCTGTAATCGCAACTTGAATCGGAAATTTCGACTTATCCGTCAAAACCATTAGCGGCCAAATATAATCATTCCAGCTGCCGATAAAGGCTAAGGTTCCGACAGTTGCTACAGCTGGTTTAGACATCGGTATCATAATCCGCCAGAAGATTTGCCATGTATTTGCCCCGTCAAGCTTGGCCGATTCAATCATTTCCTCCGGAATTGCCATGAAAAAGTTTCGGAACAGATAAATATTGAATGCCCCCGCTAATGCCGGCAAAATAACGGCAAGGCGTGTATCGACCAGACCGATTTTATGAATAATTGTAAACTGTGAGATTAAAATCGTTTCAAACGGCACAATTAAAAGCGCCAACAAAATGCCAAAGAGCATCTTTTTCCCTGAAAATTGCAGCTTGGCGAATGCAAACCCTGCCATTCCGTTAATCACAACAGATCCAACTGCTACGCACAAACCATAAAAAAGACTGTTACCAATATACATAAGCAAATCAAACCGAGTCAGCACTTCCCTATAGGACGAAAACCATTCTGCCAGATGAAGAGAGGGCAGAAATGCTTTAAAGCTGTTCATATTGTTGTAAATTTCCGCTTCCGGTTTCATGGAAGATGCAATCATCCAAATTAGCGGAAAGATAAATAGAACGGCCAGCAAAGCAAGACACGTATACTCCAGAATTGTCAAAGGCCCGAACTTACGTCTCAATGGTCTTCATCCTCCTTAACCAGCTTGCGTTGTGCGAGTGTCACCAATCCAATAATCGTTCCAAACAAGA
The DNA here is from genome assembly GCF_055486415.1 of Bacillus sp. 9.4. Classification (NCBI taxonomy): domain Bacteria; kingdom Bacillati; phylum Bacillota; class Bacilli; order Caryophanales; family Bacillaceae; genus Bacillus; species Bacillus sp. 9.4. The sequence continues at coordinate 732,564 of NZ_JBVFMU010000001.1, read as the reverse complement.
GCGCGATCGAGCTTGCATATCCGACCATCCGATCGGTAAATCCAGTTTGATAAATATAATAGACAACGGTCATCGTTGAATTGACTGGTCCGCCCTGGGTCATGACCATGGGCTGAACAAGGAGTTTAAACGCGCTGATCAGCGTTGTGATAAAGATAAAAACAGATGTCGGTTTTAACAATGGTAATGTAATGTAAATAAAACGCTGCCATTTATTCATACCATCTAATTGTGCCGCCTCGTAGACATCCTCGGGAATGTTTTGCAAACCAGCTAAAAAAATGAGCATCTGAAAACCTGCTCCCTGCCAAGCGGAAACGACAACGATCGTAAAGATTGCTTGCTTAGGGCTCGTCAAGAAAGGCTGTGGTGATAGACCGAAGTGCGCCAATATATTATTTATCATACCTTCATTCGGATTCAGCAAGTACATCCACAAAACGGAGATGACAACCAGTGACATGACGACAGGACTAAAGTATGCGACTTTGAAAAATGCGTTGGCTTTGCGCTTTTTATTCAATAGGAGGGCAAGCCCAAGTGCTGCCCCGATCTGTAACGGTATCAATAAGACAACAAATTTTATGGTGTTGCCCAAACTTTTTAAGAATATTGGGTCCTGAAAAAGTTTGATGAAATTATCAAAGCCAATAAACTTACGCAAATCAGGCGTCAACAAATAGTAATCTGTAAATGCGTAGTACACAGCCATGATAGAAGGAATCACAAGAAACATTAATAAAATAAGCAACGCCGGTCCTAAGAACATATATGCGACTGCGTTTTCCCGCCAGCGTATTTTATTCACTGTCTTTCTTTCTATTGGCAAGGCCGGTCTAGTCTCTTTCAATATTGTTTTATTCATGGCGTCCACCTGCTAGTTTGCCTTATCGATGGCAGATTGCATTTCTTTTACACGTGTATCCAGCACTTTTTGAATATCCTGATTTTGATCATAAAAGCTAATATCATCGATTGTTTGTTGAAATGCTCGAGTTACCTGCGGATATGCCGGTGTCACCGGACGTGCATGGCCTGTTTCTTTCAGCTGCTGCATAAAGACATTCATCTCATCAGAAAATTCTTTTGTCAGCACTTTCTCTGAAGAATAACGTACAGGCAGGGCGGCGATTGATCGGCTCAATTCGATATTGGATTCCTTATTAGTCATCCAATCTACTAATTTTGCTGCCCATTCTTTATTTTCAGACGCTTGTGTCATTGCGAACTGCCAGCTTCCTGAAGGAGAGACAAGCTTTTTGGTTTTTGGCGATACAGGATATGGCATTACTCCATAATCGACATTAGAAAAGTTTGTTTTCATATCGGTTATTGTCCACACACCGCTCATCTTCATCGGGTATTTCTCCGTTTCAAACGCTTGTTTGACAGGAGTACGTGTTGTATAGCCTTCTTTAAGCATCGTTTGTATAAACGTCATCGCTTCAACTGTTGGTTTTTTGTTAAAGACGCCATCCGCTTTCTTCCCGTTTTCTGAAAGAATATCCCCACCAGCTGACCAAACAAACGGTAAGAGCGCATAAGACAATATTTCGTCTTTTGACTGTAATTGCATATCGATGGCTGGTTTATCGTATTTATTTTTCAGCTTTTCGCAAAGCTCAAGAAATTCTTTCCATGTCCAAGGATCTTTCACTGTTGGCAGCGTTTTCAAATCAACCCCGGCATCCTTAAGCATTTTTTTGTTATAGTAGATGCCGACCGACGATTCACTGACGCCGATGGCATACAGTTTCCCTTGGTAGGTGCCTTGCTGCTTAATACTTGGCAATAAATCATCCTGGTCTTTAATAAACTCATCCAAAGGTGCAATAACGCCAGATTTCGCATAAGCCGCAGTATTTGGTCCGTCCAAAGTGATGACATCAGGCAGGGTGTTCGTTGTTAGTGCCGCATTCACTTTGTCTTCATAACCTCCACCGTTGCCGCTTCGGGGAATGAATTCAATTTTCGCCTCGACATTTTCTGAAGCGTACTTTTTATTAAAAGCATCCACCCGCTTTTGATAAACCTTTCCTTCCTCATTATCATCCGATACGTGCACCCACATTGTAACCGTTTTCTTTACGCTGCTATTTGCGCTTTCGCTTTTGTTACAACCCCAGACTGCAAACATGAGCAGCAACGACAAACTTCCTAACATCAACCTTTTCATATTCATTAATTTCCCTCCTTTTGCACAAAAATGTAAAAGCGCTTTCAAGAAGAATTGTATGTCAACCGGTTTCTTATGTCAACCGGTTGACATAAATTTATGCATAATTCTAAATTTAAAGAACGAACTTGAGTATATACTACGAACTATGGAAAATCCTTGCACATGTCAGGCTGATTCTCTAAAATAAGTGCGTGACGAGAATTGTAAGCCATTTCAGTAAAAGCAGGGGGAAAGGGAATGAAGCCTAGCATTCACGATGTTGCAAAATTAGCGGGAGTTTCATCTACAACCGTTTCGAGGGTATTAAATAATCGCGGCTATATAAGCGAAAAAACAAAAGATAAAGTTTACAAGGCGATGGAAGAAATCAATTACTTTCCAAATGATTTGGCCCGTTCTTTATTTCGAAAGCGCACCAATTTAATAGGGCTTATCATTCCAAACTCCAGCAATCCGTTTTTCGGCGAACTCGCCTTTTATATTGAAAGCATCTGCACGTCCATGGGCTACAAACTGCTGCTTTGCAACAGTTTAAATCGAATAGATAAAGAAGAAAAATATCTCGAAATGCTGATCAGAAATCAAGTGGATGGCGTCATCGCCGTCACTTACAACAGGGGAATACTCAATTATCACCAGCAAAATCTGCCGATTGTCGCAATTGACCATTACTTATCGGAAACAGTTCCTGTCGTCGGCTCAGACAACTTTGACGGAGGCAAAAAGGCAGCAGAACTATTGATAAAAAAGGACTGTCAGCACATCATTCACATCAATGGGCCGATTGAACTTGAAACGCCTGCAAATCTCAGGAGAAAAGCATATGAAGATGTGATGCGTGAACACGGAAGACAGCCTATTACATATGAAGTGTCATTTCATGATAACTACAGGAACATTATTTCAAAACTATTTGATGAACAGCCTGCAGTTGACGGGATTTTTGCCAGTGATGATATCATAGCTGCAGGAGTCATTACGGAAGCCAAAAAACGCGGAAAAGACATTCCAGGTCAATTAAAAGTGATTGGTTATGACGGTACAGAAACCATTCAGGCTATTCTGCCAGAATTGACTACTATTCAACAGCCGATCGAATTAATTTCCAAAACGGCCATTGAGATTTTAGAAAAACAAATTGAAGGCGAATTTGATGATTTACCACTTGAAACATATTTGCCCATACAGCTTTCCGAAGGTGGGACGACGTAATAAACATGTTAGAAGAGTTCCATGGAGTTAGTTAGATGATCTGTTTTTATAGATGGCCTTTTAACGCTTCTAATTGATTTGCTTGTTCTACATTTGATACGTATAAAATGAGAAACAAGATTTGATTTTGAATTTTGAACCAAAATTATTCTCTTGTTAAAAATTTGTTATAAGGTTTGAGAAAGATTATTTGCAGAGGATCTATTTCAAAAAGAAAACATACCAAATGATATTGGTATGTTTTTATTTATATGTTGATTCTCTTAAAGGTATCCAAACATGCCACCAATGCCATGTGCGTGTAGCTACCCGAGCTAACTATATCTAATAGATTCGAGAACTGGTTTGTTTTCGCGATTCGCTTTTTCATTACTTCTTTCCCAGCGGGACCAAATTCACAAGGGTATAGCATGTGAAATAACACAGGACCTCTCTGCGCAATCTATTGGATTTACACAAAGTCTCCTTCTTTACATGCTAATCTTCAAATTTTAATAACAATTGATGAATGTTATTAGAGATACAAGTAGGTGTTTTTATCATCCCATTGTTAATCCATTCTTCTATAATTCCTACCACACCTGAAACGATAAATGTTGTTTCAAATTTCTCAATTTCGGTAATTGATTTTGCTGATTGTATCATGCTCAATTCCTCAATCATTTTTGTTTTGAAAAACTCTTTTAGTTTGTTGATTGAAAGGACATTCATTTTTGGTTTTGTTAACAATGTGAAAATTTCGACGTTTTGGTATATGTATTCTGTCGTTTTTTCTATAAAGGTCAGTATGTTCAGTGGATCATCACTTGGAAAAGATGCATCATAAATGCTTCCTAGCTGTTGAAATATTTCGTCTTCGATCTGTTCATACAAGTCAAAAACGTCTTTGTAGTGAAGATAAAAGGTGCCTCGGCCTATATCGGCTTCTTTAGATAATTCGGAAACAGTTATTTTGTTGATTTCTTTTTTCTGAAGCAACTTTAAAAAGGCATGTTTTATAGCACTTTTTGTCTTGATTGATCGTCTGTCCCCCATAGCATCCTCCGTTAATATACAATTTATTAAGTATTGTTCATTAATGAACATGTACAGCTAAATTGCAGATTGATACTCAAATTTTCTTACCATTATAATGAACATGTGTTCATGAGTCAAAAAATGGTTTAGTGGAAAAGGAGGTGCATCAATGTTTCTTTATCGACAAGCAAGAGCAGATGAAGTAAGCAAAGTGGCAAAGCTATTCCATCAATCTTTCAATCAATATCCTTTTATGGATTTACTCGTAAAACGCGAAAAAAAAGATCATTCATTTATTTTTGAAATGCATAAAGTACTAACAAGAGCATATTTTAAAAAGCATTTCTTTTTTTGTTGACATTCAGAATGGTGAAATTGTTGTTGCCGCTCTATTAAAACATCGTGATAAACCCGACATTAACTTGATCGATTATATAGCAGCAGGGGGGATAACAATAATCAAAATGGGGGGATTTTCAGTATTGAACATGTTGACGGTGACTAATGAGGCTAAACAATCTTCCAAATCCTTAAAAGAGCCGGCATGGTATTTAGAAGTATTAGGAGTTTCGCCATCTTATCAGGGAAAGAGTTTGGGCAGCAAAATGATTAATAACTGTCTCATACCTTTTATTTCAAAATGCGGGGGCGGCATCTTGGCCCTTATCACGAATACTGACCTCAATAGATCATTTTACAAAACGTACTGATTTTATATTTAAAGATTATCATAACCTTTCATAAAGATGGAGGTCGAATGAATGTCTTCAAAAGAAAAAAATAGTGTAACCATTTTGACGGAAAGTCAATTGTCTTCGAGAGCATTTAAAGATGAAGCGTATGAATTTTATAAAGAATTGCGAAAATCACAGCCTCTCTACCCATTATCTTTAGGAACTCTGGGGAAAGGCTGGCTCATATCGAGATATGATGATGCAATACATTTATTAAAGAATGAAAAATTAAAGAAAAACTATGAAAATGTAATAACCGCAAAAGAAGAGAACCGTCCTGTTCTGTTGAAGAATGAAGAGCCTTTAACAAAGCATATGCTTAATTCAGATCCCCCGGATCACAATCGTTTGCGAACTCTTGTTCAGAAAGCATTTACTCATCGGATGATTTTGCAGTTGGAAGACAAAATCCAACATATAGCAGATTCTTTATTGGATAAAGTACAACCCAACAAACTCATGAACCTAGTAGACGATTATGCGTTTCCTTTGCCGATTATCGTGATAAGTGAAATGCTTGGCATTCCCCTAGAAGATCGTCAAAAATTCAGAGTGTGGTCGCAAGCAATTATTGATTTTTCAGATGCCCCTGAAAGACTCCAGGAGAATGATCATTTGTTAGGAGAATTTGTTGAATATCTGGAATCCTTAGTTCGCAAAAAAAGGAGCGAACCTTCAGGAGATTTAATCAGTGCATTAATTCAAGCGGAAAGTGAAGGCACACAATTAAGTACAGAAGAATTGTACTCGATGATTATGCTGCTTATCGTTGCAGGTCATGAAACAACCGTAAACTTAATCACCAATATGACATATGCTCTGATGTGCCACGGTGATCAATTAGAAAAGCTCCGCCAGCAGCCAGACTTGATGAATTCAGCCATAGAAGAAGCATTGCGGTTTCACAGCCCTGTTGAGCTAACGACAATTCGCTGGACGGCTGAACCGTTTATACTGCATGGGCAGGAAATTAAACGGAAAGACGTGATCATCATTTCTTTAGCATCAGCAAACCGTGATGAGAAGATATTTCCAAATGCCGACATATTTGATATTGAAAGAAAGAACAACCGCCATATTGCTTTTGGCCATGGCAATCATTTTTGCCTTGGTGCACAGCTAGCCCGCTTAGAAGCAAAGATTGCGATTTCCACCTTATTACGCCGCTGTCCAAATATACAGTTAAAAGGCGAAAAGGAACAAATGAAATGGAAAGGGAATTTTCTGATGAGAGCACTCGAAGAACTGCCGCTTAGTTTTTAATTTTTGGGGGATATGTGATTTTCAAACATATCTTGTTTTACTCCTCAATTAGATTAAACGATAGTAAAAGCTGTAACATAAAAATTTGATATGATAGCTTTTCAAAAACAAAGTTTAGCATTATTTATGCCTACCGGGCATGAAAATGTCTTGCAAACACCAATAGTTTCATCCTATCGGTGTTTTTTATTTGTTTTCAGCCTCATTTGGACAAACAGCTGTTACTTAGTAAACATTTGTTAAGATAAAATAATGGAGGGCACAGTTTCTAATGAGAAAAATAATGATAGATGGAAGAGACTTTGAAAATATAGAAGTTTTACATGATGTTTTAAAAGATAAACTAGACTTCCCAGACTACTATGGGAGAAATTTAGACGCTTTATGGGATTGCCTGACAGGGTGGGTGGATTTGCCGCTCACTTTAGTCTTGAAAAATCTTGAGTTCAGCAATACACTTTTAGGTTCATACGCTGATGATGTATTAGAAGTTTTACAAGAGGCTCAAGAGGAACTAAAGGACGAATTTAAAATAATAATAGAGTAGACTTTCTGTTTTGCGAATTTTAACAATTTTCGTTCGCAGAAAAAGGCAATAGGGCACCGCAAATTAAATTTTCGGTGAGACCGCAATAACTTTTTGGCTTCTGATAAGTTTCTTATGATGTTGGTATCAAGTCACACAAGTACATAACTCTCCCATGACTTCTTTCTGATGTAAGTTAATTTCATTATGAGTTAATCACGAGGGTAATTTTATTCTGTAAATAATATTTTAAAGGGAATTAAATTTAAATAATATTTGATAATCGAATAAAAATTCGTTATTATTTAAATTGGATGAAATATAATTCTTTTAAGGGTATTGGGGGTTATGAAATGGGTATTATGCTTGACGAAACTGATAAGGCCATTTTAAGAGAATTGCAGGAAGATGCTTCAATTTCAAATTTAAATTTATCTAAGAAAATTGGGCTTTCACCATCAGCTTGCCTTGCAAGAACAAAGAACCTAGTAGAAGCAGGTATAATTAAAAAGTTTACGACTATTGTCGATGAGAAAAAACTTGGAATTGAAGTCACAGCACTAGCTCTCATCAACTTATCACCTTTAAATAGGGAGACAATTCATTCATTTTTAGAGGATATAAACAAATTCCCACAGGTTCAAGAATGCTACACACTTACAGGAAGCCATGACTATATGCTTAAGATTGTGGCGAAGGACATGGAGAGTTATCGGAATTTTATCATTGATTCATTAATGCAGAACCCTGCTATTAGTGGAGTTGACACAAGCATAGTCATGAGTACAGAAAAAAGAACTGTCAGTGTGCCAATTGATGAAATGTAGGAGGTTGTTGATTTGAATAAAAATAAAGAATCGTTACATTTAAGCTCTCCTGCTATAAACACTCATATGAATAAGAGAAGTCAAATATGGGCTGCATTTCGTTCTGCATTCCCATATACCATTCCGATTTTTGCGGGGTTTTTATTTTTGGGGATAGCTTATGGGATCTTTATGCATTCTTTAGGATTTAGCGCAATCTATCCAATCATCATGAGTTTTATGATATTTGCGGGCTCAATGGAGTTTGTTGCAGCGAATTTTTTACTTGGTGCGTTCAACCCTATGAATGCTCTTTTTTTGACGTTAATGGTCAATGCCCGGCATTTGTTTTATGGAATTTCCATGTTGGATAAGTACAGGGGGACTGGAAAGAAAAAGCTTTATCTGATTTTCGGAATGTGCGATGAATCATTTTCTATCAATTATACCGCTAATGTTCCGGCGAATGTTGATAAAGGCTGGTTTATGTTTTTTGTGACACTGCTTAATCATTTATATTGGGTCGCGGGGGCAGCGATAGGAGGTATTTTTGGGTCGTACGTGAAGTTTAATACCGAAGGGCTTGATTTTGTGATGACTGCTTTGTTTATTGTGATATTCATAGAACAATGGATGAAAGAGAAAAAGCATTACAGTGCTCTCACGGGACTTGGACTTTCAGTAGCCAGTCTTATCCTTTTTGGCGGAAACCAATTTATTATTCCTGCTATGCTCGCCATTTTAGGGGTACTGACTGTTCTGAGAAAACCATTGGAGAAAGCTGAGGTTTCCGTATGACGATGACGATGACGCAGCAAATGATCACCATCGCAATGGTCGTGCTTGGAACAATGCTGACACGGTTCCTTCCATTCATGATTTTCCCGTCTGGCAAACCGACACCGAAATATGTACAGTATCTTGGTAAAGTGCTGCCATCAGCGGTAATCGGGCTTTTAGTCATTTATTGTTTGAAAGATGTGAGTCTACTTTCTGGAAGTCATGGCATTCCTGAATTGGTTGGAGCAGCTGCTGTTGTACTGCTTCACTTGTGGAAGAAAAATATGCTTCTTTCCATAGCGGGGGGAACCGTTGTTTATATGGTTTTGGTGCAATTGGTTTTTTAACCGATATCGGAAACGATCAAAATGATCATGCTTTTATTAAACTTGATAAAAATATATAAAACTGACACAAGCTTATTTTGGAATCAACACTGTGCCAGTGCAAATAGCATCTGTAATGTTTCCTGGCTATTCAAGAAGTGTCTACTTTAATCGGAGGATGTATAATGTCAAAAAAAGTGTCTGCTTCCTATATCATCATTATAGGATTAATGCTATTTGCATTGTTTTTTGGAGCAGGAAATCTCATTTTTCCGCCTATGCTTGGTCAATTGGCCGGGAAAAATGTATGGGTCGCTAATGCAGGTTTCTTAGTGACCGGAGTTGGATTGCCATTACTGGCTATAACAGCATTTGTTTTTTCGGGTAAACAAAACTTACAGTCGTTAGCCAGCCGTGTTCACCCGGTGTTTGGCATTGTATTTACGACGATTCTCTATTTGGCAATCGGGCCTTTTTTCGCTATCCCGAGATCAGGAAACGTATCGTTTGAAATTGGGGTAAAACCTTTTTTATCAAATGATGCAAGCCCTGTCTCATTGATCATATTTACAATATTATTTTTCGCATTGGCATGCTTGTTATCACTCAATCCTTCAAAAATCATTGATATAGTTGGAAAATTTTTGACGCCAATTAAGCTGACATTTATCGGATTGCTTGTAGTGGTAGCTCTTATTCGCCCAATTGGAACCATTCAAGCACCATCAAAAGGGTACACATCACAAGCGTTTTTTAAAGGATTTCAGGAAGGATACCTCACTCTGGATGCCCTTGTAGCATTTGTTTTTGGAATTATCATCGTGAATGCATTGAAAGAACAAGGAGCTTCTACCAAAAAACAGCTGATGGGTGTTTGTGCAAAAGCAGCCGCGATTGCAGCTGTACTCTTAGCAGTTATGTATACAGCCCTTTCCTATATGGGGGCTTCCAGCGTTGAAGAACTGGGGATTTTAGAAAATGGAGCAGAGGTTTTGGCTAAGGTTTCATCCTATTATTTTGGTTCTTATGGTTCAATCTTATTGGGCTTAATGATTACAGTGGCGTGTCTGACGACAAGTGTCGGACTGATCACAGCGTGTTCTTCATTTTTTCATGAATTATTTCCGAATATTTCTTATAAAAAAATTGCTGTCGTTTTATCAGTGTTTAGTACGCTTGTCGCAAATATAGGATTAACCCAGCTCATTAAGGTGTCAATGCCTGTCTTACTGACAATGTATCCTATCGCGATTTCCTTAATATTTTTAACGTTTTTGCATTCTGTATTTAAAGGGAAGACAGAAGTGTATCAAGGCAGTTTATTATTCGCATTCATCATCAGCCTATTTGACGGTTTGAAGGAGGCGGGAATAAAAATTGAAGTTGTGAATCGTATTTTCACTCAGATTCTTCCTATGTATAACATAGGGCTGGGGTGGCTCATTCCAGCTATTGCAGGGGGAATATGCGGCTATATACTGAGTATATTCCGAACAAAAACAAGTTGATCAATCAACAGCAATATCACTCATATCTGCAGGAAGGACAAAGTGCTTGTTCGCCGGTTGCATTGCTTATTAAATGTGTTCAACCAAATTTACAATCATCCTTCCTCTTGTTTCGCCTCTTCGTAAGGCAGGAAGAACATCCGGTAATTGATCAAGGAGTTTACAACCACGAATACTATTCGGAGTACGAGAAAGACCTCTCCCTAGCAAAGGCGTTAAACCCAAACGTATTAATAGCTTTGGAAATTAACAATGAGCCGTTAACTGTAGAGAGGGGTGGTCCTGTTCGGCTTGTTCTTCCCGGCTATTATGGAACTAATTCTACAAAATGGCTGACTCATTTGATTGTTTCAGATTCCCGAAGCAACAGTGCTTTCACTACCAAATATTATGTTGACCGAGAAGTAGTAGATGGACAACTAAAAGAGTCACCGGTATGGGCTGTTAGCCCAAACAGTATTATTGTACATCCGCAGAATGGACAATTGGTTGAACTTGAAGAGATTGATATTTTCGGTTGGACATGGGCAGAACATCCAATTGTAACAGTTGAAGTATCCACTGATGGAGGAGAGAGTTGGAAAGAAGCTCAAGTTAAAGGTCGTAAGAGTGTTGAGTGGCAGAAATTCTCTTTCCGTTGTCACCCGAAATCTGTAGGTGAATATTTAATAGTTGTGAGAGCGATTGACGCTTTAGGAAATAGTCAGCCTTTAACTTCAAGACGCAACCAAGTGTCTAGGGCAATGACCTTCGTTCAAAATTCTTTGAATGAGGAAAATCTACATCCTAATATCGGCTAGGTTTCACGATTCAGAGTGCAAAATCACGAAGAAAAAGCAAACTACATACCGAAGTTTGCTTTTTTGTTCTATACAAACAATGAGATGCGCCTATATTTTTATATCAGACAACTGATCAGGGGTATTTTGAGGCGAAGCCTGCCTTCCATCCATTTATTTACGATTGATCTGGCCTCTTTACCTGAAAATGATCCCTCATATGCGTTAAAAAAGCAGATAAAGCAGGGGTAATTAAAGTGTCTTTCCGCCTTATAAACATGGTTGATACGAAAGAATATTTGTCAGAGATAGTGTGGCTGCGGATGCGGCCTTCTTTTTCATGCGAAGCAATGATTGAACGAGGCAGCAGTGAAATCCCCAAGCCTGCGCTTACACAGCCAATGATCGCTTCAAGTATGCCAAATTCCATTAATTTTATAGGTAATAAACCTTCTTCTTGCAGGATATGATTGAGCTTTGCTCTGTAAGAGCATCCTTCACGGAATACAAGCATTGTTTGTGTTTGAACATCCTGAATGGAAGAAATCACAGGGTGTGAAGCGCTTGTAACAAGAACCATCTCTTCATCCAATACCTTTTCTTGAACTAAATCAGGGTGTTCAATAGGCCCTGAAATAAAAGCGCCGTTTAACTCATAATGTAAAACTGCTTGTATTTGTTGTTCCGTAGGGCCGGTTACTAGGTTCAAATCAACATTTGGATAGAGGTTATTATAATGTGCAAGGAGTTGAGGAAGCCAAACTGCAGCTGTTGTTTCCATTGATCCTATACGCAGTGGCCCAGAAGGCGCGGATGATTCGCCCATGGCTGCTCTAGCTTCTTCAATAGTATGTAGAATTTTCTCTGAGTAAGAAACAAGAATTTGCCCTGGGGGAGTAAGTGTGATTCCTCGACTATGGCGATAGAATAATTTTGTCTGTAAATCGTTTTCTAGTTGTTGTATCTTATTCGTTACGTTCGATTGTGCATAATTTAAAGTCTGAGCAGCCTTGGAAATACTGCCTTCACGAGCAGTAGTGAGAAAAACCTGTAACAACTGAATATTCATCTAGTCCTCCATAGTTGATATCTGATTTTGAGATGTCTTCCATCTTAATTTTGAATTATATATGATAGCAGAGCTTCATGTAAACTAAAGCTTAGAAGAATAAATGATTTCTAAAGTAAGTGATAAGGCTATTTCAAAAAATGGTTAATTTACTCGAAGTTGATTCTGTATATTGCCTATGGAAATACACATCATAACATAGGCTTGACTAACACCAGAATGAAGGGGTTATTGGGAAATTATTTTATTCTAAATGTAGCAGCTGCTTGGAAATAGCTGACACATTAACGAATGAAATTAAAAAGACTGTTGATTTGTAGTAGAAGGAGGAAATTTTATGCCATTACTTCGTTTTGACTTAATAGAAGGGCGAGATCAATCAAGTTTGAAAAAACTTTTAGATGTTGCTCACAATGTTGTAGTAGAGGCTTTTGATGTGCCTCAACAAGACCGTTATCAAATTGTTCATGAACATCCAGAAAATCATATGATTATTGAGGATACTGGGTTAGGATTTAACCGAACTAAAAATCTTGTTGTTCTTTCAGTTACAAGTAAATCCCGACCGGCAGAGAAGAAACAAAAATTTTACAGGCTGTTAGCCGAAAGACTGGAATCTGAGTGTGGTATCGCATCAACTGATTTAATTGTATCTATTGTTGAAAATGATAATGCTGACTGGAGTTTTGGACTTGGTGAGGCCCAATTTTTAACAGGTAAATTGTAGTTGCATACTACCCTCAAATGCTTGAGTGAAGAAAAGGAAAAGGATAGAGAAACTAGGTTAGCGGAGCAAACCACTCCGCTTTTTAGAGAATAATTAAGGAGGTATTGTGGATTTCCATAAAAAATATTTTGACATTTCAGTAAAGAACAGATATATTTATATATGAGCACATGATCATATATATAAATATTATTACATCATGTTGGAATGCTTCATAACAGATTTGAAATAATAAATACATATGTATCAATAAACTTTGGGTAAGGAGGAGTTTTTTATGGGTCACAATCATAATGAAGGAGCAAATAAAAAGGTTTTATTGATCTCTTTTATCATGATTACAGTTTATATGATAATAGAAGCTATAGGTGGATTTTTAACAAATAGCCTGGCGCTTTTATCTGATGCAGGCCATATGCTGAGTGATTCAATTTCATTAATGGTTGCCCTGATTGCTTTTACATTAGCTGAAAAAAAGGCAAATCACAATAAGACATTCGGCTATAAACGATTTGAGATTCTTGCAGCTGTGATAAACGGTGCTGCCTTAATTCTTATTTCTCTTTATATCATTTATGAAGCAATCGAACGCTTCTCTCATCCACCAGAAGTAGCAACAACCGGCATGCTTACAATTAGTATCATCGGGTTAGTTGTGAATCTATTGGTCGCTTGGATTATGATGAGTGGCGGAGATACAAAGAATAATCTGAATATAAGAGGAGCTTATTTACATGTAATAAGCGATATGCTCGGCTCTGTAGGTGCCATTTTAGCTGCCATACTTATCATCTTCTTTGGATGGGGCTGGGCAGACCCATTGGCTAGTATCATTGTGGCTATTCTTGTTCTAAGAAGCGGTTACAATGTGACTAAAGATTCCATTCACATATTAATGGAAGGAACTCCAGAAAATATCGATGTCTATGATATCATTCGTACAATTGAAGGGACAGAGGGAATTCAAAACATTCATGATTTACACATATGGTCTATCACAAGCGGATTGAATGCTCTTTCTTGCCATGCAGTTGTTGACGATCAACTGACCATTTCAGAAAGTGAAAATATTTTACGCAAAATTGAACATGAACTTGAGCATAAAGGCATTACGCACGTAACCATTCAAATGGAAACCGAAGCGCATAATCACGACAATGCGATCCTTTGTCAGGCCAAAATTGAGAAGCCGCGTGACCACCATCACCATTAAATTTTTTATCTAACTTTATAGTGAGGAGATCAACTAGCATTTTGCAGATTCTGTCTACTGACAATTTGAAATTGGCGGGGTGATAATGTGTACGACACTATAGTAATCGGGGCTGGTCAAGCAGGGATCTCGATAGGATATTATCTTAAGCAGTCCGATCAAAAGTTTATTATTTTGGATAAAAGTCATGAGGTGGGGGAGAGCTGGAAAGATCGGTATGACTCATTAGTTTTATTTACTTCTCGAATGTATAGCTCTTTGCCTGGAATGCATCTTGAAGGAGAAAAACATGGATTTCCTTCAAAAAATGAAATTGTTGCTTATCTAAAGAAATATGTTAAAAAATTTGAAATTCCAATCCAATTACGGACAGAAGTAATAAGTGTCCTAAAAATAAAGAATCATTTCTTAATAAAAACAAATCGGGAAGAATATCAAACGAAGAATCTTGTCATTGCTACAGGTCCTTTTCATACCCCTAATATTCCATCAATATCAAAGGATTTAGCCGATAATATTAATCAACTACACTCATCACAATATAAAAATTCAAAACAATTGGTACATGGAAATGTACTAGTAGTTGGTGGTGGGAATAGTGGTGCTCAGATAGCTGTTGAATTATCCAAAGAAAGAGTTACATATTTAGCCTGTAGTAATAAACTAGTTTATTTCCCTTTAATGATCGGGAAAAGAAGCATCTTTTGGTGGTTTGATAAATTAGGAGTTTTACATGCAAGTCATACATCAATAGTAGGCAAATTCATTCAAAAGAAAGGTGATCCAGTATTTGGGCATGAATTAAAACATGCAATAAAACAGAAGGAGATCATCTTAAAAAAAAGAGTCATTGCCGCAAAGCAAAATGAAATCATTTTTAAAGATTCATCTACATTAGAAGTAAACAATATTATTTGGGCTACTGGTTTCAGGAATCCCTTATGTTGGATAAATATAAAAGGTGTTTTGGATCAAGAAGGTCGAATCATACATCATAGAGGTGTTTCACCTGTAGAAGGATTGTACTTTATAGGTTTGCCTTGGCAGCATAAGCGAGGTTCAGCATTGCTTCAAGGCGTAGGAAATGATGCTGAATACATTGTAAAACAAATGAACGGTGAATAAACGAAGCAGAGCAGTAACTCACATGTTTACTGCTCTATTTTATTGTGAATAAGGGTAGCGAAGTGGAGATGAGCCTTCTCTTTTATTTAAGAAGTTAGAATATAGAAAGAGAAAAATCACTTTAAGCCATACTCATATTTTTATGTTCAACAATGGTCTTAAGGAGGCTGCGCATTGAATTTGTCAGGTACGCATCTTTATGGCGTATAAAGATTGTTGAGATACAGCTATCTTTCTCAGGCAATGGGTGGCAATAAACCTTACCTTGTGCAGCTAGATGCATAACAGCAGATTCCGGTACCACTGTTATACCGAGTCCAAGTGCAACACTATTTAAGATTGTCTCTAGGATGTTAAATTCCATCATTCTGTTTGGGAGCACACCTTCATCTTTGAGCCATTGTTCAAGCCTAGACCGATACCCGCACCCCTGGTTAAAAACAAGAATCGGAGTCGTTGAAAAATCCTCTATATTAAACGTTTTGTTACTGGTTACAAGAGTAAGTTTTTCAGTATAAACATCATATTGTTCCAGAATAGAATGTTTCAAAGGGCCTGAAATAAAAGCTCCGTCTAATTCGTGATTCATGACCTTTTTAATAAGTTCCTCTGTTAGACCAGCCTGCAATGATAAATCCACATTAGGATACTTTTTATAATAGGAAGCTATGATGGTCGGCAGTATCCTCACTGTTTCCACTGTACCGATTTTTAATATTCCAGACGGTATATCAGTATCTAGAAAGACTTGCTCCAGTTCTTCAACATCTTTCAAAATTTTGTTAACGTATTCAATCATTTTTCGGCCCTCTGGGCTTAGTGAAACCCCTTTTTTATGGCGATTGAAAAGAGGTGTTTTGAGCTCATTTTCTAATTGCTTAATCCGCGCAGTTACATTAGATTGTACATAATTTAACTCTTTTGCAGCACCGGTAATACTCTTGTGATGGGCTACGCATTTGAAAATTTGTAAGTCTCGCAGTTCCATGATGTCCCCCCTTCATTAAAGTATCATTATCAATGATGTTTTTCATCACTTTTGTTCATTTTACTTGATGCTTACTTCTTTTTATAATTCTCATTGTAATTTTAAAGAAAAGGAGGGGAATTCAATGAAAAAAGGACAATTATTCATTGGTGCCCTTACATGTTTAGTAGCAAGTATGTCTTGGGGCGCGATGTTTCCAGTTGCAGATCATGCATTAGAATTTGTTGATCCGTTTTATTTTTCATTTATTCGCTACGGTGTGGTAACGATTATGTTAGTGATTTTATTATTGGTGAGAGAAGGAAAAAAATCATTTCATTTAGAGGGTAAAGCAAAATGGATCATTTTATTTGGGGTGATGGCGTTTACTGTATACAATGTTCTTATTTTTTTAGGTCAAAGGTTGATGGGGAAGTCTGGAATTATGACAGCATCCATTGCCGAGGCACTCATGCCGATGCTTTCAATTGTTATTCTATGGGGATATAAACATGTGAAACCTAAAAAATACACAATGATCAGTATATTGATTGCCTTTTTGGGGGCTTCGATGGTCATAACCAAAGGTAATATAAGTTTCTTTTTTTCATTAGGGGATCATCTATTCTCGCTACTCTTTATATTAATTGGTGTTTTAGGATGGGTTGTCTACACAATGGGGGGACAGATATTCCGAGAGTGGTCCACACTTCGTTATTCAACTTTGACATGTTTATTCGGCACAGCTATAACAGGAATCATGACAGCTATACTTACCGCGCAAGGTTACGTGTCGGTACCGAGTATTAAAGTGATTGCAGCAATTAAGTATGATTTTTTATTTATGATTACTTTACCAGGTATCATAGCCCTCCTTAGTTGGAACTATGGCATTAAAATCCTATCATCCATTAATGGGATTTTATTTATTAACTTTGTCCCCATTACTACATTGTTAATCATGGTGATCAAAGGATATAACATAACTGCATTTGATATAGTAGGAACACTGTTTGTCATTATTGGACTCATTTTAAATAACATATATCAGCGTAAGGAAGATTATAAGCAGGTATTGAAAAAAGAAAAAACAAATTTGACTATCACTTAGACGGTGGGGGATTTAAAATGTTTGAAGGTTTATTGTTTTTCATTTCAGCTGGAATTGTCTGTGAACTTGCTGCAATTAATAGAAATGGCCGCAAAAATATAAAGCAACAGGCGGAATTGATTCAAATTTTAAAAGAAAACCTTAATAAAGACATTAAATAAATTAAGACGGTTGGGTATTATTGAAACACACCAGAAAATTCAGGTGTGTTTTTATTTTGTTTTCTTTTTTAAGCCTTAAAACGTCACCAATCGCTAGTTGAATACTATGGGAACCACTCTCCATACGGAAAAAGATGATTATTTACATCATTCGGAGTTGATTTTGGGTTCTTTTGAACTTATAATGTTATATATACTGTTTTTTGTTTATTCAGAAAAAAAGGATGTTATAAAAATAAAAGAAAATATTTACATCGGAGGTGTACGCCTTACTAGGTAAGGCAAATCATTGACAACCATTAACCTTATAATCTTTACTCTTTTAATTGTCTTAACAGCATTTTTTGTTGCGACTGAATTTGCGATAGTAAAGATCAGGTCATCAAAAATTGACCAACTCATATTAGAGGGAAAAAAAGGTGCCGTATCAGCCAAAAAGGTCATTACTCATTTGGACGAATATTTGTCAGCTTGTCAATTAGGGATCACGGTTACAGCGTTGGGAATTGGCTGGGTTGGAGAATCGACTTTTGAAGTGATTCTGCACCCCTTATTTGCTCATTTTCATGTAAGTGAAACAGTCTCACATGTATTGATCTTAGTGATTGCTTTTGTGATGGCGACTTTTTTGCATGTTGTAGTTGGAGAGCTTGCTCCTAAAACACTCGCTATCCAAAAAGCGGAAACCATCACTCTTTTGACTGCAAAGCCAATTATTTGGTTTTACCGCATCCTGTTCCCTTTTATATGGTTTTTAAATGGTTCAGCCCGGTTTATAGTAGGACTCTTCGGTTTGAAACCTGCATCAGAACATGAACTTGCTCATTCTGAAGAAGAACTGCGCATCTTACTATCTGAAAGCTATAAGAGCGGTGAAATCAATAAAAATGAGTTGAAATATGTAAATAATATTTTTGAATTTGATGAAAGAATCGCCAAAGAAATTATGATTCCGAGAAGAGAGATCGTAGCGATTTCTAGTGAGGATTCTTATGAAACTATTGTTAAGACCATTAAGACAGAGAGCTATACAAGGTACCCAGTCCTAAATGGAGATAAAGATTCAATCATTGGTTTTATCAATGCTAAAGAATTCTTGTCAGCTTATATTGACACAGACCAGAAGATAAAAGAGAATTTCAAGTTAGAAAATCATATCAATCCTGTTATCCGTGTTATTGAATCCGTTCCAATTCATGATTTATTGGTAAAAATGCAAAAAGAGCGAACACATATCGCTATTCTTGTGGATGAATATGGCGGCACTTCAGGTTTAGTCACTGCTGAAGATATTCTTGAAGAAATTGTTGGGGAAATCAGAGATGAATTTGATAAAGATGAAGTGCCTGATATTAGAAAAGTAAATGATAATCACTATATCTTAAATTCGAAAGTGCTCATTGAGGATGTAAATGATTTATTGGGAACGACGTTAGCAAGTGACGAAGTGGATACAATAGGCGGCTGGTTTATGACTCAACAAATAGACGCTGCAGTTGGGTCCGTTATAGAAGCCGATGGGTATATTTTTAAAGTGCACAAAACAGTTGGCCGGCATATTAATTATTTAGAAATTGTCCGGAAAAAAGAATAACATCTGGATAAAACACATGAGATTTTGACTAATAAGATGCTTAAAGCCTGAGATGAAATTTTCATCCAGGCTTTTTTAAACAATGATCTTGCAGTTTAAGTAGGTAATCATTATCGAAGTTAAAACGTTACTCAGCAAACAAGGAGGCTTGGATATCTATAGCTCTTTTACCATTACCTTCTCACCATTAAAGTCGAGTTCACCATTAAATCGAAAACCAAACCTTTGATAAAGGCGTATAGCATGAATATTATTTTCAAATATACTTAAATAAATTCTCCTACATTTATATAGCTCAGCAAGGTGCTGAATGAGGGCTTTAAGCATTTTCTTCCCTAATCCTTTTCCCTGATAGCGTTCGTCAATAAAAAATCGGTCAAGCCAGACTCGTCCGTTTTTATTATCTTCATCATACTCGGGAAACAATCCATACATTGCAAAACCGACTAGATCTCCTTCATAGTAAAGCCCGACAGGTTTATAATAGTGACATTCTTTTGCATCTTCTAAACATACTTTTGTAGATTCAATATATGATAATTGATTCTGGCTGACATGTAGATCAAGAATTGCAGCACGATTATCATCAGTTACTGCTTTTATTTTTATACTCATACTACATTCTCCTTTTTTCTTATCCCGGTTAGGCTGCGGCTTAAGGTGATGGCAGATGAAATCCTGATATTGCTAAAACTCAGCTTAAACTATATTCACGTCAAGCAACTGTAGCCTATCAAATTAAGCACCTTTTCTTATTGTGCCTAACCAGGGGCATTCCCTGCATCCAAATGACTTGACTTTATAGAAAATGAATTAATTCAAAGCTGCAGCATCATTCTTTTTTTCTTTCCAAACCATTGTAAGACCAAGGCCGACAATCATAACGAAACCTGCAAAAAGGAAAGGATAATGAATGTTAAGATCAAATAGTATACCGCCTAGAGCAGGTCCAAATATATTTCCCAGGCTGGTGTATGTGGAGTTCATGCCTGCTACGAAACCCTGCTGGTTACCGGCCATATTGGATAAATGAGCGGTTAAGGCGGGACGTAGCAAATCGAACGCTAGAAAAATAAAACAAGTTACAAGCAAAACAGTTAAAAATCCTGACATAACAGTAGACACGAAAGCCAAGATCGCACCGGTTATTAAGCACAGCTGAATCATTCTTTTCTCTCCAAGTTTGTTGACCAATTTCCCGAATAGTAAAACTTGAATAACTACCGCAACAATGGAACTAATCGTAATAATGGCTGCAATATCTTTTGGTGTGAAGCCAAATTTATGATCAGAAAACAAGCTGAATACCGTTTCATAAGCTGATAAACCAAAAGCCATTACAAAGACGATAATAAATGCAATGAAATAGACAGGATGAATGGATCTCTTCAAGTCTTTAATGAAATTTGATTCCTTTGTATGAGATGAGAGTTGATGGCGTTCTTCTGTCGACAATGACTCTTTTAGTATAAAAACGGAAGTGACAGCTGCTATTAACGCGATGGCGGAGGCGAAGAAAAACGGCATGCGGATACCAAAGCCGGCAATAAATCCTCCCGCACCAGGCCCAATAATAAAGCCGGTGCTAATTGCAGCAGAAACATACCCCATAGCCTTTGACCTTTCCTTTAGGGTTGTAATATCAGCTACATATGCTGTTACCGCGGGCATGATAAAAGCCGCACTTACACCACCCAGTATCCTCGAGAAATAAAATATTGAAACATGGGTCCCTAATCCGAAAATCAACTCAGATAAACTGAATATAAGCAACCCGAGAATAATCATTTTTTTTCTCCCGAACCGGTCAACCCACCTACCTGCAAAAGGTGAAGTAATTAACTGAGAAATGGCAAAAGCCGCAACAAGATAACCCATTGTGCTGCCGGATAAATGCATGATTTTCATAAAAGAAGGCATTACTGGAATGATTAAACCGATACCAAGAAATGCTACGAAGATGTTGCTTAATAGTATAATGAATATCGTTTTTTGCTCATTTATTGATTTTTTCATCTGAATTCCCCTTTTACTCAATTGAACCCTTTTTACCTATCCTTTTCGCTTGAAGCTTTTTTCAAGTACAATCAAATCATAAGGTATATGGTTACCGTATAGTCAAGGAGGTTTTTATGAGCGAAGATGTTAAGAAGTATTTCACAACAGGGGAGTTTTCGAAGCTCTGCCGTGTAAAAAAACAAACCTTATTTCATTATGATGAGATTGGTCTTTTCTCGCCGGAAATAAAAAAAGAAAATGGGTATAGATATTATTCCTATCATCAATTTGAGATTTTTCAAGTCATCAGTCTATTTAAAGAGCTTGGGGTTCCATTAAAAGAAATAAAGTGTCTAATAAAAGGAAAAACACCAGACAAGATCCTGCATGTTCTAAAAGAAAAGTCTATTGAGATTGATAAAAAAATAAATGAGCTTAAGCAGTTGCAAACGATCTTACAAACAAAAGTGACGCTTACAGAACAAGCACTTGAGACTGATTTTTCCTCAATTTCTTTTGAATATTTAAATGAAGAAACATTCATGTTAAGCCGAAAAACATTAAACTTACCAGAACGAAAATATGTGGCAGCCATTTCAGAACTCATTCATGAAGTTCAGCAATATGAATTAGATGAAGGATATCCGATAGGCGGAATCTTTGCACGGGAACAAATCTTAGAAAAAGACTTCTACAATTACAGTTACTTTTATATAAAAGTAAAAAATGGGGGAGAGAACATAAATTATCATGTACGGCCAAAAGGCCTGTATGCAGTTGGATATGAAATAGGCGGAAATACTGAAGAGGCGTACCGGAGAATCATTGAGTTCATTGAAAAGAATGGAATGCAAATAGGGGAAAATGCATATGAGGAATATATGCTGGATGAGATGGTAGTTGACGGGTATGAAAATACATATGCAAAAATCCTCCTTCAAGTTAAAGAGGTGTAAGATTACGAAATTTTCATATGAAAAATTGCTTCTATTGTGTGCCCAAAAAGAATATAAACTGGTTTACTAAAAACGAGCCCACATACAGGTGACGGTACAAACGGCACTGGGAACCGCAAGTCTATCGGCGTTGAAATATCTATAACGATTCAGGAGGCGCTAAATACTACGCTGCTGAAAAGCTGGCCATCAAGGCGCATCCAAAGGGATAAATCTAAAAGAGCTGGGATAGGGGGGACAAACAACAGAATTCCGTATACTCTGTTGTTGTGCTATGTAAATGTTCAAAAGCCATTTAGGATCGTCGACCTTTGATAATCCATCATATAAAAGTGTCATTCGATGTCTTGTTAACAAAGGCTAGTGAAATTCAACATCCAAAAAACGATTACAAGGTCGGTGATAAATTATTCATCCGTGAATCAAACGGTGATCGAACATTCATTTTTGTGTTTAATATGAGTTTTCTTGATTTAGCACACTCCCTTAATAAATGCATAGGATACTATCACAAAAATTTATAATTGTGGGGATCAAAAAATGTACTATAACCCTTTTTCGCCTCAATGTTATTATTATGTGACTGTACCGATGTATAATGATGGAAGATCTGTTTATTGGACTATTCCAAATGAGATGGAGAACGTACACAGAGGTGCCGATTTGCGCTCTTCATATGAAGATAGAAACCTTCTTTTGAAGGATTATGGACCAAAACCATTTGTTGTAAATATCAATAGAGCCACAAAACAAAACAATACGTTCCGTACTGCTTTATGGACAGGAAAGCATTTTCAAGTTACTTTGATGAGTCTTGGTATTGGAGAAGACATTGGTTTGGAAATCCATCCTAACGTTGACCAGTTCTTACGGATTGAGCAGGGGCGTGGGGTCGTCAAAATGGGAAAGAGCAAAGATCATTTGAACTTTCAAAGAAATGTTTATGATGATTCTGCCATTGTTGTACCTGCCGGCACTTGGCATAACGTGATTAATACAGGTAATACGCCATTAAAACTTTACTCCATTTATGCTCCTCCTAACCATCCATTTGGTACAGTTCATAAAACCAAAGCAGATGCAGTGGCTGCGGAAGATTAGCATAGTTATTCGCAGAATCACATCCAGCATGAAACATGGGGAACCAGTACCTAAGAATTGTTTTTATGCAAATGAAACCCAATGTAATATCCAAGCAGTCTTGTGCTAATTTTAAAAGTAATTGATAAAATAAAGTCGATTTAAAATAAAATCGGCTTATTTCTTTATTCAAGTTACTTTTAGCAGAATTGGCATTATCGAAATGTAAGTATTTTTTCAATTCGCGGATATTGAAATGAATCTATCAGCTCAAAGAAAGTGACTTTCACACTTGACTATATACCTATGGGGGTATATTATAGTTTTGTGAATAACAAAGAGTTAATAAGGTGGTGTAAGTAGTATCAATTATTTAGTTATTGCATTCCTGCTTATTTTTGTGATTATCATTGCAACGTATAGACGTTATTATCCTATAACCGGAATCTCTTGTATCCATAAAGATAAATTAAAGGCTATAGACATGACAATATTAGATATTCGCCATTATAACGATGTACCCAATTTTTCGGATGATATTATTTTAAACATCCCATATGCGTATCTAAAACGTTTTTATTTAGAGATTCCACGTGATAAAATACACATAATAGCTCGTGATCGGGTGGAATTAAATTTAGGAGTGCGTTTTCTAAAGCGCAAAGGTATCCATGTAAACAGTTATGAACTGGCAGCATGTAAATGTAAAAATAAATTTAAGAAAGGATTTCATTGATATATGGAGTATGATCAAAAGATTAAAAACCGCTTACGACGGATAGAAGGACAAATTAAAGGTGTATTGACTATGATGGAACAAGGAAAAGATTGTAGAGAGGTTGTGACCCAATTAGCAGCTTCCCGTAATGCTATCGATCGAGCGATGGGTTTAATTGTGAGCACAAACCTTGAACATTGTGTTCGTGAAAGTTTAGAAAAAGGCGAAGACACACAAAATTTAGTAAAAGAAGCAGTCGACTTATTGGTAAAGAGCCGATAAAAATTCATCAACCTAAGGTTGACGAATTTTTATATGCGTTATATTATACCCCTGCCGGTATTTAAAGAGTTGAATAATAGCAGATCTTTCGAAAAAATTTTTTGACTTCAATATACCCATGGGGGTAATTAGTTAGGAGAATCAACATGACAGAACAAACAAAACGTACAACAATTGTTTTATTTAGCGGGGATTATGATAAAGCAATGGCAGCCTATATTATTGCAAATGGTGCAGCTGCCTACGATCATGAAGTGACGATCTTCCATACTTTTTGGGGATTAAACGCTTTACGTAAAGAAGAGCTGATTCCAGTGAAAAAAGGATTTCTTGAAAAAATGTTTGGAAAGATGATGCCTCGTGGTGCTGATAAGATGGGTTTATCTAAAATGAACTTTGCAGGTATGGGCCCTAAAATGATTAAAAATGTGATGAAAAAGCATAATGCACTTACATTACCTCAGTTGATTGAGATGGCTCAAGAACAGGGGGTAAAGCTCGTAGCTTGTACGATGACAATGGATCTTCTTGGTTTACAGGAAAAAGAACTATTAGATGATATCGACTATGCTGGTGTAGCAGCCTATTTGGCTGATGCTGAGGAAGGCAGTGTCAACTTATTTATCTAATGTTACTCATTGCTAAATAAATGAAGGGAAGTTATAAACACTATGGATAGTGGCGCCATGTTCATTATCTTACTCATTTTATTTTTACTTTGGTTCGTATTTCGACGTTTTTTATCATTGCAAGGTGTTAAACAAATAACAACTGCTGATTTAAAGTCAGAGCTGAAAAATAAAGACATACAGTTTATAGATGTGCGAACACCTTATGAGTTTCGTACAAAGCATATTAAAGGGTTCAAAAATTTTCCCTTGACTAACTTGCCTCGTCTAACGAATCAGCTTTCGAAAGACAAAGAAGTTTTTGTTATCTGTCAAAGCGGAATGAGAAGTTTAAAGGCAAGTAAAATATTGAAGAAACAAGGATTTAAAAAGATCACAAATATAAAAGGGGGTATGAATACATGGTATTAACTTCTAGGGAGAAACTTTTTGTATATTTATATACCCCCACCCCTATATGAGAAAAGGAGGAAAAAATGATGAAAGCAAATATTGTACTAGACGCTAAAGGTTTGGCGTGTCCAATGCCTATCGTAAAAACGAAGAAGAGAATGAAGGATTTAAAAGCTGGTGAAGTATTGGAAATTCATGCGACAGATAAAGGTTCTACAGCAGATCTGGCAGCATGGGCAAAAAGTACAGGCCATGAATATCTAGGTACTGAAGCAGAGGGAGAAATACTTCGTCATTTTCTTCGAAAAGGAGGAGAGCATTCATCAGAAAATGCATCTTCAATTCCTGAGATTTCATTAGAAGCTTTCAAACAGAAAGTGGATAGTGACAAGTCTCTTAACATTTTAGATGTACGAGAGATAGAGGAGTATGAAAAAGCTCATATCCCTGGAGTTGTGCATATCCCTCTTGGTGAAGTGGAAAAGCGCTCTAACGAATTAAACGAAAATGATGAAATTTATATTATCTGCCATTCGGGAAGAAGAAGTGAAATGGCGGCCCGCACTATGAAAAAACAAGGTTTTAAAAAGGTTATTAATGTTGTTCCCGGTATGCGGGATTGGACAGGTAAAACAGAATAAACAAAAAGGATGATGAACAGATAAGTACAAGAGCAGCGATTATTGCGGCAAATGGTGGTCTGTTTGACGCTTATAAAGTATTTAATATTGCGACTGCGGCAGCAGCAAGTGATCAAGAAGTATCTATCTTCTTTACATTCGAGGGATTAAACCTGATCCATAAGCATTCCCATCAACATTTAGAAATGCCGAAAGGAAAAGAACACTTCGCAGAAGGTTGTAAGAAAGCAAATGTGCCTTCTATTCTTAACTGATTGAAATGGGAGTTGCATGAATTGGTTGTCAAATAACGATGGACGTTATGGGTTTAACAAAAGATGATTTTATGGAAGGAATCGAAGTAGGCGGGGCTGTTACCTTTTTAGATTTTACTAAAGATGCTGATGTATCCTTAACATTTTAGTCCCGCTAAAAGATTCGATATAGGAGGTATTGAAACATGACCGTAAAGGCAATGACCCCAAAAGAAGTGACAAAAAAAATCTTTAACAAAGAACCTTTATTTATTTTGGATGTGCGTAATGAAAATGATTTTAACGATTGGAAGATTGAAGGACATGACTTTGACCATTTAAATATACCGTATTTCGATCTTTTAGATGGCGTAGAAGATATCTTGGAGAAAATTCCTTCTGATAAAGAAGTGCTGGTTGTTTGTGCAAAAGAAGGTTCATCCGTCATGGTATCCGAAATGCTATCTGAAGCAGGTCATTCTGTATCCTATCTTAAGGGTGGAATGAAAGCATGGAGCGAACATTTAGAGCCGGTAAAAGTCGGGGATTTAAAAGATGGCGGTGAGATGTATCAGTTTGTTCGAATCGGTAAAGGCTGCCTGTCATACATGGTCATTTCCAATGGTGAAGCAGCAATTATTGATGCGACACGTATGGTAGATTTCTTTATGGATTTTGCGAAGGAGAAGAGTGCAACGATTACTCACGTATTTGATACACATCTTCACGCGGACCATATTTCAGGCGGCAGAGTCATTGCTGAAAAAACAAAAGCAACCTACTGGTTACCGCCTAAAGATGCTGAAGAAGTGGTATTCGATTATCAGCCGTTGGAAGAAGGAAACGACATGATCATTGGAAATACAACGATTAAAATTCAACCGATTTATTCGCCGGGGCACACGATTGGGTCCACTTCTTTCATTGTCGATGATCTGTATCTTCTTTCAGGTGATATTTTGTTTATTGATTCAATTGGCAGACCAGACTTAGCCGGTATGGCAGAAGATTGGGTAGGAGATTTAAGAAAAACGATTTATAGCCGTTACAAAGCGTTATCAAAGGATTTAATTGTATTACCGGCACACTTTATGATCATTGACGAGCTAAATGAGGATGGAAGTGTTGGTAAAAAACTAAGTACATTATTTAGCGAGAACCATGGTTTGAACATTGCGGATGAAACAGAATTTAGACACCTAGTAACAGATCATTTGCCTCCGCAACCAAATGCATACCAAGAGATTCGAGAAACAAACATGGGGAAAATCAGCCCAGATGAAGAAAAACAGCGTGAAATGGAGATTGGTCCAAACCGCTGTGCAATACGGTAACACAAGTTTCTATTAAAAAGAGGAGAGATGAACATGAACTCAGATAAAGTATTAGACGCAAAAGGCCTGGCATGCCCAATGCCAATCGTCAGGACAAAAAAAGCGATGAATGAACTGGAATCAGGTCAAATATTAGAAGTGCATGCAACAGATAAGGGAGCTAAAAGTGATCTTGCAGCTTGGTCTAAATCAGGCGGGCATGACCTTTTAGAGCAAACTGATGAAGGTGATGTATTGAAATTCTGGATTAAAAAAGGCTAATAATGTGAAAGGGTATCGAATAAAAAGATACCCTTTTCCTTTGAAAGGAGGAAACCAAAGTGGATATTGCCTTTATCACAACTCTTTTCATTATAGGGTTTATTGGTGCCTTTATTTCCGGAATGATTGGTATTGGCGGAGCAGTTATTAATTATCCAATGCTATTGTACATTCCTTCTTTAGTGGGAGTGATGTCATTAACTGCCCATGAAGTTTCAGGGATAGGGGCTATTCAAGTTTTCTTTGCGACACTCGGCGGTGTTTGGGCTTATCGTAAGAGTGGTCTTCTAAATAAAGCATTAATTATTTACATGGGAAGCAGCATCCTTTTAGGGAGTGTATTGGGGAGTTACTTTTCTCATTACATATCTGAAAAAGGAATTAACTTTATATACGGAATTCTGGCTATTTTAGCAGTTATTTTAATGTTGATACCTAAAAAAGGACAAGAACATAGCGAAGACAAAGAAGTGATATTTAATAAATGGTTGGCTTCGTCCCTAGCGTTAATCATAGGTGGTGTATCAGGTATTTTAGGAGCTGGCGGCGCCTTTATCCTGGTCCCCATTATGTTATCGATTTTAAATATTCCTGTTAGAATCACAGTCGCTTCATCTCTTGCGATTACATTTCTTTCATCTATTGGCGCAACAGTTGGAAAAGTAATCACGGGCCAGGTTCTTTTTGTACCAGCTCTGGTTCTTATGATTGCTAGTTTAATTGCTTCTCCTATTGGTGCATCAGTTGGGCAAAAAGTAAATACAAAATTCCTGCAATGGATTTTAGCGCTATTAATAGGTGCGACAGCTATTAAAATTTGGTTAGAGCTTCTTTGATATGAGTCAGCTGGTAAAATGAAAGATTAAAAGATTCATCACTCGTTGGTTTCTTATTAATGTTATAACATGCTCACGTTCAATAAATGTTTCAAGTGCTTGATGAAATTCTTTTTGATAATGGTGACTTGGACAAGTCTTGACTATAGTACTATGAAGATAACTAGAGAAAAATTAGAAAAACAACAGATTTGGATATATGGTATATCTCTTATTTTCGTAGGAGATACCAGGAGTAGCATCAGCCATTTTATTTAGACCAATGTTAGTTCCCATCGCCATCATTGCACCGGGGTTTTGGTACTTAAAATGGATGAATTTTTAAAGCTTTTGTTTAAAATAACCAAGTACCATAAACAGTCATTTTTAGAACTTGCTAATTGAATGTATCTGATTGAAAAAATTACAGTTGACCTTAAAACCAATATCCGATATATTGGTTTTATGAAAAAAGATATTATTAAACCCATT
Organism: Bacillus sp. 9.4; assembly: GCF_055486415.1. NCBI lineage: Bacteria > Bacillati > Bacillota > Bacilli > Caryophanales > Bacillaceae > Bacillus > Bacillus sp. 9.4. Next base: position 703,635 of record NZ_JBVFMU010000001.1, on the reverse strand, counting down.
AAACGTACGTCATTAAGAGATGAAGTATATCTAACTTTGAAAAAAGCAATTGTTACATTAGAGCTGCAACCGGAACAACGCTTAAATGACAAAGAGTTAGCAGAAGAATTCGGAATTAGCCGTACTCCGGTTAGAGAGGCTCTAAAACGTCTTGAAGATGAAGGACTGGTTGAATCTATTCCTGGTTCAGTGACTCGCGTTGCACCATTAAATCTTGAGGAGGCAAAACACGCATTTACTGTGGTAGCAGCTTTACATTCATTAGCAGCTCGTTTAGCAGTACCATTACTCAAAGAGGCAGATATTCAAGAATTAGAGTTCAGTAATAAAGCCTTACTACTATCTATTGAGAAAAAAGATATTATAAAAGCAATTGAAGCCGATGAGCTATTCCACAATGTTTTTCTAGATGTGGCGGGAAATCCTGAAATCATTCGCGCGCTAGAACGAAGTATATCTAAGATTCAACGCCTTGAAATTTCTCAGTTCACTTCTATGAATGGTTTGAAATCAGTAGAACAACATCAGCACATTATAGAAGCATGCAAAAATAAAGATAAAGAAACAACAGCACATCTTGTAGAACAAAACTGGTTAAGTCTGGGGGAATTACTGACTTATGAGACAGATTGAGGTGAGAAATTTACGCCCTATTTTTTTAGGTATATGTGCTGCTTTCTTTTTTGCTTTCACATTTATATTGAATCGAGCAATGGAATTATCAGGTGGTAGCTGGATATGGAGTGCCTCATTACGATTTGTTTTCATGCTTCCATTTCTTTTACTTCTTGTTATGAGTAGGAAAAAATTAAAAGTATTATTACAAGTTATGAGAGAGAATTTAAGAGCATGGTTTTTATGGAGTTTCGTAGGTTTTGGTCTATTTTACGCTCCATTATGCTTTGCCGCTGTACATGCACCAGGATGGATAATTGCTGGGACATGGCAAATTACTATTATATCAGGATCATTGTTAGCTCCTCTTTTTTTTCAAACCATTGAAACACCAGATGGAATTCTTAAGAAAAGAGGAAAAATCCCAATGAAAGGTATGGGTATGTCATTAATTATTCTTCTTGGTATTTTCTTCATGCAAATGGAACAAGCAAAATCGCTTGCTGTAAAAGATATTTTGTTAGGTATTATCCCTGTTATTGTAGCATCTTTCGCTTACCCGCTCGGGAATCGTAAGATGATGGAGGTTTGTGGAAATCGTCTAGATGCTTATCAACGTGTCCTTGGAATGACATTAGCTAGCTTACCATTTTGGTTTTTACTATCCTTGTATGGTCTTTTTACAGAAGGATTGCCTAGTAAAGAGCAAACTATGCAATCTATTTTAGTTGCTATTTGTTCGGGTGTAATTGCAACTATCTTATTTTTTAAAGCGACTGATATGGTTAAAGGAGATATGCAGAAACTTGCAACTGTTGAAGCAACACAATCCATGGAAGTACTTTTTGCTGTTATCGGAGAACTAATTTTATTACATTCTTCATTTCCTTCTATTTTATCTTGGTGTGGTATGTTTGTAATAATGCTAGGAATGATAGCACATAGTTATGTTTCCCATAAAGGTGAAACGGCGCATAACCCAAATATTAGTGCTTAATTGATATTTTAAAATGTATAGTATGAACCCTTTACTAGTTAGTATAGGTAATTTTATTACTTTTAAGTAGAAGGATACGAACAAAAACCGATGTCCCGCACATATAGGAACATCGGTTTTTTCTTTATGAAATGAAATTTTGCTTTAGCATACGAAATTCGGTTATTTTTGGTGCTTCCCCATTGACATCCAATTCAAAAACGAAATTGCATTCATTAAAAAAAGGAGAAGTGATTATGGCACTAACAGAGGTAGTTGTAAGAGAGATTTTAGATAGTTTTTTTGATAGTACAGCAATGGGGAACAAATCATTCTATGCCGAGATCCTCCTATCAGGTATGTGTAGATATACGAACTTGCCACCAACAACACGTTATTGCACATAAAAAAGAAGCAACTACTTAGGCAGCTTCTTCTGTCTTTTAACACCATATCAGTTCACCCTCATATGTAATATAATGTTATTAAACCATATTGGGTGATTCCTTAAAGAGACATGGCACCGAGGAGGAAATGATAGGTGGTTTATTTCGTAGCATTTTTTTGTTTTGCTATTACACTTCATAATATTGAGGAAGCTATTTGGTTACCTGAGTGGTCACAACAATCTTCAAAGTTTCAAAAGCCAGTAACTTCAAATGAATTTCATTTTGCTGTCATTGTTATAACTATGTTGGCTTATTTATCTGCATTTGGTTTTTTATATATGCCAGAATCAGATATTGCAAAATGGATTTTCATTGGCTTTCTAGGTTCTATGGTTATCAACGCTATTTTTCCACATCTTATCGCAACTGTTGTAATGAAAAAGTATGCACCTGGACTTCTTACGGGCTTATTGCTTAACATTCCAGTAAACTCATTAGTTATTTATCAAATGTTTTTAAAGAATTTGATTGTATGGAAGGAGTTAATAATATCTACGTTGGTTGTAGGAATTATTTTATTAGCACTTATTCCATTATTATTTAAAGTTGGTGATAAAGTATCTCCTTAATGAGTTTGAATTGGTAAGGATTGAGGGGAAAGGTGGAAATTTTCTAAATAAGGGATTATTCTGTTATATCGGATTTCTACAAAACAATGTCTTAATTCATCATTGATTTTGGTGCCCAATTAGTTGCCCTGAATTCATGAAAAAGGATAAAATAGGTGTAAAATAAAGTTGCTATTTTAAAATTAGAATCAATTCATTATCTTAAAAGCAATAATAACTAATTGGCAAAGAAAGGATAATCAGTCGAATGAAAACATTAGTTATCGTTATACACCCTAATTTGGAAACGTCTGTTGTCAACAAAACCTGGATGAATCGTTTAAAGCAAGAGAAAGACATTACGGTTCATGACCTGTACGGTGAATACCCTAATTTTATCATTGATGTAGAAAAAGAGCAGCAGCTCCTGTTAGATCATGAGCGTATCGTTTTTCAGTTCCCAATGTATTGGTACAGCAGTCCCGCGTTACTCAAACAATGGGAAGATGATGTGTTAACACATGGCTGGGCTTATGGAACTGGAGGAACTAAATTGCATGGAAAAGAACTACTCTTAGCGATCTCCTTAGGCGCACAGGAATCTGATTATCAAGCAGGCGGAGAATATAATATCACGATCAGCGAGCTTATCAGACCGTTTCAAGTCACTGCTAACTATATAGGAATGCGTTTTCTTCCTGCGTTTACACAATATGGGACACTTCATCTTTCAAAAGAAGATGTTAAGAACAGTGCGGAGAGATTGGTTGACTATCTTAAAGCCGAGCATTAATCCGGTATTCGCGAGGGAAGCTGAAACAAATTATGTGTTATGAAAATAAGGGTTTGTGATAGATTTTCATAAACTTAATTTCAAAGTTACATCGAATACTGAATTCAGGGAGGGCATAGAGCGAGGGCTTAAAATTAATTAAAGCAGGGCAATGAGTACATATTTCTTAATGAAATGTAGAGTTCCTTGGTCTCTAATAGGTGCCCAATTTGTGCCCAGAATTCTGAAAAATGATGAAAATAAATATAAATAAAATAAACAGATGCTTTGAATAAAAGCTTTTGTAACTCATGATATGTTTTTACTAGGTTGAGGAACTAGTGGGCGTGGTATATGTCAGAAAAGAAACCGATGATTCAAACCATCGGTTTTTTATTTGTTTTCATACTCATTGAAAATAACCTCATTAGGACAAACAGTTATTACATAGCATTACCCAAGGGGTGATGCATTTTATGAAGGTAATAATCGTCGAGGGACCGCAAGCTGACAAATGCATGAACGATTGCTATCATTATTTAATAAAACTTTATAGGCAGGAGATCCAGGGTGATAGCAATATACCGAGGAACAAGCGATCAAGGGATCGAGCATCGACAGCCAGATCGAGGCCTGTATAAAGAAAGCAGGGACTAAGGATGTGCTGAAGTATGCCGATGAAGGATTTTCTGTGGAGCTTTTAGAACGTCCGGCTTTGAATCGCTTGAGGGAGGATGCAAGCAAGAGACTTATAAGTCCAGTCATTTGTTACGATCCTGACCGTCTTTCTCGGAGAGCTTATCAGCTATGAAAAAAATGATTTTCATAACTCTTTCAAATAGAGAAAGCCGGAATATGAGATCCGGCCTCTTCTGCATTATTTCCCCTTCGCCTTCTTCCGCTTTTCCTTCTCTGCCCGATAAAACTCATGAAACATCTTCATCAACGCCCGCTTTTCAATCCGCGATACATAGCTGCGCGAGATACCGAGTTCTTTGGCAATCTCTCGCTGCGTTTTTTCCTTCTTCAAATCAAGTCCAAACCGCCCGACAATCACTTCCTTCTCACGGTCATCTAAAATGTCAATGTATTGTTTCACTTTTTCAAGCTCCATATTGAGCTGGATCGTATCTATCACGTCTTCGTTTTCTGATTTCAAAACGTCAATCAGGCTTATTTCATTCCCTTCCTTATCCTGCCCGATCGGATCGTGAAGGGAGACGTCTTTTTTTGTTTTTTTCAATGCGCGCAAATGCATGAGGATTTCATTATTCATTACAAAAGGGGGGTGCATAAATTTCCCGTAACAGTTTGACTAAATAAATGTTGAGTCAGCTTACTGTAGTAAAGGTTCAAACGTTTCTTAGCGAATGAAGGGGATACCTTAAATAACCAAGCTACATTTTCAATTGCATGTGTTTGTATGTACGGAAGATTAATATTACGCAACATGAAAGTTGGAATGCAAAAGTGATATGTAAAATAATTCGACTGCCACTCTAGATAATCAGTCCAAGTTGCCGGCATTGTTTTTTTATCGCCTTCATGTCTATATATATGGCAAAATTCATGAGCAAAATCATACCATTGTTCAACTCGGCTTTTTCGGCTGTCCAAGCATATGTTATAAATTCCGCTGTGTTTAAGTGCGAAGCTTGTAATAGGTTTAAACGAAAGTCTGATATCTAATGACTCAGCAATCCGTTCAAAATTAATTTGTTCAGGTTCTGTAATATCAATCTTCCTGTATAAGTTTTCAATCCAATCCTCTAAATGACTGTTTGTATATCTCAAGATGAAAAACCTCCTTAAAGACAACAATCTAAAAATTGGATTCGTTAAATATTATAGGAAAACCAAGACTATTTTCATAGGAAAATGCGTCTAAGGAGATGGAATATGAATGCGTTTGATAATGGCTGTTTTCGTAAGCATGATGATTTTAACACTCATCTGGAATTCCCTCGAAAAGTAAAGGTCTTTAAGGATTTATGTCAAAATAATAGTAAGTACCTTATGCAACAAACAGGGAGTTTGGTTGCTTAATTAGGAGGGGGAAGTATGAAAAAAAATATTCACATATTGGGAGCCTCTGGTGCCGGAACTTCAACATTGGGTGTTGCATTATCAAAGCGTTTGCCTCATACGCATCTTGATACTGATAATTACTATTGGTTAGATAAATTCACTAAAAAAAGAGAAATTCCTGAAAGAAGAAAGTTGCTTGAAAAAGACTTAACAATAAATGAGAAATGGATTCTTTCTGGTGCAGTGTGTGGCTGGGGCGATAATCTAAAAAGTTATTTTGACCTTGTCGTCTTCTTATGGATTCCACAAGAAATACGGCTTGAGAGATTAAGGCATAGGGAATTTCAGCGTTATGGGAATGAAGTGTTAGCCGGTGGCAGTAAATATGAACAATCAAAAGCATTTTTAGAGTGGGCTTCTTTATATGATAATGCTGGAATGGAAGTTAGAAGCAAAGCTTTGCATGAACATTGGATGGAAAATTTATCTTGTCCAGTGCTAAAGATTGAAGGCGATCACTCAGTCAATGAAAGAGTTGACCGTGTCTTGGATTATCTGAATTCTAATTAAACTAACGGATAGCGATAGTTGCATAAGAAAATAAATCCAAAAATCAAAGACAGTTCCAGTATGGCATTTAATGAGCTGTTTTTTATACCGCTATCAGTTTGTCTACTATTTTTGGTAGCATCCCCACAACAGAGAAGAGAATGTTCTTCATAAGGAAGTTTTTGGTTCAGTTGCAGGAAATGGAACCTAAAAGATTAGATACACCCTGAAACCTGTCCAGCTAGTGCTTATGCTGGTTACCATTGAGTGAAAAGCCCTTGCCGATCCTTTTTTGTTGGTGTAATCATTAGTGAATTATTACAATTGCAAATGATAGGGGCAAGGGAAATAAATGGACTTCAAAGGAGTTTAATCATGAAAAATAATGATAAGAAGAAAGAGGTTCAAAGAAAATACAGAGAAGAGATTAAAAAAAAGAAACAAGAGAATGAAGATAATAAAAATTTTATTAAAGAAACAATTATTGTTGTTACGATAATTGTATTGTTTATTTTTTTTACATATACTTTGCAAGGTTTTTAACAAGAAGCCCTCTTTTTTCCCATTTCGATACTCTGCAATTTCCCTCACAATAAAAGCTCAATTTTTTTACATGAGAATATAAAAGAAACATAAATGAAAATATAAATGAGAAAACAACAAAAACCCTTGCCACGTAAGGGTTTTTAAGGATTCAAAAATCACTTTATAAATGAGGGTATGAATGAGATATAAATGAGAATCTAAATCTTATTAGTAAACAGAATTAAACATAATAAACTGAAATAAATAATAATAAAACTGACTGCGTTTATTTATCTGATTTCCGTCTTTCTTTTAATTGCTCCGTTATAATCTCCAAAGCAGCCTGTAAGATTTCATCAGTTATTTCTCCGTCTTTTGCTGCAAGGAACGTTTCAGGATCGTTTAACACTTTTTTTGCTTCATCCTGAAATTCTTTTTCATTGCTTTCTCCTTTAAGAAGATAATCCAAAGAAACATCAAGTATGTTTGAAATATTAATTAAGGTTTTATAGTCAGGCTCACGACTACCTAGTTCATAGGCGGTGTAGGCAGGCCGAGTGATTCCAAGTTTATCAGCCATATTTTGTTGGGTTAGTTTCTTTTGTTTTCTGCACTTTTTCAAGTTTTCGGAGAACATTTTAATCACCTGACTTTTATTTTTATTCTATCTCTCATTGTAACGTAACAAAGAGTTACATATAAGTTTTGGTAACAAAACGATACTTTTTTTATAAAAACGTGTTGACAATGTAACGAATCGATACTATTATCTAAGTAACGAAACGTTACATTCTCTGATTAAGGGGGTGAAACCTGATGAGAAAATGGCTTAAGAAAAACCGCTTAGAAAAAGGGTTTACTCAAGAAGAAGTTGCCAAAGCTGCACAGATTGGTAGAGCATACTACACCATGATAGAAAATGGTACTAGGAAGCCTAGTGTTATTGTCTCAAAAAAAATAGGAGAGAAATTAGAATTTGATTGGACTATTTTTTTTGATGATGTATGTAACGAAACGAAACATAATTCTAAGGATTCAGCATGATTGGAATTTACAAAGGAGGCCTTTTAATTATGAAAGTCATCGTGAAAAAAGGACCACTGTTTGAACAGGCAGAGGCCAAAGCTTACAAATACCTCAGTGGCATACTTGTTCAGCGAATGAATGAGCATCAAGAGAAGCTTGCACAACAAAAGAAAAAGGAATCAGCCTAAGTCATTTATAAACAGCATGGTCTTTTAACTTCAATTTTAAAACTGAAAACTCAATATATCAGGAGGCAAACATATGGAGAACAACCCATACAACATGCGGAATTTACCGCAGATTATGCGTAGTGCTCGAAAGGCTGTAGGTCTTTCCCAATACCAAATCGGAAAGCTAATCGGAGGTAAGGATCAAAGGTATGTTTCAGATGTTGAAAATGGACTTGCCAAGCTTACTCCGGAGTTATGTATTAAATGGTTTGAGAAGTGCGATGCCTATGAACATATTGATCTTGTCCATTACTTATTTAAACTTCATCCTACAGCCGCTGCTCCTATTGATCCGGCACTCAATGAATGTGCAAGTAATGCGGTGATTAATATGGTTCACCAATTGGAGGAAGCACTGCAAGCAACCAAACATTTAGCCCGTTGGCTTACGGATAACCGACCAGGTAAAACAGAGGAGCTGCCGATGGCCGATATTAAGCAGATTTTTGATTTGATTGCGGCTAACAAAACGTTGATTTATTCACTTGTTCGTACTCACGGGTTGAAAATGCAGGAGCTTGCAGATAGGTGGACACGGAAAGCTTTAGTTGATCAAGTGGCTATGGCAAAACAAGAAGGAAAGCAGGCGGTTTCAGTATGAATACTAATCATTTCTTGAAGTCAGATGTTCCTATCGCAAAAAGAAAAATCGAATCAGCAGAAGAGCTATCAATCATGCTGGCAGAGGCATTACGTGATGGTGATTATGAAGAAGCGATTAGTCTCGCTGGAAGCATTAAGGTTCTTACTGAGGATATTAGCCGGCTGGCAAACAAAGGACGCCTTTATGAAACGGCATTGAAAATGCAACAGCAAGGTATCAACTTAACTGTAGTGAGCAGGTGTATAGGATAATGGTTCATTTTGTTCATAAACCGGCAACTGCTCTAGAAGTTCGTAAATGGTGTGCGATGATTCGTAACAATAGTGAATTCCATCTGTTATGGGATAGACGTGCAGACAAATTCAGAGAGGAGAATATGAATGGTCGAAAACCCAATGGTCATAAACAACTGGCACGATAAGCTGACTGAAACGGATATGCAAATAGATTTTTATGGTGATGAAGTAACACCAGTTGATGATTATGTAATTGATGGCGGCGAAATCATTCTGAGAGAGAACTTGGAAAGATATCTAAGGGAGCAACTTGGTTTTGAATTTAGAAATGCGCAATAAAAAAGCCCACTCGGACAAAGTGGACTTCTTTAAAGGCTATCTATAAAAACTCATGTGCTTAATATTTTATCAGATAGCCTCAATAAAAACAATGGGGGTTAGGATATGACAAGCAAAAGGGCTGAGGTTCTTGCTAAGACTTCTGAAATGAGCCGCGATGAATGGCTTATTGAAAGGAGAAAAGGAATTGGCGGCTCAGATGCATCCGTTATCTTGGGGCTGAACAAGTGGAAGACACCTTTTGAATTATGGTTAGACAAAACAGGACAGGTCCCTGTTAGTGAATCGCAAAGTGAAGCTGCTTACTTTGGATCATTGCTAGAAGACATTGTTGCAAAAGAATTTGAGATACGTAGTGGCAAGAAGGTTAGACGTAAAAAAGCAATACTCAGACATCCAGAACATGATTTCATTTTGGCGAATGTTGATCGAATGATCGTTGGTGAAAAAGCGATTCTTGAGTGTAAAACAACATCGGCCTACAACTTAAAAGAATGGGAAGACGAAGAAATCCCTGAGAGCTATATTGTTCAGGTCCAGCATTATCTGGGTGTGCTTGGACCTGAATATCAAAAAGCTTACTTTGCTGTGCTGATCGGTGGAAATAAATTTGTCTGGAAAGAGATTGAGCGAGACGACGAGTTAATTGACATGATCTTTGAAGCAGAGATTGAGTTCTGGAATGACAAGGTCATAGGCAGACAAGCTCCTGCTTTAGATGGTTCAAGTGCTGCGGAGGAATACCTCAAAAAACGATATGCCGAAACGGAAAATAACAAAGCCATTGATTTAACTGGGGCTAATCGAGAACGTATTCAACAATACTTGCTTCTTAAAGAACAGATCTCAGAGCTTCAAAGCCAGGCAAAAGAATTAGAAAATCAGATCAAACATGAAATGAAGGATGCAGAGTATGGGTTTATTGGAAACTATCAAGCTTGTTGGAAGCCAGTTGTCTCAAATCGAGTTGACACGAAAAAGCTGAAAGAGCAGTTTCCGGATATTTACGAGAAGGTCAAAAAGGAAACTCATTTCAGACGTTTTGGAATCAAGGAGGTTAGTTGATTATGGCTACTAATCAATCAATTAAAAACAACATCCAAAAGAAACAAAAAAGCGCACCTGTGCAACAGCAAGGAGCAACCATGAAGGGTTTACTTTCCTCCCCATCCGTTATTAAGCGATTTGAGGAAGTGTTAGGGAAGAGGGCTACACAGTTTACTGCCTCTATCTTAAGCCTTTATAACAGCGAGCAGATGTTACAGAAAACAGATCCTATGAGCGTTATTTCATCTGCAATGGTGGCAGCTACACTCGACCTACCTATAGATAAAAACTTAGGGTATGCCTGGATTGTTCCTTATGGAGGGAAGGCTCAATTCCAGCTAGGATACAAAGGATATATCCAGCTTGCCTTGCGAACAGGCCAATATAAGTCTATCAATTGCATACCGATTCATGAAGGCGAATTGCAGATGTGGAATCCATTGACTGAAGAAATCGAGATTGATTTTGAAAAGCGAGAATCAGACGTGGTAATTGGTTATGCAGCTTATTTTGAGTTGATAAATGGCTTCCGAAAAACAGTGTACTGGACAAAGGCACAAGTAGAGAAGCACAAAAAGAAATTCAGTAAATCTGATTTTGGATGGAAAAATGACTGGGATGCGATGGCTCTTAAGACTGTATTAAAAGCAGTTTTGAGCAAGTGGGGGATTCTCTCTGTTGAAATGCAAAAAGCAGTTATTGAGGAAGATGAAACAAGGGAACGGATTGACATTACCAATGAAGCAGAAAGTTCAGAAATTATCGATTCCGAGCCTTCATCCAAAGAAGAAACAGAAAAACCAAGCGCGCAAGAAGCCGATCCTTTTGATGGCAAGCCTGTAGATATAAAAGAAGATGAACTTCCGTTCGATTGAGGTCGGCATCCGTGACATAACTGCACTCTGTGAAGGAAGTAGGTGAGTGACTTGGAAATAAAAGCAATGGGGTATGTGGTCATACCCCGACTACCATTCAAAGAGTTTAGAGATGAAAAAATCTATGACCACTTGTTCAAAAGAGCTGAATACAGGCCAAATCAAGAGCTAGAACTTGGGCAGACCATTATCAAAGTTGTGGAACTTGCAAAAGATTTTAACTGGTCAGCTTCACAGATCAAATACTCACTAGACCGAATGGAGAATCAGGGATATATCAAATTGGACCGTCTTCCACAAAAAAGAGGGTTCATCGTCACCATACTTCATTATGCAGACTACATACAGCTAGGAAACTATATGAAGAAAAAAGCTTTGGAACCAGCTGAGATTGAACTTCAGGAGGTCAATGACAAAATGAAAAATGCCTTTGAGCTATATGAAAACAAAGTTGCTCGGTCAGTCGGTCCTATAGAGACACAGCGAATTGGATACATGGTCGACGATTATGGTGAAGAAAAAGTGATGGAGGCTATCAAGACAGCGTTTCAATTAAAGGGGAAAGCTGCAAGTTTGTCATATGTTCAAGCCATCTTATCAAATCCATTCACTCAAAAGAGAAAGGAGAAACAATATGGCTATAAACAAAGCAGTCAGTATAGACACCGCATTTCAAACGATCATGCACGAACTTCGGGAAAAGTCAGCCCGCTTTTTGGGAACAAAACAGGCCGTATCCGAAGAAAAGGCTGAATTTGATTGTCCTTATTGTAAGGATCGTGGAATTGTCGTTTATCGGGTCCATAAGGACACTTCTTGGCATTTAGATGAACAGTTAGACCTTATGGTTCCTAACGAAATGGTACCTGAAGATGATTTTCTGTTAGGTAAGGTTTGCACGCCGGACAAAGCTAGTGAATGGAAAGATACTTATTCAAAACAGTGTGAATGTGTGAGACGAAAGAAAATTGCCAGACTCATGGCAGCTAGCGGCATTACAGAAGAGTTTGAAAAGCTTCTCTTTGGTAACTTCATCACGGACGGTAAGCCAGACATGATCAAAGATGCTTATGAATGTGCAGTGGAATACTATAAAGATTTTCAAAAAATCAAAGGAGAAAGGCAAAACAGTATTGCATTACTTGGACAGCCGGGCAGTGGCAAAACTCATTTGCTCACGGCGATAATGAATAATCTGATCAAGAAAAAATCAGTACACTGCATGTATTTCCCTTATGTAGAGGGCATGGGTGATTTGAAAGCTAACTTTGATAACTTAGAAGCGAAACTGGATGCCATGAGAAAGATCGAAGTTCTATTCATTGATGACTTATTCAAACCAATAAACGGTCAGCCAAGGGCAACTGACTGGCAGGTTGAACAAATCCAGTCAGTCTTAAATTATCGATATTTGAATCATAAGCCTTTGCTGATTTCTTCGGAGTTAACAATTGATGAGATTTTGGACATTGACGAGGCTCTTGGTTCACGAATTCACCAGATGTGTCGTGATTACATAGTGATTATTAAAGGTGATCGAATGCAATTAAATCATAGGTTAGGTGATTGGGAATGAAGGAGAAAACGAATGTAAAAGCAGCTGATGGACTTTATATATTCGGACCTCTAAGTCCTACAGAAGGTAAAGATCTTACACCAACAATCCGTTTACTTGAGGAAAAAATAAAGCAAATGGAGCGGATGCTGAGTGCTTAAAGCAGTATTGTCTCTGCTGGCAGTTTTAATCTCGGCACCGAGAATAGAAAAAGAAATTCAGCTATGGGAACAGCTTGACGGGAGGTAAAGAACAGTTGGATTGCATTAAGTTCACTGTTTATGGAGAGCCAGTCGCACAAGGACGGCCGCGTGGATCAATACAAAATGGGAAGGTGCATATGCATGATCCAGCGAAATCAAAGCACTTTAAGCAGTATGTAGCATTGGTTGCATCTCAGCATCGCCCAGAAACAATTATTACTGGTCCTGTTGCAATGGCTGTCAAAGTGTACAGACCAATGCCAAAATCAGTTTCAAACTCAAAAAAGAAGAAAGAACAAGCTGAAAATGGTCTTCTGCGGCCGACAACGAAGCCTGATATTGATAACTACGTAAAGGGTGTGAAAGATGCTTTGAATCATCTGATATATAAAGATGATAGCCAGGTGGTTGATCTGAAAGTCAGCAAGTTTTATAGCGAAGAGCCGAGGGTGGAAATCAAGATAGAAGAGGTTTCTCCCTAAAATCAAAAACACTGAAGCGCTTAGCCTCAGTGTTCTTGATATGAACTGGTACTTCTATCATAACACAGGGGGCGCTTTGAGTGTACAATCCAAGAGAAATAAACATCAAAAAAGACTTCACTATTCAGCAGAAGATTGACCAAGGGAAGGTTAAAATTATTGTTTTAGATGGGAATCAGGGTACAGCACATGTCTTAGATGCTCCGGAGCACGGTAAAACGGTGATCCAAACTGTGAAGGGGAGCTTTGCGCGGGTTGATCATGAAATAGGTTACAAAGTCAGGTAAGTAATGAAGGGAGTTTTATGGTGGGTGCCATTACAAGTTGAACTTCAAATGTGCCGTTAAGGCAATGACAGTTGTAGCAATGACTGTCAATCAGGTAGTAGAACTATAAGAAAGAGGAGGCTATAAACCTCCTCATAGTTAACTTGAATAGTAGGCTACATAAGATCCATCAGGATAAAAAGTAACACTGTCTAAATAATATGTTGTTCCGTTGATAGTGATTGTTTGTCCAGGCTCTGGATCAGAAGGAAGTCCACGAACAACTAGCGTACCTAATGCAGATACTTCCTTTGTTTGACTTTCTTCAGAATGAGTATCAGTAGGGCTTGCGGCAAAGGCAGGAGCAGCAGAAACAAGTAAAGCAAGTGACAATGCAGTACCAGTTAAAACTTTTTTCAATTTCATTTTAAACACTCCCTTTGTTTTTTTAATACAAGTGTATTATTACATGAGATACAAAAATATCCAAGGTATTTTTTGTTAATATTTTGTGAACTTAGTTTAAATATAGAAACCTCCCGAATGCCTGCATCCCGAAATGAGGGTACAGCATGGGCACTGAGGAGGTAATATTGTCCAAGAAGGAAAGCCTGCGGACACTGAACTAAAGCATTTACGCTGTTGGTTTGGTGTCCGTTTTATTTGTTTAAAAAGGAGGACGTTTCATGAATCGAAAAGACATTGAAAATCTAATCAATAGCTATCACTGGATGGTGAAAGAGGTTCGTCGTTTGCAAAGGGTACTCTATGGTTCAGTAATTCCCATGAAGAATTGGGGGATTGCTCAATATGGACTAGAAGCAGCTATGCCTAAAGGAAGTCCCGGGAAGAGTCAGGCTGAATTGCGGGAAATGGATATGAGAGAAGAACGTCTTTTCAAACGTCTTAAGTATTATGAAGAACTAGTATATGTGGTGGAGTTAGGGGCTGAAATGATCAAAGGAGAGCAACATAAAGTCATTTATGATTGCATGATGGAGGGGATGAGTTACCGTGCTATTGGTCTTCATCTTGGTATTTCACGGGAAACTGTACGCAAAATGAAAGACGAGTTGATCAGCCAATTATGCCAAGATTGCCACTTTGAGCGTTTGTTGAATCTGAAAAAATCTGTGGTGTAAAATGGGAGGCAGGTCGGCGCGGCGAATTATTCCTGCGTCACCACCAATTCTATACAACGAATAAAACCTCCCAACGATAAGCGAGGGGTTACTCGATCGGGAGGTCTTACATAGTGAATCGGGTGATAAAACAGCAGCAGTATTCCGTGAAAATTAATATCCCCGACCAATAGTGGGTTTTATTCAACAGTTTCGTTCGACAAATTCTGCAAATGGTTCCCTTTGTTTCGCACCTTATCCGATAATAAGGTGGGAGGGAGTAGAAATGGAACTTTTGTGGATAACAGATATACCAAAAGAAATGAGACCTGCAGTTTTGACTGCTGCAACAACACTAGTTGGAGCTTTTATAGGTGCCTGCGTAGCACAATTTTTTTCTCACAGATTGGTTTTAAGAAGAGAAAAAAAGAACAATCAGAGACTCTATTACAATGAACTTTATGCGCCTATTTTATTAAAAATGTATAAATACTGTGATTTCATTACTGAATTCAATAAAAGTATTTTAAAAGACGATCCTATAGATGAACAGTTGATGTTAAATGATATAAATTATCATATCGGTGAGAACTTAAAGTACGCATCTCCTAAAATAATTAATGCTTACAATGAACTAAAACGATTTGATTATGTTGATGATTTATCAGGAATTAGTCTAGATTGTGCTCAATTTAATCTTTATGAAGAAATTTTAAATGAGTTAATAAAAATTGCGCCTTATGACCGTAAGTCTAAGAAAGAGATATCTAAGTATCGGACAATGTATTTTTTGCTTAAATTTATTACTAGACTATATGGATTCGAAAATGCAAAACGTTTTTTAGAATATAGATTTTATTTTAAGAAAAATAAACTTTATAGTAAGTTGACATATAGATATTTGTCTTTTCTCGATAATATAAGATCTATTCCTTTTCTATATTCTATATTTGTTAAAAAAGATTATAGTATATATCTAGACGCCTTAGTGGTGAAAAGTGAGCGACCTTTTACAGCTTCGCTTTTTGCTGAACAGGAAGAAAATCAAAAAGAGAACCAACAGAACGCACAGCATTGAGTATTTAAGCTAAACATCTTAATCTACTGGGTTATTTGTCACCTTAATGATCCTGTAAAGGTTTTTTGTCGAAACCTTTCGCCTATACTAAGTTGGGAGATGAAGACATGAATAAGACAATTAATGTTAATCAGCAACATTTGTTAGAACAGTTAGCAGGTGGATCGGTAAACCGTCAATGTACAATAGAAGCTCTAATTGATATTCTCATCGACAAAAAGGTATTTACAGAAGAAGAATTCGTTAAGTACCAAATGCATCATTTAGAACAGTCAGCAGATGAGCATTCTGCGGAGCTTTTAGGTATCAGTAAAGAAGATTACATAAAGAGCAGAAAATAAAAAAGCATCCTTAGGGTTGCTTTTAATATTTAATACTGAAGCTGGAATGTGAAAGTAGCTATAAAAGAAAATAAAAAGAGAGGCTTTAGAATGATCCTCTCTTTTTATTTTTAACGCTGATTTATTAACTTTATCAGCATTGATAAAGTTAATAACATAGCAAAACGCCATAAAAACTTCTTATGGCGTATGCAGTATTACAGGGAGATGAATACCAGATGGCTTTGGATTTAAACTCCTCTAGATTAGAAAAGGAATACAGCACCAACAATGATTAACAAAATGAATAGCACCACGATCAAAGCGAAGGAGTTACCATATCCATTTGAATAACCAGTATTTCCGTTAGAGTATCCACCGAAGAATCCCATATTTCCACCTCCTTTAGGGGAGATAGTATAAGGTATGATAAACAATAACTTTCGACATAGATTTAAGTCTAAAAAAGAAGAAATGAATATTTTGTCTAAAAGTGCAATAGCGGACACATCAGCAAAAGCTATTAAAACAAACACAAACTCAAACATGAGGTCTGGAGGTGGGTGAGATGTAATGCCAAGACCACGAGATCCACGCAGAGACAAAGCTTTTCGTTTGTGGGAAGAGAGCAACGGGAGCAAGAAGTTAAAAGACATTGCCGAGGAATTAGGTATCACAAGCAGCACTATTCGCAAATGGAAAGCAAACGATAAATGGGAAGAAAAAATAAAAGGGAGCGCTCCTAAATCGAAAGGGAGCGCTCTTTTACGTCGAGGTGCACCTAAAGGGAACAAAAATGCAATAGGAAACAAGGGAGGAAGAGCACCACTTGGTAATAAAAATGCATTGGGTAATCAAGGCGGCGCTGCTCCACTAAGAAATCAAAACGCTGTGACTCATGGATTCTTCTCAAAGTTCCTGCCAGAAGAAACGTTATCGATCATGGAAGGAATACAGGAGCGCTCACCTGTCGATATGATATGGGACCAAATACAAATCCAATATGCTGCAATAATAAGGGCACAAAAGATCATGTTCGTTTCTGATAAGCAGGAAATGATTAAAGAACTGAAAAAGAAAAAGTCTGTCCTAACTGAGACAAACGAAGTTGAAGAGGAAGAGTATGAATTCCAATTTTCTTGGGATCGTCATGCCACGTTCTTGAACGCTCAATCTCGGGCAATGGCAGAGCTCAGGAACCTAATAAAACAGTTTGATGAGTTAGCTCATTCCGAAGACGAACGACGCCTTAAATTGGAGCATATGCGTTTAAAAATCAACAAGGAAAAATTAGAGATTGAAGAACTTACAGAAGAAGATAAACCTTTTGAGATCACCATAGTAAACAAGAGTGATGACAAATGATTAAACAAGTAAATCCTCATTTTAAAGAATTTCTTTTTGATTGGAATCAAAAGTTTCAGTTTCTTGTTGGTGGTTATGGGTCATCCAAAAGTTATCATGTTGCTTTGAAGATTGTTCTGAAATTGCTTAAAGAAAAACGTACTGCTCTTGTTATCAGAGAAGTGTACGACACACATAGGGACTCCACATTTTCTCTTTTTGATGAACTTGTAAGTGATCTGAAATTAGATGGAATTGTTAGGTGCGTATCTTCTCCTATGCAGATTCGATTTTCAAATGGCAGCCGCATCATCTTTAAAGGGATGGATAAGCCAGCCAAACTGAAATCAATCAATAATATTTCACTCATTTGGATTGAGGAATGTTCAGAAGTGAAGTATGAAGGATTCAAGGAGCTGTTAGGACGTCTTCGTCACCCGACATTGCCGCTTCACATGATACTTTCGACAAATCCTGTTGGAGAGGACAATTGGACTTTTAAGCATTTCTTCAAGGATGATAGGGAGAAGCGATTTGTACTGGAAGATAAGGAGCTTTATGAAAAGCGGATATTAGTTAGCGGCGATACCTATTATCATCACTCAACGGCGGATGATAATCTTTTTCTGCCAGAAAGCTACGTCCAGCAACTTGAAGAATTAAAGGAATACGATCCAGACCTTTACCGGATTGCGCGGAAAGGTCACTTTGGCGTGAATGGAATTCGGGTTCTGCCGCAGTTTGAAGAATGGCCGCATGAAGAGGTTATGACTGCAATCGCTAACGTTAACCGGCCGCTTAAACGAGTTGGCATGGACTTTGGTTTTGTGGAATCGTATAACGCCGTTGTTAGGGTTGCTGTGGATCACGAGAAGAAATATCTCTATATCTACTGGGAGTATTACAAAAATGGACTGACGGATGATAAGACAGCCGAAGAACTCAAGGAATTTGCAGAGACTAAGGAATTAATCAAGGCGGATTCAGCAGAGCCCAAAACAATACGTTATTTTCAGCAACACGGTTTCAATATGGTAGGTGCCCGAAAGTATCAAGGATCACGTCTCCAATACACAAAGAAGATCAAACGGTTCAAGAAGATCATTTGCTCTGATCGTTGCGAGAACACGATTTATGAACTAAAACCGCTCACTTATGCTACCGATAAGCTGGGGAACATCATAGAAGACGAGTTCACCATAGACCCGCATACACTGTCAGCTATCTGGTACGCTCTCGATGATTATGAGGTAACCGATTTGAAAGAAGAATCTAAAGGGAGACCTCAAAGATCAAGACCAGAAAGGAGGTAAAGCATGTCAAAACAATCTGTTAAAGCACGAGTGATCAAAGCTTCTCCACCTACTGAATCAACGAAACAAATTTATGAAGATGAATTTGCGGACAGTTATGACAGCAATATTTTACCGCCTCCGTATAACCTAAAAGAATTAAAGATGATTGCTGAGTATTCAACGATCTTACAGCAATGCGTTGATGCTTACAGGACAAATATTGTGGGTTTTGGTTTTGATTTTGAGTATTCGTTTGATGTAAACTCTCCAGATGTGACAAATGAAGAAAAAACAGAAGCTGAAAGTGAATGGACAAAGCTTGAAGAGTTCGTTAAATATCTTCACTTTGATGAGTCAGCTGAGACTTTACTCGGCTTTGTGATTGAAGACCGAGAAAAGACCGGTAATGGATTTATTGAGGTTATCCGAAACGGTGAAAATAAGCCAGCCGGCATTGAATACATGGACGTTCAAAATGTACGAGTTTGCAAACTGTCTGAACCAATCGAAGTTGATTTTACGTACTTTGAACAAGGACAAAGAAAATCAATCAAAAGAGAGAAACGATTTCGAAAGTATGTTCAGATGATTGACGGCCGTATGGTTTATTTTAAAGAATATGGTGATCCTCGCACTTTAAATTTAGAGACAGGTCAATATGATGAACAAACCCCATTCGAGAAACGAGCAAATGAAGTGGTCCATTTCAAAATAGGAAGCGGTACTTATGGGAAACCGCGATGGATTGGCCATATTGTTAATCTGTACGGGGCTCGAAAAGCTGAAGAGCTAAATTTCATGTACTTCAAACAAGGTAGACATATTCCCGCTGCCATTACAATTGAAAATGGTATGTTGTCTGAGGACTCATATACACAATTGCAGGATTACATGAATGGGCTTGAAGGTGTGGAAAATGCTCATAAGTTTCTTTTACTTGAAGCGGAAGGCATAGCGAAGGGGAAAAACATTCATGGTGATGAAGAGATTGCTCCAGTGAAAGTTGATATTAAATCACTTGCTGAAATCCTTCAAGAGGATGCCTTGTTTCTTGAATATGACCAAAAGAGCCGAGACAAAATTAGATCGGCTTTTCGTTTGCCTCCACTTTATACAGGTGAAGCTCAAGATTACAACAGAGCGACAGCTGACACAGCAAGAAAGATTACTGAGGAACAAGTATTTCAGCCTGAACGAAAATTAATCACAGGTAAACTGAATGCTTTATTTCTAAATGATCTTGAAATTCATAAGGTTCGTCTTATGTTGAAAGGGCCAGACTTTAGAGACCCGCTTGAGATTGCTAAGGTTCTAACACCGTTTATAACAGCTGGTGCAGTTTCTCCGAATGATCTACGTGATCTGGCTGGACGGGTGCTCGGGAAGACGCTTGAAGAATGGCCAGAGGAAGAATACAATAGGCCGCTTGGTAAGACTAACGAGTCGTCCGCTTCTGATCCTTTGGCTACGCTGTTTAAATCTAAGACCGGTACACCTGATATGATTGGGTTATTAAAAGATATGCGGGATGTTCTGGAGGATCTGAAGAGATGAACAAAACGGATAAACTGCTGGAAAGTCTGAACGTATTCATTCAAAAAGCAGAGGAAAATCAGTATAAGCAATTGGGGGAGATGGTACCTGACTTTCCTGGCAAATCTAATATCCCCAAATATGTGGAGGATTATGAAAAAGGCATCGCTAGATTACTCAGACGCCAGCGTAAGAAGTTTTTAGATGGTCTTAATGGTTTTGTAAGTAAAGACTCAAAAGAAACGTTAGAAGCCCTTCTAGTGTTTTTTACTCAGAACCTATTTGCGGAGGATGACTTCGAGGATGAATTTCAGGAACTGACTGAGGGATTCCTGCAACAGACTATTGAAGAGCTGGCTGAAATAATCATGGATTCTATAGATCCAGAAGTGCCTTTTAAAGTCTTATCTACCCGTACAGTTAATTGGATTAAGGATTGGTCAAAGAAGCTGGCTGAGATCATGAAGTTAAACACACATGAAGCGGTGGAGAACGTGCTAACTAATGCTATCGAGAACGGTTCATCGATTCAGGACATTGAGTTGACCCTAAAAGACATGCCGCAATTTGATAGGGGGCGAGCTCGCACAACGGCCATCACTGAAGTGCTTGCCGCTTCCTCAGCCGCTCAGCATGAATCTTATGCACAATCGCCGGCTGTAAAGAAAAAGAAATGGCGGCACAGCGGAGGGAAGAAGAACAATCCTCGTAAAACTCACATCGATCTTGATGGCACAGTCATTGGAGTGGATGAAGAATTTTCGATACCCGGTAGCAGCGAAACATGTATGTATCCGCGGGACACGAAGCTTTCCGCGGTTGAGCGAGTTAATTGTCACTGCGTTCTCTCGCCTGTGGTAGATAACGAGATCTTGGGGCTGTCAGCTGAGGAAAAGGAAGAGATTCGAAGAGAAGCCTTAGCAAACATGGAATAAAGTAGTATAATATCCTCATTATTCGAATGGGGGATTATTATGACAGTACTCTTCAGTCTCTTGTTTTTTTCATATTTATTAGATATTCACATTCCACCAGCTGAATTAATTAAGTTTATATCATCCGTTTTAAATTCTAAATTTATTACTAGTGCAATTACCTCTTGGCCGTTAGCCATAGTAATAATTGCACTTTCCTTCAAAAAAGGAATTATAGAGACTTTAAAAAATAGGAAAGTTCAAGTAGAAGCGGGAGGAGGAAATGGGATTAAGGTCGTTGTAGATGAGTTATTAGAAACTACAAAAGTTAATTTAAAAGAAGCATCTGAAAAAGTTGTAAAAGATGATAAAGCTGTTATTGAAATTCCTGTATTTACAATGTTAAATAATCAACAAATATTAGAAGTTGTAATCAAAAAAGCGCTAATAGATCCAGTAAGAACTATTGAAGATATTTGGAGTGATTTCTTAAAAGGTTTAGAAAATATCACAACTTTTGTAGAGGAAAATACTGATTTGAAATTAGAAGGCGATACTTTTCACGTTATGGATGTTTTGTACGAAAATAGAAAAATTTCGAAACAAGCGGCGGATGCTATAAAAGGGTTATTTATCATTTCTCAATCAGTACAAAATGATAGTATGAAAGTAAATATAAATGAAAGAACCATATTTGCAAATAGGGCAAGAGACTATTACGTTCTTTGTGCGGAGTCGCTCGAACAACTTCGTACTGAGTTATCAAAAACACTTGCAGAAGACCTTCAATCATAGAGGTCTTTTTATTTTGAAAGGAGGTGAACAATATGCCAAGAGAATTGGTAAACGCAAAAATCACGCATGTTTCTTATGTAGACAAGGCTGCTAATCAAAAGCAGTTCTTTTTTATGAAATCAGAAAAACAGCCGGACTTTCAAAAGGAAGTCAAGGTCCTTACGAAAGAAGCGGACGAGCAAAAACTTGTGTACGGTATCGTATATGAGCCTGATACAGTGGACGCTCACGGGGATTTCATGACAGCCGCAGAAATCGAAAAGGCAGCCCATGGATTCTTGAAAGATGCCCGAGAAATTGACAAGCAACATGATTTTCAGGGCGGTGTTGGTGAGGTGGTAGAGTCCTATGTCTCACCTGCTGATTTTGAAATGAATGGGGAAACCATTAAAAAGGGATCATGGGTCCTTGTCACAAAGGCTTCTGAGGAAGTTTGGGAACAAATCAAAAAAGGTGAAATTACCGGTTATTCAATGGCTGGTACTGCTGAGACAATTGAAAAACAAGAAGAAAAGCTCGTTTCTCAAGATAAAACAGATGAGAAAGGGCTTTTTTATTTGCTCAAAAACTTTTTTGTTGGAAAACAACAGCAATCATATGAAGAGCCAGTTGCAAAGGCGGGCAGAAAATTTTCCGCTTCAAACTTGCAAGAAATCAAAAATGCTCATACCGCTCTGGGAAATTTACTGAGCCAGGTGGAAACAGAAGAGGAGGAAGAAGAAATGACTTCGGAGGAAGTAACAAAATCCATTCAAGAAGCATTAGAGCCAATTGAGAAGCGGCTGGCAGATCTAGAAAAAGAAGAAGATCCTAAAAAGAATGATAAAGAAAAAACAGAAGAAGAGGCTGAAAAAGAAGCTGAGAAGTTGAAAAAAGCAATTTCAGATGCTGTTCAACCGCTCGTTGATCGAATTGAAGCAATCGAAAAAAGCCGTGGAACATCTAAGCAAACCGAAGAATCGGGTTCTGAACAAGTTCAAAAAACAATCTGGTCAGGGTTGTTTTAATGTATAAGGAGGATACGAATGAGAAATCAAGAGGTTATTAATAAAGCTGAAATGACGCTTTCTACTTTAGAGAGCGGCGGGATTATGAATCCTACTCAAGCTTCAACTTTTATTCGAATGGTTCAAGATACGCCAACTATTTTAAGAGATGCGCGAGTTATCCAAATGGATCATGACACACAAAAAATCGAGAAGATCGGTTTTGGTCAGCGTATTTTAAGGGCAGCCCAAGAGGGAGTTGCGCTAACTAAAGATCAAAAGTCAGTTCCATCAACTAGCACAGTTAACTTAAGCACAAAAGAAGTAATTGCTGAAGTTAACATTACCTATGACACACTTGAAAACAACATCGAAAAAGATGGTCTTCAAAATACAATTATGCAAATGATAGCTGAACGTGCTGCAGTTGATATTGAAGAATTGCTTGTAAATGGGGATACATCTTCATCCGATTCATATCTTGCACAATTAGATGGCATTAGAAAACAAGCTACTTCTCATATTGTCGATGCTGCAGGTGAGGAACTGACACGCCAAACGTTCAAGCGAGGATACAAAGCTGTACCTCCAAAATATTTGCGAATTCCACAGGAGTTCCGTTTCTATACATCGCCTGGTATTGAGGTCGAATGGAAAGATCGCGTAGCTGATCGTCAAACAAATTTAGGGGATGCAGCTGTTCAAGGTGGCCTTTCATCTGCTTTTGGTGTTCCGATCAAAGGTATTGCAAATTTACAACCTTATACGATTGGAGAGGGAGATACTGCAGCCGATGTTTCTGATATTATCCTAACTCATCCGAAGAATATCATTCTCGGATTCTCTCGTAACATTCGGATTGAAGTAGATAAAGACATCCGTCGCCGTATGTTTATCATTGTTTTGACAGCAAAATTGGATAGTGTTTTTGAAGAAGAAGACGCAGTAGCCAAGATTGTGAAAGTGAAGGAGTAGGTGGTCTGGCGTGTATACTGCAAGGCTTATTAAAGGCAAAACATACAATGTTATGGGAATAACCTTTCGAGCAGGTGTCAGTCAAACAGTACCGAAAAAGCTCTATGAGTATTTAAATGAAAATCCATATTTTGTACTGGATAAAGATCTTAAGAATCAAAAGGATGATCCAATAAATTATACTGAATCGGAATTGAAAGGTATGAATAAAGCAGAGCATGAATCCATTATTTATAATCTTGGTGGCAATCCGTCTGACTTCAAAAACGCAGATGAAAGAATTGCCTACATCCTTAACCAAATAGATAACAAAGGGGAGTGACCTTATGCTGTTAATCACTCCCGATGAATTAAAGAATTATTCAGTTTTTGAGTCTGTAAAGACCAGACCTGATGAGTTGTTAAAACAGGATATACTTGAGGCAACTGCCGATATCATTCTTAAAGTTGGACATGATTTTTCAGATGCAGAGTATATTCCTTTGCCTGACACGGTTCGTCTGGCCCTATTAAAGTTGTCTCAGTTTTATGCTCTTATAAATGGCGACGAGTCAATTGTTAAAGGATATACAACTGAAAAAATTGGTGATTATTCTTATACTCTAGGGGATGGTAGTTCTCTTCAAAAACCTGATGTGTATGCATTAATAAAAGATTATGTGAAACCGGCTGACCCTGATTTAGAAGGGATTGAAGCGAGAGTGCGGATGAGATCAATATGAGTTATCAATCTTTATTGACTCACAGATGCGACATTTACCATCTGCAGGAGAAAAAAGAAAATAGACAGCAAAAATTCGGGGTTCCGGTTGAAGATGTTCAACCGTTTTTTTCGTACCCTGATGATCCGGATATAGAAAATCAGCCGTGTTATTTTACAGAAAAGAGTCAGTCCGTTATCCAACAGGAACCAAATGTAGCTGTTTATCAATCATTCCTTGTGCATTTCCCTGCAACTGCTGATATTCGAGTAAATGACAGGGCGGTTTGGGATGGTACTGCTTATAAATTACAGAAGCCCCGCAAAATCAGGAATCATCATTGGGAAGTTACGGCAGTACGAGAGGTTGAATATCTGTGAAGATAAAAGGTCTTGATCAGTTCATTCAATCATTAAACCGTGCTTCTCGTGGAGGATTGAAAGGGAAGTACGAGGAGTGGCTTGAAGGTATGGGTTTTGAGTTCCTAGACATTATCCAAGATGAAATTATCAGGACGAAGACGGTAGACACACGCCGCTTGCTAAATTCCTTTCAGAAAGGTGACCAGGGTAATATCTTTTCAATAACAAAAGGCAGCTTAAAGTTGGATATTGGAACAAATCTAGAATACGCCTCATACGTGAATGACGGGCACTTTACTATCGATCCGTCTAAAAATCAGGATAGACGGTGGGTCCCAGGGCGGTGGAAAGGCGACCGTTTCGACTATGACCCTGCCGAAAGAAATTCCGGTATGCTACTGAAGTTCCAATGGGTCGACGGTTCCGGCTTTTGGGATAACGCCATGGCTATATTTCAGTTGATGTTTGAGAGAAGCCTTGAGCGGAAGCTGCAGCAATGGATTGATGAAGAATTTTAAGGCGGTGTTGCCATGAATCAAGAAGTAGGTTCAATTATGGGCTATCTATACAAACTGTATCCTGTTCAAGTGTATGAAGAAGAAATACCGCAGGACTTTGCTGTTCCGTCTCTTTACTTTCCACCGGCTTCCACGGTCTATGGGGCGGACACAGTATCTACGTTTCAGAAAGCCTATATTTTAAACGTAAAACTCTTTCACGAAAACGCACAGAAGGCTCATAACGAAGCAGAAAGGATTGCGGATGCACTTAGAAGCAAAAAGGGCATAATTCCGCTTATACAAAAATCTGGCGAGGATACGGGGGATTTTATTCGCCTATCTCGAATAGAAACGCGGGTATCAGATGATTACGCGACCATTGTCTTAAACTGGACGAGCCGCTATTGGTATGAGCGGGAAGAACAGCGTTCATTGGATGGTTTTAAATTTAAAAGTGGGGTGAAATGATGGCCACTAAAAAAGAGAAAGCGGAAAATGCTTTTTATATTAAGGATTTGCGAGAGCACAGTCGAGAGCTCTTTGGGGTAAGACCCGAGGTGTTTGACGGTGCTCTTTTTCATGTTCATAAAACGAGTATTACAAAATCGGAAGCGAAGAAGTTGATTACTCAGTTTCTTCAAAAGGAGGTCAAATAGATGAACGGCGGAACTTTCACACCCGGCAAGGAAAAAGAGCGTGCCGGTATTTACTTTAACTTCAAAACGACCGCGGAGAACCGTGTTTCTGCCGGAGAACGTGGAACAGTTGCGCTGCCGATAGCGTCCAGCTGGGGTGAGGTTAAGAAATTCATTTCTATCTCTTCAATCGAGGACTTGAATAAAAAAGTGGGGTTGAACATTGATGATCCTTCAATGTTGCTTTTACGTGAGGCGATGAAGAAGGCAAGTACAGTCTTGCTTTATCGTCTGACGGAAGGTCTTCGTGCTTCAGCAGACATTAGCGAAGGTGTAAAGGCTACTGCTCTTTATGGCGGTACTAAAGGTAATGACATCATTATTAGTATTACGGAGAACGTTATTGACTCTTCGAAAGTTGATGTCACTACCTACCTTGATCAATCTGAAGTGGATAAACAAACAGTGTCTAAAGCTGAAGAGCTTAAACAAAATAACTATGTCACGTTTACGGGGAAAGGGGATTTAACAGTCACTATTCCGTTAACCGGTACGGCCCCTGAAGATGTTAGCGGTGCTCTCCCTGCAACTTCCGGAATCCGCTTGTCAGGCGGAACAGACAAAACACCGACCAATGCTGATTATACAGCTTTCTTGGAAGCGGCTGAAACGGAATACTTTGACACAATCGCTTTACCTGTAGAGGATAACGAGCAATTAAAAGCGACTTTTGTTGCGTTTATTAAGCGACTGAGAGACAACCAAGGGCAAAAGGTTCAAGGTGTTCTTTCAAATTACAAGGGAGACCATGAGGGTATTATCAATGTAACTGGTGGCGTCCTACTTGAAGATGGAACGGAGATTACTCCTGAAAAAGCTACTGCTTGGGTTGCAGGCGCAAGTGCGGGGGCTACATTTAATCAATCACTTACATTTGTAGAATACGAGGGAGCTGTAGATGTCCTTAACCGAATTGACAACGACGAAATCGTTGAACAATTGTCAAATGGGGAATTCTTGTTTACTTATGATTCTCGTGATAAATCAGTATCGGTTGAAAAGGACATTAATTCACTCACAAGCCTAACAGCAGAGAAAAATAAGATGTTCCAGAAAAACAAAATTGTCCGTGTACTTGATGCAATCAATAATGATCTGACTTCTCAATTGAAAGCATTGATCAAGTCTCGAAAAGCGAGCAGCAGTGACGTTCCTGCTACAAATGACGGACTGCAGTTTGTAAAAACGCTGATTACTCAATACTTGAGTGTTCTTCAAGATAACGGGGGCATTACTGATTTTGATTCAGAGAATGACATTACTATTGCTCTGAATAACGATCGTGACGGCTTCCTGATTGATCTTGCAGTTCAACCGGTGGATGCAGCTGAAAAATTCTACTTTAATGTTGAGGTGAAATAAGAATGGCATTAAAAGCGCAAAACACCATTTCCGGTAAAGAGGGCAGGCTGTTTCTTGATGGAGAAGAAATGGCACATATCAAAACGTTTGAAGCCAACGTGGAGAAAAATAAATCCGAAGTAAATATCATGGGCCGCCGAATGACGGGGCACAAAACGACTGGAGCAAATGGAACGGGAACCGCCACTTTTTATAAAGTGACTTCTCAATTTGTTCTTATTATGATGGACTATGTGAAAAAGGGAAGTGATCCTTACTTCACTTTACAAGCTGTTCTGGATGACGCCTCTTCAGGTCGTGGCACTGAACGAGTCACCTTGTACGATGTGAACTTTGATTCTGCGAAAATCGCTGGGCTTGATGTGGACTCAGAAGCATTAGAGGAAGAGGTACCGTTTACCTTTGAGGACTTTGATGTTCCTGAGCGGCTGAAGGATACGTTTTAAGCTACACTGGTGTACATTTTAAAAATGCACCAGTGTACAAAAATCAATGTGCGAAAAATATATCCAGTAGCGAAAACAAAAAATGACTATAACACACGCTGTATGCTATAATATCGCTATATCGTTATTAATAACGATAATAATAACGATAATAATAACATTATTATTATTAATATTGTTTTGCCGTATTTCTTTCATGAGAAATGCATAAAATAAAAAAGACCCGGTTGCCGCCGGGTCGGTATAAATGTTGGCCCATCAAGAGGGCTGGCTTAACAACTTCATGAAAGTATTTAGGATAGACTTTACCCTTTAACTTTGCCGAGCTCAAGGGGTGGGTCTATTTCTTCTTTATATAAGTCAACAGGGCAATTATAAATGACCCGAAAGCAAGCATAAGCATCAATGCTTGAAATGTTGACACGTGCATCACCCCCTTTCATGAGGGAGTGAGCCAGACCGCCCTTGAGATGTTGAAAGCCAATATTCATTTATACTAAACCATATTGTATCATAACACTTTCAAATCAGAGGGATATTTATTGATTAAAGACATAAAAGAAAAAGGGAAGGCTTCTAAAGATGAGGCCATTTTGAGATCAGAGATAAAAAAAGTAACGAATAAAAGATACAAATAATTATATAATCAATATATATTCATGTTATAATGGTGCCAAGCAAAAGTATTGCAACTACTGGCGTAAGCTTATAGTTGGTACCAATTACAACAATACAACTTGTTAACGTGTATTTCTTTCATGAGAAATGCATAAAATATAAAAGCCAGAGTGCTGCAACACTCTAGCTCTTATTAACGACGCTACCTTTTCCTTTTAAAGCGTCTATTCGGGCGAATATTCCGTTTATATCTTGTATTCGGACTAATCATCCGTCGCGTCTGTTGACACAAACATACTTTAGACACTGCAATGTCTTTTGATTCGTTTGTGTCTTTCTTTCTAAAATATCTGTCTGCAACAACCTTTAACGCTATCGGTGCCAAAACTTGCAGAAACTGGACAGTGGTCATTGTTTTTCACCTCCTCTCAGGAGGTGTTTACATGAATTCATTATCTACCACCCTCCTTTATAGATAGGAAAAGGTAGTTTCAAGAATCTATTATACATGAATATTATGGTAAGCACATCCCCTAAATAAATTGATGATTTCAATTTGTTTGCACAGGAGAATGTGCTTTTTTTATTGCGAAAAACTTTAAATCGAATTTTGAAGGAGTTAATAAACATGAGTGAAAAACAAAACGAAAAAGTATACGATCTTTCATTCTTTATGCCAGGACAAACAATCGAAGCTGAAGAAGTAAAAGTGCCGATTTCTAAACGGTTTGTAGACAAAGAGGGCAATGTTGTTCCATTCATTTTCAAAGCAATTACGACTGAACGAATTGACGAGCTGGAGAAAGAGAATACGACATACAAAAATGTAAAAGGTCGCGGCCGTGTGAAGGACTTGGACAGCCAACGCTTTTATGCTCGGATTGCGGTTGAAACGACTGTTTATCCGAACTTTAAAGCTAAGGAACTACGTGAGGCTTACAAAACAGAAGATCCAGTGGAAGTTGCAAAACGTGTTCTTTCTGTCGGCGGTGAGTATGCAAATTGGCTGAACAAAGCAATTGAAATCAATGGATTTGATGATGATCTCGAAGACCTTGAAGAAGCAGCAAAAAACTAGTAAAGGACGGGGACAAAGAGGCTGTATTTCTTTATTACGCGATGCATGAGCTCAAATACGCCCCGTCAGAATTAAGAGAACTATATGAGGCACCGCGACAATTCAAGGCGCTCTTATATGGGTTTATCAGTTATAAGCTTGAGCTGTTAGAAAAAGAAACGAAGAAGGGAGGTAATTAACTATGGCTAAACTAACAGCCACGTTTGAATTACATGATAAGATTTCCCGCAAGCTTCGAATGATACAAGGCAATGCTGAAAGACTTAAGAGGGCTGCTAATGGCCCTCTTATTTTTGAGGCTGAAGACCGGACTGAGAGAGTTATGCGGCGGATTGACCGATCGGCCAACCGTTTGACCGGACGGGCTCGATCGCTTGAAGTGGATTTAGATGATCGAGCTTCGAATGGCTTACATTCTATACGTCAGCAAGCTGAGGATCTTACCAAGGGCAGTCATGAGGTGACGGTTTCCGTAAATGATCAAGCTACACCACGTTTTCGTTTAATCCGTGGAGGTCTCTCTGATTTAAATCGCTCGCACGCTGAGCCAACTGTTTCAGTTCGTGATCATGCTTCAAACCAATTAGATGAGATCCGTCGTCATGTGTCCGATGTAGACAGCGAACATGCTGAGCCAACCGTCTCTATTAAGGACAGAGCTTCAGCTGCTCTGGATGCTATTGAAGCGAAAATAGACAGCTTGAAGAATGCTACCATTACTCTGGCAGTTGCAGGTGGTTTTTCTGCAGGTGCAATTATGGGTTCAGGTAAAAGTACAATGTCTCAGGATGCTTATGTGTCAGCAACTTCAAACGTTAATAAGAAGGATGTTGCAAGAATGACGGATCAGATCTATTTCAACAATAAAGCGGGCAGTTCTCGGGAAGAAGTCAGTTTATCTTTGAGAAACTTATCGCAACAGACAGGGGCTTCTAAAAAAGCTCTTGCTGAATTGACTGAGTCGTCAAGTAAGATTGCCCAGCTCATGAATGCTGATCAGGCAGAGGTAGATCGTGCTTTCAGTTCAATGTATAACAACTTGAAATTGTCCGGGAAACAAAGCGGAGACTTAATTGCTTATGTATATCGGAATGCCGGTGACCAAGCCGACGATTTATTGGATACGATGAATGAATACAGTTCCACCTTTAAAGACTTGAAGCTCACAGGCGGCCAGATTGCAAACGCCATGATAAAAGGAACAAAGGGTGGCGCCAGAAACTTCGATAACCTAGCCGATAGTATGCGTGAGTTTAACATCCGCCGAACCGAAATGTCTGATAGTCAAGTGGACGCATTTAAAACGCTGTTCGGAGCCAAGGAAACTAAGAAAATGTTCAAGGGCTTCAAAGATGGTTCAATAAGCGGTGAGGAAAGTTTATTTAGGGTGGCAAAAGCCCTTTCTAAAGTGAAAGATAAAACAAAGCGGGCTGCTATTGCGACTGAGCTTATTGGAACACAATATGAAGACCTTAAGCAGCCGATTTTAGATATGGCTGAGGGTATTGGTACAAGTGCCAAAACAAGCGATGAATTAGAACGTAGCTTTACGAAACTTCGGGATAATAACCCAATGACACCGGTTAATGATGCCATGAGAGATTTTGAAAGCTTATCTAAGGATATGGGAACATCTCTGCTAACTGGATTAGGACCGGCCTTTGATAAAATCAGCTCGTTCATTAACAGTAAAGAAGGTCAGGAAAAGCTTAAAGAGATCAAAAAAGATATTGCTGATCTTGGTAAGGAGATAGGTGATAAGTTAAACGTAGCCATTGAGTGGAGCGTCAACCATTGGGATGATTTAAAAACAGCGATTAAAGTTGTGATCCCTTCTTTAATTGGGTTGATTGGTTATTTGAAAATACTACGTCCGCTTTTAAAAGGCATAGGTACTGTCGGAAGTGATGCAGCAGGCGTAATCCGAAAGTTAATTCCAAAACGTACTCCTGAAGCTGGCGCTAATACGCGAAGTGAAAGGAGGAACAGAAACAGTAATCGTAATGCCAGCACAAGGACATCCAAAACTGCCATAGGTCCAACGAGTTTGCCTCGAAGTGGCAGCTTAACATGTTGCTGTTGTAGCGATGGAGGTAAAAATGATCGCATTCGTAGAAGACGAGGGAAAAGAGTTTTAGGACGACGCGGTAATCCAAACCGAATGAACCCTTCTGACAGTTCAATTGCTGTGTCATCTGAACGGTTGGAGAGAAGGCGTTCCGGTAGAACTGTAGGTACTAATCCAACCAGAGATTCAAGATCAGCAATAACCACTACGAGATCGGAACTATACTCAGCAGGTAGAGCTGCAGGCGGTACATCGAAGTTCGGGAAAGTTTTAAGTCCTCTGAAAAGTGTTGGTAAGTTTACAAAGGGAGTTCCTCTATTAGGAACAGCGTTAGCGGTAACCGATTTAATTGGGATGAATAAAGACAATGTTGGTGAAAAAATTGGATCAGCTGGCGGTGGCCTTGCTGGAGCGGCTACAGGAGCAGCTATTGGCAGTGTTTTTCCAGGAGTGGGAACAGCTATTGGTGGATTAGTTGGCGGTATAGCAGGCACCATGGGCGGCTCAAGTTTAGGTAAGGCGTTTGATGGTTCAGAAGTAAAAAAGAAACTAGACAGTACATTATTTGATCAAAAATGGTGGTCTGAAAAATGGTCCGGCATTAAGAGTAATGCGAAGACTTCTCTCAATGGGTTAAGTGATACATGGTCTAATGTAAAAGAAAAGGTGAAGTCTACTTTATTTAATAATGAATGGTGGTCTGAGAAGTGGTCTGGCGTTAAAACCTGGGCACAGGACAAATGGAATAGTGCATCATCTGTTTGGGAGTCCGTAAAGGGAAAAATAAAATCCACTTTGTTTAGTGAGAAGTGGTGGTCAGGAAAGTGGGAAGGCGTAAAAGGTTGGGCTCAAAGTAAATGGGACAGTGCGTCTTCTGTTTGGCAATCAGTTAAAGGAAAGCTGAAATCCACTTTATTTAGTGAGAAATGGTGGTCAGGAAAATGGGAAAGTGTAAAGAGCTGGTCAAAAAATAAATGGGACAATGCTAAATCAATATGGAAAAGTGTTAAGAGTTCCATCTCAGAAACCCTTTTTAGTAAGAAGTGGTGGTCTGAAAAGTGGCAGAGTGTAAAGGAATTGGGAAGCAGTATTTTAGGCGGAGTAAAAGAAGTTGGTGGTAAAGTAGCTTCAAGTGCGAAAAAAACTGCTGGTAAAGCGTGGGGATATGTGAAGAGTGGCGTAAATTATTTATTTGGTACGGGAAAAGAAAAGCCAAAGAAACATGCTACTGGTGGTTACATTACGAAACCAACAATATCTTGGATTGGTGAAGCAGGTAAAGAGTTTGTTATTCCTGTTGAGAATAATAAAGGTCGCGGCAAAATGCTCCTTTCTCAAGCTGCTTCGAAATTAGGGATGAGTGTTGTTGATGATATAGCATCTGCTTCATCTGCAGGAGGTGAACCAGCAACTTCCCCGCTAGTCCGTAGTGCGGCGGTGACTGCTTCTGTATCTCCTATTATTGACACATCCAGTCTTGATGAACAAGCAACATCATTTGGTCAACAGTTCACGAAGAGCTTTGATCAAGGAATTAGAGATAATGTTGTTTCTATGGAAGCATGGAAACAGAAAAACGTTGGACAGCCAATGAACAATTTAATCTCTTATTCTCCGAATTACGGAAAGCAAATGGTCAATGGTTATGCTAAAGGTCAAAACAGTACTTCAACCGGTACAGATGGCTTCTTGCAGACGAAGGTTAAAACACCATTCCAGAACACCGTAAATAAATCCTCTTCATGGGGAAGTGGAACGGTCAAAGGTTTTGCTTCAGGACAAAATAGTTCACAAACTGGTACTGATCAATACGTCAGCACTCATATTAACAAGCCGTTTATCCGCTCAAAAGAATCATCAAACGGCTGGGGAAGCGGTATGGTCGGTAATTTTGTTTCTGGCATGACTTCTAAGGCAAGTGAAGTCCATGAAGCTGCCAAGGAACTGGCGAAAAAAGTTGAGAAGGCATTTCGTGAAGAGCTTGATATTCATTCACCTTCCCGTGTCATGATGAGTCTCGGTCGTTTTGCCTCTATTGGTATTGTAAAAGGTCTGGATTCAGTTGATGTGAAAAAGTTTGCTGAAAAACAAGCAGGTTCACTAGCTGCTGCTTATTCCGGAATGGGAGCAGTTAGCGGAAATGTGAAGCAATGGCTTATGGCAGCTATCATGGCCACAAAGACACCAATGAGCTGGCTTCCAGGGCTGATGACAATTGCTCAGCATGAGTCAGGGGGTAATCCGAAGGCAATTAACTTATGGGATAGTAATGCGAAAGCAGGACATCCATCTCAGGGGCTCATGCAGACAATCCCAAGTACCTTCAACGCACACAAATTGCCGGGAATGAATAACATTCTTAACCCGATTCACAACGCTGCTGCTGCGATTGGCTATATCAAAAGCAGATATGGATCAATTAATAATGTACCAGGCATTAGAAGCATGAGACACGGAGGTCCATATGTTGGCTACGCTAACGGCGGACTTATTACCAAAGAGCAGATTGCACGTGTCGGTGAAGGAAACAAAAGGGAATGGATCATTCCGGAGGAGCGAGGCATCCGTGGACGTTATTTATTAGCCCAAGCAGCTAAGGCACTCGGAATGGAAGTCACAGACCCATCTCAAAAAGGTCAAACTGAATTATCTTCCAGTCAGGTAACAGCAGCTACAACAGGTAGTCAGCAAACAACTGTTAAAGCATCAGGAGGTAAAGAGGTTATTATTCAGTTTAATGGCGATCAGCATTTTCACAATGGTCAAGACATGAACAGTCTTGTAGCTAAGATTAAGCAGGCCCTTGTCGATGAGCTTGAACAGGATATCAACATTGGAACGAAGGGAGTCGTTGCTTTTGACTAAATCCATATATGAATTCTGGATTTCACAAGGGAAGGACAAGCTGCGGCTTCCGGTCCTTCCTGAACAAATTGATATATCCAACACAATTCAAAATGAATCAGTAAAAGTGGCTAGTTTTGGGGAGATCACTTTTATTGATAAACCGGGAGCGAAAGAAATTTCGTTCTCTTCTTTTTTTCCAAAGAAACATAGCCCGCTTGCTGAGTATAAAGGATTTCCTTCTCCTGAAAATGCTATTGCAAAGATCGAGAAATGGGTGAAATCTAAAAAGCCGGTTCAATTCTTAATTACTGGAACGAAAATTAATTTAACTTGCAGTATCGAGGTTTTTTCTTATAGCGAGGGCCAAAAAGATATAGGTGATCGTGATTATGAAATAAAGCTGAAGGAATACAAAACTGCTTCGCCGCGGAAGATCAAGCAGAAGAAAAAGACGAAGAAGAAACGGCCATCTAAATCAGCTCCTAAAACGTACACCGTTAAGAAAGGCGATACACTGTGGGACCTTGCCGGCAAATTTTATGGAGACAGCACAAAATGGCGCAAGATCTGGAACGTCAATAAAAAGGCTATGATCAAACGAAGCAAACGGAATATCAGACAGCCAGGACACTGGATCTTTCCTGGGCAAAAATTAAAGATACCGCAGTAAGCAGGTGATGACATGATAGAACTTTTCGTCATTAAAGAAACGGAATGGCTTGAGCTGGTAACTGAAAGTGTTTCTCTTGAGGGCCAACGGTATCAGGCACCGCGATCAATCACAGCAAAGATCATAACGAAACAAGGAACCCATTCATATTACAGCGTATCAGAAGGAGATACGGTTTTGTTTAAGTGGAAAGGAAAAGAGCTGTTTCGAGGTATTGTGTTTTCTCGCAATCCGGAAGAACACGGGCTGACCTTTACGGCTTATGACATGCTGCAATATCTGGTCAAGAACAAGGATGTTTATGTGTTCTCTAATCAGCGTGCAGACGAGATTATAAAGCGCCTTGCAAGAGATTTTCAAATCCCGACTACATCCATTGCAAATACGAGTTACACCATTAAATCATTAGTGTTTAAAGATGATACGAGTCTTTATGACATGATTCTAAAAGCCTTGAAACAAACGAAGAGCCAAACCGGAAGGAATTATCAATTATATTCGGCGAAGGGGAAGCTTGGTCTACGTGCTTGGCCAGACCCTTCAGAAGTATGGGTGCTAGAAACGGGTGTGAACATTACTGGTTATCAATACAGCACTTCCATTAATGACACGGCCACAAGAGTAAAACTACGGCGTCAGAAAGACAATAAAACTTACACGGCCACCGCAAGTGACAACTCGGGTATCAGTAAATACGGCGTGCTTCAGTATGTAGAAACGGTCTCCGATAACATTAACCAAGCACAGCTTCAGCAGCGTGCGAAAGTTAAACAAGCACAGAAGAAAGGCGTCAAAAAAGAACTCAAAAGTATTCAAGCAATAGGGATTCCAGATCTTCAGAGCGGTTTGCCTGTCTATATTTCAATTCCGGAAGTCGGGATTAAGAGAACATACTGGATTGATACAGATAAACACGAATTTAAAGGATCGACACACACGATGACCATTGATGTGGTTGAGAAAAATTCTATCCCTGATGGTGTTTCCTCATGAGACTAAGTGAAGCGATCAAGCATTTGGCTGTCGGTGCCGTTGGTTCAGAGTCGCCGGTGGATATCCTGCCGGCTGAAGTGGTTTCCGTTTCTCCTGTTGAAATTAAACTCAATGAAAATGAAAAGCTAATTATTCCGTCTGATTTGATTATTATTCCTAAACGGCTGCGCGCTAGAGGAGATGAAGAACTAAAGATGGGTGAGAATGTGATGGTTGTCTCCTTAAAAGGCGGACAATCATTTTTTATTCTCGACAAAATATAGGGGGTGTTTGAAATGGCTTTGTCTCCGGAAATCGAGTTTGAGGATATAGAAGATGACAGCGAAATCATAGAGACCTCGCAAACCTACAAAATAGATTTTGAAAATGGCCGTATCACAAATGAAATCATCACAGGTCTTGAAGCGATCAAGCAGTTTGTATATCTATCTCTCCATACTGAGCGATATGCATACCCTGTTTACAGTCATGACATTGGAAATGAGCTTCAAGAAGTGTTGGCAGATAACGAAACAACAGACGCATATAAGAAAATGGAGATCCCGCGGCTGATAGAGGAAGCACTGATCTATGACGATCGGATTTCTGCTGTTATAGATTTTGAAATAGAAAAACAAGGCGATTCGTTCCATGTCTCCTTTATAGTCGAAACTGACGAGGGAACATTGGAGATCGAGGAGGTGCTTGATGAAGATGTTTGAGGATCAAACCTTTGAAGTGATTATGGACCGTATGTTGAACAGCATTTCAGCGGACATTGATACAAGGGAAGGCAGCGTGATTTATAATGCCTTAGCTCCTGCAGCCGCAGAATTGGCCAAGTCATATATTTGGCTCGATACTGTGCTGGAACTTGTCTTCTCAGACACAGCACAAGGGGAATTTTTAGATCGTCGGGCTACTGAAGCAGGCATTGAGCGAACGGCTGCCACGAAAGCAGTCAGGGCAGGGGAGTTTACTGAAGACGTGACCATTCCTGTAGGGTCTCGCTTTTATGTTGATAATCTTTATTTTCAATACACAGCTGACGGAACATTGGAATGTGAAACAGCGGGGGAAGCGGGGAACGCAAATATTTCCGGCCAGAATCTATTGTCATTAGACACCATACCAGGACTCCAAAAAGCGATCGTGAAAGAGATTCTAATTCCTGGCCGAGAAGAGGAGGATGATGACAGTTTAAGAGCTAGATATTTTACCCGCGTGCGTCGGGAAGCTGTCAGTGCCAATAAAGCTCACTATAAACAATGGGCTGAAGAAGTAGACGGAGTAGGGAAGGTAAAGGTCTTTCCGCTTTGGAACGGGGACAGCACAGTCAAAATTGTCGTGACCAATGCTAACTTGGAACCTGCTTCTGATATTTTAATATCAAAAGTGAAAAACTATATTGATCCTGAACCCGGACAAGGTGAGGGACAAGCGCCAATAGGTGCCTTTGTCACAGTGGAGAGTGCGGAATGGAAAGAGGTTGAGATTTCAGCCGAGGTACTTCCCGAGGTCAATAGCTCTATCGATCAGGTAAAGCAAGAAATCGAATCAGGCGTTTTAAATCTTTTTAAAAAGATTGCTTTTGAAGATAACGTCATCCGTTTATCGCAGATTAATAATATCGTCTACAATTCACCTTCAGTAAGTGATTACGCAGATATTAAAATCAACGGCGTGGCCGAAAATTTGGTTCTGAGTGACGTCGAAATCCCTAAATTGGGGCAGGTGAACATCATTGAGCAAACTCGATGAAATGACTGCTTACCTGCCTCCGTTCCTTACCAAGTTAAAGGAAATGGCTGAACTTCTTAAAGCGGAAGCTCCGGAATTTGAGGAGCAAAATAACAGCATCTTTGATCTGACAGATCAGCTGTTTATTACTACGGCAACCTGGGGGCTTGAACGATGGGAAAAGATTTTGAACGTACCGCGGGAATCAGGTGACCCCGATGAGATCCGCCGATTGCGTCTAATCTCTAAAATGTCCAATATACCGCCCGCAACATATAAGGCCATTGAACAGGCATTGAACCGGTTCCTGAAAAATCCGTCTGCTCAGGTCAGGCTGCTTCAAGGACAGTACCGTTTTAATGTTGATATTGATATAGATGATATGCAGCATATGAGCGAGCTCATAGAAACATTGGAGAATATGAAGCCAGCTCATTTGGCATATACCTTGCGAGCTGCTGTGAATGAGCCACTCAAGATAAAAGATACTGTCATTTTGAATAACAGAAGGTATCGAAAAGCAAGTGAGCTAAAGGTAGGTTATTCCGTCACGCTCAATAATAACGAGGTGGTCCTTGCATGATTACGCAGGTTTATAGAGAGCGTACAGCTGCAGATTTGAAAAATAGGATATCGAAAGTGCTACTGAATGGGAGTGAAACAGAAATTGTGGAACTCACCATTCACGGTGCGGTTGTCACGGTACTTACTCAACGAGAGGAAGATATCAAACATATTAAGAGTGTGCAGATCCTTGATGAACAAAACAACGTAATTACGGAAAGAACAACAGATTTAGACGTCAGTAATAATAGAACGCTTGATTTTAGGATTACTTTTGAGGTGGTGTAACAAATGGCATATGAAGCAAAAAGAGACTGGCTGCCAGATGATCCTATTAATGAGGATGATGTGAACCGTTGGGAGAAAGGTATTCAAGACGCGCATAAAGATTTAGCTGTACATAAAAATGACATGAACAACCCTCACAATACAACAAAGGCGCAAATCGGGCTAGGGAACGTAGATAATGTACAGCAAGCTTCGAAAAAAGAATTTGAAGAGCATCGTAATGATTTACAACGGCACATTACACCAGTAGAACGGGAGAATTGGAATGCAAAAGAAACAACTGCCGGGGCTCAGGAAAAAGCTGATAAGGCTTTAACGGATGCAAAACATTACGTGGATACCAACTACAAAAATAACAATCTAACGTTAATTACTGGAGACTATGCTATTCAAGATGCAAGAACAGGAGGGGAAGAATATCCTTTAGGACTGACCTTAATGGAGATTGGTCAGGGAAATACTACAGGTTACCCTTTGGGTTATGGCATAGTCAAAAATGAAAAATATAATAATTACCGATTTACGCAATACTTTTATGGAACAGGAAATGAGTCTGGGACTTACTACGATAGTACAGGAGTTTGGATTAGACACTGGTGGAGTGGTTCAGGGTGGACCCCTTGGCAAAAGATATCAGGGTTCGCTCATGCCAATATTGGAACAACAGGTAAGCAACTTCTTATCAAAGGAGAAAAGCAAAAAATTCGTTTTAATCGAAAGATAAAGGACAGTCATAATGCCTTTGACATTAATAATTGCCGGTTTATCTGTCCAAACAGCGGAATGTTTCTAGTCAATGCCGGTGTATATATTGAAAACGTTCAGAGATATGCCAACTATGAATTAGAGATTTACTTGAACGGAACGATTTATAAAAACATAGCACATTATAGAAATAGCCCTGCAAGCCCGTCTGATACTGCAGATTTCAATGTAGGAGTATATGGAGCTGCTACTGTTCCGGCTGATAAGGGGGACTATATAGAGATGTACCTTTATGTGGGTTATGACGGTAATACTGCACGGTATATTTCTGATAACTCAGGATGGTATAACTACTTTGATATCACAGAAATCGGCGGCAGAAATTACCCGAGATTTTAGGAGGCTTTTATGATTTTGTATGATGCGATTATGTACAAGTATCCTAACGCAGTACCGAGAAAAGATTTTGAATTACGGAATGACGGGAACGGTTCATACATTGAGAAATGGAATATCAGGGCGCCGTTACCGACTCAAGAAGAATTAGAGGACTGGTGGAAGGAGTCACAGAAAAAAACGTCTTATGAACATCCCGATCAGATTGAGCTACTCGCGCGAGAGTTATCTCAGGAGAAGCTAGCTCGTAAACAACTTGAAGAATTAAACCAAACTTTGGGAAGCGAGCTCTCAAAAATAAAGTTACAACTGCTTACTCTACAAGGAGGGAAAGATTCATGAATTATTGGGTGCTGGCTTTGCATTATAATTGGGCTTCTTCTGAAATGGTGAAAAAGGCAATCCATTTCAAAGATTGCTCGCCCGAAGATTTACAGGAAGGAATAGAGAAAAAACTCATTACAGCTGAACAGTATAAAGAGATCACAGGAGAAGCCATTTAGGGCTTTTTTATTTTGCCTTAAAGGGGGTGGTTCCGTTGTAAACCCATGCTCACCACTAATGATCTACAATAGCAAGGAGGATTTTTAATGCCATCATATAGTTTTCAATTTCCAACAGATGCAACCGGTAAGCCGGGGGCAGCCAAGCCTTACAGAGAAGGAAACAGAGATTTTGTTGTGCCGGTAGCTTCAATTTCCGGTAATGCAGAGCTGCTGACGAATGCAGTTTTAAAAGCGACCGAAGTGTACACGCAATATGGTCAAGATCGATTAGGTCAGATTTTAATTTCAAAAGTAAAAGGTCATGCTTATTCTGATAGTGAAGGTACCTTATTCATTGAAGAAAGTAACGATATGAATTCATGGACCACAATCTCTTCGTTGGTTGTTAAAGCAAATACGCTTGGCGAGACTGAATGGATTCATTTAACTAAACGCTATTTCCGTTTCAGATACGCAAATGGTAATCTATAGCAATCTGAATTTTTACTATACCAGTCATTGGGGGCAGGTGAAGAGGATATAAACATTAACCACACTGTTCCTATTACAGCAGTTGCTCCGTTCTCAGTCCAGTTAGATAAAAGCGGGTTAACTAATGATGGTCGTTTAAAAGTTCAAACTGAAGGCTTGAACCTTAGCTCATTAGACACTCAAGCAAAAACAATGGATATTGTCTTTCACGATAAAACAGAAATTATAGGTGAGGGTAACCCATTCACCGTTGGATCATTCAAAACGTTACTCATTGAGGTTTATGGGACGGCTGAGACAAGTGAATTGAAGTTCTGGGGTAAATCCTTATCGGGAACAAAAAGAGCCCTTAGAGGGCAGAAAGTGGATGACGGAACATTTGCCATTAGCACAAAAGGAAAATCTGAAGCTTGGTCTTTTGACATTACTGGTTTTAAAGAAATTGTTATGGAGCTTACATCTTTAACAAATGGAAACTTTTCAGTTAGAGGGACGGCCGTCTCATAAGATCCGGCTGTCCTTTTTTATTTGCCTCGGAGGAGGTGATTAGAAATGGGGGAGACAAGTTTGTTTATCAATTTTGAAACATTAGATTTAGCAAGAGTATATTTATTTGGAGGGGTGAAGTACCTTGATTTACTTCTAGTACTTAGCATAATTGACGTTTTAACAGGAGTAATCAAGGCATGGAAATTCAAAAAACTGCGAAGCCGGAGCGCATGGTTTGGTTATGTCCGTAAGCTGCTCAATTTCTTTGCAGTCATTTTAGCAAACGTTATTGATACAGTCCTCAATTTAAACGGTGTCCTA
Source organism: Bacillus sp. 9.4 (assembly GCF_055486415.1). Taxonomy (NCBI): domain Bacteria; kingdom Bacillati; phylum Bacillota; class Bacilli; order Caryophanales; family Bacillaceae; genus Bacillus; species Bacillus sp. 9.4. The sequence goes on along the minus strand of NZ_JBVFMU010000001.1, from coordinate 662,150 downwards.
ACTTTTGGTACCGTTCTTTTTTATATCGCTAATGAAGGCTTGTCAATAACTGAAAACCTAGCACAGATCGGTGTTAAAATCCCTTCAACGATAACAGATCGATTACAAACAATTGAGAACGAAAAAGAACAGAGTAAGAATAACGCAGACAAAGCTGTTGGCTGAGCCGGTGGCTTTTTTTATTACACAGACAGAAGGAGAGAGGATATATGGCCATTAAAGTTGTAAAGAATCTAGTCTCCAAATCAAAGTATGGATTGAAATGTCCTAATCCAATGAAAGCTGAATACATCACTATTCACAACACTGCGAATGATGCTTCAGCAGCCAATGAAATTTCATATATGAAGAATAATTCAAGCTCAACAAGTTTTCACTTTGCAGTAGACGATAAACAAGTTATTCAAGGAATTCCAACTAATCGAAATGCATGGCACACAGGAGATGGAACTAATGGTACGGGGAATCGTAAGTCGATTGGTGTCGAAATTTGTTATAGCAAGTCAGGAGGAGCACGATATAAAGCAGCGGAAAAGCTTGCTATTAAGTTTGTGGCGCAGCTACTGAAAGAACGCGGATGGGGTGTTGATCGTGTCCGTAAGCATCAAGACTGGAACGGCAAGTATTGCCCACACCGTATTTTGTCAGAGGGAAGATGGAATCAAGTTAAGGCTGCCATTGAAAAAGAATTAAAGGCGCTAGGTGGAAAAACAAGCTCAAGCAAAACAAGTGCAACTAAAAAGAAAACAAACTCAAGTAGCAAAAAAACGTCATATGCGCTACCATCTGGCATCTATAAAGTGACAAGCCCTATGCGTAGAGGTGATGACGTAAAGCAGATTCAAAAAGCGCTGGCGGCTCTTTATTTCTACCCGGATAAAGGAGCAAAGAATAACGGTATAGACGGTATTTATGGACCAAAAACGGCGAACGCGGTCAAACGCTTCCAGTCGATGTATGGTCTTACCCAAGACGGTATTTATGGACCGGATACGAAAGCTAAACTTGAATCATTATTGAAATAACAACCCTCTTTTTTAAAGGGAGGACATTTTATTTATTTTTGAAGAGTTCATTATTTACTGAATTCAAAGACATAAGAAAAATAAAATAGTGATATGGTATGAAAATTCAGTCAACTCTAAAAAAGATATTGATATTTATTCCAACTCTGTGGTATTTAATTGTTGTCAATATTCTTAAAAGGAGTTGAAATTATGAACAAAATTTTCTTGGCTCTCTTTTTATCTGTAATCACTTCTGTTAGCATGGTTTCAACAGCAAATGCAGCTGTAATCGATCATGATAAAGTTGTGGGTTTTAGAGAGGTGGTTCCTACCACTGTTACTCAAAAAGCAGCGAAACGTTTTCAACCATATTTAAAGGTTTATAGCGGCTGTGTGCCTTTTCCTGCAGTAGATGCGCAAGGTAATACAAGTGGCGGTTTAGAGCCTACTGGAGCACCTGAAGGACATTGCAGCAAAAATACTGGACAAGTATATTCACGTTCTGCATGGCACAATGGGGTTTGGGCAATTATGTATTCTTGGTATTTTCCTAAAGATGAAGCCTCACCAAGCTTAGGTCACAGACATGACTGGGAAGGAATCGTTGTATGGGTTGATAATCCAGCAAATCAAAATCCAAAGGTTTTATCAATTGCATATTCTGGACATGGAAAATTCACAAATGTAGCACCAAGCGGAACCAACATGAAAGATGGCACTCATCCTTTGATTGCCTATGACAGCACGTGGCCACTCAACCACGAATTGATGATGAGCGATCGTGTTGTAGGTGGTACTCAACCGTTAATCGATTGGGATGATTTAACTCCTGCCGCAAGGAATGCATTAAATACAGCAGATTTCGGTAAAGCAAATGTTCCTTTTAATGATAGTAATTTCACCAACAATTTAAAGAAAGCTTGGTTTAAATAAAAATTAATAATTCTAAATTGAGAAGAGTCCTTACTTAAAGAAGGGCTCTTTTTTCTACTGAAAATAGAGGCAGTTACGGACCAAAAACGAAAGCGAAAATGGATGGGCTATTATAAGAATCTTGTTAGCTTTGCAAAGAAAAACACCAAGGAATAGGCCAGTAAATAACTTAAAAAAGTGAAAAATATATTCCATCCATTTGAATAAATGATCCATTCAAATTTATATAAAACCAATTCAAACAATGTAGTAATTAATGCTATGGAAACAATCAAAAAAGACGGAGAGCGGAAAATCTTTATGAAATAGACAAGATATACGCCTAGAATTGTATATATTCCTAAATCATAAGGGAGCATTGATAATACGCGGTATTCAAAAGGTTTTATTGACCAGAATTTTAAACTGTATCCAACTTCGTTGATTAGTGAAGCGATCAATGCTGAAAATGAACCGATAATCAACAAGTGTTCCAAAGTCAAAAAGGGTCTATTTTTTAAGTGAATAAGAAAAAAACCCCAAGGTAATAATAAACAAAATAAATTGAAAATCATACACGACCACACTCTTTTTTTAATATTGTTTTCAAAGTATGGAAATATATTCGTTTCAATGAAAAAAAGCCCCTCATTTGCAAGGGGCTTTAAATTCAATTTTTTGCTTAATCGTCCCAGTCTTCATCCTCTTCCCAGTTTTCTTTCATCTCAAGAAGTCTTGCATAAAAGAACTTTATAAAATGCGCCGAATCAAGCTCTTTATAGCCACCAAATTCACTCCAAATAACAACTGGACATTCTCCTTCACTGTTCATTTTATTGGTATCTAAGCAATAACCAAAAAAATCAACATGCTCTATAACTACCAATCCACTTGGCAATTCCCTATATTCACGATATTCCCTGGTTGTTTCTACAACTGAAGCACCGCCAAAATCATAGCCTAATAAATCGATTCCATAAATTCCGCCAGAACCATAGTTTCTAAGAAACCATTTGTAGCTATCTGGAAGAGTAACTTGAAGATCTTGTTCTATTTTTAAAATTTTATCTTCTCCGACTCCACCTGTAAAATCTCTTTCCTTTGCATTATCAGCTAAGAAATCTTTTACTTTCAAATAAAAATCCATGGTTTATAACTCCTTATTCTTTTTCATATTGTTTTGCTCTCCACTTCCAATACCTTGTCTTAAAGTTATTGTATTGTTTCTCCAGGTAAACATCATTCCTAAAGCTTTCACCATTACCTTTTAGGCCATGTATCACGTCACTATACTTTGTATGTAAACTGTTAGGTATCTCAAGCAATGTTCCACTTTCTTCTTGTATGAGGTGATGTAAGTTAATCTGTGTTCCGTCTTTAGCATAAGGAGATTTACCATCTTTCATTAATTCAAGATTGGTTTTTCCTTTTGGAGTTTTTTGATTAATATCAATGTCCTTTAAGGTATAGACTCTCCGGCTTACATCTCTAACTTCACCTTTAACCTTTACTTTGCCGTCTATTTCAACAGCACTATACTTTTCTTTATTTAACCAAGGAAGATTTATTTCCTTACCTGTAAACGGTTTTCTGCTATCATCTAGTTTTTTAGCAAGCTGAAGCAGCCTGTCTTTTGTGCTCACATCATTGATGACATTATAAGGCATGCCACCTGCTACAACAATATCTTCTCGCATGACAAACGGTTTAATTGCTGTTAGTGGATCAGGAGTTGCATCAAGTTTCTTTGATACTTTTTTGACTGCAGCTTTTCCGGCTGTTTTTACTCCTATTTTAGCAACTGAACCAGCACCTTTTAAGCCAAAGATGTTTACTGCTGCATATGTAAACCAATGAGCCTTTGATTCTGTGTCACCGTTCTTTACGTCTCTTACATAGGAGGTTAAAATTGCATCTTTAATTGAATTAAATGTGGAATCATAGTGATAAACTGCAACTGCAGAATTAATAAGCATGTCGACAGGATGATTGTGTGCCATATAGTCTAATGTTTCAGCTGTCATATCATAAAGAGCTGTAATAGTACCTTTGGCTCCAGCCATCAACTCACGTGTGTTTTCAATCTGTGTGAAATATCTTTGCTGATCCTCTGTTAGGTTATCATAACCAATGGTTTTGGCTATTGAATAAAACTCATCTGCATCAGCATAGTCGTAATTTTTCAGTCTTTCTTTCAGCTTTTCGATTTCTCGTTCTTTTTCTTCCTTCTTCTTAATCGTCAAATAAGCTTCTGTATGTTTCTCAATATCGCCTTTTTTCTTATGTATATCACTCTCACGGTACGCCTTGGCGTTGTAGTGAAGAGGCGTAGCGTTTTTGCCTTTGCCAGTTGCTTCTTGGAGATTTTGGAAATCTGACTTGATGAATTGTTCATTTGGTTCTGACATAGCATATTCTGTCAGTAAATCTTCGTCAAGATCACCTAGTTTTTCAATTGTTTTTTTGCGTTTGTCATTGGCATCCGCAAGCTCATCCTTGAAGGTTTCTGTTGAAAACAAGTCGAGCGGGAGGATGTCGTCAATGTCGTTTAGGATATCTTTCATGGCTTTTTTCTGTTCAGACATGATGGACTTTGATTTTTTATGGGCGTTAGCCAGTTCATGTTCTAAAAAAGACTCTTCAATATAAGCATCAGAGAGGCCTTTGTCCTCGACAGCTCCGGCAATGCTGTTAAAGAATGCAATTTTCATGTCAATGTAGTCGATCCATTGATCAGTGACACCAACATGATCGTGATAGAATGCTTTAATGTTATTAGCGCCTTTACCTGAGAATTCGCTGTCGTCCAGTTCAGCGACGCTTTGTAAAGCTTTTCTCAAGTTGACCATTTGCGTCCTTAGTTCTTTATATTCTTTGGCGCGGTCTGTAGCTTCAGACATAAGTGTTTTAGCTTCAAAGACTTTCATGACTTATCCCTTCTAAACTGTTTTGATATCAAAATAGTACCATGGAATAGAGAAATATGTAAATTATGGTTGATAAGCATATAAATAATTGATATAACAATATTAGGTAATATTAATCATTTCCAAAGGAGGAGTTTCAAAGTTGATTGCCTTAAAAAGAAATTGGAAGTCTGTTGTTGCCTTGTTGTGTGCTTTAGCTTTATCTGTAGCGGTGTTTACGCCATTCGCTAATGCGCAAAATCTTTCAGAAGAAGACCAACTAGCACAGGACATGCAGTTTATTTTTGATGAAGCCTCTACTCTCGAAAACGGTAAATATGTTGTAAATGAGCAATTAGTCTCCGAAAAATTCGGACCTGAGAACGTTGCGTCTATCGTTGCCTTTGTTAAAATGGTTAATGGTGAAGAACTCAGTGAATCTGACCTAGTAGGTGTTCCAAATCCTGCGGGAGATTTCTCGACAGCATCATATATGGGGTGCTTGAAAGATAAGATCATTGACTTCACTGGAATCGGATTTATTTCAGGTGGTTTGCAAAAATTACTTGAAAAGAAACTCTGGAAAGAAGCTGCAATTCAGATCATTAAAATTGTAGGTAAAAATGCCATTAAAGGCGGAGTTGTTGGTTTAGCTGCAAGTTTAGCTTGGTTTAGTGTACGTTGTATCGGTAAATAAAAACGCTAAAGGGGATGTTCTAACATGAAAAGTATGAAGTACATATTGTTTTTCCTAGTCTCTTTGATTTTACAAGCTATTTTGTTTTTTGGAATAAAAAGAGATTCGGGGATTACTATACTCGACATGTTAGTTATGTCCTTGTTATTCAGTTTATTTATGTTTTTAATTGATAGAGTCCTTACAAAAAAGCAGGCATAATGCCTGCTTTTTTATTATGAAAGAGCCGAATAAAAAGTTTGCGGTTTTTTTGCGGTTCAAACACTTTTTAGAAATGTTAGAATATTACATAAAAAGACGTGGGAGGAGGGGTCCTGTGAATCCTGTTTTATCATCGTCAGAAGTTGGCGTGAAAATTAATGAATGGTATAAAATGATACGTCAATTCAGTGTTCCGGATGCAGAGATTTTAAAGGCTGAGGTGGAACAAGAGATCAATCAGATGGAGGAAGATGAGTATTTACTCATTTACTTCTCCTTAATGAAATTCCGTCATCAGCTCATGTTAGATTATTTAGAACCCGTAACAACACGTATTAGACCAACTATTGACGAACTTCTTGAAAAAATAGAGGCATCTAATAAGGGGATTACTGGCCTGCTGTCTTACTATTCTCTGTTTTTTCGTGGAATGTATGAGTTTGATAAGAGGGAATATGTCAAAGCAATTGGTTTTTATCGAGAAGCAGAAAAACATCTTACTCATGTAAATGATGATATTGAGAAGGCGGAATTCCATTTTAAGTTGGCTGAAGCTTACTATATTATGAAGCAAAATCATATCTCGATGCACCATGTTAAACAGGCGATGGACATTTATAATCAATATGAACTTTATAAAGTACGAAAAATACAATGTCATTTCGTGATATCTGGAAATTACGTTGATTTTAAACATTTCGAGAAAAGCTTGCCGCACCTTGAAAAAGCCTTAGAGTTGTCCGAACAATTAGATCGCAATGAAAGGCTACTTAGCTCGGCTTACTACAATCTCGGAAAGAATTACGCAGATTTAGGAATAAATGATAAAGCAGATCATTTCTTAAATGAGGCTGCCAAGGTATCAGAAAGTGCTAAGTTGAGCAATTTACCACATTCCCTGTTTACATACGCTAAATTTCTTTTTAAGCAGGGGAAAACAAGTGAAGCAATAAAAATGAGTAAAAAGGGTTTATCCGCTGCGATATCCCAAGGTGATAAACTTTTTGTGTCCCTGCAAAAGTACTTGGAAGCACTTTATATTAATGCAGTAGATCAAGCGGGAATCAAAAAAACGATTGAATACTTAGAAAGAAATAAGAATTATGCGTATGTGGAAGATATCGCAATTGATACGGCTGAAGTTTTTGCAAAATCAAAGGAATTTGAAACATCATATGTTTATCATCAAAAAATGCTAGAAACGCAAAAACAAATTCAGAGGGGAGAATGCCTGTATGAATTTTAAAAAAGGCGTAATCATTATTATTGCCGCAGTTACATTAAGTTTAGGTCTCGTTACTACTTTTAATGTAGAGCAAGGTGCAGCATATCATCAACTTTCTGACCGGAATCAAACATGAAAACTGATTAAACCCTCTCAATTGAGGGTTTTTTATTTATGTATTGGCTTGGTTCAACATTGACATTGAGTTAAAAGAAATGTTTATTTTAAGGAGAAAAAAAGACAAAAGGGCACCGCAATTTAAATTTTCGGTGAGACCGCAATAACTTTTTGGTTTTAAAGAACTAGATTAAAGGGAGAAATCACAGACTGGTGTTCGTAAGGAAGATATCATACTATGAAGAAACTAAGTTAGAGGAGTAGACTAAGTGTCTACTCCTTTTTTTGTTCGTTAGAAGATACCTTTGAGAAAGAATAAATATGGTTTAAACTTTAGTCTTAATCGTGAATTATTTAACTGAATAGCCTTTTTATCAATTGGAGATATTAACAAAAAGGTGATTTTAACTGGATTGAATTACTATTTGTATTTTTTATATAGGATCTAATGAGTTGGTTTGAAATAATTTTACTTTAAAAGACATGGATATAGAACTGAATAAAAATGTGTGAATTGAACATTCAGCTACCAACTGGAGTTGATTATTGATGGGATAGGTGAAGTGATTTTAGGCTTACTATTTATGGGCATAATTATTTTATCTCTAATTGCTAAAAAATCTATGTAGAATGGAGGGAAAGATTGTAGATAGAATTTATATTAATAAATCCAATACGGAAAGCCTGCGGACACTGAACTAATAGCTTTATCGCTATTTTGTTTGGTGTTTTTTTGATTTTTAAGATGAAAGGTAATTTAAGTAAGAATACATTTTTTAAAACAAAAAATCCTCTGTGTTAGTCGTTTAGAACCCTCCACTGTAAATGTGTTGCTTTTTAAACTGCAGAAACTGCAGAAGAAGCTTTAAAAAATTCATTAATAAGCTTATACTTCATGAGTATAAGCAATAGTCTTTCTTTTTTATCTCGCTTCTCTAGCTAAATATTTGGATCTAACTTTGGAGAGAGTAAAAAAAAGAGAACAAATGCTTTTTATATTAGGTCAGTAAGGAGAAAACGATGAAAAAAATAATATCCTATCTTGATCCTCCAAAAACCCTTGTACTAGGCTTTATGATGCTCATTCTTTTGGGAGCTTTTTTATTAACGCTTCCTATAGCGACAGAAGATGGTGAAGGACTTTCATTTTTAAATGCTTTATTTACTTCTACGTCTGCTACATGCGTGACTGGACTTGTCGTTGTAGACACAGGAGATACATTTTCAATGTTTGGTGAGTTGGTGATATTATCGCTCATTCAAGTTGGTGGATTAGGATTTATGACATTTGCAACTTTTTTATTTCTTCTTTTGAGAAAAAAAATCTCTTTAAAGGAAAGGCTGCTTATAAAGGAGGCTTTCAATAACATTTCCCTTTCAGGGCTTGTAATGTTAGTTAAAAGAGTATTGATGTTCACTGCAATAATTGAAATTGTAGGTGGGATTATCTTATCGATTCGCTTTTCTTTCGACATGTCTATAGGAAATGCCATTTATTTTGGTTTTTTCCATGCTATATCAAATTTCAATAATGCAGGTTTTGATTTAATGGGCGAATTTCGGAGTCTGACTGCTTATGTAGATGATCCCGTTGTTGTTCTTACTGTATGTTCCCTTATCATATTAGGTGGGATAGGATTTATCGTGATGAACGATCTTTATGAATATCGGAAAACTCGACGCTTATCGGTACACACAAAGGTCGTATTGATGTCAAGTTTGATTCTAACGGTAGGCGCAGCTCTTTTAATTTTCATATTTGAATTTGGTAATGGTAAGACTTTGGGACCTTTATCTATCACCGGTAAAGGATTAGGGGCATTGTTTCATGGGGTTACCCCAAGGACAGCTGGTTCTAATACACTGTCAATAGCTGATTTAACCCATCCAACTTTATTCTTGACGATTTTCCTTATGTTTATTGGAGGTGGCTCAGGATCAACTGCTGGAGGAATTAAAATAACTACCTTCGCTGTTTTAATAGCAACAATCTGGGCGCAGTATAGAGGGAAAGAGGATGTAGTCTTATTCAAACGTCGAATTATAATTGAAACGATATTAAAAGCACTCACTGTTGCTATAAGTGGATTAATTATCGTTATTACTATTACCATGTTGCTTAGTATTACAGAAAAGGGTCATGATTTTATTATGTATTTATTCGAGGCTACATCTGCTTTTGGTACTGTTGGTCTTTCTATGGGGTTAACTCCAGAGTTATCTCCAATAGGTCGTCTATTCATAATATTCACTATGTTTGCAGGAAGATTAGGTCCTTTAACACTTGCTTTCGCTATTACGAAGAGACGAACAAAAGAAGCTTTCCACCATCCAAAAGGAAATATAATGATTGGTTAATTAACAAGCAGGGAGTGAATAAAAGAAATGGCCATACGACAATTTGCAGTGATTGGATTAGGTAGATTTGGAGTAAGTGTAGCTCGAAGGTTACACGAAGCAGGTCATGAGGTTTTAGGAATTGATTTGAACGAGGATCGAGTCGAAGATGCAGAATCATTTGTTACTCATGCAGTCGTGGCAGATTCAACAGAAGAGAAAGCACTTGCTTCCATCGGGATTCGTAATTTTGATTGTGTGATTGTAGCGATCGGGAATAATATGGAAGCGAGTGTATTAACCGTTATGCTTCTTAAGGAACAGGGTGTAAAAAAGGTCATCGCAAAAGCGATAGGAAAGCGGCATGGACAGCTTTTAGACAAAACTGGAGCTGATATGATTATCTACCCTGAAAGGGATATGGGGGAACGAGTTGCTAATCATCTTCTATCACCCAATTTGCTAAACTACATTAAACTGTCAAAAGAATATAATATTGAGGAAATAATGATCCCTTCCAAAATGGCTGAAAAAAGTCTGCGAGAACTAGATGTTCGTGCCAAATACAATGTCAGCGTAATAGCCATCGTTAAAGAAGATGATGTCATCATATCCCCTTCTCCAGATCAGATTATTCACAAAGGAAATTTATTAGTTGTAATTGGTAGTAGAGATGATTTAGCCAAATTTTCTAGTATAGAATAACATTCGTTATCTGTTAGAGATACTTTAATCGCTTCCGTTGTATGTAGGTGAACAAGATTCGCTTATCTTTCTTAGAATTAAGAAAAAGCCGTTATGCAACGGCTAAAGGGAATTAGAACTAATGTTGTTTATCGAATCAAACAAGGAATTCATGAGTAGGTACTAGAGTTACATTCCGGGATGCTTCCTTCATTTCGCCATCAGACATAGATCCGAAAAAGGCAAGTCCAATTAAAACGGCGGATAAACTGATAAACAATTTAGATTTCATACATGCATTCCCCTTTCGATATTTGCTTTTGAGCATATACCATCTTCTTGAAACAGATGATACTATCCTCTATTTTTCCATTATAATCGAAAAGGTTGCCTCCTAACAATGCCAGCTCTTCCAGATAAGGGTATCCTTTGCCGTTCTCTAAACGAGAAAAAATGTTGAGGAGTTTAGGTGTATCACCATTTCTTATATAAAAAACGTCTAATGCTTCAAATAAGTTCATAAAAAGTTCGTCTTTAAAATCTACAGCACTTCTGATTCCTTTGCGGAAGCAATCCATTGCTTGTTCTTTTTTGCCTTGTTTAAAATAAATCAACGCTAGGTCATGATAAGCTTGGGGAAGTACGTCAGAGTTTATTTTTCTGTATTGAACCAAGGCTTGTTCGATGTAACGTGCAGCCTTATTTAAGTTGTCCATTTTGTGATAGCAGTTACCGAGATTAAAAAATGCGGTGGCATAGATGTGAGTATTTTTACTTTTAAGCAGCTCAGCACCTTTTAAAGCTTCTTGAAGGTGGGGGAGAGCTTTTTCATGATTTTCAAGGTCATCGTAGTTACCGGCAATAACAAAATGACACTGTATACGTCTGACAGAATAAAGCTCGTGTTTCTTATAGATGTTGTATGAAAGCTCGGCGTAATGCATCGAGATATGTGTCATTTTCATATGATAATAGACTTCGGATAACTTAAAATAAAACTCAGCTTTTTCAATCTTGTCGGAGATCGTTGGAATTTTGCGTTCAGCTTTTTTGTAATATGTAATGGCCTTTGTGTATTCACCGTTTCTAAACTCATACATTCCGCGGAAGAAGTTATAATAATATGCCCGCATATTGTCTAGTTTTTTCTTATGGCCTTCAATTTTCTTTAAATATTCTGAAAGTTCTATTCGGTTTTCATCAGATGGTAGCGTGTATTCCAACATAATTTTATGGCGAAAGGCCATAAGTTGATAATAAATAAGCAAGTCTTGATCTTCTTCCATAACCTCTATATCACGTTCGATTTCAGCTTTTAACATTTCAGCATCAGTTACGTTAAATTTTTGAATATGCCTATGCCATTCATTAATCTTCATTCCCACTTCAGCTGATGTGATTGATATCAAGATATTCACCCTTCCCTTAACTCTACTAGTAATGTAAATATTAACAAGTTTTCGTTCGCAGAAAAAGGCAATAGGGCACCGCAATTTAAATTTTCGGTGAGACCGCAATAACTTTTTAGTTCTCATGGAAAATCTCTCGATGGTGAATTAAGTGGTTTTGAGGATTAGCTCATTAAAAACTCACTTCGTAGATGAAGACAGTGCTTCAAAAGTGATTTTAAAATGCTGAAGAACAAGTTATGCATAAAGAGAAAGGTGATCAGACCTTGTATTTCTATTTTGGATGATTGCTGAACTTGTACTCATTTTTGTGGATAAAATGAATATAAAACTGTGTAAAAAGATGTAATGAATGACTTCAAAATTACTTAGGACCTAATGGCCGAAGTAATTGTCCGAGAAAACACTGGTTGTTTCAAACTATCGGTGTTTTTTATTTGTCTCATTTTATGGGTGTACCACTTACATAAAGTTCTTTTATGCCCCCTAGAGAATATACATGTAAAAATATTTTTTCATATGGGGGATTATATGAAATTGCAAGGGAGGATAAGTTTAAGCGTTGGTTGGATAACTTTGTTTCTAATGGGTACTGATTTATTTGTTGTCTCTCCATTATTACCGTTTATTTCAGAAGTATATAAAGTTGGTGCATCGACCACTGGATGGATGGTAACTGTTTTTTCAGTTACATATGCTTTTTCGGCTCCTTTCTTCGGTTGGCTTTCAGATTTAAAAGAACGGAGAACATTGATTACATTTGGCTTGTTGCTGTTCGCTATTTCTAATATGCTAACTGCATTTTCTCCTTCATTTTTATTGTTGATTGTTAGCCGTATTTTAGCTGGTTTATCCGTTGCTTCAATCACTCCTTTGATATACGCAATTATTGGAGATACTGCCCCACCTAACCGAAGAGGAATATGGCTTTCGATTGTTGTCTCAGGACACTTGACAGCTCTTTGGGCAGGAGCGCCAATCGGTACGTTATTAGAGCATTTTCTTGGATGGCGCTCAGTATTTGCCGTAATGGCAATCATAGGAGCCATATTGGCGGCAGTGAATTTTAAAACATGGGAATCTATTCCTGAAAAAAGTTTAAAAAGAAATCTGTTACAAGGAAATCTGCTAAGAATGCTTGGTTCTGTAAGTGTTACTACCATTTGGGCGATTTCAATGTATACCCTTTATGTTTATTTAGGTGCAGCTCTTTACTCCAAAAATAAATTCTCGTCATCAGAAATCGCATTAGCTGTTGCTTTTTATGGTGTCGGTGCTGTTTTAGGGAGCCTTACAAGTGGGCAATTAACAGATAAATTTGGAGAAGAGAAAATTTCGAAGGTTACGCTAATTTTCTTAATTTTAATACTCATTTGTTTAGGGATATTTTTCTCATCTGGTGATTGGATTTATTTCTTTCTTTTTATATGGGCTTTAGTTGGGTATGCAGGATTTACATCATACCAAGCAAGATTAGCAGTGGAATATCCAAAAGAACGAGGAATTGTTATGGCATGGAATAATACGGCTTTGTATATTGGTATTACCATTGGTTCAATGATTGGGGGTTATGTTATATCTAATTGGGGATATTCTTCACTTCCATATGTTTGTAGCGTTGCAGCAATCGTAAGTTTTGTGCTTAGTACCCAAAAGGTACAAGAAGCCAAAAAAGATTCAGCTTTTTCGACAGATACATGACCACGGAACAAAGTCTATTTGGGGTTCAGCCAAGATACATGTATAAAGGGGTCATAGGATTGTTTTTATTTCCAAATGCTAAAATTTCAAAAGTGACATTAGGAAACATGGATTTTTTGCACAAAGCTTAACTTCAAACTAAAAAAAGTCAAATTTCCTGTCAAAGGAGGCTGACTTTTTTTATGACTTCTTTAAGATGGCCCACCTATAAAATGCGATTTCGCACGCTAAGCCACTTTTCATTAAAGCCGGATTCCTGTTCAACTAGAGGCTCCGGCTTATGTTCATTACACTCTGATTCTCGTTCGCTTTACTCAGTTATATTTTTCAAGCCGATTTTTGAGATTTGTGCGGACAGCAGGCCATTCCTCGGCAATGATTGAAAAATAAGCTGTATCCCTAATGCTACCATTACTTGCAGGAAGATGTGCCCTGCGAATGCCTTCAAAAGTAGCACCAAGCCTTTGTATAGCAGAACGTGAACGTATGTTACGAGCGTCAGTTTTCAGTGTGACTCTGATAGTATTCCACGAATCAAATGCATGTGCAAGCATCAGAAGCTTGCACTCTGTATTAACACCAGTACGTTGAAATGAAGCTCCATACCAGGTGCTACCGATTTCTGCCACGGTTGGTGGAGTCAAATCTGTAGGGGAAGTCCCACTTGCAACGCCCGGTGGCTATGAAAAAACTTCGAGAGCAAAAAGCCGCGGATCTGTTTTGAAACATCATAAAAATGGATAAAGTAATTTCTCGTTTCAAAACTGGTTGTCTAGTTTTGAAATTTGATTTCCATATTCATCAAAATTGCTTTCCAAAAGCCACTTTTCGAACCGATTTTTTATAGTGGGCCATTCTTTATCAATTATCGAAAACCAAGCTGTATCTCTATTTCTTTGTTTGTATACAAGTGCTTGCCTAAAAGTTCCTTCATATTGAAATCCCAATCTTAGAGCTGCCTTTCTAGAAGGGGCGTTTAAACTATCACACTTCCATTCATAACGTCTATAGTGCAGCTCTTCGAATACGTAACGCGCCAGTAGAAACTGTGCTTCAGTAGCAATTCTAGTTTTTTTTAGTCTTTCAGAGTATATTACATGTCCAACTTCCACTGAACTATTTTCGATATTGATCCTCATTAGTGAAAAAGAGCCTAGTGCCTCGTTAGTGTCATTGTCAACTATTGCATAGTAAAAAGGGTCTTCTGATTTTATTAATTTTGATAGGAAAATTTCGAATTCCTTTTCACTTGTAAATTTTTCGGTTGGCAGATAGGTCCACTGTTTATCGTCACTATCGGGCCCATAAACATTTTTGTACAGGTCATCAAAATGCTTCATTGATACCTTTTCTAACGTACAGTATTTTCCTGCTATTGTATTTCTTGTGGGAACTAGTGGGTGTTGATACCCCTCAACTGGCTCACCGATTTTTTGTCCAAATTGGTTAATTTGCATACTTAACATATCCTTTCTTAGATCAACCCACGAAGTAATGAACTTATGCTTTTTCTCTAACTTTTGGGGATTCCATCAGCGTAAGAATTCTCCCAATAAAGTACCTAGTTTTAGAATAATCCAAACAATTTATCCGATCGTATCTGAGTAAGATCAACCCTCTTATTATCTGTACATATTAATTTTGTTGGCGGATCTTATGCATTTTTTATCCCAACTTTCTTTATAAATGATAAAATCATTTTAGAGAATTTCTGTACCTAATAAAAGTGACAGAATTTAAAAAAACATTAGGGACAGATGGAGGGTTAACAGTGGAAATTACCCCATTTTTACATAGGGAGTCTTCCGAGCCGTTATATAGTCAATTGTATCATTGGATTAAGAATGAAATTGAGGAAGGTAGGCTCTTGCCAGGAATGAAGATGCCATCAATTCGTCAGCTAACGGCTCATTTAAAGGTTAGCCGAAACACGATTGAGACAGCATATCAGCAGTTACAATCAGAGGGGTACCTAGAAAGTGTCCCTAAAAGTGGAATATGGGTAGCTGAGATTGAGAAACCTTTACTACATCCGATTGTAGTGGAACATCCTATCAGGCTGGAAAGTATACAATCAAGCGAGGTCCTTGTGGATTTTAAATATGGGAACATCGATCTTGACAAGTTTCCCTTGAAGCAGTGGAAAAAATGTCTGTCAGACGCAGTTGATCAAGTATTTCATTATGGAGAAAACCAGGGTGACTTTGCATTGAGGAGAGAGATTTCAAACTATCTACTGCAATCCAGAGGTGTACGCTCTACACCAGAACAGATTCTTGTAACGCCCGGAACACAAACCTCTATGGCGTTAATCTGCCGTCTTTTAGCACTCCAGGAAAAAACCGTGGCCATGGAAGAACCAGGTTACAGTGGGGTTCGATCAGTCTTAGAAGACCAGGGATGCCAGATTGAACCAGTGCCTCTTGAAATGGACGGATTGTCAATGGAGCATATACAAATGAGCAAGGCAAAAGCCGTGTATTTAACACCTTCTCATCAATTTCCATTTGGTATGATTATGTCCATATCGAAAAGAATGCGATTATTAAAATGGGCTTATCAAACTGAGGGATACATTATTGAAGATGATTATGACAGCGAGTTTCGATACAGGGGACAGCCTATTCCTTCACTGAAATCTTTAGACGAAGAGGAAAGGGTTATTTATTTAGGTACATTTTCTAAATCATTTCTACCTTCAGCCCGATTAAGTTATATTGTACTTCCATCTTCTCTAATGGTTCAATATTCCCGAAAGTTCACAGCTTACAAACAATCTGCTTCTCCTATTATTCAGAGGGCTATGGCTCTGTTCATGCAGTCTGGGGAATTTGAGAGGCATATACGAAGAATGCGCAAGATTTATCAAAGAAAACATCAGACTCTGTTAAGGAGCATTGAACAGTATATGGGCACTCAAGTAAAAATTGTTGGAGAAAAGTCAGGCTTACATGTCTTATTGAAAATAAAAGGCGTAACAGCCTTCGATTTGATCGAAGCTGGTTTCCAAAAAGGTGTCAAAGTTTATTCTCCGTCTAGGTTTTGGCTTAATCCAAACCCCGAAGGTGATTCCTACATCATGTTGGGATTTGGTGGATTATCAATTGAAGAAATTGAAAAAGGAATCAGATTACTCGCAAGATGCCTCCCATGAAGAAGGGGAACAGTAAGTAATAAACATATTGGCTTAAAGGATGATAGAGATATATGTAAGAGTATCGATCGAGTTGGTGCATAATATAGTTTGAGTGATTTTCCAATGAATAGACATTTTGTTTAATGTTGATTTTTCATTAACCACGGCTTTTTTAATGTGACTATTCAATCTATCACCGCATATAAAGTATAACTAAGGGGAAAGTAAAAAGCGTAAATCAATGCAACTGATGGATTCTTTTTGATTTCACAATACTACAAGGTTAGTTGAAGAATTAAAGGGAAATTCTCACCCATATTAGATAACTTAAGAATTTTTATTATGTAGATACACACTATTAAATAATCTAATAACTATATTTTTCTTAGGTGAATATCTAAATAAAAACCCAGCTTCATCTTTACAATAGAGAAGCTGGGTTTTTTATGTCAAGTAGTTTTTAATGTGTTAAAAATATTACATACTTGTTGTTTTCAACTCATTTATTTGAAAATTAGATTCTTTCTTCTTCCTAACCTTTAAAGTTAATAGCATTAATATGATTGAAATAAAAAGTAATAATAAGAATGCAAAATTATAAGAGTTTGTCATATCTTTTGCAGCCCCGACGAGTATAGGGACAGCGCCACTTATAATGTAACCACCGAATTGAATCATAGCAGTCCATTGACTAGCATCTCTTGGTGTAGTTGTTGCGTCTAAAGGAAGGATCATTGCAATTGGAAATAACCCTCCGGCACCAATACCAGTCAAAATAGCACTAATAATGGGTGAAATACTTCCAGCTATTAACGTGATTATCCCGATAAAATAACATAAAGTACATAGAATAATCCAAGGTTTTCTATTTGGACTATTATTAATTAAAATAGGGATGATGAAGCTGAAAATCATTTGTATGATTGAAAAAACAGTAGCAGTTGTTGCTGCATATGTGGCACTAAAACCTACTTCTTGTACTTTTGGAGCTAGCCATGTTGCAAAAGAATAATACATGCCAGACTGGAGGCCAAAAATCACCATAAGCAGCCATACATATCGATTTCTCCAAGGTAATTGGTTTTTTTGTTTTACAGACGCCGCTTCTACACTTTTCTTTAGTTTTGATTTTTTAATTATTGGCATCCAAACAATTATTCCAATTCCAGCGAATAAAGCCCATATTGATAAAGCGATGTTCCAAGAATTATTAAAAGAATGCATAGCGGGCACTACCAACCCAGAACTTAAGGATGCTCCAACCCCCATGCCAGCTGAATAAACACCAATCATTGAAGATGAATATTTAGGAAATTGTTTTTTTATATATCCAGAGATAAGTGGACCGGCTATTGCAATCCCAATTCCGGTAAGTACAGCTGTCATTAATAATAGAAAAGGGAAGGTTGCCATAAAGCGCAACGCTGTTGCTAATCCAATTAATAAGACTGAAAATGCAATGGTCAATTCAATTCCCCATCGTTGACTAAGCTTTGCAGCCACAGGAGCAAATACCCCCATACAAAAAACTGGGAGGGCTGTAAGTAAACTAACCGAAACATTAGACATTTGTAAATCTGCCTGAATAGTTTTTAAAACTGGAGAGATTGATGTAATGGAAGCACGTAAGCTCATGGATATAACAAACAAAGAAAAGATGCTCCAAATTATATAAATTTTTCTCTTTTTTTTCATAATTATAAACGCTCCTTTTATGAGTTTAGATGATTATTTGATATAATATAGTTAACTTTTTTGTGTGTATGCATACTATAGTTATATCTTTGGTATACTATAATATATTTTTTGGGTAGAATCAAGGCGAAAGGTGTGAAAAAGTGAAGGAAGAAAATATTGACTTATCCAATCAGGTAGGGATTAAACTTAGAGAAATTCGAAGAAGTAAAAAAATTAGCTTGGAAGAGTTGTCTAACTTAAGCAATGTCAGTAAATTAACTCTAGGTAAAATTGAAAGAGGTGAAGCGAACCCAACAATTAATGTCTTATGGAAAATATGTAGAGGATTAAATATTCCATTAGCATCTTTACTAACTTTTGAAGAGGAAATTGAAGTACACCGATTTGTGCCTCCCCATCACTTTGCGGGACAAAATAATGATTGGTTTATCAACCCATTGTTTAAGGCATTTGGCACGGTTGAATGGTATAGAGCATGTATCGATCCAAACAGTGAGTACAGTGAGTCACATTTGGCTGGATCTGAAGAAATCGTACTTGTATTAAATGGTCAATTGGAAATGAAAGTTGGAGAGGAAAAACACCAACTAAACAAGTGGGATATCATTAAATTTAAAGGTGAAGAGATTCATACGTATATAAACCGTTCAGACGAAAAAGTGTACTTAATGATTTCTTTAACTTATACAAGCCCTTAAGCACAAACTTTTCAAGAGAGGATTTTTTTGTTTATCACTGGTTATTTTAATACTACCGGATGAGGATAATCTTAATTTGAACAAGTTAATTTAAGATGGCTACCAATGTGGTAGCTTGTTTATTTACAATAGGGGCAGTATTCTGTTATATACCAAGGTTTCTTCTAATTTTTGCCCTACTTCTGTTTTCTTAAATAGTCCCCTCAACAAAAATTTGTATTGTTGAAATTGCATTAATAACTGGCAATGAAAACGCTACTTCATTTTTTAAAAATGAGATAAATTTTTGTGAACGATAATAAGCTAATTTTGATTTAAGGCTTTGATTAGAAAATAAAATCTCTCCTATTGAGGATCTAAGGAGTGTAGAAATGTCTCAACAAAACATCGATTGTTTCAAATTATCGGTGTTTTTTATTTTCTGCATATACATTGAAACGTTTAATAACACTGTAGTTTAATTTAAAATCTCCTCATTTGGACAAACAGCTGTTACATAGCATTACCCAAGGGGTGATGCATTTTATGAAGGTGGTAATCATCGAGGGACCGCAAGCTGACAAATGCATTAACGATTGCTATCATTATTTAATAAAACTTTATAGGAAGGAGATTCAGGGTGATAGCAATATATGTAAGGGTATCGACCGAGGAACAAGCGATCAAGGGATCGAGCATCGACAGTCAGATCGAGGCTTGCTTAAAGAAAGCAGGGACTAAGGATGTGCTGAAGTATGCCGATGAAGGATTTTCTGGGGAGCTTTTAGAACGTCCGGCTTTGAATCGCTTAAGGGAGGATGCAAGCAAGGGACTTATAAGTCAAGTCATTTGTTACGATCCGGACCGTCTTTCTCGGAAATTAATGAATCAGCTTATCATTGATGATGAACTGCGAAAGCGAAATATACCCTTAATTTTTGTAAATGGTGAGTACGCCAATTCTCCAGAAGGTCAATTATTTTTCGCAATGCGTGGAGCAATCTCAGAATTTGAAAAAGCCAAAATTAAAGAACGGACTTCAAGCGGCCGACTTCAAAAAATGAAAAAAGGTATGATCATTAAAGATTCCAAACTATATGGCTATAAATTTGTTAAAGAGAAAAGAACTCTTGAGATATTAGAAGAGGAAGCAAAAATCATTCGGATGATTTTCAACTATTTCACCGATCACAAAAGCCCTTTTTTCGGCAGAGTGAATGGGATTGCTCTACATTTAACCCAGATGGGGGTTAAAACAAAAAAAGGCGCCAAAGTATGGCACAGGCAGGTTGTTCGACAGATATTAATGAACTCTTCTTATAAGGGTGAACATAAGCAGTATAAATATGACACTGAGGGTTCTTATGTTTCAAAACAGGCAGGAAACAAATCTATCATTAAAATAAGGCCTGAAGAAGAGCAAATCACTGTGGCAATTCCAGCAATTGTTCCAGCTGAACAATGGGATTATGCTCAAGAACTCTTAGGTCAAAGTAAAAGAAAACACTTGAGTATTAGCCCTCACAATTACTTGTTATCGGGTTTGGTTAGATGCGGGAAATGCGGAAATACCATGACAGGGAAGAAAAGAAAATCACACGGTAAAGACTACTATGTGTATACTTGCCGGAAAAATTATTCTGGAGCAAAGGACCGCGGTTGCGGAAAAGAAATGTCTGAGAATAAATTAAACCGGCATGTATGGGGTGAGATTTTTAAATTTATCACCAATCCTCAAAAATATGCTTCTTTTAAAGAGATTGAACAATCAAATCACCTGTCTGATGAATTAGAACTTATTCAAAAAGAGATAGAGAAAACAAAAAAAGGCCGCAAGCGTCTTTTAACGCTAATCAGCCTAAGCGATGACGATGATTTAGACATAGATGAAATCAAAGCACAAATTATTGAACTGCAAAAAAAGCAAAATCAGCTTACTGAAAAGTGTAACGAAATTCAATCAAAAATGAAAGTATTAGATGATACAAGCTCAAGTGAAAATGCTCTAAAGAGAGCCATTGATTATTTTCAATCAATCGGTGCAGATAACTTAACTCTTGAAGATAAAAAAACAATTGTTAACTTTATCGTGAAAGAAGTTACCGTTGTGGATTCTGACACCGTATATATTGAAACGTATTAAAGAGGGGTGTATGCACCCCCCTTTTGTAATTACAATCTCATTTTCAATACACCTCGCAGCATACGTCGCCAGCTTTGTCCCTTTTCCAGCGGAATAGCTTTCAATTCCTTTAATAAGCCCGATCGTTCCGATGGAGATTAAGTCCTCTGCATCCTCACCTGTATTTTCGAACTTTTTCACAATATGGGCGACCAAGCGAAGATTATGCTCAATCAGCATGTTTCTGGCATGTTCATCCCCTTTAGCCATGAGCTCTAAGTATTTTTTTTCTTCGCTGCTTGAGAGCGGTTGTGGAAAGGCATTGTTTTTCACGTAAGATACTAAAAAGACAAGCTCTTTAACAACAAAGCCGAGCGCTGCGAAAACACCTGTCACCATCGTCACCTCCACAAAAGTATGTAGGCAAAAGCCTATATGTAAATGTATGTGACCGGGAGGCTGTCTGTGTCTGTACCGGGAAATTTCTCGCGGGGGAGTCCGGCTTTTGTAAGCAGCATACTAACTTCAAATGTTAAAAATAATCTTTATCAAGCGCCCATACATTGAAGTGAACAAAGATATGGGGGGATGGGAATGAAAAAATGGATGGCAGGCCTGTTTCTTGCTGCAGCAGTTCTTCTTTGTTTAATGGTTCCGCAACAGATCCAAGGCGCATCTTCGTATGACAAAGTGTTATATTTTCCGCTGTCTCGTTATCCGGAAACCGGCAGTCATATTAGAGATGCGATTGCAGAGGGACATCCAGATATTTGTACCATTGATAGAGATGGAGCAGACAAAAGGCGGGAGGAATCTTTAAAGGGAATCCCGACGAAGCCGGGCTATGACCGGGATGAGTGGCCGATGGCTGTCTGCGAGGAAGGCGGCGCAGGGGCTGATGTCCGATATGTGACGCCTTCTGATAATCGCGGCGCCGGCTCGTGGGTAGGGAATCAAATGAGCAGCTATCCTGACGGCACCAGAGTGCTGTTTATTGTGCAGTAATAAAGAAGAGGCTCTTTCTTGAGCCTCTGTTGTTACAATCCTTCGCCGTACTGAATTTTCGGGGGATAGGTTTCTGCTTTTCGCCAATATTGGCGTGTGCCGTCGTCCCGTACAACGATGCCCAGCTGTGCCAGTTCGAGACGGAATTCTTCAATATCGTCTTTTTCTTCGTCCTGCAGCGCTTTGTCACGAGCTTTTAATAAGGCATGGGCGCCTTGCGATAGGTCTGGTGCATCAGGAATCCATCGGCGAAATTGATCTTTAAACGGATCACCATCTGTTGCCCATTCGTAATGATGCTGTCTAAAGGCCTTCTCAACGTTTACTGTTTTTTCATCAATTTCTTCCCGTACCAATTCATATCCGGCTGTTCCCAGGAGGACAAGCCGTTTGTGATCCATAAATACAAGAGCGATGTCATCGGAATGAATTGTTTGCACTTTTTTTCCTTTGATGAATTCCACTGTGTGATCTGTAATTTTGACAGACAGCAGCATTGCAATAACAGAATGAGCGAACCAAATCCCCGCACACATACCGAGAAGAGCAGTGATAAATGCAGCTGTAGATCCCTGAAAAGAGGTAATGAGCCGAAGAGGTCCTTCAAGAGGGATCCACGGGAGGGATAATGCCCATTTCGCAATCTGCGGGATAAAATACCCGATTGCAAAACCGATGATTGCAAGTGCAGCGTATAAAAAGAATACAGCGGTTTTCGTAACTCCAATAAGAGTATGAGATTGATTCTGCAACATGTCACCTTCTTTTTACTGAAAAAATCGAAATCCTTCCCATATTTTAACTTAAACTGATGGTAAATCAAGGATAAAGCGATAATTATGGATATAAAGAGATTCAGTAATAGAACTGGCAGGCGCCGTCGGTCATGAAAAATAAAATTTACATGCGCAGACGATGTAAGCCCCATTTGTTTTCTGCGTATCACAATACAATCCAAAGGGAACATAAAGAGTAAAGGCTTTTTAGACAATCAGGAGGAACAGATATGAAAATCGGATTAATCGGCTTAGGGAAAATGGGCATAAACATAGGAAAGCAATTCATTGACCGCAATCATCAAGCGGTAGGATATGATGTAAATCAAGCGGCTGTTGATGAACTGAAAGCATACGGGGCTGAGGGGACAACGAATCTTAAAGAGTTAATTTCTTTATTAGACCCGCCGCGTATCCTATGGGTTATGGTACCGCATAGCATTGTCGATGCTGTTTTGCGTGATGTATCACCTTTATTAAGTAAAGGCGATATGATTATCGAAGCTGGAAACTCTCATTATAAAGAATCAATTCGCCGCTACAATCAAATGAAAGAAGCGGGTATCCATTATCTCGATGCCGGAACGTCAGGCGGAATGGAAGGCGCACGGCATGGAGCCTGTTTTATGGTGGGGGGCGACCATGAAGCATGGGAGATTGTGGAACCGCTTTTTCGTGATACCGCCGTCGAAAATGGTTATCTATACGCTGGTGAAGCGGGAAGCGGACATTTTTTAAAAATGATCCATAATGGAATTGAGTATGGAATGATGGCCGCGATTGGTGAAGGATTTGAAGTGCTTGAAAACAGCCAATTTGATTTTGACTATGAGAAGGTTGCCAGAGTGTGGAATCATGGTTCTGTCATTCGTTCTTGGCTTATGGGACTGACTGAGCGAGCTTTCTCTAAGGATGCGAAACTGGATCAGATCAAGGGCATTATGCATTCCTCAGGTGAAGGAAAATGGACGGTGGAAACCGCGCTTGATCTGCAGACGGCAACTCCGGTCATCGCCATGTCACTGATGATGAGATACCGTTCTTTAACAGACGATACGTTTACAGGAAAGGTGGTCGCTGCGCTTCGAAATGAATTTGGAGGCCATGCGACAGAAAAAAAGTAAGGGGGCCAAACAAGCCGCCTTATTTTTTTGGCACCTTCAGAAGATGAGGGAACTTTTTATAAATGACCACCATGATGATCAGAATATATGTACCGTAAATGCTGATAGACAATAATTTATTGCTGGTGAAATTGGCACCTGCAATAGTGACAACAACAATATTGGGGATTTTCCCTATTAAAGACGCAAAGAAAAAAACATGCCAGCGAACTTGGCTCAGCCCGCAGATCACGTTCATTACAAGTGAAGGTATGACAGGTATCAGCCTTCCTAATAAAACAGCGGTAAAAGCGTTTTTGTTGAAGGAAGCCTCGTAGCTCTGTATGGCAGGATAGGCCTGAACTTTTTTTCTGGCCCAATCTCTAAAACTGTACCTGGCGAGAAAAAACAGCAATATTGTACCAAGCATTGAGCCGGTCAGTGTAATCCAAATTCCATTTGCAGTCCCGAACACTGCGCCATTTAAAGCAGCAATCAAAGCAAACGGCACTATTGGGAAAAAAACATCGGCAGCAATCAGCAGCATACTAAATAAAACGGAAAACATCCCTCCTGCTTTGATTGCATCAAGCCAAGCTTCTTTCTGAAAAAAACCGACTGCAATGATAGCAATAATCACAAGTATACCTATTACTTTTTTTAACATGTCTATGGTCACTCCCAACTTAGGTGATGTCAGGAGCCAAAACCTCCGTCATCTAAATTAGTATAACTGGTGCCATTTCAGCGGTTCAACTGAAAACCAGGTTGAGAACACAATTCTTTTTTACCTCATAAAAAAGGCTGTCCATCTCTCTGTTTTCTGCATTCTTAATAATAGGGAGGGATAGAAATGGTAACCATAAAAAAGGATTTTATACCGGTATCAAATGATAATCGTCCTGGCTATGCGATGACGCCTGCTTATATTACGGTGCATAATACAGCGAATACAGCAAAAGGCGCTGATGCGAAAATGCACGCCAATTTTGTAAAAAACCCGAGCACATCCGAAAGCTGGCATTTTACAGTTGACGATTCAGTCATTTATCAGCATCTCCCGATAGATGAAAACGGCTGGCATGCGGGAGACGGTACAAACGGGACAGGAAACCGCAAATCGATCGGGATTGAAATCTGCGAAAATGCTGATGGCGATTTTGAAAAAGCAACATCAAATGCCCAGTGGCTGATCAGAAAGCTGATGAAGGAAAACAATATTCCGTTAAATCGTGTTGTTCCCCACAAAAAATGGTCTGGGAAAGAATGTCCGCGGAAACTCTTGAACCACTGGAACTCTTTTATAAACGGAATTTCTTCCTCGGATACACCTCCAAAAGAACCTTTACCATCATATCCTCTGCCGTCTGGGGTTATAAAGCTCACTTCGCCTTATCGAAAGGGCACAAACATTCTCCAGCTGCAAAAGGCTTTAGCTGCACTTCACTTTTACCCTGATAAGGGAGCCAAAAACAATGGCATAGATGGAGTTTACGGACCGAAAACAGCGAATGCCGTCAAGCGTTTTCAGCTCATGAACGGATTAACTGCAGACGGGATTTATGGGCCAAAAACAAAGGCCAAGCTTAAATCGAAGTTAAAGTAAATGCAGGATTTAACGGATAACCTGTTTCCAGTGCGGATCCAGGTTATTTTCTTTTCTTTGGTTTGTGTGTTTTTCAGATTGGAAAGAAGGGAATTTTAAAAAATCATCAGCTGCGCCGCAATGAAAGCAGAATGATATTCACTGAGGGGGACACGTTAACTATAGGAAAAAACAGTGATAGCGAAAAACTCTTCATTGAACGAAGAGAAACAGAGGTATAACATTAAGGTGAGGCTTTTGGGGGTGTAAAGATGAAACATTTTATCATCCTTTTCCTTCTGCTGTTCGTTACAGCAGGATGCGAGGGAAGGGGATACGAAGACGTTGTAGCATTTGGTGACAGCAATACGCGTGGCTCTAATTGGGATTATCGCGATTATCCAAAAGCACAGCAGTGGGTCAATATATTAAAAACAGCTGAGCGCGGTAACCTTGACATACTCAATGCGGGAATCGGCGGACAGACGACAGAGGATGCCCGTCTCCGATTTCAGACAGATGTGCTGGATCAAAAACCGAAGTATTTGTTTATTATGTTCGGCACCAATGACGCTGCCATACTGACTGAGGGGAAACCGAGAGTGTCGAAGCAGCGTTTTAGAGAAAATCTGGTTTATTTTATTGAAGAAAGCAGAAAACACGGAATCAAGCCAATCTTAATGACGTGTATCCCAATTATAGAAGGTAATGGGAAGCATCATTTGTTTTACTATTCCAGATATCAAGCAGCTGCTTTTGAACCAAAAGGCGGAGCAAGGAAATGGCACAACTCATATAACGATATTACAAGAGATGTGTCGAAGCGCCTGGATGTCCCTCTTGTAGATAACTGGAAGCATTTTATAGAAGCAGACGGCGGAAAAGCAACTGATGAAGCGCTTATCCAATCTGGTCTTATAGATCCTTCTGGAAATCATATGACACCTAAAGGGGCAAGGATCGTATATGAAGGAATACAAGATGGGCAGATCCTGCAGCGTTGAGCCGGACAACCGCCTAGTCCGATTTATTTCTCCTACATAGGCTGTTATAAAACCTTATTAAGGAGGCGCTTCACATGTATGGCGCAGGCAGAGCATATGGATACGCTTTTATTGTTGTTTTAGTTGTTGTTCTCCTGGTTGTGGGCGGCATATACTGGTTAGCATAATAACCGGCCCTTTAAAACACCTCTTTTTAGGGGTGTTTTTTGCTGAAAATAGTAGTAAAGCGCGCAGCCAAAGTGATATAATATCAGTCATCTGAGTAAAAAAAGGAAATACGCCCGGAAAAAATAGACAAATTCCTATTAAGAAGATACGGAAATAATATGTCCGAGCGATCTTCTTTTTATTTCGTTTTCAATTAACTCGATAAAGTCACGGTTTAAATTCATTTCGGTGGCTTTGAAATAAGATTCTATTAGTAATTCATCAGACAGTTTTCTCATGCTAGGAACCCAATTAATGGGAGAGGCACCTCCTTAAAAGTTGGAATCATTCATGATTTTAACGCATACAATGATAAGTTGCGTTCATCTGAGGTTGAAGTTATCTTTAATCTACCATGAAATGCATATAAGAACAATCGTTCTGTTATCCACACCAAAAAGTGGATAACTTGTGAGTATCGTGTTTATAATTTGTCTAAAGAGTGATGTAATAAGAGTGGATAGTGTGTGTAAATTTATCCACACCTGGTGAAGAAACCCAATTTTTGTCGAAATTTTTTTGCTCAGTTTTTATTTAGGCGCAAGTTCGATTTTTTTCGACAATCATTTTGAGAGAAAGAAAAAAGGGAAGGGTGCGGGTTTTGTTAAAAAAGTTTTTTTTACCTGACGAGTTTGTAAAAAATATTTTTCATATTACACCTGAGAAATTAAAGGAACGAAATGTAAAAGGAATTATTACTGACCTGGATAATACGCTTGTTGAATGGGACAGGCCGAACGCGACGCCGCGATTGATCGAGTGGTTTGAAGAAATGAAGGAACACGGCATTAAAGTGACAATTGTCTCTAATAATAACGAAAGAAGAGTGAAACTTTTCTCAGAACCGCTTGGAATCCCATTCATCTATAAAGCCAGAAAACCGATGGGTAAAGCCTTTAATAGAGCGGTGCGCAATATGGAGCTGAAAAAAGAGGACTGCGTTGTCATCGGAGACCAGCTGCTGACCGATGTACTCGGGGGAAACCGAAACGGCTACCATACGATTTTGGTCGTGCCAGTCGCTTCCTCTGACGGATTCATTACGCGCTTTAACCGCCAGGTCGAACGCAGAATACTGAGTGCTCTCAAACGAAAAGGGCACATTCAGTGGGAGGAGTAAGAAATGGAAAAGGTTGTTTGTATCGGGTGCGGAGTTACGATCCAAACCGAGGACAAAACAGGTTTGGGGTACGCGCCGCCTGCATCACTTACGAAAGAAAATGTGATTTGCCAGCGTTGCTTCAGACTGAAAAACTATAATGAAATACAAGATGTCTCCTTAACTGATGATGATTTTTTGAACATTCTTCACGGTATTGGAGAAACGGACTCTCTTGTCGTAAAAATTGTTGATATTTTTGATTTTAACGGCAGCTGGATTAATGGGCTGCAGCGCTTGGTGGGGGGAAACCCTATCTTATTAGTTGGCAATAAAGCGGATATTTTGCCTAAGTCACTGAAAAGAGAGCGTCTGATCCAATGGATGAAGCGTGAAGCGAAAGAGCTTGGCTTAAAACCGGTTGACGTATTTTTGGTCAGTGCGGGACGCGGCCAGGGAATCAGAGAAGTAATTGACGCGATTGAGCATTACCGCAACGGAAAAGACGTCTATGTTGTCGGATGTACAAATGTAGGAAAGTCAACCTTTATTAACCGGATTATTAAAGAAGTGTCAGGTGAAGAAGATATTATTACAACATCCCAATTTCCTGGCACAACCCTTGATGCGATTGAAATCCCGCTGGATGACGGTTCATCGCTTTATGATACACCTGGAATTATCAACAACCATCAAATGGCGCATTATGTCAATAAAAAGGATCTGAAAATATTATCTCCTAAAAAGGAGCTGAAGCCTCGCACATTCCAGCTTAATGATCAGCAAACACTGTATTTTGGCGGACTTGCAAGGTTTGATTATGTGTCTGGGGAAAGATCTCCTTTTATTTGCTATATGCCGAATGAGCTGATGATTCATAGAACAAAACTTGAAAATGCAGACGCGCTTTATGAAAAGCATGCAGGGGAATTGCTCACACCTCCGGGTAAAGATGAAATGGATGAGTTTCCGGAATTGGTCGCCCATACGTTTACGATAAAAGACAAAAAGACAGATATCGTTTTCTCTGGGTTAGGCTGGGTTACTGTCCATGACGCCGATAAAAAGGTAACTGCATACGCGCCAAAAGGCGTTCATGTATTTGTTCGGCGTTCATTAATTTAAGAAAAGGGGAGAGGAGCATGAAAAAGCTGTACGGGGTTATCGGAAATCCGATTGGCCATTCTATGTCACCTGATATTCATAACGCATCATTGAAAGACCTCGGGCTTGACGGACATTATCATGCCTTCAAGGTAGAAGAGAATGATCTGGAGGATGCGGTAAAAGGAATAAGAGCTCTAGGCGTACAAGGAATCAATGTGACTGTTCCGCACAAGGTTTCCATTATGGATTATCTGGATCATATTGATGAGAGTGCAAAAGTGCTCGGTGCCGTAAACACGGTCAGAAGAGAGGGAGATAAGCTTGTCGGATACAATACCGATGGGGAAGGCTTCGTGAAGTCATTAATGAAGGTATTAGACAAGCCCATCTCTGAACTGTCATTCTTAATGATCGGCGCTGGCGGAGCGGCGAGAGCCATTTTTACAACAATTGTCCGAAATACCCCGAAAAAATTTGACATTTGCAACCGGACGTTAGAAAAAGCAAAGCGGCTTACAGAAGCTACTCCCTCGTTTCACAATAAAGAAGTATTAAGCATAAAAGAAGCAGAAGAACGTCTTGAGCAGTATGATGTTATCATCCATACAACGTCTGTGGGCATGTATCCGAACGTGGACGATGTGCCGCTTTCATTACAGCGTGCCGCGAGCAGTGCCGTCGTATGTGATATCGTGTATAATCCAATACAGACGGCCCTTTTAAAAGAAGCAAGCCAAAAAGGCTTGAAAACACTCGACGGTGTGGGCATGTTTGTTGAACAGGCAGCATTGTCTTTCCAATTGTGGACTGGACAAGAGCCTAATATTGAAAAAATGAGATCCATTGTAATAGGAAAATTAGGAGGAACAGAATGTTAACAGGTAAACAAAAACGTTTTTTGCGTTCAAAAGCGCATCATTTAACGCCGATTTTTCAAGTAGGTAAAGGCGGAGTAAACGACAACATGATTAAACAAATTGCTGAGGCGCTTGAAGCGAGAGAGCTCATTAAAGTCAGCGTGCTTCAGAATTGCGAAGAGGATAAAAACGATGTAGCGGAAGCTCTTGTAAAAGGAAGCCGCTCTCAATTGGTGCAGACAATCGGCAATACGATTGTGTTATATAAGGAATCAAAGGAAAATAAACAAATCGAGCTTCCTTAAAGGTGGTTGAAATGAAGAAAATCGGAATTTTCGGAGGCACGTTTGACCCTCCGCATAATGGTCACCTCTTAATGGCGAATGAGGTGCTGTACCAGGCAGGGCTTGATGAAATTTGGTTTATGCCTAATCAAATTCCGCCGCATAAACAGAACGAAGACTATACCGACAGCTTTCATCGCGTGGAAATGCTAAAGCTTGCAATTCAATCTAATACGTCCTTTAAGCTGGAGCTTGTTGAAATGGAAAGAGAAGGACCGTCATATACCTTTGATACCGTTTCTTTACTGAAGCAGCGTTATCCAAATGATCAGCTGTTCTTTATTATCGGTGCTGATATGATTGAATATTTGCCGAAATGGTATAAGCTGGACGAGCTGCTGAACCTCATTCAATTTATTGGAGTAAAGCGCCCCGGTTTTCATGTTGAAACCCCTTATCCGCTTCTCTTTGCAGACGTTCCGGAATTTGAGGTATCATCAACTATGATAAGGGAACGGTTTAAAAGCAAGAAGCCCACTGACTACTTAATCCCTGATAAAGTGAAGAAGTATGTAGAGGAGAATGGTTTATATGAATCGTGAGGAGGCACTTGCATGCGTGAAGCAGCAATTGACCGAACACCGATATATCCATACGGTTGGCGTGATGAACACGGCGATCGAACTTGCGGAGCGTTTTGGAGCCGATTCTAAAAAAGCGGAAACAGCGGCAATCTTTCATGATTACGCCAAATTCCGCCCGAAAGAAGAAATGAAACAAATTATTGCGCGAGAAAAAATGCCTGCGCATTTATTGGATCATAATCCGGAGCTCTGGCACGCTCCGGTCGGCGCTTATTTGGTCCAAAGAGAGGCAGGGGTTCAAGATGAAGACATTCTTGACGCCATTAGGTATCATACCTCAGGGCGCCCCGGCATGACACTTTTAGAAAAAGTCATTTACGTTGCTGATTACATTGAGCCAAATCGGGCATTTCCCGGTGTCGATGAGGTGCGTAAGCTTGCTGAGACAGATTTGAATCAAGCGCTGATTCAGTCCATTAAAAATACAATGGTTTTTCTTATGAAAAAAAATCAACCGGTTTTTCCAGACACATTTTTAACGTATAACTGGCTTGTGTCTGGCAGCTGAACAGGAGGAATTTGTGAATGAACCAAAAGTCCATTTTAAAGATCGCAGCTGCGGCTTGCGACGATAAACGGGCAGAGGATATTTTAGCACTGGATATGGAAGGTATTTCTCTGGTTGCTGATTATTTTCTGATCTGCCACGGAAATTCAGATAAACAGGTACAGGCGATTGCCCGTGAAATCAAGGATCAGGCTGATGAAAACGGCATTCAAGTTAAAAAGATGGAAGGCTTTGATGAAGCAAGATGGGTTCTCGTTGATCTAGGCGATGTGATTGTCCATGTCTTCCACAAGGATGAAAGAAGCTACTACAACCTTGAAAAGCTGTGGGGAGACGCTCCGCTCGCAGATCTTGATCTTGGAATGAATCAATGATTTATCAAGGCTTTGCAAGCGTGTATGACGAGTTAATGTCACACGCTCCTTACGATCAATGGACAGAATGGATTGAAGCATCTCTCCCGGAAAAAGGCCGTATTCTCGATCTAGCATGCGGCACGGGGGAAATCTCCATCCGGCTTGCCGAAAAAGGCTTCGAGGTTACAGGCATCGATCTCAGCGAAGAGATGCTTTCTTTCGCCCAGCAAAAGGTATCGAGTAGCCAGCCTATTTTATTTCTTCAGCAGGATATGAGAGAGATTACCGGCTTTGACGGTCAGTTTGACGCTGTTGTGATATGCTGTGACTCATTAAATTATTTAAAAACAAAAAATGATGTGATCGAAACCTTTAAAAGTGTATTTCGGGTATTAAAGCCTGAAGGCATTTTGCTGTTTGATGTCCATTCATCTTATAAAATTGCGGAAGTCTTTCCGGATAGCACATTTGCTGACCAGGACGAAGATATCAGCTATATCTGGCAGAGTTTTGCCGGAAGTGGCGAGCTTTCTGTCATTCATGATATGTCGTTTTTTGTGTGGAATGGAGAAGCGTATGATCGTTTTGATGAGACACACGAGCAAAGAACGTTCCCGGTGGAAGAATACGAAGAAATGCTTAAGAACTGCGGCTTTCAGCTCCATCGCGTGACAGCTGATTTTACGGATACCGAGCCATCAGCACAATCAGAACGCCTCTTTTTCAAGGCGCAGAAATCAAAAACCATCGTTTCTTAAAACGATGGTTTTTTAAAATGCTTTTTTATGCTTTTGCAGTACAGACGAAAGTATGACATACTCGTCTACACATGAAACTGCTTTTTCACTGCGGAAATATCCTCCTCGTACTTCATATGAGTATTTTGAAATACCCGGTGAAACATATCCTGCACACCGCTTTCCAGCGCTTTAATGCCTTCTCCTGTTACACCGCCTTTAACGCAAACCTTTTCCTGTAATGCAGGCAGGGTATACAATTCGGTTTCTAACAGTTTTCCCATTCCGACAAGCATTTCCTTACACATCAAAATCGCGTCCTGTTTAGACACTGATGTCTCCGAAACAGCTGCATCTATAAACCGCTGGATCAGATAGCTCATAAAAGCAGGGCCGCAGCTTACGATGTCTGATGCAACCCTCGTGATGTCACTTTCAATTTGCAGCGGATGAGAGATATGCTGCATCAGCTCATTGATTTTCGCTTTTGCAGATTCGCTGCAGCTTGTGCCGAACGTGACGAGAGAAACACCTGCCAGCGCTCTGTTCGTAATACTTGGGATCACTCGCGCCACTTGACACGGCACATATTGTTCGAGCTGTTCGGTTTGAACGGGGCTTGTAATTGAAATGAGAATATGATCTTTTCTTAAATAAGGTAGCGCTCTTGCCAGTAAAGGATATATATCAAGCGGCTTAACACAAATAAAAATCATCTCGTTCTCAGAAACGAGCTTTTCGAGACTTTCGGTAACGTTTATGCTGTTGTAGCGGTTTTTTATGTGTAACGCTTTTTCAATTGTGCGGTTTGTGATTGTTATGTTTGAGGGATCGGCTGCTTTTGATTCAATAAATGATTCGATAAGGATCGTACCCATATTTCCTGTGCCGATAAAGCCTATCTTCAATGGTTTCCCCTCCTTTGAGCTATTATCCTCTAAACCATATGTGTTATGAAAATAAAATATGACGAAAGCGGGGAACATGCACGATGAATTGGTTGAATCAGCATAAGAAAGCAATTATTTTAGCGGCTTCTGCGGCTGTTTTCACAGCGATTATGATCTTTCTGGCCACAGGGAAAAATAAAGAGCCGGTGAAGCAAGCTGTACCAACAGAGGCAGAAAATACAGTGGTAAAGCAGGAAGCAAACAACGACGAGTCAAACGGAACAATTGTGATAGACATCAAAGGTGCTGTTCAGCATCCTGGCGTTTATGAAATGCGAACAGGGGACAGAGTATCTCAGGCAATTGAGAAAGCGGGCGGGACCAGTGAACAAGCAGACGAAGCGCAAGTAAATTTGGCGGAGATTCTGCAGGACGGGACAGTGGTGTACATCCCGAAAAAGGGAGAGGAAACAGCAGTGCAGCAAGGTGGCGGAGGGTCTGTTCAAAGCGATGGAGGGAAGGGAGCGCTGGTGAATATCAATACAGCAACCTTAGAGGAGTTACAAGGCATCTCAGGGGTGGGGCCATCCAAAGCTGAAGCTATTATTGCATATCGGGAAGAAAACGGTCGTTTCCAAACAATTGAAGATATCACTAAGGTTTCAGGAATAGGTGAAAAGTCATTTGAGAAAATAAAGTCTTCCATTACAGTAAAGTGATTTGACGGTCATGCATTATGATAGGTAAACTAAAGGTCAGGCAATACAACATTTGGAGGGAACAACGTGGAACGAATTTCATGGAATCAATACTTTATGGCTCAAAGCCATTTATTGGCGCTGCGCAGCACATGTCCGAGATTATCTGTCGGCGCTACTATAGTCAGAGACAAACGCATGATAGCAGGAGGCTACAACGGGTCAATCGCAGGCGGCGTACATTGTGCAGATGAAGGATGCTTAATGATAGATGATCATTGTGCAAGAACGATTCACGCTGAAATGAATGCGATTCTTCAATGCTCTAAGTTTGGGGTGCCTACTGATGGAGCGGAGATTTATGTGACGCATTATCCGTGCATTCAATGCTGCAAATCTATTATTCAAGCTGGTATCAAAACGGTTTATTATGCTGAGGATTACAAAACACATCCGTATGCGCAGGAATTATTTGAACAGGCGGGTGTAACTGTTGAACAGGTTGAACTCGATGAAATGATCGTTGATCTGAAAAACAGAGAAAAGCTTTCATTTGTAGCGGGACTTATAGGGAAATTGGCCGATGCCGGTTTAGCGGAGGAAGAATTGAAAAAGATACATGAACAGGCGAATACACTTTTCACGAGCTACGTGTGATGAATGCGTAATTCGCGTTTGTTATTGCCTATGGCGGCAGCTTCGGCAACGGTTGGAATTACTGCCGCCGCTTATTTCCCCGCTATTTTTCTTTTCATCCTCCTTCTCCTCATCATTTTAATCAAAACGAGGCACGCTTTTCTTATTATTGTTTGTTTCTTCTCTTTTATATTGTTTTTTGTACTGTATGCAGTCACAGATTCTCAGAATGTCTCTTCCTATCGGCAGGGAACTTATCAATTCAAGGCAGTGATTGACACTATTCCCAAAATTGACGGCGACCGTATGTCTATGATGGTTGAGACACCTGATAAGGAAAAATGGGCTGCTGCGTATCGCATTCAGTCTGCTGGTGAAAAAGAACAGCTGTTATACATAGAACCAGGAATGTCATGTGAATTGACTGGTACATTGGAAGAACCGAAACACGCAACTGTGCCGGGTGCATTTGATTATAACGAGTATCTCTATCGGCAGCATATTCATTGGAACTACTCTGTCACGTCTATCCAAAACTGCAGCGAACCTGAAAATTTCAAGTACAAGGTGCTCAGTTTGAGAAAACATATCATATCATTCACAAACAGCCTTCTGCCTCCTGATTCGGCAGGGATTGTACAGGCACTTACAGTCGGTGACAGATTTTACGTGGAGGATGAAGTGCTTACCGCGTATCAAAAGCTTGGTGTTGTCCATCTCTTGGCAATATCAGGACTCCACGTGGGGATTTTGACAGCAGGTTTGTTTTATATCATGATCCGCCTTGGTATAACAAGAGAAAAGGCGTCAATTCTGTTGCTGTTATTTCTGCCGTTCTATGTGATGTTGACCGGCGCTGCTCCTTCAGTGCTACGCGCCGCTCTCATGTCGGGTGTTTACTTAGCTGGAAGTCTTGTCAAATGGCGTGTCCGCTCTGCAACTGCAATTTGCCTTTCATACATCGTCCTTCTGCTCTTCAATCCTTATCATCTCTTTGAAGCCGGTTTTCAGCTATCGTTCGCCGTCAGTTTTTCTTTAATTCTATCCTCTTCTATTTTTCAGCAGGTTAAAACCTCCTTGGGACAGCTGACAATTGTATCACTCATCGCTCAGCTGGGCTCGCTTCCGATTCTCCTGTATCATTTTCATCAGTTTTCTATAATTAGCGTACCGATGAATATGTTGATGGTACCATTTTATACCTTCTGTATTTTGCCGGGAGCTGTAGCAGGTGTTCTTCTATTAAGTCTTTCCGCTTCGTTTGGGAGATTGTTTTTCAGCTGGTTTGATTTATTGATAAGCTGGACCAATAGGTTAATCACAAACATTGCAGATGTTGATGTGTTCACGATTATGATCGCACATCCTGCACCTGTTTTGCTTTTTTTATTCACGGTCACGATCATCCTATTGCTTATGGCGATTGAAAAATGCTCCTTGTCGCAGTTGATGGTAACCGGCGGCATTTGCTGCACGGTGCTGTTTCTGCTCTTTATATATCCGTGTCTTAGTTCCGAAGGAGAAGTGGATATGATAGATATTGGACAGGGGGACAGCATGTTTGTAGGTGCTCCGCATCAGCGGGGGCGTGTCTTAATTGATACCGGCGGCACTTTGTCTTACTCGTCAGAGCCTTGGCGCGAAAAACAGCATCCGTTTTCACTGGGGGAGAAGGTGCTGATTCCGTTTTTAACTGCTAAGGGAATCAAACAGCTTGACGCTTTAATTCTGACGCACGCTGACCAAGATCATATCGGAGAGGCGGAGACTCTGCTGAAGCATCATAAAGTAAAGCGCCTCGTGATTCCGAAAGGGTTCGTTTCTGAACCTAAAGATGAGAAAGTGCTGCAGACAGCCAGAGAAGAGGGAGTGACAATTGAAGAGGTGAAGCGAGGCGATGTATTGCAAATAAAGGATTTGCAGTTCCATGTATTGTCACCTGAAGCACCTGATCCTGCAAGCAAAAATAATTCCTCTCTCGTTCTCTGGATGGAGACGGGCGTTCTGAGCTGGATCTTGACGGGTGATCTGGAGAAAGAAGGGGAACAGGAGGTGATGGACGTGTTTCCAAATATTAAAGCAGATGTCTTAAAGGTGGGGCACCATGGGAGCAAAGGCTCTACTGGTGAAGAATTCATCCAACAGCTTCAGCCGAAAACGGCCATTATCTCAGCCGGGAAAAACAATCGGTACCATCATCCTCATCAAGAAGTTCTGCAACTATTACAGAGACATTCTATCCGTGTGCTGCGAACAGATCAAAACGGAACGATCCAATATAGATACAAAAACAGAGTTGGAACCTTTTCTGTCTATCCTCCATATGATACATCAGATATAACAGAGACGAACTAAAAAAGACTGCCGAGAAATCAGCAGCCCGGGCAGTCGCTGTTATGAACCAACTAGGTGAATAACCGTTGCCATGACAAACAAGAAGGCGAAAAATCCGAAGGACACAACAAAACCAACAGCTGAATCTACAGCATCATTTCGTTTGCTTTGAACGTTTTTTTCAAAATCATTCAACTTTATCCCTCCTGACTGACTTAAGTATAATGGAATTGTTTTGAAAAATCTAGAAGCTAAGGTAACGTTTTCTGTTCTGGTGATTATCGCCTTTTTACAAGCTGTCCCGGGGGCTTGCGAACAGGCGTTTAATATAAATGGGGAAGCAGCAGTCAGGCTTCCTCTTTACTATTTTGCAAACTCAATTTAGGATAGAAGGGGATGATGAAAGAGAGGAAGTCGTACAACAATGGTATTTGATGTGTGGAAAAGCCTGAAAAAAGGAGAGGTCCATCCAGTTTATTGTTTATACGGAAAAGAGACATATCTGCTGCAAGAAACCGTCAGCAGGATCAGACAGACGGTCGTTGATCAGGAGACAAAGGATTTCAATCTGTCCGTTTTTGATCTGGAAGAGGACCCGCTGGATCAAGCAATTGCAGATGCTGAAACGTTTCCGTTTATGGGGGAGCGGCGTCTTGTCATTGTGAAAAATCCATATTTTTTAACAGGTGAAAAGAAAAAAGAAAAAATTGAGCACAACGTCAGTGCGCTTGAATCATATATACAATCACCTGCGCCTTACACAGTCTTTGTCCTGCTTGCTCCTTATGAAAAG
This sequence comes from Bacillus sp. 9.4, assembly GCF_055486415.1. Classification (NCBI taxonomy): domain Bacteria; kingdom Bacillati; phylum Bacillota; class Bacilli; order Caryophanales; family Bacillaceae; genus Bacillus; species Bacillus sp. 9.4. The sequence continues at coordinate 624,698 of NZ_JBVFMU010000001.1, read as the reverse complement.
CTTGATGAGCGGAAAAAGCTGACGAAAGCGTTAAAGAAGCACGCGTTTATGATGGAGGCGAAGGAATTAAACGCAAAGGAAACGACAGACTTTACTGTCAACCTTGCAAAAACAGAGCAGAAAACAATCGGCACGGAAGCGGCGGAGCATTTGGTTCTGCTTGTGAACGGGCATCTGTCATCGATTTTTCAGGAGATTCAAAAGCTCTGCACGTTTATTGGAGATCGTGAAGAAATTACGCTGGATGATGTGAAAATGCTTGTTGCTAGAAGCCTTGAACAAAATATTTTTGAGCTGATCAATAAAATCGTCAACCGAAAACGAACTGAGAGTCTGCAAATTTTTTATGATTTGCTTAAACAAAATGAAGAACCGATCAAAATTATGGCGCTTATTTCGAACCAGTTCCGGCTGATTCTGCAGACAAAGTACTTCGCGGAACAGGGATACGGACAAAAACAAATCGCTTCTAATCTAAAAGTTCACCCATTTCGGGTAAAGCTGGCGATGGATCAAGCAAGGCTTTTTTCAGAGGAGGAGCTCCGTTCAATTATTGAACAGCTTGCTGTCATGGACTATGAGATGAAAACCGGGAAAAAGGACAAGCAGCTCCTGCTCGAACTGTTCCTTTTACAGCTGTTAAAAAGAAATGAAAAAAACGATCCCCATTATTGAGGATCGTTTTTATATTATGCAGAAAGTCCGTTCACTTTTTTCGCTAGTCTTGATTTGTATCGAGCTGCGGTATTTTTGTGTACAAGACCTGTTTTCACTGCTTTATCAATACGTTTAGCTGCTTCAGTAAGAGCAGTTTTCGCTTTGTCAGCTTCGTTGTTGGCAACAGAAGCTTCAACTTGTTTGATTGCAGTACGCATAGCAGATTTGATTGTCGCGTTGTGAACGCGGCGTTCGTTGTTTGTTTTTGTACGTTTAATCGCTGATTTAATGTTTGGCATGTGTTTCACCTCCTAAGATACAACCTGTAGCACAGTGTCTTAAGGTTAAATCTTCTTCACAATAGAACAAATTGTATTCTATCAAACACACCTTTAGATTGCAATATAAATGTAAAGTATTTTTCATTGAAGGTTCTCTTTTTAGCATGATTCATTCAGCAAATGGCAACAATATAGGTACTTAATGTGAAGGAGGCCCCTGTATGAAAAAAAGTGAGCTAGATGTGAATCAGTATTTGATACGTACCGATTTGGCAGTGGAAACGAAGGAAGCAATGGCCAATCAGCAGGCTGTGCCGACAAAAGAAATTAAAGGCTTTATTGAAAAAGAGCGTGATCACGGCGGCATTAAAATCCGCACAGTTGATGTTACAAAGGAAGGCGCAGAGCTTTCGGGAAAAAAAGAAGGGCGCTATTTAACGCTTGAAGCACAGGGAATCAGGGAGAATGATTCGGAAATGCAGGAGAAGGTCTCTGCTGTCTTTGCAGAGGAATTCTCAGCTTTTCTTGAAAACCTTAATATCTCAAAAGATGCGAGCTGTTTGATCGTTGGGCTCGGCAACTGGAACGTGACACCTGACGCGCTTGGACCGATGGCAGTAGAAAATCTGTTGGTAACAAGGCACTTGTTTAAGCTTCAGCCGGAAAACGTACAGGAGGGTTACAGGCCTGTCAGTGCATTTGCACCGGGTGTAATGGGGATAACAGGAATCGAAACAAGTGACATTATTAAAGGTGTGATTGAGCAATCAAAGCCTGATTTTGTCATCGCCATTGATGCGTTGGCGGCGCGGGCGGTGGAAAGGGTCAACACAACGATTCAAATATCGGATACAGGCATTCATCCTGGATCTGGAGTGGGGAATAAACGAAAAGATTTAAGCAAAGACACGCTTGGTGTTCCGGTGATCGCTATCGGTGTTCCGACAGTAGTTGATGCCGTGACAATTGCCAGCGACACGGTGGACTACATATTAAAACATTTTGGCAGAGAAATGAAGGATAACAGGCCGTCAAGGTCGCTTGTTCCGGCAGGCATGACCTTTGGGAAGAAGAAAGTGCTCACTGAAGAAGATCTTCCTGATCAAAAGCAGCGCCAATCGTTCCTAGGTATTGTCGGAACCCTTCAAGAAGATGAAAAACGGCAGCTCATTCACGAGGTGCTTTCGCCTTTAGGGCACAACTTAATGGTTACGCCGAAGGAAGTCGATTCATTTATCGACGATATGGCAAATGTTTTAGCGAACGGATTAAACACAGCGCTTCATGAAAAAGTGTCACAAGAAAACAAAGGCTCCTACAATCACTAAACAGTTCTACTTCCTCTAGCTTGTTCATAGAGTAATTACTAGACAAGCGCTGGAGGGATTCAATGAGAAATAAACGCAGAAACAGACAAATTGTTGTTGCGGTAAATGGCGGGAAAGCGGTAAAAGCCATCTTTCTATTTATCGTAAGCCTTATCGTGATTTTTGTTCTATCCGGTGTGCTGACGTCTCTCCGGCCGGAACTTAGGCCGTCGTCTGACTCTTTTTATGGGATTGCTGAAGAATTGCCGGGTGACGTGTTTGCACATTTGCTGCGGATGGAAAACCATTATTTCGCTTCTGACCTCTCTCAAACAGACAGCTCATTTCATCTTTCTCGTCTTTCTTTAAAGCTGGCGACGAGCATTAACCTCGAAGATCCGCGGAGCTTTCTCGGTAGGGAGCTGCCGGGGTTTGCACAATTTGATACCGAGATTTTGTTAGCTGGACAAGGGACGGATTATACGAATATGCCTGCGGAATCGCCGCCGCCGTCTAAGGTGATGGAGGAAGAAAGGGAAGCGAATTTGGCAGAGATTGAAAAACAGCAAACGCAATCAGATAATGCGCAAAAAGATCCGCCCAAACAAACAACAGGTGATAAAAAGGTTGTGTTTATCTATCACACGCACAATACGGAATCATATCTCCCTCTATTAAAAGGTGAGACCGATCCTGACATGGCGCGCCATTCTAAAGCCAACGTCACGCTTGTAGGAGATATGTTCGGACAAGCGCTTGAATCCCAAGGCATCGGAGCCACAGTGAATAAAACCGATATACAGTCAAAATTGAATAAAAAAGGCTTAAACTATGCCAGGTCCTATGATGAATCAAGGCCGGTTGTGAAAGACGCCCTCGCTTCAAACAAAAATCTGCAATATATCATTGACATCCACAGAGACTCACGGCGCAAAAAAAACACAACCGCAACGATTAAAGGGAAAAGCTATGCCAGGGTAGCCTTTGTCGTCGGGAAAAAAAGCAAAAACTTCGAAGAAAACTATAAAATTGCGAGTGAGCTTCATAAACTGATGGAGAAAAAATATCCCGGACTTAGCACAGGTGTCTTTTCCAAAGGCTCGCCAGGCGATAATGGTGTTTACAATCAGGATTTAACCGATAGAGCGCTTTTGCTCGAATTTGGCGGAGTAGATAATAATCTCGAAGAGCTGCAGCGTGCGGCTAACGCGGCCGCGGACGTATTCAGCGAAATGTACTGGGATGCTGAAAAGGTCAACGCAACGAGCGGGGAGACGAAAAAACAATAAGAAATAGGTGGTTGATTTGATTGCATACTTTGGAAAATGCTTACTGCTTGTCACGATCATGTTTTTAGGCGTACTGTTCGGCATGCAGCAGGCAAACAACGGGATGCTGAGTATGAAAGGCTATCATGACCCTTCACTGAAGGGGGCGTTTACGCTCACCGACGGAAAAGATAATGAAAAAGAAGCCTCAATCCTAGGAGAAACAGTCACGGCAAAAGATTTAGAAGAAAAACAAAAAGAGCTGGAAAAGGTGGAGACATTCAATATGTTTTCAAAAGCCGGAAAAGCGCTTTCGGACACCGTAACCAATACTGCCCAGTCAATGTATGAATGGATACGGGATATGAATCAATAAGTACGTGAAAGAGAAAAGCAGCCCAGATATGATAGGGAACTTTTCTCTTTCTTGTTTTACATTGAATCTTTACAATCCTATTGATATAATCTAAGCTAGTGTATTTTGCGTTTAATAGTAGGAGTGATAGATTGTGACAGATAAAGAAAAGCGTTTAGAGAGGCAATCGAGAATACGGAATTTCTCTATCATTGCCCATATTGACCACGGAAAATCGACCTTAGCGGATCGTATTTTAGAAAAAACGTCGGCAATCACTCAACGAGAAATGAAAGAACAATTGCTCGATTCTATGGATCTTGAACGTGAGCGGGGCATAACCATTAAATTAAACTCTGTTCAGCTTAAATATAAAGCAAAAGACGGAGAAGAATATATCTTTCATCTAATCGATACGCCGGGACACGTCGACTTCACATATGAAGTATCCCGAAGCCTTGCTGCCTGTGAGGGAGCGATTCTTGTCGTAGATGCAGCCCAGGGGATTGAAGCGCAGACGCTCGCCAATGTCTACTTAGCGCTTGACAACGATCTTGAAATCCTTCCGGTCATCAATAAAATCGACCTTCCGAGCGCCGAGCCTGAACGTGTGCGCCAAGAGGTAGAAGACGTTATCGGCCTTGATGCATCAGAAGCCGTGCTTGCTTCAGCAAAAGCCGGTATTGGGATTGAGGAGATTTTAGAACAAATCGTAGAAAAGGTGCCAGCTCCGACCGGAGATCCGGAGGCGCCGCTCAAAGCGCTGATCTTCGACTCGCTTTATGACGCCTACCGCGGTGTCGTGGCTTATATCAGAGTCGTTGAAGGAACGGTAAAGCCGGGACAAAAAATCAAAATGATGGCAACCGGCAAAGAATTCGAAGTAACAGAGGTAGGCGTGTTCACGCCGAAAGCAACTCCGACAAATGAACTGACGGTCGGTGATGTAGGCTTCCTGACTGCCTCAATCAAAAATGTCGGTGACACACGTGTCGGTGATACAATAACGAGCGCTGCTAATCCTGCAGAAGAAGCGCTGCCGGGATACCGCAAGCTAAACCCGATGGTGTACTGTGGTTTGTATCCGATTGATACAGCGAAGTATAATGATTTAAGGGAAGCTCTTGAAAAGCTTGAGCTGAATGATTCCTCCCTTCAATATGAAGCGGAAACTTCGCAAGCGCTTGGATTCGGGTTCCGCTGCGGATTTTTAGGCATGCTTCACATGGAGATCATTCAGGAGCGAATTGAGCGTGAGTTCAACATCGACCTGATTACAACAGCGCCAAGCGTTATCTATGACGTGTACATGACAGACGGCGAAAAGGTCGTTGTCGACAACCCGTCCAACATGCCGGATCCTCAAAAGATCGAACGGGTTGAGGAGCCATACGTAAAAGCGACGATGATGGTGCCGAATGACTATGTCGGCGCTGTGATGGAGCTTTGCCAAGGAAAACGCGGCAATTTCATTGATATGCAGTATTTAGACGCAAACCGTGTCAGCATCATTTATGATATGCCATTAGCGGAAATCGTATATGAGTTTTTTGACCAGCTGAAATCAAGCACTAAAGGCTATGCGTCCTTTGATTATGAACTGATCGGCTACAAACCGTCCAAGCTTGTGAAAATGGACATTATGCTGAATGGTGAAAAAATCGATGCCCTTTCCTTTATCGTGCATCGTGATTACGCATATGAACGCGGAAAAGTGATCGTTGAAAAACTGAAAGAACTCATTCCGCGCCAGCAGTTTGAAGTTCCGGTACAAGCCGCAATCGGCCAGAAAATCGTGGCCCGCTCCACCATAAAAGCAATGCGTAAAAACGTATTGGCTAAATGTTACGGAGGGGACATCTCGCGTAAACGGAAACTTCTTGAAAAACAAAAAGAAGGAAAACGCCGTATGAAGCAGGTCGGCTCAGTTGAAGTGCCGCAAGAAGCATTTATGGCAGTTCTGAAAATGGACGACAGTCCGAAAAAACAATAGAAGCCGCCGCAGTCTTGTACTGCGGCTTCTTTCTGTAAAGAAGGTGAATCCGTTGAAATCAGCTTATATCCATATCCCATTTTGTGAGCATATTTGCCACTACTGCGATTTCAATAAATATTTTATTCAAAGTCAGCCAGTCGACGAGTATGTAAACGCACTCGAACAGGAAATGATAAATACAATAGCAAAAACTGGGCAGCCTGATCTCAAAACAATCTTTATCGGAGGAGGCACGCCGACCTCCCTGTCTGAGGAACAGCTTAAAAAGCTGATGGACATGATCAACCGCGTACTGAAGCCCTCAAGCGACTTATCGGAATTTGCGGTTGAAGCGAATCCGGACGACCTGTCCGCAGAGAAATTAAAAATATTAAAAGAAGCAGGCGTAAATCGCCTCAGCTTTGGTGTGCAAACGTTCGAAGACGATCTGTTAGAAAAAATCGGCCGAGTGCACAAGCAAAAAGATGTATTCACCTCTTTTGAAAGAGCGCGGGAAATCGGTTTTGAGAATATCAGTCTTGATCTCATGTTCGGGCTTCCGGGGCAAACCCTCAAGCATCTGGAACATTCCATAAACACTGCTTTATCATTGGATGCCGAGCATTATTCCGTTTACTCCCTTATTGTAGAACCGAAAACGGTATTTTATAATTTGATGCAAAAAGGGCGGCTTCATCTTCCGCCGCAGGAGCAGGAAGCTGAAATGTATGAAATGGTGATGAGCCAGATGGAAGCTCACGGCATCCATCAATATGAAATCAGCAACTTTGCTAAGGCAGGCATGGAATCTAAGCACAATCTAACGTATTGGAGCAACGAACAATATTTCGGTTTCGGAGCTGGCGCTCACGGATATATCGGCGGCACACGAACAGTGAACGTCGGACCTGTTAAGCATTACATTGACCTGATAGCTGAAAAGGGTTTTCCGTACAGAGATACACATGAAGTGACAACAGAAGAACAGATTGAGGAAGAAATGTTTTTAGGTTTGAGAAAAACAGCCGGTGTCAGCAAAAAACGATTCGCAGAAAAATACGGCCGTTCCCTGGATGGACTTTTCCCAAGCGTGTTAAAAGACCTCGCTGAAAAAGGGCTGATTCACAATTCGGAGTCTGCCGTTTATTTGACTCATCAAGGGAAATTATTAGGCAATGAAGTTTTTGGCGCTTTTTTGGGTGAGTTATAATTGACATTTTTCTTGTGGTTTGATACTTTTGTTATAGAATTAGCACTCGCTTATTGAGAGTGCTAACAGAGGTGATGATGATGTTAACAAATCGTCAGCTGCTGATCCTTCAGGTTATAATCAACGATTTTATTAAATCGGCACAGCCGGTGGGATCAAGAACTCTTTCGAAAAAAGATGAAATCACATTTAGCTCTGCAACAATAAGAAACGAGATGGCTGACTTGGAGGAATTGGGCTTTATTGAAAAAACCCATTCATCCTCAGGACGTGTTCCGTCAGAAAAAGGGTATCGGTACTATGTTGACCATTTGCTGTCACCCGTCAAACTGACGAAAAGCGACCTGGACCAAATCCACTCGATCTTCAAAGAGAAAATTTTCGAGCTGGAGAAGACAGTTCAAAAATCAGCGCAAATTTTGTCCGATCTGACGAATTACACATCCATCGTACTCGGGCCGAAGCTGAGTGAGAATTACCTTAAACAGATTCAAATCATTCCGATTCAGCCTGATATGGCGGTAGCGATTCTCGTTACCAATACGGGGCATGTGGAAAACAAAACGATTAACTTTCCGACCAAAATGGATCTGTCTGATATTGAAAAACTGGTAAATATACTGAACGACCGTTTAAGCGGCGTTCCAATGGATGAACTGAATGAGCGCATATTTAAGGAAGTTGTCATGTACCTAAGACAGCACATTAAAAACTATGACAATATACTCGACGCGCTTCGTTCAACCTTTCATTCCACAAATCATGTTGAAAAGTTGTTTTTTGGCGGGAAAATCAATATGCTGAACCAGCCTGAGTTCCATGATATCACCCGAGTTCGGTCGCTGCTTTCATTAATTGAGAAAGAACAGGATGTTTTAAAGCTGGTTCAATCTCCGCACACGGGTATTTCGATTAAAATCGGAAAAGAAAACGACTATGAAGAGATGGAAAATTGCAGTCTGATTACGGCTTCTTATTCCGTAGACCAGAAGCAGATCGGCTCAATTGCGATTATCGGCCCGACCCGCATGAATTATTCCAGGGTTGTCAGCCTGCTTCAGCATGTGACTTCGGACTTGTCAAAAGCATTAACAAGTCTGTATGATGAATAAGGGAATTTTGGCAAATTTTATCGAAGGGCAGCACCTGTCCTTCTCCTTACACTTTGAGGGAGGTGAACACAATGTCAGAAGAAAAACAAACCGTTGAACAAAACGAAACAGAAGAGCAAGAAATCATTGAAGAACAAGCTGCCGCTGATGAACAGCAGGAAGAAACAAATGAAAGCGAACTTCTTCAAAACCAAATTAACGAATTGCAAGGTTTGCTTGAGGAAAAAGAAAACAAACTTTTGCGTGTTCAAGCAGACTTTGAAAACTATAAACGACGCAGCCGTTTAGAGATGGAAGCGTCCCAAAAATACCGTTCTCAAAATATCGTGACTGATTTGCTGCCGGCTCTTGACAGCTTTGAACGAGCGCTTCAGGTTGAAGCCGACAATGAACAGACGAAAAGTTTGCTCCAGGGAATGGAAATGGTCCACCGTCAGCTCGTAGAAGCCTTGAAAAAAGAAGGCGTCGAAGCCATCGAAGCTGTAGGGCAGGAATTTGATCCTAATCTGCACCAAGCTGTTATGCAGGCTGAAGACGAAAACTACGGCTCCAACATTGTTGTTGAGGAAATGCAAAAAGGCTATAAGCTGAAGGATCGCGTCATTCGCCCTTCCATGGTCAAAGTGAATCAATAATTACATAGCAGGAGGTTATTCAAGTGAGTAAAGTTATCGGAATCGACTTAGGAACAACAAACTCATGTGTGGCAGTGCTTGAAGGCGGCGAGCCTAAAGTTATTGCTAACGCTGAAGGAAACCGCACAACGCCATCAGTTGTTGCGTTTAAAAACGGCGAACGTCAAGTAGGGGAAGTGGCTAAACGCCAATCTATTACAAACCCTAACACAATTATGTCAGTCAAACGTCATATGGGTACTGATTATAAAGTTGAAATTGAAGGAAAGGATTACACTCCACAAGAAGTGTCTGCTATCATCCTTCAACACCTTAAATCATACGCTGAAAGCTATCTTGGCGAAACAGTATCAAAAGCAGTTATCACAGTTCCTGCATACTTTAACGATGCTGAGCGTCAAGCAACAAAAGACGCTGGTAAAATTGCAGGTCTTGAAGTAGAACGTATCATCAACGAGCCGACTGCAGCAGCGCTTGCATACGGACTTGATAAAACAGATGAAGATCAAACGATCCTAGTATACGACCTTGGCGGCGGTACATTCGACGTTTCCATCCTTGAGCTTGGCGACGGTGTATTCGAAGTTCGTTCAACTGCCGGCGACAACCGTCTGGGCGGGGACGATTTTGACCAAGTTATCATCGATCATCTTGTGTCTGAATTCAAAAAAGAAAACGGCATTGATTTATCAAAAGACAAAATGGCGCTTCAGCGTTTGAAAGACGCAGCTGAAAAAGCGAAAAAAGATCTTTCCGGCGTATCTTCTACGCAAATTTCTTTACCGTTTATCACAGCTGGAGAAGCAGGACCGCTTCACCTTGAACTTACATTAACTCGCGCTAAATTCGAAGAGCTTTCTTCTCATTTAGTAGAGCGCACAATGGGTCCTGTCCGTCAAGCGCTTCAAGATGCAGGACTTTCTGCAAGCGAAATCGACAAAGTCATCCTTGTCGGCGGATCAACTCGTATCCCTGCCGTACAAGAAGCAATCAAAAAAGAAACTGGAAAAGAAGCGCATAAAGGCGTAAACCCGGATGAAGTTGTAGCGCTAGGTGCTGCGATTCAGGGCGGCGTTATCACAGGTGACGTAAAAGATGTTGTTCTGCTTGACGTTACACCGCTTTCTCTCGGTATCGAAACAATGGGCGGCGTGTTTACAAAACTGATCGACCGCAACACGACGATCCCGACAAGCAAATCTCAAGTGTTCTCAACTGCTGCTGATAACCAAACAGCTGTTGATATCCATGTTCTTCAAGGTGAGCGCCCAATGTCTGCCGACAACAAAACACTCGGCCGCTTCCAGCTTACTGATATCCCGCCAGCACCGCGCGGCGTGCCTCAAATCGAAGTTTCTTTCGATATTGACAAAAACGGTATCGTAAACGTAAGAGCAAAAGACTTAGGCACAGGAAAAGAACAAAACATTACAATCAAATCTTCTTCAGGTCTCTCAGATGAAGAGATCGAACGCATGGTAAAAGAAGCGGAAGAAAATGCTGACGCTGATGCGAAGAAAAAAGAAGAAATCGAAGTCCGCAACGAAGCAGATCAGCTTGTTTTCCAAACTGAGAAAACATTAAAAGATCTTGAAGGCAAAGTGGATGAAGAACAAGTGAAAAAAGCCAACGATGCCAAAGACGCTTTAAAAGCAGCGATTGAGAAAAACGAATTTGAAGAGATCAAAGCGAAAAAAGATGAGCTTCAAACAATCGTTCAAGAGCTTTCTATGAAGCTTTATGAAGAAGCTGCTAAAGCACAGCAAGCTCAAGGCGGAGCAAACGCTGAAGGCAAAGCGGATGACAACGTTGTCGACGCTGAATACGAAGAAGTAAACGACGACCAAAACAAAAAATAAGTTCTTTTTAGTGTCAGCCCCGCTTCCGGAGCTGACCGAAAAGAACACATTTCATAATCTGATTCAATGATTAGAAAGTCAAAGTCAGGCATCTCTTGGCTTTGACTTTTTTTCTTGCCCGGGATAAAAGGAATTGAAAAATCATAATTCAAAATGATACAATCTAATTTATGTGAGAAATTCGGGAGAGTGAAGCGAGATGAGTAAGCGTGATTACTATGAAGTGCTGGGAGTAAGTAAGAGCGCTTCAAAGGATGAAATTAAAAAAGCTTATCGGAAGCTGTCAAAAAAATATCATCCTGATATTAACAAAGAAGCCGGATCAGATGAAAAATTTAAAGAGGTAAAAGAAGCGTACGAAACGCTGTCAGATGACCAAAAACGTGCGCATTACGATCAATTTGGTCACACTGATCCTAACCAAGGCTTTGGCGGCGGAGGTTTTGGCGGCGGCGATTTCGGCGGTTTTGGTTTCGATGATATTTTCTCAAGTATTTTCGGCGGAGGCACAAGACGGAGAGATCCAAATGCTCCGCGCCAGGGTGCTGATTTACAGTATACGATGACCCTGTCGTTTGAGGATGCGGCTTTCGGTAAAGAAACAACCATCGAAATTCCCCGCGAGGAAACGTGCGAAACATGTAAAGGCTCAGGTGCGAAACCTGGAACAAATCCAGAAACATGCTCCCACTGCGGAGGCTCCGGCCAGTTAAACGTGGAGCAAAATACACCGTTTGGAAAAGTCGTTAACAGACGGGTCTGCCACCACTGTGAAGGTACAGGCAAAATCATTAAAAACAAATGTGCGGACTGCGGCGGCAAAGGAAAAATCAAAAAACGCAAGAAAATCAATGTGACAATTCCAGCCGGTGTAGATGACGGGCAGCAGCTTCGTCTCTCGGGACAGGGTGAACCAGGAATAAACGGCGGCCCTGCCGGGGATTTATTTGTCGTGTTCCATGTACGCGCACACGAGTTTTTCGAGCGTGACGGCGATGATATTTACTGTGAAATGCCGTTAACGTTTGCTCAGGCTGCTCTTGGAGATGAGGTAGAAGTGCCGACGCTGCATGGAAAAGTGAAATTGAAAATTCCGGCCGGTACACAAACAGGAACGAAATTCAGATTAAGAGGCAAAGGCGTTCAAAATGTCAGAGGCTATGGACAGGGTGACCAGCATATCGTCGTCCGCGTCGTTACGCCGACAAATCTGACTGATAAACAAAAAGACATTATCCGCGAATTTGCCGAAGTCAGCGGAAACCTGCCTGACGAACAGGAAATGAGTTTCTTTGACAAGGTAAAACGCGCGTTTAAAGGCGATTAATTATTGGATGAGGAGTTGGTAGTTTTGAAATGGTCCGAATTAAGCATTCACACAACACATGAAGCGGTCGAACCTATCTCAAATATATTGCATGAAGCTGGTGCAAGTGGGGTTGTGATAGAGGACCCGCTTGATTTAATTAAAGAACGTGAGAATGTGTACGGGGAAATCTACCAGCTCGACCCCAATGATTACCCAGATGAGGGTGTCATTGTCAAAGCATATCTGCCGGTTAACAGTTTTCTGGGCGAAACTGTAGACGGCATTAAAGAAACGATTAATAATCTCCTTCTTTACAATATTGATTTGGGCAGAAACCACATCACTATTTCTGAAGTAAATGAAGAAGAGTGGGCGACTGCCTGGAAAAAATATTATCATCCTGTGAAAATTTCTGAAAAGTTTACAATTGTGCCGACGTGGGAGGAATATACGCCGGTCCATACTGATGAACTGATTATTGAAATGGACCCGGGAATGGCTTTCGGCACAGGGACACATCCCACAACCGTACTCTGCATTCAGGCGCTTGAACGCTTTGTGCAAAAGGGTGATAAGGTGATTGATGTCGGCACTGGTTCGGGAATTTTAAGTATTGCGGCTGCAATGCTTGAGGCTGAATCGGTTCATGCCTACGATCTTGATCCCGTGGCTGTAGAAAGTGCACGCCTTAATCTCAAGCTGAACAAAGTCAGCGATATTGCTCAAGTGAAGCAAAACAATTTGTTAGACGGGATTGAAGGGGAACATGATGTGATTGTGGCCAACATTTTGGCTGAAGTCATTCTTCGCTTTACTTCACAAGCGTACAGCCTGTTAAAAGAAGGCGGCCACTTTATTACGTCAGGAATCATCGGTCATAAAAAACAAGAAGTAAAAGAAGCACTGGAACAAGCTGGCTTTACCATTGTAGAAATCCTTTCAATGGAAGATTGGGTCAGTATTATTGCGAAAAAATAACAGTTAGTAGGTGTCACAGCGTATGCAACGATATTTTATCGAGCTCACGAAGCAGCAAATAGAGGAAGCGCCGGCTTTTTCGATTACCGGCGAAGATGTTCATCATATTGTGAACGTGATGAGAATGAATGAGGGAGATCAGATTATCTGCTGCTCTCAAGACGGCTTCGAGGCAAAATGTGAACTTCAATCTGTTTCCAAAGATAAAGTGTCCTGCCTTGTGATAGAATGGACGAATGAAAACAGAGAGCTTCCGATAAAGGTCTATATTGCGAGCGGCCTTCCGAAAGGAGATAAGCTTGAATGGATTATCCAAAAGGGGACTGAGCTCGGAGCTCATGCCTTTATTCCTTTCCAAGCCGCGCGTTCTGTTGTCAAGCTGGATGACAAAAAGGCAAAGAAAAAGCGGGAAAGATGGACGAAAATTGCGAAGGAAGCGGCTGAACAATCGTACCGTAACGAAGTGCCGCGAGTGATGGATGTCCATTCTTTTCAGCAGCTTCTTCAAAGGATGCAGGATTTCGATAAATGTGTCGTTGCATACGAGGAGTCATCGAAGCAAGGGGAAATAAGCGCATTCAGCGCGATTGTAAGCAGCCTTCCGAAAGGATCATCTCTATTGATCGTATTTGGTCCCGAAGGCGGTTTAACAGAAGCGGAGGTTGAACGGCTCACAGAGCAAGACGGTGTGCCGTGCGGCCTTGGACCGAGAATTTTAAGGACAGAAACCGCTCCGCTATACGCGTTGAGCGCGATTTCTTATCAAACAGAGTTATTAAGAGGTGATCAGTAATGGCAACTGTTGCTTTCCATACGCTTGGCTGTAAAGTCAACCATTATGAAACAGAAGCAATCTGGCAGCTTTTCAAAGAAGCGGGCTATGAAAGAAGAGACTTTGAACAAACAGCTGATGTATATGTCATTAATACATGTACGGTTACAAATACGGGAGATAAAAAAAGCCGCCAAGTGATCAGACGCGCCATTCGTCAAAATCCTGACGGTGTCATCTGTGTCACAGGCTGCTACGCGCAAACCTCACCTGCTGAGATTATGGCGATCCCCGGTGTCGACATTGTAGTCGGAACACAGGACCGTGAAAAAATGCTTGGCTACATTGACCAATACCGAGAAGAACGCCAGCCGATTAATGGCGTCAGCAACATCATGAAAGCAAGAGTCTATGAAGAGCTAGATGTGCCTGCTTTCACGGACCGCACAAGAGCGTCATTGAAAATACAGGAGGGCTGCAATAATTTCTGCACATTCTGTATCATTCCGTGGGCGCGCGGCCTGCTCCGCTCCCGCGACCCTGAAGAAGTCATTAAACAAGCGCAGCAGCTTGTCGATGCCGGATATAAGGAAATTGTTCTTACGGGTATTCATACAGGCGGCTACGGCGAAGATATGAAAGATTACAACTTCGCGAAGCTTTTGAGCGAATTAGACACCCGTGTGGAAGGCGTGAAACGGATCAGAATTTCTTCAATCGAAGCCAGCCAAATCACTGACGAAGTGATCGAGGTCTTAGACCGCTCAGATAAGATAGTGAATCATCTGCATATTCCTATCCAATCCGGATCAAACACAGTGCTTAAACGGATGAGACGCAAATATACAATGGAATTCTTTGCAGACCGTTTAAATAAATTGAAAAAAGCACTGCCAGGCTTAGCTGTTACTTCTGATGTCATCGTCGGGTTCCCTGGAGAAACAGAAGAAGAATTTATGGAAACCTATAACTTTATTAAAGAACATAAATTCTCTGAACTGCATGTTTTCCCTTACAGTAAACGTACAGGAACACCAGCTGCGCGAATGGAAGACCAAGTGGATGAAAACGTGAAAAACGAACGTGTGCACCGCCTGATTGCTCTTTCTGACCAGCTTGCAAAGGAATACGCTTCTCAGTATGAAAATGAAGTGCTTGAGATTATCCCTGAGGAAGCGTTTAAGGAAACAGAAGAAGAAAATATGTTTGTCGGTTACACAGACAATTATATGAAGGTTGTTTTCAAAGGTACGGAAGATATGATCGGCAAAATCGTAAAAGTCAAAATCCTAAAAGCAGGTTATCCTTACAACGAAGGACAGTTTGTCCGTGTGGTTGAGGATGAAATAACTGAACACATGCGTTTGTCTTCTTAACCTAAAAAATCGGTGCATTAAAATGTACCGGTTTTTTATTTAACTGGGATCAGAAGGTGAATCAATCGGTAAAACAAGTTTGTAAGCGGAAGAAATAAAAGAGCTGTTACTACATTAAATAAAAGACTGAAATGAGCAATCCTTTGGGCAGGATCGGGTGATAACTGCTCTACAAAGCCGGTCGCTGCGGTCAGAAAAGGCAATACTAGAGCCACCCCTAGCACGTTAAATACCACATGCGCATACGCTGTCTGTTTCGCCGCATATCCGCCGGATACAGCAGCCATGACAGCTGTAATGCATGTCCCGATATTTGATCCGAGTACGACGCTCATCGCCTGTGTCAGTCCGATAATCCCTTCATTCATAAAACTCATCAAAATGCCGATACAGACAGAACTGGAGTGAATGATGGCAGTTAACACCATCCCGATGAGCAAAGCGGACCAGTTTGAATCGTTAACATGGTATAGAACGTCGGCTCCCGTTTTCAGCTTCGTCAGCGGCCCGGCAAGATGGCTGAATCCGCTGATGCAAAAGAAGATGATGCCCAGTCCAAGGAAGCTTGTTCCCAGGTGTTTCAAAGGATACCTGCCAGTCAGAAAAAACAATAAACCACCTATTAAAAGAACCCAAATCAAAATATCCATTTTGATAGCAATAAATTCAGTTGTAAAAGTAGAGCCAACATTCGTCCCCAGAATCATCGGTATCGTCCGCTTAAAAGAAAGAACGCCCGCACTTACAAAGCCGATGACAATGACCATAAAGGCTGAGCTGCTCTGAAGTATCCCCGTAAATACAATACTGATAAGAAACGCTTTTAACGGATGGTCCGTAAATAAAAGCAAACGTTCTTCAATTTTTGAGTACGCCATTGAAATTAAGCCCTTTCGAAGCATGTTCATGCCTGCGAGAAAGAATAATATAAGAGCAGTAAAGCTAATCAGAATTAACATCCTATTCACCAACCCCTTTCTTTCATTATATAGACAGGCAGTCGCACTCATGACGGAAAAGTGAACTCACTTAGTTGACCTGACTGATGGCTTATATTATAATGTCAAAGTACATGTTTATATGTGTAACTTAAAGGTAGTCGATTGGTGTATTCGGAGGGAGGGAAAGAGAATGTCAAAAACGGTCGTTAGAAAAAACGAATCGCTTGAAGATGCTCTTCGTCGCTTCAAACGCAGTGTATCAAAGACAGGTACTTTGCAAGAAGCAAGAAAGCGTGAATTTTATGAAAAACCTAGCGTAAAGCGCAAGAAAAAGTCTGAAGCTGCTAGAAAACGCAAATTCTAAAAGAGGGTGGATTTATGAGTCTTCTTGAGCGTCTCAACCAGGATATGAAGCTGTATATGAAAAACCGTGAGAAAGACAAACTGACTGTCGTTCGAATGGTTAAGGCTTCACTTCAAAATGAAGCAATTAAGCTTAAGAAAGACAGTTTGACCGAGGATGAGGAACTCACTGTCCTTTCTCGTGAACTTAAGCAACGTAAAGACTCCCTCCAGGAATTTTCAAACGCTAATCGTTTAGATTTAGTAGATAAAGTTCAAAAAGAGCTGGACATTTTAGAAGTTTATTTACCTGAGCAGCTGTCAGAAGAAGAGCTGCGTACAATCGTAAATGAAACCATCGCGGAGGTCGGTGCGAGCTCAAAAGCGGACATGGGCAAAGTGATGGGGGCAATTATGCCTAAAGTAAAAGGTAAAGCTGACGGAAGTTTAATTAATAAGCTTGTGAGCAGTCAACTGTCTTAAATGGCAAAGAAAAGGACATCTTTCTAAGAGAGATGTCTTTTTTTATACATAAAAAAATGAAACCTTTGATACATTTGTTACGTATGAAGAGAAGGCACTTATTATAAAAGGAAGGAGGGATACACCGCCCTTGCTTCAAATCAAAGGATTCCGTGCTGCTCTTTTGAGTATATTATTGCTTTCTTTATTAGGCGTACAACTGAACGCAAAAGCAGAAAAACAAACTGTTTATGTGATTCCGGTTGAAAAAAATGTCGAACAGGGTCTCGCCTCGTTTTTGTCCCGTTCGTTACAAGACGCAAAGGATGCACATGCAGACCATATTATTCTTGATATCAATACCCCGGGGGGATTGGTCAAATCTGCTATTGATATGGCCGATTTGATAACCGAAAGCGAGATCCCCGTAACTGCATATGTCAACAAACGCGCGTTGTCTGCTGGTGCATATATTGCACTTCAAGCAGATCACATTTATATGGCGCCTGGCGGAAAAATGGGAGCCGCCGCGATTGTTGATGGCCAAGGCAATGCCGCTGACCAAAAAGCTCAATCACTTTGGCTGGCAGAGATGGAAGATGCCGCAGTGAAAAATAACCGCGATCCAAAATATGCGCTCGCAATGGCTGACCCGGATATAGATGCCAAGGAAGTCGGCGCGCCTAAGGGAGATCTGCTGACACTTAACGCAGACAAGGCAATTGAGGTAGGCTATTCAGAAGGCACTGCTGACAATATGTCCACGCTCGTAAAGAAGCTTGGGTTCGAAAAAGCGCAGATCAGCTACGCAAAGGAGAGCTTTGCGGAAAAGACGGCAAGGTGGCTGACGAATCCGGTCATTGTCCCTATTCTGCTGACAATCGCTTTTTTAGGTCTGACGGTGGAGCTTTTTTCACCGGGTGTCGGCCTCCCTGGAACGGCTGGATTCATTGCGTTATTGCTGTTCTTTTACGGGCATCTTGCAGCCGGCCTTGCCGGGTATGAGACGGTTCTCCTCTTTATAGCAGGGGTGATCCTCATCCTGCTTGAGATTTTTCTTCCCGGAGGAATCATTGGATTACTGGGCTTGGGAGCGATTATTGCGAGCCTGTTTTTAGCCGCGGGGAGCTTCACTGTCATGGCGGTTTCTCTCTTGATCGCCTCAGCTGTTTCGATTACAGCTTTTATTTTACTGACAAGGGTGTTGGGAAAGCGTATGAAATTCTTTAAGAAATTGATATTAAATGATTCTACAAATACGGAGAGCGGCTACGTTTCAAATCAAACGCGCACGGACTTAATGGGAAAAGTGGGTATAACCTTTACACCGCTGCGTCCTTCCGGTACCGTCATTATTGATGATGAACGCCTTGACGTTGTATCGGAGGGATCGTTTACAGAAAAAGATAAAAAAGTAAAAGTGATAAAAGTAGAAGGCTCACGCATTGTCGTGAGAGAAATTTAAATAGAAACGAGGAGAAGTTATATGGATCCGTCAACACTTATGATTCTGGCAATTGTCGCAGTAGCGATCATTGTTTTGGCAGTATTTTTTACATTTGTGCCTGTAATGCTTTGGATTTCAGCTTTGGCAGCCGGAGTGAAAATCAGCATTTTCACTCTAGTTGGGATGAGGCTTCGCCGTGTCATTCCGAATCGGGTTGTTAACCCGCTGATTAAAGCCCATAAAGCGGGACTTAATGTTGGAACAAACCAGCTTGAAAGCCACTACCTGGCTGGAGGTAATGTTGACAGAGTCGTCAACGCGCTTATCGCCGCTCAGCGAGCTAACATTGAACTCACATTCGAGCGCTGTGCTGCCATTGATCTTGCAGGCCGGGACGTGTTGGAAGCTGTTCAAATGAGCGTTAATCCTAAGGTGATTGAAACACCGTTCATTGCCGGTGTCGCAATGGACGGGATTGAAGTGAAAGCGAAAGCGAGAATCACAGTAAGAGCGAATATCGAGCGCCTCGTCGGGGGAGCAGGAGAAGAAACCATTGTAGCTCGTGTAGGTGAGGGGATCGTTTCTACAATCGGTTCATCTGGCAATCATAAAAAAGTGCTTGAAAACCCTGATATGATTTCTCAGACAGTCCTTGGAAAAGGATTGGACTCAGGAACTGCGTTTGAAATTCTCTCAATTGATATTGCAGATGTAGATATCGGCAAAAACATCGGTGCAATTTTACAAACCGATCAGGCTGAGGCTGATAAAAACATCGCGCAGGCAAAAGCGGAAGAACGACGTGCGATGGCTGTCGCTCAAGAACAGGAAATGCGTGCCCGCGTAGAAGAAATGCGCGCGAAAGTGGTAGAAGCCGAGGCGGAAGTGCCGCTTGCGATGGCAGAAGCTTTGCGTGAAGGGAATATTGGTGTCATGGATTACATGAATATCAAGAACATCGATGCTGACACAGAAATGCGTGATTCATTCGGGAAGCTGACGAAAGACCCTTCGGATGAAGACCGCAAATCATAATCTCTCTAAGAAGGGAGAACGCTGATGGAAGATTTACTGACCAATCCGCT
The DNA here is from genome assembly GCF_055486415.1 of Bacillus sp. 9.4. Taxonomy (NCBI): domain Bacteria; kingdom Bacillati; phylum Bacillota; class Bacilli; order Caryophanales; family Bacillaceae; genus Bacillus; species Bacillus sp. 9.4. The sequence goes on along the minus strand of NZ_JBVFMU010000001.1, from coordinate 605,327 downwards.
TATTATTGCAGCGATCATCGGAATCATTTCTGCGATTTTCGGCAAAAAGAGCAAAGAAGAAAAGCAAAACAACCAAAAAAGAAAAAAACCTCAACACGTGCAATCTGCTTCTCCTCAAAAGAAGCAGTCAAAAGAAGATGCCCCTGCACCTATCCCTAACCGTATGGAACAGGCAAGACGGGAAGCGGAAGAAAGACGCAGGGAAACAGCAAGAAACCTGAAAGGGCTGGAACGAGATCTTGCTGCTGCCAAACAAAAAACAGTATACACAAAACAAAAAATGCTTCAGGTGAATAAAGACACCGTCGTACAGGGGATCGTTCTAGGAGAGGTGTTCGGGCCTCCACGGGCGAAAAAACCTCACCGTACGATGCGCCCGGCCCGTAAAAATTAAAGTGTTAGAACCTCCTTTCAAATCATACATATGAGATGAAAGGGGGTTCTTTTTGTATGGGGCAAAGAAAGAATCGTATGAAAGCTTGGCTGACAAGAGCATTGGAAATTCCCCCGGACGTTATGATGGATCTGCCGAGGATTACAATGGTTGGCAGACTTCATATCTACATAGAAAACCACAGAGGTCTTTTGCTTTTCAGTGAGAATGAAGTGAGGCTGATGCTGAAGCAGGGCCAGTGCATCATATCTGGTAAAAATTTTGTCATCAAGGCGATTCTTCCGGAAGAGATACTTTTGGAGGGTACGATTGATGTCGTTCGATATGTTGAGTCATAAAGCCGAGGGGGAAATGTTGTGAAAAATAAATGGCTGTCTTTTTTTTCGGGTAAGGTCCAGCTTGAATTGACGGGAAGAGGGATTGAGCGGCTCCTTAATGAATGCACAAGACAGGGGATTCCGGTCTTTCATGTCAAAAAAAAGAAAGAAGCCGTATCGTTATATATACAGCTTCAGGATGTACATGCCTTTCGGCGGGTGAGATGTAAATTTAAATGTAAAGCCCGATTTATCAATCGGAAGGGATTTCCCTTCCTGTTGCTGAAATCAAAGCTGAATATAGGGTTTACGATCGGTTTTGCGATTTTTTTCATCCTTTTGTTTTTGCTGTCCAATATGGTGTGGAAAATTGATGTGACAGGCGCTAAGCCTGAAACAGAACATCAAATGAGGCAGCATCTTAATGAAATCGGCGTCAAAAAGGGCCGTCTGCAGTTTTTAATGATGTCGCCCGAAAAAATACAGAAATCATTAACCAATGGAATAGACAATATCACTTGGGTCGGAGTTGATCTGAAGGGGACGACCATTCACATGAAAGTTGTGGAGAAAAATGAGCCCGAAAAAGAAAAGTATGTTAGCCCGCGCAATATTGTCGCCAAAAAGAAAGCAACCATTACGAGAATGTTTGTGCAAAAAGGACAGCCCATGGCCGCCATACACGATCATGTTGAAAAGGGGCAGCTGCTTGTTTCGGGACTGATCGGCAGCGAAGACCATCAGCAGGAAGTCGCCTCAAAAGCAGAAATTTACGGAGAAACCTGGTATAGATCAGAAGTGACAGTCCCGCTTGAAACATTATTTAACGTCTATACGGGCAAAGTAAGGACAAAGCACAAGCTTTCTTTTGGTTCTTTGGCAATCCCGATCTGGGGGATGACGTTTAAAAAAGAGGAATTGAAGCATCCAAAAACAGAACAAGAAAAGCATTCGCTTCATTTTCTCGGGTTTAAGCTCCCTGTATCCTATGTCAAAGAGCAAACGAGAGAAAGTGAAGAGGCTTTGCGAAAATATACGAAAGAAGAAGCAGTTCAAGAAGGCATTAAATTGGGTAAACAGGATGTAGAGGATAAAATAGGCGAAAACGGCGAGGTGAAAAGTGAAAAAGTTTTGCACCAGACTGTTGAGAATGGTAAAGTAAAGTTGATTATTCTCTACCAAGTTATAGAAGATATCGTTCAAACCACACCTATTGTCAGGGAGACTGAAGAATGACAGAACATTTACTTGCGATGAATCAAAAACTGAAAAACCCGGACGAGGCGCTTTCACTCTTCGGGAACCAAGATTCTTTTTTGAAATTGATGGAGAAAGATCTGAATGTAAATATCATTACGCGCGGCGAGACGATTTATGTTTCAGGCGATGATGAATCGTTTCAGATTGCAGACAGGCTGCTGGGATCGCTCCTCGCTTTAATTCGCAAGGGGATAGAGATCTCTGAACGTGATGTGATTTACGCCATCAAAATGGCAAAGAAGAATGAACTTGAATACTTTGAAAGCATGTATGAAGAAGAAATTACAAAAAACGCAAAAGGCAAATCAATCCGTGTAAAAACAATGGGACAGCGGGAATACGTGGCCGCTATGAAGCGGAATGACCTTGTATTCGGCATTGGTCCGGCGGGAACCGGGAAAACGTACCTGGCTGTCGTAAAAGCAGTCCATGCTTTAAAAAACGGACATATCAAAAAAATCATTTTAACAAGACCTGCCGTGGAAGCTGGTGAAAGCCTTGGTTTTCTCCCAGGTGACCTAAAAGAAAAAGTAGATCCTTATTTGCGCCCGCTGTATGACGCTCTCCATGATGTGCTTGGGGCAGATCATACAGAACGTCTGATGGAAAGAGGCATCATTGAAATTGCTCCGCTCGCATATATGAGGGGACGGACGCTCGATGATGCTTATGTTATACTTGATGAAGCACAGAATACCACGCCTGCTCAAATGAAAATGTTTTTGACGAGACTGGGTTTTGGCTCTAAAATGATCATTACAGGTGACGTTAGCCAAATTGATCTGCCGAAAGGCGTCAAATCGGGACTTGCAGTAGCGAAGGAGATGCTGAAAGGAATAGACGGCATTTCTATGATTGAGCTAGACCAGACAGACGTGGTCAGACATCCGCTTGTTGCGAAAATTATTGAAGCATACGATAAGCAAAATTAATGCTGAATGACCCGATCGCGCGTTATCGGGTCATTTTTATGATTGCTTATTGGCTTGATGTTTCAAGAGGAGGTTCTTGTGTTGAAAAAGAAGGCTAAGACCAAAAGCAGCTCAAAAAAATGGAGCAGTTTTAAAAATGCCCGCTCCATGCATGTACTGCTGTATCTTCTGCTGGCTGCCATTATGTTTGCTTTGCTCTTTGTACATGTTAAGCCGGAAACACTTGATTTAGACCTGTTTTCAGTCAGCGACAAGACCATTTATGCTCCGGCAACCGTGGAAGATCAAAAAGCCACAGAGGAAAAAAAGCAAGCCGCTGAGGACGCGGTTGAGGATCAATATACATTAAAAAAAGAATACACAGATAATCGGATTGACCTTGTGTCATCAATATTCGACAGTATCAGTGAAGTGAAAAAATCATCGGAAGAAGGCAGCAAATCACCATCGGAAAAATCAATGGTCAAATCCGTAAAGGATAAATTGACGTCAGATGTGAATGATTCCATATCCGAGGACTCAATTAAGACATTGCTGAAAGCAGACAGTGAAGACTTTTCTTTTGTCAGAGATACGGTCATTACCGCAGTAAATACGGTCATGAGCAGTGAAATCCCTTCGGATAAACTATCTGATGCAAAGGATAAGGTAGAAAAAGAGCTAAAGAGCAATTCTATTCCGTCTAAATACTTGGGAGCTGCGACAGAAATCGGGCGTTTTGCTATTATTCCGAATTACGTCTTTGATCCGAAAGCAACAGAGGCAAAACGGCAGGAAGCTTCAGACAATGTCCAGCAGGTTCAAATCAAACAGGGGCAAGTGCTTGTGGAAGAAAATGACCTCATTGATCGGGAAGTGTACAGGAAACTTGAGCTGACTGGGTTATTAAATAACTCAAATCTCTTTAAACCGATCAGCGGGCTATTGATTATGATCGGACTTTTCATTGCAACACTTGTATATTATTTTGAAAAACAGAAACAAAATCTGAAGTTTAAAAACCAATCCATTCTGTTATTCTCCATAATCACAACACTTTTGCTTGTGATCATGGAGGTTGTCAGTTTGTTTCAGAAGATGGAGTATAATAATATCGGCTATCTGGTCCCCATTGCGGCCGGAGCCATCTTAATCAAACTGCTGATGAATGAACGCATTGCCATTTTGGGAAGTATCATTCTTGCGATTTGCGGAAGTATGATGTTTAATCAGGGTGTGACAGGAACATTCAATTATGTCATAGGGATTTATTATTTGATCAGCGGGATTTCAGGTGTATTATTTTTAGGAAAGCACAATGCCAGATCAAAGATTTTGCAGACCGGGCTTTTCGTAGCGTTTATTAATATGGTTGTCGTTCTTTCTTTATTATTGATCCAAAACACTGCACTGTCGGGTCTTGAAATAGGAACATTAATGCTCATGGGGGTTGTGTCGGGGTTTGCTTCATCTGTATTAATCATCGGCCTGATGCCGTTTTTTGAGACGGGCTTTGGCATTTTATCCACCATGAGACTGCTCGAGCTGTCTAATCCTAACCATCCGCTATTGCGCAAAATACTGACAGAAACACCAGGTACATATCATCACAGTGTAATGGTTGCCAATTTATCAGAGGCAGCCTGTGAAGCGGTTGGGGCTAATGGTTTGCTTGCAAGAGTCGGCGCATATTATCACGATCTCGGAAAAACAAAGCGACCGCAATATTTTATTGAAAACCAAATGAATATTGACAATCCGCATGATAAGCTGTCACCTCAGTTGAGTAAAAATATTATTATCTCGCATACGACAGACGGTGCGAATATGCTGAGAAGCTATAAATTTCCGAAAGAGCTTGTCGATATTGCTGAGCAGCATCATGGAACCTCGCTTTTAAAGTTTTTTTACTATAAAGCGAAGGAAAAAGGCGACCAGATTACAGAGGAAGAGTTCCGTTATCCGGGGCCGAAGCCGCAGTCAAAGGAAGCCGCAATTATATCAGTGGCCGACAGTGTTGAAGCGGCCGTCAGATCCATGCATAATCCAAATCCTGAACGAATTGAAAAGCTTGTCCGGGGTATTATATCCGATAAGCTTCAGGACGGACAGTTCAGTGAATGCGATTTGACATTTAAAGAGCTGGATACAATCGCAAAAACGCTCTGTGCAACATTAAAAGGAATTTTCCACTCCCGGATTGAATATCCGGAGGCTACTAAGAAGGTGAAATAGATGAGTTTACTGATTGATATCGTTGATGAAACAGGAAGCGTCTCAGAAGAGATGCTCAAAGAAGTAGAAAATCTGCTTCAATTTGCCGCTGAGCGTGAAGGCGTTCAGGATCAGGCTGAAGTTTCTGTCACGATTGTTTCCAATGATGACATACATCAGATTAACAAAGAATACCGGGGAAAGGATGCTCCGACAGATGTCATCTCATTTGCTCTTGAAGAAGAGGGAGAAGGCGAGGTCGAAATCGTGGGCGCCGAAATGCCTCCGGTTTTAGGTGATATTATCATCAGTGCCGATCGCACAAGAGAGCAGGCAGAGGAGTATAATCATTCTTTTAAAAGAGAGCTCGGATTTCTAGCTGTACACGGATTTCTGCACCTTTTAGGATATGACCATATGACGAAAGAGGAAGAAGAGGAGATGTTTACTAAGCAAAAGGAATTGCTGGACGCTTATGGACTCAAAAGATCATAGAAATGAGCTGAAGCGATTCTTCAAAAGCTTCGTGCATGCAGGCCGGGGCATCTGGGAAACAGCGCGGACGGAGCGGAATTTCCAATTTCATGCCGCAGCCGCCTGCGCTGTTCTCATTTGCGGCTTCCTTGTAGAGCTCAGCATGATTGAGTGGATGATTATATTCCTTTTGATAGGCGGTATGTTTTCGCTTGAGCTTTTAAATACAGCCATTGAACATACGGTTGATTTAATAACTGACAAACATCACCCTCTTGCTAAAGCGGCCAAGGACGCTGCCGCCGGGGCTGTTTGCGTTTTTGCCGTGATTTCGTGTATCATTGGTTTACTTATTTTTTTGCCAAAGCTGTAATGGCTGAAAATTCTTACATTTATTTTACATTTTTAGAAATGGGCGTGAAAAAAAGCGCGCGATTATGTAAAATATAAAGTGATAGCGGTACCATTATAGGTAAGAGAGGAATGTACACATGAACAGACAAGAATTAATAACAGAAGCTTTAAAAGCGCGTGATATGGCATATGCGCCGTATTCCAAATTCCAAGTAGGAGCCGCTCTTCTTACCAAGGATGGAAAAGTGTACAGAGGCTGCAACATTGAGAACGCGGCATACAGCATGTGCAATTGCGCCGAGCGTACCGCTTTATTTAAAGCTGTTTCTGAAGGGGATACAGAGTTTCAGATGCTGGCCGTTGCGGCTGACACCCCTGGACCGGTATCTCCGTGCGGAGCCTGCCGCCAGGTGATTTCTGAGCTTTGCACAAAAGACGTTATTGTCGTACTAACTAATTTACAAGGACAAATAAAAGAAATGACTGTGGAAGAATTATTGCCAGGCGCATTTTCATCGGAGGATTTACATGACGAACGAAAGCTTTAAATCAGGATTTGTATCCATTATTGGAAGACCAAACGTAGGAAAATCTACATTTTTGAACAGAGTCATTGGACAAAAAATCGCGATCATGAGCGATAAGCCCCAAACGACGAGAAACAAGGTGCAAGGAGTACTGACGACAGGCACATCACAAACCATTTTTATTGACACACCAGGGATTCATAAACCTAAGCATAAGCTTGGGGACTTTATGATGAAAGTGGCGCAAAATACATTAAAAGAAGTCGATTTGATCTTGTTTATGATCAATGCTGAGGAAGGCTACGGGAAGGGCGACGAATTCATCATTGAGAAATTGGAGAAGATGTCTACGCCTGTATTCTTAATCGTAAACAAAATTGATAAAATTCATCCCGACCAATTGCTCCTGCTAATTGACGAATACCGCGGACGTTATCCTTTTAAGGAAATTGTTCCGATTTCTGCTTTAGAAGGAAATAACATCGAAACATTGCTTGCTCAGGTTGAAGCGTATTTGCCGGAAGGGCCGCAATTCTATCCGAGTGACCAGGTAACTGACCACCCTGAACGATTTATCATTTCTGAATTAATCAGGGAAAAGGTGCTGCATTTGACGAGAGAAGAAATCCCGCACAGCATTGCGGTGGCCATCGAATCCATCAAAGGGCAGGACAACGGTTCTGTGCACGTAGCGGCAACGATTGTGGTCGAGCGGGATTCCCAGAAAGGCATCGTGATCGGTAAAAAAGGAAGCCTTCTAAAAGAGGTTGGAAAAAGAGCGAGAGCGGATATTGAAGCACTGTTGGGCTCCCGTGTCTACCTTGAATTGTGGGTGAAAGTGCAGAAAGACTGGCGTAATAAAATGTCCCAGCTTCGCGATTTTGGCTTTAAAGAGGACGAATATTAATCTCTTGCTGTGTGTGTCATTATCTCACAGGAACAGGGATACATTAGCAAATTTTGTTTAACATGAAATGGAGGACATCTGGTCAAGATAAAGGTAAGAATTTGGAGTTTAGGTAAGCTAGTTTAACTACAGAAAGGTGGGTTTCTTGTGTTGAATTTTACCTGGAACGTATTTTCTCAAACAGGAAATGTTGATACGTATCTTCTTTTTAAAGAACTGGAAAAAGAGAACATGGAAAGACCCGAAGAACTAGAAGATGAGCTAGCCCGATTTGATTATCCAATTTTATAAACCTCTTGGCCGCTCCTGCTTGAGGAAGGTGCGGAAATGCTGACAAAATGTGAAGGAATCGTTCTTCGCACAAATGATTACGGAGAGACGAATAAAATCGTAACTTTACTGACAAGAGAACACGGAAAAATAGGTGTTATGGCACGAGGCGCCAAAAAAACCAACAGCCGTTTATCAGCAGTCAGCCAGCCCTTTTTGTATGGTTCTTTCTTAATGCAAAAAACATCGGGCCTCGGAACGCTTCAGCAGGGGGAAATGATCCTCAGCATGAGAGGCATCAGGGAAGACTTGTTTTTAACAGCATATGCTGCCTATATTGCTGAGTTAGTCGACAGAGGCACAGAAGAAAAAAAGTCAAATCCTTATTTATTTGAATTCATATTAGAATCATTAAAACAGCTGAATGAAGGAACAGATCCGGATGTTATCACCTTCATTGTTCAAATGAAGATGCTCGGTGTCATGGGCCTGTATCCTGAGCTAAATCATTGTGTACATTGTAAAAGCCAAGACGGAACCTTTCATTTTTCTGTTCGTGATAATGGTTTTATATGCCACCGCTGTTTTGAAAAAGATCCTTACAGGATACCGATTAAACCGCAAACGGCAAGGCTGTTAAGACTCTTCTACTATTTTGATCTGTCGAGACTCGGCAATGTGTCCTTAAAAGAGGAAACAAAAGCTGAATTAAAGCAAGTGATTGATTTATATTACGAAGAATATTCGGGATTGTATTTAAAATCAAAGCGCTTTTTAGATCAAATGGAAAGCATGAAACATCTTATGGGTGAAAACAAAAGTTGACATTTGGTCCATCTTTTTATATGATCATTTATTATAAAATATGTTGCAGTGAGAGAAAGAAGTACTTGCGTTTACCTCATGAAAGCGACCTTAGGGCGGTGTAAGCTAAGGATGAGCACGCAACGAAAGGCATTCTTGAGCAATTTTAAAAAAAGAGGCTGGGATTTTGTTCTCAGCAACTAGGGTGGAACCGCGGGAGAACTCTCGTCCCTATGTTTGCGGCTGGCAAGCATAGAGACGGGAGTTTTTTGGTTGCTGCCGCAGTCAACTTATGAAAGAAAAGTGGAGGTGCTTGAAATGAATATTCAAGACATGATTCTAACCTTGCAAAAGCATTGGTCCAGTCAGGGCTGTGTGCTTATGCAGGCTTACGATGTAGAAAAAGGAGCCGGCACGATGAGCCCGTATACATTTTTGCGCAGTATCGGCCCTGAGCCGTGGAAAGTGGCTTATGTAGAGCCTTCCAGACGTCCTGCAGACGGCCGCTACGGGGAGAACCCGAACAGACTGTATCAGCATCATCAGTTCCAGGTCATTATTAAACCGTCTCCTGATAACATTCAAGAACTGTATTTAGATTCCTTGCGTGCTCTTGGAATTGATCCGCTTGAGCACGATATTCGCTTTGTTGAAGACAACTGGGAGAATCCGTCTTTAGGCTGCGCGGGTCTAGGCTGGGAAGTTTGGCTTGACGGAATGGAGATAACACAATTTACGTATTTCCAGCAGGTCGGGGGATTAGAGTGTAAACCCGTTTCTGTAGAGATTACGTATGGAATTGAACGTCTCGCGTCTTATATCCAAGATAAAGAAAATGTGTTTGACTTGGAATGGACGTCAGGGTTTACAGTAAAAGATTTATTCATGATGGCTGAATATGAACATTCCGTTTATACGTTTGAAACATCAGACGTCGATATGCTGTTCCAATTGTTCAGCACATATGAAAAAGAAGCGATCAAGCAAATGGATAACGGACTTGTTCATCCAGCATATGACTATGTACTGAAATGCTCGCACACCTTCAATCTGCTTGACGCCAAAGGTGCGATCTCTGTTACCGAGCGGACGGGCTATATCGCAAGAGTGCGGAATTTAGCTAGAAAAGTAGCAAAAACCTATTATGAGGAACGAGAAAAACTAGGGTTCCCAATGCTTAAGGGGGAGGGTTCTTCTCATGAGTAAACAGGATTTACTTTTAGAGATCGGATTAGAGGAAATGCCGGCGCGCTTTTTGAATGAAAGCATGGTTCAGCTTGGCGGCAAGCTGACAGGCTGGCTTAAAGAAAAAAATATTACTCACGGTGAAGTGAAACTTTTCAATACACCGAGACGTCTTGCTGTATTCGTTAAGGATGTCGCAGAAAAGCAGGATGATATAAAAGAAGAAGCAAAAGGGCCTGCGAAAAAAATTGCCCTTGATGCGGACGGGAACTGGACAAAAGCGGCAATCGGCTTTTCAAAAGGCCAAGGCGCGAATGTGGAAGACCTGTATATCAAAGAAGTAAAAGGCATAGAGTATGTATTCGTGCAAAAATTCCAAGCCGGCCAAGAAACGAAGTCGCTTCTGCCAGAATTGAGCGGTTTAATTACAAGCTTGCATTTCCCGAAAAACATGCGCTGGGGAAATGAAGATTTGCGTTATATCCGACCGATCAAATGGATTGTCGCATTATTTGGACAGGATGTCATTCCATTTTCGATCACAAACGTTGAGTCTGGACGGACAACACAGGGACACCGTTTCCTCGGACATGAAGTGTCAATTGAATCACCTTCAGCTTATGAAGAGCAGCTGAAAGAACAGCATGTTATTGCTGATCCTAGCGTCCGAAAGCAAATGATTCAATCTCAGCTGGAAACAATGGCTGCTGAAAACAATTGGAGCATTCCAGTTGACGAAGACCTTCTTGATGAAGTGAATCATTTAGTAGAATACCCGACAGCTCTTTACGGTTCATTTGAATCCGAGTTTCTGTCAATTCCTGAAGAAGTGCTTGTCACGACAATGAAAGAGCATCAGCGCTACTTCCCTGTCAAAGACAAAAACGGTGACCTGCTGCCTCACTTTATCACAGTCCGAAACGGCAACAGCCACGCGATTGAAAATGTGGCCCGAGGCAATGAAAAAGTGCTGCGCGCACGTTTATCTGATGCGTCATTCTTCTACAAGGAAGATCAGAAACTAAACATTGATGCAAATGTGAAGAAGCTTGAAAATATCGTTTTCCATGAAGAGCTTGGTTCTCTTGCTGATAAGGTTAGAAGAGTCACATCAATCGCAGAGAAACTTGCCGTTCGTCTTCAGGCTGATGAAGATACATTAAAACATGTGAAGCGGGCTGCTGAAATTTCTAAATTCGACCTTGTGACGCATATGATATATGAATTCCCTGAACTTCAAGGAATTATGGGCGAAAAGTATGCGAGAATGCTTGGCGAAGATGAAGCTGTGGCGGCGGCAGTCAATGAACATTATATGCCTAGATCAGCGGGCGGAGAAACGCCTTCTACTTTCACCGGAGCTGTTGTAGCAATGGCGGATAAGCTTGACACAATCGCTTCATTCTTCTCTATCGGCGTAATTCCAACCGGTTCCCAGGACCCTTACGGACTGCGCCGCCAAGCAAGCGGTATTGTTGCGATTCTTCTTGACCGCAACTGGGGAATTTCATTTGAAGAGCTGCTTACTTTCGTACAAACCGATAAAGAAAATGAACTGCTGGATTTCTTCACTCAGCGCTTGAAATATGTCTTGAATGCTGAACAAATCAGACATGATGTCATTGACGCCGTGCTGGAAAGCTCTGAGCTTGAGCCGTACTCTGCGCTGCATAAAGCACAAGTACTGGAGCAAAAGCTTGGTGCACCTGGCTTTAAGGAAACAGCCGAAGCGTTAGGCCGAGTGATCTCTATCAGCAAAAAAGGAGTCCGCGGAGACATTCAGCCTGATCTGTTTGAAAATGAATACGAAGCAAAACTGTTTGATGCCTACCAAACAGCGAAGCAAAATCTGCAGGAAAACTTCAGCAAAAAAGATTATGAGGCGGCGCTTGCTTCACTTGCAGCCTTAAAAGAACCGATCGATGCTTACTTCGATCATACAATGGTTATAGCGGATAATGAGGCATTAAAGGCAAATCGTTTAGCGCAAATGGTAAGCTTGGCGGATGAGATCAAGTCCTTTGCGAATATGAATGCCCTTATTGTAAAATAAAGAGAGAAAAGGCGGTTGCTGTGTGATCGGTAATCGTCTTTTCCCCATTTATAAGTTTTTTGTTTGATTACAAGATATTTACGTTATAATATGGATTATTATTTCTTTACATAGCTATGAAGTGAAAAGGTGGTGAGTACGATCGAACTAAATAAACGGCAAGAACATATTTTGCAGATTGTAAAAGAAAACGGGCCGATTACAGGGGAGCATATTGCAGAAAAGCTGAACCTCACCAGGGCGACATTGCGCCCGGATTTAGCCATACTCACCATGTCAGGATTCCTCGAGGCGCGCCCGAGAGTCGGTTATTTCTATACGGGAAAAACCGGCACGCAGCTTTTGGCGGATAAACTCAAAAAGCTTCAGGTGAAAGACTTTCAATCTATCCCCGTAGTGATTCACGAAAACGTTTCTGTGTACGATGCGATTTGCACCATGTTTTTAGAAGATGTAGGTACTCTGTTTGTGGTGGACCGCGATGCTGTTTTAGTCGGGGTGCTTTCCCGAAAAGACTTGCTCAGAGCGAGCATTGGCCAGCAGGAGCTTACATCGGTCCCTGTTCACATCATCATGACAAGGATGCCGAACATTACGGTGTGCAGACGCGAGGATTATGTGATGGACATTGCAAAGCACTTAATAGAAAAACAAATTGATGCACTGCCTGTCATCAAAGACACCGATAAAGGCTTTGAAGTGATCGGCAGAGTGACAAAAACAAATATGACAAAAATACTTGTCAGTTTATCTGAAAATGAAATCCTATAAGATTGCAAACTAACGGGGGGATAATATGAATAACCGCATCATCTATGTTGTATCGGATTCCGTCGGTGAAACGGCTGAATTGGTAGTAAAAGCAGCACTCAGCCAATTTAACGGATCGGCGGATGATACTCATGTAAGAAGAATTCCTTATGTTGAAGATATAGGCACTATCAATGAAGTGATTTCACTTGCAAAGGCAGACGGCGGCATTATCTGTTTTACACTCGTGGTGCCGGAAATCAGAGAATATTTGATAGCCGCAGCGGAAAAAGCAAATGTTTTATATTATGATATTATCGGCCCGTTGATTGATAAAATGGAAACAGCCTACGGTTTAACAGCGAAATACGAACCGGGGCGGGTGCGCCAGCTTGATGAAGATTATTTCAAAAAAGTGGAGGCCATCGAGTTTGCAGTTAAATACGATGATGGACGTGATCCAAGAGGGATTTTAAAAGCTGATATCGTTTTGATCGGCGTTTCAAGAACGTCTAAAACACCGCTGTCTCAATATCTCGCACACAAACGCCTGAAGGTTGCCAATGTTCCGATTGTACCGGAGGTTGATCCGCCGGAAGAACTCTTTAACGTTGATCCGAAAAAATGCATCGGTTTAAAGATTAGCCCTGATAAACTGAATCATATCAGAAAAGAACGTTTAAAATCACTCGGGCTTAATGATAAAGCGATTTATGCAAATATCAACAGAATCAAAGAGGAACTCGAGTATTTCGAAAAGATTGTGGATCGGATCGGCTGCCAGGTTGTTGATGTTTCAAATAAAGCGGTTGAGGAAACAGCAAATATTATCCATCATCTCAAAACAAAAAACATATAACTCAGGACGCTCTATCCTGGGTTTTTGGCTGTGCCAAAAGGGAATAATGAAAAACAATAGCATCTTTGTGAAGTTTGTATTATAATAAAAAATTGTGATAAAATGATTAATTTTAGGTTTAAGGATCGTGTGATACGAATAAACTATTATGGGTAAGATGTCAAGAATTTCTCCCGGAAATTTTTCGACAAATTCATATACATCCACAATAATAAAGGATGTGCGATTTTGCTTGCTTTTATGCAGGAGTTTAATGGAGGGATGGAGAATTACTCTTCTTAATGAACAAGAAAAGACGATTTTTGTCGATGCTGATGCTTGTCCGGTAAAAGATGAAATTTTACAAACAGCATCCGAGTGTGAAGTTCAAGTTCTTTTTGTCGCTTCATTTGAACATTATCAGCTTTCCAGAAGCAATGAAGAAAAATGGAAGTATGTTGATCCTCATAAAGAAGCTGCTGATTTATATATCGCAAATCACGTGAAACCGGGAGATATTGTTGTGACGCAGGACATCGGATTAGCATCTCTGCTGTTGAACAGAAATGTCTCTGTTATGTCGGAAAGAGGTCGTCTTTACAAAGAAGACACGATTGATTTTGCTCTAGAGGGCCGTCATTTTTCCGGCAAACAAAGAAGAAAAGGCGTATATGCCAAAGGGCCTAAAAAATTGAATAAAGAAGATCGAGAACGATTTATTGCACTGCTGCAAAAAATCCTGTCGAACGATGAAGGGATTTTGCACTAAAGCATCGAATAATGTACGACGGAGTGTTATAAGATGGGAAATCGGATACCAGATGAAATTGTGGATCAGGTGCAAAAGTCGGCAGATATCGTTGAAGTCATAGGTGATTATGTTCAATTAAAGAAGCAAGGCCGAAACTACTTTGGACTCTGTCCTTTTCATGGAGAAAGCACACCTTCGTTTTCCGTATCGCCCGACAAACAGATTTTTCATTGCTTTGGCTGCGGAGCGGGCGGCAATGTTTTCTCTTTTTTAAGGCAGATGGAAGGCTACTCATTTGCCGAGTCGGTTTCTCACCTTGCTGACAAATACCAAATTGATTTTCCAGATGATATAACAGTCCATTCCGGAGCCCGGCCAGAGTCTTCTGGAGAACAAAAAATGGCTGAGGCACATGAGCTCCTGAAGAAATTTTACCATCATTTGTTAATAAATACAAAAGAAGGTCAAGAGGCGCTGGATTATCTGCTTTCTAGGGGCTTTACGAAAGAGCTGATTGATGAATTTCAGATTGGCTATGCTCTTGATTCTTGGGACTTTATCACGAAATTCCTTGTAAAGAGGGGATTTAGTGAGGCACAAATGGAAAAAGCGGGTCTCCTGATCAGACGCGAAGACGGAAGCGGATATTTCGACCGCTTCAGAAACCGTGTCATGTTTCCGATCCATGATCATCACGGGGCTGTTGTTGCTTTCTCAGGCAGGGCTCTTGGCAGCCAGCAGCCTAAGTATATGAACAGTCCTGAAACCCCGCTCTTTCATAAAAGTAAACTGCTTTACAATTTTTATAAGGCCCGCCTTCATATCAGAAAGCAGGAAAGAGCAGTCTTATTTGAAGGGTTTGCTGATGTCATATCGGCCGTAAGCTCGGGTGTAAAAGAAAGCATAGCCACGATGGGAACATCGCTTACAGATGATCATGTCAAGATCCTGAGAAGAAACGTCGAAGAAATCATTCTTTGCTATGACTCTGATAAAGCCGGTTATGAAGCCACCTTAAAAGCTTCGGAGCTTCTGCAAAAAAAAGGCTGCAAAGTCAGAGTTGCAATGATTCCTGACGGATTGGACCCTGATGATTACATCAAAAAATTCGGCGGGGAAAAATTTAAAAACGACATTATTGACGCCAGTGTCACCGTAATGGCGTTCAAAATGCAATATTTCCGAAAAGGAAAGAACCTGTCCGATGAAGGCGACCGACTAGCTTACATTAAAGACGTACTGAAAGAAATCAGCACGCTTTCAGGGTCTCTAGAGCAGGAAGTCTATGTAAAGCAGCTTGCTTCAGAGTTTTCGCTTTCACAGGAGTCTTTAACTGAGCAGCTGTCTGTTTTCAGCAAGCAAAACAAACCTGCTGACAATAGCGGTGAAACAAAAACGCGGCGAGCGCATCTGACGACAAAAGCAAGGCAAAAACGTTTGCGTCCGGCGTATGAAAATGCAGAAAGGCTGTTACTCGCTCACATGCTTCGAGATCGGAGCGTCATCAAAAAAGTGATTGACCGGGTAGGGTTTCAATTTAATATTGATGAGCACCGGGCATTAGCTGCCTATCTTTATGCTTTTTATGAAGAGGGAGCCGAGCTGACGCCTCAGCATCTGATGGCCAGGGTGACGGATGATCATATAAGCCAGCTCTTGTCTGATATATTAATGCTTCAGGTTAGTCAAGAGCTTAGCGAAGCCGAGTTATCAGATTATGTAAAAAAAGTGTTGAATCAAAGAAATTGGTCAATGATAAAAGAAAAAGAGGCGGAAAGAGCCGAAGCCGAAAGGCAAAAAGATTTTTTAAGAGCTGCTTCTCTGGCTCAAGAAATCGTTACATTGAACCGATCTTTAAAATAACTGGAGAACTGATGAGGAGCATTTATTGGCAATGATTCCTTGCGGAGGAGCAAATAGATCGCTTAACCTCATCATGAATTGTCATTTCATTATTCGCACATTGTTAAAGGCAGTTCACATAGAAAACGCCTGAATGGACCGAATAAGAATCATACCGCTTATAGAATTCGTTGCAAGCTTTGGAAGGAGGGATCCATAATGGCTGATAAACAAACCCACGAGACAGAATTAACATTCGACCAAGTAAAAGAGCAATTAACAGAGTCTGGTAAAAAACGTGGCGTTTTGACATATGAAGAAATTGCTGAGCGTATGTCCAGCTTTGAAATTGAATCAGACCAAATGGATGAGTATTATGAATTTTTAGGTGAACAAGGTGTTGAATTAATTAGTGAGAATGAAGAAACAGAAGATCCTAATATTCAGCAGCTTGCCAAAGCCGAAGAAGAATTTGACCTTAATGACCTAAGTGTACCGCCTGGCGTTAAAATCAATGACCCAGTTCGTATGTATTTAAAGGAAATCGGTCGGGTTAACCTTCTTTCTGCAAAAGAAGAAATCGCCTACGCTCAAAAGATTGAAGAAGGTGACGAAGAATCTAAACGCAGATTGGCTGAAGCGAACCTGCGGCTTGTTGTCAGTATCGCAAAACGGTATGTCGGACGCGGTATGCTGTTCCTTGATCTGATCCAGGAAGGAAACATGGGCCTGATGAAAGCCGTTGAAAAATTTGATTATCGCAAAGGTTATAAATTCAGTACGTATGCTACGTGGTGGATCAGACAGGCGATTACACGCGCCATTGCCGATCAGGCGAGAACGATCCGGATTCCCGTTCATATGGTTGAAACCATTAATAAATTAATCCGTGTGCAGCGTCAATTACTGCAAGACTTAGGCAGAGAACCAACACCTGAAGAAATTGCGGAAGATATGGATTTAACGCCTGAAAAAGTACGCGAAATCTTAAAGATTGCTCAAGAGCCGGTATCGCTGGAAACACCGATCGGTGAAGAGGATGACTCGCACCTTGGTGATTTCATTGAAGACCAAGAAGCAACTTCACCTTCTGACCACGCCGCATACGAGCTATTGAAAGAGCAGCTGGAAGATGTGCTTGATACGTTAACTGATCGTGAAGAAAATGTATTGCGTCTTCGATTCGGTCTTGATGACGGCCGTACAAGAACATTAGAAGAGGTCGGCAAAGTATTTGGAGTAACGAGAGAGCGTATTCGACAAATCGAAGCCAAAGCGTTGCGGAAACTAAGACATCCTAGCAGAAGTAAACGTTTGAAAGATTTCCTCGAATAAGATGGAACGGGTCTTGATGATCCGTTCTTCTTTTTTAAAAAGATATATGGATAATATGCCTTTATTTTACTGAAAAATGATGTCATTTGCAAATGAACATTGTGATGAAAAATTTCAAAATCTAATTCCATATTTTCTATTGTAAGCGTATACAATACATTATACAATAGAATAAAAAGGATATTAGAGATTTAGGCATGTTTCAATTCAATTTTGTATAAAGTGTGAATAAAAAACTTTTGTATAGCAATCCATTTACTTTTTGTAAAAATAAGTTAGAATTAGAAGTGTTTACATAGGGGGAAGGATCAAAAAGGGGGAAGGGAAATGAAATGGAACCCGCTTATTCCATTTTTGCTGATCGCTGTTTTAGGAATTGGTCTAACTTTCTTTTTATCAGTAAAAGGACTTGATGACTCTCGGGAGATTGCAAGCGGAGGAGAAAGCAAATCTGCTGAAAAGAAAGATGCAAACGCTTCACCAGAAGAAATTTACAAGGCAAACTGCATCGCATGCCACGGTGAAAATTATGAAGGTGTTTCGGGTCCTAGCTTAAAAGGTGTAGGGGATAAGAAAGATGTCGCTGAAATTAAAACAAAGATCGAAAAAGGCGGTAATGGAATGCCTTCCGGTCTTGTTCCGGCCGATAAGCTGGATGATATGGCAGAGTGGGTGTCAAAAATTAAATAAAAGAACCATTTTTCTCTTTATACATTCACAGGCCGCCGAGATGTTCTCGACAGCCTTTTATTTTTGACTGCCGCGTGCAGACCCGCATCAAAAGAAATAATCTCAAAATCATTTGCTTCAGCTTGGATTCCGGGCTGATTTTTTATATGATAGTAAAGGAAAAAATGATTGAGAAAAGTTGTGATGACAAGTGAACGAATTAAAATTATCTAAACGATTGCAAACAGTAGCGGAGTACATACCGAATGGAGCGGTGATGGCCGATATCGGCTCTGATCACGCATACCTTCCTTGTTATGCGGTGCTGAATCATAAAGCCAGCGGGGCGATTGCCGGAGAAATCACAGATGGCCCATTTTTGTCTGCAAAGCGGCAGGTTGAAAAATCAGGCTTAAACTCGCACATTTCTGTAAGGCAGGGAGACGGACTGGAAGTGATTAAAAAAGGTGAAGCTGATGCCATTACGATTGCCGGAATGGGCGGGGCTTTGATCGCTCACATTTTAGAAGCGGGCAAAGACAAATTAACGGGGAAAGAACGGTTCATTTTACAGCCGAATATTCATGCTGTTCATATCAGGGAGTGGCTTTATAAAGAAGGATATGCGCTGATAGATGAGGTAATCCTTGAAGAGGACGGAAAGTGCTATGAGGTGCTGGTAGCCGAAGCGGGAGACAGGGATGCGGCTTATGACGGTATTTCTTTATCAGCCGGGATGCTTGTCGGCCCTTTCTTGGCAAAAGAAAAAAATGCTGTCTTTTTGAAAAAGTGGACACAAGAGCTTCAGCACACTCAAAGCATTTATGAACAGATCAGCCAAGCGGCGGATACAGAGCAAAACAAACAAAAATTAAAGGAGCTCGCCGATCGAATGGAGCTGTTAAAGGAGGTAATCGATCATGGCTAAAAGTGTAAATGGGCAGCAGATCATCCAGCTGTTTGAACAATTTTCCCCGAAAGCCTATGCGGTTGAAGGAGATAAAATCGGCCTGCAAATCGGCACTTTAAACAAACCAATTAAAAATGTGATGGTTACACTTGATGTGTTAGAGAGCGTCATCGATGAAGCGATTGAAAAAGAGGTTGACTTGATTATTGCACACCATCCACCAATTTTCCGGCCGCTAAAGCATATTTCAACAGATCAGCCTGCCGGAAGGTTAATTGAAAAGTGTTTGAAGCATGATATTGCTGTTTATGCAGCTCATACAAATTTAGACGTTGCGGACGGCGGTGTGAATGATTTGCTTGCTGAAGCATTAGAGCTGAGTGAGACGGAAGTGCTGGTGCCTACTTATACGGATCCTCTGAAAAAGCTGGCAGTATACGTGCCGAAGGAATATGAAGAGCAGGTCAGAGCCGCGCTCGGAAATGCGGGGGCTGGCCATATAGGTGAATACAGCCATTGCGCGTTTTCATCTGAAGGAATCGGCAGTTTTATACCATTAGACGGAGCTAAGCCTTTTATCGGTGAAGTGGGAGAGCTTGAGCTTGTTCATGAAGTAAGGCTTGAGACTGTATTTCCTAAAAGCGTCGAAAAAGCTGTTATCAATGCAATGATAAAAAGCCATCCATATGAAGAAGTCGCTTACGATATCTATCCTATCGAACAGACTCCCGCCGAAAAAGGGCTCGGCCGTGTCGGAACCCTTAAAAATGAGATGACGCTCAAGGAATTCGCTTTATTTGTGAAAGACAAGCTTGACGTCAATGGTGTCAGAATGGTGGGGGATGCTGACAGCATGGTGAAAAAAGTAGCTGTTCTTGGCGGAGATGGAAACAAGTATATTCATCATGCAAAACGAAAGGGAGCCGATGTTTACGTCACAGGAGATTTATACTTCCATGTGGCCCATGATGCGATGATGCTTGGCCTAAATGTGGTTGATCCGGGCCATTACGCGGAAAAAATCATGAAAGAAGGCGTCACGAGAAAACTGACATCAATGTGTAATGATAAAAAGTTTGGCGTGAATATCTTTGTTTCTGAAACAGATACAAATCCATTTACATTTCTATAAAAAAACTGAGGCTTTTACAGCCTCAGTTTTTTGCTTTTACTTTTGGAAGTATTTTTTTGAGCGGTATATTATGTTCAGTTGTCCAAGTTGATGGATCTTCGTGATCAAACTGCTCTAAAAAGCGAATGACTTCTTTTGTGATCGGCGTCGGTGTTGAAGCTCCCGCTGTAACTGCAACGGTATTAACGCCTTTCAGCCATTCGAGCTTCAATTCGCTTAAGTCACCGATCCGGTATGCTTTTGTCCCGGCTATTTCTTCTGACACTTGAGCAAGCCTATTTGAATTGTTGCTTTTCGGGTCTCCGACAACGATTGTTAAGTCCGCTTTTTTTGCCTGCTCTGATACAGCTTCCTGCCGCACTTGAGTAGCGAGGCAAATCTCTTGGTGATATTCGACATGAGGATATTTTTCTTTGACAAGCTCCATAATGTCGTGAACATCCCATTGAGACATTGTTGTTTGATTCGTCACGATTAACTTCTCTGCTTGGATATCAAGGTTCTTTACATCTTCTTCTGTTTCAACTAAGTGAACGATCTCCGGCGCTACGCCAACGGCTTCCTCAGGCTCTGGATGCCCTTTTTTGCCGATATAGATCACGTGATATCCTTTTTCTTTCATCTCTAAGATTAGATTATGAGTTTTCGTCACATCCGGACATGTAGCATCAATTGCGACTAACCCTTTTTCTTCTGCGATTCTTCTGACTTCGGGAGAAACACCGTGCGCAGTGAAAATGACAGTTCCTTTGTCAACCTGCTTTAAGATGTCCAGACGGTTAGAGCCGTCCAATGTAAAAATCCCTTCCTCTTCAAACGCATCAGTGACGTGTTTATTATGAACAATCATCCCGAGTATATAGATGGGTCTTGGCAAGCTTTTATCTAGTGACGCATTTTTGGCAATGACCATAGCATCAACAACACCATAGCAATAGCCGCGCGGTGAAATTTTAATTACGTCCATTTTCGGTTGTCCTCCAATACTGAAGTGAGTAAAGGCAATATAAAAAGCCGTAATCAAACGGCTCTATTCTTGCATTCTTCTGATCTCATTATAGCCAATCTCACTTCAGATATCAAAGAATGTTAAATATATAATCTCGGTTTTGAACTGCCTGATGTTCTTTTCGGAGCAGGAGAGGCAGCTTCCTTTTTCTTCGGGGCAGACGTTTTTGATTCTTGTTCTTTATTGTCAGTTGTTTTAGATTTCTTTGGGAGAGAAGAACTTTTTGGTTTTGATTTTTTGTTCCCATCTGAGGTTTTTGTTTCAGTCTCTTTCTCTTTTTCTGATGATTCTTCTGAAACTGATTGTTTTTCACTTTCCTCATTGGTCTCTGTCTCAGTATCATCACTTTTACTTAATTGGCTGTACAGCTTCATCATTGCTGGCAGATTGCGGACTAATGGGCCGTACTGCTGGATCATAGGGGTGACTTGCTGCGCCATGCCGAGTACTTTTTGCACATTTCCAAGCATACTGGATAATGATGCAGGATTGGCGATATTTTGAATGCCTTGCAGGCCAGCACCTCCGCTCGCTGCTGCACCTGCTCCTGGAATTCCAGGAACTCCGGCGCTGCCAGCGCCTCCTCCGCCGGGTAGGAACCTTGACAGCATTCCTTTTAAGCCTCCGCCTGTACCTGCACCTGCACCATTTCTCGCTCCGGCATTTGCCTGAGGAAGAAATTGTCCGGCTTGCTGAAAACCTTGCTGCTGTGCTCCAAATGAAGGTCCTCGCATATTAGGCGGTCTTCTGCCCATCATTCGCTGATTTGGCATGGGGCGGGGCGGTCCGGGCTGTGGGTAATTTCTCATTGGCTGCTGCGGTGAAAACATACTTGTACCTCCTTTCAGCTCTCTCTGCTATTAGAATATGCATGGGCTGCGGTATTTGCTTTACATAACTGAATAAAACAAACGCCTTGCAAACGTGGTGTTTTTAAGCAAAATCGGGTATAATGTGATGATGGACACATAATGTGCCGCTTTAAGGAGCTGGGAAAAATGAAAGAAACGAAATTTGAACTTTATGAATTGAAACCATTTATTATAGATGCAGTACATCGCCTTGGTTTTTACGAACCGACTGATATCCAGAAAAGGCTGATTCCTGCAGTGTTAAAAAAAGAAAGCGTCATCGGCCAGTCTCAGACGGGTACTGGAAAGACTCACGCTTATTTACTGCCTTTATTAAACAAAATCGATCCTGCTAAGGATGTCGTTCAGGTAGTCATTACGGCTCCGACAAGAGAGCTAGCCAACCAGATTTATCAGGAAGCGCTTAAAATCACGCAGGGTGAGGAAGGCAGTCAGATTCGCTCGAAATGTTTTATCGGAGGCACTGATAAACAAAAATCAATTGATAAATTGAAAATACAGCCGCATCTTGTTGTCGGTACACCCGGACGGATTGCTGACTTAATCAAAGAACAGGCGTTAAGTGTTCATAAAGCGGAATCTCTTGTTATTGATGAAGCGGATTTAATGTTGGACATGGGATTCCTTGCAGATGTAGATTACATCGGTTCCCGCATGCCTGAGGATCTGCAAATGCTTGTGTTCTCAGCGACCATACCGGAAAAGCTGAAACCATTTTTGAAGAAATACATGGAAAATCCGAAATACGCCCATGTGGAGCCAAAACAGGTGACTGCTGCGAAAATCGAGCATATCCTCATTCCTTCGAAACATCGTGACAAGGACAAGCTCCTTTTTGACATCATGTCGCATCTGAATCCATACCTGGGGATTGTGTTTGCTAACACGAAAAATACGGCTGACCATATTGCCCAGTATCTGACTGGCAAAGGCATGAAAATCGGCTTGCTGCACGGCGGATTAACACCACGTGAGCGGAAAAAAGTCATGAAGCAGATTAATGATTTGGAATTCACTTATGTCATTGCAACTGACCTTGCCGCAAGAGGTATTGATATTAAAGGTGTCAGCCATGTTATCAACTATGAGCTGCCGGATGATCTCGATTTCTATGTTCACCGTGTGGGCAGAACGGCTCGTGCCGGCTCATCAGGACAAGCGATGACCATTTATGAGCTTACTGATGAGGATGCATTAGTAAGACTTGAAAAAATGGGCATCGAATTTGATTACTTAGAGCTTGAAAAGGGCGAATGGAAAAAAGGCGATGACCGTCAGCGCCGCAAAAAGCGTAAAAAAACGCCGAATGAAGCGGATGAAATTGCTCATCGTCTCGTGAAAAAGCCGAAGAAGGTTAAGCCTGGGTATAAAAAGAAAATGAGCTATGAGATGGAGAAAATCAAGAAAAAACAGAGAAGAAACCAATCTAAGAAAAGAAAGTAGGGGAACCTGTTGCTGAGAATAGGCTCACACGTCTCTATGAGCGGAAAACATATGCTTCTGGCTGCAAGCCAGGAAGCAGTCTCTTATGGGGCGAATACGTTTATGATCTATACAGGCGCACCGCAAAATACGCGCCGAAAGAAAATTGAAGACTTAAATATAGAAGCAGGCCGGGCACATATGCAAGAAAACGGCATTGACGAGATTATCGTACACGCGCCTTATATTATTAATATTGGCAACACGACAAATCCGTCCACTTTTGAGCTGGGTGTTGATTTTCTTCGTTCTGAAATTGAACGGACAGCGGCCATCGGAGCGAAGCAAATTGTCCTTCATCCTGGCGCTCACATAGGGGCAGGAGCTGAAGCCGGCATCAAAAAAATTATTGAAGGCTTAAATGAAGTGATTGATCCGAATCAAAATGTCCAGATTGCATTAGAAACAATGGCTGGAAAAGGATCAGAATGCGGCAGAAGCTTTGAGGAGCTTGCACAGATTATCGAAGGCGTTACACACAATGAGCAGCTGTCAGTGTGCTTTGACACGTGCCATACACATGATGCCGGGTATAACATTGTCGAAGACTTTGACGGAGTGCTAAATGAGTTCGATAAAATCATTGGCATTGACCGTATTAAAGTGCTTCATATCAATGACAGCAAAAATGTCAAAGGTGCGAGAAAAGACCGCCATGAAAATATTGGCTTTGGTGAAATAGGTTTTGACGCACTGCAATATGTTGTTCACCATGAGCAGTTAAAAGACATTCCAAAAATTCTTGAAACACCATATGTCGGTGAAGATAAAAAGAACAAAAAACCGCCATACCGTTTTGAGATTGAAATGCTGAAAGAAAAACAATTTGATGATACATTGCTCGAAAAGATTCTACAGCAATAAAAAATGGGGGATAACACCCCCATTTTTTAGCTTGTAAATTGTTTGAATAGTTCATTAACTGTTTGAGCTGTTTCTTTCGATGTAATCGTCTCTACTTGTTTCAACAGCCGCATTCGTTCACTCTCATTAAAGATGTTTACATTTTTCCCGTATAACAAGTTCGCTACTTCAACGGCCTGCGATCTTGTTAAGCTGATTCCGTATTGTTTTGAGTACTTCAGCAAATCATCAGCAGTAGCCTGATTAAGCCGCTGTAAAATAATTCTTTGAAATAAAATCATCGGTCATTCCACCTCCAGACTTAATGTATGGGCAAATCAGTAAAATGTGTCAGTGTTTAATGGTAAAATAGATTTATAATGTATTTAAAATAGTTATTGCAGGAAAGGAGATTTTATGACCCCAACAAAACAACATAAGAAAGAAACATTTACCCATTTTATTTTCAGGGTCTTTATGATTCTGGTAGGTGCTGCATCTGCGGCTGTAAGTATCGAATTATTTTTAATCCCCAATGATTTTATTGATGGCGGGATTATCGGTGTATCACTTATTTTAGACCACCTCTTTATGTCAAACCCCTTTCTCAATTTCGCTTTTTTCGTTGTCATATTAAATATTCCTTTTATGATCTTCGGATATAAATATATCGGTAAGACCTTTCTAGTCTCTACGTTTATAGGGATTGTCGGGCTTGCCGTTATTGAATCCTCACTTCACCATGTAGAAGCCATTACAACCCAGCCTATTTTGGCTACTGTGTTCGGAGGTCTTTTACTCGGCTTTGGCGTCGGGCTTGTTATTCGAAACGGAGGTTCAATGGATGGTACAGAAATTCTCGGTATTTTGCTGACCAAAAAACTCCCGTTTTCAGTAGGTGAGTTCGTTATGTTCATCAATGTGTTCATCTTCATTTGGGCAGTTTTTGTGTTCGGTCCTGAGCAAGCGATGTACTCATTCATGACTTATTATATTGCGATGAAAACGATTGATGCCGTGATCCAAGGGCTTGATGAAACAAAAGCTGTCATTATTGTGTCTGAGCAGTATGATGAGATTTCCGACGCGATTTTGCACCGTCTTGGTCGGGGCACAACGAAGCTGAAGGGGAAAGGCGGGTATACGGACGAAGAAAAAGACGTAATTTACGCGGTTGTCACAAGGCTGGAAGTGACAAAGCTCAAATCGATCGTGTTTGAAGTTGATCAAAATGCATTCATAACAATTATGAATACTCATGAAACGAGAGGCGGAAAATTCAAAAACGCAATCCACTAGGCTTTCATTTACTTTTATTCATTTTATGGGTATAATTTTATCTGCAGTAAAGAAAATGGCTTGCTGGACAGACAGCTGCCATTTTCTTTTTCATACATGTGATACGTTCTTAAGCAAAGCGAAAAGGGGGACCCTTCATGAACGTCCAAGAAGCGCTGAACCTACTAAAAGAAAACGGATATAAATATACAAACAAACGGGAGGATATGCTGCAGCTTTTTGCTGATTCAGACAGATATCTTACCGCTAAAAACGTACTGTCTGCACTGAATGATGATTATCCAGGCTTAAGCTTTGATACAATCTACAGAAATCTTTCTTTATATGAAGAACTTGGGATTTTGGAAACAACTGAGCTGTCCGGTGAAAAGCTTTTCAGATTTAAGTGTTCATTCACCCATCACCACCATCATTTTATTTGTCTTGCCTGCGGCAAAACAAAGGAAATTGAATCATGTCCGATGGACAAGCTTTGTGATGATTTGGATGGCTATCAGGTCAGCGGGCATAAATTTGAGATTTACGGCACATGCCCTGATTGTACAGCGGAAAACCAAGACAACACTACTGCGTAAAATGCGTATATATGAAAAAGGGGCCCGGTTTGGGCTCCTTTTTCAGTTATTGACGCGTATAAAGTGATGCTTGTTGTTGTTCATCCATTGAACGGCTTCTAGCCAGTTGTTTACTCTGATGATGTTTGAATCAATCGGAAGCTGATTATAAGGGGAATTGAACAAAATCACCGGTATCCCGGCTTCTTTCGCAATCATCATGGCGTTCCCGTGATGATCTTCAAAAAACAGGTCGATGTTATGATCCTTGACCGCTTCAACTTTGTGATGACCGCCAACGAGTTCGATGTGGTCATAATGAATGTTTTGTCTGTCAAACCATTCATAGGTAATATCAGTTAAATGAGTCCGTCTCGCTGTAATATAAATAAGCTTGTGCTCCTCTTTGAGAAGATCAAGTGACTGTTTCGCATGCTGTGCAAGCAATGCTTCCTTATATATGATTGCTTCATTTTGATTCATCCAATCCCAAAATTCTTCCTGGGTAATGTTTAACAGCTTTGTTAAATCATAATCCGTCATATCGTTTAATGAAATGGAAAGATTAAACGAACGGTTCAAATAAGGGACGAATGTATCCTGAGCCGTGATTGTGCCGTCAATATCTATTCCTAAGCGTAACATGCCCACACTCCTTCAGTTTCATCCCTTCAAGTGTAACATAAACAATTGACATTAACAGAAAAGTTTAGCAAACATGAATCAGGCAAAATGGATCAAACTATAAAAGCTCCTTTAATAAAACAGAAGGGGGAATTGAAGGTGGCAAACGATTACGAAAAGCGTGATAACAACAGTTACTATGTTGATCATGGATCTGAAGGGACAAATATTACCCGCGACAATGACCGTTTTTTTGAGGAAACAGCTGCTGAAATCGCAGAGCCTTATCGTGCTGCTGACCGCAGCAATGACCAAGACAATGATCGCAGCGGCGGCAATGTCAATGAAGGACGGGGAATAGGGTACATCGCTTTAGCCTTGTCCATCATTTCATTGTTTGTACTGCCTGTTTTATTGGGAGCTGCCGGTATTATTGTCGGCTATATCGCAAGAAGAAGAGGTGCTCAAGGCCTTGGAGCCTGGGCAATGGGTATCGGTGTCGTTTCATTAGTGCTTGGAATATTTATTATTCCATTTTTCTAACACAAAAAAGCTTGACGGGTTCCCGTCAAGCTTTTTGTGTTTCTTCTTTTAATTTTGCTTTTTCAGCTTCAAGTTTTGCGTAGTGTTCCTCAGCAAGAATGTCAATTTCTTTTTTGAGTTCTTCTACCATCGTTTCCTCTGGAACCTTACGGACAATTTTCCCTTTCCGGAACAGCAGCCCTTCACCGCGTGCGCCGGCGATTCCGATATCAGCTTCTCTCGCTTCACCAGGTCCGTTTACAGCGCAGCCGAGAACAGCAACTTTAATCGGCGCTTTTATCTTAGAAATATACTCTTCCACTTCATTGGCAATGCTGATTAGATCAATCTCAATACGGCCGCAAGTCGGGCATGAGATGAGCGTGGCAGCATTGGAGGCTAAGCCGAAAGATTTCAGAAGCTCCCTTGCTACTTTTACCTCTTCTACAGGGTCTGCGCTTAGTGAAATGCGCATGGTGTTCCCGATGCCTTTGCTTAAAATGGCGCCGAGTCCTGCTGCGCTCTTTACTGTGCCGGCAAACAGTGTTCCTGACTCGGTGATCCCGAGGTGAAGCGGGTAGTCAAACGCTTTCGCTGCTTTTTCATAAGCCTCGATTGCAAGGTTCACGTCAGAGGCCTTCATGCTGACAATAATATCGTGAAAATCAAGATCCTCAAGAATTTTAATGTGATGAAGTGCGCTTTCTACCATTCCATCGGCAGTCGGATAACCGTATTTTTCTAAAATCCGTTTTTCCAATGAACCGGCGTTTACTCCGATTCTGATCGGAATGCCTTTGTCTTTGGCCGCTTTAACAACCGCTTCAACTTTTTCGCGCCGGCCGATATTGCCGGGGTTGATTCGGATTTTATCTGCGCCGCCTTCAATGGCTTTCAACGCAAGTTTATAATCGAAATGTATGTCAACAACGAGAGGAATGGAAATGCGCTTTTTAATATCCGCAATGGCGTTTGCCGCCCGTTCATCCGGACATGCTACCCGAACGATTTGGCATCCGGCTTCAGCCAAACGGTTAATTTCCGCAACCGTTGCTTCTACATCATGTGTTTTTGTTGTTGTCATGCTTTGGATGACAACTTCATTGTTGCCGCCTATTGTTAAAGGTCCCACTTTGACGGGACGCGTTTTTGTACGATGTGTGATTTCACTCACTTGCAATCGCTCCTTAATTGTAGTTGCCGCTTCTAGATATAACAATTCTAGTATGGTTTATGTGAATTTATTTTACAAATTACATTGTAACAGTGTCTTCGCCGAACTGACAAGAAATTAACGTTAAATTAAGGGTAGACCGGGAATTTATACGCTGTTCCGGCTTGAATGGCGTTAGCTTTCACATTTGGATTCAGTGCTTCAAAATCCTTTACAATGTCATCCGGAGAACCTGCTGATCCGACTATCGACATAACCGTATCACCCGGCTTTACCTTCACCGTTTTATAAGCCGGTTCTTGTACAGCCGTTTTTGCTGATGCTTCATAGACAGGGAGGTCCTGAATGGGTATGGTTCCAATTTTAAGGTCATAAAAAAGAATAAAAAGTATAAAAACAATGCTGCATACTAAGGTGAGACGCTTCATCGCTTTTCCTCCCGTATACGAAATTTTATACCATAGTATGCTTGTCCATTTCGATTCATGACAAAAGAAAAGAGACTGCGAATGCAGCCTCGGTTTATACAGCAGCTTTTTTGGACGGAATCTCTTTTAAAACGAGAAACAGGATGACAAAATTGACAAACCAGTTCAGCAAAAATTCACTTGGTACGGTTGCTTCTAATGCCCGCATGATTGTAAAGAATACAGTTGAAAGGGTGATGGAATAAGCAGAAAGCTTCCAGAGCTGATGATAGGATAAATGTTTTTTCTGCGAATTCTTAATGATTAACCCGATAAGCGCTAAAAACGATACTTCAATAAATTTTCCCGCTGCTGTTACGAGAAAAATAAGAGCTGAGAGAACAGTTACGATCATCGCTTTATTTTGGTTTAACCCTGCAATGACATCTTTTTTCTGTAACTCTGACGGCATCATTGAGTAAGACATTTCTTGGGCTTGTCCGTCAATGGCCAAAACAAATTTGTTCTGAAGGATGCCGATCGCGTTTTGCTTTGCTTCAATTTGTTCAGTGCCATAGGAGTCTGTCGGATCGAACACGATGACGAAACCATTTGCCTGAGATTCCGTGGCTTTTTTCTCATCCGTTTGAAGTTTGCCGTTTGAAATTGTGAAATCAGGGAAATCTTTGTTTAAAACAGTTTTAAAGCCGTTCATTGATTTTACGGTCCCTGTACTTACATAATAAGCGGTAGGGATTGCAAACAGGACAGAGAGCAAAAATACATAAAGAATCGCTTTTCCGATTCCTTGAAATCTTGTTTTTGCAATATCACGGGGAGAGTATGTACTTTTAATGAAAAGCTGAAACACATTCACTATCTTCACTTCCTAGCTAAACTAATATATGTTGCTTATTGTATCGTTGCATGCGTGTGAATACAAGGAAGACATGAAGAAGACAGAGTAAAATGGGAGGATGGAAGCTATGGATATGTTGTATTGGCTGTTGATTGCAGCGGTTTTTATCATTGCCTTTATCGGGCTGGTGTATCCTGTTATTCCGAGCGTAGTATTTATTGTTGCCGGATTTGTATTGTACGGATTTTTATTTTCATTCAGTCCGTATTCTTATATGTTCTGGCTTGTTGAGGCAGTTTTTGCCGCAGTATTATTCGCAGCAGATTACCTGTCGAATCTGCTTGGAGTAAAAAGGTTCGGAGGAAGCAAAGCTGCCATATGGGGAAGCACGATCGGTTTATTAATCGGGCCTTTTGTCATTCCGGTTGCAGGGATCATATTGGGTCCGTTTATCGGGGCTGTTTGCGCAGAACTTATCGTCCATCAGAAGGACTTAAAGTCAGCGTTTAAAATTGGCCTCGGCTCACTCATTGGTTTTTTAACAGGGGTTATTGCAAAGGGTATCATACAGCTTTTGATGATCGGATATTTTTTATGGACGGTCCTATAAGAAATGCTGGCGGCAGGTTTAATGGTGCCGATTATCGGTTAAAGTGAAATATGTCCGCTGAAATGAGCCAAATCGTGAGCTTTTTCATTGATTACAAAGCATTCTTTTGTTACATTGAATGAAGAAAGGCTCGCTGTGAAGCGGCATTTCAGTACATATATACTAAGGAGGAATTATCATGGCTTACGAACTTCCAGAATTACCTTATGCGTACGATGCTTTAGAACCGCATATCGACAAGGAAACTATGACTATTCACCATACGAAACACCACAACACATACGTGACAAATTTAAACAAAGCGGTTGAAGGAAACACTGCTCTTGCCAACAAATCAGTTGAAGAGCTTGTTGCAGATCTTGATTCTGTTCCTGAAAACATCCGCACTGCAGTCCGCAACAACGGCGGCGGACACGCAAACCACAAATTATTCTGGACACTTTTATCTCCGAACGGCGGAGGCGAACCGACTGGCGCGCTTGCTGAAGAGATCAACAGTGTATTTGGAAGCTTTGACAAATTCAAAGAGCAATTCGCAGCAGCAGCAGCTGGACGCTTCGGTTCTGGCTGGGCATGGCTTGTTGTGAACAACGGTAAACTTGAAATCACAAGCACGCCAAACCAAGATTCTCCGCTTTCAGAAGGCAAAACGCCTATCTTAGGTCTTGACGTTTGGGAGCATGCTTACTACCTTAACTATCAAAACCGCCGCCCTGATTACATTTCAGCTTTCTGGAATGTTGTAAACTGGGACGAAGTGGCTCGTCTATACAGCGAAGCAAAATAATGGCACAAACAAGGTCCTCATTATGGGGCCTTGTTTTTTTATGTCTTCTTTTTACATATCTCGGTTTGAGTGAGACAGACTAAGGGATAGTAAAGGGGAGTCAGTAATGAGCAAACTAAAAAAAGTGATAGGCGATGTAGACGTAAACAAAGGGTTACTCTTTCTGCTGACCATTGGCGGGCTTTACTCGCTGGGAATTGCACTGTCCAATACATTTGTTAATGTGTATCTTTGGAAGCAGTCAGGGAAATTTATTGATTTGGCGATATATAATTTATCCATTGTGACAATGCAGCCGATAACCTTTTATTTGGCTGGACGGTTAGCCAAAAAAATAGACAGGGTATTCATTTTAAGGTTCGGCGTCATTTTTTTAGCTGCCTTTTATTTAAGTGTGCTTTTAGCCGGAGAAACGGCGGCCAGCCGCCTCGTGCTAATCGGCGCGGTGCTCGGAGTGGGCTATGGCTTTTATTGGCTAGCGTTTAACGTGCTGACCTTTGAAATAACAGAGCCGGATACGCGAGACTTTTTCAACGGGTTTATGGGCATTCTGTCTTCCTCTGCAGGAATGATCGGCCCGATTGTAGCCGGATTCGTGATCTCAAGGCTTGAAAATAATACGGGTTATACAGTGATTTTCAGTCTCTCCCTCAGTTTATTTGCCCTGGCTGTCGTGATGAGCTTTTTCTTAAAACGGAGAGAATCAAAGGGCCGTTTTATGCTGAGCAAAGTATTTGGAGAGCGCCATAGCAATATGAATTGGCGGAGAATCACGAATGCGCATTTTTTTCAGGGTTTGAGAGAAGGGATTTTTGTCTTTTTAATCAGTGTGTTTGTATTTATTGAGACAAACAGCGAACTTGCTCTCGGTACATTCGGTCTTGTCAATTCAGCTGTTTCTTTCTTTGCCTACTACTTTGCATCCAGGCTGATTAAGAAAAAGGCGAGAAAAAAATCGATTTTGCTGGGCGGACTTATTTTGTATGGCGCGCTGTTTTTGATTCTGTTCCATATGAGCTTTTCGACATTATTAACGTACGGCGTTTTTATTGCCATCGGCTAT
Source organism: Bacillus sp. 9.4 (assembly GCF_055486415.1). NCBI lineage: Bacteria > Bacillati > Bacillota > Bacilli > Caryophanales > Bacillaceae > Bacillus > Bacillus sp. 9.4. The sequence continues at coordinate 573,325 of NZ_JBVFMU010000001.1, read as the reverse complement.
CCTCTGTTGCTTGTGCCATATGTATCACTTACATATGATGTGATAGGGCGCGCGAGGCATGCCAGAAAAGCAAGAATTGAATATATCGTGCTTAGAGAAATGTTCTTGAATGCCGGCAGAATTGTTTCCATTTTGTGCTTTCTCCTGATCGTGGCCCTTCTGAAAGAGGATGTGGGAATTCCTTTGTCACTTGCGATATTGGGTATAGGACATCCTTTGATTTATTACTTTGTCAAGGATATCCGTTTTAAGGAGAAAGAAGGGGAAAATGAAACCATGGAAGAAGACGGCCAAAAACGGGTAACAGAACCGACCCTGTTAAAAGGCGAGAGATAATTTTTTTGCCAAAAAGGGGTTATCTGTAGAAAAAAGTCGAAAAAACCTTTAAAATGAAAACTGGCACTCTTACTTGAGTGTCTTTTCTTTCTGTAAATAGAAAAGGTGATGTTATGAGGAGAAATAAACCAAAAAAGCAAAATCATAAAGAGAAAAAGAAGTCGCTTCCGATCCGGCTGAATATTTTATTTTTAGCTGCCTTTGTTATATTTACCTGGATTATTGTGGAACTGGGCATCAAGCAGATCGTGCAAGGCGATGATTACAAAAACCAAGCGAATAAGCAGGAACAAAGTGAAGTCAGCTCAGCGGTACCACGCGGGAAAATTTATGATCGAAACTTTAATGCCATTGTGACAAATAAGGCTTTAAATGCAATCACATACACGAGATCTAAATCGACCACGCAAGAACAGCGCTTAAAGATCGCAAAAAAGCTGTCTGACATGATCAAAGTCGATACAAAAAAAGTAACAGAACGGGATAAAAAAGATTATTGGATTTTGACTAGACCGAAAGAAGCAAAAAAGCTCATTAGCTCTAAAGAAAGACAGCAGGTTGAAGACAAAAAAATATCCGATGACGATTTATACCAGCTTCAGCTAAAACGGATTACTGATAAGCAGTTGAATGAATTGACGGATAAAGATATGCAGATCCTCGCTATCAAAAGACAGATGGATTCGGGCTATGCATTGACCCCTCAATATATCAAAAACGAAGATGTATCAGCGAAGGAAATGGCAGTGGTAAGTGAACATTTAGACGAACTGCCAGGTGTTGATGTCACGTCCGATTGGGAACGTGAGTATCCGTATAAAAACCTTCTTCGCTCAGTGCTCGGAAGTGTTTCCAGCTCTAATGAAGGATTGCCTTCCAACTTGCTCGAGCATTACCTGTCGCTTGGCTACAGCCGTAATGACAGGGTCGGAAAAAGCTATTTGGAATACCAATATGAAAGCCTTCTGCAGGGCCAAAAAGCCAAAGTCGAAAATATCACAGATTCAAACGGCAATGTCACGGGAACAAAAACGGTATCTGAAGGCAAAGCCGGTAAAGATCTCGTGCTTACGATTGACATTGATTTGCAAAAAGAAGTGGAAAAAATCATTGAGAAGAACCTCAAATCTGCTAAAGCAAGACCAAGCACGCAATTGTTAGACCGGGCATTCGTTGTGATGATGGACCCAAGAAACGGTGAAGTGCTTTCAATGGCGGGCAAGCAGATTAAACAAGAAAATGGGAAATATAAAATTGATGATTACGCTTTAGGTACAATGACGTCATCTTATGCCATGGGATCAGCGGTCAAAGGCGCAACAGTCTTGACAGGCCTTCAAACCGGTGCCATCAACCTGAATACAGTTTTTCAGGATGAACCATTGTATATCGGTCAGGATAAAAATGGTAAAAAATCCTGGACTACTTTAGGACCTGTTAACATTCAAAGAGCCTTAGAGCAGTCTTCCAACGTATTTATGTTCAAAACAGCGATCGCGCTCGGAAAAGGTGAATATAAACCGCACCAAGCTTTACCGATTGATACGACGGCCTTTGATACGTTCCGTAATTACTTCAGCCAATTTGGACTGGGTGTCAAAACTGGAATTGATCTTCCGAATGAAATGACAGGCTATAAAGGAACAGACAGATTGACGGGATTCTTGCTTGACTATGCGATCGGCCAATACGACACGTATACACCGCTGGAACTCGCGCAATACGTATCAACGATTGCAAACGGCGGATATCGCTTAAAGCCTCAGCTTGTAAAGGAAGTCAGAGAACCTGATGCTAAAAGAGGGATCGGTGCTGTCGTACAATCCGTTCAGCCGGAAGTGCTGAATAAAATCGACATGAAGAGTGAATACATTAAAGAGGTTCAGGCCGGATTCAGACGGGTGATGACAAAAGGGACAGCTGCCAGCCAATTTGCTTCAGCGTCATATCAGCCTGCTGGTAAAACAGGAACAGCACAATCGTTCTATGATGGACCTGATAAATCAAAAACAGGAACAGCGACTTATAATACGACACTTGTTGCCTATGCACCGGCTGATAATCCTGAGATTGCGATCTCTGTAGTAGTCCCTTGGGCTTATATTGATTACAGCGCTAAATATACCATTACAAACGAAATCGGCAGGGAAGTAATGGATAAATATTTTGAGCTGAAATCGAAGCAGGACAAAGAAGATACTCAGCAAAAGAATAAAAACAAAATCGAAGAAAATGCAGAAAACACAACGTCTTCTGATAACTAAAAAGAAACGCTCACATGATGTGGGCGTTTTTTTTTATACAAAAAAACGCATTGATTTACAAAACCTTAACATTCGGTTCAAACCCTTTTTACATAGAACCTTTACTCTATACGTGTAGGACAAATTACACATTATACGCAGGGGGAATTCAGGAAATGAAAAAAAACAAATTGATGCTTATGCTTCTGATGGCTGCTTTTATGATGATTGCAGCTGCATGCGGAAATGCAGGAGAAAGTAAAAAATCGAATAGCGATTCTGCAAAAGGAGAAGAAAAGGCATCAGGTTCTTTAACCATTTCTGGTTCATCGGCAATGCAGCCACTAGTACTTGCAGCCGCGGAAAAATTTATGGAAGAAAACCCTGATGCTGATATACAGGTACAAGCTGGCGGTTCTGGAACAGGGCTTTCTCAAGTCTCTGAAGGAGCTGTTCAGATCGGGAATTCAGACGTTTTTGCTGAAGAAAAAGAAGGCATCGATGCAAAAGCGCTTGTCGATCATCAAGTCGCTGTAGTTGGTATGGCAGCAGCTGTAAACCCTGATGCTGGTGTGAAGGATATTTCAAAAGATGAATTGAAAAAAATCTTCACTGGCAAAATCAAAAACTGGAAAGAGCTCGGCGGCAAAGACCAAAAGATTACACTTGTAAACCGTCCTGATTCTTCTGGCACACGTGCTACATTTGTGAAATATGCGCTTGACGGAGAGGAGCCTGCAGAAGGCATTACTGAAGATTCCTCCAACACGGTGAAAAAGATCATTGCTGATACTCCGGGAGCGATTGGATATCTTGCATTCTCATATTTAACAGATGACAAAGTAACTGCTCTATCTATTGACGGTGTTAAACCTGAAGCGAAAAATGTAGCAACTGGCGAGTATCCGATCTGGGCTTATCAGCATTCTTATACAAAAGGTGAAGCGACAGGTTTAGCTAAAGAATTTCTTGATTATCTAAAGAGTGAAGACATTCAAAAAAGCATTGTTACTGACCAAGGCTACATTCCGGTTACTGATATGAAAGTGACACGCGATGCCAACGGGAAGCAAAGCTGATCTTAATAAAAAGAGGAGTGCGGGGACAACCGTTTCTCCTCTTAACACATTCATAGGAGTGTAAAACAATGATAAACAATAGAGAAAATATGTCTGTGAGCGAGCGTTTAATCAGCTCAAGGCAAAATCGGCAATTGGATGAAGTTCGGGGAAGAATGATTGTGACAGCATGTGCGCTGATTATGATTGCGGCATCTGTTGCGATCACCATTTTCCTCGGCGTGAAGGGGCTGCAATCTTTTCTTGTAAATGGTGTAAGCCCAATTGAATTCTTAACGAGCTTAAATTGGAATCCTACAGATACTGATCCGAAATACGGAGTGCTGCCATTTATTTTTGGCTCATTTGCAGTAACGATTCTTTCTGCTCTAATCGCTGCGCCGCTTGGCATTGCAGGTGCGATTTTTATGACAGAGATTGCCCCGAATTGGGGAAAGAAAGTGCTGCAGCCGGTGATTGAGCTTTTAGTCGGTATTCCATCTGTTGTTTATGGATTCATAGGTCTTACAGTATTGGTGCCGTTTATCGCCCAGTTCAAATCGAGCGGAACAGGGCACAGTTTATTGGCGGGAACGATTGTCCTTTCCGTCATGATTCTGCCGACGATCACATCGATTTCTGCTGATGCAATGGCTTCTCTTCCGAAGAGTTTACGAGAGGGTTCTTACGCGCTTGGTGCGACAAGATGGCAGACGATCAGAAAAGTACTTGTGCCTGCAGCTTTTCCAACATTGATGACAGCTGTTGTGTTAGGCATGGCTCGGGCGTTCGGTGAAGCTTTGGCTGTTCAGATGGTCATTGGAAATACAAGAGTATTGCCGGAAAGCCTGTTTGACACTGCGGGAACGCTGACAACGATCATCACGCTGAATATGGGCCACACCACATACGGAAGTGTTGAAAACAATACGCTGTGGTCAATGGGGCTTGTGCTTCTGGTGATGTCATTCTTGTTCATCCTGCTTATTCGCTACTTGTCATCTAGGAGGAAAGTGTAATGAACCGCAAAATAACAGATAAACTGGCGACCGGAATGTTTGGTTTGTGTGCAGCCATTATCGCTGCCATTTTAGTATGTTTGTTTTCCTATATTATTATAAACGGTGTTTCTCAGCTCAGTTTTCATTTTATTACGACAAAATCGAGCGCCATTGCAGCTGGAGGAGGCATACGAGACCAGCTGTTTAACTCCTTTTATATTTTGTTTATTACAATGCTGATTACAATCCCGCTCGGTGTGGGCGGCGGAGTCTTCATGGCTGAGTACGCGCCTAATAACAAAGTGACTGATTTCATCAGAACATGTATAGAGGTGCTTTCATCTCTTCCGTCTATTGTCATTGGGATGTTTGGATTATTGATGTTTGTCAACTTAACAGGCTGGGGATATACGATCATAGGCGGGGCGCTTGCGTTAACTGTTTTTAACCTTCCTGTCATGGTGCGTGTGACAGAAGACGCGATCCGTTCAGTCCCTAAAGATCTGAAGGAAGCCTCTCTCGCTTTAGGTGTATCACGCTGGCATACCGTAAAAACCGTTTTAATTCCAAGTGCGATTCCTTCTATCATCACAGGGGCAATTTTAGCGTCAGGAAGGGTGTTCGGGGAAGCGGCCGCATTATTATTTACGGCAGGCCTGACAACACCGCGTCTTAATTTTACGGAGTGGAACCCGTTTTCGGAAACATCACCGCTTAATATTTTCAGGCCCGCTGAAACACTTGCGGTCCACATTTGGAACGTCAATACACAAGGAATGATTCCGGATGCTGAAGCGATTGCCAATGGTGGTTCTGCCGTGCTGGTGATTTCTGTTCTTGTGTTTAATCTCGCGGCGAGATGGCTTGGCACGATGATCTACAAAAAGCTTACGGCAAATTAGAACGGAAAGAGGCGAAAAACATGTCTGAACAAATGGTAAAAGAAAAACCTGAGCGAGCTGTTATTGTTCCGAAGCAGAACCACGTGCTTGAGGTCAAAGATCTGTCTATTTTTTACGGAAATAAACAAGCCGTTCATCATGTAAACATGGATATTGAAAAAAATGCGGTGACTGCTTTAATTGGGCCGTCGGGATGCGGAAAATCCACTTTTTTGAGAAATATTAACCGAATGAACGATTTAATTCCATCTGCAAGAGCGGAAGGTGAAATCCTTTATGAAGGATTAAATATATTGGGCGGCAATATTAACGTTGTCAGCTTGAGAAGAGAAATCGGCATGGTTTTCCAAAAACCAAATCCATTTCCGAAATCGATCTATGCGAATATCACACATGCATTGAAATATGCCGGAGAGCGGAATAAAGCCGTTTTAGATGAAATTGTGGAAGAAAGTTTAACAAAAGCAGCGCTCTGGGATGAGGTGAAGGATCGTTTACATTCATCAGCACTCTCGTTATCCGGCGGCCAGCAGCAGCGTTTATGCATCGCGAGAACGCTTGCGATGAAGCCGGCTGTTCTTCTGCTTGATGAACCAGCTTCAGCGCTTGATCCGATTTCAAATGCAAAAATAGAGGAATTAATTACAGGATTGAAAAGAGAATACTCAATTATTATTGTCACGCACAATATGCAGCAGGCTCTGCGGGTTTCTGACCGGACGGCATTCTTTTTAAACGGCGAGCTTGTAGAATACGGACAGACCGAACAGATTTTCACGAGTCCGAAAAAGCAAAAGACAGAGGATTATATTAACGGGAAATTCGGATAGGAGGGCGGCAATGAGTATTGCTACCGAAGCTGTAATGAAACAGGAAGTCTATCAAGTCAATGGAATGAACTTATGGTATGGACAGCATCAAGCTTTAAAAAATATCAATTTGAGCATTTATGAAAATGAGGTTACGGCGATTATCGGGCCATCCGGATGCGGGAAATCGACCTTTATCAAGACATTGAATTTAATGATTCAAATGACGCCGAATGTAAAGCTTGCAGGTGAGCTGAACTATAATGGCAGCAACATTTTAAAGGATAAAGTGGACATCGTGGATTTGCGAAAAAATATCGGCATGGTATTCCAAAAAGGGAATCCGTTTCCGCAATCTATTTTTGATAATGTGGCTTACGGACCGAGAGTCCACGGCACCAAAAATAAGAAGAAGCTTCAGGAAATTGTGGAAAAGTCATTAAAAGACGTGGCGTTATGGGATGAGGTGAAGGATCGATTGCATACGTCCGCTCTTTCGCTGTCAGGGGGCCAGCAGCAGCGTCTTTGCATCGCCAGAGCACTTGCGACCAATCCTGATATTTTGCTGATGGATGAACCGACATCTGCACTAGATCCAATCTCAACGAGAAAAATTGAAGAACTCATTCTAGAGCTGAAAAATAAATATACAATTGTCATTGTCACGCATAACATGCAGCAGGCAGCAAGGGTTTCTGATCAAACCGCCTTTTTCTACATGGGCGAGCTTGTTGAATGCGACAATACGAATAAAATGTTCTCTAACCCGAAGGACCAAAGAACGCTCGATTACATTTCAGGAAAGTTTGGATGAAAAAAACAGGCTGAGTCAGCCTGTTTTTTTATCGTGTTAACGTTTTTACGATTTTTTTGAAACTCATGTCTGATTTTACTTTAAACTCGCCGGCACGAATTTCTTTGTGATAGCCGGCATCAATGACGTAGTCATTAAAGTCTTGAGCCGAGGAGATAATGCCCTCTTTTTCAAGAATAGCAGATACATCCGCCGTGCTCATGCCGTCTTTAATGGTGAGCTTGTAGGTTTTGACTTTGTCTGATTTCGTGTCTGAGCCGCTGTCATTGTTTAAGGATTTCTCTTTTGAATCGAGAAGTTTTTGATATTCATCACGGTTCACAGAAACCATTTTTTTAGAATCAAGGTAATTGTTCACGTCTTGTTCAGTTACTGTTTTATTATCTTTTACAGCAGCGGCCTGGTCTTCGTCAGTCAGATAAAAAACAGCTGCAAGAACGGCTGTCGCTAAAATGATGCCGCCAGCAAATGCCTGAATGCCCCGTTTTGTCATACGAGCACCTTCTCATTATCTTTGATAATCGTATTCACGTCTTCCACTGATACATGCTCAGCTTTAGCAATCGCTTCAGCTGACATACCGTTATTATATTTAGAAAGTATTTGTTTAGCGATTTTTTGATTGATGTCGTTCTGCTTTGATTTGCGAATGACAAGGTTTGTTTCCAGTAATTCTTCCTCAAGCACTGTCATTTTCTTTTTGAGCTTGTAAATTTCCTGCATCGCAGAAAGCTGCAGTGTTTCGAGTTCCTGTTCTACATCTTTCATCGGGTCTCTTTGAGAATATGAGAATGCAATTAGCGCTATACTGACGATAAACAACGCAATAATAGCAATTTCCACGTTTCATCACCTTCTATTCTTTTTTTATCCTTCTTTTTTATACCATAAAACCAATAGTTTCTAAAGGAATTCGCGAAAAAAACGAGATTTTGTCGAGAAATCTTTCTTTGCTTCTTCTTTATGTAATGGTTTAATAGGAACACGAAGTGAACGATTGGAAAGGAGAATGTTAGGAGTCCATGGATAAACACCCATTTCCCTATAATATACGACATAAGCTTTCCTTTTTTAGGGACACATTCGACATGATCATTCAAAACGCTCACACCCTGACCGTAAGCTGGGAAATCTCAGAAGAAACAATGCGGCTGGCTGAAGCGGTCCTTTTCGAAAAAACGCAGGATATGATAAAAGAATTGCGCATTGTCATCAAAAGAAAAGACATTGAAGCTGTCAGTACAAAACGCACAACGTATGATAAAGGCGAATGGACGATTAGACAGGCGGCTGGTGATGCTGTATATCGGGCTGAATACAGAATTGTGAATTCAATGAATGTCTCTCTCAAGCTTGCCGATACAGACGACATCTACCTTGATGAAAATGGGATTCGTCATATAAACAGTTTTCAGATTGAAGAAGCGCACACCAGTTGGGAGGCGCAATTTTCTGCATACACCTGTTATGAGAGAGGGGAAAAAGAACGGTGAACATTCTCATGCTTTCACCCGAACATCCCGATGAGCCGAAAAGCGGGCTCGGTGTCCATTTAAACCGCCTCATTTCCTATTTAAACCCTCATATCAACATTACAGTTTGTACTCCGAGCGGGCAGCTGTTTTCGTATGCGAAGTTTGAAGATTACATAGCTGATGCTAACTTTACAATGGTTCGCCATGTGTTATCACACAATAAACGCTTTGATCTGATTCATGCCCATGATGACACAACTGCCCCTGCCGCCCAGTATTTGAAACAACGGCTTGGCCTTCCGCTTGCTGCGACAATCCACGGTCTTGAAAGAGAAAGGAAGAAGGTGTGCCGAGAAGCCCCACACCCTTACAGGCTCAAGACCGAACGGCTCCTTATAGAGTCCGCTGATGCTTTGATCGTATTAAGCACATTTATGAAGCGGTCTCTTGATAAGGCGGCACATAAAAAATTAACCGTTATCCCGAGCCCTGCATCTATGGAGGAAGAGAAGGGGAAAATACCAAGAAGCATGAATAGAAGATTCCTCTTTTCATATGGAAGGTTTGTTCCGGAAAAAGGATTTTCGCAGCTGTTAAAGGTGTTTGCCATCTTGAAGCAGCGTCAGCCAGACCTCTATCTAGTGCTGGCTGGGGAGGGGCCGTCTCTGTCCTGCTATGAGAAATTGGCTGCGGCATATAACCTGAAGGATCGCGTCATGTTCCTGCCGTTTCTCAATAGGAAAGACATCAGAACGTTACTGTCTCACTGTGAAATGGCTGTTTTCCCTAGTACTTATGAACCGTTTGGGCTTGCCGCGCAAGAAAGCATGGAACAAGGTGTGCTGACTGTCGTTTCTCAGTCGGGTGGTTTTTGTGACTATGCCGTTCATGACAAAACGGCAGTCATCGCTGATTTTACGCGCGTACAGGAAGCGGCTGATCTGCTGGACAGCTTTTTAAAAGACCGGGAGAAAGCCCGCCGGATAAAAGAAGCTGGCAGACAACAAGTGTTCAAGCTCCACCACCCCCGACTCATTATGTCATCATATTTGCAGCTTTATGAGCGTATCTTCAATAATTCAGCAATTCATTGAAAAACAGCCTAGCATTCCGTCCATTATAGTGGTATTATATATAAGTCTGAATAAGTAAATGATTTTAGTTTGGAGGGAAAATAATGCGCGTTAATATTACTTTGGCTTGCACTGAATGTGGTGAGCGTAACTATATTTCTAAAAAGAACAAACGCAACAATCCAGACCGCGTTGAATTTAAAAAATATTGCCCACGTGATAAAAAATCTACGTTACACCGTGAAACAAAATAACAGCTTTGCTGTTTGAGGTGTAAGAAAAAAGCCAGAGCTTTGAAAAAGGTTCTGGCTTTTTTTCTATTCCGAGGGGGATGAGAGATGAAATCACAATTAAGAAAAAAGACGCTGGAGGCACTGTCTGCTTTATCAAATGAAGATCTGCTTCAAAAAACGGAACGTATGTATAAGTACTTGTTTTCTCTGCCGGAGTGGCAAAATGCCGGCACCATTGCGGTCACCATCTCCAGAGGATTAGAGATACCGACGCGTCCTGTCATTGAGCAGGCTTGGGAAGAAGGGAAACAAGTTTGCATCCCAAAATGCCATCCGGACACGAAGAAAATGCAATTTCGGACATATAAGACCGATGATCAGCTCGAAACCGTTTACGCCGGACTGCTCGAGCCGGTAATTGAAAAAACAAAAGAAGTAAACCCATCACAAATTGACTTGGTGATCGTTCCAGGTGTTTGTTTTGATGTTAACGGGTTTAGGGTCGGCTTTGGAGGCGGCTATTATGATCGCTATTTAAGTGCATATGAAGGGAAGACAGTCTCTTTGCTTTTGGAGTGCCAGTTGTTTGCGCACGTACCCAGTCTGCCGCATGACATCCCGGTACATAAGCTGATAACAGAGGATCGGATCATTTCTTGTTTTTCATAACTTTCCTGTCCCTGATTCGAGAATAAATAAGGCAGAATAACAAATCCTATTGGCAGGAGGGATATAATGAAAAAACTTTTGATATATGCCATTTTCGCTGTTTCTGCCGTCATGTTTTATCAAAATCGCTACCGTCTTATGAATACTGTACTCAGCCAGCCAGGAATCAGGCGGTCTTTTATCCATTTGTTTTTAAGAATTCCATTTATCCGCAATAAGTTTATACAGCAAGCTTTCTAAAATCCCGTGAAAAACGGGATTTTTTGCTTTCAGTAGGCGTTTGGGAGCGCCAGCTGTTATAATGAAAAAAAACTATTGGAGCGGTAAACATGTTTTTGCTGGAGTATACATATTGGAAAATTGCGGCGCACCTGGTGAATAGCGGGTATGGCGTCATACAAGCCGGTGAGTCAGATGAAATATGGCTGGAAGCGCCGGACAAGTCCTCTCATGATCTAGTTCGTCTTTATAAGCACGATCTTGATTTCCGTCAAGAAATGGTTAGAGACATCGAAGAGCAGGCCGAACGAGTAGAACGACTCAGACATCAATTGGGCAGACGAAGGATGAAGCTGCTGAATGTGTTTTTTTCAACGGAAGCCCCTGTTGATGACTGGGAAGAGATTGCAAAAAAAATGTTTGAGAAGGGAACTGTGTCAGTTGAGCCGGCGATCGTTAGAGGAACGATGCTTCGAGATGATCTTCAAGCGGTTTTTCCATCATTTCGTACAGAAGATTGTACAGAGGAACACGCTTCGTTTGAAGACGCGCAAATGGCGCGAGAACGTTTCCTTTCGCTAGTGCTGAAACAAGAAGAACAGAGAAAAACTGAAGCGGCGGTTTTTCAAAACGGAAAACCGTTTTTTGCATATTTATTTATTGCGCTTCAGATCCTGATGTTTTTCTTGCTCGAAATAAACGGAGGCAGCACTAATACGGAGACGCTGGTGGCTTTTGGAGCAAAAGAAAACAGCCTGATTGCACAAGGAGAATGGTGGCGGCTTCTGACACCGATCGTGCTTCACATCGGCATAGCGCATTTAGCTTTTAATACGCTGGCTTTATGGTCGGTTGGTACAGCGGTTGAGCGGATGTATGGATCGGGGAGATTTTTGCTGATTTATCTGGCTGCTGGCATTATGGGTTCGATTGCGAGTTTTGTGTTCAGCCCGTATCCTTCGGCAGGGGCATCAGGAGCCATATTCGGATGCTTAGGTGCATTACTGTATGTTGCTTTGTCTAATCGAAAAATGTTTTTAAGAACCATAGGAACCAATATTATTGTCATTATTATCATCAATCTGGGCTTTGGTTTTGCAGTTTCGAATATTGATAATTCAGGACATATCGGCGGCTTGATTGGCGGCTTTTTCGCTGCAGCGGCATTGGGGTTGCCCAAAGCCAGAGCCTTTGGAAAAAGATTGTTGTCAGCGGTTTTGCTGATTGCTTTGGCTGCCGGATTTTTATATTACGGATTGCATTCGCCTTCACACCAGGAGTCAGCGCTGATTCAGCAGGCAAGCGAGCTGTATCAGGAAGGAAAGTATGAAGAAGTAACAGAATTGCTGAACGGAGAAGCAGAGCAAAAAGATGCCTCTGCCGATCTTTTGAAAATTCTTGCTGTATCTGATATTCAAATCGGCGAATATGATCAGGCGGTTTCCCTTTTGGAACGAGCAGTGAAAAAAGAACCTAAAGACCATGCCTCATATTACTATTTAGCCTTATTGTATGCGGAAAAAAATGAGCTTGCACAAGCAGAAAAGGCCATTAGGCTGGCTTTAAAATTGGAGCCGAAGGAGCAGCGCTACAAGGAGCTGCAGCAACAAATTGAAAACAATAAAGAATCATAAAGGTGGAATATGGAAAGGAGGCTGGCTTTTTTGTCAGCGTTTTCTTCTTGACTGACCGCTTCCTTATGAATACGCTTATGATAGTTAAGTTCAAGAAATGGTGAGGAAAATGAATACATTTTATGATGTGCAGCAGCTGTTAAAAACGTTTGGCCACATTGTTTATTTTGGAGACAGAGAGCTTGAAATTGAGTTTATGCTGGATGAATTAAAGGAATTATACATGAACCACATGATTGAAAAGGAGCAGTGGGCCAGAGCGGCAGCTGTCCTTCGAAAAGAATTGGAACAAACAAAAAACGGAAGAGATTTCTATAAAGGCTAAGGTGATAAAAATGGACGAGATATGGTTTGCGGGCATTGACCTGGGAGGAACGACGATTAAACTCGCTTTTATTAATCAATATGGCGAAATTCAGCATAAGTGGGAAGTTCCGACTGATAAAACCGGCGACACGATTACTGTCACAATTGCAAAAACAATCGACAGCAAGCTGGATGAGCTGCAAAAACCGAAGCACATCATCAAATACATCGGAATGGGTGCGCCAGGCCCTGTAGATATGGCGGCAGGAGTTGTTTATGAAACAGTAAATCTAGGGTGGGAAAATTATGCTTTGAAAAACCATCTGGAGACAGAAACCGGCATCCCAGCTGTTATAGAAAATGACGCGAATATTGCTGCGCTCGGGGAAATGTGGAAGGGAGCGGGTGATGGCGCAAAAGACGTCATTCTCGTGACGCTTGGCACAGGAGTTGGCGGAGGCATCATTGCAAATGGTGAAATTGTACATGGCATAAATGGCGCCGGCGGAGAAATCGGCCATATTTGCAGCATCCCTGAAGGCGGAGCGCCCTGCAACTGCGGCAAAACGGGCTGTATCGAAACAATTGCGTCAGCAACCGGAATTGTAAGAATTGCAAAAGAAAAAATAGCAAATGCTAAAAAGACGACACGTTTACAAGCAACCGAACAATTGTCAGCGCGGGATGTGTTTGAAGCGGCGGGTGAAAATGATGAAATTGCCCTTGAGGTGGTTGATTATGTAGCCAAGCACCTTGGTTTGGTGCTCGGAAATTTGGCAAGCTCGCTTAATCCATCCAAAATCGTTCTTGGCGGCGGCGTATCGAGAGCCGGAGAACTGCTGAGATCAAAAGTTGAGAAAACATTCCGCAAATGCGCGTTTCCGCGGGCTGCCCAAGCTGCTGATATTTCAATCGCAGCACTTGGAAATGATGCCGGCGTTATCGGAGGCGCTTGGATCGCTAAAAATGAATGGCTGAAACATCAAAATTGTTAAAATTGTGTAAATCAAATTGATTTTTTGTTGTGCTCAGGTTAAGATTTAATTTGATGTGTTAATGAGAATGTTGGGAATAGACTGATTTTTTGAGCGTGCTGCATAGGAGGTTGAAATGCGAAAAACGTTTTTTTCGAAGATTTCATTTATGCTGATTGCCATTTTATTGATGTGGCTGAAAACGTATGCTGTTTACAAAACCAGTTTTCATATTAAAATCGACAATCTAACACAGGAATTTATTCTGTTTATCAACCCATTGAGTTTTTTGTTGCTTATTTTTGGCCTCAGCCTGTTTTTAAAAGGCAAAAACAGAAATCGCTATATTATCGCGATGAGCTGTCTTGTCACGTTTGTATTGCTGGCAAATATGGTTTTTTACCGTTTTTACAATGATTTCTTAACAATCCCTGTTCTTTTTCAAACGAGCAATATGGGTGATCTCGGAAGCAGCATCGGAACACTTCTTGAGCCGACAGACCTCCTATTAGCTGTAGATATTGTGGTTTTAATATGGCTTCACATCCGGCAAAAAGCTTTTCAATCGGACATTCCCTCAACGAAAAATGAACGGGCGGCTTATTTTTTGTTCGTTGCTTCTGTTTATTTCTTCAACCTGGGCTTGTCTGAGGCGGAAAGACCTCAGCTATTGACACGCTCATTTGACAGAGAAATGCTTGTTAAAAACATTAGCCTGTTTAATTTTCATATTTACGATGGCGTTCTTCAGTCAAAGCAATCCGCACAGAGAGCGTTGGCAGACAGCAACAGCCTGACGGAGATTGAAAACTATGTAACCGCTAATGCGAAGGATGCCAACAAACGCTTATTCGGCGCTGCAAAAGGAAGGAACGTCATTCTCGTATCCTTAGAGTCGACGCAAAGCTTCGTGATTAATGAAAAATTGAATGGAGAAGAAATCACGCCTTTTCTGAATGACTTTATAAAACAGAGCTACAACTTTAATAATGTTTACCACCAAACAGGCCAGGGGAAAACCTCGGATTCTGAATTTATCGTGGACAATTCACTGTATCCGCTTGGACGAGGTGCCGTGTTTTTTACGAATGCGGGCAATCAATATATGGCCGCTCCTGAAATTTTGAAAAACAGCGGATACTATTCAGCGGTGCTCCACGCTAATAATAAGAGCTTTTGGAATCGTGATTTAATGTACGACTCATTTGGATATGATTCGTTTTTTGATATTAACTCATATGATGTAACTGACGAAAATTCAGTCGGCTGGGGACTGAAGGATAAAGAATTTTTTGAGCAGTCTTCAGAGCTGATGAAAAATCTGCCTCAGCCGTTTTACTCGAGGCTGATTACACTGACGAACCACTTCCCGTTTGATCTTGATGAAGAGGATCAATTGATTGATGAATATGATTCAAGCAGCCAGACGCTAAATAAATATTTTCCGACAGTGCGTTATCAGGATGAGGCGCTAAAACGGTTTATCGAAAAGCTGAAGGAAGACGGATTATACGACAACTCTGTTATTGTATTATATGGTGACCATTATGGTATATCAGAAAACCATAATGAAGCGATGGGGCAGTTTTTAGGAAAAGAAATAACCCCATTTGAAGAGGTGCAGCTCCAAAAAGTGCCGCTGGTCATTCATATTCCGGGTATTACTGATAAAAAGCCGCAAACCATTGAAACAGTAGGCGGGCAGATTGATATCAGGCCGACGCTAATGAATCTTTTAGGGATTGATACGAAAGATCAAATTCAATTCGGCAACGATCTGCTTTCAGACGAAAAACTGGACTTTACGGTGCTCCGGGACGGGAGCTTTATCACAGATCAGGTTGTTTATACAGACGGTGCGTGTTATGACAAAGAGACGGGAAAACCATTAGAAGAGACAAAACAATGTGAAGCATTTGCTGATAAAGCAAAACAGGAGCTAACACTTTCTGATGAAATCATTTATGGGGATTTGTTGCGATTTTATGACCAGAAAAGGCTGGACAATTCATCAAAACGGAAAGAAAAACAAATGCTTGATCAGGCATCGTAATCACAATGTCTCCCGCGTCAAAGTGAGCGGGAGGCTTTCTTTTTTTAAATACGCTGTCATATAGTAACAAAAAAGGGGGATGATGATGGCGTTTATTACGGTGAAACCTGAGATCAAGAACAATTTGGCCAGAGTGGCGAAAGAACTGAAGATAGACGAGGAATTGCTTAAAAGTGCAAATCGCTCCGCACAAAAACATCAATTGTATTGCCCTGGTTATGTGATAGAGGAGCATAGCGGCAAAGAGCTTCAAACCATTCAGGACATAAAGCGCTTTTTACAGCCTCGGCAGCTGAAACTTTCTGATAGCTGGATTGAGCAAGAGAAAATCTATGATGATTCAGCTGTTGAAAAGGAAATAAAGAAGATTATTGATGTTTTTCCGTTTGTCTCATGCCGGGAAATTGGCCGTTCTGTACTCGGCAGGCCTATCTGGGAGCTGAAGGCTGGTGGGGAGCATGCCGTAAAAAAGGTCCATATGAACGCGTCATTTCATGCGAATGAGTGGATTACAACGTCTGTCCTGCTAAAATGGTTTAAGGAATACTGTATGTCATTATGCTGCAATTCGCCTTTCTTTGGCTTTTCTCCCATAAAGCTGTTTAACAGCACATCCTTATCCCTCGTTCCTCTTGTCAATCCGGATGGCGTTGATCTTGTTTTAAACGGATCAGAAGTCATGGGAGCCAGAAGAGATGAGCTCGAAAGGCTAAATGAACATCGTCCGAATTTTAATGAATGGAAGGCGAATATAAACGGGGTTGATTTAAATAAACAATTTCCATCATTATGGGAAATTGAAAAATACCGAAAACCGGCAGCACCCAGCTACCGCGATTTTCCGGGAATCTCTCCGCTTACGGAGCCGGAATCTATTGCGATGTACCGGCTGATCACGGAGAATCCGCCTGACAGACTGCTGGCTCTTCATACTCAAGGAGAAGAAATTTATTGGGGCTATAAAGGCCTTGAGCCTGAGGAATCTGCTGCCGTGATAAAGGATTTTGAGGAGTTAAGCGGGAACATTTATAAGGGAGTAAGGGATATAGACAGCTATGCTGGATTTCGTGATTGGTTTATTCATCATTATTTTAAGGAAGGGTATACGGTGGAACTTGGAAAAGGCCAAAATCCTTTGCCGTTTCAGCAGTTTTTACACATATATAACGCCACAAACGGCATCTTGTGGAGGGCGTTATTTTTTCATGAGTAACTGAAACTTTTTCTTTTTTCTGCCGAAGCAAATATGAGAGAATAAAGATGATCGGAGGGGAATGCTGATGAGATCAGTTTGTTTTATTCTGCTGGCGGTATTGCTGTTTAGTTTATCGGCATGCGAACCATCTCATCAGCAGCAAAAACAGGCATCGGCGGCAAAAGATGAGAAAAAAGACATCATACCGCTTTCTGCGGAAAAAGCGGATGGGGCGGAAGGCTGGCTGAATAACAGCACAATATTATATACTGCGTCTAATCCGACGAAAACAGAGCTTTTTGCGTACCGCATCTTTACAGGCAAAGCGAAAAAGCTCTATCAAACGGATGGTCAAATCGTTGATGTTCAAATCAATGCGAGGGAGCAGATGATTCTGCTGCAAATCACACATAGCCAAAAGACGGCAGTCGTTTTGCTTAATGCAGAAGGAGAGACGCTTTACGAAAAAGATTACGAAACGTATGAGCTTGAGGCTGCTTGGAATCAGTATGATCCTTATCAAATGATGGTGACGGAATTCAATGAAAACTGGGATTTCCATACATATCAGGTGAATGCTAAAAAAGACGAATCTTTCTTAAGCCCGGTACAGGTTCCGTTCATTCATTGGACATCCAAAAATACATTTGATTATGTAAAAGAGGGAAGAGACGATAAAACAGGGCCTTTATATACGTTCGATACAGCTTCTAAGACGGAACAGAAGCTTGAGGATGACGTTCTATTCTTCGATTCTTTCCATAAAATGAGTTTTACTGTCAAATCAGCTTCCGGAGGAAAAGGGACGTATCAGTTTAAAACGCCGCAATCAACATCACCTGTTACAGCGAAATGGCCGCTCCAAGCGAAATATACAAGTTTGGCTCCAATGGAGTATGACTATGATGAAGCAGGAGGCCTGTTTTATACATTCAAACAAAGCGGCGATGCATATAAGCTCGCAGCAGTCAATGTAGCATCGGGAGAGACAAAAGATCTTGTGTCTCTGCGGGAAATGGAGCCGATTCAAATATCTCCGAACGGGAAATATGCGTTATACGGCTTTCATTTTGAGCAAATTATTTTATTGAAATCACATGAAACGAAGCAACTCATCATTGATCAAAAGGAGATGGAATAACGATGGCTATCGCAGATGTAACCATTATCCCAATCGGTACGGAAACACCCAGTGTCAGTGCTTACGTAGCCGATGTGCAAAAGATATTAGAAGGATATCAAGCAGAAGGGAAAATCAAATATCAGCTGACTCCGATGAATACGCTGATCGAGGGAGAACTCAGTGACCTTTTTGCAGTCATTCAGGCAATTCACGAAGCGCCATTTCAAAAAGGATTGCACAGAGTGGCAACGAATATCCGCATCGATGACAGGCGTGACAAAAAAACGACGCTTGAGAGCAAAATAGAAAGTGTCAATAAACATTTACAGCCATAAAAATAAACCTGTATCCCATCGGATACAGGTTTTAATGTGCGGTTGGATACCCGCTGTTTATTACGGTCATCACGGTAAACCAGCCAAAGACAAATAAGGTGGCACCGGCTAATAAAAACCCGAGTATATTTTTATTTCTAACAGAACGCAAGACTCCCCATAAAGCGAAAAGAGCGACAAGGCCGAAAATCACGACAAGTAACATAACACAGCCCCCTTTACATTGAAAAACCTGCAATTCTTTCCAGTTTTATTCTACCTGTTTTTTATAGGTTTGTCGATAGCGTTTTCATTGCGATTGTTTGAATCTTTTTTTAAAAACCCTCATAATAAGAGCATAAAAAAGAAAGAGGTGATAATAGTGAAATGGAGACGAATGCCAGTAGGGCCGATTCAAGCGAACGCATATTTTCTCATCAGTGATGATCAATGCCTGATTTTTGATCCGGGCGGCGAGGGACATAAAATCAATCAATACATAAAAGAAAAAGGGCTGACGCCTTTAGCCATTTTGCTTACACATGCCCATTTTGACCATATTGGGGCGCTTGATGAAGTGAGAGAAAAATGGGATATCCCTGTTTACCTGCATCAAAATGAAAAAAATTGGCTTACGGATGCTTCTTTAAACGGCTCCGGCATGCTGCGAGGGATAGAGGTCACAGCTAAGCCTGCAGATCATCTAATTGAAGGCGACGGTGAGTTGAATATCGGGCCGTTTCATTTAGAAACATTATTTACGCCGGGACATTCACCAGGCAGTGTGTCTTACTACGTGAAAGATGCAGACTTGGTCATCTCCGGAGATGTTTTATTCCAAGGCGGTATAGGACGTACGGATTTAATAGGCGGCGATCAAGAGACGCTGCTGACGTCCATTCATGAAAAACTGCTTACGCTTCCGGAACACACGCTGGTGTTAAGCGGCCATGGACCTGAAACAGACGTACTGACTGAGCAGGACCAAAATCCGTTTTTAAATGGGTTTTCATTGTAAAGAAAGAGACAAACCGATAAGGTTTGTCTCTTTCTGCATTTAATGGCCTCCGCCGCCGGGCACCATAATAAAAATTGAGTAATATGTAAAGCCGGCGAAGAAAATTGTTAAATAAGCGCCAAAAATATAAATATACATGCGTTCGGTTAAGTTCAAATACGATAGAAACACAAATAAGATCGTCTGTCCAAAAAATAAAAGGGAAGCATCTTTCATATCACCTAAATAAAACATGACTGCAAAAATTCCCGTCCAAAATCCTAACACCCGGAACATGCGATTCATTTTTATCCCCTCCCGAGAGTCCCTCTGACTGTTATTATAATAGATCACACCTAGAAATGTAAACATTTTCATTATTAATATACAAATGGAATTTGTCCCTTTGATTGTGTTTTCTATTGTATGAATGTTTTTTAAAAAATAATCCGAAAAAAGTTCTGTAAATGGTTTAAATGAAAAATGATCCGGGTAGTTATTCTACAAAGAGATGGTTAACTGAGGAGGAAAAAACGAATGGAACAACAATTAACTTTTTACTCATATCCAAGCTGCACGTCATGCCGAAAAACAAAACATTGGCTTAAAGCACATCAAATTGAATTTAACGAACGGCACTTATTCAGAGAAACCCCGACAAGAGAAGAATTAAAGTACATTTTATCGTTAACGACAGAAGGAATTGATGAAATTTTGGCGACAAGAAGCCAGACTTTCAAAAATTTAAATTTAAACATTGAAGAAATGACGGTAAATGAGGTGCTGGAACTTTTAATCGAAAAGCCGAAGCTTTTGCGACGCCCGATTCTAGTAGACAACAAAAAGCTAGTGATTGGTTATAACCCGGGAGAACTGTTGAAGTTATCGAAGAAGAAAACGGTTCATCAATCTGCATGATGAAAAACCGAAGATCCGCTGATTTATACGAATCAGCTTATCTTCGGTTTTTCACCTGTTCAGAAACTGGGCTAGCTGGATTCGAACCAACGATCACGGAGTCAAAGTCCATTGCCTTACCGCTTGGCTATAGCCCATTGAATGTAAACATAGTATGTGTAAAGGCAGACGCGTTATACATATATAGCGTACATTTTTCAAAAACAGGAGGTAACTCATTAAGATGATAGCTCTTGATCAGCACTTAACAGAGCACAAAGAAGATATCACGCAACAATGGCTGGAAGTTTGTACGTCAAAAGGCAGCTGGCTGTATTCAGCGAAAGATCAGCAAAAATTAGAACAAAAGTTAAAAGACCAGCATGAATTATTGGTGACCATCGTAGCAAAATCCCTTAGAAAAGAAGACGTAGAGGATGAGCTCAACAGGTGGTCTCTTCAATGCGCCAGAGACCGTGCCGTTCATGAAGTGACGGTAACAGAAAGTGTCGGCCAGTTTAACACCTTCAGGCACATCATGTTTGAATGGATTCAGAAATTCAGCGAAGCTTCTTCTCAAGACATCAGCATTCAGGATTTTTATGAGTGGAGCCGGATCTTGAATCAAAACATTGATGAGATCATCGAAGTGTTTACGGAAGAATATCACCAGGTGACCATGATACAATTAAACGCGCAAAAAGAAATGATTAATGAATTGAGTGCGCCGATTATGCCGATTACTGATGGAATTGGGATTCTTCCGCTTGTCGGTGAAATTGATACGTACAGAGCGAGGACGATTTTGGAGTCTGTGCTGGAGCAGTGCTCAGCGTTAAAGCTCTCGTATTTATTTTTAGATATTTCGGGCGTTCCTATCGTTGATACCATGGTAGCCTATCAAATTTTTAAAGTGATTGACAGCACCAAATTGCTCGGCATTGAGACGATTATTTCAGGAATCAGGCCGGAAATTGCCCAAACTGTCGTGAAGCTGGGTCTGGATTTTTCGAATGTGAAAACCGAGCAAAGTCTTGCTAAAGCCCTGGCCAATAAAGGGTTTAAAATAAAAGAGTGCTGATGCCTTTGCCATGTTTATCTGAAAGATAGCAGCTGAACAGCCTTTCACGGGCTATTCAGCTTTTTTAACTTCTATAAATAAAATGTGATGGCTGTTGATGTCTTTTACCTTAAAAGAGTAGCCATCATGTTCTATGGTACTTTCAGGCTCAGCGTCTATGTTTTGTGTCAAAAACCAGCCGCCCAAGGTGTCTACTTCTGCGTCTGATAAATCGGTTCCAAGCAGGCTGTTAACATCGCTGATTAATAATTTTGCATTTAACAAGTAATGATCCTTTCCAAGTTCGCGGATATGAGGCACTTCATCCGCATCAAATTCATCACGGATTTCTCCTACAATTTCCTCGATAATATCCTCGACAGTGACCAAACCGGACGTCCCTCCATATTCATCTATGAGGATCGCCATATGAGTGCGTTCCTTTTGCATTTTCAGCAGTAGTTTATAAATAGGAATCGTCTCAATGACATGGATAACGGGCTGTACGAAAGGTTCAATTTGATGCTTCTTGATTGAAAAATCTTTCGTCAGCATGGAAAACAGCACTTCTTTCATATTAATCACGCCAATGACGTTATCTTTATCCTCTCTTACAACCGGGTACCGTGTATATTTTGTTTGCTTGACTGTTTCCTGAAGATTTGAAATGGAGTCTTCATCTAGTGACAAACTAACCATTTCATTTCGCGGCACCATAATTTCCTTTGCCATTCGTTTATCAAAGGTGAAGATATTATTCATGTACTTTAATTCACTTTTTCTGATCTCGCCGCTTTTATAGCTTTCAGCCAATAGGACCCGAAGTTCTTCCTCTGTATAAGCCAGCTCATGCTCTGATGCCGGCTTCAGCCCAAACACTCCTGTAATCAATCGGGCAGAGTGGTTCAACAGCCAAATGAATGGAAACATGATCTTATAAAACCAAATAAGCGGTTTAGCGAACAACAAGGTAATGCTTTCAGCTTTTTGAATGGCGAAACTCTTTGGCGCCAGTTCCCCGATAACGACATTTAAATACGTAACCGCTAAAAATGCGATGACGAGTGAAAGTAGGTGGGTAAGCGATTCATTTAAGCCTGCTTTATGAAAAAGCGGTCGAAGCAGAGTTTGCACAGTCGGTTCCCCAAGCCATCCCAGTCCTAAAGCTGTGACTGTGATGCCCAGCTGACAGGCTGATAAATATTCATCAAGGTGAGTGATGACATGCTTTGCCGCTTTAGCACCTTTCTTTCCTTTTGCGACAAGCTGATCAATTTTGGACCGCCGCACTTTCACGATTGAAAATTCTACGGCAACAAAAAATCCTGTTAACAAAATGAGAATAGCGACTGCTAGTAAATTGACAAATTCCAAAACAACTGCCTTCTCCAAGGAAGGCATGCACCTCCCTTTTCCGATGTCTTTCTACATTCCATACCACCTGAAAATGCTCATAAAACATGTGTGGAAGCGGCAGACTGGTTTAGTGACGCGGTTATTGGGCAATTAAAGAATAAAGAACAAAAGTTTGGAGGATCTTGACATGAAGGCACATACAGGAAAGGATTGGTTTTGGTACCAAATGGGGCCTCAAGAAAGAAGTAAGGCAAGAGATCTAATCCATTTTTCTCACTGGCCTCAGTGTGAAAAGTGGTTTGAAAATAACCACCACGTTAATTTTTTGCGGGTAGATACAACTGAAACGGAAAATGAAGCGGTATTTGGGTCGATTGTTTATGATCAGGGGCTTGGTGAAGAAAAAGACCATACTGTTTTTCACTTTTATATCACCAGACAATATTTTTTTACAATCAATTTTGACTTTTCGATTTTGAGAGAGATTAAAGGAAAAGAAGTTGTCCGGCAAATGGAAAGAGCGGACAATGCGATAGAGGGGTTTTTAATTCTTCTCGGCGAACTAATGAATGCGTATTTAATCGGTGTTGATGAATTTGAAGTAAAGCTGAGAAAGCTCAGATGGCAGATTAAAGACGACAATAGCAAAAGCATTTTAAACCGCGTCCATCTCCTGCGCCATGAACTGATGATTTGGAAAAATTTGATACTAAGCGCTAAAAAAATTGAAATGGCGTTGAAAGAAACCTTTTTACCTCAAAATGAAGAGAAAAAGGATTATCAGCGGACACAACTGAAAATTGATAGGGGATTTACATACATCAGCGAATTTGAAGGGGAGCTTAACAATCTGCTGCATTCAGAGGAAGTCATTACCTCACATAGGGGAAATGAAATTGTAAAAGCACTGACCATTTTTACGACGCTTTTTACGCCGATTACAGCTCTGGGTGCCTTATGGGGGATGAACTTTTCAGTGATGCCGGAACTGAATTGGAAATACGGATATCTCTTTTCTCTCTTATTGATTGTCACATCTACAGTTCTGATCTATCTCTATTTGAGAAAAAAAGGCTGGACGGGAGATATGCTGCAGGAGCGGAAGAAGAAAAAGAAACCTCGAAAAAGGCGGACTCTATAGGATGTTTCATATTTTGTGCAGCGTGCCCCGCTTTTTCACCAGACATATCAGGGTGACCGGATACGATGACAGAGCATCAAATCCGCAGTTTATCGATTCTTGAAAATGACCAAATGACCGGTATTGTTGCATTAGGCGACCTTTCCGTTGAAAAAGATACTGGTCAAAAAGCGAAAACAGCATAATGAAAATGGACCTCAAGCAGGCATGGTGACCATGTCTGCTTTTTTATTATTGGGAAAATTATAATGAAAGGGGCACATTCAGTTGAAAGTTTTTTTTCTTGCCAGAAAGAATTGGTTTTTCAGCATATAACATCTCACAAAATCACGTTTTCCCTGTTTGATTACCGTTTCTTCTTTTTCTACAATATGCGTTGAAAGGAGAGGGAATCAAATTGGATTCAATAGAAAAGGTAAGCAAAAACTTGATTGAAGAGGCATATCTAACAAAGGCTTCTGATATTCACATCGTGCCGAGGGAGCGGGACGCTATCATTCATTTTCGGGTCAATCATGCCTTGCTGAAAAAAAGGGACATGAAAAAAGAAGAGTGCGTAAGACTGATCTCACATTTTAAATTTCTTTCAGCAATGGATATAGGTGAAAGGCGAAAGCCGCAAAACGGTTCGCTTACGTTAAAGCTGAAAGAGGGAAATGTTCATTTAAGAATGTCAACGCTGCCCACAATTAATGAAGAAAGCCTCGTGATCAGAGTGATGCCCCAATACAATATCCCTTCGATTGATAAATTGTCGCTATTTCCGAAGACAGGAGCCACATTACTCTCGTTTTTAAAACATTCCCATGGCATGCTCATTTTTACCGGGCCAACTGGTTCAGGAAAGACTACCACATTATACTCTCTCGTTCAATATGCAAAAAAACACTTTAATCGAAATATTGTCACATTAGAGGACCCTGTTGAAACAAGGGACGAAGATGTTCTTCAGGTTCAGGTGAATGAAAAAGCCGGTGTAACTTATTCCACAGGTCTGAAAGCAATTTTGCGCCATGATCCCGATATGATTATTTTAGGTGAGATCAGAGACGCGGAAACAGCTGAAATTGCGGTGCGGGCAGCGATGACGGGACATCTGGTACTGACGAGCCTTCATACGAGAGACGCAAAGGGCGCAATTTACAGACTGCTTGAATTCGGTATCAATATGAATGAAATCGAACAGACTGTCATTGCAATAGCGGCTCAGCGCTTGGTTGATTTGGCTTGCCCGTTTTGTGAAAACGGATGTTCATCAGTGTATTGCCGCCAGTCACGAAATACCAGGAGAGCTAGTGTTTATGAGCTTCTATACGGGAAAAATCTTCAGCAATGTATTCAGGAGGCAAAAGGAAATCATGCAAATTACCAATATCAAACGCTTCGTCAAATTATCAGAAAAGGAATTGCGCTCGGCTATTTAACGACAAACAACTATGACCGGTGGGTTTATCATGATAAAGATTAGAAAAGTCTGGTCGTTAAAGGATCAAGCCAGGTTATTAAAGCGGCTCGGTGAAATGACTGCGGGCGGATATACGCTTCTGGATGGATTACGCCTGATGGAACTTCAGATGAATAAGAGGCAGGCGGCTGACTTGACAGATACGGTCACTTTTTTGAGGGAAGGGGCTCCGTTTTATCAAGTACTAAAGAGTTTGTCATTTCATAAGGAAGCCGTAGGTATTTGTTATTTTGCTGAAACACATGGTGAACTGCCTGCTTCCATGATCCAGAGCGGAGAGCTGCTGGAACGAAAAATTGCACAGTCAGACCAGCTGAAAAGAGTGCTGCGCTATCCGCTTTTCCTCATTTTTACGGTCGCTGTCATGTTTTATATGTTACAGTCCATCATCATTCCTCAGTTTTCCGGTATCTATCAATCGATGAATATGGAAACCTCACGTTCAACCGATATGCTTTTTGCTTTTTTCCAGCATATTGATCTTGTGATCATTTTGCTGGCTCTTTTTACAGCAGGTATCGGGATTTATTATTGGCTTGTGTTTAAGAAAAAATCACCTGCCCGGCAAATGCTGATTTGTGTCAGGATTCCTTTGGTTGGAAAGCTTGTCAAGCTGTTTAACAGTTACTTTTTTTCTTTGCAGCTAAGCAGCCTTTTAAAATCAGGCCTCTCAATTTATGACAGCCTTAATGCATTTAAATATCAAACGTTTCTCCCTTTCTACCGCTGCGAGGCTGAACAATTGATTGAACGGCTAAAAGCCGGTGAGTCAATTGAAGCCGCTATTTGTGGAAGCCCTTTTTATGAAACTGATTTTTCAAAAGTCATATCTCACGGCCAGCTGAGCGGCCGATTGGATCGAGAGCTTTTCACATACAGCCAGTTCATATTGCAGCGGCTGGAACACAAGGCGCAAAAATGGACAGGCATTCTTCAGCCAATGATTTATGGATTTGTTGCAGCGATGATCTTACTTGTGTATTTATCTATGCTTGTGCCTATGTATCAGATGATGAATCAAATGTGAAAGGAAGAGGCTGATGAATGAGAAAGGATTTACACTTGTTGAAATGTTAATCGTGCTCTTTATTATTTCGATCTTGCTTTTAATTACGATACCGAACGTCACGAAACATAATCAAACCATTCAAAAAAAGGGCTGTGAAGGCCTACAAAACATGGTTAAGGCACAAGTGACTGCATTTGAGCTTGATCATGAAGGACAAACTCCGAGCCTTGCCGATTTACAGTCAGAGGGCTATGTGAAAAAGGATGCTGTCTGTCCAAATGGGAAGCACATTATCATCACCGGCGGAGAAGTTAAGGTTGAACATTAAATTAAACGAGGAGGAGGGGTTTACCCTTTTAGAAAGTTTGCTTGTGTTAAGCCTTGCCTCTATCCTCCTGGTGGCCGTCTTCACTACACTTCCTCCTGCTTATGACAATACAGCTGTCCGACAGGCAGCAAGGCAGCTGAAAAATGACATTATGCTCACACAGCAGACTGCTATTTCCCGTCAACAAAGAACAAAAATTCTCTTTCATAAAAAAGAATATCAATTAGTCATTGGTGATACGGTTATTGAACGTCCGTATGCAACGGGACTTTCTATAGAACTGCTGACATTAAAAGACCGTTTGGAATTTAATGAGAAAGGGCACCCGAATGCAGGCGGAAAAATACGAGTAAAAGGCCATGCCGTTTATGACATAACAGTTTATCTAGGGAGCGGGAGAGTCAATGTGGAGAGAAAATAAAGGTTTTTCTACAATAGAAACAATGTCTGCGCTAAGCCTGTGGCTGTTTGTGCTGCTGACAGTCGTCCCCTTGTGGGACAAGCTGATAGCTGATGAAAAAATGGCGGAATCACGAGAAATCGGCTATCAGATGATGAATGAGAGCATTAGCAAATATGTCATGAGTGGTGAAGGAGCCGCGTCAAAAACGTTTACAAAGAACAATCATATCTATGCAATGAAGTGGGAGGAGGAGGGCGAATATCAAAACGTATGTATCAAAGCCGCAGCTTATAAGGAAAAATCATTTTGCCTCAGCATCCTGCAGACAGAATGGCTACACGCTTCTTAACGTATTATTTTCGCTCTCAGTCTTTTTGCTCATATCAGGATCGTTAGCTGCGATTTTCCATCTGTTTTTGTCTCGACAGCAGGAATATGACGGTTTCACACAGCAAGAATGGATGATTTCGATAGAACAGATGATGAATGAATGCAAGGAGTCACAGGCAGTTAAGACAGCCGAGCATGGGAGCGTGTTAATCTGCATCAATCTTTCCGGGCAGGACATCCGTTTCGAAATTTATCATTCAATGATAAGAAAAAGAGTGGATGGCAAAGGGCATGTTCCGATTTTAGATCATATTACTGCCATGAAAGCTGATATTAAAAATGGTGTTGTTTTGCTGAAAATTGAGAGTGAGGACCAAAAAGTGTATCAAACTGCTTTTCCAGTCTATTCGTATTTAGGAGGGGGGTGAATGTATCGTACAAGAGGGTTTATTTATCCAGCTGTTCTTTTTGTGTCAGCGCTTGTGCTGTTAATCGTGAACTTTGCTGCTGCTCAATATATTTCACGCTGCATGTTTGAGAAGGAAACAAAAGAGTTATACATAGGAGAGAATTTGCTTCAAAATGGGGTGCTTCTTTCGATTCGGCATGTTCTAGAGGAACGGAAAGGCCAGGAGGGTACGCAGCAATTTCCATATGGACGGGTTTCTTATTACATTCATGATACATCGATAAAAGAGCAAAAAGAAATCAACTTAAGAGTGTCAACGGAGTCGGGAACAGAAAGAACTGCACAGATCGTGTTTGATCAAAAACAGAAAAAACTGCTGAGATGGACAGAATAAAACAGTGTAAAGGGTATAAAAAAAGTCATGTGAGACAACACTCATAATAATTGAATGATGAGGTGATCACGTGAAAACGAATGATTATGTTAAATATATGACGCAGCAATTTGTCAAATATATAGATACTCCGAGAGATGAGCGAAAAGAACGAAAAGAGGTGCGGAAAGAAACAAAAACGCCTGTTTCCCAGCAGTGGTTCGGTATTTTACCCTATGGCTTCCGACTTTGGCTGAAACGGAAAAAATAACCGCAAATAAACGAGTAAGGTCCTTCAAAAAATGGAGGACCTTATTGATATTCTTCTAATATGGCAATTTTATTGACCTTTTGGCTATAAGGATCAAATGAAATCGTCACAAAAACGCCGAATTCTTTTGACCCTTCCCTCAGAGTTAAATGGTATTGCTTCACTGCTTCATCTTTTCTTTTACGGTCCCATACTTTTTGTTTGAACAGTACCTGTGCAAGCGGGTACCTTTTTTTTGCTTCTTTTACAGCAATCTCTTCCCATTTGGACATGTGGCGGGCGGTTACAAGCGGTGTTTCTTCTGCGTGAGCGGCTGTGGTGCCAAAGACGAGAAGAGATAGACAAATCACACATTGTTTGATCATCATGCTGTCACCCTTTCTTTGTTTATTATTACCAAATAATAATGGGATATGCATTTAAATTCTCACATAACAATCCCAAAAATTTCAAAAAAATTGAAAAAATGAGCAATACTGAGCAAGACTTTGTAATATGATGAAAACATTCTTTTAAACGAACGAAATGAGCGATTTCGGTGTTTTTAAATCTATAAATCGTTGATTATACTCTATTTGTAAAGTTCTTTAAAGAGAACGGTTGTCATATCAAGTTACAGTGTTTTACAGGAGGGTAAGATATGTTTCGATTGTTTCACAATCAGCAAAAGGCGAAGACGAAACTGAAAGTTCTGCTTATCTTTCAGCTTTCAGTCATTTTCAGTCTGACTGCCGCACTATGCTTACAATTTTCCGATGATACAAGCGCTGCTTTTCATGATATTGAAACATTTGATGTCTCACTTCAAACGTGTAAAGACTTTCAGCATACAGATAAAAACTGCCATTATGATAAACGCTGGGATCAAAGTGATTTGCACATATCAGATCAAACGGATACGAAAGGCACTGTATGCTCACCTTTCGCCTTATTTGCTGTGCTCGAAAATACAGGTGAGAAACTTAAGAAATCAAAGTGGAAGTGGGAGCTTCATAAGCTTGAAAATGCCCGCAAACCGTTAAAGGATGGGAACGTGATCGAAAAAGGATTTGTCTCCAATCAAATTGGCGATTCACTTTATAAAATTGAGACGAAGAAAAAAATGAAACCCGGCATTTATGCATTTAAAGTATATAAACCGGCAGGCTACCCGGCAAACGGCAGTACATTTGAGTGGTCGGAGCCTATGAGGCTTGCAAAATGCGATGAAAAACCGACAGTCCCTAAAAAAGAAACAAAGTCGGACGTCAAAAAGGAGAATGAAACAACACAAAAAGATATACAGGAAAAAACAATGAAAGAAGAAACATCTCAAGAAGCTGTAACCAAAGAAAAAGAAACTCAATCAGACCAGAAGGAAAGCGGGGAAGAGGATGAAAAAAGCAATGAAGCTGATCAGTAATATTTTATACGTGATCATCTTTACTCTTATTATTGTGCTGACACTTGTCGTGATTTCAACACGTTCATCCGGGGGAGAGCCGGCAGTGTTTGGGTATACGCTGAAATCAGTTCTGTCAGGTTCGATGGAGCCGGAGTTCAATACAGGTTCCTTAATATTGGTCAAAGAAATCACTGATGTGAAAGAGCTCCAAAAAGGTGACGTTATTACATTTATGCAGGATGCAAATACGGCGGTCACCCACAGAATTGTTGACATAACAAAGCAAGGAGACCATTTGTTATTTAAAACAAAAGGTGATAATAATGCAGCAGCTGATTCAGCGCCTGTATCGGACGAAAATGTTCGCGCGCAATACACAGGTTTTCAGCTTCCATATGCCGGCTATATGCTTCATTTTGCCAGCCAGCCGATTGGAACGGCTGTATTATTGATTGTTCCCGGCGTGATGCTGTTAGTGTACGCTTTTGTGACGATCAGCAGCGCCATTAGAGAAATTGAAAGAAAGACAAAAGCCTTGGAAACAGATACAAAGGACAGCACCATGTCTACTTAACTTCAGTTGTAAACCTGGCAACAGGTTTCGATATAAAATCATTCAATAAAAGGGGAGTTTACCATGGGTATGAAAAAGAAATTGAGTTTAGGAGTTGCTTCTGCAGCACTAGGATTAGCTTTAGTTGGAGGAGGAACATGGGCAGCATTTAACGACATTAAATCAAAGGATGCTACTTTTGCATCAGGTACGCTTGATTTATCTGCTAAAGAGAATTCAGCGAGTGTGAACTTATCAAATCTAAAGCCGGGAGATAAGTTGACAAAGGATTTCCAATTTGAAAATAACGGATCACTTGCGATCAAAGAAGTTCTAATGGCGCTTAATTATGGAGATTTTAAAGCAAACGGCGGCAGCAATACATCTCCAGAAGATTTCCTCAGCCAGTTTGAAGTGACATTGTTGACAGTTGGAAAAGAGGGCGGCAATGGTTACCCGAAAAACATTATTTTAGATGATGCGAACCTTAAAGACTTGTATTTGATGTCTGCTAAAAATGATGTAGCGGCTACTGAAAAAATCAAAAAACAAATTGACCCTAAATTCTTAAATGCAAGCGGTAAAGTCAATGTAGCAACAATTGACGGTAAAACCGCTCCTGAATATGATGGTGTTCCAAAAACACCAACTGACTTCGATCAGGTTCAAATGGAAATCCAATTCAAAGATGATAAAACAAAAGATGAAAACGGACTTATGGTTCAAAATAAATATCAAGGCAACTCCATTAAGCTTCAATTCTCGTTCGAAGCTACACAGTGGAACGGCTTGACAATCAAAAAGGACCATACTGATAAAGACGGTTATGTGAAAGAAAATGAAAAAGCGCACAGCGAGGATAAAAATTAATAACAGCAATAAAAAGAGACGGCCCAGTATTCATATACTGGGCCGTCTCGATGTTTATTGACAAAAGAGGAGTTAGTGCCTCTGCTCAGGCACTACTCCTCTTTTTGAGATTTTCTCCATTTTTGATAATCTAAAAATTCACGAAATTGTTTTTTCGATACCCCGGATGTCATCGCATCGCGAACCAATTTCTCCCATTCACTATCTAATTGACCATCGTATTCGGTTTCATGTTTCTCATCGAGCAAAGTATGAACCGAGACGTCCAGAACAGCGGAGACTTTTTCGAGAAATTGAATGGAGGGGTTCGTTTGTAGATTTCGTTCTATTGAGCTTAAATAAGACTTCGCTACCCCAGCTTTTTCAGCTAGTTCTGATAGTGAGTAGCCTTTTTCTTTACGGTATTGTTTAATACGCTGGCCAATCAATGTCATCACCTTCCTTGTGATATTATAGCACATTCAGAAAGGATTTACGGTATGACTTCTGGCTGCCGGACCAGGATGAGCAGACTTTTTGTTTAAAAGTAAATATTTTCGTATTTCTTCCGGGCTGATATTTGCCTCTTTGGCTTCCACCATTAATTCAACCCATTCTTGATCCAATTCAAAGTGCTCTTGTTTTGCATTCTTCATGCAGTTTCTCCTCCTAAAATACTTGTTTATGTATTTCAGCCAGTCCGGCCATGACTTATTGTATGCTTCATTAGTCTCTGGAAGTCATTTGCCATTAAATCGCCAGAATTTTTTTCCAATATACCTTTATTATAATCGTATTTTCTCAAAAAAAACGAGAATGATGTCGAATGGTAAAAAAGTTAGCTTGAAATATTATTTTGCAGATAAAACAATCCGCCATTTTCAATTTCAACTGATATCTTTGGTTGATACAAGGTTTTCAGCGCCTGTTTTTCTAGATGGTATTCTTCTGGTTTTTCTTCTATATGCTCGTAAAACTTATCAAGCAATGTCATATCATTCTTCCACCTGTTAACCGCCTGTTCCGCCCAGTCGGACGGCTCCTGCATAGCGGATTTGGAAATATAGTTTTCCATACGCTTAAGTCCGCTTTCTGGTTTGATCATAGGTGAAATGGTGAAGCAATAGTCACATATTTGAGACGTCAGTGAAAACTGGGTCAGCTTGCTTTGAAAATCTTCAATTATCGTTCCAGAGACTAGGTGAAGACCTAGTGACAATAACTTATCCTTTTTCATGTCGGACTGGTATGAAATCGTGACATTTATACCAAGCCAAGGCTGAAGTGGGACTTTAGCTCCGGCTGATTCAATTTTCTCATACATTCTGGTAAATCTCCCATTTTGTTTAACAGCTTTAAATATTTGAAAAAGACGCGGGGCCCCAAAATATATAAATTCACCATCTAGGTCTTTTGGCGCATTTTCTTTATCTGTAATAAAAGTGATTTTCATTGGATTCGGATCACCGCCTGTCTTCTCGCGCCAATGCCAGTAGAAAGGGCGGTTCATGATTTGTTTGTCCATTTCAACTGTAAGCTGCACTGTCATATAGCCTAAGCCTTGATCGACGATTTGGCAGCTGTTTGCTTGAAAAAAACGCAGCAGAAAATCGTGAACCTCTTGCTGTCTCACTAATAAAACCTCCTTACAGGCTAAGATCCTCTTTTTTCAGCAGGCAGCTGTTTTTTATAAGACAAAAATGAGGTTAAGTTATCCATTTTTATTTTCATTTCTTCTTCTGTTGCTGAGTGATACAAAATGTCATGAAGGTGCTCTTCAAAATTGTTCACTTGAATTTTCGTTAAAATATCATCAAGTTCACCGACCACTTTTTCAAACAAATGAATTTTTTCATATAAAAGCTTTAGAATATGCTCTTCCACCGTATGTTTTGTCGCCATGTTATAAATATGCACGTCACGCTCCTGCCCGAGTCTGTGAATTCTTCCGATTCTTTGCTCAAGCCGCATCGGGTTCCATGGCAGGTCATAGTTGATCATGTGATTGCAAAATTGCAGGTTAATTCCCTCACCGCCTGCTTCAGTTGCAATAAGGACTTGGATTTTTCCGCGGAAAAGATCCTTCATCCAGTCTTTTTTTCCACGTTTAAATCCGCCTCTAAACGGCACAGAACTGATGCCGTTTTGCTGAAGAAACCACTGCAGATAAATCTGGGTTGCACGGTATTCTGTAAAAATGATGACCTTATCGTCGATCTTTTTGATCAAGTCAACAACTTGAAGCGCTTTAGAGTTTTGTGTCACTTGATTGATGCGATCTATCAAAACTGAAATCGTATCCTCATCAATGGCAGGTGCTTGTTTCTCTTTTTGATCAAGCATCTTTTTCAGCGTCATATATACCGCTTCTCTGCTCGAACAGCATTCTCTTTGCAAGGTCATAATCGAGAACATGCTGGCTGGTTTATTGATACTGTCCTTCAAGCGAGAAATTTCATCATAAAGCGCCTGCTCTGATGGAGAAAATTGAATCGGCACTGTTTCAACATGGCGCTGTTTCCAATTCAGCCCTGTATCATGCCGCCTGTTACGGATCATGACTTTATTCACAAGATCTTTTAAATGTTCATGCGCTTCTAAACTGGATTTCTTCTTGGCGAACTCCTCCTGAAAGTGATTCTGACTGCCTAAATGGCCGGGTTTTAATAAGGACACCAAATTGAAAATCTCTTCGATACGGTTCTGGATTGGCGTCGCGGTAAGAAGCAGGCAATATTTTTTTACGAGATTCCGGACAAATTCATAGTTCTTCGTTTTGCTATTTTTCAGTTTGTGTGCCTCATCAATAATGACAAGATCATATGGGATAGACAGAACGATTTCTCGATGGGGCGAGCGCTTCGCGGTGTCTATTGATGAGACGACAATATCGCATTGCTCCCACACATAGCTTTTCTTTTGTTCAACAGCCGGAATCAAAAATTTTTCCTGAAGCTCTTTGACCCATTGTGACACAAGGGAAGCGGGCACAAGGATCAAAATTTTTTTTGCTAACCCGCGAATCATATATTCTTTTAGAATCAGTCCAGCTTCAACCGTTTTTCCGAGACCAACCTCATCTGCTAAAATCGCTTTCCCGTTCATTTTTTCAACCACTTTTTGCGCCACTTCAAGCTGGTGGGGGAGCGGCGTAAAGGAAGGCAGATATAAAGGAGCCCGTAAGCCTTCAAACTCTGGAATTGCTAATGTTTTCTGGATTTCTGCAGAGAGCTTGTACAGTTCCCAGTTTGCCCAAGGGCCATCGTTTTTCAGTCTTTCAGCAAATTCTTCAGGCCATTTTGCATCGTAGATCATTTCTGTATTCATTGCTTTGAAACCGCCTTTCTTATTCTTCGATTCTTAAGATGAATAATATAAGAAAAATCTGCCCAAATTGCTGTTGCCCAGCATATAGTGATGATGGTAGGATATGAGTATGTATTTGATGTAAGATATTGCTATAGTATGTCCATAACAGCATGAAAATATGAGCGAATGACAGCAAGGGGAGAGACCTGACCGAAAACCTCGGGATACAGGCGCCGAAGGAGCAAACTGCGGAGTGAATCTCTCAGGCAAAAGAACTCTTGCTCGACGCAACTCTGGAGAGTGTTTGTGCGGATGCGCAAACCACCAAAGGGGACGTCTTTGCGTATGCAAAGTAAACTTTCAGGTGCCAGGACAGAGAACCTTCATTTTACATGAGGTGTTTCTCTGTCCTTTTTTGTATGTTTTTTAGCTGCGCCGTTGATAAAGGGGAGGAATTAGATGCTGAAAAGAACGCCGTTATTTGACCTGTATAAGGAATATGGAGGAAAAACGATTGATTTCGGAGGTTGGGAGCTTCCTGTTCAATTTTCTTCTATAAAAAAAGAACACGAGGCTGTCCGAACTGCAGCCGGTTTGTTTGATGTATCTCATATGGGAGAAGTCGAAGTGTCAGGGAACGACAGTCTGTCTTTTTTGCAAAGATTGATGACAAATGATGTTTCCGCGTTAACGCCAGGCCGTGCTCAATATACAGCGATGTGTTACCCGGATGGCGGAACCGTCGATGATTTGCTTATCTATCAAAAAGGAGAGAACCGCTATCTGCTTGTCATTAATGCTTCTAATATAGATAAAGACTTGGCTTGGATGAAAGAACATGCAGCAGGTGATGTGCAGATTGACAATCAGTCAGATCAAATCGCGCTCTTGGCTGTACAGGGACCGAAAGCAGAAGCGATCTTAAAAAATCTGACAGATGCAGATGTGTCTGCATTAAAGCCGTTTGCGTTTATTGATGAAGCCGATATCAGCGGCCGCAAAGCACTTATTTCACGCACTGGCTATACGGGAGAAGACGGGTATGAAATTTACTGCCGCAGTGATGATGCTATGCATATTTGGAAAAAAATCATCGATGCAGGGGATGCATACGGATTGATTCCATGCGGTCTCGGTGCACGTGATACACTCCGGTTTGAAGCGAAGCTCCCGCTCTACGGTCAGGAGCTGACCCGGGATATTACACCGATTGAAGCAGGTATAGGCTTTGCTGTAAAGCACAAAAAGGAGTCTGACTTTTTCGGTAAGTCAGTATTGAGTGAACAAAAAGAAAACGGAGCGAAGCGCAAACTTGTCGGTCTCGAAATGATTGAAAAAGGGATACCGCGGCACGGATATGAGGTTTTCCAAAATGGCAGGTCTGTCGGAAAGGTGACAACCGGCACGCAGTCACCGACATTAGGGAAAAACGTCGGCCTTGCCTTAATTGATTCGGAAACGAGTGAGATCGGGACTGTTGTAGATGTAGAGATTCGCAAAAAATTAGTGAAAGCAAAGGTTGTCAAAACACCATTTTATAAACGCTAATATTTTTTCTTGGAGAGAGGAGACAACACATGAAGCACCGTTATTTGCCCGCAACAGAAAAGGATAAACAGGAGATGCTTGCTACTATCGGCGTAAGCAGCATCGATGATTTATTTGCTGATATACCGGAAAACGTCAAATATAAAAAAGAGTATCAAATCAAAAAAGCGAAATCAGAAACAGAATTAACAAGAGAACTGACAAAGCTGGCCTCTAAAAATCGTGATACCGTACAATACGCTTCTTTCTTAGGAGCGGGTGTATATGACCACTATCAGCCTGTCATTGTGGATCATGTCATTTCACGCTCTGAGTTTTATACCGCATATACGCCTTATCAGCCAGAGATTTCACAAGGAGAGCTCCAGGCTATTTTTGAATTCCAAACGATGATCTGTGAACTGACAGGCATGGATATCGCCAACTCCTCGATGTATGACGGCGGAACAGCCTTGGCAGAAGCAGCAATGCTTGCTTCAGGCCACACGAAAAAGAAAAAAATTGTTGTGTCAAAAACCGTGCATCCTGAATCGCGAGAGGTGCTGAAAACGTACGCAAAAGGTCAGTATATTGATGTTGTTGAAGTACCCGCTGCGGATGGCGTTACGGATCTTGATGCATTGCGTCAAACCGTTTGCGAGAACACAGCCGCAGTGATCGTTCAGTACCCGAATTTTTTCGGCCGGATCGAGCCGCTAAAGGATATTGAGCCTATCGCTCATCAAGGGAAATCCATGTTTATTGTTTCAGCCAACCCGCTGGCGCTAGGTCTTCTCACTCCGCCGGGCAAGTTTCAGTCTGATATCGTCGTCGGTGATGCGCAGCCTTTCGGCATTCCTTCAGCATACGGCGGCCCGCATTGCGGCTTTTTTGCCGTTACTAAAAAATTAATGAGAAAGGTGCCGGGCCGTCTCGTCGGACAAACGGAAGACGAAAACGGAAAAAGAGGCTTTGTGCTTACCCTGCAAGCCAGGGAGCAGCATATCCGCCGGGATAAAGCAACATCAAATATATGCTCGAACCAAGCTTTAAATGCGCTGGCAGCATCAGTGGCCATGACTGCTCTCGGAAAAAACGGCGTAAAAGATATAGCCCGCCAAAATCTCTTAAAAGCCAACTATGCAAAGCAAGAAGCAAAAAAAGCAGGCCTTACTGTTATGTTTGACGGGCCGATGTTTAATGAATTTGTCATCAAACTGGATGAGCCGGTGAGAGCTGTGAACAAGCGTTTGCTGGCAAAAGGCATGATTGGCGGATATGATCTTGGGTTGACGTATCCGGAGCTGGACTGCCATATGCTGATTGCTGTAACGGAGCTGAGAACAAAAGAAGAAATTGACGCACTCATTCAGGAATTGGGGGATCGCCATGAGTAATCAGGACCAGGCACTTATTTTTGAACTTTCAAGAGAAGGCCGAATCGGCTATAGTCTGCCGGAGCTCGATGTACCGGAAATCGAATTGGGGGACCTCTTGTCAGACACCTATATTCGTGACGAAGACGCAGCGCTGCCGGAGGTTTCAGAGCTGGACATCATGCGCCATTATACAGCGCTGTCCAAACGCAATCACGGGGTGGATTCCGGTTTTTATCCTCTCGGTTCTTGCACGATGAAATACAATCCGAAAATCAATGAAAAAATCGCGCGTATACCTGGTTTTGCTGCGATTCATCCCCTTCAGGATGAAGACACGGTGCAAGGCGCATTAGAGCTTTTATATGATTTAAGCAAGCACCTTGAAGAAATAACGGGAATGGATGAGGTTACGCTTCAGCCTGCTGCCGGAGCGCACGGCGAATGGACGGGGCTGATGATGATCCGTGCCTATCATGAAGCTCGCGGGGATTTCAAGCGGACGAAGGTCATTGTCCCTGATTCCGCGCATGGGACGAATCCTGCATCAGCGACAGTAGCAGGCTTTGAAACCGTTACGGTGAAATCGAATGAAAAAGGGCTTGTTGATTTAGAGGATTTAAAAAGAGCAGTGAATGAAGAAACTGCAGCGCTTATGCTGACGAATCCGAACACGCTCGGCTTGTTTGAGGAGCAGATTACAGAGATGGCGGAAATTGTACACCAAGCGGGGGGGAAACTGTATTATGACGGCGCTAATTTAAATGCCGTTTTAAGCAAGGCGAGACCTGGTGATATGGGATTTGACGTGGTGCACCTCAACCTGCATAAAACATTCACAGGCCCTCATGGCGGCGGAGGCCCGGGCTCAGGCCCTGTCGGCGTAAAACAAGATCTGATTCCTTATTTGCCAAAGCCAGTTTTAGTCAA
Source organism: Bacillus sp. 9.4 (assembly GCF_055486415.1). NCBI lineage: Bacteria > Bacillati > Bacillota > Bacilli > Caryophanales > Bacillaceae > Bacillus > Bacillus sp. 9.4. The sequence continues at coordinate 534,927 of NZ_JBVFMU010000001.1, read as the reverse complement.
AAAAGAAGGGCGCTTTACGTTTGATTATGACCGCCCTCATGCGATCGGCCGTGTGAAGCCGTATTACGGCAACTTTGGCATTAATGTGAGAGCGTATACGTATATTCGCTCCATGGGGCCTGACGGATTAAAGGCTGTTACTGAGAACGCAGTGTTAAACGCCAATTATATGATGAGAAAGCTCGCGCCTTATTACGATCTTCCGTTTGACCGCCATTGCAAGCATGAATTTGTATTATCAGGGAAGCGGCAGAAAAAGCTGGGAGTGCGTACGCTTGATATTGCAAAACGGCTGCTTGATTTCGGCTATCATCCGCCGACGATTTATTTCCCGCTTAATGTTGAAGAATGCATCATGATCGAGCCGACAGAGACCGAATCAAAGGAAACACTGGACGCGTTTATTGATGCTATGATTCAAATCGCAAAAGAAGCGGAGGAGAATCCGGAGCTTGTTCAGGAGGCCCCGCATACAACGATTGTAAAAAGAATGGATGAAACAAAAGCGGCGAGACACCCAGTGCTCAGATACGAGGCGGAAGAAAGATAAATAAAAACAGCTGTCTACCAGACAGCTGTTTGCTTTATTTCTTCGCTTTAATCTTTCCGCCCCATTTTTTAAAGCCGCCTTTTAGGTTGTAAATCTCAGTACAGCCGTTTTTGCGCAGGGTTTGTGCCGCGCGTCCGCTGCGGACACTGTTTTGGCAGTACAGGTAAACAGGCTTGTCCGTACGGATCTCATTTTTTCTCTGTTTCAGCTGGGAAAGCGGGATGTTGCGGGCGCCTAAAATATGTCCGCCCTCAAACTCATTTGGCTCACGAACATCAATAAGCTGCGCTTTGCGGTAACCCGCGCGGAATTCTTCTTCGGTAAGTGTTTTCATAATTCGCTGCTGATAGACATATGAAGCAATCATATAGATGATAAATGCAGCAAAAATAATCAAAACGATCATATTAGACAATGTGATTCTACTCCTTTAGCATATAAAATCAAAACCCTGCTTCATAAAACAAGGTCATAGAGCCGTTTTCGACAAATACTATTATAGTAAAGCACAGCGTGATTGTCATCTATAATGGAACTAAAATATTTTTCATTTTCCCGACAGTTTGATAAACTGATTCTATTAAAACGGTAAGGAAGGTCTTAAAATGCAAAAAGAAACTTGGCGGTTTATAGACTCAGGCAATGCAAGTCCTGCATTCAATATGGCGCTTGATGAAGCGCTTTTATATTGGCACAGCGAAAAGAAAATCCCCCCGGTTATCCGTTTTTACGGCTGGAATCCGGCGACACTTTCTGTAGGGTATTTTCAAAATATTAAAAAGGAAATCAATTTTGAAGCAGTACATAAATATAATCTCGGATTCGTCAGACGCCCGACCGGCGGGAGAGGTGTGCTGCACGATCAGGAACTGACATACAGCGTAATTGTTTCGGAAGAGCACCCCGAGATGCCGGCAACTGTTACTGAGGCTTACCGGGTTATTTCAGAAGGCATACTTCAAGGCTTTAGAAATCTCGGTCTGGACGCTTACTTTGCCATCCCGAGAACTGAAAAAGAAAAAGAAAGCTTAAAAAATCCGCGGTCATCTGTTTGTTTTGACGCGCCTTCATGGTATGAGCTAGTGGTTGAGGGGCGCAAGGTGGCGGGAAGCGCGCAAACGAGACAAAAAGGCGTGATTCTTCAGCATGGCTCCATTCTGCTTGATTTGGATGAGGATAAGCTGTTCGATCTGTTCTTATATCCGAGTGAAAGAGTAAGAGAACGGATGCAGCGCAATTTCAAAAATAAAGCGGTTGCCATTAATGAACTCACTGAAAAGCGGGTGACGATGGATGAGGCTCGTAAAGCCTTTAAAGAAGGATTTGAAACAGGTCTTAACATTCATTTGGAGCCATATGAACTTTCTCAGGAAGAGCTTGATTTTGTTCATCACTTGGCTGAAACAAAGTACGCTTCAGATGAATGGAATTATAAGCGGTAAACAGGGCTTTTGACCCGCGGAGCATCCTTGTTTTTTCAAGTTCATTAGTGTAAACTTGTAATGGTTTATAAAGTTAAGGTGCTTTTTGGGAGGGTTTCGATGACAACACCAAGTATGGAAGATTATATTGAACAGATTTATATGCTGATTGAAGAAAAAGGATATGCACGAGTTTCCGATATCGCGGAAGCATTGGCAGTCCATCCCTCCTCTGTAACAAAAATGGTTCAAAAACTAGATAAAGACGAATATTTAATTTATGAAAAATATCGCGGTCTCGTGTTAACGTCTAAAGGGAAAAAAATAGGCAAACGGCTGGTATACAGACATGAATTGCTTGAGCAGTTTTTAAGAATCATTGGTGTTGATGAAGAGAAAATATATAACGATGTCGAAGGAATCGAACATCATTTAAGCTGGAACAGCATTGATCGCATCGGGGATCTTGTTCAATATTTTGAAGAAGATGATGCCCGTAAAAAAGATCTGAAATCAATCCAAAAGAAAACAGAACATCATAATCAGTAAAAAGGCGGTCTCAAAGGAGGCCGTCTTTTTTGATGCGCTGCGCCGCCCGTCATTCATTGGTCTATTTCTTCGCGTGTTTTCTTAAAATGGTAATAAACGATCGGATGGAGGGGGAGGGAATGAGATGTATATTGACGGTGTCTTTTCCGGCGGAGGAGTAAAAGGCATTGCGCTTGCAGGCGCTTATGAAGCGCTTGAGGAAAAAGGCTTCCGCTTTAAAAGAGTTGCGGGTACAAGCGCCGGCGCCATTATTGCCGCTTTCATTGCGTCAGGTTACACCAGTAAGGAAATCCACGCTTTAATTGAAGAAGTGGACGGAGAGAAATTGCTGGATCAGAGGTACTCTTTTCTCCCCTTAAAAATGCTCCAGTGGGTGTCCATCTACTGGCGTCTTGGCTTATACAAAGGCGATACGATAGAAAAATGGATTGCTGATCTGTTAAGAGCGAAAGGCATAAGGGTTTTCGGCGATTTGCAAAAAGGGTCTCTGCGCCTTATTGCTTCTGATCTGACAAACGGCACCATGATTGTTTTACCGGACGATTTGGCCCGTTACGGGTTAAATCCAGATATGTTCCCGGTTGCCAGAGCGGTCAGAATGAGCTGCAGCATTCCATATTTCTTTGAACCGATAAAATTAAAAACGGACACAGGCACCGCCACGGTTGTCGACGGAGGCGTGTTAAGCAATTTTCCCATCTGGCTGTTTTCAAAGGAAAGAAAGCGCCCTGTGATCGGTGTCACGCTTGCGCCGCGTGAAAGAGAGCGTCCGAAAAAAAATATCCGCAACGCTTTTGAACTGTTCGGCGCCCTGTTTGAAACGATGAAGGATGCCCATGACGCAAGGCACATTGCATCACGCTATGAACAAAATATCATTTTTCTCCCGGTTGATGGCGTAATGGCAACTGATTTTCATTTAACACAACAAAAAAAACTAGCCCTGATTGAGCTAGGTAAAAGACGGACAGAGCTGTTTTTAAAGCAGTGGACCTATTAAAAAAGCGCTCTGTTTTTCTTTTTATTTTTTTTCCCTTCTATAACAGTCAGCTGAGTCTGGCTTTTTTTCTTGAGAATCATCGGCTTAGGCTTGCTGGCGCTCGGAACGCTTCGCAGGTGGCTGACACGTCCCTTATGTCCGGCGCGGTGTTTTGCTTTTTGTTCTTTCATCCGGCGCCGCGATTGTTTCGCCGCTTTTTTGAAGGCTGCTCCTTCGCTGCCCGCATTTCGATTCATTACATATTTCACAATAAAATAAATAATGATACCTGCCACGATGACGGTTACCGCCATTTTTGCCATTTCTCCGGGATTGGTTACCAGCACATAGAGGAAACCGAACGCTCCCAGCGCAATTAATACAGCAATAATAGGTTGTACACGATGATTCATAACTGTCCACCTCCGAAAGTAATAGCAGGGCAACGGATTTTAGATGACGTTGTGAGAAGGCTTCTGATTTTGCTCAGACAATGCTTCGAGTCTGAGAAGTTCGTTAAAGCTTTCGATGGCAACTTCAACCTGATCATCCTTAGGTTCCTTTGTGGTTAACAGCTGAAGCCAAAGACCCGGGTACCCAAGTAATTTCAGACCGGGAATGTCACGCACTTTGTTTGTCAGCTGCAGAACTTCAAAGGATATACCAAGCACGACCGGTATCAGTGCGACACGATCTATAACACGCAGCCAAAGCGGATCTGTCGGAACAAGTAAATAAACAAACATGCCGACAATAATCGTAAATAAAATAAAGCTTGATCCGCAGCGGTAATGAAGCCGAGATTGGTTTTGGACATTCTCCACAGTAATTGGCAAATTCTGTTCATAACAGTTTATGACTTTATGTTCGGCTCCATGATATTGAAACACTCTTTTAATGAGCGGTGTCATGGACAAAAAATAGATGTAACCGAGCAGCAAAATCAACTTAAACAGGCTTTCAACCGCGATTTGCGCCGTGTCCGAGGAAAAAATCGGCCTTGTCAGTTCCGCTAAGAAAACTGGAACCAATGTGAATACGAATTTACTGAACAAAAATGATAGGACGCCTATAACTGCGAGGCTGAGATACATAGACAGCCCGGAGGATTTTTTTTCTTCCTGCTCAAGTGTCTCGTCTTCAGATGGATCGAGCCCGTAACGTTCGCTTGAAAAATTCAGATGCTTTGTGCCGTTTGCACTCGCTTCGATAATGGCCGCGATCCCCCGTAAAAACGGGATCTTTTTCACGATGTTCAGTTTCGGGTTGTGTTTGCGTGGAAGCTTAAAAAAGTCAATGCTTCCATCCGTTCTTTTGATGGCTGTAACGTAATGATGCTTTCCGCCAAACATAACGCCTTCCACAACAGCCTGCCCGCCGTAAGCGGGCGGAACTTTATGTTTTGACATATTATCAACCTGCCTATTTCTTTAGGATTGCTAACCATTTCCTTTCACTCTATTGTACAGGAAACAGCGCTAAACCTCTAGATTGACAGGCTGAAAAAATTGCCATAGCCTTGCTTTTTCTACATGCATTATACCCGTTATTTTCAAATTTTACTCGCAGCTGCCAAAAAGTGTGAGCTTTTTTATTGACATTTCATTTTTTGGGCACACTTTAACTGGAGGTGCCATGATGACAAGCGAAAAAGATACAGAACAAAATGAAGAATTGAATGAGAAGCAAAAGCCGCCTGTTTCAATGGCCGGCAGGGTGGCGGCAACAGGTTTTTGCGGAGGCGTACTTTGGAGTTTCGTTGCTTATATCGCATATTTGTTTCATTTTTCCGAAATCAGCCCGAATATGATATTGCAGCCGTTTGTGCTCGGAGAGTGGAAAAAACATGGGCTGGGAACGGTAATCAGCATCATTTTGATTGGAGTAATTTCAATTGGCGCAGCGTTTCTTTATTTTCTTCTATTGAAACGTTTAAAAACAATGTGGCCGGGTATTTTATACGGCTTGGTGCTTTGGCTGCTCGTGTTTTTTGTTTTTAATCCGATTTTTCCAGAAGTGCGCACGGTGACCGAACTGACATCAGATACAATTATTACGACCATTTGCATTTATTTGCTTTACGGGCTGTTTGTCGGGTATTCCATTTCATTTGAATACAATGAGCTGAATTCGGAAAAGCTTGCACGTGCGCTGGGAATGCATAGAGAATAGTGTATAATCCTTTTCCAGTATGATAAAATGTTCACGAGAAGTGAACATTTTTTACATGAGAAACCCTCGCGAAAAGGAGAGATTATGTGCCTCATTTTTTGATTTTGAACGGACCGAATGTTAACCGGCTTGGGAAGCGTGAGCCTGAAGTATTCGGCCGCCAGACACTGACCGATATTGAAACAGATCTTTTTCAGTTTGCTGAAGCCTTACATATCCAGCTCACTTTCTTCCAGTCTAATCACGAAGGTGATTTGATAGATGCGATACATGAGGCTGAGGAGCAATACAGCGGGATTGTTCTGAACCCTGGCGCCCTGAGTCATTACAGCTATGCGATCAGGGATGCTGTTTCAAGCATCAGTCTTCCTGTGGTAGAGGTGCATTTATCAAACTTATACGCCAGGGAAGAATTCAGGCATCAGTCGGTTATCGCTCCTGTTGCGAAAGGGCAGATTGTCGGTCTTGGAGCTGAAGGCTACAAGCTTGCTGTTCGCTACTTATTAAGCCAGCAAGGGGGAGAATCAAGATGAAGCTAGAGAAATTAAGAAACCTGTTTGGACAGCTGGGAATTGACGGCATGCTGATTACAAGCAGCACGAATGTACGCTATATGACAGGGTTTACAGGTTCAGCGGGTTTGGCTGTTATATCGGGTGACAAAGCAGCGTTTATTACGGATTTTCGTTATACTGAGCAGGCGAAGGTTCAGGTAAAGGGTTTTGAGATCATTGAACATGGCGGCAGCTTGATTCAGACCACTGCCGACACTGTTGAATCGTTTGGCATCAAGCGTCTCGGCTTTGAACAGAACAGCATGACATATGGCACTTACGCTTCATACAGCGCCGTTATCAGTGATGCCGAATTAGTGCCTGTGGCTGAATCCGTGGAAAAGTTGCGCTTGATTAAGTCTAGTGAAGAGATTAAGATATTAGAGGAAGCTGCGAAGATTGCAGATGATGCCTTCAGACATATCTTGACGTTTATGAAACCCGGCATTTCTGAAATCGCTGTTGCCAATGAGCTGGAGTTTTATATGAGAAGCCAGGGAGCAGACAGCTCTTCTTTTGATATGATTGTCGCCTCAGGCCTTCGTTCAAGCCTTCCGCACGGTGTGGCCAGTGACAAACTGATTGAAAGCGGAGACCTTGTTACGCTTGATTTTGGCGCTTATTATAAAGGATATTGTTCTGATATTACCCGGACGGTCGCTGTAGGTCAGCCCAGTGATCAATTGAAGGAGATCTATCAGGTTGTATTTGATGCTCAGGCGCTTGGCGTCGCACATATTAAGCCGGGAATGACAGGAAAAGAGGCTGACGCCCTCACAAGGGATCATATTGCTGCAAAAGGCTACGGTGACTATTTCGGCCATTCAACCGGGCACGGGCTCGGCATGGAAGTTCATGAATCGCCGGGATTATCCGTCAGATCTTCAGCTATCCTTGAACCGGGTATGGTGGTCACAGTGGAGCCGGGCATTTACATACCAGAAACAGGCGGTGTCCGCATTGAAGATGACATCGTGATTACAGAAAACGGCAACCGGACAATCACCCATTCCCCAAAAGAACTTATTATTTTGTGATTGGAATATAGGAGGACATTAAACATGATTTCAGTTAACGATTTCCGTACAGGATTAACAATTGAAGTAGATGGCGGCATTTGGCGCGTCGTTGACTTCCAGCACGTAAAACCTGGAAAAGGTGCGGCATTTGTCCGCTCTAAACTCCGCAACCTTCGCACTGGCGCGATTCAGGAAAAAACATTCCGCGCTGGTGAAAAAGTAGCGAAAGCGCAAATCGAAACCAAAACAATGCAATATCTATATGCAAACGGAGATCAGCACGTATTTATGGATACTTCTTCTTATGAGCAGCTTGAACTGAGCGCAACTCAAATCGAAGAAGAATTAAAATACCTGCTAGAAAACATGTCTGTGCATATCATGATGTACCAGGATGAAACACTTGGTATCGAACTTCCAAACACAGTTGAGCTGAAAGTTGTTGAAACTGAACCTGGTATTAAAGGTGATACAGCGTCAGGCGGTACAAAACCTGCGAAAACTGAAACCGGGCTTGTTGTAAACGTGCCGTTCTTTGTGAATGAAGGCGACACACTTGTTGTCAATACATCAGACGGTTCTTACGTTTCAAGAGCATAGAAAGAAAAAAAGAAGTCTGTTCCCAAATGGGAGCAGGCTTTTTTTGTGCCCAAAAACAGAATCTTTCTTTTATACGAAAATGACAAGACTACTTCAGCAAGCTAGAGCATATCATATAAAAAAATGGGAGGTTGGGAGAGTGCTATGAAATTTTTACTTGGAAATATCAATTCTACTGTTTTAACAATGGCGGGATTACGAGTTTTATCCTCTATGATTGAGCTGACGGCAGCAATTGTCATGCTTGTGACCAACGATGTCCGGAAGGCGGTTGTGGTTAACAGCATTCTCGCTATTGTCGGTCCGTTGATTTTTATCATTACAATGACTGTCGGAATCTACCAAATTGCCGGGCAGCTTTCGTATGCAAAGCTGATTCTGATTTTTACGGGTGTTGTTTTGATTTTGGCGGGTGTTCATAAATAAAGAGAGGCTTGTCATAAAGTCTGCCTCACATCATACATTTTAAAGAAGCCAATCGGTAGAAAGGAGGAGGCTCTGTTGAATGAAATTGCTGAGGTTCTCCCTGAATCCATGAAAAACGCCCTTTCTGAAATACCGGAACAACAATGGCTGGAAATCGAAGAAGTCAGAATTCGGATCAACCGCCCTGTTGAATTGATTCGAAGAGGACAACCTGTTTATTTGTCCTATGCGGGCACGGCCGAGGATGCCCATCTGATCCTGAGCCGGCTCAGCAACTATAGTATGTATACACTAGAAGAAGAGCTGAAGAAAGGGTATGTCACGATCAGAGGCGGCCACAGAGTCGGACTGGCGGGCAGAGTCATTACGGAAAACGGAGGTGTGAAAGGCCTCCGTGACATCGCATCTTTTAATATACGAATTGCCCGGCAAAAGCTGGGGATTGCGGAGCCGCTGCTTCCATACTTATATCAAAACAGCTGGCTGAATACGCTGATTATCGGACCGCCCCAAACCGGCAAAACAACACTTCTCCGGGACCTTGCGAGGCTCTCAAGCACCGGCAAAAAACCCATGCTGCCCGTTAAGACAGGAATCGTCGATGAACGGTCAGAAATTGCCGGGTGTCTTCGCGGCATTCCGCAGCATCAATTTGGTCAGAGAATTGACGTGTTAGACGCCTGTCCAAAAGCTGAAGGGCTGATGATGATGATTCGATCCATGAGCCCTGAGGTGATGATTGTCGATGAAATCGGGCGTATGGAAGATACAGATGCACTTCTGGAGGCGCTGCATGCCGGTGTTTCAGTAATCGTGTCGGCGCATGGCTGGAGCATATCCGACCTGATGAAGCGGCCTTCATTGAAGCGTTTGTGGGAAGAAAGAGCCTTTGACCGCTATTTGGAAATATCGAGAGCGAAGGGGCCGGGCACAGTGAGCCAAATTTATGACAAAGACGGAAATGTGCTGTCTAGGACGACGGGCGTGAAAACATGCTGAAGCTGCTGGGCGCTGTATTCATTGTGGTAGCGACAACATGGACAGGTTTTGAGATGGCGAAGATTTATACAGAACGGCCGCGGCAAATCCGCCAGCTGCGTGCGGCGCTTCAATCCCTCGAGGCTGAAATCATGTACGGCCATACACCGCTTCATACTGCTTCACAGCAGATTGCCAAACAGCTCGCACAGCCTGTTTCAGCTCTTTTTTCCGCATTCAGTGATCAGCTGGACAAGGGAAGTGATTCCGCGAAAACGGCGTGGGAGCAAAGCTTAAAGAAGGTATGGGACACCCTGTCTTTGAAAAAAAGCGAATACGAAGTGCTGAAGCAGTTTGGCGAGACGCTTGGGATTCATGATCGAATCTCTCAGCAAAAGCACATCAAGCTGGCGCTGACACATTTGGAAGCCTCGGAAGCGGATGCTGAGCAGGCGCAAGCGAAAAATGAAAAGATGATAAAAAGTTTGGGCTTTTTAGCGGGCTTGTTACTCATTCTTCTATTGATGTAAACGTGAGGGGAGCAAAAATAAAATGGGAGTAGACGTGAATGTCATATTTCAAATCGCCGGAGTGGGGATCGTGGTCGCTTTTTTACACACGATATTGGATCAGATGGGCAAGAAAGAATACGCTCAGTGGGTGACGCTGTTAGGTTTTATCTATATTTTATTTATGGTCGCCACGATTGTAGATGACCTATTTAAAAAGATAAAAGCTGTGTTTTTATTCCAAGGATAGGGGGGCTTGCAGATTGACATTGTTCAAATTGTAGGTTTAGGGCTGATCGCCACCTTCCTTTCTTTAATCGTAAAAGAACAAAAGCCGACTTTTGCGTTTTTAATCGTCGTTTTTGCCGGATGTGCCATTTTTCTTTATTTAGTAGACCAAATCTACGACATTATTCGAATGATAGAAAAAATTGCGATTAATGCAAATGTCAACATGGTCTATGTTGAAACCATTTTAAAGATTATCGGAATCGCCTATATTGCTGAATTCGGGGCGCAGCTCACAAAAGATGCCGGCCAAGGGGCCATCGCCTCGAAAATAGAATTGGCGGGAAAAATTTTAATTCTCGTTATGGCTGTGCCTATTTTAACCGTCATTATCGAAACGATTCTCGGACTTATACCTTCTATGTCATAACCGAAAGGAGGCGGTAGATTGAAGCGCTTTCGATGGGTTTTGCTTTTGGCCGTGCTGATTATAGCAGGCCGTGCAGAAATTGTACAAGCAGCTGGTAATGCAGAAAAAACGGAAGACCATGCTGAAACAGCTGAGCAATTAGCGGAAAGGACAGCAGCCTCGCTTGAAACAGATAAGATCGGGGAATTTTGGAATGACATTATGACAGAATACGGCGGACTGCTGCCGGAAAGCCAAAAAGGCAGCTTAATGGAGTTTATCAATGGCGATAAATCATTCTCACCTCAAGAATGGCTGAAAGCTCTCTTTTCTTATTTGTTTCATGAAGTGCTTGCCAACGGAAAGCTGCTGGGCACATTGATTTTGCTCACGATTTTTTGCGTCATTCTGCAGCTTTTGCAAAATGCTTTTCAGCAAAGCACCGTCAGTAAGGTCGCTTACTCAATTGTGTACATGGTGCTGATTATCCTTGCGCTTAATAGCTTTCATGTGGCAATTAACTATGCAACTGAGGCGATTCAGACGATGACCAGCTTTATCCTGGCGCTCATTCCGCTCCTCTTGGCGCTTTTGGCTTCCTCAGGCGGAGCTGTATCTGCTGCCTTCTTTCATCCTGTTATCCTCTTCCTGATGAACACGAGCGGTCTCTTGATTCAGAATATCGTCATGCCGCTGATTTTCTTATCAGCGATTCTGAGCATTGTCAGCACCATGACCGAACAATACAAAGTAACACAGCTGGCCAACCTGCTCAGAAATATCGCCATCGGAGCGCTGGCTGTTTTTCTTACCATCTTTCTCGGCGTCATCTCTGTTCAGGGAGCCTCGGCTGCAGTGACAGACGGCATTACGCTCAGGACGGCTAAATTTATAACCGGAAATTTTATTCCTGTGCTTGGCCGAATGTTTACAGACGCAACAGATACAGTAATCAGCGCCTCTTTACTGCTGAAAAATACGGTAGGGATTCTCGGTGTCGCTATTTTGATCTGTATCGCGGCATTTCCGGCAATCAAAGTGCTTTCCCTCGCTTTTATTTATAAGCTGGCAGCCGCGATTCTTCAGCCGCTTGGAGGCGGGCCCGTCATCACCTGCCTCGACGTCATCAGCAAAAGCGTCATTTATATTTTTGCAGCTCTCGCTATTGTGTCTCTCATGTTTTTTTTAAGCCTTACTGTCATAATCACAGCCGGAAACCTCACGATGATGATGAAATGAAGGAGGCAGGCGAATGAGTTTTTTAACGGAATGGCTTACCACTATCGTGTTGTTTATCCTATTTGCAATTGTGATTGATATGCTGCTGCCGAGCTCCAGCATGCAAAAGTACGCAAAAATGGTAGTCAGCCTGCTCTTGATTGTCGTCATGCTTACGCCGATTTTTAAACTTTTCAAGACAGACCCCGAAATCATCTTTGAATACCTCACAAAAAACGGGCAGTCAGAGTCTGCCGACATAAAAAATCAAATCAATTCAAAAAAAATAGAAATACAAGCTTCCCAGCGCGCATATATTCTAGAAGAAATGGCTGTCCAACTAAAAAAGAAAGCGGAGGAGAGATTCAGTCATGATGAATATAAAGTAGGCCGCATCAAACTCACGGCAGGAGAAAAGGTAGATTCAGAAGAGGATATTAAAACAATCAGCGTGTATATGGCCCCGTCTTCTGAAAAAACGGTCCAAACGGTCGCGCCGGTCCACATTGATACAGATCATGCATACGTAACGAAAGAAGCAGCCGAACAAAAAGAAGCCAAACAGATAAAAACGCAGCTCGCGGACATTTGGGAAATCGGAAGTGAGAAAATTACGGTTCATATGGAAGGCGGGGAGAGTGTCGGCAATGAATAAAAACGGATTATGGAATGTATTGAAAAAGCAGTTTCTTCCGGGACAAACGAAGGACGGCGAAAAGCCGAAGCTGACCAAATATCATTACTTTCTATTCGTTTTTGTTCTCGGAGTTTCCTTTATGCTTGTCAGCCAGCTGTTTTCTTCACCTGAGAAAACAGAAAACGCCAAAACGATAACGGCCGTATCATCGCAACATTCCGCAGACAGCAAAGAGAAAACAGCTGAAGTGTTTAAAGCCTCAAAATCTGATAAACCTAAAGACTCGATCGATGACTATGAAAAAGAGTACGAAAATCAGCTGAAAGAAATCCTTGAAACAATCATTGGTGTGGACGATGTCTCGGTTGTCGTGAATGTAGATGCAACGTCGCTGAAAGTATACGAAAAAAACAAATCAAACAAAAATACAACCACTGAAGAAACTGACAAAGAAGGCGGAACAAGAAGCGTTACAGACCAAACATCGGAGGAAGAAATCGTCATGATCAAAAACGGCGATAAAGAAACACCTGTCGTCGTCCAAACGAAAAAACCTGATATACGCGGTGTACTCGTTGTTGCTCAGGGAGTGGACAACGTTCAAATAAAACAAACCATTATCGAAGCGGTGACACGGGTCCTGGATGTTCCAAGCCACCGGGTTGCGGTTGCCCCTAAAAAAATAAAGGAGGATTCATAAATGCTTAAAAAACAAACCGTTTGGCTATTAACAATGCTCAGTCTTGTCGTGGTGTTAAGCGTCTACTATATCATGTCGCCGGAAAGCAAAAACGCCGTGCAGATGCAAAGTGAAAAAAGCGCGTCTGACAGCGGAGAGGTCGCAACTGAAAAAGCGCCTGCCAAGCAAGACACGAAGGAAAAAAGCGGTACAGAAACTGAAAAAGGAAAAGAAGATGGAACAAAGGGAACGAAAGATTCATCAGCAGACAAGGAAACATCCGCTGAAGCCAGTGAAAAAGGAACTGTTGTTACGGAAACAGCCGATGATGATCTGTTTACAACGTACCGTCTTGATTTAGAAGATGCCAGAAGCAAAGAAAGAGAAGAGCTGAATGCCATTGTGTCAAGCGATGATGCAACAGCCAAGGAGAAAAGCGAAGCATACGATAAAATGACGGCTCTCAGTGAAGTGGAAGGAACAGAAAAACAGCTGGAAACGCTGATTAAAACACAAGGTTACGAGGATGCGCTTGTTAATGCTGAAGGAGATAAAATCAATATTACAGTCAAATCAGACAAACACTCCAAATCGAAGGCGACAGCCATTATAGACCTTGTCGCAAAAGAAATCAAAACAATGAAAGATGTCGCTGTCACGTTTGAACCATCCAAGTAAGAAAGAGGAAAAAGAAGCCCGCTAAACAAGCGGGCTTTTTGCGTTGCTGTCATATTAGAGTTGAATTCAAAAGTCCGCTCCTGTAAGATGAACATAGTATGTACTTTTAGTAGTAACCTATAAAAAAAGAAATTTCATACATAGGAGTGCGATTGAATGTTAAATATCAAAGAAATCCACGAGCTGATTAAAGCAATTGACGAGTCTACAATTGACGAATTCGTATATGAAAATGAAGGTGTATCCTTAAAACTGAAAAAACACGAAGCAGGCACGGTTCAAGTCATGCAGCAGGCACCGGCAGCACCTGTACAAGCACAGGCTCCGCAGGCAGTCCAGCCGCAAGCGCAGCAAGCAGCGGCACCTGCCCAAGAAGCACCAAAGCAAGATGAGAATCTGCATAAAATCACTTCACCAATGGTAGGAACATTTTATGCTTCTTCATCACCGGAAGCTGGCCCGTATGTAACAGCCGGTTCAAAAGTAAATGAAAACACAGTTGTCTGCATTGTAGAAGCGATGAAGCTTTTCAACGAAATCGAAGCAGAAGTGAAAGGCGAAATCGTTGAAGTATTAGTAGAAAACGGCCAGCTGGTCGAATACGGACAACCTCTATTTCTTGTAAAAGCGGAGTAAGGAGACTGAACATGATTAAAAAGCTATTGATCGCCAACAGAGGAGAAATTGCTGTCAGAATCATCAGAGCCTGCAGAGAGCTCGGAATTGAGACTGTCGCTGTTTATTCAGAAGCTGATAAAGATGCCCTTCATGTTCAAATGGCCGATGAAGCTTTTTGTATCGGACCGAAAGCATCAAAAGACAGCTATTTAAACGTTACAAATATTGTGAGTGTTGCAAAGCTGACTGGCACGGATGCCATTCATCCGGGATACGGATTTTTAGCTGAAAATGCTGATTTCGCTGAATTATGTGAAGAAGTGAATGTCACGTTTGTCGGCCCGAGCGCTGACGCCATTTCAAAAATGGGAACAAAAGACGTTGCGCGGGAAACGATGAAACAGGCCGGCGTGCCAATCGTACCGGGTTCACAGGGAATTATAGAAAATGTGGAAGAAGCGGTTTCGCTTGCTAATGAAATTGGGTATCCTGTAATTATAAAAGCCACCGCAGGCGGAGGCGGAAAAGGAATTAGGGTTGCCCGCACTGAAGAGGAACTGATTAATGGCATTAAGATTACACAGCAGGAAGCGGCAACTGCATTCGGAAATCCAGGTGTATACATCGAAAAATACATAGAAGATTTTCGCCACGTTGAGATCCAAGTGCTTGCTGATAACTACGGAAATACGATCCATTTGGGCGAACGCGACTGCTCGATCCAAAGACGCCTGCAAAAGCTTTTGGAAGAATCACCATCTCCTGCCCTTGATTCAGAAATCAGGGAGCAAATGGGAGATGCAGCGGTAAAGGCTGCAAAAGCGGTTGGCTATACAGGTGCTGGAACAGTTGAATTTATCTATGACTACAATGAACAGCGCTATTACTTCATGGAAATGAACACGAGAATTCAGGTAGAGCACCCAGTCACAGAAATGGTGACGGGAACTGACCTGATCAAGGAACAAATCAAAGTGGCATCAGGAATGGAACTGAGCCTCAAGCAAGAGGATGTTGAATTTGAAGGCTGGGCCATCGAATGCCGAATCAACGCAGAAAACCCAAGTAAAAATTTCATGCCGTCACCTGGTGAAATTAAAATGTACCTGCCTCCTGGCGGTCTTGGTGTCCGTGTCGATTCAGCTGCGTACCCTGGCTATTCCATCCCACCGTACTATGACAGCATGATTGCAAAGGTCATCACATACGGAAAAACGAGGGATGAAGCGATTGCCCGCATGAAGCGCGCATTGAGCGAATTCGTCATCGAAGGCATTGAGACAACAATCCCTTTCCATTTAAAACTGCTTGAACACGAAACATTTGTGAGCGGAGAGTTTAATACGAAATTTTTAGAAACATATGATGTAATGGGCTCATAATTTTTACGGAGGTGAATTGAATGAAAGACAACAGCTTGCTTAAAATGGATCACGAAGATACGCATTTGGGTAAGGTTGAGATTGCACCGGAGGTCATTGAGGTCATTGCCGGCATTGCAGCATCAGAAGTTGATGGGGTTGCCGAAATGCGCGGAAACTTTGCGACAGGCGTCGTTGAGCGCTTTGGCAAAGTGAATCATGGCAAAGGTGTCAAAGTCGACCTGGCGGAAGACGGAATTACGATCGATGTATACTGTGTCGTTACATTTGGCGTTTCGATTCCGAAAGTTGCAGCATCCGTTCAGGAAAACATTCGTCAAACCTTATTAAATATGACGTCTCTTTCGATTAACGAGATCAATATTCACATCGTCGGCATTCAATTTGACACAAAAGCCCAAGAAGTCCAAATCGACGAAGAAATGTAAATGGCTTAACACGAAACCAAGGGGAGGGCGGCCCTTTGGTTTTTTTACACGTTACCCTTTATTTCAAAGCATGAAGAAAGCCGGCTTACATAGCCGAGTTTCTTCATGAACGTGAAATCCGAATAATCATATTAAGGTGTGTGAAAATATTCGGTAATAGGGTAAAAAACCTTGATTTCAATATGCGGATACGAAAAAAATATGTTATGATCTCTTTGTGGCTTAACGACAAGCGGATAAAGAGGATCAAAGGAGAAAGAAAATGAAAAGAAGAACAGCAAGAGAAAAAGCTTTGCAGGCACTATTTCAAATTGATGTCAGCGATATTGCAGTGAATGAAGCCATAGAACACGCACTGGATGAAGAAAAAACAGATCCTTTCTTTGAACAGCTTGTACACGGGGTATTGGAACACCAAGATCAGCTGGATGAAATGATCTCCAAGCATCTGGTGAATTGGAAGCTCGATCGGATTGCCAATGTTGACCGTGCGATTTTGCGCCTGGCAGCATATGAAATGGCATATGCCGAAGACATTCCGGTGAATGTCTCCATGAACGAAGCGATTGAGCTGGCAAAACGGTTTGGTGATGACAAAGCGACAAAGTTTGTAAACGGGGTTCTTTCTAACATTAAATCTGATATTGAACAATCATAGGAGGAAAGAAAATGACTGCAACAATCATCGACGGAAAAGAAACGGCTAGAGAAAAACGCGAACAATTGGCAAAAGAGGTAGAAGAGCTTAAAAAGCAAGGCGTCACTCCCGGACTGGCGGTTATTTTGATTGGAGATGATCCTGCTTCTCACTCTTACGTGCGAGGAAAGAAAAAAGCGGCAGAAACAATGGGAATGAATTTCAAGCTCGATCAATTTGACAGCAGCCTCACAGAAGCTGAACTGCTTTCCATTATTGATCAATATAACCAAGACCCTGAGTTTCATGGCATTCTCGTTCAGCTTCCGCTCCCAGACCATATTTCTGAAAAAGCGGTGATCGAACGTATCTCCCCTGATAAAGATGTAGACGGTTTTCATCCGTTAAACGTAGGGAAAATGCTGCTTGGCGAAGATACGTTTCTTCCTTGCACGCCTCATGGAATTGTTGAGCTTTTGAAGAAAACCAATATTGACCTTTCCGGTAAAGAGGTTGTTGTAGTCGGCCGAAGCAACATTGTCGGCAAACCTGTCGGCCAGCTTTTATTAAATGAAAACGCGACGGTTACTTACTGTCATTCAAGAACAGAAAATATTACTGAACATACGAAAAAAGCGGACATCCTGGTGGTGGCAGTCGGCAGAGCCAACTTCATCAGTGCAGACCAGATCAAAGAGGGCGCTGTTGTCATTGACGTCGGCGTTAACCGTCTGGAAAACGGAAAGCTTTGCGGAGACGTTGAATTTGAAGGGGCAAAGAAAAAAGCGTCCTTCATCACGCCGGTTCCGGGCGGAGTAGGTCCGATGACCATCACGATGCTTGCGCATAATACTGTTAAATCTGCGAAACGTACGTTATCATAGATAATTGGAGATATTCACAGGCGAAATGTTTGCCCGCCTTGAATATGAGCACGATACCCGCTTCTTCAGGCTCCTAAAGCCAGGGCGGGTTTTCTTTAGTTATGGTGCAGGAATGCTTAGGAGAGGAGTTTTTAGACATGGGTGAAGCAGCGTATGTGACCGTCTCAGCGCTGACAAAGTATATAAAACGAAAATTCGATGTAGATCCTCACCTTGAAAATATTTGGATTAAAGGCGAATTGTCGAATGTAAAGATACACACACGAGGGCATATTTATTTCACTTTAAAAGACGAAAACGCAAGAATGCAGTCGGTGATGTTCGCGAGACAAAGCGAGCGTCTGCCTTTTAAACCTGAAAACGGAATGAAAGTGCTGGTAAGAGGCGGAATTTCCGTATATGAACCGAGCGGAAACTATCAATTATATGCCAAAGAAATGCAGCCTGACGGGGTTGGAGCGCTTTATTTAGCGTACGAAGAATTAAAAAAGAAGCTTGCCGGAGAAGGTTTATTTGACGACCGCTACAAAAAACAAATCCCCGCATTTCCAGCCACAATCGGGGTTGTGACATCTCCAACGGGTGCCGCTGTCAGAGACGTTATTACAACTCTAAAAAGAAGATATCCCCTTGTAAAAGTCATTGTTCTTCCAGCGCTCGTACAAGGTGAAAATGCGAGCAGATCCATCGTTACGCGCATTGAAGAGGCAAATGAAAAAGAGATTTGCGACGTATTAATTGTCGGGAGAGGCGGCGGTTCGATAGAAGAACTGTGGGCATTCAATGAAGAAATTGTAGCACGCGCCATCTTTGCTTCCAATATTCCGATTATATCGGCAGTCGGACATGAGACGGATTTTACGATCAGTGATTTTGTCGCCGATATCAGAGCTGCGACGCCGACAGGAGCAGCTGAGATTGCTGTGCCTCATACCACTGATTTAATCGAACGGACAAAAACAGCGGAAGTCAGAATGACAAGAGCAATGCAGCAGCATCTCGGCCAGAAAAAAGAACGGATACAAACGCTGCAATCGTCCTATGCCTTTCGTTTTCCAAAGCGTTTGTATGCGCAAAAAGAGCAGCAGTTTGACCTCGCGTACCAGCAGTTTCAAGCACAGCTGACCGCTCTTTTAGATCGGAAAAGCAGACAGCTGGAGCGTGAAACGTACAGATTAGAGGCACTGCATCCTCATGAACAGCTGAAACAAGCAAGAACACGATATCAGGAACAAACAAATCAGCTGAGAAAAAATATGAATATCCAAATGAAGCAGCTGCATTCCCAATTTCAAACCGTTCTTGGCAAGCTGAATGCACTAAGTCCTCTTCAAGTGATGGAAAGAGGATACAGCTTGGCTTATAAAGAAGATAAACTCATTAAAAGTGTCAGTCAAATAGAAGAGCAGGACCGGCTTGAAGTCAAGCTGAAGGATGGCGTGCTGACCTGTGAAGTATTAGAAAAGAGAGGGGAAGAAAAATGACAGACGTGAAAAAAAATGAAAACATGACATTTGAAGAAGCGATGAAAGGGCTTGAGAGCATTGTATCAAAGCTTGAAGAGGGAGATGTGCCTCTAGAGCAAGCCATTAACTATTTCCAAGAAGGCATGGCTCTGTCAAAAATGTGCCATGAAAAGCTGCAAAAAGTCGAAAAGCAAATGGACTTCATTTTAAAAGAAGACGGCGAACTGGCACCTTTCAGTGTTCAGGAGGAAGACGAAGGTGACAAATAAATTAACGAGCTTTCTAGCGGACCGGAAAAAAACAATTGAAAATCAGCTTTCTGTCTATACAGAAAAGCTTGATATGCCGGACTCATTAAAGAAGTCTATGCTGTATTCTCTACAGGCCGGCGGAAAGCGGCTGCGGCCTCTGATTGTACTGGCTGTTTTAAACGCATATGGAAAAAGCGAAAAAGACGGCATTCCGGTGGGCTGTGCTGTCGAAATGATTCACACGTATTCGTTAATTCATGATGATCTTCCATGCATGGATGATGACGATTTGCGCCGTGGGAAGCCGACAAACCATAAAGTGTTTGGTGAAGCGACGGCAGTATTAGCGGGTGACGGGCTGCTCACAGAAAGCTTTAAGCTGATTACCTCCCACGTGTCAGACGAGGTGTCAGCAGAAAAGCGCCTGCGGCTTGTGAATGAACTGATTTCAGCGGCAGGCACCGAAGGCATGGTCGGTGGGCAAGTAGCTGATATGGAAGCGGAAAACCGACAAGTCACGCTTGAAGAGCTCGAATCCATTCATGAACGGAAAACTGCCAAGCTCCTTGGCTTTTGTGTAATCGCCGGTGCTATTTTGGCTGATGCGCCTGAGGAAGACATTGAAACACTGCGTACCTTCAGCAGCCACATTGGAATCGGATTTCAAATCAGAGACGATATTTTAGATTTAGAAGGCAGTGAAGAGAAAATCGGCAAACGTGTCGGCTCGGATACCACAAATGACAAATCGACATACCCGTCGCTTCTTTCATTGGAAGGGGCCAAACATAAATTGGATGTTCATATAAAAGAGGCGAAGCGATTGATCGACGGACTCTCTCTTCAAAAAGACCTTTTATATGAGCTTTGTGATTTAATTGCGGCAAGAGATCACTAAAACGATCCTAATTTGAAGCGGCTGCACGAGATATGGTAAAATGTAAGCAGTTTATATGAAAAATGAAAAGGAAAAGCGCGTTTGTCTTTTTTTATGTCTGAGATTATTGTCAGCTCGGCATGCAAAAGACATGTATCATTGCAGAAATTCATGCTGAAAGTGAGTTGATCCGCTTTGGATCTTTTATCAATACAGGACCCGTCGTTTTTAAAAAACATGTCCATTGATGAATTAGAGAAATTAAGTGATGAAATCCGTCAGTTTTTAATTACAAGTTTATCCGCTTCCGGCGGCCACATCGGCCCAAACTTAGGTGTCGTAGAGCTTACTATTGCTTTGCATAAGGAATTTAACAGCCCGAAAGACAAATTTTTATGGGATGTAGGCCATCAATCGTATGTCCATAAGCTGCTGACAGGACGCGGAAAAGAATTTGCGACGCTTCGCCAGTACAAAGGGCTTTGCGGATTTCCAAAGCGGAGTGAAAGCGAGCACGATGTTTGGGAAACCGGGCACAGCTCGACTTCTCTGTCAGGCGCGATGGGAATGGCAGCTGCCCGTGATATTAAAGGAACGGATGAATATATTATTCCGATCATAGGTGACGGCGCGCTGACCGGCGGTATGGCGCTCGAAGCCCTTAACCACATCGGCGACGAGAAAAAAGACATGATTGTCATCCTTAATGATAATGAAATGAGTATTGCACCGAATGTCGGTGCCATTCACTCTATGCTCGGACGGCTCCGTACTGCGGGGAAATACCAGTGGGTCAAAGATGAGCTTGAATACTTATTTAAAAAGATTCCGGCAGTTGGGGGCAAGCTTGCCGCCACGGCGGAACGAGTCAAAGACAGCCTGAAATACATGCTCGTCTCCGGAATGTTTTTCGAGGAGCTCGGTTTTACGTATTTGGGCCCGGTGGACGGACATTCTTATCATGAGCTGATTGAGAATCTTCAATACGCCAAAAAAACGAAAGGCCCTGTTCTTCTGCATGTCATCACGAAAAAAGGGAAGGGGTACAAACCGGCTGAGACCGATACGATTGGGACATGGCATGGTACCGGACCATATAAAATTAATACCGGTGACTTTGTAAAGCCGAAAGCCGCAGCTCCTTCGTGGAGCGGTCTTGTCAGCGGAACTGTGCAGCGAATGGCGCGCGAGGACGGACGCATTGTAGCCATTACGCCGGCTATGCCTGTCGGTTCAAAGCTTGAAGGTTTCGCAAAGGAATTCCCTGACCGGATGTTCGACGTAGGAATCGCAGAACAGCATGCCGCAACGATGGCGGCAGCTATGGCAATGCAGGGTATGAAGCCGTTTTTGGCGATTTACTCAACCTTCCTGCAAAGGGCATATGACCAAGTTGTCCATGACATCTGCCGCCAAAACGCCAATGTGTTTATTGGAATTGACCGTGCAGGACTCGTTGGCGCTGATGGAGAGACACATCAAGGCGTGTTTGATATTGCGTTTATGCGCCACATTCCAAACATGGTCTTAATGATGCCGAAAGACGAAAATGAAGGCCAGCACATGGTTCATACAGCACTTAGCTATGACGAAGGCCCGATAGCGATGCGTTTTCCGCGCGGAAACGGACTCGGCGTAAAAATGGATGAACAGTTGAAAACGATTCCGATCGGTACGTGGGAGGTGCTACGTCCGGGGAACGATGCTGTCATCTTAACATTCGGCACAACAATCGAAATGGCGATTGAAGCAGCCGAAGAGCTGCAGAAAGAAGGCCTTTCCGTGCGCGTTGTGAATGCGCGTTTTATTAAGCCGATTGATGAAAAGATGATGAAGAGTATCCTAAAAGAAGGCTTGCCAATTTTAACAATTGAAGAAGCGGTCTTAGAAGGCGGTTTCGGAAGCTCGATTTTAGAATTCGCTCATGATCAAGGTGAATATCATACTCCGATCGACAGAATGGGTATACCTGATCGGTTTATTGAACACGGAAGTGTAACAGCGCTTCTTGAGGAAATTGGACTGACAAAACAGCAGGTGGCAAATCGTATTAGATTACTGATGCCGCCAAAGACACACAAAGGAATTGGATCATGACGTCAAAGAAAGAACGATTAGATGTATTATTAGTGGAAAGAGGGCTGGCGGAAACGCGTGAAAAAGCCAAAAGAGCCATTATGGCGGGGATCGTCTATTCAAACGAAAACCGCTTGGACAAGCCTGGAGAAAAAATTGACCGCGACCTTCCGTTAACCGTCAAAGGAAACCCGCTGAGGTATGTGAGCAGGGGCGGCTTAAAGCTCGAAAAAGCGTTGAAGGAATTTCCCGTCTCTGTCAAAGATAAAATTATGATTGATATTGGCTCCTCCACCGGCGGTTTTACGGACTGCGCTTTGCAAAATGGAGCTAAACAGTCATACGCTGTGGATGTAGGCTATAATCAGCTTGCATGGAAGCTTAGACAGGATGAACGGGTCGTCGTGATGGAACGGACGAACTTTCGTTATGCAACACCGGCAGACTTTACAAAGGGCATGCCGGAGTTTGCCACAATTGATGTGTCCTTTATTTCACTGCGGCTCATCCTGCCTGTCCTAAGGACTTTACTCGTACCGGGCAGCGACTGCATGGCTCTAGTTAAGCCTCAGTTTGAAGCGGGACGGGAATCCGTCGGCAAAAAAGGAATTGTCAGAGATCCTAAAGTGCATGCTGATGTGCTCAAGCGAATGATCAGTTTTTCTGCCGCTGAAGGCTATATCTGTAAAGGCTTGTCATTTTCTCCAATCACGGGAGGAGACGGAAATATTGAGTTTCTCCTTCATTTGCATTGGCCGGGAGAGGGACAGGAAGGCCAGGAGCTGCCGGAAGAAGAGATCATGCGCGTTGTAGAAGAAGCACATAAGACGTTAAAAGAAAAAAAAGCAGATGTACCGGAATAATAGGGCGCTATTATTCCTTTTTTCTGCATTCATGTACAATGTGCAGAGAATCATATAACATAAAAGAACAGATAAGCTTGGAAATAGAGGTGCTTACATGAACAAAGGCCAGAGGCATATTAAAATCAGAGAGATCATTACAAGCAATGAAATCGAAACGCAGGATGAATTGGTCGACATGCTAAAGCAGGATGGATACAAAGTAACGCAAGCCACGGTATCACGGGATATTAAAGAACTTCACCTTGTAAAAGTGCCTACAAATAATGGTTCTTACAAATACAGTCTTCCGGCGGACCAGCGTTTCAATCCGCTGTCTAAGCTAAAGCGGGCCTTGATGGACGCATTTGTGAAAATAGACTCTGCAAGCCATATGATCGTACTGAAAACGATGCCGGGCAATGCTCAGGCAATCGGGGCGCTGATGGACAATTTGGACTGGGATGAAATGATGGGGACCATTTGCGGAGATGACACGATTTTAATTATTTGCCGGACTCCTGAAGATACAGACGGTGTAAAAAACAGACTGCTTGAACTGCTGTAACAGAATCTAACAAAGATAAGAGGTGTAATGCTGTTTGTTAGCTGAACTATCGATTAAAAACTTTGCCATTATTGAGGAACTGACGGTTTCTTTTGAACGCGGGCTTACGGTTTTAACAGGAGAAACCGGAGCCGGCAAATCCATCATCATAGATGCCATTTCTCTTTTAGTCGGAGGCCGCGGATCATCTGAATTTGTTAGATATGGGGAAGCAAAAGCTGAACTTGAAGGGCTGTTTCTGTTGGAGAGCGGCCATCCTGTTTTAGGCGTATGCGCTGAGCAGGGAATCGACGTTTCAGACGAAATGATCGTCATGAGAAGGGATATCAGCACGAGCGGGAAAAGCGTTTGCCGTGTCAATGGCAAGCTTGTCACGATTGCTTCGCTAAGAGAGATCGGCAGGCTTTTATTAGATATTCACGGACAGCACGATAACCAGCTGTTAATGGAAGACGAAAATCATCTCCAGCTTTTGGACAAGTTTGCCGGGGCCGAAGTGGAAAGCGCGCTCAAAACGTATCAGGAAGGATACCAGCGGTATATGAAGCTGCTCAAAAAGCTTAAGCAGCTTTCTGAAAGCGAACAGGAAATGGCCCATCGTCTTGATCTTATTCAATTTCAGCTCGAAGAAATCGAATCGGCAAAGCTTGAGCTTAACGAAGATAAACAGCTCCAAGAAGAGCGCCAGGAAATTTCAAACTTTGAGAAGATATATGAATCGCTGCAAAATGCATATAACGCGCTTCGCAGTGAGCAGGGCGGATTGGACTGGGTCGGAATGGCTTCAGCGCAGCTTGAAGATATCTCTGATATTAACGAACCGCTGAAAAAACTGTCTGAAAGTGTTTCGAACTCCTACTATTTGCTTGAGGATGCCACATTTCAGATGAGAAATATGCTGGATGAGCTTGAATTTGATCCGGAACGCTTGAACTATATTGAGACACGACTTAATGAAATCAAACAGCTGAAACGAAAATACGGTGCCACTGTTGAAGACATTTTGGAATATGCTTCTAAAATTGAAGAAGAGATTGACCAAATTGAAAACAGGGACAGCCACCTTCAAAGCTTGAAAAAGGAGCTTGACTCCGTCGGCAAAGATGTCGCAGTGGAAGCGGCAAATGTGTCACAAATCCGAAAAACATGGGCGAAAAAGCTGGCTGATGAGATTCATCGGGAATTAAAAAGCCTGTACATGGAAAAATCAACTTTCGATACGGAATTTAAGGTCAGAACAGCGTCACGCAATGAAGAGGCGCCGCTTGTAAACGGCCAGCCCGTTCAGTTGACTGAACAAGGGATTGACCTGGTGAAGTTTTTAATTTCAACCAATACAGGCGAGCCGCTGAAATCCCTTTCGAAAGTCGCTTCAGGTGGAGAGCTGTCACGGGTGATGCTTGCCATAAAAAGCATTTTCTCCTCACAACAGGATGTGACATCGATCATTTTTGACGAGGTTGATACCGGTGTAAGCGGCAGGGTCGCACAGGCAATCGCTGAGAAGATCCATAAGGTGTCAATAGGTTCACAAGTGCTGTGCATTACACACCTGCCTCAGGTGGCTGCCATGGCCGATACGCATCTTTATATTGCGAAGGAGTTAAAAGACGGCAGAACGACGACACGTGTCAAGCCGCTCTCTAAGCAGGAAAAGGTAGCGGAAATCGGGCGCATGATTGCAGGTGTCGAAGTAACCGACTTAACGAAACGCCATGCGAAAGAACTTTTAAAACAAGCGGATCAAGTCAAAACAACTGGGTAAGCTGCGCGAGAAGCGCAGCTTATTTTTTTCGTGTACATCCATTCGTTCATCAGTATATCCAATGTTTTTCTTCATATGACAGTTATAAATAAGCCGTCAGAAGGCAAAATTAAATGATGTAGCAGCAAGTCATAAAGAAGGTGTGGGATAGGAGCGAGGAGAGTGAAGTAGTGAATGCCCGATAACATCAGAAAAGCAGTAGGTTTAATTCTCCTTGTTTCGTTATTAAGTGTAGGTTTATGCAAACCGCTAAAAGAATATTTACTGATTCCAACGCAAATGAGAGTATTTGAAACCCAAACACAAGCGATTGAAACGAGTTTATCGGTAAACGCTCAGCCATCAGAATCCTCAGAAGCGTTTACAGTAAAGAAAGATCCGCATGAAATCAAGGTGACGGGCAAAAAATCAGGTGAGTCAGAATTGGTATACGATCTTGCCGGATTTCCAATAAAAAAAACAAAAGTGCATGTTCTTCCTGATTTAAAGGTTATACCTGGCGGACAATCAATCGGTGTAAAACTTCATTCCGTCGGTGTTCTTGTCGTCGGATTTCATCAAATCAATACAAGTGAAGGCAAAAAATCTCCGGGAGAAACGGCCGGAATTGAAGCGGGCGACATCATTATTGAGATGAATGGACAGAAAATTGAAAAAATGAATGATGTAGCCCCATTTATTCAAAAGGCTGGGAAAACTGGTGAACCTTTAGATTTACTGATCAAACGTGATAAACAGAAAATCAAAACGAAGCTGATCCCAGAAAAGGATGAAGGAGAAGGCAAATACAGAATCGGGTTATATATCAGAGATTCTGCTGCCGGCATCGGCACTATGACCTTTTATGAACCGAAAACAAAAAAATACGGAGCACTTGGCCACGTGATTTCCGATATGGACACAAAGAAACCAATTGTAGTGGAGAATGGAGAAATCGTTAAATCCACTGTAACATCAATTGAAAAAGGGACAGGCGGTAATCCGGGAGAAAAACTGGCGCGATTTTCCTCAGAACGCAAAACGATCGGGGATATTAACAGAAACAGCCCGTTTGGGATTTTCGGCACACTGCATCAGCCGATTCAAAACAACATATCAGATCAAGCATTGCCGGTTGCGTTTTCTACCGAAGTCAAAAAAGGGCCGGCTGAAATTTTAACGGTTATTGATGATGACAAAGTAGAAAAATTCGATATTGAAATCGTCAGCACAACGCCGCAAAAATTCCCTGCGACAAAAGGAATGGTGTTGAAAATTACCGATCCAAGGCTGTTGAAAGAAACAGGAGGCATCGTACAGGGGATGAGCGGAAGCCCGATTATTCAAAATGGAAAAGTGATCGGTGCTGTCACCCATGTATTTGTAAATGACCCGACAAGCGGCTACGGTGTTCATATTGAATGGATGCTGTCAGAAGCAGGAATCGATATTTATGGAAAAGAAAAAGCAAGTTGACTGCCGGAGTTTCCGGCAGTTTTTTTATTTTGATCCCTCTTCACTTCTCAGAATACATACGGTAAAATATACAAAAGAAGATTTTTCGACAAATTCACGTTTCCTTGTTTGTCAAATTTCATTTTTAGTCGAAAAACAGAGAAAAACATAGAATAACAAAGATATGCCACTAATATTGGTGATTATGATTTTTTTAGAGGGTATATAGCGGTTTTGTCGAATGTAAACATGTAGCAAGGGTGAATCCTGTTAACTACATTTGGGGAGGAAGAAACGTGGAGAAAATTAAAGTTTGTGTTGCTGATGATAATCGAGAGCTGGTAAGCCTGTTAAGTGAATATATAGAAGGACAGGAAGACATGGAAGTGATCGGCGTTGCTTATAACGGACAGGAATGCCTGTCGCTGTTTAAAGAAAAAGATCCCGATGTGCTCGTATTAGATATTATTATGCCGCATTTAGACGGACTTGCGGTTTTAGAGAGGCTGAGGGAATCAGATCTGAAAAAACAGCCGAATGTCATTATGCTGACAGCCTTTGGACAGGAAGATGTCACGAAAAAGGCCGTCGATTTAGGCGCGTCCTACTTTATTCTCAAACCGTTTGATATGGAAAACCTTGTCGGCCATATCCGCCAGGTCAGCGGAAATGCCAGCAGTGTGACGCATCGTGCGCCATCATCGCAAAGCAGTATTATACGCAGCAGCCAGCCTGAACCAAAGAAGAAAAATCTCGACGCGAGCATCACAAGCATTATCCATGAAATCGGCGTCCCAGCCCATATTAAAGGCTATCTCTATCTGCGCGAAGCAATCTCAATGGTATACAATGACATCGAATTGCTCGGCAGCATTACAAAAGTCCTCTATCCGGACATCGCCAAAAAATTTAACACAACCGCAAGCCGTGTAGAAAGAGCGATCCGCCATGCAATTGAAGTGGCATGGAGCAGAGGAAACATTGATTCCATTTCCTCGTTGTTTGGTTATACTGTCAGCATGACAAAAGCTAAACCGACAAATTCGGAATTCATTGCAATGGTTGCGGATAAGCTGAGATTAGAACATAAGGCTTCTTAAACATGAGCTTATTAAGTGGTCATTAAATCAAACGTCTTTTATTTATTAGTTTGCGCTGATAAATAGGAGGCGTTTTGTTTTGGGGACATTTGTAGTATGGGAGAAGAATATTAAGTATCCGCATATAGTAAAGGATAGGTTTGAAAAGTAAGGAAAGCAAATGGCGGTATTACCTGCACTCTTGGTCCATTCATACATCTTATAGGATCACGAAGCATGATCGACCCTAAATGTGTCCGTTATAAAATGAAACCTTTCTCCTGCAAAATCGTAAGTAAGGCGTATTCATGTAAAAAGGAGACGTACGAATGAAAAAGAAAAAAGCAAGAAAGCGTGAGGGGTTTTTCCTGGACTTTCTTTTCGAAGTTGGTGGGGAGCTCTTTCTTTTGCTGTTTAGATGTGTACACAAACTATTTATATAAAGGGAAAAAGACTGCCGAATCGTTTCGGCAGTCTTTTGCACATTAATCTTTATAAGGCACCCAGCCTGGCGTGTTCACAATTGCTTGCCATAGCGGTTCAGGCAAATGATATTTTTCTTTATCTGTGCCTTTGATCACTGTTTCGATTTGCTTTTCACGGCCTTCTTTTACTTTTACCGTCCAGTCAGGGTCAACTAGAATTTCGCGTCCCATAGCGACTAGCGGAATACCGTTTTCGATGACGGCAAGCGCGTCATCAGCGGAATGGATGGAACCGACGGCGATCAGCGGCACTTTGTTTCCGACACGTTCATTCAATAAGTCCATGCGTGTGCGAGTCGGATCTGCACCGCGGCGCGCTTTTGAGTTCACGTCCATCAGTGAGATATGAAGATAGTCCAATTCTTTATCCCCTAAAGCATCAACAAGCGTATAAGTTTCAGTCATTGTCAATCCCGGTGTCTCAGGTTCTTCCGGAGACAGACGGTAGCCGACTAAGAACGCACCCTTCGCATGTTCTGAAGCGGCTTTTTTCACTTCATCGACAATAGCGAGCGGGAAGGCTAATCGTTTTTCATCGCTTCCTCCCCAGCGATCCGTGCGCTGGTTGGTTTTCGGAGAATAAAACTGCTGAATTAAGTAGCCGTTTGCACCGTGAATTTCGACACCGTCAAAGCCCGCTTCAATGGCACGTCTTGTCGCTTCTCCAAACGCCTTCACAATGTTTTCCACTTCTTCTTCTTTTAATGCGCGAGCAATTTGTTTGCCGTTATCAAACACGTCACTTGGCCCCACAACATCTTGTTGAGGAACGAGCTCAGACGGGCACTCAATACCGCCGTGATGAATTTGTACAACAGCTTTAGCGCCTTGTGCCTGAATGGCTTGTGCTAACTTTTTTAAACCTGGAATGTTGGAATCGTCATGGATGGCCGGCTGCCCGGGGAATGCTTTTCCGTCCGGTGTAACATTTGCGCAGGCTGTAATCACCATTCCCATCTCTTTTGAACGGGGGATGATGTAGTCGAGCTCCGCTTCAGAAATTGTACCGTCTTCATTAGAAGCGTAATGAGTCATTGGTGCTACTGCGATCCGGTTGTCGATTGTAACGCCGCTTTTAAACGTAAATGGTTCAAACAGTGGCTTATACTTAGGATTCATTTGATCATCTTCTTTCGTTTGGATTCGCACATATTCTAGCCTATATGTAAAAATTAATGCAATTGATCTGCTTTACCGACTGAATATCTTGAATGCAGAGTGATGTTTTCGCCGCTCTTTTTCGGGACCTTTGTAGCCGCCGCTGATTTGGTGGCCGATGGAGCATGTGATGACAGCTGCCGCCAGCAGCAGAACGAATTTTTTCATGGCTTTAACTTCTTTCAATAAAGTAAATATCCTTTAAAAGGTTACGCCTGGCTGACCCACCCGTCAAACGATTTGCTCACCCTATTCTCAAATTTTTTAAAATGAATAAAAAGTTGCTTCTTTCCGCTAATTTTTTCTAATTGGCGCCTCAATTAGAGCCATCCTCATAGACAAATCTGCTCGTTATCTTTCTAACAACAGGAAATGATCGGGTCGTATAGCCCTTTTGAAAATCATGGAACTTGCTCGCCTGCATTCGCGTTGTCTTTACAAATTCGCCATTCTGGTCAAAGATAAAAGCCAAACATCAGGAAGAGGTGGTCATGTGAAACAAACGGTTCTTTTGCTGTTTACTGCGCTCTTTCTTTCGGGGTGCAGTGTTGCAAGTGCGGATGACTCAGTGCCAAGGTTTACCGAAGAGGGAAAATACATTGGCTCGGCTGATCCTCATACGATTGCGGTGTCTCTTAATGGAGAAGAAACCATGATACAAGTTCCGAAGGATAAACGTGATGAATGTGAATCACTGCCAGATCAGACACATGTCCTGGTGAAATATACAAAGAAGGATAATGGAACTTTACAGCTGGAAGATATTCAGCTGCGAAAGAACTCGTCATAAAAAGACCGGAGGGAGTAAGTTGAGAATGTTATGGAGGAGCTTGGCGCTGTGCGGATTGGCTTTGACGCTCGCGCCTTGTGCACAGGCAGCAGAGCCGATAGAAGGGAAAACAGTGTATATTGATGCCGGACACGGCGGTGAAGACAGTGGAGCGGTCGGAAACGGGCTCTTTGAAAAGGATATTAATTTGGCTGTCTCAGAGCATGTGACAGACAAACTAAAAGAGGAGGGAGCCAATCCTGTTGCATCCCGGTCTGACGATCATTTTCTGACCTTGGAGGAAAGAGTGGCTAAGGCAAGTGCCAATCAGGCTGACCTTTTTGTCAGCATTCATGTGAATTCAGGGGTTGCTTCAGCTTCAGGAACAGAAACGTATTTTCAATCTGATTATGAAGGGGAGAACAGCCGGCGTCTGGCATCCGATATTCAGTCACAGCTCGTTTCATCCTTACAAACGAGAGACAGGGGCGTGAAAGAATCAGACTTTTACGTCATTACATATTCACAAATGCCAAGTGTGTTAGCGGAGCTTGGGTTTATCACGAACAGCTCTGATGCGGACAAGCTGGGAAGTGAAGAATACCAGCAAAAGGCCGCAGATGCGATTGTCAACGGCATTGATTCTTATTATGATCAGTAGATTGATACAGCCTTAATCCTAGAGTGGAGCCGACAAAATAAGTATAATGGAGAAAACTTTAGGGTTTGAGGTGAAACGATGACAAAGATTTTTGCCCACCGGGGGGCATCAGGTCAATTTCCCGAAAATACAATGCTTGCATTTGAAAAAGGAATTGAAGCCGGAGCGGATGGGATAGAGCTTGATGTACAGCTGACGAAAGACGGACGCATTGTTGTAATTCATGATGAAAGACTTAATCGCACGACATCACTTAAAGGATTCGTGAAGGATACAGCCTATGATGAGGTGAAGACTGTGAATGCGGCCGCTGGTCACGATCAAGCGTACAGCGATATAAAAGTGCCGCTGCTAGAAGATGTGCTCTCGTGGGCGGTAAAAAAGGATTTTCTCATCAACATTGAATTAAAAAACAGCGTGATCCGCTATGAGGGAATGGAAGAAAAAGTGCTGGAGGCAGTGAAGCGATTCAATGTAGAGGAGAGAGTCATCCTATCCACCTTTAATCATGACAGCTTGGCGCTATGCGCCCGGCTTGCGCCGCATATCGAACGGGCAGTATTAACTTCAGATGTGCTTTATCAGGCAGATCGATATATCGCGTCTATTCCGGCTTCCGGCTATCACCCGAAGTTAAACAGCCCAGGGGTCACAGATGAAGTGCTGAAGAAAATGAGGAACAGTTCGATTAAGGTAAGGCCGTATACAGTCAATCGTCCGGAAGATATGAAGTGTCTCATTGAAGCGGGAGCAGACGGCATGTTTACCGACTTTCCAGAAAAGGCTTCGGCATTGCTGAAAAATGAATAGTTGTTAGAAGGAGGCTGTTTGATGCAGCCTTCTTTTTTCATTCATTCATGCCCGTTTCAAAGCATACATTCATAGAAGACAACTAGAAATTGTAAGCGCTGTCTATCTTCTGAATGAGGTGAAACCATGAGGAAAACAGTCATTGTAAGTGCTGCAAGAACTCCATTTGGCAAATTCGGCGGAGTTTTGAAAGAGGTGAAAGCTGCTGAGCTTGGGGGCATTGTGATGAAGGAGGCGCTGCAACGGGCTGGAGTCTCTGGAGATGATGTAGAAGGAAACGTCATGGGCATGGTTGTCCAGGCCGGCTCAGGGCAGATACCTTCCCGTCAAGCTGCCCGTCTGGCGGGAATGCCTTGGAGTGTGCCGTCAGAAACACTGAATAAAGTCTGTGCTTCCGGCCTTCGCGCTGTCACTTTATGTGATCAAATGATTCGGGCGCAGGATGCGAACATACTTGTTGCGGGGGGAATGGAAAGCATGAGCAATATTCCGTATGCCGTTCCCGCCGGGCGCTGGGGAGCACGGATGGGGGACGGCGAGCTTAGGGACTTAATGGTGTATGACGGATTAACGTGCGCATTTGACGAGGTGCACATGGCTGTTCACGGAAATACAGCTGCCATGGAATATGCAATCTCACGAAGAGAGCAGGACGAATGGGCGTTGAGAAGTCATGCAAGGGCAGCTAAGGCCGCCGATGAAGGGAAGTTTCAGGATGAAATTGTTCTCGTCAACTGGATCGGTCGAAAAGGAAAACCAAACGCTGTTGATAAAGATGAAGCGATTCGCCGTGACACAAGTCTGGATCAGCTCGCGAAACTTGCTCCTATTTATGCAAGTGACGGTTCTATCACAGCCGGCAATGCTCCTGGAGTCAATGACGGAGCCGGCGCGTTCGTGCTTATGTCTGAGGAAAAAGCTGCTGAGCTTGGCAAACGGCCTCTGGCTACAATTCTTGGTTTTTCAACTACGGGAATGCCAGCGCACGAGCTGGCGGCAGCGCCGGGATTTGCCATTAACAAGCTCCTGAAAAAGAACGGTTTAACTGTCCAAGATATTGACTTGTTTGAAGTAAATGAAGCTTTTGCTTCAGTTGTTTTGACATGTGAAAAAATCGTAGGTTTCGATCTTGAAAAAGTAAATGTAAATGGCGGTGCGATCGCGCTCGGCCATCCGATCGGCGCGAGCGGGGCGAGAATTCTCATGACGCTTGTTTATGAATTAAAGCGACGGGGAGGGGGGCTGGGCGTTGCCGCTATTTGCAGCGGGGCAGCACAGGGAGACGCCGTCTTAGTGCAGGTTCATTAAAACATGATGAAAAAGGGGATTTGAATGGAAATCAAACAAATCATGGTAGCTGGCGCAGGTCAGATGGGAAGCGGAATTGCTCAAACAGCTGCCGACGCGGGCTTTTATGTGCGGATGTATGATGTGAATCCAGAGGCCGCTGAGGCAGGATTGAAACGGCTGAAGAAACAGCTGGCCCGTGATGCTGAGAAAGGAAAAAGGACCGTGACGGAAGTGAAGAGCGTAATCAGCCGCATTTCGATTTCTCAAACGCTTGAGGAGGCAGAGCATGCGGACATTGTGATTGAGGCTATCGCAGAAAACATGGCGGCAAAAACTGAGATGTTTAAAACACTTGATCGCATGTGCCCGCCTCATACGATTTTGGCCAGCAATACATCTTCCTTGCCTATTACAGAAATCGCTGCTGTAACAAGCCGGCCTCAACGGGTTATTGGCATGCATTTTATGAATCCCGTCCCTGTAATGAAGCTGGTTGAAGTGATTCGCGGCTTGGCTACATCAGAAGAAACGGCCTTAGATGTTATGGCATTAGCGGAAAAGATGGGGAAAACAGCGGTAGAAGTCAATGATTTTCCTGGGTTTGTTTCCAACCGTGTGCTTCTTCCAATGATTAATGAAGCCATTTATTGCGTGTATGAGGGAGTGGCGAAGCCGGAGGCAATAGACGAAGTGATGAAGCTGGGCATGAATCATCCGATGGGTCCGCTTGCATTAGCGGATTTTATCGGACTGGATACGTGTTTATCAATTATGGAAGTCCTTCACTCAGGCCTTGGCGATTCCAAATACCGTCCTTGCCCGCTGCTCCGCAAGTATGTCAAAGCAGGCTGGCTTGGCAAAAAGAGCGGACGCGGTTTTTATGACTATGAGGAGAGGACTTCCTAAAGTCTATTCCATCCGGGGGTGGCCGAGTTGCATGTAACCCAAGAGCAAGTCATGATGCGAAAAATGGTGCGTGATTTTGCACGAAAAGAAATTGCTCCCGCTGCGGAAATCATGGAGAAAACGGACGAATTTCCCTTTCAGCTGATCAAAAAAATGGGTGAACACGGACTGATGGGAATACCGGTGCCGGAACAATACGGCGGTGCCGGGGCGGACGTTGTTTCTTATATTTTGGCGATTCATGAGATTTCTAGAATCAGTGCGGCTGTCGGCGTGATACTCTCCGTTCATACCTCAGTCGGCACGAATCCGATTCTGTATTTCGGCAACGAAGAACAAAAGATGAAATATATACCAAAGCTCGCGTCAGGAGACCATTTGGGCGCATTTGCACTAACGGAGCCTCACTCGGGGTCGGATGCCGGGAGCCTCCGCACAACAGCAATCAAAAAGAACGGCAAATATCTATTAAACGGATCGAAAATATTCATAACGAATGGCGGAGCAGCTGATATCTATATCACATTTGCTTTAACAGCTCCAGATCAAGGCAGGCACGGAATTTCGGCTTTTATTGTTGAAAAAAACACACCCGGTTTTACCGTTGGAAAAAAAGAAAGAAAGCTGGGGCTTTATGGCTCCAATACTACGGAACTGATTTTTGATAATGCAGAAGTGCCTGAAGCCAATTTGCTTGGCAAAGAGGGGGATGGCTTTCACATTGCCATGGCGAATTTAAATGTCGGCCGGATCGGCATTGCGGCACAGGCCCTCGGAATTGCAGAGGCGGCTCTTGAGCATGCCGTTGATTATGCGAAGCAGCGAGTGCAATTTGGAAGGCCGATCGCAGCCAATCAAGGCATATCATTTAAGCTGGCTGACATGGCGACTAGGGCAGAGGCGGCAAGACATCTTGTCTACCACGCCGCAGACCTTCATAACCGCGGCCTAAATTGTGGAAAAGAAGCGTCTATGGCTAAACAATTTGCTTCCGATGCAGCCGTGAAGGCAGCGTTAGACGCCGTTCAAATTTATGGAGGATATGGCTATATGAAGGATTATCCGGTTGAGCGCTTGCTTCGCGATGCAAAGGTGACGCAAATCTATGAAGGGACGAACGAGATTCAAAGACTGATTATTTCTAAGTATTTGCTTGGCGGAACCTGATAGACAAAAAACGCATAAACGGAGGTTGAGGATATGGAGGAGAAACAGCAATATTCTCCAGGGTTGGACGGTGTGATTGCGGCAGAAACTCATATTTCTTATCTTGACACGCAGTCCAGCCAGATTTTGATAAGAGGCTATGATTTAATAGAACTTTCTGAAACAAAAAGCTATCTGGAGCTTGTCCATTTATTGCTGGAGGGCAGGCTGCCAGAAGAAAGTGAAATGGAGACGCTGGAACGTAAAATAAACAGTGCCGCAAGCCTGCCTGCTGATCATCTCCGTCTGCTTGAGCTGCTCCCTGAGGACACTCATCCAATGGATAGTCTGCGTACCGGCCTGTCGGCACTTGCTGGCTATGATCGGCAAATTGATGATCGGTCTCCTTCCGCAAACAAAGAACGCGCCTATCAGCTTCTTGGGAAAATGCCTGCCCTCACTGCTGCCAGCTACAGGATCATTAATAAGAAAGAACCGATTCTTCCGCTTCATACCTTATCCTACAGTGCGAATTTTCTCTACATGATGACAGGGAAATTGCCGTCTTCATTGGAAGAACAGATTTTTGACCGGTCGCTCGTCCTGTACAGTGAGCATGAGATGCCGAATTCAACCTTTGCGGCCAGGGTCATTGCATCTACACATTCAGATCTTTATGGGGCTTTGACTGGGGCTGTCGCTTCCCTGAAAGGGAATCTTCACGGAGGAGCAAACGAAGCTGTAATGTATTTGCTTTTGGAGGCAAAAACGAAATCTGATTTTGAGCAGCTTCTGCAAACAAAACTGAAAAGAAAAGAAAAAATCATGGGCTTCGGCCACCGGGTGTATATGAAAAAAATGGACCCGAGAGCACTCATGATGAAAGAGGCGCTGCAGCAATTATGCGATAAAGCCGGTGACTATCGTTTATATGAGATGTGTGAAGCGGGTGAGCGGCTGATGGAGAAGGAAAAAGGGCTTTACCCGAATTTGGATTACTATGCTGCCCCAGTGTATTGGATGCTCGGCATACCGATTCCTTTATATACGCCGATCTTTTTCAGCGCAAGAACGTCCGGTTTATGCGCCCATGTGATCGAACAGCATGCCAATAATCGGCTCTTCCGTCCCCGTGTCAGTTACATGGGCCCGCGATATCAAACAAAATCATGAAAGGAGCTGGTAGAATGCCGAAAACGGATCGTGTTATCGAAGAAATCACAGACTATGTGCTTGAAAAAGAGATTACAAGTGCCGAAGCGTATACAACAGCGGGGCATGTATTGCTGGATACCCTGGGCTGCGGGATCTTGGCGCTGCGGTATCCGGAATGCACAAAGCTGCTTGGCCCGATTGTTCCAGGAACGACTGTGCCGAATGGAAGCAAAGTGCCGGGAACGTCATATGTTCTCGATCCTGTGAGGGCAGCGTTTAATATCGGCTGCATGATTCGCTGGCTCGATTACAACGATACGTGGCTGGCGGCGGAGTGGGGGCATCCGTCCGATAACTTGGGAGGGATCCTTGCCGCTGCTGATTATGTATCAAGAGTGAGGCTGTCTGAAGGAAAAGAGCCGTTAACGGTACGCGACGTACTTGAGATGATGATCAAAGCACACGAGATTCAAGGTGTGCTGGCGTTAGAAAACAGCTTAAATCGAGTTGGCCTTGACCATGTGCTGTTTGTCAAAGTTGCGACAACCGCTGTTGCGGCAAAGCTTTTGGGCGGCGGAAGAGAAGAAATCAAAAATGCGCTTTCGAATGCATGGATTGACAATGCAGCATTGAGGACATACCGCCATTCACCGAATACGGGCTCGCGCAAATCATGGGCGGCAGGAGATGCAACAAGCAGAGGTGTTCATTTGGCGCTGATGTCGTTAAAAGGGGAAATGGGTTATCCGACAGCCCTGAGTGCACCGGGTTGGGGGTTCCAAGACGTTTTATTCAATAAGAAAGAGATCAAGCTTGCCCGTCCGCTCGACGCTTATGTCATGGAAAATGTGTTATTTAAAGTGTCTTATCCTGCGGAATTTCACGCCCAGACAGCGGCGGAGTGCGCCGTCATTCTTCACCCGCAGGTAAAGAACCGGATTGACGAGATTGACCGAGTTGTCATCAGAACGCATGAATCCGCTATCCGAATCATTGATAAAAAAGGCCCGCTCCACAATCCGGCAGACCGTGATCACTGTCTCCAATACATTACAGCAATCGGTTTGCTTTTTGGTGATATCACCGCACAGCATTATGAAGCTGAAACAGCGAGTGATCCGAGAATAGATAAACTTCGTGATAAAATGGAAGTGACTGAAAATAAAACATATACCGAGGATTATTTAAAACCTGATAAACGTTCCATCTCAAATGCCGTTCAGGTTCATTTTAAAGACGGAACGAGCACGGAAATGGTGGAATGTGAGTTTCCCCTCGGCCATCGTTTTCGAAGAGAGGAAGCAGTGCCGAAACTGCTGGAAAAGTTTTCTGACAATCTCAAAACCCATTTTCCTGATAAACAGCACAAACACATTTATGAGCGCTGTACCAGCTATGAGACATTACAAACGATGCGCGTAAATGAATTCGTAGACATGTTCTGCATGTAAAAGGGGGATTTGTTTCATGTCGTGGATCGTCAATAAGCAATCGTCACAAGAGGAGCTTGCCGGGCGTTTCCGCAAGCTGATGTCAGCACCGGACATTCTTCAAATTCCCGGCGCCCATGACGGGATGGCCGCTTTGCTTGCGAAAGAAGCCGGTTTTTCTGCTATTTATTTGTCCGGTGCTGCCTATACAGCCAGCAGGGGGCTGCCTGATTTAGGGATCATCACATCGGCAGAGATAGCTGAACGGGCCAAAGATCTTGTGCGTGCAGCTGATCTGCCTTTGCTTGTGGATATCGATACGGGATTTGGCGGTGTCTTAAAT
The DNA here is from genome assembly GCF_055486415.1 of Bacillus sp. 9.4. NCBI lineage: Bacteria > Bacillati > Bacillota > Bacilli > Caryophanales > Bacillaceae > Bacillus > Bacillus sp. 9.4. The sequence continues at coordinate 496,861 of NZ_JBVFMU010000001.1, read as the reverse complement.
GCCGCCCGAACCGCCCGGGAGATGCTTGAAGCCAGGGTAGCAGCCGTTCAAATAGAAGACCAGCAGCTCCCCAAAAAATGCGGACATTTAAATGGCAAACAGCTAGTTCCGATCAAGGAAATGGCGCAAAAAATAAAAGCCATTAAACAAGCGGCTCCCTCCCTTATTGTTGTTGCCCGTACTGATGCCAGGGCGCAGGAAGGGCTTGATGCCGCAATAAAACGTTCAGAGGCTTACATTGAGGCGGGAGCGGACGCAATTTTCCCGGAAGCGCTACAGGCGGAGAATGAATTCCGCCAGTTTGCTGAGCGTATCTCCGTTCCGCTCCTTGCGAATATGACTGAATTTGGGAAAACGCCATATTATCGTGCCGATGAATTCGAAGATATGGGGTTTCACATGGTGATATATCCTGTCACCTCGCTTCGAGCGGCGGCAAAAGCTTGTGAGCGGATGTTTGGTTTGATGAAGGAGCACGGCTCACAAAAAGAAGGACTTCATGATATGCAGACACGAAAAGAACTGTACGATACGATTTCTTATTATGATTATGAAGCGTTAGACAAAACGATTGCCAAGACCGTTTTGCCTGACGAATAATGCAACAAAAAAAGCCGGAGTATTCTCCGGCTTTTTTGCAGCTATCGTTTTCTGAATCGCGGGCTGACTTGATTGCGTTTTCTGTCTCTGTATAAAATGAACCCGGCCAGCACATAGAGGCCGATCGCAAAAAAGATGAATCCTGACAACCCTTGGAGCCAAAGAGCTGAAAATGGCTTGATTGTATGGCCGAAAAGTGTATCTCTCATCAGTTTAATGCCTAAAGCAGAAATAGCCCCGGGGATGACTAATATTAAAAGCGCAAGAAGTCGGCTCATCTTCAGAAAACCCCTTTATCTTTTCATTTCCTTTATTGTCCAGCGGAAAAAATATTTTGTCAAGAGAAGAAAACGTGGTAACATAGGGTTGTGCAAATTATTGCAACGGAATAAATAGGTGTGCAAATTTTTTCATACAAAGGGGTATCGGGATGCAAAAGGTACTGATAGTAGGTGCCGGCAAAAGGGGAACGGCGTTATTACATATTCTGATTAAAACAGCCATCATAGATATCATTGCCGTAGTTGACAAAGACCCCGAGGCGCCGGGATTGAAAGAAGCAGAACAGTATGGGATTGCCGTTTCATCTGATTGGAAACCTTACATACAACAAAAACCGGATATCGTCATTCATACCACCGGCGATCAAGCCGTGTTTGACGAGCTCCTTCAAAGAAAGCATGAAGATACCATTGTCATGCCGGGAAAAATGGCATACATCGTTTTTCAGCTGATGGAAGAAAAGCAGCACCTGATTCAAATGCTAAAAGAGCAAACCTATAAATATGACAGAATTTTTAATTCGACCCATGATGGAATGATTTTTATTGATATCAATGAAGAAATCATTCTCTTTAACCATATGGCCGAAAAAATGGTTGGGAAAAAACGTGAGGAAGTCATTGGGCGCCCAATAAAAGAAGTGATTCCGAGCACTAAGATGCCGCGGATTTTAAAAACAAGAGTGCCTGAATACAACCAGAAGCAGCTGTTAGGCGATCATTTGCAAATTGTGACCACAAGGCTGCCGATTATTGATGAAGGCGGACGTCTGCTCGGGGCTCTTTGTGTGTTTAAAGATATCACTGATGCGGTCGAGCTGGCAGAGGAAGTGACCAACTTAAAGCAGGTCCGTACGATGCTGGAGGCAATTATTCAATCCTCCGATGAGGCGATTTCTGTCGTTGATGAAAACGGCATCGGCCTGCTAATCAATAAAGCGTATACGAAAATGACGGGGCTTTCTGAAAAAGAAGTCATCGGCAAGCCTGCAAACACTGATATTTCCGAAGGCGAAAGCATGCATTTAAAGGTGCTTGAAACAAGACGTCCTGTTCGCGGTGTCAGAATGAAGGTCGGCCCGAATGAAAAAGAGGTCATCGTTAATGTAGCACCGGTGATTGTGGACGGGATTTTGAAAGGCAGCGTCGGCGTGATTCACGATGTTTCCGAAATTAAAATGCTGACAGCGGAGCTTAATCGCGCCAGACAAATTATTCGCACGCTTGAAGCGAAATACACGTTTGACGACATTATCGGCAAAAGCGAGCAAATGCTGGTTGCGCTTGAGCAGGCGAAGCTCGGTGCGAAAACACCGGCAACCATCTTGCTGCGCGGGGAATCAGGAACAGGAAAAGAACTGTTCGCCCATGCCATCCATAACGAAAGTGACCGGAAATACAATAAATTTATTCGCGTGAATTGTGCAGCCCTTTCTGAAAACCTGCTCGAATCAGAATTGTTCGGCTATGAGGATGGCGCGTTTTCAGGAGCGAAGCGCGGCGGTAAAAAGGGTTTATTTGAGGAAGCAAATAACGGCAGTATTTTCTTAGATGAAATCGGTGAGCTGACACAAAATATGCAGGCCAAATTGCTACGCGTCCTTCAAGAAAAGGAAATCGTCAGAGTGGGCGGCACGAAAGCGATCCCTGTCAACGTCAGAGTGATCGCGGCGACAAATGTAAATATTGAAAAGGCGATGGCGGACGGAACGTTCCGGGAAGACCTGTATTACCGGATCAACCGCTATCCGATCTCCATCCCGCCTTTGCGTCAGCGGTTGGAGGACATTGAAGCACTGAGCGTCAGACTTATCCAAAAGATCAACCGGGATTACGGCAGGAATGTAAAAGGGCTCTCACAGCAAGCCTTGCGCGCCTTATCTGCCTACCATTGGCCTGGGAATGTCCGGGAGCTTGAAAATGTCCTTGGACGAGCCATGATTTTTCTGAATCCGCATATGGAATGGATTGAAAAAGATCACTTGCCTGTATTCGAACTTGAGCAAAAAGAAAATGACACAGACCAGGGAACAGGTTTTGATTTTCCGGATATTGAAGGCGAAAAGCTGTCTGTCGCAGTAGAAAAATTTGAAGCACATTTGATCCAGCAAACGCTTGAAAAGCATCATTTTAACCGGACAAAAACAGCAAAAGCTCTCGGTGTCAGCATTCGGAACTTATATTACAAAATGGATAAATATGGCCTTGCAAATGAAGGCATGCAATAATTTGCAGAATAAACGCAAACATCTGCACGAATGTTTCAATATACCTGGTATGACAGCACCCTTAAGAGCTGGCATGGAACTTGCATAATAAAAGGCGGAGTCGAAACAAGAAAGGTGGTAACAGATGAAGCTGAAAGATTTAATCGGCAAAGCGTCGATACACAAAAATAAGACCATTGCGGTTGCTCATGCTGAGGATGAGGAAGTGATCCGGGCTGTAAAGCTGGCAGCCGAGCACCTATCCGCCCGTTTCTTGTTAACGGGCGACAGCACAAAACTGAACGAGCTGACATCATCCATGCAAGGGCATCAAGTGGAAATCGTCCATGCCGATACTCCTGAGGAATCGGCGAAATTAGCGGTTCGTGCTGTGCATCATAAAACAGCGGACGTTTTAATGAAAGGCAATGTGCCGACTTCTGTTTTGCTTAAAGCGGTATTGAACAGACAGGAGGGGCTTCGGTCAGCAAGTGTCCTTTCCCACGTGGCTGTCTTCGATATACCGGATTTTGACCGGCTGATGTTTGTGACAGATTCGGCAATGAATATTGCTCCTTCGCTGGAAGAGCTCCGGCAGATTTTGCAAAATGCCGTTCATGTGGCCCATGCAGTGGGGAACAATATGCCAAAAGCAGCTGCCCTTGCAGCGGTCGAAACGGTGAACCCTAAAATGGAAGCGACCGTGAATGCAGCTGCTCTAGCTCAAATGTACAAAAGGGGCCAGATCAAAGGCTGCATTGTTGATGGACCGCTTGCTTTGGATAACGCAGTTTCACAAATTGCCGCGGCCCAGAAAAAAATTTCGGGAGACGTAGCGGGCAACGCTGATATCCTTCTCGTCCCAACAATTGAGGCCGGCAATATTTTATATAAATCACTGATTTATTTTGCCAAGGCCAGCGTGGCGGCTGTCATTACAGGAGCAAAAGCACCGATTGCTTTAACAAGCAGAGCGGACTCTGCTGAAAATAAACTGTATTCCATTGCGCTGGCAATATGCGCATCTGAAGAATACACACATTAGGAGGAACGAACATGGAACTTTTTAAATATATGGAGAAATACGATTACGAACAATTGGTATTCTGCCAGGATGAACAATCTGGATTAAAAGCGATTATCGCGATTCATGATACAACGCTTGGTCCGGCGCTTGGCGGAACGAGAATGTGGACATATGAAAATGAAGAAGCGGCAATTGAAGATGCGCTCAGATTGGCTAGAGGCATGACCTATAAGAACGCGGCGGCAGGCTTAAACCTTGGCGGCGGAAAAACAGTCATTATCGGCGATCCGCGCAAAGACAAAAATGAAGAAATGTTCCGCGCGTTTGGCCGCTATATTCAAGGGCTGAACGGCAGATACATCACGGCTGAAGATGTGGGCACAACGGTCGAGGATATGGATATCATTCATGATGAAACAGACTACGTTACAGGGATTTCTCCTGCTTTCGGCTCTTCTGGAAATCCGTCCCCAGTCACAGCGTACGGGGTGTACAGAGGAATGAAGGCAGCAGCTAAAGCTGCTTTTGGAACCGACTCTCTTGAAGGAAAAACCATTGCTGTACAGGGTGTTGGGAACGTAGCCTATAACCTTTGCCGCCACCTGCATGAAGAAGGAGCAAACTTAATCGTTACGGATATCAACAAACAATCTGTACAGCGTGCAGTTGAAGATTTTGGCGCCCGTGCGGTAGATCCTGATGATATTTATTCACAAGACTGCGATATTTATGCGCCGTGTGCCCTTGGTGCGACTATTAACGACGATACCATTAAACAGCTGAAGGCGAAAGTGATCGCAGGTGCGGCTAACAACCAATTAAAAGAGACACGCCATGGTGATCAAATTCACGAAATGGGCATCGTTTATGCACCGGATTACGTGATTAACGCGGGCGGTGTTATCAACGTGGCAGATGAGCTTTACGGCTATAATGCAGAACGTGCATTGAAAAAAGTTGAAGGCATTTACGGCAATATCGAGCGTGTACTAGAGATTTCTCAGCGTGACGGCATTCCTGCATATTTAGCGGCTGACCGCTTGGCAGAGGAACGTATTGAACGCATGCGCCGCTCAAGAAGCCAGTTTTTGCAAAACGGCCACAGTGTATTAAGCAGACGTTAAGAAATTGATCTGGAGGTTATGAAAGTGCTACATGACGAAAAACGCATTCTCACAATTAATCCAGGCTCAACTTCAACGAAAATCGGTGTTTTTCATAACGAAAGAAGCATTTTTGAAAAAACATTGAGACACAACATAGAAGAGCTGCAGCGATTTGACCGAATTATTGATCAGTATGAATTTCGTAAAAACCATATTCTCGAAACGCTTCATGAACAGGGAATCAATATTTCAAAGTTTGATGCAGTCTGCGCAAGAGGCGGCCTTCTCCGGCCAATTGAAGGCGGGACCTACGTAGTGAATGATGAGATGATTGAGGATTTGAAAAGCGGCTACGCCGGTCAGCATGCTTCTAATCTCGGCGGCATTATCGCGCGGGAAATCGCTGACGGCCTGAATATCCCTTCGTATATCGTCGACCCTGTTGTCGTAGACGAAATGTCAGTGCTTGCGAAAGTTTCAGGCATGCCTGAAATTGAACGGAAAAGCATTTTCCATGCGTTAAACCAAAAAGCTGTCGCTCGTAAAGCGGCAGCCTCTCTTGGCAAACGATATGAGAACATGAAAATGATTATTACCCATATGGGCGGAGGTATTACAATTGGCGTCCATGACCGCGGGCGAGTGGTAGATGTCAATAACGGCCTGCACGGCGAGGGACCATTCAGTCCTGAACGAGCAGGAACAGTGCCTGCGGGAGATCTTGTTGATCTATGTTTTTCAGGGGAATATACAAAAGAAGAAATCATGAAAAAGCTTGTTGGCACCGGCGGACTTTTAGGCTATCTCGGTACAAATGATGCAGTAAAAGTGGAACAGATGATTCAGGGGGGCGATGAAAAAGCCCGCTTCATTTATGATGCCATGGCATATCAGGTAGCAAAGGAAATCGGGGCAGCCAGCGCGGCGTTAAAAGGCGAAGTTGAAGCGATTGTGCTGACGGGAGGCCTTGCGTACGGAAAAAGTTTTGTTTCTGCTATCAGATCATACATAGATTGGATTTCAGACGTTTTAGTCTATCCGGGTGAAAATGAACTGCAGTCTCTTGCCCAAGGGGCGCTCAGAGTATTGCAGGGCGAAGAGCAATCCAAACAATATCGTATTGAATAGACAGACAGGAGTGAGTCACCATGGCAACTGAGTATGACGTAGTCATTCTGGGCGGCGGTACCGGCGGTTATGTTGCGGCCATCAGAGCCGCTCAGCTCGGCTTAAAAACAGCCGTTGTGGAAAAGGAAAAACTCGGGGGAACATGTCTGCATAAAGGCTGTATCCCGAGTAAAGCGCTGCTTAGAAGCGCAGAGGTATACCGGACAGCTCGTGAAGCCGATCAATTCGGAGTGGAAACGGCTGGCGTGTCCCTCAACTTTGAAAAAGTGCAGCAGCGTAAGCAAGCCGTTGTTGATAAGCTTGCAGCGGGTGTAAATCATTTAATGAAAAAAGGAAAAATTGACGTGTACACCGGATATGGACGTATCCTTGGACCGTCAATCTTCTCTCCGCTGCCGGGAACAATTTCTGTTGAGCGGGGAAATGGTGAAGAAAATGACATGCTGATACCGAAACAAGTGATCATTGCAACAGGATCAAGACCGAGAATGCTTCCGGGTCTTGAAGCGGACGGTAAGTCTGTACTGACTTCAGATGAGGCGCTCCAAATGGAGGAGCTGCCACAATCAATCATCATTGTCGGCGGAGGGGTTATCGGTATCGAATGGGCGTCTATGCTTCATGATTTTGGTGTGAAGGTAACGGTTATTGAATACGCGGATCGCATATTGCCGACTGAAGATCTAGAGATTTCAAAAGAAATGGAAAGTCTTCTTAAGAAAAAAGGCATCCAGTTCATAACAGGGGCAAAAGTGCTGCCTGACACAATGACAAAAACATCAGACGATATCAGCATACAAGCGGAAAAAGACGGAGAAACCGTTACCTACTCTGCTGAGAAAATGCTTGTTTCCATCGGCAGACAGGCAAATATCGAAGGCATCGGCCTAGAGAACACCGATATTGTTACTGAAAATGGCATGATTTCAGTCAATGAAAGCTGCCAAACGAAGGAATCTCATATTTATGCAATCGGAGACGTAATCGGTGGCCTGCAGTTAGCTCACGTTGCTTCACATGAGGGAATTATTGCTGTTGAGCATTTTGCAGGTCTCAATCCGCATCCGCTTGATCCGACGCTTGTGCCGAAGTGCATTTACTCAAGCCCTGAAGCTGCCAGTGTCGGCTTAACCGAAGACGAAGCAAAGGCGAACGGGCATAATGTCAAAATCGGCAAGTTCCCATTTATGGCGATTGGAAAAGCGCTTGTATACGGTGAAAGCGACGGTTTTGTCAAAATCGTGGCGGACCGAGATACAGATGATATTCTCGGCGTTCATATGATCGGCCCGCATGTCACCGACATGATTTCTGAAGCGGGTCTTGCCAAAGTGCTGGACGCAACGCCGTGGGAGGTCGGGCAAACGATTCACCCGCATCCAACGCTTTCTGAAGCAATTGGAGAAGCAGCGCTTGCCGCAGATGGCAAAGCCATTCATTTTTAAAAGCATAAAGGAGGGGCTTGAATGAGTATAAACCGACATCAAGCACTAGGGCTGACTGATCAGGAAGCCGTTGATATGTATAGAACCATGCTGTTAGCAAGAAAAATCGATGAAAGAATGTGGCTGTTAAACCGTTCTGGCAAAATTCCATTTGTAATCTCTTGTCAAGGACAGGAAGCAGCACAGGTAGGAGCGGCTTTCGCACTTGACCGTGAAATGGATTATGTATTGCCGTACTACAGAGACATGGGTGTCGTGCTCGCGTTTGGCATGACAGCAAAGGACTTAATGATGTCCGGGTTTGCAAAAGCAGCAGATCCGAACTCAGGAGGCCGCCAGATGCCGGGACATTTCGGACAAAAGAAAAACCGCATTGTGACGGGATCATCTCCGGTTACAACGCAAGTGCCGCACGCAGTCGGTATTGCGCTTGCGGGACGTATGGAGAAAAAGGATATCGCAGCCTTTGTTACATTTGGGGAAGGGTCTTCAAACCAAGGCGATTTCCATGAAGGGGCAAACTTTGCCGCTGTTCATAAGCTGCCGGTTATTTTCATGTGTGAAAACAACAAATACGCAATCTCAGTGCCTTACGATAAGCAAGTCGCATGTGAGAACATTTCCGACCGTGCCATAGGCTATGGGATGCCTGGCGTAACTGTGAATGGAAATGATCCGCTGGAAGTTTATCAAGCGGTCAAAGAAGCACGCGAAAGGGCACGCAGAGGAGAAGGCCCGACATTAATTGAAACGATTTCTTACCGCCTTACACCACATTCCAGTGATGACGATGACAGCAGCTACAGAGCCCGTGAAGAAGTAGAGGAAGCGAAAAAAAGTGATCCCCTGCTTACTTATCAAGCTTACTTAAAGGAAACAGGCCTGCTGTCCGATGAGATAGAACAAACCATGCTGGATGAAATTATGGCAATCGTAAATGAAGCGACGGATGAAGCGGAGAACGCCCCTTATGCAGCTCCTGAGTCAGCGCTTGATTATGTGTATGCGAAGTAGGGAGGAAGAACAAATGTCAGTAATGTCATATATTGATGCAATCAATTTGGCGATGAAAGAAGAAATGGAACGAGATTCTCGCGTTTTCGTCCTTGGGGAAGATGTAGGAAGAAAAGGCGGTGTGTTTAAAGCGACAGCCGGACTCTATGAACAATTTGGGGAAGAGCGCGTTATGGATACGCCGCTTGCTGAATCTGCGATCGCAGGAGTCGGTATCGGAGCGGCAATGTACGGAATGAGACCGATTGCTGAAATGCAGTTTGCTGATTTCATTATGCCGGCAGTCAACCAAATTATTTCTGAAGCGGCTAAAATCCGCTACCGCAGCAACAATGACTGGAGCTGTCCGATTGTCGTCAGAGCGCCATACGGCGGAGGCGTTCACGGAGCCCTGTATCATTCTCAATCAGTCGAAGCAATTTTCGCCAACCAGCCCGGACTGAAAATTGTCATGCCATCAACACCATATGACGCGAAAGGGCTCTTAAAAGCCGCAGTTCGTGACGAAGACCCCGTGCTGTTTTTTGAGCACAAGCGGGCATACCGTCTGATAAAGGGAGAGGTTCCGGCTGATGATTATGTCCTGCCAATCGGCAAGGCGGACGTAAAAAGGGAAGGCGACGACATCACAGTGATCACATACGGTCTGTGTGTCCACTTCGCCTTACAAGCTGCAGAACGTCTCGAAAAAGATGGCATTTCAGCGCATGTGGTGGATTTAAGAACAGTTTACCCGCTTGATAAAGAAGCCATCATCGAAGCTGCGTCCAAAACTGGAAAGGTTCTTTTGGTCACAGAAGATACAAAAGAAGGCAGCATCATGAGCGAAGTAGCCGCAATTATATCCGAGCATTGTCTGTTCGACTTAGACGCGCCAATCAAACGGCTTGCAGGTCCTGATATTCCGGCTATGCCTTATGCGCCGACAATGGAAAAATACTTTATGGTCAATCCTGATAAAGTGGAAGCGGCGATGAGAGAATTAGCGGAGTTTTAAAGACGTAAGGGAGGATACAATCATGGCAATTGAACAAATGACGATGCCGCAGCTTGGAGAAAGCGTAACAGAGGGGACGATCAGCAAATGGCTTGTCGCCCCCGGTGATAAAGTGAACAAATACGATCCGATCGCGGAAGTCATGACAGATAAGGTAAATGCGGAGGTTCCGTCTTCTTTTACTGGTACGATAACAGAGCTTGTAGGAGAAGAAGGCCAAACCCTGCAAGTCGGAGAAGTGATTTGCAAAATTGAAACAGAAGGCGCGAATCCGGCTGAACAAAAACAAGAACAGCCAGCTGCTTCAAAAGCCGCTGAGACGCCTGCTGCAAAAAGTGCCGAAGCAGCTGATCAGCCCAATAAAAAGCGCTACTCGCCAGCTGTACTCCGTTTGGCCGGAGAGCACGGCATTGATCTTGAACAAGTAACAGGAACAGGTGCCGGCGGGCGCATCACACGAAAAGATATTCAGCGCTTAATTGAAACAGGCGGCGCGCAAGAACAGAAGGCTGAGGAGCCGAAAACAGCAGCTCCTGCACCGAAGTCTGCATCAAAACCTGAGCCAAAAGAAGAGACGTCATATCCTGCGTCTGCAGCCGGTGATAAAGAAATCCCTGTCACAGGTGTAAGAAAAGCAATTGCTTCCAATATGAAGCGAAGCAAAACAGAAATTCCGCATGCTTGGACGATGATGGAAGTCGACGTCACAAATATGGTTGCATATCGCAACAGTATAAAAGATTCCTTTAAGAAGACAGAAGGCTTTAATTTAACGTTCTTCGCCTTTTTTGTAAAAGCGGTCGCTCAGGCGTTAAAAGAATTCCCGCAAATGAATAGCATGTGGGCGGGGGACAAAATTATTCAGAAAAAGGATATCAATATTTCAATTGCAGTTGCCACAGAGGATTCTTTATTTGTTCCGGTGATTAAAAACGCTGATGAAAAAACAATTAAAGGCATTGCGAAAGACATTACCGGCCTAGCTAAAAAAGTAAGAGACGGAAAACTCACTGCAGATGACATGCAGGGAGGCACGTTTACCGTCAACAACACAGGTTCGTTCGGCTCTGTTCAGTCGATGGGCATTATCAACTACCCTCAGGCTGCGATTCTTCAAGTAGAATCCATCGTCAAACGCCCGGTTGTCATGGACAATGGCATGATTGCTGTCAGAGACATGGTTAATCTGTGTCTGTCCTTAGATCACAGAGTGCTTGACGGTCTCGTGTGCGGACGATTCCTGGGACGTGTGAAACAAATTTTAGAATCGATTGACGAGAAGACATCTGTTTACTAAATAAGCAAAAAGAGCATTTTTTGAAGTTTTGTTTCAAAAAATGCTCTTTTTCTATGATTTATTATTCAGCGATCCGTATTTTCATTTCGACTCGATATTCTTCTTGTTTTTTCGGGGAGTAATGAATCGGTATGATTAACTCGTATACATCACTGACAACTGTTAATTGGCGGTCTGCGATATACTTGATAAGCTTCTGTAAGTTGAGAAAATAATGTTCAGGCGAAAAATTATACGCGATACACGCATACCTCCCTTTAGGGATTGTTGTGATTTCCATATCCGGCGTAATTGATGAAATCTGTTTATTCGTCAATACAGGCGTGAAAATATGACGGTAAGTCATTTCATCAATGCTGGTGTAGGGCTGAAAAGAGAAAGTAGCACCGTAGCTATTGTTCGTAAATCCATCTGCTGACTCGATAAATTTTTTTAATTTGCTGTAGGAGGCATTGAGCACGTTTTCAGGCCCGATACCTTCTGCCTCTGTCTGAATGATCCGTATTTCTTCTTCATCTAAAACAAACACCTCACCGAGCGCGGGATATTCCATCTGCCGTTTCATCCGCTTTTTCACCAATGAAATGGTTTGCTCCAGTGCTGATAAAAAGTCTAATTTCTCCCTGATTTGCCTCTCCTGCTCTGTATAAAAAGCAAACAGTTCTTCCATCTCTAAGTCCTGTGCTTTTTTCATCTCCTCTAAAGGTGTGCCGATATATTTCAATGATTTGATCAAATCCAGATGAATGAGCTGAGAATCTGTATAATAGCGGTAGCTGGTATCCGGGTCGACGTAGGCTGGTTTAAATAAATCAATTTTATCGTAATAACGGAGCGCTTTAATCGACACGTTTGCCAGTTTTGAAACTTCCCCAATTGAGTAATATGATTCCTTCATGCCATCACTCCTTCTATCATCAGTATAAAGAAGAAGCGCATTCTTTGCAGTACACAAAGAATGCGCTTCTTATCACGTGCTGGCTTTAAGATGTGCAGGCGCTTTCCAAGCAATGGTCAGTGCAATCCCTATGGCTAAGGTGACCGTTGCAAAGTAGAAAGGATAGTTTACATCTATATCGAACAGCATTCCGCCGATAATAGGCCCGAATACATTGCCGATACTTGTAAACATTGAATTCATACCGCCGGCAAACCCCTGTTCATTTCCCGCAATCTTTGACAGGTAAGTCGTTACCGCAGGCCGCATGAGATCAAATCCGACAAATACGGTGACTGTCACCAGCAGAATCGCAACATATGAATGTACCGTTGTCAGCAAGAATACCAGACTCGTCGAGAGAATTAAGCTGTACCGAATTAAATGGATTTCACCAAACCATCTTGTGAAGCGGTCGAATAAGACGACTTGCGTAATGGCGCCAACAATCGCTCCTCCTGTAATCATAATGGCAATGTCGCTGGCCGTAAAACCGAATTTATGATCCACGAATAATGCAAATAAAGATTCAAATGATGCTAAACCAAAAGACGAAATTAAGATAATGAGAAAAGCTATGAAATACATGGGGGCAAAAATCCGTTTAAAGCCTGTCTTCTGTCCTTTTATTTCCTGATTTTCAGGGTTTCGTTCCGGCTCGCGCAGCGTGAGGATTGATAAAATGGCTGCTAACAGTGCAAAAGCTGCCGCAAAGAAAAAAGGCAGCCGGGAATGGACCTCTGCTAAAAATCCCCCGATGCCGGGGCCGATAATAAATCCTGTTGAAATAGCGGCTGACATATAACCGAGCGCTTTCGGCCGTGTTTTAATGGTCGTGATATCTGCGATAAAAGCCGTGACCCCAGGCATAATGAAGGCTGCGCTGATACCGCCCAGCATACGGGAGATAAATAACATCTCAACTGTTTTTCCAATGCCGAATAAAAACTCCGACACACTAAAGAACAACAGGCCGATCACAATCATGATCTTGCGCCCGAAGCGATCAACCCATCGTCCGGCTATTGGTGAGACAATGAGCTGTGTAATAGCGAAGCAGGCAACCATATAGCCGACCGCAGTCCCTGATAAATGCAATTCATTCATAATGGTCGGCGTTACTGGAATCACAAGCCCGATCCCCAAAAAAGCAATAAATAAATTGGTTAATAATATCGTTAAGGTAATATTTTTCTTCTCCATATGACTTCCCCTTTTTCAAGTGTGTATCCCTTATACTGTAAGACCTCCTCCTGGGGGAGAGTCAACGGATTTGCAAAATCTTTCTAAAGCCTTATGACAGTTATTCATTTGCGGGAACAAGCATGTCGATATGCTGCGGCAGGACCTGAATGACTGCGGGTGTATGTGTATAAACTTCTCCATCCATATCCGCCTTTTTGGCAGTGTCTGTTTCAATCTCGATACGGGAGGCCTGGACATAGGACAGCTCTCCGGTAAAACGATCAATTGAGCCCTGTTCCATGCTCATCAGCTCCCGCAGCGCGGTGAGGTTGGTGTTGCGGCATATGAGAACATCAAGTAAGCCGTCTTCAATACTGGCATCGGGCAGAGGAATTCGATTCGTTCCAATGTATTGGCCATTCATCACAAGCAGCATAACGGCTTCTTCTTTAATTTCTTCTCCATCAATTTTTAATGTCATCGGAAACGATGCAGCGGATGAGACGGTTCGCAAGGCACTTGTAAAATAGCTGATTTTTCCCAATAATGCTTTTTCCGTTTCGTTGATTTGATTCGACGTTTCTGCAATTAAGCCGATCCCCCAGAAATTCAAAAAATAACGGTCATTCATCTGACATACGTCTACGCTGGTATTTTTTCCTGACATAAGTGCTTCCGCTGCCTTTGCAAGATTTTGAGGGATGCCAAGCACTCTTGAAAAGTCATTGCACGTGCCTCCGGGCAAAATTCCGACCGCGGGTTTTCTTTCTAGAGCGCTGATAGCATTTATGCATTGATGGATCGTGCCGTCGCCGCCGAGAATGAAGACGGTGTCGACAGAATCATCAATGGATCGGCAAAAATGATACGCATCATCCTTTTTCTTTGTCTGTTTAATAATCACCTCATCTAAATGGTGAGATAAAACCGGCACGACAGCACCAAGTGCTTTTTCTATATTTTTGTTGCCGGCATTTCCGTTATGAATCAGTAACGCTTTCCGGTGGCTCATATACAACTGCTCCTTTATTTTACTTCTGGTTATATAATCCCCTTTTTCTGTAAGCAGTAAACGAAGAGCAAAAAAAGTGCACGGCGAAGCAAAGTCATTTGCCGATATGGACGTTTCCTTGCTATCATAAGAACAGATGATGAAAAAGGAGAGGTCTTCATTGAATATGGACTTTAATTTATTTATGAATGATATTGTCCGCCAAGCGAGACAAGAAATAACAGCTGCCGGATACACTGAGCTGAAAACAGCTGAAGAGGTGGATGAGGCACTTACGAAAAAAGGAACGACGCTTGTCATGGTAAACTCTGTTTGCGGATGCGCCGGAGGAATTGCAAGACCGGCAGCCTACCATTCCGTTCACTATGATAAAAGACCTGATCAGCTCGTCACCGTTTTTGCCGGACAGGATAAAGAAGCGACAGCGCGTGCGCGTGACTATTTTGAAGGTTATCCGCCATCTTCTCCGTCCTTTGCGATTTTGAAAGACGGAAAGATCATGAAAATGGTAGAGCGTCATGAAATTGAAGGCCATGAGCCGATGGCCGTAGTGGCAAAGCTGCAGGAAGCCTTTGAAGAATATTGTGAAGAAGTATAAGACGAACAACCCGGATGCTCAAAGCGGCCCGGGTTTTTTTGTGCATAAATTTCCAAGAGTATATGAATAAATATTAAGGGATTATTCAATCGGATTGTACAGTGATTTTATTTTTATCTAGTAATATCAAAAAGAGATCACTGGAAAGATAAGCTTGAAGATAATTTTAAAAAATAGTATTGCATAAAAATAAGAAACTGTTTAAAATACAAATTAACGAATAAATATTCAAATATACCAAAAGTAATGAATACGGGGGAAATGGATCATGAAAAAATGGCTCTTATTACTTGTAGCTGCTTGCATCACCTTTGCATTAACTGCGTGCGGCTCAAGCAATTCAGGTTCAGAAAGCGGAAAGAAAAAATTAATTATGGGTACTTCGGCGGATTACAAACCGTTTGAATATAAAGAAGGAGATAATATTGTCGGCTTTGATGTAGAGCTGGCAAAAGCTCTGGCAAAGAAGGCAGGCTATGAAATTGAAGTGCAGGATATGGACTTCAACAGCTTAATTACAGCGCTTAAATCAAAACAGGTGGATCTCGTTCTGTCAGGAATGACACCAACGCCTGAGCGTAAAAAACAAGTTGATTTTTCAGATGTGTATTACACAGCGAACCATATGATTGTCAGCAAAAAAGACAGCGGCATTCAATCTTTGAAAGACCTGAAAGGAAAAACAGTTGGCGTTCAGCTTGGCTCTATTCAGGAAGAGAAGGGGAAAGAGCTTTCTCCGGAATATGGTTTTAAAACAGAAGACCGCAACAGAATTTCTGATTTGGTGCAGGAAATCAAATCTGACCGCTTCGATGCCGCGATTATTGAAGACATTGTTGCAGAAGGGTATTTCAAATCAAATGATGACCTGCAAGGCTTTGTGATTCCTGATGCGAAAGCGGAAGAAGCCGGTTCAGCAATTGCTTTCAGAAAGGACAGTGAACTGACAGACAAATTCAATAAAGCGCTCAAGGAAATGGAAGATAACGGAGAGCTTGAGAAATTGAAGAAAAAATGGTTCACTGGCGAGAAGTAAAAAAAGCGGCTCAACTTTTTCGTTGAGCCTTTTTATTGAATAGGAAACTTTTTTCCTGTAAGAAAAGGAGACAAAGGCTATGAATTTGGATTTTTCAGCAACGATCCCCCAAATTCCTTTTATATTAGAAGGCTTGGCAATTACATTAAAAATTGTTGTTGTATCTGCTATTATCGGACTTATACTCGGTATTGTGCTAAGCTTATGCAAGATCAGCACATTCCGCCCGTTTATCTGGATCGCTGATTTTTATACATCAGTGTTCCGAGGCACGCCTTTAGTGCTGCAGCTTATGATTGTCTATTTTGGCCTTCCTCAGCTGCTCGGATTTCAAATTGACCAGTTTTGGGCTGCGGTTGTCGCATTGTCTTTGAATTCCGCCGCTTATGTATCGGAAATTATCAGAGCCGGAATCAATGCCATTGATAAAGGGCAAAAAGAAGCTGCTGTTGCACTCGGTGTCCCGTATGGAAAAATGATGAAGGATCTGCTGCTGCCTCAGGCCTTCAAAAATATATCACCTGCAATTGTGAATGAATTAATTACGTTAACAAAAGAATCGGCGATCGTCACCGTCATCGGGCTTGGTGATGTCATGAGACGCGCATATCAAGCTGGCGCCGCCACTTACAATTACCTTGAGCCGCTCATTATCGCGGGATTGATTTATTATGTGCTTGTCCTGATTTTAACGTTTATCGGCAAGGCTGTAGAAAGGAAGCTGAAATCCAATGATTAAGGTTGAAAAGCTGTCAAAATCATTTGGGAAACACGAAGTATTAAAAAACATTTCAACAACAATCGCTGAGGGTGAGGTTGTTGCCGTGATCGGTCCTTCAGGCTCAGGCAAATCAACGTTCCTACGCTGTTTAAACCTGTTGGAAAAGCCTAACGGCGGAACCATTACAATAAAAGACACAGAGATTACGAAGCCGAAAACCAACACATTAAAGGTCCGGGAAAACATCGGGATGGTTTTTCAGCATTTTCATCTCTTTCCGCACAAAACGGTTCTCGAAAACATCATGTACGCGCCTGTCAATGTAAAAAAAGAATCAAAACAGGCTGCACAGGAGAAAGCTGAGGACCTGCTCCGCAAAGTCGGTTTGTTTGAAAAGCGAAATGACTATCCAAACCGTTTGTCTGGCGGACAAAAACAGCGTGTCGCGATTGCCAGGGCTCTTGCGATGAATCCGGACATCATGCTGTTTGACGAGCCGACCTCCGCCCTTGATCCGGAGATGGTCAAAGAAGTGCTACAGGTGATGAAAGAGCTGGTCGAAACCGGCATGACCATGGTGATTGTCACACATGAAATGGGCTTCGCAAAAGAAGTGGCAGACCGCGTGCTGTTTATGGACCAAGGAATGATTGTCGAGGACGGCAATCCGAAGGAATTTTTTATGTCGCCAAAATCCAAAAGAGCGCAGGACTTTTTAGAGAAAATATTATAGAATATAAAAAAGAAGAAGGCTGGCCGCCTCTTCTTTTTTATTGAAGAAACAAATAGAAATGGAGTCCGACATGTTTAAAATTGGTTACCGCACAATAAAGACCGCGCTTGGAACAGCTTTGGCTATTTATGTAAGCCAGTTATTGCATTTGCAAAACTTCGCATCAGCAGGAATCATCACCATTTTGTGCATACAAATCACACAAAAACGGTCGCTTCAGGCCTCATGGGCCCGCTTTGCGGCATGCTGTCTGGCAATTGTTTTTTCTTATCTCTTTTTCGAGCTTATTGGCTACCACCCGTTTGTGATCGGAGCGCTTCTTTTGATATTCATTCCAATAACGGTTCTGTTAAAAATTAACGAGGGTATTGTCACCAGTTCCGTTATTATCCTTCATTTATACATGTCCGGCGGCATTACGCTTGCTTTCATCTGGAATGAAGTTCAGCTGATTACGGTTGGCATCGGCGTCGCTCTATTGATGAACTTGTATATGCCTAGTCTTGATCGGAAACTGATTGCCTACCGCAAAAAGATAGAGGATAACTTTGCTGTCATTTTTGCAGAAATCGAACGGTATTTGTTAACTGGTGAGCAAGATTGGTCAGGAAAAGAAATTCCGGAAACGCACCAGCTCATTACGGAGGCTAAAAACCTGGCATATCGAGATGTGCAAAACCACATTTTGCGTTACGAAAATCTGCATTATCATTATTTTAAAATGAGAGAAAAGCAATTTGAAATTATCGAACGCCTTCTCCCTAAAGTAACATCGATCTCCATCACGGTAGATCAGGGAAAAATGATCGCTGAATTTATTCATGATTTGCGGGAGGCGATACACCCTGGGAATACAGCGTACAAATTTCTGAAAAGACTTGCTGACATGAGAAAAGAATTTGAGGAGATGCCGCTTCCGGCGACTAGAGAGGAATTTGAAGCAAGGGCCGCTCTCTTCCATCTTCTCGGCGAAATGGAACAATATTTAGTGATTAAAAGTTATTTTAAAGGAATAAAAGCGCAAAAATCACTCGGATGATTCGCATGAGCTCTTCCTTCATTGGTCAACCTAATGAAAAAGGAGGAGCTTATGCGTTTTTTCTTATGTTCGATTTTTATGATGATTTCACCGATTTGGCCGCTCGGCGAAAATCAGCTGCCGGGTGATCCATATGTTATTGTCAACAAGCGAACAAATGAACTTGCTGTTATCCTCGACAACAAAGTAGAAGGCGTGTACAGTGTGGCGACTGGAAAAACAGATGATTTGACGCCTGAAGGAGAGTTTTCGGTAACGGTAAAAGCGGAAAATCCTTACTACAGAAAGAAAAATATTGAAGGGGGATCTCCTGATAACCCGCTTGGGGCAAGATGGATCGGATTTGACGCGAAAGGAACGGACGGGCGGATTTATGGAATTCATGGGACAAACCGAGAGGAATCAGTAGGAAAATTTGTGTCTAACGGCTGTATACGTATGCATAACGATGAGGTCGTTCATTTGTTTCAAACGATACCAATAGGAACGAGAGTGCTGATCACGGACGACAACCGCTCTTTTGAGGAGATTGCCATCGAGCATAAAGCTCTGATAAAAAAGCAGGATATTCCCATTGAATAAGGCGCCTGCTTTTTTATCGTTATAGAAACATGACGATTCCTGAGAGTACAGTTGAAAGAATAAAAACTCCCAAAATCACGATCAAAACGCTTTTCATCAGTTTTTGAGACATGATTTTCACTCCTTAAACAATCTGTCTATATTTTAGCGTGTTTTGAATGGGCGGACAAGCGATATCTATTAGCGAAAGCAGGGATGCAAATGAACAGGCTTGACCATATCGGGATAGCCGTTTTTTCGATAAAAGATGCAAGAAGCTTTTATGAAAATGTATTGGGGCTTGCATTTCTTCATCAAGAAACGGTTGAAGAGCAAAAGGTGAATGTTGCTTTTTTTCAAGCGGGTAGCGTCAAACTTGAGCTGATAGAGCCGTTGACAGCTGACAGCCCCGTCCGTTTATTTTTGGAGAAGAAAGGGCAGGGACTGCATCATATTGCGTTTTTGTGCAACGGCCTATCTGAACAGCTTCAAGCATTGTCTGACCGGCATGTTCAATTGATTGACAGGTTTCCAAGACAGGGAGCGAACGGGAAAAAGATCGCGTTTATTTCCCCTCGGGAAACAAACGGTGTTCTTGTAGAGCTTTGTGAACCGAAAGGAGACCAACACAATGAATATGAATGAGCACATAGATCATTTATACACGAAACGCAAGCAGGCAGAAGAAGGCGGAGGACGGGAAAAGCTGGCTCAGCAGCGGCAAAAGGGCAAGCTCACTGCTCGGGAAAGGATCATATTTCTTCTAGATCAGGACAGCTTTATCGAATTACACCCCTTCATGGAAAGTCAAGTGTTAACAAGAGAACAGCGCATGTTAGGGGATGGGGTCGTGACAGGGTACGGCACAATTGACGGCCGCTCAGTTTATGTATTTGCGCAAGACTTCACAGTATTCGGAGGGGCGCTTGGCGAAACCCATGCCAGGAAAATCTGCGCTTTGATGGATCTGGCAGCAAAAAATAAGGCGCCGATTATCGGGCTGAATGACTCAGGTGGTGCGAGAATTCAAGAGGGTGTGGTATCATTAGATGGATACGGTCACATATTTTACCGAAACGTCTTATATTCCGGAGTCATTCCGCAAATATCGGTTATTTTAGGGCCGTGCGCTGGAGGCGCTGTATATTCTCCGGCACTCACAGATTTTATATTTATGGCTGAACAGACCGGCCGGATGTTTATTACCGGCCCGAAGGTGATTGAAAAAGTGACAGGGGAACAGGTTGATGCGGAGAGCTTAGGCGGAGCGGGGATACATAATGCCGTCAGCGGAAACGCCCACTTTTCCGGGCATACGGAGAAGGAGGTTCTGACAGGGGTGAGAAAACTGCTGTCTTATTTGCCGCTGAATGGCCGGACAACAGAGCCGAAGCCAGAGAAAGAGGCGTCCAGACCGTTATTAAACCGTCTAGTGCCTGCTGACACGACAAAGCCGTATGATGTTCGGACGGTGATTAAGGAGATGGCCGACCCGCAGTCTTTTTTTGAGATTCAGCCATTTTTTGCGAAGAACATTGTCATTGGGTTTGCAAGGCTGGGTGAAAAAACAATCGGCATCGTGGCGAGCCAGCCGAAGCATCTGGCGGGAAGCTTGACGATTGACGCTGCTGATAAAGCAGCAAGGTTCATCCGTTTTTGTGACGCATTTGATATCCCGCTGTTGACTGTTGAGGATGTCCCGGGGTTTCTGCCCGGTATTCAGCAAGAGCACAACGGAATCATCAGGCATGGAGCAAAATTATTGTTTGCTTATGCAGAAGCGACTGTCCCAAAAGTCACACTCATCATTAGAAAAGCGTACGGCGGCGCCTATGTGGCCATGAACAGCAAAGCAATCGGAGCGGACCTTGTGTTTGCATGGCCGAATGCTGAAATCGCAGTGATGGGTCCAGAAGGTGCGGCATCGATTTTGTATGAAAAGGAAATCAAAGCTTCAGCTGACCCGCAAAAGACGAAACGCGAAAAAACAGCTGAATACAAAAAGCAAAACGCCGGCCCATACAAAGCGGCCGCTTGTGGAATGGTCGATGACATCATTTTGCCGGAAGAATCAAGGGGAAGACTGATTCAAGCTTTTCATATGCTTGCACATAAGACAGAAGAGAGACCGAAAAAAAAGCACGGTAACATACCGCTTTAATATGGAGGGACTTACAAATGGTGAATGAAAAACGCCTGCTGGAAGAATTTTTAGAGCTTGTCCAAATTGACTCAGAAACAAAGCACGAAGCTGAAATCTGCAAAGTGCTGAAACGAAAATTTTCTGATTTAGGTGTGGATGTTAAAGAAGACGATACAATGGATATCACGGGCCACGGAGCCGGTAACCTGATTTGCACGCTAAAAGGGACAAAACAAACAGATACGATCTATTTTACATCTCATATGGACACAGTTGTACCCGGAAACGGCGTAAAACCAGTTGTAGAGAACGGTTACGTCAAAACTGACGGCACGACGATTTTAGGCGCTGATGATAAAGCGGGATTGGCTGCAATGTTTGAGGCGATTAAGGTGCTGAAAGAAGAAAACATTGAACACGGCACGATTGAATTCATCATCACAGTAGGGGAAGAATCGGGTCTGATCGGAGCGAAGGCTCTTGACCGTTCTATGATCACTGCATCCTACGGCTATGCCCTTGATTCAGACGGAAAAGTTGGAAATATCATTGTGGCCGCGCCGACACAGGCGAAGGTAAGAGCGGCAATTTTCGGGAAAACCGCTCACGCCGGGGTTGAACCTGAAAAAGGCATTTCAGCGATTACAATCGCTAGCAAAGCCATTTCAAAAATGCCATTGGGCCGTATCGATGAAGAAACAACAGCTAATATCGGCCGGTTTGAAGGCGGCACACAAACAAACATTGTGTGCGACGAAGTTCATATTCTTGCTGAAGCGCGCTCTTTAGTTCCTGAGAAAATGGAAGCTCAGGTTCAAAAAATGAAAGCTGCTTTTGAAGAGGCAGCTGCTGATATGGGCGGACGCGCAGAAGTCGAAATTGAGGTTATGTATCCGGGCTTTAAATATCAAGACGGCGACCAAGTTGTTGAAATCGCGAAAAAAGCGGCTGCTAAAATCGGACGTCCAAGCGAGCTGCAAACGAGCGGCGGCGGAAGCGACGCGAACGTAATCGCTGGTCATGGCATCCCGACGGTCAATCTTGCTGTCGGTTATGAGCAAATCCATACAAAAAATGAAAAAATGCCGATCGAAGAGCTCGTTAAAACGGCAGAAATGGTTGTTGCCATTATTGAAGAGGCGGCAAAATAAAAAAAGAAAACCCGAGTGCGATTTCCCGCATCGGGTTTTTTTAGCTCCGTTTCCTAAGCGGCCAAAATAACACATCCTGTTTTTTAGCGTAATGAAGCAAGGGATCTGACTCTGGCAATGTAATGCCGTGAGCATCAGTCACCGTATTGACTGAAATTTCCGCTTCAGCGTTTTGCAGCAGCCATGGATGATGATGGATGTCTTCGTAATAGAGTTTGCTTTGATTGGTAGTATAGAGTCTATACCGTTCTGTCAGCCAGTAATCGAGCGAATCCTTTTCTGCTGTAAAAGGCGCTGAAATGGGCCGGTATGCGGCGTGGAATGCTGCTTCTTTGTCATCTTTCCGCTTGCTGACATAGTCAATGGCATCACCGTTTTTTTCGGCTTTCATATCCGCGTAAAAATAAGGCAGATGAAAGAATGTGCGAGCGCCAAGGACCGCCAGACGATGATCGGCATCTAAGCTAAAAAAATAAATGCCGGGCTTGCCTTTATACGTGACATAGGTGCGGAGGTTAAGCTCAGGAAATGCACGCGCACCGGGAATGGCAGGAAGATAACGCGCCCTCAGGTTCGTGAGCATAAAGGGAAGCATGCTGATCCAAGCTTGCCCGTTATATGTATCTAATTCTAAAACGGACGGTACCAAAGCGCGAAGGATAGAAACATCAACAGGCCAGTGAGCAAATAAGACATCAATCCAGGTTTGTCTCATGATCCAGATTCCTTCAGGTACAGAAATGTTTTTTTGCTGAAAGTGTTCCGTCAACGTATATGCTCCTTTCGTTTGGAGGTGAGTAAAGGTATTCCCGATTTCCTTCTTTTTAAACGATACGGCTATTTTTTAGGATGGCCATTTCTGCTTCAGCCATGATAATCAAGACTGTTTGGCGCGGTATGCTTTGCAAGTAACAAAAAACAACCCCGGCTTTTCGCGCGGGGTTGTTTTTTTATTTCACCGACTCAGTAAGAGCGGCTGTTTTTTTACTTTTATGATGCGTCATCTGAAGGACGATGTTTTGCACTGTCAAAAACAGTCCGCTTGTAAACCAGTACAGCGGAAGGGCTGCCGGCACATTAAGCGAGAAAATCGTCATCATCACAGGGAAGATGAACACCATCAATTTTGCGGATTGCTGTGCCGCTGGGTTTTGCGGGACAGCGGAATATTTCGCGCTCAGTTTTTGAGCGATATAGGCTTGGACAAAATACATAATCCCTGCACTAAGGGACATGAGAATATCAGATTGCCCTAAACTGAACCATAGAAACGAGTGTGACGCAATTTCAGGTGTTGAGCGAATCGCGTAATAAAGCCCAATCATAATCGGAGACTGAATCAGCATTGGAAGACAGCCCATCGCAAGCGGGTTGATATTATGCTCCTGATACAGCTTCATCATTTCCATTTGCAGCTCTTTTTGCTTTTCCGGGTCCTTCGTCTTTTTCAACTTAACCTGGATACTGTCAACCTGAGGTTTAATAACGGCCATTTTCTCTTGGAAGATGCGCTGTTTTTTGAACTGATTGACAAACAAAGGCAATACAACTATACGCACAATAATGGTTACGAGGATAATAGAGAGTCCGTATTCTCCGTGAAACAGCCCGGCAACACCCTTAAGCAGAGCGGAAAACGGTTCGATTAAATAATCGTGGAAAAAACCTACGTTGCTGAGGCCTCCCACCTGATTAGTCGCTGCAAATGCAGCATTGCCCGAGCATAATACGATCAAAAAGATACCCATAGCCAAAAGTTTTTGATATGTTTTTAACAATTTTGTTCTCCTCCTTTTTATAAATGCGGTTTATAAAAGAAGAGAACCGGCGTCTTCCTCATCGTTCACAGGCGAATTCATGCGGAAGACTTTACGTATCCAAGTTGTAATGCGATGATATATAATAATAAGAAAGTCTGTTCGGTTAATGTGAAAGACCGTCTGATGTTCATCTGTTCGTTTTGATTTCCATTGCTCGCCCGCACGGCACTCCCGTAAGAGGAATGCAATCCCGATTGCCGTTAGAGCAGGAAGAATAATTGTGAAAAAATCGACTAAGAATAAAACGTCATTTATCGATTCCACAAACATTGTCATCACATCCATTCAATAGCTTCATTTTACTATATGTACAAGCTGTTGTCTAATGACCGAAAAGGAGATTTGTTTATGCCGGGAAAGAGCCGAATTATTTTCCATATTGATATGAATAGCTTTTATGCGTCGGTTGAAATGGCATATGATCCGGCTCTCCGGGGAAAGCCGGTCGCAGTTGCCGGAAACGTAAAGGAGCGAAAGGGCATTGTGGTGACATGCAGCTACGAAGCAAGAGCGCGCGGCGTCAAAACAACGATGCCGGTTTGGCAAGCGAAGCGCCATTGTCCTGAGCTCATCGTTCTTCCGCCGAACTTTGACCGCTATAGAAACTCTTCACGAGCGATGTTTACCATTCTTCGTGAATATACTGACCTAGTGGAGCCTGTCTCCATCGACGAAGGCTATATGGACATGACCGATACACCATACAGCAGCCGCGCGCTAGAGACGGCAAAAGAAATCCAAAGCAGATTGCAAAAAGAGCTGCTGCTTCCGTCAAGCATAGGAATCGCGCCGAATAAATTTCTCGCTAAGATGGCGTCTGATATGAAAAAACCGCTTGGAATTACGATCTTAAGAAAGAGGCAAGTGCCTGATATCCTGTGGCCGCTTCCTGTTGGAGAGATGCACGGAGTCGGCAAAAAGACAGCGGAAAAACTGAAGGGACTCGGCATCCATACAATCGGAGAGCTAGCTGCAGCTGATGAACACTCGCTGAAGCGCCTGCTTGGCATCAACGGTCCGCGCCTTAAAAATAAAGCAAATGGCATTCACCATGCGCCGGTTGACCCGGAGCGCATTTACGAATTTAAAAGCGTCGGCAACTCATCGACACTTTCCCATGATTCCAGTGATGAAGAAGAGCTGTTAGGCGTTTTTAGAAAGCTTGCCGCTTCTGTGAGTGACCGTTTACAGCGCAAGGAAGTCATGGCTTCGAAGCTTTTTATTATGATTAGATATGCGGATTGGAAAACCATCACAAGAAGCACTACGCTGAGAAACCCGATTGATCAAAAAAATGACATTTTGAAAGAAGCAGAGCACCTCTTTTTTAAACACTGGAATAAAAATCCTGTCAGACTGCTTGGCATTACCGGAACCGATTTGGTAGAAAAAGAGCAGGCCTATAAGCAGCTCGATTTGTTCAGCTTTAATGAGGATGCGAAGGATGAGCCCATTCAGCAGATGATGGAAAAGCTGAATAAAAAGTACGGTACCAAACTGATCAGAAAAGGGGCAACGTTAAAAAAAGAGGAGAGCAAAACAAAGGGAACAAGCTTTAATAAAGATTTTTTTCAAGATGAAAAGAAAAGCTGAATCGCTTGAAAAAAAGGGTGAATGTATGGTAATTTCTTTATTATAAATATCATTTTATTTTAATTTAAATTTTAAAATGATTAAACGTTTGCAGAAGGGACGTTAGAATATGTCAAAACAACAAATCGGCGTTATCGGACTTGCGGTCATGGGTAAAAATCTGGCTTTAAATATCGAAAGCCGGGGATTTTCTGTTTCTGTTTACAACAGATCAAGCAGTAAAACTGAGGAGTTTTTACAGGAGGCAAAAGGAAAAAATGTTGTTGGCACTTACAGCATTGAAGAATTTGTCCAATCCTTGGAAACACCGCGCAAAATCTTATTAATGGTTAAAGCGGGAACTGCAACAGATGCGACAATTCAATCTCTTCTTCCTCATCTAGAGAAGGATGATATTTTAATTGACGGCGGTAATACATACTATAAAGATACACAGCGCCGTAACAAAGAACTCGCTGAAAGCGGCATTCATTTTATCGGAACAGGCGTTTCCGGCGGAGAAGAAGGGGCACTTAAAGGACCTTCTATCATGCCTGGCGGACAAAAAGAAGCACATGAGCTTGTAAAACCGATTCTTGAAGCCATTTCTGCAAAAGTTGACGGAGAACCTTGTACGACATATATCGGTCCGGACGGCGCCGGCCATTACGTAAAAATGGTGCACAACGGAATTGAATACGGAGATATGCAGCTGATCTCTGAATCATATTTCATTCTGAAACAGGTGCTGGGCCTTTCTGCTGATGAGCTTCATGAAGTTTTCGCTGAATGGAATAAAGGCGAGCTTGACAGCTACCTGATTGAGATTACGGCTGACATCTTTACAAAAAAAGACGAAGAGACAGGCAAGCCGCTTGTTGATGTGATTCTTGATAAAGCAGGGCAAAAAGGAACAGGAAAATGGACAAGCCAAAGCGCACTTGACTTAGGCGTTCCGCTTCCGATTATTACTGAATCTGTATTCGCACGCTTTATCTCAGCTATGAAGGAAGAGCGTGTGAAAGCGAGCGGACTTCTTTCAGGACCAGAAGTGAAGCCTGTTACAGAAAATAAAGAAGAGCTGATTGAAGCGGTCAGAAAAGCGTTGTTCATGAGTAAAATCTGCTCATACGCGCAAGGATTTGCCCAAATGAAAGCTGCTTCTGAAGAATACAACTGGGATCTGAAATATGGTGAAATCGCTATGATCTTCCGCGGTGGCTGCATCATTCGCGCGGCATTCCTTCAGAAGATCAAAGAAGCTTACGATCGCGAGCCTGAGCTTGACAACCTGCTTCTTGACAGCTATTTCAAGAATATTGTAGAAAGCTACCAAGGAGCGCTTCGCCAAGTGATTTCACTTGCAGTTGCCCAAGGTGTGCCGGTGCCATCATTCTCAAGCGCATTAGCCTACTATGACAGCTACCGCACAGCCGTACTGCCTGCAAACTTAATCCAAGCACAGCGCGACTACTTTGGCGCTCATACTTATGAGCGTACTGACAAAGAAGGCATCTTCCATACTGAATGGATGAAGTAATCAATAGAAACCCCCGAAGCTCTAGAGCTTTGGGGGTTTTGTTATTAAAAAGATTGTTATACCTTTGTGACAGTTGCAAAAAAACCGAAAATGCTTACAAGCATTTTCGGCTTTTTTTCTTCTTATATATTCCACCAGTGTAAGCCGTCTTTCGCCAAAAGATCATCAGATTCTTTCGGTCCCATCGAGCCTGATTCGTAGTTAGGAGATAAGGTTTTGTTTGCTGCCCATGTTTCAGAAATAGAGTCGACAAAGCTCCAAGAAAGGGCAACTTCATCCCAGTGTGCAAAGTTTGTTGCATCGCCAAGAAGACAGTCGTGAATGAGTTTTTCATATGCTTCAGGGGTGTTCAACTCGTCATTGCAATTGCTGCAATAATCGAGTTTGATTGGCTGTGCGTGTGCTGCTCCGCCAAGCTTTTTAGCATTTAAGTAAAGCGTAATGCCTTCGTCAGGCTGAATATGAATGACAAGCAAGTTCGGATTCATGTTGTTTTCATTACCGTAGTACAGGTTCATCGGAATGTCCTTAAATTGAACGACAATTTTTGTGGACTTTTCTTTCATTCGTTTTCCGGTTCTGATGTAGAATGGAACACCAGCCCATCTGAAGTTGTCGATCAAGAGCTTGCCGGCAACAAAAGTTTCTGTATTGGAGTCAGGAGCGACATTATCCTCATCGTTATAAGCAGGAACCGGTACACCGTCAATTTCACCAGCTTGATATTGTCCGCGCACAAAGTATTCATCCACTTCGTCTTTTGCTATAGGACGCAGTGCTCTCAGCACCTTCACTTTTTCGCTGCGGATTTCTTCTGTGTTCAATTTGATAGGCGGCTCCATTGCAAGAAGGGCAACCATCTGCATAATATGGTTTTGCACCATGTCGCGAAGGGCGCCTGATTTTTCGTAATATCTTGCGCGGTCTTCAACGCCTAGTGATTCGCTAGATGTGATTTGAATGTTTGAAATGTAGCGGTTTGTCCAAAGCGGTTCGAAAATCGCATTGGCAAATCGAATCACTTCAATGTTCTGAACCATTTGTTTGCCTAGATAATGGTCGATTCTGTAAATTTGATCTTCCGTAAATGCTTCGCGGATTTCTTTATTCAATGCCTGTGCGCTTGGCAGATCATGGCCGAACGGTTTTTCGATGACAAGGCGGGACCAGCCGGTTGTAGCTGTTACGCCCTCTGATTTTAATGTTTTTGCAATCGTTCCGAAGAATTCAGGAGCCATTGCCAAGTAGAACATTCTGTTGTTAGGAATTTGATATGTATCTTCCAGCTGGTTAAGCAATACGTTAAGCTCTTGATAAGAACCAGGGTTTGTCACGTCAAACGGGTGATAGTAAAAATGAGACGTGAAATCATCTATATGCTTATCTGCAGATGAGGAAATGGATGTTTTAACAGTTTGGCGAAGATCCTCATTAGACCAAGGTCTTCTTCCAACTCCTACCACTGCAAACTCTTCTCCGATTTGTCCGTTTTGATATAAACGGTGAATAGACGGATACAATTTTCGTTTTGCTAAATCTCCAGTTGCACCGAATATGACAATTACTGCTTTTGGTTGTTGGTTTGTTTTCACTAAAAGTACCTCACTTTATTCGAAGCTTTATTTTAGTACACCCCGTATATTTCCTTCATTTTAAATCTAAAATTCAACGAAAGCAAACATTTAAGCCCTTTTTTAAGCAGAATGCTGAAAAAATGTTTCTAGCACGAAAGGATTGTTCTTTTCAGAGGCAAGATTCACATTTTGCGCTTGATCCTGTATTCTTGTAGGTATCTGGTTCTAGTAGGAGGAAGGAAACGTGGAATTACTTTTTTTAGGGACGGGAGCCGGCATTCCCGCCAAGGCGAGAAACGTCACCTCTGTAGCATTAAAATTGCTTGAAGAAAGGCGTTCGGTATGGCTTTTTGACTGCGGGGAAGCCACACAGCATCAAATTTTACATACAACGATTAAACCTCGTAAAATAGAGAAAATCTTTATTACACACATGCACGGCGATCATGTATACGGACTTCCGGGGCTTCTGGGGAGCCGTTCCTTTCAAGGCGGAGAGGACGAGCTGACAGTGTACGGACCTAAAGGGATCAAGGCGTTTATTGAAACAAGCCTTGCCGTCACGAAGACCCATTTGACATATCCGCTTGCGATCCAGGAAATTGAAGAAGGAATCGTGTTTGAGGACGATCAGTTTATTGTCACAGCGGTATCTGTTATTCATGGAGTGGAAGCCTTTGGGTACCGTGTGCAGGAAAAAGACGTACCGGGTTCCTTGAAGGCTGATGTATTAAAAGAAATGAACATCCCGCCCGGACCTGTATATCAGAAAATCAAAAAAGGCGAAACGGTAACGCTTGAAGACGGACGAATCATCAATGGGAATGATTTTCTGGAGCCTCCCAAAAAGGGAAGATCTGTTGTGTTCTCCGGTGATACGAGAGTAAGTGACAAACTAAAAGAGCTTGCGAGGGATTGTGATGTGCTTGTTCATGAAGCAACCTTTGCTAAGGAAGACCGTAAACTTGCTTATGATTATTATCACAGTACAACGGAACAAGCGGCTGTAACAGCGAAAGAAGCAAGGGCGAAGCAGCTCATTTTAACCCATATCAGCGCAAGATATCAGGGAGATGCTTCTTTGGAGCTTCAAAAAGAAGCGGTTGACGTTTTCCCCAATAGCGTGGCGGCATATGATTTCTTAGAGGTAAATGTCCCGCGAGGCTGAAGGCGGAGCTCTTATTTGACAATTTGTGATGATGTTGTATAATAAAACGTAATCATTACGCTTTATAAGGAGACGTTAATTATGAGAGTAAATGTTACTTTAGCCTGCACTGAAACGGGAGACCGAAATTACATCACAACAAAAAATAAACGCACCAATCCAGACCGTTTGGAGCTGAAAAAATATTCACCGCGTTTAAAGAAATATACCCTTCACCGTGAAACAAAATAATATTAAAGACCGGGAATCCCTTACGGCCCGGTCTTTTTTTACGTTAATTGACTGCCTGGTAAAGAGGAGCGGCCTGCTGGCACGCTGCGCACCATACGTCATAAATAGCCAAGTGAACGATATGAGGTTCATCATGATGGATGTTGTGGGAGCTGTTTTTAGCTTGAATCCAGCCGCTTTGGTTAGATAGAGACAATATGCTGCTGTGCAAGTTTTGCCACTCCTGTTCAGCAGCGAATTTCTCAGTCCGTTCTCCTGATGACAACACAAGGAGAGGCATGTTTCCTAAGTGGACTTGCCGCTTTTTGAGCTCCTGCAGACTTTTTGAAAACTCTGCATGTGTGCCCTCAAACATCATCTTTCTCGTATGTGATTTGTGCATTTCTTCGGGTATAAAGGTAAAGCTGGCGCAATCGCCTAAAGCTGGGTCAAGAAGGACCATGCCGATAATATCATACTTGTTTTTGCAGGCCCATAAACCGGTGATGACAGCTCCGTATGAGTGTGAAACAGCCAAATAAGGAGGTTTTACATCAGCTGCTTTAAGCAAACTCTCCAATTCTTTCACTTGTTGATCAGCTGTTCGTTTAGCTCTGCTTTGCCCGCTTTTTCCTATGCCTGCCCGATCATATGTGAAAATGCCAAATTCATCATCAATGTCCGCCATTAATGGTTTCCACGTCTCAGAAGAAGTACCATAGCCGGCCTCAAAGACAATCGTTACACCGCTTGATCCTTTCCGGTGCTGTGTATGAAACGCACATCCGTCAATTGTATATGTCTTTTCCATCCAAGCTGATTTCATTGGAGTCATCTCCTCTAATTGGTTCTACTAGGGAGACGGAGAACCTTAGCCGATCGTTTCTCTAAAAATAAAAAAAGAGATATCCTCTACAGGATATCTCTTATGGCATTACCAGCCTCTTTCGTATTGAACAGGGGCCGGAATCTCTGTGTTGAGCTGTTTCGCAGCAGTTCTTGCAAAGAATGGATCCCGCAAAAGCTCTCTGCCGATAAAGATGAGGTCGGCACGTCCGTTTTGCAGAATTTCTTCAGCCATTGAACCGTCTGTAATCATGCCGACGGCACCAGTAGCCATGTCCGCCTGTTCACGGATTTTCTCAGCGAAGCTGACTTGATAGCCAGGGAATACGTTAATGTCTGCGTGAACAAGGGCGCCTGAGCTGCAGTCAATTAAGTCAACACCCTGCTCCTTCATCCATTTTGCAAAACCGATGTGATCGGCAATGTCTAAGCCTTTATCAGTGTAGTCAGAAGCAGATACACGGACAAATAAAGGACCGTCCCATACTTGTTTGACTTCATCAATGATCTCTCTCAAGAAACGGTAGCGGTTTTCAGGTGAGCCGCCGTATTCATCTGTGCGATGGTTGGAAAGCGGAGACAAAAATTCATGAATTAAATATCCGTGCGCCGCATGAATTTCAATCACATCAAAGCCGGCTTCTTTTGCGCGGGCAGCCGCTTGCTTGAACTCCTGAACTGTTTCTTTTACTTTTTCTGCTGACATTTGTACAGGTGTTGCTGATTGTTCGTCAAACGCAA
The DNA here is from genome assembly GCF_055486415.1 of Bacillus sp. 9.4. Classification (NCBI taxonomy): domain Bacteria; kingdom Bacillati; phylum Bacillota; class Bacilli; order Caryophanales; family Bacillaceae; genus Bacillus; species Bacillus sp. 9.4. Next base: position 465,172 of record NZ_JBVFMU010000001.1, on the reverse strand, counting down.
TCGCCGATGGAGCGAAGATATCTCCTTCAAGCTCAGCTTTACGTCCGGCATGGGCAAGCTGAATGCCGATTTTTGAACCTTGTTCTTTGACCTGCTCAGTCAGTTTGGCAAAGCCTTCAATATGCTCGTCGCTCCAAATGCCTAAGTCTTGGTCTGTGATTCGTCCTTGAGGGTTAACCGCTGACGCCTCTACAATAATCAGTCCGACCTGGCCGATTGCGCGCGATATGTAATGTGCCATGTGGAACGGTGTCAATTTTCCGTCCTTTTCATGAGAAGAATACATGCACATTGGCGACATGACAATGCGGTTTTTTAACGTCATATCTTTAATTGTAATAGGTGTGAATAATTTTCTGGCCATTTCTTTCGCCTCCCGTAAGGTTTTTAGAGATTGATTATATCAAGTCATTTCTTTCCCGTCATATAAACTGCTCAAAAGAACCGCTTTTGTCAAACATTTCTGTATAATAGACGAGAAATCAGTTTATTTTTCAGTATAGAAGCATTTTTATTCATAGGAGGGGCGAAATCAATGAATTGGCAGACGAAGGACGAATTGCTGGCACTTTTAACTTCTCTTGTGCAATACGAAAGCATCACCGGTTCAAAGGGCGAGGCAGCACTTGCAGAGTATCTTTATTTTATTTTGAAGGACAAGCCCTATTTTCAAAAGCACCCTGATGATGTAATACTTCATCCGATGGACGATGGCAGATCTTTTCTTACGGCTCTAGTCAAAAAGAAGAATGTCAAAAAGACAGTGCTTCTGCTGAGTCATTTTGATGTCGTTGACATAGAAGATTACGGCGAATTTAAACATATGGCTTGCAAGCCTGCTGAGCTTTTGAGCTCCTTTTTAGAGAAAAAAGAGCTGCTCCCGGAACGTGTGAGAAGAGATGCCGAAAGCGGAGACTGGCTGTTCGGAAGAGGGACGATGGATATGAAAGCGGGGCTTTGTGTTCAACTGTCGATGCTGGAGAGGGCAATGAACGGGCATTTTGAGGGCAATCTGCTGTTGATAACGGTTCCGGACGAGGAAGTGAATTCAAGAGGCATGATTGAAGTGGTTCCTGCATTGAAGGAAATGGAGAAAAAGCATGATATCACATTAACCGCTTGCCTGAATGCCGAACCGATGTTTGAAAAATTTCCCGGCGATCAGCAGCAATATTTTTATACAGGAAGCATTGGCAAGGTGCTTGCGGGTTTTTTCTGCAAGGGGATTGAGACACATGTTGGAGAGCCGTTTTCAGGCCTAAACGCAAATTTAATGGTATCTGAGATTAACCGTTTGCTTGAACTGAATGCTGATTATTGCGAAAAGGTTGATGGCGAGGTCACTCCGCCGCCGGTAAACTTAATGCAAAAGGACTTGAAAGAGGCATATTCAGTCCAGACACCGCATACAGCTGTCACATTATTTAATGTGCTGTCAATGAAACGCTCAGCTAGTGAGATGCATCAGATGCTGCTTAAAACAGCAGAACAGGCGGCGGAGGAAATCATGTCGAACGTTCGGAAGAAAACACAGGATTTTCAACAATTTGAGCCATTTCAGCCGATTGAGCGGAACATCACTGTTTTGACATTTGATGAGCTGGTCTCGCGTGCAAAAAAGCGTGCGGGGATCTCGGAAACAGAGCGGGCTCTAAATTATGCCTTTGCTAACAGGGGGGAGCTTGGAGACAGGGATTTTTCGACGAAAATTGTTTCTGAGCTTGCTTCGCTTTGTAAGGAGGATGCGCCGCTCATTGTGCTTTTTTACAGCCCGCCGTTGTATCCGGCGGTTTCTTCGAAGGATGATCAATTGATCAGGAATACAGCTGATCAGCTTATGCAGTACGCGGCTGACCGATACGGCATTGCATTACGGGAGGTTCAGTATTTCCCCGGACTTTCGGACTTGAGTTATCTTCAGCTGGAAAAGCAGGAGGTTGATGCATACACAAGCAATATGCCGCTCTTTAACAGAGGATATTCATTGCCAAGCGGTAAAGATCAGGCTTTATATGTCCCGGTTTTAAATGTCGGTCCGGCTGGTAAAGACCCGCATAAATGGACGGAAAGATTGTATATGCCTTATTCCTTTGAAGTGCTTCCCGATTTGCTTTCATTTACGATCTCCGCGCTATTAAAGCAATCAGAATCTGCCGGCCAGCTATTGCGGGAAACATAAAAAACAGAAGGCACTGTGCCTTCTGTTTTTGTCTTACATCTAAGAATGTCTCTCTAAGGCGGCACCGGCAAACTGTTCTTTGATTTCTGCGCTCCGTTTAGCTGTTTCTTCAATACAGTGAATAATTGCTTCTTCAAAGCGGGAGTCCTGTAAAGCGCGAAGACCTGCCTCTGTAGTGCCTCCAGGACTAGTGATTTCTTTACGCAGCTTTTCCGGCTGTTTGCCGCTTTGAAGGAGCATATCTGTTGCCCCTGCCATTGTCTGCAAAATGAGTGCTTTTGCCGTTTCTTTATCTAATCCTACTTTTTGTGCCGCTTTTTCCATCGCCTCAATATAACGATACACGTAGGCCGGGCCGCTGCCTGCAATTGCAGTGACAGCGTCAAGATGCCGCTCCTCAACCAGTGTTGCATCACCGATTGTTTCCAATAGAGCTTTTGCGGCAATTATATCATTCTTGCTTGCTTCCGCGCTTACGGAAAATCCGGTTGCTGATTTTCTGATTGCCGCCGATGTATTAGGCATGACGCGAATGACCGGGAGCTTTCTGCCAAAATAATGCTGAATGGTCTCGATGGTAAGGCCTGCAAGTACTGAAATTACAAGCTGGTCCTTGATATACGGCCGGATGCTGTCGATGCTTTCCGCCGCGTCTTTCGGTTTGAAAGCGAGGATAATGATATCGGTGTGAGTGAAAAACTCATTTTTATCTCTGCATGGACGCACGCCGTACGTTTCCTTTAATTCAATCAGACGCTCGTCATTTGAGCGATTTGTAATATAGATATGTTCTGGTTTTGTGATGCCGCTTTGCAAAATGCCGTTGATCATTGCTTCTGCCATTGACCCGGCGCCGACAAATCCTATCTTTTTCATTGATATCCTCCTTCTATCAGAACAACAAAAAAACCTTTTCATCACGTAAAGGACGAAAAGGTTCGCGGTACCACCCTCATTAGCACAAATTGTGCTCAGCTCAAATCCCGTAACGCGGGAAACGTTTAGGTTTTCCTAACCGCGACTTGAGGGCAGGTTCTACAAACAAGCGGGCCGCAACACCTTTCAGCCAGGGGGTATCGCTCTCTTAGGCCATTGCCTTGTATACTATTCCTCGTCATAGCGTTCCAATGGTTCTCGTTTTAGTTTGTTGTTCATTATGCAATGGCGGACAAGCTGATGTCAATAGCTTTTTCAAAAAGGTTTGTTCTCATTCAGCAATAATGACACAAGATCGAGAAAAAGCTAAAATATGAATAATGAATGAAGACAAGGAGCGAAAGGATGACAACTGAAGATGTAATTGCGATCCGCGTCCCAACGCCGTTTGCTGTCGGCGATGTTATCGTTTACCTCGTAAAAGGTGATGCACTGACACTTATTGATGCAGGGCCGAATACAAAAGAGGCTGCCAGAGCCTTACAAGAGCAGCTTGCCGCTGTAAATGTGAAAATGTCAGATATCGAGCAGGTTGTACTGACTCACCATCATGCTGATCATGCAGGCTTGCTTGATGTCTTTTCAGATGAAATCGAAGTGATTGGGCATGCATTCAACGAACCTTATATCAGCCAAAATCAAGCCTTTATGGATTGGCAAAAACGTTTTTTTCAAAAGCTGCTGCCTGAATTAGGCGTTCCATTTGATACGGGGAAGGCGGAAAAGCTGATTCGATCAGCGTACGCATTTTCCTGTACGAGATCTCTGACAAAATCAATCAGAGAAGGTATGGGCATAGATGGGCTTGAGGGCTGGTCTGTGTTGGAGATGCCTGGACATGCTGAATCGCATATCGTTCTGTTCCATGAAAAAAGCGGAAGGATGCTTGGCGGCGATCTACTGCTGGCCAACAGCTCGTCTAATCCGATTTTGGAAGCGCCGAAAGCGGGAGACGTCAGGTCAAAGCCTTTAGTGGATTATCAGCGGTCATTGCGAAGGCTGTCTCAACTTGATCCAACAATCGTATTTCCTGGTCACGGCGAGCCTATCACCAGTGTACAAGCGCTGATTGAGAAGCGTTTTGACAAGCAGAGGAACAGGACGGAGGATGTGCGTCGCATGCTGGATGAAAAGCCGATGACCGCTTTTCAGGTCTGTCAGCAGCTTTTTCCTGCTGTATATGAAAAGGAATTGTTTTTAACGATGTCAGAAACGGCAGGTCACCTTGATGTGTTGGAGGCTGAAGAAGCCATCACGTCATATTGGGAAGGAAATACCGCATACTTTAAAACAATGAAGAGGTGAAATGGGTGAAACATATAGCGGGAAAAAGGATTTGGATAACCGGCGCTTCAGGAGGGCTTGGAGAAAGAATCGCATACTTATGCGCGGCTGAAGGAGCCCATGTCCTGCTGTCTGCTAGACGCGAGGATCGTTTGATAGAAATCAAAAGGAAAATAACCGAGGAATGGAGCGGACAGTGTGAGATTTTTCCTCTGGATGTCGGCCGCCTAGAGGATATCGCCCGGGTCCGCGATCAGATCGGCTCGATTGATGTACTGATTAACAATGCAGGCTTCGGTATATTTGAAACGGTTTTAGACTCTACATTGGATGACATGAAAGCGATGTTTGATGTGAATGTCTTCGGCCTGATCGCCTGTACAAAAGCGGTGCTTCCGCAAATGCTTGAGCAAAAAAAGGGCCATATCATCAATATCGCCTCTCAAGCGGGGAAAATCGCAACACCGAAGTCGAGCCTGTATTCCGCGACCAAGCATGCCGTGTTAGGTTACTCAAACGCTTTGCGGATGGAGCTTTTGGGAACCGGCATTTATGTAACAACAGTCAACCCGGGACCGATTCAGACGGACTTTTTTTCCATTGCTGATAAAGGCGGGGACTACGTCAAAAATGTCGGCCGCTGGATGCTTGATCCTGATGACGTGGCAGCTCAAATTACAGCTGCAATTTTTACGAACAAGCGGGAGATCAATCTTCCGCGTTTAATGAATGCCGGCACTAAGTTGTATCAGCTGTTTCCAGCTCTTGTAGAAAAGCTGGCAGGACGCGCGCTCATGAAAAAATAATGATGGAACTGCCTGTGGTGGAGTGGCTTGTTTCTCACGAGGCAGTTTTTGATAGTGGAAGGGAGAGATTGTTGAATGTCAGTTCATTCAGAAGTCCTTCATGCTCTGTTTAAAGATCCATTTATACAGAAACTGATTGATGCAGAGCCTGTATTCTGGGCAAATTCAGGCAAGAAAGAGGGGCCATTACCCCGTGCAGATGAGTGGGAAACCGAGATAGCGGAAGCGGAAAAAAGAATGCGGCGGTTTGCACCTTACATTTCCGAGGTGTTTCCTGAGACGAAAGGTGCTAAAGGAATCATCGAGTCTCCGCTTTTTGAGGTGCAGCATATGAAGGAAAAGCTGGAAGCGGCATATCAGCAGCCACTTCCGGGAAGATGGCTTTTAAAGTGCGACCATGAGCTTCCGATTTCAGGATCGATTAAAGCGAGGGGCGGGATTTATGAAGTGTTAAAGCATGCTGAAAATCTCGCGCTTCAAGAAGGAATGCTTCAGGAAACCGATGATTACCGCATCTTACAGGAAGAGCGGTTTACCGGGTTTTTCTCCCGCTATTCGATTGCTGTCGGTTCGACAGGGAATCTGGGTTTAAGCATCGGCATCATCGGCGCGGCACTCGGGTTTCGCGTGACAGTGCATATGTCCGCCGATGCTAAGCAGTGGAAAAAGGATCTCCTCCGCCAAAAGGGAGTCACTGTTATGGAGTACGAAACAGATTACAGCGAAGCGGTCAACGAAGGGAGACGGCAGGCGGAACAAGATCCATTCTGTTATTTTATTGATGATGAACATTCTCGTCAGTTGTTCTTAGGATATGCTGTTGCTGCAAGCCGATTAAAAACACAACTTGACTGTATGAATATACAGCCGAGTCTTGAGACGCCTTTGTTTGTGTATCTGCCGTGTGGAGTCGGCGGAGGACCGGGCGGTGTAGCATTTGGGCTGAAGCTTTTATACGGAGATGATGTTCATGTGTTTTTCGCAGAACCAACTCATTCACCTTGTATGCTGTTAGGGCTTTATTCAGGACTTCACGAGAAGATCTCCGTCCAGGATATCGGCCTGGATAATCAGACTGCTGCTGACGGACTTGCCGTAGGGAGGCCGTCAGGATTTGTCGGCAAGCTGATTGAACCGCTTCTGAGCGGCTGTTATACGGTAGAGGACAATACGCTTTATACTTTGCTTCATATGCTGGCTGTATCTGAAGATAAATATTTAGAGCCCTCTGCTCTTGCGGGCATGTTCGGGCCGGTTCAGCTTTTTTCGACAGAAGAGGGAAGGCGCTATGGTCAGAAATATAAGATGGAACATGCCGTACATGTCGTCTGGGGAACGGGAGGAAGCATGGTTCCAAAAGAAGAAATGGCTGCGTATAACCGAATCGGTGCCGATTTGCTAAAAAAACGAAATGAAAAATAAGCAGACAGTGAAAAGGTTTTCCGTTACAATCTTTGTAAGGGTTTTAACCTACAGAGAGTCAGGTGTAAACAGTGAAAAATAAAGAACTTAACTTACATACTTTATATACACAGCACAATCGTGAGTCTTGGTCTGGTTTTGGGGGGCATTTGTCGATTGCTGTATCTGAAGAAGAGGCAAAAGCTGTGGAAGGATTGAATGATTATCTATCTGTTGAAGAAGTGGAAACGATCTATATTCCGCTTGTTCGCTTGCTTCATTTACATGTCAAGTCTGCGGCTGAACGCAATAAGCATGTCAATGTTTTTTTGAAGCACCCACATTCAGCCAAAATTCCGTTTATTATCGGCATTGCCGGCAGTGTCGCAGTCGGAAAAAGCACGACGGCGCGGATCTTGCAGAAGCTGCTTTCGCGTTTGCCTGACCGTCCAAAAGTGAGCCTTATCACGACAGATGGTTTTTTATTTCCTACTGCCGAGCTGAAAAAGAAAAATATGATGTCTAGAAAAGGGTTTCCTGAAAGCTATGATGTAAAGGCGCTGCTCGAATTTTTGAATGACTTAAAATCAGGAAAGGACAGCGTAAAGGCCCCGGTGTATTCCCATCTAACCTATGACCGCGAGGAAGGTGTGTTCGAGGTTGTAGAACAGGCGGATATTGTGATTATTGAAGGCATTAATGTGCTTCAGTCGCCCACCTTGGAGGATGACCGGGAAAACCCGCGTATTTTTGTTTCCGATTTCTTTGATTTTTCGATTTATGTGGATGCGGAGGAAAGCCGGATTTTCACTTGGTATTTAGAGCGTTTTCGCCTGCTTCGGGAAACTGCTTTTCAAAATCCTGATTCATATTTTCATAAATTTAAAGACTTGTCCGATCAGGAGGCTGACGAGATGGCAGCCTCGATTTGGGAGAGTGTCAACCGGCCGAATTTATATGAAAATATTTTGCCGACTAAATTCAGGTCAGATCTCATTTTGCGTAAGGGAGACGGGCATAAGGTCGAGGAAGTGCTGGTAAGGAGGGTATGAAATTGTGCATCATATCGAACTGTATGTCTCTGATTTGGAGGCGTCTAGGCGGTTTTGGGGATGGTTCTTAAAAGAACTTGGCTATAAAGAGTATCAAAAATGGAGCTCAGGCATCAGCTGGAAGAAAGATCGTTTTTACCTAGTGATTGTGCAGGCGAAAGAGCCATTTCTAGAGCCGGAATACCATAGATGCCGAGTCGGTCTGAACCATCTCGCATTTCATGCTGAATCCAAGCTTCAAGTCGATCAGATGACTGAAAAATTGACGGCAAAAGGTTATCGTGTGTTGTACCGAGACAGGCATCCTTTTGCCGGAGGAGTCGGGCATTATGCAGTCTTTTGTGAGGATCCAGACCGGATTAAGGTAGAGCTCGTTGCCCCAAGCTGTTAATCGTGATCTTCGGACAGGCTGTTCAGCTTTTTCTCAATGCGATCCAGCTGCGCTTTTCGGTTTTTCGCATACTTGAAGCCTGTAACAGCCGCAAAGATGACAGCGGCAAATATAATAAATACAAACAGCTGAAACATCACATCACCTATATTCATGTTCTTCACCTCATGTTTGCGGGAGAGATTCATTCTCTTCCGTTTTTTATGTAAAGCGGCTTTTCCAGACGGGAACGGTGTTTTGTGGTCTCCGTTTTCATTTGCCGATAGGCGAACGCTAAAAATGGCAGGCCGAGCAGGGTAATGCCGCTCAGGACAGAAAAAATATAAATCGGCCGGCCAGCGCCAAACAGGTCTATACATATCCCCCCGACCCAAGGGCCGATGACGTTTCCGAGCTGGGAAAAACCGATTGCCCCGAAATAAGTGCCTTTTAATCCTGGTTTTGCAATCTGGTCTACATACAAATCCATCATAGAGAATAAAAGCACTTCGCCGATTGTAAATGTGATGACAATCATCACAATTGAAGGAACACCGTGTGATACGGTGAAAATGGCCATGCTGATACTAACCATCACATTACCGAGCATAAGAGAACAAAGCGGCGAAAAACGTTTTGCAAAATGGACAATGGGAAATTGCGTCGCCAACACAACGATTGCGTTTAATGTCAGCATCAGCCCATACAGCTTCGTTCCATTGTCGATCAAGGGGTTCTGCGCCATATACTGAGGGAATGTGGAACTGAATTGTGAGTAGCCGAAGGTGCATAGCGTAATGCCGACCAAAGCAATGGTAAAAAGATAATCCTTTTGCGTGACCATAAACGCTTCCCGCACGCTCATATTTCGGGATTGGGCTGGTGCTGATAAGGATGGATGTTTTTTAAACTGGAGGGCAAGCACAATTCCGTATAGTCCGTAAATGACTGCAGGCACCAAAAAGGGCGTAGTCGATTGCGATGAGCCGAAATATAGGCCAAGCACACAGGTCCGAAGACAACGCCGATATTAATAGCCGCATAGCGTAAATTAAAAACTAGCAGTCTCGTTTTTTCTTCTGTCATATCAGACAGCAAGGCCTTTGAAGCGGGCTCAAACAGTGATTTGCAAAGACCGTTTAATGCGTTTACTACAAAAAACACCCAGAGATGAGATGCTGCCGCAAAGCCTGCAAATACCAGCATCCATCCGAAAATCGATACAAGCATCATGTTTTTTCTGCCGAATTTATCTGAGATATATCCGCCGTAAAAGCTTGCGAGGATGCCGACTGATGAGCTCGCGGCGATGACCAGCCCTGCATAGGAAGCTGATGCGCCTTGGACGGCTGTCAAATAAATCGCTAAAAAAGGAATGCTCATCGATGTTGCCATTCTGCCGAAAATGGTTCCGATTATAATTGTCCAGCTGATCGGGTGGATATCTTTCCATTTCTTCATGAATTATATTCTCTCCTGTATGTATGATCTTTCTCTATCATATATGAAAAAATTTCCTTCTCCAATAGATCGTTCAAAATATTTCGTTATTGACATGTAGTATGCCTGATTGTATGGATGGCAATATACTATGCGTTGAGGATGCGTGTGGCTGACGGGGTTGACATCTTGAATTTGAAGGTGATGACAGAAGGAAAATGACGGTATGTCCGAATTCAGTGAGGGTGTGTTTGAAACATTAAAAGAGTTTAAGCCGCCAGGACGTGGATCATATTGGCAGTGAAACCGGCTATGAGATCAAGATGTACGCTGAAAACCGGCATGGACCGCATGACAGAACAAGAGAGCACATCTCTTCGAAAAAGTGTATACGCGTGATCATGGACAGCTTATTCCGTTTTGCGCGAGCATTGAGGGGAATTTTACGCCAGGCCATATGAATCTATGGAGCGTGAGAAAATCCTGCTTTTTTTCTGTAAGCCTGAGACTGTTTATTTGTTTCAGGCGGTGTTTTCAAGGGGAAGCCGCATCAGCGGCTGAAAGTCATGCGTTTAAGAGAACAAGCCTTGGTTTGTGACATAGTCATAAATGATATCTTCTATATGCGCATGCAAATCCTCATCCGGTTCTTCATTCCGTCTCTCTTGTAGAGCCGCTTTCAGGCTTTGTTTTTCATACGGGCTTAACGGATCTATAGCAACGTTTCTGCCGTATTGCCGCAATGCCTGTTCCATCATTTTTTCGACAAATTTCTCCATCATGACTCTCCTATCCTTATGCTTCGCTTTTATTCTACTAAATGTTTTTCTTCTCTCAAACCCTTGGATCATATTTTCTGTCAGACAAGAATCATTTACCAGTATAAAACGAACATACTTTCGCATATAATGAAAAACGAACATAAGTTCTTTTTAGAGGTGTGTATGATGAAAGAAAAAGTGATTTTTCTCGTTGACATGCAATCGTTTTATGCATCTGTAGAGAAAGCGGAAAATCCACATTTGAAAAATAGGCCTGTCATTGTTTCGGGTGACCCTGAAAAAAGGGGCGGAGTCGTATTGGCTGCCTGCCCGCTGGCGAAACAAAAGGGTGTGGTGAATGCTTCACGGCTGTGGGAGGCGCAGGAAAAGTGTCCTGAGGCTGTTGTGCTCCGGCCGCGTATGCAGCGGTATATTGATGTATCACTGCAAATTACGGCCATTCTCGAGGAGTATACAGACCTTGTGGAGCCTTATTCTATCGATGAACAGTTCATGGACATTACAGGCAGCCAGAAGCTGTTTGGGACGCCGATGGAGATCGCGAAAAGCATTCAGGGCAGAATCATGCGGGAGATCGGCGTTTATGCACGGGTCGGAATCGGCCCTAACAAAGCGCTGGCCAAAATTGCGTGTGACAATTTTGCCAAAAAGAATAAGAACGGTATTTTTACCTTAACGAAAGAAAATATGAAAACCGAAATGTGGCCGCTCCCGGTGGGCAGCATGTTTGGCGTCGGGAGCCGCATGAAGCATCATTTAAATCGGATGGGCATCAGCACGATCGGCGGGCTCGCGGCTTTTCCGCTCGATCTTTTAAAAAAGAAATGGGGCATTAACGGCCACGTGCTGTGGATGACGGCAAACGGAATCGACTATTCCCCTGTGTCAACTTCGTCTCTGGACGGGCAAAAGGCGATAGGCCATGGAATGACTCTCCCGAGAGACTACGAACACTTTGACAAAGAAATCAAGGTCGTATTGCTTGAGCTGAGTGAAGAAGTGTGCAGGCGAAGCCGAAACGCCGGGGTCATGGGGCAGACGGTGTCAGTGAGCTGCCGGGGTGCTGATTTTGATTGGCCGACGGGCTTCAACCGGCAAGTGAAGCTGGCAGAGCCGACTAATTCTACTCAGGATGTATATGAGGCTGTACGCCGGCTGTTTCTTACATTTTGGGACGGGAAACCTGTCCGCCGCCTCGGTGTCAATCTGTCTCAGCTCTCATCTGATGACATATGGCAGCTCAATTTATTTCAGGATTATGCAAAGAAAATGAGCCTAGGCTATGTGATGGACGGCATTAAAAATCGATTCGGCGACACAGCAATCATCAGGGCGGCGTCACTGACAGCGGCAGGCCAGGCATTTGAACGTGCGGCTAAAATAGGGGGGCATTATAAATGAACGATCATTTAAAAAGGGGCAACCTGCTGTGGGAAGGGAGCAGGATGTTTCTGCCGGAACATAAGCAAAGCCTGCTGGAGAGAAAGCGACTTAAACAGAAGCTGCAAAAGCCGATCCTTGACCCCGATAAGCTGGAAGAGATGAATCAAACGCTTTGCGCCGCGATGGAGTTCGCTCAGGATATCACTGTCAGCTGCTTTCAGGACGGTGAGATTGTCCGCTGCACCGGGAAGATCTGCCGGTATGAAGAGTTTGAAAAAGCAGTATGGATAAAAGGAGACGAGGATCAGCTTTATAAGCTGAGACTTGATCAAGTGCTTGATATTGTGCTGTAAAGTCTCTCCTCCTGCTTGGGGGAGAAATAGGCTAAAATGATGAAACATTGTTCCCTCGGCAGTCTGGAAACGTATGATAAAGGAAAGAAGGCATTTACAATTCCAGCCAGGCAAAATATAATTTTTATATTGTGAGAAAAAGAGCTGACATTCGTTTTGCCAGACGGAGGGAGATCAAATCGTAATGGATATTCGAACAATCACGTCTTCAGATTATGAAATGGTAACGTCTGTACTGAATGAATGGTGGGGCGGCAGACAGCTGAAAGAAAAATTGCCGAGACTATTTTTTGAGCATTTTCAGGACACAAGCTTTATTACATCCGAACATAACAGCATGACGGGATTTTTAATCGGATTTCAATCGCAATCGGATTCTGAAACGGCGTACATTCATTTTTCCGGTGTGCATCCAGATTTCAGAAAAATGCAAATTGGGAAACAATTGTATGATGTATTTATCGAAACAGTAAAACAAAGAGGCTGCACCCGGGTAAAGTGCGTCACTTCACCTGTGAATAAGGTATCAATCGCATATCACACAAAATTGGGGTTTGATATTGAAAAGGGCACCAAGACGGTAAATGGCATCTCAGTGTTTGCAAACTATGATGGCCCGGGCCAAGACAGGGTACTGTTTGTCAAAAACATATGAGGGGGAAATATGATGGATTTTTTATCAAAAACACCTGAGCCTCCTTACTATGCAGTCATTTTTTCTTCTGTCAAAAGCGAAAATGACACAGGATATGGAGAAACAGCGGAGCGGATGGTATCGCTTGCGGCGGATCAGCCTGGATTTTTAGGCGTGGAAAGCGTACGTGAAGCGGATGGAAGGGGCATCACAGTTTCCTATTGGGACAGTATGGACGCAATTAACCATTGGAGGCATCACACTGAACATCAAGCAGCAAAAGAAAAAGGAAAAAGCGTTTGGTACGAGTCGTATGCAGTCCGCGTCGCAAAAGTCGACAGACAGCGGCTGTTTCAGGAGAACACGAATGATTGAATTTCTCCAGCATAAGGAAGCCACTATAGCGCGTGAGATTTTAGCCGTACAGATCCCCGCCTACATAAAGGAAACAGAGATTATCGGTTTTGACGGTATTCCCGCTTTACAAGAGAAGGTGAAGGATATTCAAGCATCCCATGAACGATTTGCGGGATATCGGAAAAACGGCAAGCTGATCGGTGTCATTTCATATGAGAAAAACATGCATCATCTCACCATTTGCAGGCTTGTTGTGCATCCTGACGGTTTCAGAAAAGGAATTGGACGAGCACTTCTGCAATTTGTCATTGATCATAATGAAGACGCTGAGAAAATCGAAGTAGTCACAGCCGAGAACAATACCCCGGCCGTGTCACTCTATACACAGGCTGGATTCCAAAAGACAGAAACCGTCAAAGCAGCGCAGGGTCTATTGCTGTCGGTCTTTCATTTGTATCCGAAAAGAAAAGTTGAGGTCATTATCTACAACGAAAAATGGGCAGAATGTTTCGATGAAGAAAAAGAACGGCTGAAACTTGTGTTCGGGCCGGAGATTATCGCTGTTCATCACATCGGAAGCACATCAATACCGAACATGGCAGCGAAGCCAATCATTGATATGTTAATTGAAGTCAGAAGCATTGAAGCTGTGAGCCAATTTGATGAACAAATGAAGGCTAACGGCTATACACCAAAAGGTGAGAACGGCATAGCGGGCAGGCGTTATTTCCAAAAGGGCGGAAATAAACGCACTCATCATGTCCATATGTACGAACAGGGAAACCCTGCTATTGAAAGGCATCTGTTATTCAGAGATTATCTCAGAGCTCATCCAAACATAGCGAAAGAATACGCCGTTCTCAAAAAACGGCTGGCGGCCCAGCATCCTGACAGCATCAATCAGTACATACAAGGGAAAGATGAGTGGATCAAGACTGCAGAAGAAAATGCGAAGCGGTGGAAAAAAGGCAGAAACAATGCGAATGGCAGTGTTGTATGCTACAATAGCGAAAATGATGAAAACGGGGGGTTCACCTTATGAACATACATGTGACAGATGCAGCAAAACAGGCACTGCAGCAGGCGTTTGACGCCAACCCGGGGAAAAAAGCCCAGCTTCGTTACGATGCAGAAGGATGCGGCTGCGCGGTAAGCGGTGTCCCGACAATCTGGCTGGCAGAAGAATTAACGGGACAGTGCGAGCAGCTGGAAACGAACGGCATTCCGCTGTATATCCAATCGTCGCAAAAAGTGTTTTTTGACGATCAAATGACGATCGATTACAATGAAAAAGCCAAAACATTGGCGCTGAAAAGCCCGGCTGAAATGCTCAGCCCCAGAATGAGCATATTAGTAAAGTAGGAGACGCGAAACGTGGAACAAAAGCTGAAGGCAATGAAGAACACAGCACAAAATAAAACGTGGGTATCCTTCCTGAATCAAAACCATCCCTATACCTTGCTTCACTGGTCAATTGGAGGAGCAGAGTCCATCAAGAAAGATGTCTGGCTATTGCAGGATGAAATGACCTTCGAGACGCAGGAGTTTACAACGATAGATCTTGCGATTGAATGGATCAGAGAAAATATGGATGGCATTACCGACGTTCTGTAACATAAAAAAGCGAAAGAGCCGAAGAGGCCTTTCGCTTTTTTATTCTGTTGAATCATTCATGTTGTCTAAAAACTCCTGCACTGTTTTTCGGTACGTATCCCGATTTTTGGTATATGACATGGCGTGTTCACCGTTCTCGGCAATGTACAGCGCTTTCGGCCCGCGTTTCTTTTCATAAAGCCGCTCGGTTGAAGAAACAGGAATGTAGTCATCATCCTTACTGTGAATAAAGAGGACCGGCTTTTCGATTTTATCAATGACAGCAAGCGGAGATACTTCACGTGCGCGATAGCCGCCTCTCAGCTTCAAAAAGAAGTCGGCGATAGGAAGCAGGGGCCAAGACGGGAGCCTGTATTCCGCTCTCAGCCGGTAGGCAAGCTGTTCATCAAAACATGCGAACGGACAATCGGCAATATAAAAATCAGCGCCATCGCTGCAGTGTGCACCAGCATAAAGCAGGGCGGTCACAGCTCCCATCGACTCACCGTGAATTCCGATCAATCCGCGATGATTTGTTTTGTTTTTGAGCCAGCTGACAACCTTATTGAGATCATCCTTTTCGTAAAACCCGTAGCTGGTCGTCTTTCCGCCGCTTTGGCCATGCCGGCGATGGTCATAAATGAGCACATTCCAGCCGAGACCAAGAAATAAATGCATATACTTAAGAGAATTCAGCACATTCATGGTTACCCCGTGGCAGATGATGATGGTATTTGGTGTGTCATGCGGTGCGACATGGTATCCTTTTATGTCGTACCCGTAAGCGGATGGTATCACAAAAGCGGTTTTCTCCATTTGTTCAAATGATTCAAACACATCATGTCCGTCGTCTGTCTCTCTTTTGATAATGTCTTCATCCGTTTTTCTCTTGATGAATAGAATCATATTCGAAAAAACAATTCCGATTGCGATGACAGCTGTTACGAGAGCGCCAATGGCCAAAAAGATTTTCTTCAACAAGTCACAGCACCTTTCAACTAAATATAGGTAATTCGTGTTTAAAATCATTATACCTAAACACTGCTTCGCTGAGAAAGTAATCAGAAGAGAGTCTGCTTGTTCAGTGTATATGCTCCGTGATAAACTGTCTTCAAACAAAACATGGGGGAAGTCTGAATGAAAAAACAAAAATCCGCTGACAAACACCAGCTAAAAGACGGCCTTCAATCCGATATCAAAGCAAAGCTTATGGAGATGAAGAGCCAATTGAAGGAAGAGGATGAAAAGAGGCAGGAAAGAGAAAAAGCAGAACAGATCAGAAAGAAAAAAGAGATCGAAAAAAATAAGAGTTTTGAAGAACTCCTAAATGAAAGCCAAATGGATTGGCATCAATATAAATAAACCAGCACCCGTACAGGTGCTGGTTTTTCTGCTATGAGCGATGAGCTTTGTAAATGTCTTGTTTCGTATGAGATTGGAGCGCTTTGATTTCCTCTTCGGTTAAACGCCGTACATTTGCTGCCTGAATATTTTCCCGTAACTGCTCAATCTTACTGGCGCCTGTAATCACTGAAGCGACAGCCGGCTGTGCTAGCAGATACTGCAGCGACTTTTCTGTCATGGAAAGATCGGGAGCCACTTCCTCCATTGCCTTGCGGGCATTTGTCAGTTCCTCGAATGAATAGGACAAGTACCCGTTTTGTTTCATGCTGTCTGAAGCTTGATCAAGCGGTTTTTCAGTTAAGAGCCCTTTGGCAACAGGACCTCTGGCGACTACGCTGATTTGATGTTCCTCTAAAAGCGGGAGCCATTCCTCAGGGCGTCTGTCAAACAGGCTGAATTGCATCATAATGCTGACGATGTTTGATTTTTTTACATATTCTTTAATCACATTCGGGCGGATGGAAGAAATGCCGTAGTAGCGGATGACACCTTCTTGTTTTAATTCCTCAAACGCTTCAATCGTTTCATCAATGTTGTCCTCTATCGTGCCGCCGTGAAGCTGATAAAGGTCGACATAATCTGTTTTCAGACGTGTAAGGCTCTTTTTTACCGCCTCTTTTATGTAAGCTTTTGAAGGGTCCCAATACCAGCCCTCGCTTCCGTCATCCCAACGGTTTCCCGCTTTTGTTGCCAGAATAATATCCTGGCGTCTGTTTTGGATCGCATCACCGACAATTTCTTCATTGCGGCCTCGGTCATACAAATCCGCTGTGTCCAAATAGTTGATGCCAAGCTCGATCGCTTCATCCAGAATGGACAATGCTTTGTTTTTTTCAGTTCCAAGAGACATACAGCCGAGTCCGACTTCACTAATGTCTAAATCAGATGTACCCAATTTGCGCTTTTTCATGTGCACACTCCTTTTTTAGGCTTTGTATTGACCGTAATATAAAGGAGCTAAAGTTTCAACTTTTATGGCTTTGAGATCCAATCTTTCACATATTGAAATGTGCGTCCATACTCTTTTAACTTCGCCCGAATTTCCCATGCTTTTCCGACTAAGACAACACCTTTTGGCAAGCGGTGCACTTTCACGAAGAAGCCCCCTTTTGCTCTAGTATGATAAAATGTATGGGGCATCATATAGAGACAGAACGGGAGATGAAGAAATGAAATCATTAGAAGAAAAAACAATTGCCAAAGAACAGATCTTTTCGGGTAAAGTCATTGATCTTTATGTCGAGGATGTAGAGCTGCCAAACGGCAAAGCCAGTAAACGTGAAATTGTGAAACACCCTGGAGCTGTAGCGGTACTAGCCGTCACAGATGAAGGGAAAATCATCATGGTCAAACAATTCCGTAAGCCGCTTGAGCGGACGATCGTTGAAATTCCGGCCGGTAAGCTTGAAAAAGGTGAGGAGCCGGAGTATACGGCACTTCGGGAACTTGAAGAGGAAACCGGTTATACAGCAAAAAAACTGACAAAAATAACTGCGTTTTATACATCACCCGGATTTGCAGATGAAATTGTTCACGTTTTTCTTGCTGAGGAGCTTTCTGTGCTTGAAGAAAAACGGGAGCTTGATGAGGACGAGTTTGTTGAAGTGATGGAGGTGACGCTTGAAGATGCGCTAAAGCTGGTTGAATCGCGTGAAGTATACGATGCTAAAACAGCCTACGCGATTCAGTATCTTCAGCTGAAAGAAGCGCTCCAAGCACAAAAATGAAAAAGATTTACGCGGATGTGCACATTCATATCGGCCGGACCTTTACAGGAAGGGCTGTCAAAATAACAGGCGCCAAAACATTAACGCTGGACAGAATTTTGGTTGAAGCCAGTGAACATAAAGGAATTGAACTCCTTGGCATTATCGACTGTCATTCTCCGGAAGTCATTCTAGAGATTGAGGAAGGCATTTCATCTGGAAAATATCGCGAGCTTGACGGGGGAGGAATCCGTTATCGCAGCACGACTCTTTTATTGGGGAGCGAGCTGGAGATTTATGATGAAGCCTGCAGCGGACCGATCCATGTGCTCGTATTTATGCCGACGCTGGCTGATATGAAACAGTTTTCAAACTGGCTGTCAGCCCGGCTGAAAAATATTCATTTAAGCTCGCAGCGGATTTATGAAACGGGCTTAAACCTGCAAAAAAAAGTGCAGGATATGGGCGGCTTGTTTATCCCCGCCCATATCTTTACGCCGCATAAAAGCTTATATGGAAAAGGGGTTAAATCAAGCTTAACTGAGGTTTTTGATCCATCTATGATAGACGCGGTGGAGCTTGGATTAAGCTGTGATACAGACATGGCATCACACGTATCGCAATTGAATCCGTATCCTTTTTTAACAAATTCTGATGCGCATTCGTTGGGGAAAATCGGCAGAGAATATAATGAACTATATGTGCAGTCAGCTGATTTTACTGAATTTGCTCTTGCATTAAAGGGACAAGATGACAGGAAAATTATCGCAAATTATGGCTTGGACCCGTTATTGGGGAAATATTATCAGACGGCTTGCGAAGCGTGCGGAGAGCCTGCTGTAAGCGGGGAAACAGCGTGCGCGAATTGCGGAAATGCCAGATTTACCAAGGGAGTCAGCGAAAGATTGCGTGAATTGAGTGATCAGCTTGAAGTTCGCGTCCCGCGTCCGCGATATGTACATCAGATCCCGCTGCAATTTGTTCCGGGTGTAGGCCCGAAAACGCTGGACAAACTAAAAAAAGCCTTCGGAACAGAAATGGCTGTTCTTCACGAGGCTGCAGAAGAAGATTTGGCTCGCGTTGTCCCGCCGAAAACCGCGGCGCTTATCGTAAAAGCGAGATCCGGAAAACTGGAATTGAAAGCCGGAGGAGGAGGAACCTACGGTAAAATTAAACCGTGAGTTAAAGATTAACTCAGTTCCTCCTGTACTTTTCTTTTTGTGCGTATAAAGGTAATCAGCTGGATGATTTCATCTTCACTCAGCGGCTGGCCATCAACAGAAATGGTAAAGTCAAGGCTGCTCCACGTGGCCAATTCTATGGCCTGAGGAGCAGTCTGCTTTTGTTTCTCGCGGCCTAAAAGTTCATCGCAGGTTGTGTCAAAGAGGTCAGCCAGCATGGCGAGCGCTTCAAGTGAAGGCCGTCGGTAGCCTGACTCGTAGCCGGCATATGTGCTTTTTGCGATACCGAGAAGGTCAGCTGTATATTGAAGCGACCAATTTTTCTTTTTTCTCAATTCAGTTAAACGATCTAGATTCATGAACTTCCGCTCCTTTTTCACCTTGAGCTGATTATATCATATAGGTATTAGGAAGTGTACGCGAATTGAATAATAATGTCTTGCGTATTTTATTTTCCGTGTCTATAATTGCATTAAAAGTATGCGAAAAGCGAATACCTTCTCGCAACCCATCTTTAGATACAGTGAAGAGGTGCATGGTATGAAAAAATTATTGATGTTGACAACTGGGGGAACGATTGCTTCAGTTGAAGGGGAAAATGGGCTGGCTCCCGGAGTCAAGGCTGATGAATTATTAAGTTACGTATCAAAACTTGATAACGATTACACAATGGAAACTCAGTCGCTTATGAATATAGACAGCACCAATATGCAGCCTGAATACTGGGTGGAAATAGCGGAAGCCGTTAAGGAAAATTATGATGCCTATGACGGGTTTGTTATTACTCACGGTACAGATACAATGGCCTATACATCTGCCGCACTATCGTATATGCTGCAGCATGCCAAAAAGCCGATTGTCATCACCGGCTCGCAGATTCCGATCACGTTCCAAAAAACCGATGCCAAAAAAAATATTACTGATGCCATTCGATTTGCCTGTGAAGGCGTGGGCGGCGTTTATGTTGTATTTGACGGCAGAGTCATTCAGGGAACGCGTGCGATCAAATTAAGAACGAAAAGCTACGACGCATTTGAAAGCATCAATTACCCATATATCGCTTTTATCAATGAAGACGGGATCGAATACAACAAACAAGTAACGGAACCTGAGAACGACACCTTCACAGTTGACACTTCACTATGTACAGATGTATGTCTGCTGAAGCTGCATCCAGGCTTAAAGCCCGAAATGTTTGATGCCCTGAAAAGCATGTACAAAGGAATTGTCATTGAGAGTTATGGCAGCGGAGGGGTGCCGTTTGAAGGCAGAGACATTTTGTCAAAAGTGAATGAGCTGATCGAAAGCGGCATTGTCGTGGTCATTACGACTCAATGTCTTGAAGAAGGCGAAGACATGAGCATTTACGAAGTTGGCCGCAGAGTCAACCAAGACTTAATTATCCGATCAAGAAATATGAACACAGAAGCAATTGTGCCAAAATTGATGTGGGCACTAGGTCAGTCTTCGGATCTTCCTGTCGTCAAGAGAATTATGGAAACGCCGATAGCTGATGACGTTGTCCTGTAAAATGTAAAAACGATAACCAGCAAAGAGAAAGAAGGTTAAAGATTATGTTAAACGGCCAAAAAGAATATCGCGTGGAAAAAGACTTCCTTGGGGAAAAACAAATTGAAGCAGATGTTTATTACGGAATTCAGACGCTCCGTGCTTCTGAAAATTTCCCGATCACAGGATACAAAATCCATGAGGAAATGATTAACGCACTGGCGATTGTGAAAAAAGCTGCGGCTCTTGCTAACATGGACGTAAAACGGCTGTATGAAGGAATTGGCCAAGCTATCGTACAAGCCGCTGACGAGATTCTGGAAGGCAAGTGGCACGATCAGTTTATCGTCGATCCGATTCAGGGCGGTGCCGGAACTTCTATGAACATGAACGCGAATGAGGTTATCGGAAACCGAGCGCTTGAAATCATGGGACATAAAAAGGGAGATTATATCCATTTAAGTCCAAACACACATGTGAACATGTCACAGTCTACGAACGATGTGTTCCCGACTGCTATTCATATTTCTACATTGAAGCTCTTGGAAAAACTGCTGAAAACAATGGAAGATATGCATAGTGTGTTTAAGCAAAAAGCACAGGAGTTTGATTCTGTTATTAAAATGGGCCGGACACACCTTCAAGATGCGGTTCCGATCCGTCTTGGACAGGAATTCGAAGCTTACAGCCGTGTTCTCGAGCGTGATATCAAACGAATCAAGCAATCGCGCCAGCATCTGTATGAAGTCAACATGGGCGCAACTGCTGTTGGTACAGGGCTGAACGCTGATCCTGAATATATCAAACAGGTAGTAAAGCACCTTGCTGATATTAGCGGGCTTCCTCTTGTCGGCGCTGATCATCTTGTTGATGCGACACAAAATACAGATGCCTATACAGAGGTATCAGCTTCATTAAAAGTCTGCATGATGAACATGTCGAAGATCGCAAACGACCTGCGCTTAATGGCGTCGGGACCGCGCGCCGGACTTGCGGAAATTTCTCTGCCTGCACGTCAGCCGGGTTCATCTATTATGCCGGGGAAAGTCAATCCGGTTATGGCGGAGCTGATCAACCAAATTGCGTTCCAGGTTATCGGAAACGACAATACAATCTGCCTTGCTTCAGAAGCCGGCCAGCTTGAGTTGAACGTCATGGAGCCCGTGCTTGTCTTTAATTTGCTTCAATCCATCAGCATCATGAACAACGGCTTCCGTTCGTTCACTGACAACTGCTTAAAAGGCATTGAAGCCAACGAAAAGCGTATGAAGCAATACGTAGAAAAAAGCGCAGGCGTGATCACAGCTGTCAATCCGCATCTTGGATATGAAGCGGCTGCCAGAATTGCCAGGGAAGCGATTATGACAGGGCAATCTGTCCGTGACCTTTGCCTGCAGCATGATGTGCTGACAGAAGAAGAATTGGATATTATTTTAAATCCATATGAAATGACAAAACCAGGGATTGCAGGAAAAGAACTCTTAGAAAAATAAAATTTGAACAAAATGCAGCTTATTCATCTCCGAATAATCGGATGAATAAGCTGTTTACAACATAGGGATGAGGAAGTATAGTATACGTGTTGCACTATTTATTGAAAGCGTTTTAGCTTTTTACATGAAGGGGGACTTCTTATGAAGGATGTAAGACTGCCAACACTATTCGAAATTATTATTGTACTAGGATCATTTTTAGCACTTGTCATGTCGTTTACAGTCTTTTTAGACTTGCCGATACAGCTCGCGCTCTTCATTTCCTGGTTTATTGCAATGATTCTCGGAATCAGACTCGGTTATTCTTATAAAGATATGCAAAATGCGATTCTGCATGGAATATCAAACGGTCTTGAAGCTGTTCTGATTCTCGTTTCAGTTGGGGCGCTCATTGGAACATGGATCGCCGGAGGCGTTGTGCCGACACTGATTTATTACGGATTAGAATTTATTCACCCTAGTATCTTTTTACTAGCAACATTGATTATTTGTTCAATCATGTCTGTGGCAACAGGAACATCATGGGGAACAGTCGGAACTGCCGGCATCGCCATGATCGCAATTGGAGAAGGATTAGGGATTCCGCTTCCTCTTGTAGCGGGAGCTATCCTTTCAGGCGCATATTTTGGGGACAAGCTGTCTCCTCTGTCTGACAGTACAGTTTTGGCTTCCTCACTATCAAAAGTCGATGTATTGGACCACGTGAGAGCAATGCTTTATTTATCAATACCTGCATATGTGATTACGGCTATTTTATTTACTATTACCGGCTTTATGTACGGCGGGAAAAATATTGATCTTAATAAAGTTGAATTTTTGAAATCATCTTTGCAAAATACGTTTGATATTCATATTTGGATGCTGATTCCGGCTGTTGTCGTCATTGTCTTATTAGCGATGAAAAAGCCGTCTATGCCGGTTATCGTGATCGGTGCTTTGCTTGGCGCAATCTGGGCTGCTGTGTTCCAAGGCATGAATATTGCGGATGCGATTGCCACTGCGTACAACGGATTTTCTATTAAAACAGATGTTGAATTTTTGAACGGCTTGTTAAACCGCGGCGGAATTGTCGGAATGCTCAGTTCCCTTGTCGTGATTATATTTGGTCTTGGTTTTGGAGGCCTGCTTGAGAAACTCGGCGTGCTGAAAGTCATCGTCTCTATGTTTGAAAAGAAATTAACATCTGCCGGCAATGTCACTTTATCTACACTGATTGTAGCGTTTTTAGCAAACATCTTCGGCTGTGCGATGTATGTATCTCTTATTTTGACTCCGAAAATTATGGAAGACAGCTATGATCGCTTACATCTGGACAGAAGAGTGTTATCACGTAACTCAGAGGTTGGGGGAACATTGACTTCGGGGATGGTTCCTTGGTCTGATAATGGGATTTACATGGCTGGTATTTTAGGTGTTTCTACCTTCTCTTATCTGCCGTTTATGTGGCTCAGTTTTGTAGCAATAGGTCTTGCAATTATCTATGGTTATACAGGAAAATTTATATGGTATACGAAAAACAATACAGTTAAAGCCGAAAAACTAGGCTAATAGGGGAGGATCACTGAATGATAGCGAAACACATGATTCGGACACTGATGATCGAAACGCCTTCGGTTCCCGGAAATCTTGGAAGGGTGGCTACGGCAATCGGCCTTCTGGGCGGAGATATTGGTGAAGTGGAGACGGTAAAAGTCGGACCCAATTACACAATGCGGAATATTACCGTTCAAGTGGAGAATGAAGAACAGCTTCAGGAAGTGATCGCGGCTGTACAGGCCCTCGGAGAAGGGATCAGGCTTCACACCGTATCTGATGAAGTCCTGTCCGCACATGAAGGCGGAAAAATCCAAATGAAAAGCAAAATGCCGATCCGTTCACTGGCAGAGCTGGGACGTGTCTACACACCAGGTGTTGCGGATGTGTGCCGACTGATCGAAAAAGAACCTGAAAAAGCTTCTATTTATACAACGATCAGCAATTCTGTTGCAATTGTAACGGATGGAACCGCAATTTTAGGCCTTGGGAATATCGGCTCTGTGGCTGGCATGCCTGTCATGGAAGGAAAGGCTGCTTTGTTTGATCAGCTGGCGGGTATTAGCGGCATTCCGATACTTCTTGATACGAGTGATCCTGAAGAAATCATCAAAACAGTAAAACATATTTCTCCGGGCTTTAGCGGCATCCTTCTTGAGGATATCGGTTCGCCGCATTGTTTTGAAATCGAGGATCGCCTAAAAGAGGAGCTGAACATCCCTGTTATGCACGATGACCAGCATGGTACAGCTGTAGTGACGCTGGCAGCTGCCATTTCGGCATGCAGGAGTGCGGGGGTTGACCTGAAGGAAGCGAAAGTGGGGCAAATCGGCCTTGGCGCAGCAGGCGTGGCCATCTGCCGGATGTTCATGGCTTATGGTGTGAATGCTGTGTACGGAACAGACAAATCAGAGTCAGCAATGAACCGTCTCGAACAATACGGCGGACAGGCAGTTTCCAGTATTGAGGAGCTTATGGAAACATGTGATATTGTCATTGCTACAACGGGCGTTCCGGGTTTAATAAAACCGACATTTGTACGTTCTGGTCAAGTGATTTTGGCTTTATCGAATCCGAAGCCGGAAATTGAGCCGGAGGCCGCGCTGCAGGCTGGCGCCGCATATGCAGCTGACGGGCGTTCTGTTAATAATGTACTCGGTTTTCCTGGGATTTTTAGAGGAGCGCTTAACGCAAAAAGCACGGAGATTAATCATGATATGCTTGTCGCAGCAGCAGAGGCCATCGCAGCCTGCACTAAACAAGGTGATGTGGTCCCTCAGCCGCTTGATTCAAAAGTCCATCATGCGGTAGCAGCAGCTGTCGAGCATGCAGCTCTTACAGCAGTGAAATAAATGTAGCTAAACAGCACCTGTCGTACTAGGTGCTGTTTTTTTCTTATCTGTGTTCAATTTTGTTATCATTACTATGAAAATAAAAAAGGGAGTGATCACATGGCAAAAAGCCAAGCGAAAAAGAAGCGGGAGCATCGATTGAGAAACGGCGGACGTGACGTCTTATTATCAAGAGGCAGCGCACCATCTTTTAGCACACATGAAAGAATGACAAAAAGCAAAAAAGAGATTTTGAATAAACGGAAGCATAAGAATCCTTATGATCATACAGCAGTTGATGATAAGGATTTTTTTGTGCCCCAAAAAGCCGCCTAGCATTCGTCTCTATCGTTTCTTTTTGAAAAAGGGCATGTTTTTCTGTTTCTTTCATACAATCTATTAAATCAAATCACTAGAGCGGGCGGGAGGAAACGGTATGCGAAAAATCTCTTATAAGGACATGTTTCTCAGGCATGTTAAAGATCATCTCTCTCTTTATATATTTGTGTCAGTGCTGTTTTTCATGGGTGTCATCTTTGGCGCGATTATTGTCAACAGTATGACCATCAGCCAGAAAGAAGATTTATACTACTACTTAAGTCAATTTTTTGGACAGCTTTCGGATGGAAAACAGGCAAGTTCAGCTGATATGTTTGGGCAAAGTATCTTTCATAATGCAAAGTATTTAGGCCTGATGTGGATACTGGGAATTTCCGTCATTGGGATGCCGATTATTTTCATCATGATCTTTCTGAAAGGGATCGTCGTCGGCTTTACTGTCGGGTTCCTAGTCAATCAGATGGGAGTAAGCGGGTTTTTCCTATCATTTGTCTCCGTTTTGCCGCAAAATGTGCTGCTGATTCCGGCTTATCTCATTATGGGCACATGTGCAATTGCGTTTTCTTTAAAGTTAATCAGACAGCTGTTCGTGAAACGAAGCCTCCATGACGCGCCGATTCAATGGTTCGGGCGGTATGCCTTTGTGCTGCTGGTCATTCTGTTTTTAGCGCTGATCTCATCTCTCTTTGAAGCATACTTATCTCCTGTTTTAATGGAAAAGCTTACATCTAGACTTTTTTAAAATTATTATTAAAAGAAAACCGTTTTATTTATCAGTTTATAATAATTATAGTTGGAACTCTGCGCGTATTTTGTTATAATGAGTCATGGAATGCGGCGTAGGAGGGAAAGACATGGAAAACCGTATTGATCGAATTAAGAAACAACTGCACTCATCCAGCTATAAACTTACGCCACAGCGTGAAGCGACAGTAAGAGTGCTGCTTGAAAACGAAGAAGACCATTTAAGCGCAGAAGATGTATACCTCCTCGTAAAAGAGAAATCTCCTGAGATCGGTCTCGCTACAGTATACCGTACGCTTGAATTATTAACTGAATTAAAAGTCGTAGATAAAATTAACTTTGGAGACGGTGTGTCCCGTTACGACCTTCGGAAAGAGGGCGCAGCTCACTTTCATCACCACTTGGTGTGCATGGAGTGCGGAGCCGTTGATGAAATTGAAGAAGATTTGCTTGAAGACGTGGAAGAAATCATTGAACGTGATTGGAAATTTAAGATTAAAGATCATAGATTGACGTTTCACGGCATTTGCCACCGCTGTAACGGAAAAGAAACTGAATAGATGGTGCCGAGCGCGAACCTTTTCTCATGGGGAAAGGGTTTTTTGCTGTTTCTATGTATAAAACCTTTCTGATTTGGCATATGGTTTATATAACTGGAACCATAGGAAAGGATCGATTAGGACATGGGAAGATTCCTGAAAACAGCTGTCGATGCATTGAAAGTTTTCATCCTGTTTACCGGTTTTACCGGTTTGTTCTATTATGCTATGATATGGGTGAATCAAGAGTATGAAAACTATCATCGGTATGATAAACCGGAAGGCTCCGCTGTAAAAGTTGTTGAAATGGATCAGGATGAAAAAGGCGGATGGTTCGACCGGTTGATCTTTTTTTACCAAAACGGGGAGTAGATCAAGAGTGAAAGATCAAATAAAGGATTTCATCCACTACGTCATGGTAGAGAGAGGGCTCTCTCAAAATACGATCGTATCCTATGAACGTGACTTGAAAAGCTATTCTCTCTACTTAACAGAAACCCTTCATGTTACGGATTGGAATCACGTTACCCGCATACATATTATCCAATACTTAAAGCATTTGAAGGACTCGGGGAAATCCGGCAAGACATCGGCGCGGCATTTGGCATCCATTCGCTCTTTTCATCAATTTCTGCTCAGGGAAAAAGTAACGGATAAGGACCCTTCCGTTCATATCGAAACACAAAAGACGGAACGGGCGCTTCCAAAGGTGCTCGCACTCAATGAAGTCGAGCGATTATTGGACACGCCTAAGCTGACGAGCCCATTCGGCTATCGGGATAAAGCAATGCTGGAGCTGCTTTATGCGACAGGCATACGAGTCAGTGAAATGATTGAGTTGAAAACGGCAGATGTTCATTTATCTATGGGGTTTATCCGATGCTTCGGCAAAGGCAGAAAAGAACGGATTGTGCCAATTGGTGAAGCCGCCGCTTCCGCCATTGAGGAATATATGACAAAAGCCAGGGGAAAACTGTTAAAGAACAATGTGTCTGACGCCCTCTTTTTAAATCATCACGGCAAACAGATCAGCCGCCAGGGATTTTGGAAGAACCTGAAAAAAATCGCGTTGGAAGCCGGCATTAAGAAAGAGCTGACTCCGCATACGCTCAGGCATTCCTTTGCGACGCATCTGCTTGAGAACGGGGCAGATTTAAGAGCGGTGCAGGAAATGCTCGGTCATGCGGATATATCCACGACGCAAATTTATACGCATGTGACGAAAACAAGGCTGAAGGATGTGTACAAGCAGTTTCATCCGCGAGCATAGCCGCAGGTGGCTGCGGCTTTTTTGTTTAGAGCGACAGAAAATATTGAAGTTTCTCATTATTTCCAAATACATTGTCAACGGGAATGAAAACGGTTTATACTTGAGTTGTCAGACCTCTTAGCGATACAATAGACGTATAGAAAAAAAGGAGGCTTTCAAGATGCCTGCATACAAATATAATCGTGTGTTTTTAATTGTGATGGACTCAGTCGGAATCGGCGAAGCGCCGGATGCCGCTGACTTTAATGACGAAGGCGCTCATACACTCGGTCATATTGCCGAGCATATGAACGGATTACATATGCCGAATATGGCAAAGCTCGGCCTTGGTCTTATCGAAGATATCAAAGGTGTAGAAAAAACAGAACATCCGCTTGCGTATTATGGAAAAATGCAAGAAGCGTCAAACGGAAAAGATACGATGACCGGCCATTGGGAGATTATGGGTTTATACATTGATAAACCATTTAAAGTGTTCCCGGAAGGCTTTCCTGATGAATTGCTTCAAGAGCTGGAAAAGAGATCTGGCCGCAAAATTATTGGAAACAAGCCGGCTTCCGGCACAGCGATTTTGGATGAGCTTGGTCAGGAGCACATGGAGACAGGGGCTTTAATTGTTTACACGTCTGCTGACTCTGTTCTGCAAATTGCCGCTCACGAAGAGGTTGTGCCGCTTGAGGAGCTGTATCGCATTTGCGAAACGGCGAGAGAGCTGACGCTTGATCCGAAATATATGGTTGGCCGCATTATTGCACGGCCGTTCGTCGGAGAGCGGGGTCAATTCAAACGGACGCCAAACCGTCATGATTATGCGCTGAAGCCGTTTGACCGTACTGTCATGAATGAATTGAAAGACAGCGGCTTAGATGTGATTTCAATCGGTAAAATCTCTGATATTTACGACGGAGAAGGCATTACTTCTTCACGCAGAACGGTTTCTAATATGGACGGAATGGACAAGGTGATCGATACGCTGGGAGAAGACTTTACGGGTCTGAGCTTTGCGAACCTTGTTGATTTTGACGCGTTATTCGGACACCGCCGTGACCCTGAAGGCTACGGACGCGCGCTTGAAGAATTTGATGCGCGGCTTCCGGAAGTGTTTGAAAAAATGAGAGAAGACGATCTGTTAATTATTACAGCCGACCACGGCAATGATCCGATTCATCATGGGACTGACCATACACGCGAGTATGTGCCGATTCTCGCTTACAGCAAAAAACATAAGAAAGCGCAAATGCTGCCGCTTGCAGATACATTTGCTGATATTGGCGCAACGATCGCTGATAATTTCCAAACGAATAAACCGAAATACGGGAAAAGCTTTTTATCTTTATTACAATAGGGGGACTGTTTCTTGAAGGACAGAATTGAACGCGCAGCAGCTTTTATTAAACAAAACCTGCCGGAATCTCCGAAGATCGGCCTTATTTTAGGCTCAGGTCTTGGCATTTTGGCTGACGAAATCGAAAATCCGGTCAAGCTGAAATATGAAGACATACCTGAATTCCCGGTATCTACTGTTGAAGGGCATGCCGGACAACTTGTGCTTGGCACTCTTGAAGGAGTTTCCGTCATTGCAATGCAGGGCCGCTTTCATTTTTATGAAGGCTACTCAATGGAGAAAGTCACATTCCCTGTACGCGTGATGAAAGCGCTCGGTGTGGAAGCGTTGATCGTGACAAATGCCGCAGGCGGTGTCAACACTGAATTCCGTGCGGGAGACTTAATGATTATTACCGATCATATCAACTTTATGGGAACAAACCCGTTAATCGGGCCAAACGAAGCTGATTTCGGCGCCAGATTTCCAGATATGTCTTCAGCCTATGACAAAGATCTGTCCAGCCTGGCTGAAAAGATTGCGAAAGACCTTAATATCCCAATTCAAAAAGGCGTGTACACTGCTGTGACAGGACCTTCTTACGAAACACCGGCAGAAGTCCGTTTCTTAAGAACGATGGGCTCTGATGCAGTCGGCATGTCTACTGTTCCGGAAGTCATTGTGGCGAATCATGCGGGAATGCGGGTTCTTGGCATTTCCTGCATCTCTAACGCGGCAGCCGGAATTCTGGATCAGCCTTTAAGTCACGATGAAGTTATGGAAGTGACCGAAAAAGTAAAAGCTGGATTCTTGAAGCTTGTTAAAGCGATCGTCGCTCAGTACGAATAAATATGAATCAATGCAGAACCAAAAGACAGCTGTGTCTGATATCACACAGCTGTCTTTTTTTATGCCCAAAATTCGAAACATTTTCCATCAGTGGCGTATAAAACCATCCCGCTTGGAAAAAATAAAAAGGATTATGAAATGGAGGGCTTTTGAGATGAAACGTCTTTTATCCACTTTGTTGATTGGTATAATGCTGCTTACATTTGCACCGTCTGCATTTGCAAAACAAGACGGAAAACGTACATCGGAGCTTGCTCATGAAGCGAAGTCTGCGGTGCTGATAGAACGTGACACAGGAAAAGTGCTTTACAACAAGAACAGCAATGAGAGACTGGCGCCTGCAAGCATGACGAAAATTATGACGATGCTTTTGATTATGGAAGCTTTAGATAAAGGCAAAATCAAAATGAGTGATAAGGTCCGTACAAGCGAGCATGCGGCGTCAATGGGCGGCTCACAGATCTTCCTTGAGCCCGGCGAAGAAATGACTGTCAAAGAAATGCTGAAGGGTATCGCAATCGCTTCGGGAAATGACGCTTCCGTCGCCATGGCTGAATTTATTTCCGGCTCTGAAGAAGAATTTGTTCAGAAAATGAACAAAAAAGCAAAAGAGCTGGGATTGAAAAATACATCCTTCAAAAACCCGACCGGATTGACCGAGGAAGGACATTACAGCTCTGCTTATGACATGGCAATCATGGCTAAGGAATTATTGAAATACGAATCAATTACGAAGTTTACCGGCACGTATGAAGATTACCTTCGTGAAAATACAGATAAAAAGTTTTGGCTTGTGAATACAAATCGCCTTATCAAATTTTATCCTGGTGTAGACGGCGTAAAAACAGGCTATACAGGCGAAGCGAAATATTGTCTGACTGCTTCGGCAAAAAAAGGAAACATGCGGGCCATAGCGGTTGTATTCGGAGCGAGCACGCCTAAAGAAAGAAACGCGCAAGTGACAAAAATGCTTGACTTCGCCTTTAGCCAGTATGAAACGCATCCTTTATATAAACGAAATGAAACAGTAGCAAAAGTAAAGGTCAAAAAAGGGAAACAAAAATTGATCGAACTCTCTACATCTGAGTCGATTTCAATATTGACGAAAAAAGGCGAGGATATGAACGATGTGAAAAAAGAAATCAAGATGAAGGACAATATTAGTGCTCCGATTCAAAAAGGCCAAGAGCTTGGCACTCTAGTTCTGAAAAAGGATGGAGAAGTACTCGCTGAAAGTCCTGTTGCTGCAAAAGAAGATATGAAGAAAGCCGGGTTTATCACATTCTTGAAGCGGACGATGGGAGACTGGACAAAATTTAAGTAATTATGCCGAATGACCACTAGTTTTGTCACGGTGAAGGAATTCATTCCGTCGAAATCGAAACACTCATTATCCGATCATATCAAGGAGGAATGAGCATGAGCCTTGGAATTGACATGAATGTCAAAGAATCTGTGCTTTGTATTCGATTAACAGGCGAACTCGATCACCATACGGCTGAAACCCTGAAGCAAAAAGTGACTCAATCATTGGAGAAGGATGATATTCGCCATATCGTGCTGAACTTGGAGGATCTTTCCTTTATGGACAGCTCGGGGCTTGGCGTTATTTTAGGAAGATACAAGCAAATTAAGCAAATTGGCGGGGAAATGGTCGTTTGCGCTATCTCTCCTGCGGTGAAGCGATTGTTTGATATGTCGGGTCTGTTTAAAATTATCCGATTTGAACAATCTGAACAGCAGGCGCTCCTGACACTGGGGGTGGCATCATGAAAAATGAAATGCACATTGAGTTTTCTGCCCTCAGTCAGAATGAATCGTTCGCCCGTGTGACAGTTGCTTCATTTATAGCTCAGCTGGACCCGACAATGGATGAACTGACTGAAATCAAAACAGTCGTGTCAGAGGCAGTCACAAATGCAATTATCCATGGATATGAAGAGAACTGTGAAGGGAAAGTTTACATTTCAGTGACGCTGGAAGATCATGTCGTATATATGACTATTCGTGATGAAGGCTTAGGCATTACAGATCTTGAAGAAGCCCGTCAGCCTCTATTTACGACTAAGCCTGAGCTTGAGCGCTCTGGAATGGGCTTTACCATTATGGAAAATTTCATGGATGATGTCAGTATCGATTCATCGCCTGAAATGGGAACAACGATTCGCTTAACAAAGCACTTATCAAAAAGCAAAGCGCTTTGTAATTAAGGAGATTTGTTATGGATGTGGAGGTTAAGAAAAACGGCAAAAACGCTCAGCTGAAGGATCATGAAGTAAAGGAATTAATCAAACAAAGCCAAAATGGCGACCAGCAGGCAAGAGACCTCCTCATAGAAAAAAACATGCGTCTTGTTTGGTCTGTCGTACAGCGGTTTTTAAACAGAGGATATGAGCCTGACGATCTCTTCCAGATCGGCTGCATCGGGCTGTTAAAATCTGTTGACAAATTTGATTTAACCTATGATGTGCGTTTTTCAACGTATGCAGTGCCGATGATTATCGGAGAAATCCAGCGATTTATCCGTGATGACGGAACTGTAAAGGTATCACGGTCATTAAAAGAGCTTGGAAACAAAATCCGGCGCGCGAAGGATGAGCTTTCGAAAACACTGGGCAGAGTGCCGACGGTGCAGGAGATCGCTGACCATTTGGAGATTGAAGCTGAGGATGTTGTACTGGCCCAAGAGGCGGTAAGGGCTCCATCTTCGATTCACGAAACCGTTTATGAAAATGACGGAGATCCGATTACCCTGCTTGATCAAATCGCTGACAACTCAGAAGAAAAATGGTTTGACAAAATTGCGCTGAAAGAAGCAATCAGCGATTTGGAGGAAAGGGAAAAACTAATCGTCTATCTCAGATATTATAAAGACCAGACACAGTCCGAGGTGGCTGAGCGGCTCGGGATCTCTCAGGTGCAGGTTTCCAGGCTTGAAAAGAAAATATTAAAACAGATCAAGGTTCAAATGGATCATACGGATGGCTAGTCTGCAGTGCAGGCTAGCTTTTTTATGTGCAAAAGCGTGGTAATTTATGGTCTTTTCGAGCGGATGAATGAGAACAAAATCGAACCACATACTACATATATAACCACCGAAAGATGGTGATCAATGATGGAACGACGAATATTTATCCGGCTTCGCCACCGGGTGCTGGCACATCCAGGGGATATTATTACCGTTGGAGATGCCGCGCAAATAGAAGGGCAGCTTCAGCTGAAAAAGAAACTTTCGGCTATGCCGCTTTATCAGGTGAGCGAAAAAGATAAAAATATCGTAATTCTGGATATCATACAAGTCCTCAGAGCCATTCATTTACAAGATCCGACACTTGATGTTCAAACCGTAGGCGGAGCAGAAACCATTGTTGAAATTCAATATCGAAAGCGAAATTTATCAACGGTTCTATTTATCGGTGTCTGGCTGCTTCTGTTTATTGGATCGTGTCTTGCCATCATGAACTTTCATGAGGATGTAAGCATGAGAGATGTTCATATCGCACTATATGAAATCATAACCGGAGAGAGGAATGACTATCCATATTTGCTTCAAATCCCATACAGCATCGGTTTGGGACTGGGGATGATCGTGTTTTTTAACCACATATTTAAAAAGCGCCTAAATGAAGAGCCCAGCCCGCTGGAGGTTGAGATGTTTAACTATCAGCTTGATCTCGATCAATATGTGGCCATGCATGAGAATCAAGAAACCATAAAGGATCTGCATGATCGTTAGTGTATTGTTCATTATTTTTGTCGGGCTCGGCGGAGGCATAACGGTGGGGGCGGGTTTCGTTGCTTTTTTAACCGTAATGGGAATCATTCCGCGGCTGATGCAGCTCACCAAAACAATGAGATTTGTTCAGGCTTATGAAGCGGCTGTTATTCTTGGCGCGGTTTGCGGGGGATGGGAGACGCTTCATATGAATCATCTTTATCTAACAAAATGGATAGCTGTGCCGGTCGGGCTTCTGGCAGGTTTGTTCGTCGGGATGCTAGCGGCTGCTCTTACAGAGGTTTTAAATGTCCTGCCGATTTTGGCAAAACGAATCGGGCTCAGAAGTAAAATCATTATTCTGTTAATGGCCATCGTGATTGGGAAAATCGCGGGATCCTTATTTCATTGGCTGTACTTTATTGACCATTCATAAGGAGGTTTCAAGATGACAAACATAAAAGAAAATTACAAATCAAAAGTGAAAACATATCAGCCTAAGCCGCCTTACGTCTGGAACTGTGTAAAAGCCTTTTTAGTGGGCGGACTGATTTGTGCAATCGGGCAAGGTCTGCAAAATTTTTATATCCATTTTTTTGATTTCAATGAAAAAACTGCGGGGAATCCAACAGCTGCAACGCTGATATTAATTTCCGCCCTGCTTACAGGGTTCGGCATCTATGACAGAATCGGACAATTCGCAGGCGCAGGTTCAGCCGTACCTGTCACAGGTTTTGCCAACAGTATGGCAAGCGCGGCTCTTGAATATAAAAGTGAAGGATTAGTGCTTGGAGTAGCGACAAATATGTTTAAACTGGCAGGAAATGTTATTGTTTTCGGAGTTGTAGCTGCATACATCGTTGGAATGATTCGGTTTGCTTTTGAGAAACTGATGTCATAGGAGGAGAAGAAAATGAAATTAACAGGAAAGCAAACCTGGGTATTTGAACATCCCATATTTGTCAACTCAGCGGGAACGGCAGCAGGACCAAAGGAAAAAGACGGACCGCTCGGCTCTTTATTTGATAAAACCTATGACGAAATGCATTGTAATCA
The DNA here is from genome assembly GCF_055486415.1 of Bacillus sp. 9.4. Taxonomy (NCBI): domain Bacteria; kingdom Bacillati; phylum Bacillota; class Bacilli; order Caryophanales; family Bacillaceae; genus Bacillus; species Bacillus sp. 9.4. Next base: position 430,609 of record NZ_JBVFMU010000001.1, on the reverse strand, counting down.
AAAAAGCTGGGAAATGGCGGAACGGCAGCTCATGGAAGACGCTGTTAATGTTGCGCTTCAAAAAAACAATCTGACAAAAGATGATATTGACCTATTGCTCGCAGGCGACTTGCTGAACCAAAACGTGACGGCTAACTATGTGGCAAGACACTTGAAAATCCCATTTCTTTGTATGTTTGGCGCCTGTTCAACATCAATGGAAACAGTGGCTGTCGCATCAGCCTTAGTTGATGGCGGGTTTGCCAAAAGGGCACTGGCTGCCACAAGCAGTCACAATGCAACTGCGGAAAGACAGTTTCGCTATCCGACAGAATACGGAGGGCAAAAACCGGACACTGCTACCTCCACTGTAACCGGAAGCGGTGCAGTTGTCATCAGTCAGACACCGGGTGATATCCAAATCACAAGTGCGACTGTCGGAAAGGTTTCTGATTTAGGAATTACAGATCCTTTTGATATGGGATCGGCTATGGCTCCGGCTGCAGCTGATACGATTAAGCAGCACTTTAAAGATCTCAACCGGACAGCGGATGATTATGATCTAATCCTGACAGGTGACCTGTCAGGCGTCGGTTCTCCAATCGTAAAAGACATCTTAAAAGAAGATGGATATCCAGTCGGCACAAAGCATGATGATTGCGGGCTTCTGATTTACACTCCGGATCAGCAGGTCTTTGCCGGGGGGAGTGGCTGTGCTTGTTCAGCGGTTGTCACCTACTCTCATATTTTTAAGCAGCTGAGAGAAGGAAAATTAAACCGTGTATTTGTCGTGGCGACCGGGGCGCTGTTAAGCCCGACGATGATCCAGCAAAAAGAAACCATTCCGACTATCGCCCACGGGGTTGTATTTGAGCGTGCAGGAGGTGCATCTTAACATGGACTACCTTTTGGCTTTTGTATGCGGCGGGGCCATTTGTATCGTCGGCCAGCTGCTCTTGGATATTTTTAAATTGACGCCAGCTCATGTCATGACATCATTTGTTGTAATCGGTGCAATATTAGATGGTTTCGGCATTTACGATAAATTTATTGAATTTGCCGGAGGAGGCGCCACCGTTCCGATCGTCAGCTTCGGTCACAGTCTTCTGCACGGTGCTATGCATCAGGCGCATATACACGGATTTATAGGAATCGGCATGGGGATTTTTGAGCTGACCTCGGCCGGTATCTCAGCCGCTATTCTTTTCGCCTTTATCGTAGCTGTTATTTTCAAACCGAAAGGATAATGCCGACATGACGACAAAACGCAAGGTCATACTGGTAACAGACGGGGATGTTTATGCCGCTAAAACAATTGAATACGCCGCAAGCAAAGTGGGAGGTCGATGTATTTCACAATCAAAAGGGAATCCTTCCACCCGCAGCGGCGCCGAGCTTGTCAAGCTGATCGCCTCAGCACCGTATGATCCTGTATTTGTCATGTTTGACGACTCCGGCCTTCAAGGAGAGGGTCCGGGAGAAGCCGCTCTGACCTATGTCGCAACCCATCCGTCTATTGAAGTGCTCGGTGTGATTGCGGTCGCGTCAAAAACACATCAGGCTGAATGGACCAGGGTCGATGTAAGCATTGACCGCAATGGAGAAATAACTGAATACGGCGTCGATAAAGTCGGGGAAAGGGAATTTGATGACCACAGAATGAGTGGAGATACAGTCTATTGCCTTGATAAACTTGATCTCCCGCTTATTGTCGGTATCGGGGATATCGGCAAAATGGGCAGAAAAGACGATATCTCAAAAGGGTCGCCAATCACCATGAAAGCGGTCGAGTTTATTTTAGAAAGGAGCGGGTATCATGCCGGACCACAAGGAAGAGAAAATTCGGGTTTATCGGAATCCAGCTAAAAATGAAGAATATTTCAAAAACCGTGTTGGGATGGGGACGAGCTATGATGTAGGTGTTCGCAAGCTCACGATTTTAGATAAAGAGATCCAGCTTTACTATCTAAATGGATTATGCGATACAGCCTATATTATTCATTTAATGAGAGAACTTGTTGCCATTAACAATCGGAAAGAAGACCCTGATGAGCTGGTCGACATCGTCGAAAACAGGCTGCTTAACGCCCAGGTCGAAAAAGTAAAAACCTTGGATGAAACCACCGACCAAGTGCTGTCCGGGCTCGTCGCTGTCATTGTTGAAGGTGCAGGCTTCGCATTTATAATTGACGTCAGAAGCTATCCGGGCAGAAACCCGGAAGAACCTGATACGGAAAAGGTGGTCAGGGGAGCCAGAGACGGATTTGTTGAAAATATCGTCGTCAATACGGCCCTTCTCAGAAGGCGGATCAGAGACGAACGCCTTCGAGTCAAGATGACGAAAGTTGGTGAGCGGTCAAAGACGGATTTAAGCATTTGTTATATAGAAGATATAGCTGATCCGGATCTGGTTGAGATCGTAGAAAAAGAAATTGCATCCATTGATGTCGATGGATTAACAATGGCAGACAAAACTGTCGAGGAATTCATTGTTAATCAAAGCTATAATCCTTTTCCGCTCGTGCGCTATACAGAAAGACCGGATGTGGCCGCAAATCATGTTCTAGAAGGCCATGTTATCATTATAGTGGACACATCGCCGAGTGTAATCATTACCCCAACGACTTTATTTCACCATGTGCAGCATGCTGAAGAATATAGGCAGGCTCCTTCAGTCGGGACCTTTTTAAGATGGGTAAGATTTTTCGGTATTCTTGCTTCTACTTTATTTCTTCCGATCTGGTTTCTCTTTGTGCTTCAGCCTGATCTGCTTCCGGACAACATGAAATTTATCGGTTTAAATAAAGATACGCATATCCCGATCATCCTGCAGATATTTTTAGCTGACTTAGGAATCGAGTTTCTCAGAATGGCTGCCATTCACACACCGACGGCTTTATCGACAGCAATGGGTTTAATTGCCGCTGTTCTGATCGGGCAGATTGCGATTGAGGTCGGCCTTTTTTCGCCTGAGGTGATTCTGTACGTCTCACTTGCGGCGATTGGAACCTTTACGACGCCTAGTTATGAATTAAGCTTGGCAAACAAAATGAGCCGTCTTGTCCTCATGATACTCGTTGCCTTATTTCATATAAAAGGGCTCGTCATCGGATTTACAGTGCTAATTATTGCCATGGCAAGCATCAAATCCCTTCAGACACCGTACTTATGGCCGCTGATTCCCTTTAACGGAAAGGCGCTGTGGCAGGTTCTTGTCCGCACAGCGAAACCTGGCGCAAAAGTAAGACCCAGTATCGTTCACCCCAAAAATCGCTTAAGACAGCCTACCAATTCATAATCGCATTGAAACTGACTGAAGAGTATGATAATGTATGTCTTAATTATGAAGGGACAGTCCATAAAACTGTCCTTTCATCCATAAGCGGAGAAAGAGGGAATGACATTGTTCTTACACGGCACAAGCAGACAAAATCAACATGGTCATTTAGAAATCGGAGGTGTGGATGCTCTCTATTTAGCTGAGAAATATGGTACACCTCTTTACGTATATGATGTGGCTTTAATACGTGAGCGTGCTAAAAGCTTTAAGCAGGCGTTTATTTCTGCAGGGCTGAAAGCACAGGTGGCATATGCGAGCAAAGCATTCTCATCAGTCGCAATGATTCAGCTCGCTGAGGAAGAGGGACTTTCTTTAGATGTCGTATCCGGAGGAGAGCTATATACGGCTGTTGCGGCAGGCTTTCCGGCAGAACGCATCCACTTTCATGGAAACAATAAGAGCAGGGAAGAACTGCGCATGGCGCTTGAGCACCGCATCGGCTGCATTGTGGTGGATAATTTCTATGAAATTGCGCTTCTTGAAGACCTATGTAAAGAAACGGGTCACTCCATCGATGTTCTTCTTCGGATCACGCCCGGAGTAGAAGCGCATACGCATGACTACATTACAACGGGCCAGGAAGATTCAAAGTTTGGTTTCGACCTTCATAACGGACAAACTGAACGGGCCATCGAACAAGTATTACAATCGGAACACATTCAGCTGCTGGGTGTCCATTGCCATATCGGATCGCAAATCTTTGATACGGCCGGTTTTGTGTTAGCAGCGGAAAAAATCTTCAAAAAACTAGACGAGTGGAGAGATTCATATTCATTTGTATCCAAGGTGCTGAATCTTGGAGGAGGTTTCGGCATTCGTTATACGGAAGATGATGAACCGCTTCATGCCACTGAATACGTTGAAAAAATTATCGGAGCTGTGAAAGAAAATGCTTCCCGTTACGGTTTTGATATCCCGGAAATTTGGATCGAACCGGGCCGTTCTCTTGTGGGAGACGCAGGCACAACTCTTTATACGGTTGGCTCTCAAAAAGAAGTGCCGGGTGTCCGCCAGTATGTGGCAGTAGACGGAGGCATGAACGACAATATTCGTCCTGCGCTTTACCAAGCTAAATATGAAGCTGCGGCAGCCAACAGGATCGGAGAAGCGCATGACAAAACGGTATCAATTGCCGGAAAGTGCTGTGAAAGCGGAGATATGCTGATTTGGGATATTGACCTGCCGGAAGTAAAAGAAGGCGATCTTCTTGCCGTTTTTTGTACAGGCGCTTATGGATACAGCATGTCCAACAATTATAACCGTATTCCGAGACCCGCCGTTGTATTTGTCGAAAACGGTGAGGCTCATTTAGTCGTGAAGCGAGAAACATACGAAGATATTGTAAAACTTGATCTGCCATTTAAAACGGGTGTAAAGCAATAAAAGAAAGCGCCGATTTTTCGGCGCTTTTCTTATTTGAATATAGATACAATCGCATCCCAGATAGATACGAAGAAATCAATGACTTTCTGGATGAAGTTTTTGCCTTCATCTGATTCTATGAATTTCGTAATCTTATCTTTCGCTTTATCTAGCTGGTCACTGACCTGTCCCCAGTCAATGTCAGCGTTTTTCATCTTATTGAATAGGGAGACAAGCTGGTTCTTTTGGCTGTCAGTAAGTGTGACGTTTAAATCAGAAGCTGCGTCATCCACTTGTTTTTCGATGTCAGCTTTATTATCAGGCACCCCGTTTTTAGCAAACTCTTCTTTGATTTTTGCAATCAGGGCTGCCGCATTTTCGTTACCGATTTTGTCTCCAAGCTCTGATGTCGTGACAAGCTCTTGGTTGGCGACCTGCTTAACATCCTCCGAGATCGCTTCGTCTGAAGAAACTTCATACGCCTTAATCAATCCAGTTAAAGCCGCAGTCCCGGATACTTCAAACGGTGCTGTAACATACACCTTCGCATCTTTAACACCGGCTGTCATCAGTGCATTCAGGTACATTTCATCCGTGATGCCGCTGATATTATGGGTCTCAACATTCAATCCGGAGCCTTTTTTGGCAATGGTGATTGAGGATGAAGAAATCGCTCTCGATCCGATTTGCGCGTTCGATATATATTTTCCTAAATATTCATGTTCTTCCTTATTGGTCACGGTTACCGTTGTGGCATTATCAGGGACATTCATTTCATCAAGCACTTTTTGTTTGTCGGATTCTGACAAATCAGCACCCAGTGTTACAATGACATCTCCAACTGCGGCATCCGCGAGACTGACCTTCGGAACCGTCAGCAGCAAAACGGCCGCTGCCAGCATTCCAATCCAAATTTTCTTCAAAGCAGTTTGACCTCCTTCAATTTCACAAGCAGCTGGATAGTGCTGCTTTGTGAGGACCTGAATCATGAAAAATACAGTTCCGTTAGGTTAGACGGAGATAAAGAGATTCAGGTTTCATTTTTATTTTTTAGTAAAGCCGGGAGATTCGTTTTCCCCCGAAAGGTGTGGTATAATAGCCGCGACAAGGAGAGACAGGCCATAACCTATCATACATAATCTCCTTTGAAAATTAAAATAAAGAAAGTAGGCATACAATTGAAAACAGGTTACTTTTTATTAGAAGACGGGAACAAAATTGAATTTGAACTTTATCCTGAAGCTGCACCTGGAACTGTCGCAAACTTTGAAAAGCTTGCGAACGAAGGCTTTTATGACGGGCTTACATTCCACCGAGTGATTCCTGGCTTCGTCAGTCAAGGCGGCTGCCCGCACGGAACTGGTACTGGCGGTCCGGGATACACAATCAAATGTGAAACAGAAGGCAACCCGCATACACATGAGGCGGGCGCACTTTCTATGGCACATGCCGGAAAAGACACTGGCGGCAGCCAATTTTTCATCGTTCATGAGCCACAGCCTCATTTGAACGGTGTTCACACTGTATTCGGTAAAGTAACAAGCGGATTAGAATTCGCGAAAAACATGTCTAACGGCGATGTCATGAAAGAAGTTCGCGTAGAAGGCTAATCGGCAGGCAAAAGGCTTCCTCTTAGAGAGGAAGCTTTTTTTATTGGCCAAAAATGTTCAATAAAAAACCGCCGAGTGTTGATGGCGGTTGGCAAAACCAGGTGTTTAGTTAGTGAGACATCGCAAGCCCCCGTAATGAATCGATTAAAAAGTTTTGGTGACGTTTTGATCAGTAAATTGATGATTAATCATTTTAGCCTTGCTTACAAAGTTATTTTCAAAGACAATTCCTGTGTTTAAACCTCCAGAGCCAAACACAGATTTGGACAAAGTTAAAGGCCTGATCATAAAAGCGCCCCCTACGTTAATTACACTGTTCCCGGAAACGTTGTTTATATTAATAGGATAATCAATCATACCATCAAATCTCCTTTCATAGTATTCTACTTTTTATATGTATTAGTACTAGAGTTGATTAGCGTAAACTTATTGGCAAAAATATTTAGGAGATGCCTGTTTTCATTGATTTATAAAAATGCTCAAAAAAGAGCCTCCTTTAAAGCTTCCGGAAGCCCAGCTATCTGTCTATTCTTTTAACTACTCTGAATGTGGCAGCTGCTTTTCTGTCGAATGTAATAGGACTATCCTGTGCTGACTCAAAGTGCATATACATTGCACACGGCTCACTAAATAACCAGTGGTTATGCAATGCAGTAATCGTCATGCGCCGCATCCTAGTTCGGAGAGCAAAGAATTTACCTCTTCATGTACGAAACTAAGTGAAATACTTTATCATTGCGAACCTCAAACGGGAAAAATGGGGAATGGCCAAGGAATGAGGTAGGCAAACAAACACCTGACTCGGTGGCAGAATGAACTGCCCAAAATTTTGGCAAACTCCCTGCGTATCTTTTGTTTCCTCCCATTTCATGCTGTTGCTCCTCCTTGTCAAAAAAGAATGTATGAGTGACGAGTATAGGAGAGAAGATCCCGCCATAGACAATGTTGTTGGACGACTGAAGGTGAAATTGTGCTGATTATACAAAAAGTGGATTGGGAATGATAAAAGAACAAAAAAGTTTAAGGAGAATCACATGCAAGTTTTGACGGGGTTGCTCGAACAGTACGGATATGCCGTCTTGTTTATTGTCTTGATGTTAGAGCTTCTAGCTTTACTTGGACCGGGAGAGTTTGCCGGTGTTCTCGTGTTTCAAGAAAAGTTAAACTGGGTGCTAAGCATGTTAGCGGCCGGATTGGGGAGCTGTGCGGGAGTAAGCATGTCGTATTGGATCGGGTATAGACTGGGCCCAGCTGCAATTCAGAAAGCTTTTGCGTCGAGAGGTGTTCTGTTAGCCGTTATTGTTCTAACTTTTTTTTGGACGGTATTCAAAGGGCAAGACCGGAAAATCGAACTCTCTTTCTCCTAGTCGTTGGTGCGAGAGCTTTATGAAGAGGGAATTAGACGGCTCTTTCATTCCCTTCATCCTGTTCACGCTCCTTTGGAAAGTCATGTATTATATCCATTCCCGAGCGAACAGACTTTAACGGCATTTGTCATTTTTGGTTTTTGTGCTTATCTTTTTGTTCGTCATTCTCACAAGGCGCGTCTGCAAACTGTTGCGTTTTTTTGTTGATTATCGTTTTATTCCTCATCGGGCTGAGCCGTGTGTACTTTAATGAGCAGTATCCGAGTGATGTTGCTGCGGGTTACGCCTTCGGCGGTGTTTGGCTGAGTTTGAATGTTTTGGTCATGGAGCTTTTCCGTTTCTCCAGAAGATTTACCAAGCTGAGAAACGAACCCAATTAGTATGTAATCAAAATTAAGTAAACTTTAAAGTAGTACGGGTCATTGGGATTGATATTTTGTAGTAAAATAAATCAAACAAACGTGATGTAATGAAAAGGAGATCGCGATATGAACAACAAAGGCTGTATAAAATGCGGCAGTACTGAAGCCGGACAAAAAGAAATAGCTACAACCGGCACGGGATTATCAAAGCTGTTTGACGTGCAGCATAACCGATTTCTAGTGGTTTACTGTAAGAACTGCGGATATTCAGAGTTTTATAATAAAGAGTCTTCAACTGCCGGGAATATATTGGATTTATTTTTTGGAGGCTGATCCATGTTTTTTTTCGAGCTTGAATGATTTTTAACATATCATGAAAGCAAAAACGGGATGCGGTTATCACCTGTGAAATAGGTTGCTGCAAACATTCCAGTAACCTTTATGACGTGAATTGTTTTTTGTCAAGTGCCATGGGTATCATGGATTGGGGGATCAATGGAATGCAGTAAATGAACAAACTGCCCGTAACCTCATGCTTTATATACGATCTAAAGATTTTGCATATGAGAACTCTCTTTCTTCTGAGTCCATCGCTTCTGAATTATGCGATTCATTTCTTTCAATATTTTCAGGCCTAGTTATGATCGACAAGAAAAAATAGGCATGATGTGGGTAGAAGATGAAGATTAACAGTTTGTAAAATCACTTCAATGGTCCTAATGGGATTTTTTTTCGATTCGTGATAACATAAATTGAAGACCGTTGTTTATTGGAGGAAATCAGTTGAAATCAGAAAATGTTTCGAAGAAAAAATCAATATTAGAATGGGCAAAAGCAATTGTGATTGCTGTCGTTCTTGCTTTGCTCATTCGCAACTTTATTTTTGCGCCGTATGTCGTTGATGGTGACTCTATGTATCCTACACTTCACAACCGTGAAAGGGTCTTTGTCAATATGACAGTCAAATACATCGGCGAGTTTGATAGAGGAGACATCGTCGTGTTAAACGGAGATGATGTTCACTATGTCAAACGTATTATCGGCCTTCCCGGCGATACGGTTGAGATGAAAAATGACCAGCTCTATATCAACGGGAAAAAGGTGGACGAACCTTATTTGGCGGCTAATAAAAAGAGAGCGAAACAGGACGGTTTTGACCATTTGACCGATGATTTCGGCCCGGTTAAAGTGCCTGATAACAAGTATTTTGTGATGGGTGACAATCGTCGGAATTCCATGGACAGCCGTAACGGACTTGGCCTCTTCACGAAAAAACAAATTGCGGGTACGTCAAAGTTTGTTTTCTACCCGTTTAAAGAAATGCGCAAAACAAATTAGGATCAAGCAGTTTCCCATTGGGGCTGCTTTTTTTATATCTTTTTTACGGTTATCCCCCAAAACCAGAACATAAATTCGTATATCTATAGAAAAGAAATTTTTGCAGAAATGTGAAACATATTCCCGTTATGTATCGTTATATTAATAATTTACGAGAATTTACGGTTTTTTATTCATGAAAATAAGGAATAACTCATATGAATGAATAGATTCATATTGGCTGGAGGTTTAGAAATGGGAAGAATAAAAACCAAGATTACCATTCTGTTAGTGCTTTTGCTTTTACTTGCAGGCGGTTATATGTACATAAATGATGTTGAGCTGAAGGATGTTCCGACAGCAATTGGACAAACCTTGTCCTCGGAAGAAGAGGAATACACCATCCAGGAATATAAAGTGACGAAAATTGACGGCTCAGAGTATCATGGAGTAGCAGAAAACGGAACGAAAATCATCTTCAACGGAAAAAAATTAAATCAGGATTTATCTGATATAAAAGAAGGTGACAAGATTAAGGCATACTTCAGCAAATCAAAGCGGATCGACGGATTAATCAAGGTTGCAAAAGTGAATGATTAAAAAACATCACCTTTCGGATCGAAGGGTGATGTTTTGTTTTTCTCAAATTGTAAGTTTATTTCATTGCGTACTTTAAAAAGGATCGCTATAATAGCCAATAAGGACAAATGAATAAAGATTGTATCCTTCGGGGCAGGGTGGAAATCCCGACCGGCGGTAGTAAAGCACATTTGCTTTAGAGCCCGTGACCCGTGTGCATAAGCACGCGGTGGATTCAGTTTAAGCTGAAGCCGACAGTGAAAGTCTGGATGGGAGAAGGATGATGAACCGCTATGCAAATGGTTCAAAAATGCATAGTGTTATTTCCTATTGCGTAAAATACCTAAAGCCCCGAATTTTTTATAAATTCGGGGCTTTTTTGACGGTAAATAACAAAAGAGGGGAGGGAAACAAATGGAAGAGTATTATATGAAGCTGGCCTTAGATCTTGCGAAGCAGGGCGAAGGACAGACCGAATCCAATCCGCTCGTCGGCGCTGTTGTCGTAAAGGACGGACAAATTGTCGGAATGGGCGCCCATTTAAAATATGGTGAAGCTCATGCAGAAGTTCATGCCATCCATATGGCTGGAGCACATGCAGAGGGTGCCGATATTTACGTTACACTCGAACCGTGCAGCCATTACGGAAAAACACCGCCATGTGCAGAATTGATTATCAACTCTGGCATCAAAAGAGTGTTCGTGGCGATGAGAGATCCTAATCCGCTTGTGGCTGGAAGAGGGATCAGCATGATCAAAGAAGCCGGCATTGAGGTAAGGGAAGGTATCCTGGCAGACCAGGCGGAGAGGCTGAATGAAAAATTTCTGCACTTTATGAGGACAGGCCTTCCGTACGTCACGCTAAAAGCGGCTGCCAGCCTTGACGGCAAGATAGCTACCAGCACGGGTGACAGCAAATGGATCACGTCAGAGGCTGCAAGACAGGATGCTCAGCAATACAGGAAAACACACCAAAGCATTTTAGTCGGAGTTGGCACAGTGAAAGCCGACAATCCGAGCTTAACCTGCAGACTGCCGAATGTAACAAAACAGCCGGTTCGGGTCATACTTGATACCGTACTCTCGATTCCTGAGGACGCTAAAGTGATTTGCGATCAAATAGCGCCGACATGGATTTTTACGACGGCACGCGCAGAAGAGGAAAAGAAAAAACGGCTTTCAGCTTTCGGAGTGAACATATTTACACTTGAAACCGAGCGCATTCAAATTCCCGATGTTTTGAAGATCCTAGCGGAAGAAGGCATCATGTCGGTGTATGTGGAAGGCGGTTCAGCTGTTCACGGAAGCTTTGTCAAAGAAGGCTGTTTTCAAGAAATCATCTTCTATTTTGCCCCTAAACTAATCGGAGGAACGCATGCTCCCAGCTTAATCTCCGGTGAAGGTTTTCAATCAATGAAAGATGTCCCCTTATTACAATTCACTGATATAACCCAAATCGGCCGTGATATCAAACTGACGGCAAAACCGACAAAGGAATAGGATGGTGACCATGTTTACAGGAATTATCGAAGAAACAGGCACAATCGAATCCATGAAAAAAGCAGGGCATTCAATGGCCTTAACTATTAAATGCTCAAAGATTTTAGAGGATGTTCATCTTGGCGACAGCATTGCAGTGAACGGCATTTGTCTGACTGTCACTGATTTTACAAAAAATCAATTCACAGTGGATGTTATGCCTGAAACAGTCAAAGCTACGTCACTGAATGATTTAACAAAAGGAAGCAAAGTAAATCTGGAAAGAGCGATGGCGGCAAACGGCCGTTTCGGAGGCCATTTCGTCTCAGGCCATGTCGACGGAACTGCGGAAATCACACGAATTGAAGAGAAAAGCAACGCAGTTTACTATGATTTAAAAATGGACCCGTCATTAACAAAAACATTGGTTTTAAAGGGATCAATTACTGTGGATGGCGTGAGCTTAACCATATTCGGCCTGACAGAAGACACAGTGACGATCTCCTTAATACCGCATACGATCAGCGAAACGATTTTTTCAGAAAAAACGATCGGCTCTAAAGTGAATATCGAATGCGATATGATCGGAAAATATATGTATCGATTTTTGCATAAAGCCAATGAAAATAAGACCCAACAAACCATTACAAAAGCCTTCTTAAGCGAAAACGGCTTTTAGAGAGGAAGATTTGCATGTTTCATCCGATAGAAGAAGCACTGGACGCTTTAAAAAAAGGCGAAGTCATCATCGTTGTAGATGATGAAGACAGAGAAAATGAAGGAGACTTTGTGGCTCTTGCCGAGCATGCAACGCCTGAAGTCATTAACTTTATGGCGACACATGGGAGAGGACTGATCTGCACGCCGCTCAGTGAGGAAATCGCAGACAGGCTTGATCTTCACCCTATGGTTGAGCATAATACAGATTCTCACCACACTGCATTTACCGTAAGCATAGACCATCGTGAAACGAAGACAGGTATCAGCGCTCAAGAAAGATCTTTTACCGTTCAAGCATTGCTGGACAGCAAATCCGTGCCATCTGATTTTCAGCGTCCGGGGCACATTTTTCCACTGATTGCGAAAAAAGGAGGTGTCCTGAAAAGAGCGGGCCATACAGAAGCTGCTGTTGATCTTGCTGAAGCTTGCGGATCTCCAGGAGCCGGCGTCATTTGTGAAATTATGAATGAAGACGGAACGATGGCGAGAGTGCCTGAGCTCATTGAAATTGCGAAAAAGCATCAATTAAAAATGATCACCATTAAGGATTTGATTCAATACCGTTACAATCTGACAACACTTGTCGAGCGTGAAGTTGACATTACGCTGCCTACTGATTTTGGGACATTTAAGGTTTATGGATACACAAATGAGGTAGATGGAAAAGAGCATGTCGCATTTGTGATGGGAGAGGTGCCGTTCGGAGAAGAACCGGTATTGGTCCGGGTGCATTCAGAATGTCTCACAGGTGACGTGTTTGGGTCTCATCGCTGTGACTGCGGACCGCAGCTGCACGCCGCGCTGAACCAAATTGCCGCAGAAGGCCGTGGAGTGCTTCTGTACTTGCGCCAAGAAGGACGAGGCATCGGTTTAATCAATAAATTAAAAGCTTATAAGCTTCAGGAACAAGGTTATGACACCGTAGAAGCCAATGAGGCGCTTGGATTCTTGCCGGATCTTCGCAACTATGGCATCGGAGCACAAATTTTACGCGACCTCGGTGTCCGGAATATGAAGCTTTTGACGAATAATCCGCGAAAAATCGCAGGCCTTGAAGGCTACGGACTCAGTATTTCAGAAAGAGTGCCGCTTCAAATGGAGGCGAAAGAACACAATAAAAAATATTTGCAAACCAAAATGAACAAGCTAGGTCATTTACTTCATTTCTAATTACAAATATCACAAAAAAGGATGGGAATCATATGAATATCATACAAGGAAATTTAGTTGGTACAGGTCTTAAAATCGGAATCGTAGTAGGAAGATTTAATGATTTTATTACGAGCAAGCTGCTGAGCGGAGCAGAAGATGCGCTGCTCAGACATGGCGTAGACACAAATGATATTGATGTGGCTTGGGTTCCAGGCGCATTTGAAATACCGTTTGCTGCGAAAAAAATGGCGGAAACAAAAAAATATGATGCTATTATCACATTGGGCACTGTCATCAGAGGCGCGACGACACATTACGATTATGTCTGCAATGAAGCTGCAAAAGGCATCGCGCAAGCAGCAAACACTACTGGTGTACCTGTCATCTTTGGAATTGTAACAACTGAAAACATCGAACAGGCTATCGAGCGTGCCGGCACAAAAGCGGGCAACAAAGGTGTAGATTGTGCTGTTTCTGCCATTGAAATGGCAAATTTAAACCGCTCATTTGAATAATTTGCTGAAAACAGTTTAAAAATATGGCGAAAATGATATAATGTGAGAAAACGGATCACCTATTCGTATCCGTTAATAGCAGACTGGACATTTTGGATATAGAGGGGTTTTTATGTTAATTCGTTATAAAAAATCGTTTGAAAAGATTGCGATGGGGCTTCTTTCGTTTATGCCGAATGAAAAAGACCTTAAGCAGCTTCAGCAGACAATTAAGGACTACGAAACGGATACAGACCGCCAGCTCTTTCTTTGGAAAGAGGACGAGGATATCGTCGGAGCAATCGGAGTCGAAAAAAAGGATTCTGAGGTTGAGATCCGGCATATCAGTGTGAATCCTTCTCATCGCCATCAAGGAATCGGAAAACAGATGATGGATGCTTTAAAGCATTTATTCAAAACGCAAGTACTGGTTCCAAATGAATTAACGCAGAGCTTTTTCGAACGTTGTCAAGGTCAGCAGGATCAAGACATTTCATACAATAATTAAGCAGAGGCTGTGATCAGCCTCTGCTTTTTTTTCTGCGTTCTATTTCTTTTTCACGTTCACTGATGACGTCAGTCCGATCCCGCAAACGGTGTTTGTCGATAAGAAATATGTTGCTGAGTGCACTGGGCTGCCCCCATGTATACTTTTTTTCCCTGCATTCGATCCTGCATGCTTCCTCCAGTTTCTCATCTTTGATTGGCAGCATAATGCTTTTATAGGCAGAGCCGGTTTCGATTTGTTCGTAAACCGATTGCATAAGTTCGAGCAAACGGCCATGATCGAGCCCTAAGTCTTCGACTGCCCGGTATTCTGCTTGAAGAATCCGGATGCTGTTCGCCATCAGTCTTTTTGCCCCGGCTGTATTCTGCCTTCTGTGATGATATAAAGCAACTGCAAGCTGAATAAAGCCGACCCAATAGCGTTTTCGTTTCTTTGGCGGATCTTCCTTCCAATATTCTTCTAATATTTCATGGCATTCAAAATAATCCCGTGTCGCGTGAAACTCAACGAGATAATCTATATAAGCTTTCGGATACAAGGTGTTTCCTCCTTTAATGTGCTTTTAGTGTACCATAGAAGGGATAAAAGGAAAAAAGAACGCTCGGCCTCTATTGCTTCTTAGAAAGGAAAACCAGAAGCTAAGGCTTTTTCTCCCGCTTCAGCGCTCCGAGCAAACACCTCTCGTGTTTTGAATATTCTGTACAAACTTGTTCAAAACAGGAAATGAAATAGTATTGGACGAGAGCTTTTTGGTGGCTTATACTATAGGGTAGCCAGTTTTTCCGGCAATGAGAGTGATACTTGAAAATGGTGAGATGATGGAAGAATATCAAGTGAAAATTGATACGTTTGAGGGCCCATTGGACCTGCTGCTTCATTTAATCAATCGTCTTGAAATTGACATATATGATATACCTGTGGCGAAGATCACTGAACAATATTTATTATATGTACATACGATGCGTGTGCTTGAGCTCGATATGGCCAGCGAGTATTTGGTTATGGCTGCCACGCTGCTCAGCATTAAAAGCAGAATGCTGCTCCCGAAGCAAGAGGAGGAGCTTTTTGAAGATGAATTACTTGAAGAAGAAGATCCGCGGGAGGAACTGATTGAAAAGCTGATTGAGTATCGAAAATATAAAGATGCGGCGAAGGATTTAAAAGAACGGGAAGAAGAAAGACAAAAATCGTTCACGAAACCGCCGAGTGATTTGAGTGAATATGCAAAAGAAGTAAAACAGTCTGAGCAAAAGCTCTCTGTCACGGTCTATGATATGATCGGAGCTTTTCAAAAAGTGCTGAAACGCAAAAAAATAAACAGGCCGATGGAAACAACAATTACAAGACAGGACATACCAATCGAAGCCAGAATGAACGAAATCGTGCACAGCTTGAAATCTAGAGGAACGAGAATCAACTTTATGGATCTGTTTCCATATGAGCAAAAAGAACATTTAGTAGTGACCTTTCTAGCTGTTCTTGAGCTGATGAAAAATCAGCTGGTCCTCATTGAACAGGAGCACAATTTTTCAGATATTTACATTACGGGGAGTGAATCCATTCATGGGGCTTGATATCGTGAATTGGAAAGCTATTGTGGAAGCCCTTCTTTATGCGGCAGGCGATGAAGGGCTTACAAAAAAGCAGCTGTTAACAGTGCTTGAAATCGAAGAGCCTGAACTGAACACGATCATGGCGGATGTGGCGGACGAATACCGCGGAGATACACGAGGGATTGAACTTATTGAGTATGCAGATACGTACATGCTCTCTACCAAAAAAGACTTTGCGCCTTACTTGAAAAAACTGATTGAAGTGCCGTCAAAGGGCCTTTCTCAAGCATCTTTAGAAGTACTGGCCATTGTTTCATACAAACAGCCAATTACGAGAGCAGAAATTGAAGAAATCAGAGGAGTAAAATCAGAGCGGATTTTACACAGTCTTGTCGCGAAGGCGCTATTGTGTGAAGTAGGGCGTGCCGATGGTCCGGGGCGGGCCATTTTATACGGTACTACGCCGACTTTTCTTGAACAATTCGGTCTGAAAACGCTGGACGAGCTTCCGCCGCTGCCTGAAAATGCGGAAGAAGACGTTCTTCAAGAAGAAGCAGATTTATTTTTTGAAAACTTTAACCAAACCTTCGAAGATATAAAATAGAAGTTTAATGAATCGCGCTTTTTCATCATCATAAGATATAAGGAAGAAGCTATCATGAAAGAAGCAAAATGTGAGAGACAAAGACATGAGGGGAAGATACCAAACGAAATGGGACATTCGATTGTGCGAGCGCAGACTCAAAAAACAGGCGAATTCTTATCAATGGTTGTCAATACCGTGAACGATTACCTAAATCAAACGACGCTTGAGTCCTTACAGGCTGAATTGCCTATTGAAAAAGGATACTGCTGTGATGTGCTGAGCACTCTGAGAAGAATGGCAGTATTTTGTGAAGGAGGCGCAGAAGCGTGCCGCCGTCTCCTGATGCAGGAGCCTTTTCAGGAAGCCAGAGCGGAAAAAACACTTTATAATGTGTATCACCAATGCATTGAAGAGTTCTTTATGCCGAAAAAAGACACGTGGTGTGAAAATAGCCGGGCGTCTTATACTGGGGTCAGCGCAATTGAGTTTTATCATGCTGTTCCTGCGTCGCTTGAGCAATTATTATTGCCGTTGAGCGCGGCCTTTCTGAAGATGAGGGAAGAGCTGGCTCATTACGAAGCGTCCGGATCAAGCATGGCGCCAATCAGATAACGTTTACTCTCCCTTTTTCAGGGAGAGTTTTTTTATGTTTGCTTCCAGAAATATAATTGTTATTCATAACTGATGGACATGCGCATAAACTTGTACAAACCACCACAAGGACGTGAGCAAACATGCGCATTTTCAAAAAGGCAGTATTCGTGATCATGATTTCTTTTCTTATTGCAACTGTAAATGTGAATACAGCACATGCTGCTATAGATGTCAGTGCAAAAAGCGCGATCATTATTGACGGTGCGTCAGGCAGAGTGTTATATGCCAAGGACGAGCATCAAAAAAGGCGGATCGCGAGCATCACAAAAATTATGACCGCCGTCCTCGCCATCGAATCCGGCAAAATGGATCAAACAGTGACGGTTTCGGCAAATGCTGTCAGAACAGAAGGCTCCGCCATTTATTTAACAGAAGGTCAAAAAGTGAAGCTGAAAGATCTTGTGTATGGCCTGATGCTAAGATCAGGAAACGACGCCGCTGTCGCGATTGCTGAGCATGTCGGTGGGAGCCTCGATGGGTTTGTTTATATGATGAATCAAAAAGCCGAGCAGCTTGGTATGAAAAACACCCGTTTTCAAAACCCGCACGGATTGGACGACCATGAAAATCATTATTCAACAGCCTATGACATGGCCATTTTAACTAAGTATGCTATGAAGCTGAAAGACTATCAAAAGATTTCAGGCACAAAAATATACAAAGCGGAAACGATGGAAAGCGTATGGAAAAACAAAAACAAACTGCTGACCATGCTTTATCCGTACAGCACAGGAGGAAAAACAGGCTATACAAAACTTGCAAAACGGACACTGGTCTCTACGGCTTCAAAGGACGGCATTGACCTGATAGCCGTCACCATTAATGACCCTAATGATTGGGATGACCATATGAAGATGTTTAACTATGTGTTTGAGCATTATCAAACCTATTTAATTGCAAAAAAAGGGGATATTCCAAAGCTGAAAGGCACATTTTATGAATCGAAGGCTTTTATCAAACGTGATATCACCTATTTGCTGACCGAAGAGGAAAAAGAAGATGTAAAAATTAATACCACACTGCTCAAGCCGAAAAAAGCATGGGAAAAAGATGCCTCGAAAATCCCTGACATCGTAGGGCACATGGAGATCATGTTCAACGATGCAACCATCGCAAAAGTGCCGATCTATTATGAAAATGAGCGGCATCAAAAACCGAAGAAACAATTTTTTGAAACGTTTAAATCAATCTTTCTGAATGCGGCAGGCGGAGCAAAATGGTCAATATAATTTGGGTCTGTTTAACCGTGATCGGACTCGTTTTTGCGATGTGCAACGGAACTCTGCAAGATGTAAATGAAGCCGTGTTTAAGGGTGCGAAAGAAGCGATTACGATCTCATTCGGATTGATGAGCGTGCTTGTTTTCTGGCTTGGCTTAATGAAAATCGCCGAGCAGTCAGGGCTTTTGGATATTTTCAGCCGGATGTGCAGGCCTTTTATATCTAAACTGTTCCCTGATATACCGCCGGATCACCCGGCGATGGGCTATATTTTATCTAATCTTATGGTGAATTTCTTCGGCCTCGGAAATGCAGCAACTCCGCTTGGCATTAAAGCAATGGAACAAATGAAAAAGCTGAACGGAAACCGATCGGAAGCAAGCCGGTCGATGATTACTTTTTTAGCTGTTAATACGTCCTGCATCACACTCATCCCGACAACGGTGATCGCTGTCCGAATGGCTTATTCCTCCAAAACGCCGACAGATATCGTCGGGCCAAGCATTTTGGCAACGCTTATTTCCGG
Source organism: Bacillus sp. 9.4 (assembly GCF_055486415.1). NCBI lineage: Bacteria > Bacillati > Bacillota > Bacilli > Caryophanales > Bacillaceae > Bacillus > Bacillus sp. 9.4. The sequence goes on along the minus strand of NZ_JBVFMU010000001.1, from coordinate 411,801 downwards.
AATCGGTGCCATTATCATTGATCGGTATTTTTATTACCGCCGCAAAAAGAAGGGAAGGTGAGCGGATGGAAATCATCAACTGGCTGTCTTTAGCCATGATTCCAATCATTATTGCCGGAATTCTTCTTTATGGAACGATCAAAAAGGTTCCGACATATGAATCGTTTGTCGAAGGCGGAAAAGAGGGGATAGAAATCGCCTTTTCCATTATCCCCTATTTAGTCGGAATGCTTGTCGCTATAACTGTTTTCAGATCATCAGGCGCGCTTGATTTTATAATGGATCTTTTAAAACCGGCTTTCTCCGCTATCGGCATCCCTGCTGAAGTAGTGCCGCTTGCTCTGATCCGCCCGATCTCCGGTACGGCCGCACTCGGAATGACGACCGATTTAATTGCAGTATACGGGCCCGATTCCTTTATCGGCAGGCTGGCTTCCGTCATGCAGGGATCTACAGATACAACGCTTTACGTACTGACTGTGTATTTCGGAGCAGTCGGCATTAAAAAAATGGGTGATGCATTAAAGGTGGGACTTCTTGCAGATTTAATCGGCGTAGTTGCATCTATCATCATCGTTACGTTATTATTTGGGAGCGCCTGAAAACGGCGTTTTTTTTAGATTTGGCATAGGAATTTGAAAAAGCTTGTTTGTTAAGGTTGAAAAAAGTAAGATAATACTTGAGGTGAAAGACATGGAAAGACTGCAAAAAGTGATTGCTCATGCCGGAGTTGCGTCGCGCAGAAAGGCAGAAGAGCTGATTAAAGAAGGAAAAGTAAAGGTGAATGGCAAAGTAGTAACAGAGCTAGGTGTTAAGGTCACCGGTTCTGATCAGATTGAGGTAAACGGGTTAAAGGTTGAACGCGAAGAGCCGGTTTACTTTCTCTTATATAAACCAAGAGGCGTTATTTCCGCAGCGCAAGATGATAAAGGACGCAAAGTGGTGACGGACTTTTTTAAAAATATTCCGCAGCGCATTTATCCGATTGGGCGTCTGGACTATGATACGAGCGGTCTTTTGCTTTTAACCAATGACGGCGAATTCGCCAATAAGCTAATGCATCCTAAGTATGAAATAGACAAAACATACGTGGCGAAGGTGAAAGGAATCCCGCCTAAAGAGCTGCTCAGAAAGCTGGAGCGCGGAATTAGGCTGGAGGAAGGCAAAACAGCGCCTGCTAAAGCGAAGCTGCTGTCTTTGGATAAGAAAAAGCAGACAAGCATTATTCAGCTGACGATCCATGAGGGACGCAACAGACAGGTGCGCCGCATGTTTGAAGCGATCGGACATGAGGTAATCAAGCTGAAGCGTGAGGAATACGCGTTTTTAAACCTGCGAGGCCTGCACACGGGCGATGCCAGAGAGCTTACGCCTCACGAAGTAAAAAGGCTCAGAGCACTGGCGGATCACGGTAAAAACGCTTTCTAAATTTCACATAACCTTCAAAAAGTAAGAAATGTGAAATGAACGTGCAATGATATAATTGAATGGATCTGCAATAGGGGGAAGGGGGCAGTGGACAATGAAGAAAAAAAGGCGTTTATTCATTCGGACCGGCATCCTTCTCGTTTTAATCTGCGCACTCGGCTATACCATTTACAACGCTGTATTTGCCGGCAAAGAGAGTATATCCGAAGGGTCCGACGCACCGAATTTTGTCCTAGAGGATACGAATGGGAAACGTATCGAGCTCAGTGACTTAAAAGGGAAAGGTGTTTTTTTGAATTTCTGGGGTACATGGTGTGAACCGTGCAAAAAAGAGTTTCCTTATATGGCAAACCAATATAAGTATTTTAAAAGCCAAGGTGTTGAAATTGTCGCTGTAAATGTTGGGGAGTCAAAGATAGCAGTACATAATTTTATGAAATCCTACGGAGTCAATTTCCCGGTTGTTCTGGATACAGATCGCCAAGTGCTTGATGCCTATGACGTATCTCCACTTCCGACAACCTTTTTGATCAATCCGGAAGGAAAAGTTGTCAAGGTGGTGACCGGCACTATGACAGAAAGCATGATACACGATTATATGAATCTCATAAAACCCGGAGAGACTTCGGGATGAAGCAAGTCAAATGTGAATGCGGACATATAAACCCGGTCGGAACCGTTTTATGCGAATCGTGCGGAAGAGCTCTTCAGGAAACTCAACCTCCGCTCGCTGATATGAGATATGACGGAAGCGCAAGACGTTCGCAAACCTATAACAAAACGATCATCGACAAAATTTGGAATTTCTTTTCCTCGGTTAAGGTGGGAATATGGCTTATCGTCATAACCCTTGCCGCATCAGCGTTCGGCACCATTTTTCCCCAGGAAGCCTATCTGCCTCCGGGCGCACAGGCTGATACTTATTACAAGGAGCAGTACGGCACGTTTGGCCAGCTTTATTATTTGCTCGGGTTTCATCATTTATATGGTTCTTGGTGGTATTTGCTGCTCATTGCCTCGATCGGCATTTCACTCGTGATTTGCAGCCTTGATCGGGTCATTCCGTTGTACAGAGCGTTAAAAAACCAAGGCGTCAGAAGGAGCCCAGCTTTTTTAAGAAGGCAGCGCTTGTTCAGTGAAACAGTTACTGTACTGAACGGGGAATCGAAAGAAAAGATAGTTGCTCTATTAAAGAAAAAACATTATAGAATCAGAGAAAAAGAGGGCAGCATTCTTGCTGAAAAAGGACGCTTTTCCCGCTGGGGCCCGTATGTCAACCATATTGGATTGATCATCTTTTTGATTGGTGCGATGCTGAGATTTGTACCTGGCATGTACGTCGATGAGACGCTTTGGGTCAGAGAAGGCGAAACCGCCGCAATTCCGGGTACAGACGGAAAATATTATTTGAAAAACAATCAATTCAGCGTAGAGACCTATAACAGCAAAACAGAAAAAAAGGTATTTGCAGATGCCATTGACAGAGTCGGGGACGGTAGAGTGGCAAAGAACTTTCAAACCGATGCCGTACTCTACAAGAGAGAAGGAAAAATTGTTTATGGCGAGAAGCCGAAGCTGAAAAAAGTAACAGAAGAAGACATCCGTGTCAATCAGCCGCTGCGTTTTGAATCTTTTTCCGTTTACCAGGTGGATTACAAAGAGAATCAGCTTGACCAAATGGTGTTCCAGCTGATTGATAAAAAAACAAAAAAATCCTTTGGGAGCCTGAAGATCAACCTTCTGGATCCAGATTCGGTCTATGATCTTGGCAACGGTTACAAGGTGGAAATCGCCAGCTACCTGCCTGACTTCTATTTTAATCAGGACGGAGAGCCAAGCACAAAAACAAAGATCCCTAACAATCCGGCTTTTGTCTTTAATATTATAACGCCGGACAAACCGAAAGGCGAAAAGAGCTTTGTCGCCATCCAAGAAACCATCGAAGGATCAGGCAATAATAAATACAAGCTGAAATTTGACCATGTCGAAACGAAAAACATTACTGGACTTACAGTCAGAAAGGATCTGACACTCTGGGTGCTTGCTGTCGGCGGAGCCATTTTTATGATCGGTGTTATTCAAGGTATGTACTGGCAGCATCGAAGAATTTGGCTGCACTCACAGGACGGTGCAGTTATGGTAGCGGGGCATACCAATAAAAACTGGTTTGGCCTGAAGAAGGATTTAGCATTTATATTGGCTGATTCCGGACTGACTGAACCGGCGGACCAAAAAGAATTAATCAAAACACAGAAATAGGCGAAAAGGGAGTGATGTCATGGCAGAGCTGAGCGGAAATTTTCTTTATGCGGCCTTTCTTGTGTATTTAATCGCTGTCCCAATTTTCGGCGGGGCCATACGTGGGAATAAAAATAAAAAGGGCAGGCCAAACCGATGGGCCAACATTGGAATCACCCTTTCTATTGTTGGTTTTTTCTGCCACCTTGGATATTTCATCACAAGGTGGGCTGCCAGCGGCCATGCGCCTGTCAGCAATATGTTTGAATTCACCACCGCTTTTGGCATGATGCTTGTTTTGGCGTTTATCATTCTTTATTTTCTCTATAGATTGCCTTCATTAGGCCTGTTTACGCTGTCAATTGCTTTATTGCTGATTGCCTACGCCAGCATGTTTCCGACAGATATCTCGCCTTTAATTCCTTCGCTCCAAAGTAACTGGCTGTATATTCACGTAACAACGGCTGCGCTTGGGCAAGCTATACTTGCCATCAGCTTTGTCGCTGGTGTCATCTTTCTTTTGAAGCATGTAGACCAGACAAAGCCAAGCAAAAAGACCTTCTGGCTTGAAGCGATTATGTTTATCCTGGTCACAACCGTAGCCTTTATTGCAATCACATCAGCATTTCGTCTTGCAGGCTATGAAGCGGAGTTTAACTGGGTGGACAAAAGTAAAGAAAAAAGCGTGATGGTGTACGAAATGCCCGCGCTTGTCGGTCCGCATCAGGGAGAGCTTTTGACCGAAGGAAGAATGGAACCGCTTGTTGATCTTCCCGCGCTTTTCTCAGGCAGAAAAGTGAACACTGTCATTTGGTCATTTGGAGCAGGTCTTGTGTTGTATGGGGCTCTCCGTCTGATCATCAGAAAAAGAATCAGCGCTCTATTACATCCGCTGGTGAAAAACGTCAATCTTGATCTGGTGGATGAGGTTGGGTACAGGGCAGTATCAATCGGATTTCCGATCTTTACACTCGGCGCGCTGATCTTTGCAATGATTTGGGCTCAGCTCGCGTGGACCAGATTTTGGGGCTGGGACCCTAAGGAAGTATGGGCGCTGATCACATTTTTGTTCTATGCCGCCTACTTGCATTTAAGACTGTCAAGAGGCTGGCACGGTGAGAAGTCAGCATGGCTGGCCGTAATCGGTTTTGCTATTATTATGTTTAATTTAATATTCGTAAATCTTGTGCTTGCCGGACTTCATTCTTATGCATAGTCCTTTGAAAGCGACACAGTTCTCAAACTTTCTCACGATTTGATAAAATGAAAGTAACAGAAGGAAAGCAGGGGGAAAACATGGACCAAACGAACGAAACAAAAATATTAGTAGTTGATGACGAAGCCAGAATTCGCCGCCTTTTAAGAATGTATCTTGAACGTGAAAATTATGCTATAGATGAAGCGGAAAATGGTGATGAAGCCATTGCCAAAGGGCTTGAAGCCAATTATGACTTAATTTTGCTTGATCTGATGATGCCGGGGACTGATGGAATTGAAGTGTGCCGGCAAATTCGTGAAAAAAAAGCGACACCCATTATCATGCTGACCGCAAAAGGAGAAGAAGCAAACCGGGTGCAGGGGTTTGAAGCGGGAACAGATGATTATATTGTTAAGCCGTTCAGCCCGAGAGAAGTCGTGCTGCGTGTAAAGGCCCTTTTGAGAAGAGCATCCCAAACCTCTTATTTCAATGCCAATACACCGACGAAAAATGTGCTCGTGTTTTCACATCTGTCCATAGACCATGACGCTCACCGCGTAACAGCTGATGGTACAGAAGTGAGCCTGACGCCAAAAGAGTATGAGCTTCTATATTTCTTAGCGAAAACGCCTGACAAGGTGTATGATCGGGAAAAGCTTCTGAAAGAAGTGTGGCAATATGAGTTTTTTGGTGATTTACGGACAGTGGACACTCACGTCAAACGCTTGAGAGAGAAGCTGAACAAGGTTTCTCCGGAGGCTGCGAAAAAAATTGTCACCGTATGGGGTGTAGGTTATAAATTTGAGGTCGGCGCTGAATGAAATTTTGGAAAAGCGTAGTAGGCAAGCTGTGGTTTACGATCCTTTCACTCGTCTTGATCGTATTGTTCATTTTAACGGTTCTTTTGCTGGAGTTTATTGAAAACTACCATGTGGAAGAAGCCGAGAATGATTTAACACAGCTTGCGAATAAAGTTGCTGTCATCCTAGAAAATCACGAGGACCAGGCACTGGCAAGGTCAATCACTTGGGAGCTCGCTGATAACTTAACAAGCATTGCCATCATCCAGGATGAGAAGAACCACTGGTATTCTCCGAATGATAAAAATCGCCTGTCGTCTATTACGGTTGAGCAAATACAGCATGACAAAGACTTAAATAAAGCTCTCAAAGACCATAAAAAAGTAAGCAAACGGACGGGACTGAGCGATACAGACACGGATAATGAACGCCTGATTGTAGGTGTCCCGTATGAAAAAGACGGAAAGAAAGGCATGGTCTTTTTATCCCAGTCTTTGCTTGCCGTTAAAGATACAACAAAACATACGACCCGCTATATTTTTCTTGCCGCTGGAATTGCGATTGTGCTGACCACATTTTTCGCATTCTTTTTATCAAGCAGGGTCACGTACCCTCTCCGAAAAATGAGAGAAGGCGCGCAGGATTTGGCGAAGGGCAAGTTCGACACAAAAATCCCGATTTTAACTCAGGATGAAATCGGTGAACTGGCAACCGCTTTTAATCAAATGGGCCGGCAGCTTAACTTTCATATCAATGCGCTCAATCAAGAAAAAGAGCAGCTTTCTAACATTTTGAGCAGTATGGCTGACGGGGTTATTACCATTAATATTGACGGTACGATTCTTGTGACCAACCCGCCGGCTGAACGTTTTCTTCAGGCTTGGTATTATGAACAGAACATGAATATCAAAGAAGGCGACAACCTTCCGCCTGAAGCAAAAGAGCTGTTTCAAAACGCTGTCAGCACTGAAAAAGAACAAATGATTGAGATGACGCTGCAAGGCAGATCATGGGTGCTTTTGATGTCGCCGCTTTATGCGGAATCGCATGTCAGAGGAGCGGTTGCCGTACTGCGTGACATGACAGAAGAACGCCGCCTTGATAAGCTGCGGGAGGACTTTATCGCAAATGTCAGTCATGAGCTGAGAACACCGATCTCCATGCTCCAGGGATACAGTGAAGCAATTGTTGATGACATTGCAAGCTCTGAAGAAGACCGGAAAGAAATTGCCCAAATCATTTATGACGAATCGCTCCGAATGGGCCGTTTAGTTAATGATTTGCTTGATTTAGCCCGAATGGAATCAGGCCATACAGGCTTACATTATGAAAAAATCAATGTGAATGAGTTTTTAGAAAAGATCATTCGGAAGTTTTCCGGTGTTGCTAAAGAAAAAAATATTGCTTTACATCATGACATTTCTCTCACAGAAGAGGAATTTATGTTTGATGAAGACAAGATGGAGCAGGTATTTACCAATTTGATCGATAACGCGCTGCGGCATACTTCAGCCGGCGGCAGTGTCTCCATTTCAGTCCATTCTGTGAAGGATGGATTGAAAATTGATATCAAAGACTCCGGGTCCGGCATACCGGAAGAAGATCTGCCATTTATCTTTGAACGGTTTTATAAGGCAGATAAAGCGCGGACAAGGGGCAGAGCAGGAACCGGGTTAGGGCTGGCTATCGTTAAAAATATCGTGGAAGCCCACAACGGATCAATTACTGTGCACAGCCGAATAGATAAAGGAACAACATTTACTTTTTATATTCCGACAAAACGGTAAAATCGAGTCTGAATTTGCCGAAGAATCTTGTTCCATAAGAAACACCCGCTGACTAAGCGGGTGTTTTTTTAATAGCCAACATTAATAAAATTTAAGGATATGTTAATATAAATTCCCTTCCAAATTCCAGTTACTCGTAATATAGTTGTAATGTAACTTTTCAAGCTATTCATACGACAAAAAAGTGAACGGAGGGGTTTCAAATGGAAGAAACCTTTCAATTATTATATGATACATATCATCAAGATTTGTACCAATTTTTATTTTATATGGTAAAGGATAAAAACCAGACAGAAGACCTTCTTCAAGAGGTTTATATCCGGGTATTAAATTCTTATCATACGTTTGAAGGAAGAAGCAGTGAAAAAACATGGCTATTGTCTATCGCACGCCATGTTGCGATAGACTGGTTCCGTAAACAGCAAACAATCAGACAGCGTATACTCGGTACATTTGACTGGGATACACAGGATGTCAGGGATCAGCAATTGCTACCGGACGAACTTGCCGTTCAACATGAAAATGTCCGGGAAATTTATGCTGCGCTTGATCAATGTACAATCGATCAAAGAGCTGTGATTATCTTGCGGTTTATTCAGGGGTATTCAATACAGGAAACAGCCAAGGCTCTGCGCTTCTCGGAAAGCAAAGTAAAAACGACCCAACACAGAGGGCTCAAAGTACTTCGGAAACATATGGAGCTTTTGAGGGAGGAGCTAATGGATGATGAAGTCAGAATGGAACGAAGAACAGATAAAGGAGTTGTTAAGTCAACTTCCGGCAGTTAAAGACCATCGTTCGCCTCAGGATATTTACAAGCGGCTGACGATGGCAAAGCGTAAAAATAAGCCCGCTGTCAGGTGGATTGGCCCCGCGTGTGCCGCTGCAATTGCGGTTTATATCGCCTTCATTATTTCTCCTCATTTCTTTGATCAGGCACAGCCTCAACAAAAAGAAGCGTCCCAAGAGAACGCAGTAACGAAAACTGAGACAGAAGACAGCCCAAAAGCTGCATCATCCTTGGATCAGACATCGTTTGTCGTTCCTGAAAAGGAACAAGACAATTACATCACTGTAGCGGTTGCTGATGCCGATACATCTGCAATCATACCCGTCAGCATTCAAAAAACAAATGCAGACCAAACGATCCAGGATATGCTGTTTGAAAGTAGTGAATTGGGCATCCTTGATCATGCCATTACAATTCCAACCTTCATAGATGAAGTAGAAATAAAGGAAAAACCAAAGCAGAAGGAATTAAGTATACGAGTCCATCAGCCAGCTACGGCATTTTCTATAAAAGATGATACACTGTTAAAAAAATTGCTTAAAGAATCCTTAAAATGGAGTCCTTATGAAAAAGTAAAATTTTTATCGGATCAAAATGAGACTGGGGTTCGGATTGGCTCATATGGCACTTTTACGGAAATTTCGATTCCCAAACAGTCAAAACGATCCTACTACTTGTACCAAAATAAACAAGGACAAGACTTTCTCGTTCCGTCAAATAATTCTTTTGATACAGTAAAAGAAGCGATTAAGGAGATGGAATCGAGCAGCCAAGAAGATACGACACCTCTTATTCAAGCGGGTGCTGTCCAATCTGTAACGAAGAAACAGAAACACTTATATATCCGCTTTTCAAAGGAGTCAGAAGTTGATGATTCTATTGCCGGTATTTTAATGATTGAGGGACTACTTTTGACTGCAAAAGAGTTTGGCTTCACAGAAGTGACCTTTACGGAAACCAGAACGATAAAAATCGGCAAATATGACATATCAGATGCAATTCCGGTGCCAGCTGCTCCAAATCCGATTTCCTTAAACTAAAAAGAGCCCTTTAAGGCTCTTTTTTAGTTGCTATTCATATAATAGAAATTTTCAAAAAAAAGTTGTACGTGTATAATAAAACAAGGTAACGATTGAAAGGATTTGAGACGAGTGAACGTGTTAACGATTAAAGGAGTTTCCATCGGGGAAGGAATGCCGAAAATCATCATTCCGCTGATGGGAAAGACAGAAAAACAAATTCTGAATGAAGCAGAAGCAGTAAAATTACTGAATCCGGACATTGTTGAATGGAGAGTCGACGTATTTGAAAAAGCGAATGACAGAGAAGCGGTCACAAAGCTCATTTCTAAGCTTCGTAAATCTTTAGAAGACAAGCTATTTCTATTTACATTCAGAACCCACAAAGAGGGCGGGAGCATGGAGATGGACGAAAGCTCCTATCTTGCTTTGCTGGAATCGGCAATCCAAACAAAAGACATCGATCTGATAGACATCGAATTATTTTCAGGAGATGCACATGTAAAAGCGTTAGTATCGATGGCGGAAGAAAACAACGTCTATGTGGTGATGTCAAATCACGACTTTGAAAAAACACCTGTAAAAGATGAAATTCTTTCCAGACTTCGAAAAATGCAGGAATTAGGCGCGCATATTCCAAAAATGGCTGTCATGCCGAATGATACTGGAGATCTCCTAACGCTGCTTGATGCGACGTATACAATGAAAACAAAATATGCAGACCGTCCCATTATTACAATGTCAATGGCTGCAACAGGGCTTATCAGCAGGCTGAGCGGTGAGGTTTTTGGATCGGCTTGTACTTTTGGCGCGGGAGAAGAGGCGTCGGCACCAGGCCAAATACCTGTTTCTGAGCTAAGGAGTGTCTTAGACATTTTGCATAAAAACACACGAGAATAGACAATAAAAAAACTCAAGCTTTATAGCTTGAGTTTTTTTGGATTATGGCAGATCAATGAGCTTCACGGACACAATATCAGGGACATTTGTTAGTTCTTTCACAATTTTATCTTCCAGATGTCTGTCAAAGGAAAGCATCATGATGGCTTCTCCGCCTTTTTCCTTACGGCCAACCTGCATGGTTGCAATGTTAATATCATTATCTCCGAGAATACGTCCTACTCGGCCGATGACACCTGTTGTATCTTGATGCTGGATATACACCAAGTGACCTGTCGGATAAAAATCAATATTAAATCCATTGATCTCGACAATTCGTTCTCCGAAATGAGGAATATACGTAGCCGTTACAGTAAAGGTGCTGCGGTCTCCTGTCACTTTTACGCTGATGCAGTTATCGTATCCAGATTCAGAAGAGGAAATTTTTTCACTGAAGCTGATGCCGCGTTCTTTTGCGACACCCCCGGCATTGACCTCATTAACAGTAGAGTCAACGCGCGGTTTTAAAAAGCCTGACAGAAGGGCTTTTGTAATGAACGATGTTTCAAGTTTAGCAATTGTGCCTTCATATTGAATGGCAACATCCTGTACTGGTTCTTTCATGCACTGTGATACAAGGCTGCCAATTTTTCCTGCAATTTGATGGTAGGGCTTAATTTTAGCAAATTCATCTTTTGTCATGGCAGGCAGGTTGATAGCTGACATGACAGGCAGGCCTTTTGCGAACTGCAGAACTTCTTCTGACACTTGGGCGGCGACATTGAGCTGTGCTTCTTTCGTTGATGCTCCCAAGTGAGGAGTGGCAATGACTAATGGATGATCAACAAGTTTGTTGTCAACTGGCGGTTCAACTTCGAAAACGTCAAGAGCCGCTCCCGCAACATGCCCGTTTTCCAAAGCTTCGAGAAGTGCAGCTTCATCGATAATTCCGCCTCGCGCACAGTTAATTAAGCGAACGCCTTTTTTCGTTTTTGCAATCGTTTCTTTATTCAATAAGCCTTTTGTTTCTTTTGTTAAAGGCGTGTGAACGGTAATGATATCCGCACTTTCAAGCACTTCTTCAAATGTACGGCTGTTTACGCCGATTTTTTTCGCTCTTTCTTCCGTTAAGAAAGGATCAAAAACGTGCACTGTCATACCGAACGCTCTCGCACGCTGTGCAATTTCACTTCCGATTCGGCCTAATCCTACAATACCAAGCGTTTTTCCATAGAGCTCTGAACCCACATAAGCTGTGCGGTTCCACTCTCTGGATTTCACTGAGATATTAGCCTGCGGAATGTGTCTCATTAAAGAAGAGATCATTGCAAATGTATGCTCAGCTGTCGAAATGGTGTTGCCGTTCGGAGCATTGATCACGATTACCCCGTGTTTCGTAGCCTCATCAATATCGATATTATCGACACCGACACCGGCTCTTCCGACAATTTTTAAAGAAGTCATTTTGTTAAAAAGGTCTTCTGTTACTTTTGTCGCGCTTCGCACCAAAAGAGCATCAAAAGTATGTAATTCATCTTCTGCATCTGCTACGTTTTTTTGAACGATTTCAATAAAGTCTGATTCAATAAGTGGCTGTAAACCGTCGTTGCTCATTTTGTCTGAGACCAATACTCGAAACATCGTTAGATTTCCTCCTAAATTGACAAACTAAATATCTGATAATTTAACATATTCTCAAAAGAGTGTCAACGTGTATTGACGCAGTAAAGGATAAAAGTAAAGCCTAATAAATCAATGATCTGATAGCTTGCAGGTAATATATATAATTTGAAGCAATTCTCTATACAGCCAACCAGTTATCGTTTATAATGTAATTAAATTTCATATGATCAATCTTCGGGGCAGGGTGAAATTCCCTACCGGCGGTGATGAGCCAATGGCTCTAAGCCCGCGAGCTGTCTTTACAGCAGGATTCGGTGAGATTCCGGAGCCGACAGTACAGTCTGGATGGGAGAAGATGGAGGTTCATAAGCGTTTTGAAATTGAATTTTTCAAACGTTTCTTTGCCTAGCCTAATTTTCGAAACCCCGCTTTTATATATGAAGCGGTTTTTTTATTGGCTGGAAAAGAACCTTTCCGTTTTCGAGTAAGATGTGATCGAAAAGGAGAGAATGAAGTGAAAGTAAAAAAATTAGTTGTGGTCAGCATGCTGAGCAGCATTGCATTTGTTTTGATGCTGTTAAATTTCCCGTTTCCGGGTCTTCCGGATTATTTAAAAATCGATTTTAGCGACGTTCCCGCTATTATTGCCATTCTGATTTACGGACCTTTGGCCGGTATTGCCGTAGAAGCGATAAAAAATGTTCTTCAGTATATCATTCAGGGAAGCATGGCCGGAGTTCCTGTAGGGCAAGTTGCGAATTTTATTGCAGGAACACTCTTTATATTACCGACTGCTTTCTTATTTAAAAAACTCAACTCAGCAAAGGGCTTGGCTGTCAGCCTGCTTTTGGGAACTGCAGCGATGACCATTTTAATGAGTATTTTAAATTATGTTCTGATTCTTCCGGCATACACGTGGTTTTTACATTCACCGGCATTATCCGACAGCGCGCTAAAAACAGCAGTCGTCGCAGGTATCCTGCCGTTTAACATGATAAAAGGTATTGTAATTACGGTTGTATTCTCACTAATTTTTATCAAGCTTAAGCCATGGATTGAGCAGCAGCGAAGTGCACATATCCATTAAATAAAAAAGCTCCCGTTCGGGAGCTTTTTTGTTACTTCTATTCAAATTTAAGCGGGTCGCCTTCAAATGGCTCATCCGCCACTTTGATGGAATCAGTAGGGCATCCTTCAAAAGCGTCAATCATATCTTCTTCCAGTACCTCAGGAACTTCGACAACACCTTTGTTTTCATCAAGCGTTACGAACGCGATGCCTTCATCATCGTAATCGTAAATGTCTGGTGCAGCAGCTCCGCAAGCGCCGCATGCAATACATGTATCTTTGTCTACGATTGTGTACTTTGCCATGAATAAAACCTCCCAGATTGTTCTTGGTGGAACAAATGGATCAATCTTTATATTTAATCAATTTAACACCTATTCCTCTTACTTATTGTAATGATGTTGCTGCCACATTTCAACAGAAAAATGATTGAGAATGCTTATCACATAAGGGGTTATCTACATAACATCCCCCTTAATGATGACTTTAAACGTCGATTTCTGTTTGAAATCTGTTAAAATAAAAAGAGCAAATCAACGATTTTTGTCAGGAAGAATGTAGGTGGATAGGTTGTCATTAAATTACTTCGATATTATGGTTCTCGATTGCCTTTGCAAAATAAACGGGGAACGGTCGGGAAGCGCTGTTTTTCACCTATTCAAGGGCAAGAGGTCGTCACAAACCATTCAAGATGCCGGCTTATTTCAGACTGCAAAATACTTTGGAATGGCGGCGCAATGTTCGAGAAGCGATATTTCTGCGTCGCTTGATAAGCTTGAAAAGCATTCATATCTCTCGCCAATGTCTGAAACAGATACATACAAAGTGACAGCCAGCGGCGCAGCAGTTTTGAGACATGCCCTTAGCGAGCGGCCTTGGCCCGTTCATTGTCACGGCGCTCATTATCAGCAGGCTGCCGGCGTGCTTTGGAAAAGGCTTTCGCTGCTTGTGCAGGTCCTATCCCATAAACAGCAAGGGAGCAGGCAGTATATCCCTGTCACAAAGAATCATAAGACACTTCACTGGGTAAAGAAATACCTGTCCCGGCATACGGATCATATAGAGATGGCAAAAAGCCTTTTTGCCATGCTTGAGGCGCATCTGAAAATGATTGAAGACAAAGCAGCGCAAATTTTTGTCTACTCCTTAACTTCGCACGATCGGATCGGTTATACGAGCAGGCAGCTTGCTGATACGCTGAAAGAAGATGAATGGTATGTCTATATCATGTTTTGGGCTTCGGTACATTATTTTATTCATTCTCTTCCGGAGTGTGAAGATGCTTTGTTAAAGGATCTCCTTTCTGATGTGCACTTAGATAATGCCCTGACAGAGTCGACGAGGAAAACATGGCAGATGGTCAAACAAGGGTTTCCGATACATCGAATTGCTGAAATCAGAAAGCTGAAAACAGCGACGATCGAAGACCACATTGTCGAGATTTCTCTCCATGAGCCTGCGTTTATGATTAATGACTATGTATCAGCAGAAGACCAGCTTCAAATCGCAGAGTTTGCCAAACGGATGCGGACGAATAAAATCAAACAAATTCGCGACGGGCTGGAACAGCGGTTCAGCTACTTTCAAATCAGACTGGCATTGACAAAGCAGGTGCAGCAATATGACTAAATTACAGCAAACGTTATATCAGTTTTTTGGTTTTACTTCCTTTAAAAAAGGGCAGCAGGACATTATTGAAAGCATACTCAGCGGGAAGGATACCATTGCAATGCTCCCGACTGGGGGAGGAAAATCGCTTTGCTACCAGCTGCCTGGTTATATGCTTGACGGCATGGTATTAATCGTTTCTCCACTGCTTTCTTTAATGGAGGATCAGGTGCAGCAGCTCAAAGCCCGGGGGGAAAAGCGTGCTGCAGCTTTGAACAGCATGCTTAACAGGCAGGAAAGACAATTTGTTTTAGAACATATTCATCGATATAAATTTTTGTACTTGTCTCCTGAAGCTTTACAGTCTCCATATGTATTGAAAAAATTGAAAAGCGTCCCGATCAGCCTATTTGTTATTGACGAAGCGCATTGTATTTCTGAATGGGGACACGACTTCAGGCCTGATTATTCAAAGCTCGGGCAGCTGAGAAAAAAACTTGGTCACCCGCCCGTTCTGGCATTGACGGCCACGGCTACAAAGGAAACGCTGCAAGATGTCATGAACCTGCTGGAGCTGCAGCATGCTGTACGCCATCTCAACTCAGTCAACCGCCCAAACATCGCACTGAGGGTTGAAAATGCGGCGGATACTGCCGAAAAAACAGATAGGGTCATTCAGCTGGTTGAAAACCTGCAAGGTCCGGGAATTGTTTATTGTCCGACACGGAAATGGGCTGAGGAATTAGCGGGTGAAATTAAAAGCAAAACGAGCAGCAGAGCCGACTTTTACCATGGCGGTTTGGAGTCAGGGGACAGGATTTTAATTCAGCAGCAGTTTATTCATAACCAGCTTGATGTGATATGTTGTACGAATGCGTTTGGAATGGGTGTCGATAAACCTGATATCAGATATGTAATTCATTTTCACCTCCCGCAGACGGCAGAAGCTTTTATGCAGGAAATCGGCAGAGCGGGACGCGACGGAAAGCCGAGTGTCAGCATTTTGCTGCGGGCGCCAGGGGATTTTGAATTGCAGGAACAGATTATCCAGATGGAGAGTGTCACAGCTGAAGAAATCGCCGACGTAATCCGTGTGCTAGAGAAGACGGAGGAGCGGGATGAGAGAAGGCTTCGTGACGTATTACTTCAGTATGGAGTCGGAGAGACACAGGCCCGTATGATGATTCATCTCTTTATGCAGGGAAAAACATCAGTTGAACTGATGAAGAAAGAAATTTCATATCGCATGGAGCTGAAGCTGGAAAAAATGCACCGTGTATCATTTTTGCTTCAGCGTGACGGCTGTTTAAGGCAGGCACTGTTAACCTACTTTGATGAATCATACGAGCCTGATGACGGAAACCTCCCGTGCTGTTCACATTGCGGTTTTGATTTATCCTTGTATGAACAAAAAGGGGAACGGAGTAAAATGGCGCCATTAGACAGCTGGAGTTCGGAATTGCACCGGATATTCAGCTTGCAGACTGTAGGTGAGCTGAACTGAAACAGCAAAAAGATTATATTCAGCATATGTCTGACCGTGATATGCTGAAGCAGTTATATTTGACGCAGCTACTCATCATCTTTGCCGCTGCTGCAGCAGGACTGTTCTTTTTTGAGGATGTACGGGACGTATTAAAGCTCTGGGACATTCGCGATATGCGAATCATCTGGTATGGTGTTTCTATAGCTGTTATTGTTATTTTAGCCGATATGGCAGTAATGAAATGGTTTCCGTCTCATTTATATGATGACGGCGGAATCAATAAAAAAATATTCAGTAAGAGGTCAATCCCTCATATTATATTTTTAACGCTTCTGATTGCTTTCGCGGAAGAAATGTTATTCAGAGGAGTGCTGCAGACTCATATCGGTTTATGGGCGGCCAGCCTTATATTTGCCGCTCTGCACTTTCGGTATTTGTCAAAATGGCTGTTATTTATTATGGTGACAGCAATCAGCTTTTTGCTCGGTCTGATGTATGAATGGACCGGCAACTTATTTGTTCCGATGACGGCGCATTTTATCATTGATGCCGTGTTTGCCTGTCAGATTCGTTTTGAACATGTGAGGAGGGATAAACATGACGAACATGTCGAGAGTAGAGAGAAGAAAAGCCCAGAATCTTTATGAAGATCAAAACGCCGCATTGGCGGACGATTATGTCGATGATGGAGAAAGCCTTCCGACAAGACAATCTGTAAAAAATCAAAGAGAACAGAAAAAAAAGCAAGGCAAAACAAAAACGCCATTATTCACAGTACTTGCAGTAATATTTGTATTTGTGCCGGTTATCGTTTTAGTCACCTTATTTTATCTAAAGAGCCACCCGGATAATCATGACGATTATGAAGATGTTTTTATTGACAGCAGCCAAAGCAAATATGAGGTTGTCCCGAAATCAGAGGATAAAAACGATACCGCAGACACTAAAGAAACCGCACTGCAGAAGGAGTCAAAAAAAGAGCCTGAAGATTCCAAGCCAAAAGAGCCGGCAAAAACCGCTGATGATAAGAAACAGACTGCTGTAGCGGAAAAAGAAGACTCGGCAAATAAGGAGGAAGCAACCGCCGCGGCTGCTTCCTCTTCCCAATCAACAGTACAACAGCAAGAACAGCAACAGCAGCCGGCTGAGCCAGTTCAAAATGTGCCGAATCGCGTTGTCAAGCACACCGTCCAAAAGAAAGAAACGCTATACCGCATTTCCATGAAGTATTATAAAAGCCGGACAGGAGAAGAAAAAATTCGAGCGTATAATCATCTGAATGGAAATGATGTTTACACCGGACAAGTTTTGGACATCCCCTTAATGGATGAATAGGGTATTATTTTTATTTTACGTTCATATATTGTAGCAATGAAAATGGACAAGGTGTGAAGCGTATGGAATCCTTATGGAATCAGCTGGATCAGTTTACAGACGCGCCGACCAAACAGATGCTCCAAGCGCTGGTAAAACGAAAACAAAAATTCGAAAATTATGCAGCACAATGCCGCAGATGGCGATGGGCTTCACTTATCTGCCTAGGCTTATTATGTGTTATGATCATGATCAAAAGCCCGGAGCCTCAGCTTATACTTCAAGAAATACTTAGCCATACCTTTTATTTATTTTGGATGCTGGCAACCGCTTTTGCCTACTGCACTTCATATTATTTCAAGAAAAAGGAAGAAAAATCCGAGACTGATTTCCATAAACTGAGATGTGAAATTATTCAGAAAAGCACGGATCTCTGGCCGCAGCCTGATAAATGGAAGGCAAGAGAGTCTGTTTTTCACATGATGAAGCACAAATATGACATTAATCTATATTTTGAAAGTAAATAAAATGGGGCGTTTTCTCAAACGATAGAAACGTCTTTTTTTTATTGTCCGTCTTATTGATAAGTTCTAAAAAGAATGGAGAGTTTTTTATGAAGCTATCAGTGAAAATTGCCGGTGTACTAACTGTTGCGGCAGCGGCAATGACGGCAAAAATGTATGCAACAGCAAAAGGCAATCATTTGAAGACACATACGTTTCCTTTATCAAAGATGAAGGGCAAGCCGCCTCTGACAATCTTTTTTATTTCAGACATTCACAAACGTCTCATCGATCAAGACCTTTTAGAAAAAGCGCGAAGCCATGCCCCCCACTTGGTTATAATCGGCGGTGATTTAGCTGAGGGCGGGGTGCCCAGTGCGAGAATCGAGGAAAACATCAAAAGGCTCGTACATTTCGGGGTCCCTATCGTGTTTGTGTGGGGGAATAATGATTATGAAGTCAGGCAGCATAAGCTGTATTCCATATTTAAAGCGCACGGCGTCATCACTCTGAGAAATGAGTCAGTCCCGTTTTCATACAATGGGCATACGATTGCGATTGCGGGGGTTGATGATATCAGGATGGAGATGGATCATTATGAGGAAGCCATCAAAGAACTTGATGAAAGCCAGCTGAATATTCTGGTTTGCCATAATCCGGAGATTCATGAACAAATCAATGAAGATGACGGTATTGATATGATATTCAGCGGACATACCCATGGAGGCCAGATCAGGTTTGGGAAATTTGGCCCTTATGAACTGGGGAATACAGGTATTGTTAAAAACGCGGCATATCTGATCAGCAACGGCTACGGCACGACAAAAGTGCCTCTTCGTTTAGGTGCTGAGCCTGAAACACACATTGTGACTCTTTGCGCGCCAGAATAACTTCTAAAAAGCAAAAATCCATATGGCAATAAAAACTGCATTGTGCTTGTCTTACTAGTGAACTCAGTGTAAACTGATAACAATTAAGAACCTATGACTCATCATCTCATATAATGTGTTATATGATTTGTGTGCAAGTAGAGGCAGGAGGGAACGTTATGCGGCTTGAGCGTCTGAATTATAATAAGATCAAAATCTTTTTAACCCTCGATGATTTAACAGACCGGGGATTGACAAAAGAAGACCTCTGGAAGGACTCATTCAAAGTCCACCAGTTATTTAAAGATATGATGAATGAAGCAAATACAGAGCTCGGCTTTGAAGCGAATGGACCGATTGCAGTGGAAGTGTATTCTCTCCAAGCACAAGGGATGGTCGTGATTGTAACAAAGAACCAAGATGCCGATTCAGAAGACGATGAGTATGATGATGATTACATCGAAATGCAAGTCAAGCTTGATGAAAGCGCGGACATCATATATCAATTCCATTCCTTTGAAGATATCATTCAGCTTTCAGAAAGCTTACAGCGAATCGGTATCACAGGGGGAACTGTCTACCACTATGACGGGCAGTACTTTTTAAGCCTTGAAGATCTAGGGTCACATACGGCTGAAGGGGTTGTGGCGGTTCTGGCTGAATACGGCAATCCGACAACTTTAACGATTTATCGCCTGCAAGAGTATGGTAAGCTCATTATGGACGGTAATGCCGTAGAGACGATACAAACTCATTTTTCATAAGAATGCAACGGAAAACTGCTGATTTCAGCAGTTTTTTTTCGTTAAAAAACATGGAAAAACATAACGTTTATTCTATGCACAGATCATATGAAGGTGTATACTATTCTCTGAAAGGGAGCATGTGAGAAACAGAAGATTCTAGGAGGTTAACTCAAATGGCAGCCGATCGAAACACCGGTCATACAGAAGAGGACAAACTTGATGTATTAAAATCAACCCAAACCGTAATACATAAGGCTCTGGAAAAATTGGGATATCCTGAAGAGGTATACGAATTGTTAAAAGAGCCGATGAGATTATTAACGGTAAAAATACCTGTTCGTATGGACGACGGTTCAGTAAAGATTTTCACAGGATATCGTGCGCAGCACAATGACTCTGTCGGTCCAACGAAAGGCGGGATACGTTTTCACCCGAACGTAACAGAAAAAGAGGTGAAGGCGCTTTCAATTTGGATGAGTTTAAAATGCGGCATAATTGATCTTCCATATGGCGGTGGTAAAGGCGGAATTGTTTGTGATCCAAGGGATATGTCGTTTAGAGAGCTGGAGCGTCTGAGCAGAGGGTATGTCAGAGCGATCAGCCAAATTGTCGGCCCGACAAAAGACGTGCCGGCACCGGATGTATTTACAAACTCACAAATCATGGCTTGGATGATGGATGAGTATTCAAGAATTGATGAATTTAATTCGCCTGGATTTATTACAGGCAAACCGCTTGTGCTTGGCGGATCTCACGGGAGAGAATCTGCGACAGCAAAAGGAGTTACCATCTGTATTAAAGAAGCGGCTAAGAAGAGAGGCATCGATATTAAAGGTGCGCGTGTCGTTGTCCAAGGCTTCGGAAACGCGGGAAGCTATTTGGCAAAATTTATGCATGATGCGGGGGCAAAAGTTGTCGGCATCTCAGATGCGTATGGCGGACTTTATGATCCGGAAGGCCTTGATATCGATTATTTACTCGACCGACGCGACAGCTTCGGTACTGTAACAAAGCTTTTCAACGATACCATTACCAACCAAGAGCTGCTGGAGCTGGATTGTGATATTCTCGTTCCTGCTGCGATTGAAAATCAAATTACAGAAGAAAATGCCCATAATATCCGGGCTAAAATTGTCGTTGAAGCAGCGAATGGGCCAACAACGCTTGAAGGAACAAAAATTCTTTCAGACCGGGACATTCTGCTTGTACCAGACGTGCTGGCAAGTGCCGGTGGCGTAACAGTTTCTTATTTTGAATGGGTTCAGAATAACCAAGGCTTCTACTGGAGTGAAGAAGAGGTAGAAGAAAAATTAGAAAAAATGATGGTCAAATCATTTAACAATATTTACGAAATGGCTAACAACCGAAGAATTGACATGAGGCTCGCTGCATATATGGTCGGCGTTCGCAAAATGGCTGAAGCTTCGCGTTTTAGAGGCTGGATATAAGTTGATGATTTGCATAAAAATAAAAAATCTCCTATGATAAAATAGGAGATTTTTTTATTCGGAAATAGAAAATATGAAGTGAAATGCCAATGCAGGAGTTGACAGAAATGATTCAAGAAAAAGCAATTATTATAGGCGGAGGGCCTTGCGGACTATCTGCTGCCATTCACCTAAAACAAATTGGCATTGATGCCCTCGTCATCGAAAAAGGCAATGTCGTTAACAGTATTTACAATTATCCGACGCATCAAACCTTTTTCAGCTCAAGTGAAAAGCTCGAAATCGGAGATGTGGCATTTATTACGGAAAACAGGAAGCCTGTCAGAATTCAGGCTTTATCGTATTACCGGGAAGTCGTCAAACGGAAAAACATCCGTGTTAACGCATTTGAAATGGTGCATAAAGTGACGAAAACGGAAAATAATACATTTGTTATTGAGACGTCAAAAGAGACCTACAAGACGCCATATTGTATCATCGCCACAGGCTATTATGATCATCCAAACTATATGGGCGTACCCGGTGAGGATTTGCCGAAAGTATTTCATTATTTTAAAGAAGGCCACCCGTATTTTGATAAAGATGTTGTTGTCATCGGCGGGAAAAATTCAAGCGTGGACGCCGCCCTTGAACTCGTGAAATCTGGGGCGCGTGTCACAGTTTTATATAGGGGCAATGAGTATTCTCCGAGCATTAAGCCGTGGATTCTGCCGGAATTTGAAGCTCTCGTCAGAAACGGTACAATCCGTATGGAATTTGGCGCTTGTGTCGAAAAAATCACCGAGAATGAAGTTGTGTTTCGCTCCGGAGAGAAAGAACTCATTGCCATTAAAAATGATTTTGTATTTGCCATGACAGGCTATCATCCCGATCATCAATTTCTTGAAAAAATCGGTGTTGAAATTGATAAAGAAACAGGGCGTCCATTTTTCAACGAAGAAACGATGGAAACGAACGTTGAAGGTGTCTTTATTGCCGGTGTTATTGCTGCGGGAAACAATGCAAATGAAATATTTATTGAAAACGGCAGGTTTCACGGGGGGCATATCGCAGCGGAAATCGCCAAAAGAGAAAACCATTAAAGATGAGGAGCATATGATGCATTCGTATGCTCTTTTTGTTTTTTTAAGTGCAGACAGATGTAAAATTTTAAACAACATGGTAGGATAGACGTAGGAATATAAAGGAAAGAGGTTGCCTGATGTTTGCAATCATCTCTGCAGGAATTGCCCCCGGCATCGCGTTATTAAGTTATTTTTATTTAAAAGATCAGTATGATAATGAACCTGTACATATGGTGCTACGGTCGTTTTTTCTCGGGGTTGTTCTTGTATTTCCCATAATGTTTATCCAGTATGTACTTGAAAAAGAGAATGTAGGAGGCGGAAGCTTTTTCGTTTCTTTTTTATCTTCGGGGTTTTTGGAGGAATCATTAAAATGGTTTATACTGATGATCAGTGTTTACCCGCACGCCCACTTTGATGAGCATTATGACGGGATTGTGTACGGTACAAGTGTATCACTCGGTTTTGCAACCCTCGAAAATATTCTTTATTTAATTGGCCACGGCGTGGAGCATGCGTTTGTCAGGGCGCTGCTGCCTGTTTCATGCCATGCCTTGATTGGCGTTATAATGGGATTTTACCTTGGAAAAGCCCGTTTTTCCGCTGATAAGGCGCGTGTAAAGTGGCTTACTCTTTCTTTAGTTGTCCCATCCCTTTTGCATGGATCATATGATTTTATCCTAACAGCGCTTAGCAATTGGATTTATTATATGCTTCCATTTATGGTATTTTTATGGTGGTTTGGTTTGCGTAAAGCGAAAAAAGCCCGTTCCGTTAATATGATGCAAGTATAGAAGCCGCACAGCAACCGTGCGGCTTTTTTGTGTGCAGTTTTTATGTTCTGAGGGATAACAAGGAAAGAGTGTATAAAAATAACCTCGTTACAGAAAATACGATTACACTTAAAAATTTGCAGTAGGAGGCTTGAAAAGATGAAGTCCAAAGGATCGATTATGGCATGTCTCATCCTTTTTTCCTTTACAATAACGACGTTTATTAATACTGAAACGATCTCTGCCTTTTCGAATCAGGTCATTCAAAGAGGGGCAACAGGGGATGATGTGGTCGAGCTTCAGGCGCGTCTTCAATACAACGGATATTATAACGGAAAAATTGACGGGGTTTATGGATGGGGGACGTACTGGGCAGTTCGAAATTTTCAGGATCAATTCGGGTTAAAAGAGGTTGACGGCCTTGTAGGAGCTAAAACAAAGCAAACCTTAATATGTAAATCAAAATACTATCGTGAATATGTCATGGAACAGCTCAATAAAGGGAATACATTCACGCATTACGGAAAAATTCCGCTAAAGTATCAGACGAAACCATCAAAAGCAGCAACACAAAAGGCAAGACAACAAGCAGAGGCACGGCAGAAACAGCCTGCGGAAAAAACAACGCAGCAGCCTAAAGCGAATGCGAATAAACAGCAAAACAATACACCAGCAAAAGCAAGAAAACAGGATGCGGTAGCAGCGAACATGCCTGGTGGATTTTCCAACAACGATATCAGGCTGCTTGCTCAAGCGGTTTATGGCGAAGCCCGGGGCGAGCCGTACGAGGGGCAGGTTGCTATTGCAGCAGTCATTTTAAACCGTTTGAACAGCCCGTTATTTCCAAATTCAGTAGCGGGGGTTATTTTTGAGCCGCTTGCCTTCACAGCAGTAGCCGACGGACAAATTTACATGCAGCCGAATGAAACGGCACGAGAAGCAGTGCTGGATGCCATCAATGGCTGGGACCCATCAGAGGAAGCACTTTACTACTTTAATCCGGATACGGCTACAAGTCCGTGGATTTGGGGGCGTCCGCAGATTAAAAGAATCGGTAAACACATTTTCTGTGAGTAGCAGATATGAGAAAGCATAAAAAGAGGTGTGATAAATGATCAGAGGAATTTTAATCGCCGTGCTTGGTATTGCAATAGTCGGTACAGGCTACTGGGGATACAAAGAACACCAGGAAAAAGACGCAGTTCTTCTTCATGCTGAAAATAACTATCAGCGGGCGTTTCATGAGCTTACCTATCAGGTGGATCAGCTTCATGATAAAATCGGAACAACACTTGCCATGAACAGCCAAAAATCACTGTCGCCTGCATTGATCGATGTGTGGAGGATTACATCAGAAGCTCATAACAGCGTCAGTCAGCTGCCGCTTACATTAATGCCGTTTAATAAAACTGAAGAGCTATTATCAAAGATCGGCGATTTCAGCTATAAAACGTCAGTCAGAGATTTGGACCAAAAGCCGCTTGATAAAAACGAGTATACATCACTAAATAAGCTATATCAGCAGTCCGAAGATATACAAAATGAATTGCGTCATGTTCAGCACCTTGTCATGAGCAAAAACCTTCGCTGGATGGACGTAGAAATGGCCCTGGCTTCTGACGAAAAACAAAGTGATAATACGATTATCAACAGCTTTAAAACAGTCGAAAAAAATGTGGGTGCATTCTCCACTGGCACTGATCTTGGCCCGAGTTTCACCAGCACGAAAAAAGAAGAGAAAGGCTTCAGCCATCTGAAGGGAAAACAAATTTCCGAACAGGAAGCAAAACAAATTGCTGAGCGCTTTGCCCCAGATGACAATTATTCAATTAAAGTGGTAAAGAGCGGAAAAAAAACAAATCGCGATGTATATAGCATCAGCATGAAAGACCCAGACCATAAAGCAGTGATTTATATGGATATTACGAAGAAGGGCGGGCATCCGGTATACTTGATCCAAAACAGAGAAGTGAAAGATCAGAAAATCAGTTTAAATGACGGATCG
Organism: Bacillus sp. 9.4; assembly: GCF_055486415.1. Classification (NCBI taxonomy): domain Bacteria; kingdom Bacillati; phylum Bacillota; class Bacilli; order Caryophanales; family Bacillaceae; genus Bacillus; species Bacillus sp. 9.4. Next base: position 387,155 of record NZ_JBVFMU010000001.1, on the reverse strand, counting down.
AACCGAGCGCTTGCATTTTTAAAGAAAAACGGATTTGAAACAGATGATTTGGAAATTGATGAAAGTGCCCAATATGATAAAATCGGTGTATTTTCATATGTTCCTGTTGAAAATAAAGTCCGGATGTACCCGGAGGCAATTCGTATGAAAGTGGCCTTGGATGACGGTGAGGTTGTCGGCTTTTCAGCAAGAGACTTCCTCACATCTCATAGAAAAAGAACCATACCTAAGCCTGCAATTACTGAAGCAGAGGCAAAGTCTAAATTAAATAAAAATGTACAAGTGAGAGAAACAAGGCTCGCTTTGATTACAAATGAACTAGGTCAAGAAGTGTTATGCTACGAAATGCTTGGAACAATTGAAAATGACACATTCAGAATGTATATCAATGCCAAAGACGGATCGGAAGAAAAGGTTGAAAAACTAAAAAATGCAGAACCTATATATAAAGACCTATAAAAACAGGAGGAAAGGACTAAATGTCTTTTCCTTTTTTTCATTACGTGCTTTAATAAAAACGTGAGTATATTGAATGCGAAAGAGTGAAGTCAATGATAGAGATTGGAGAAACTGTACTTTTAGAATATATAGAAGAAAATGAATTGAAAAAGGCAAAAAGCAAGGCGGTCAGCATCGAAAACAATGAACTTTTGATCGCGTATCCTGTTGATGTAGTTACAGGGCGAACTGTGATTTTACATAACGATATGGAAGTAACGGTAGAGTTTGTGGGAAAAGACGAAGTTCCTTATCGCTTTATAAGCCGTATAAAAGGTAAAGTGAAGGACAAACTTCAAATGATCTGTCTTGAAGTGCCTCCACGTGAAAAAATGAAAAGAATCCAGCGCCGCCAATATGTAAGAACTGATGCGGTATTAGATGTGCAAATTCAGCCGGGAAATGAAGAAGAGATCCGCACACTATCTTATAACATCAGTGCAGGCGGCATCGCCGTGGTTTTAGCTGATGGCCTTTCTTTTCAATCGGGGGAATCATTGCGCCTGATCATCCGTCTTCCTGAAGAGGAGCACACACGTCAAATAGAAACAGAAGCAGTTGTCAGACGAATCTTTAATGACCCCAAATCAGAAAAACGAAAAATGACTTTAGAATATTCAGAAATTGCAGCAGGTGACCAGCAGGCTTTGCTTCAATACTGCATCCGGCGCCAGTTAAATAAGAGAAGAAAGGCCCGAATGGAATAAACATCGGCAAACACTTCCATACTATTTGTAATGGAGGTGCTCCAATGAAAACATTTGAACGGCTGCTGATCAAATTATTGTTCATGCAGGCCATCATTTTACTTGGTGTCCAATTTCTTTTTCACTATCAGCATATTGAACCATACGTATCAAAAGTGATTCAATATGAAGGGGTGGATAAAATGGAGGAAAACAATAGGATTGAAACCTTCAAACATTAATTATTCATCAATTTTTCACCCTTTTTCATAAAGTTCGTGATACAATCCATAGAGGAGAAAAGAGCAAGGAGAGGAATTATGGAAAAGAAATTATCGATTGCAATCGACGGCCCGGCAGCTGCGGGGAAAAGCACCGTTGCCAAAATTGTGGCTGAGAAAAAATCGTACATATATATTGATACAGGAGCGATGTATCGGGCGATTACGTACGCGGCTTTACAGGAAAACGTTGATCTGACAGATGAAGAAAAACTGGCTGAGCTGCTAAAGCGGACAGACATTGAGCTGATTACAACAAAAGATGGACAAAAAGTGCTTGTAAACGGCACCGATGTAACTGAGGCGATCAGAACAGATGAAGTCAGCAACCAAGTTTCAATTGCGGCAAAGCACAGAAGTGTCAGAGAAGAAATGGTGAAACGCCAGCAGCAGCTTGGGGAAAAAGGCGGCGTCGTCATGGATGGTCGTGACATCGGGACGCATGTGCTGCCAAATGCAGAAGTAAAAATCTTTCTTTTGGCATCTGTTGAAGAGAGAGCGAAACGTCGTTATGAAGAAAATGTGAAAAAAGGCTTTGATGTCAACTTCGAAACATTAATTGAGGAAATTGCAAGAAGAGACAAGCTTGATTCAGAGCGCGAAGTATCTCCGCTGCGTAAAGCAGAAGACGCTCTTGAAATCGACACGACATCGCTTTCCATTCAAGAGGTAGCTGATAAAATCCTCGAGGCTGTGGAGCAAAAGTCCCGCTGAGGATGGCAAATGCCACTTTTTTTGAATTTTTCAACGAAGATAGAATGTTATTGCTTGACAAACCTGTCCTTTTATTAGAAGTTAATACTAATAAAACTTTTTATTGATCATTCAAAAAACTTTTTTGGATGATTCTTTAATACATATTCGGCTAAAAGCGGGCATGTTATATGTTCAGCTTTCAAACCGTTTTAATTAAGCTGTGTAGGTTTGGACCAAGGAGGTTATTCAAATGACAGAGGAAATGAATCAAATTGATGTTCAAGTGCCAGAGGTTGGAGATGTAGTTAAAGGGATTGTGACAAAGGTAGAAGACAAACATGTAGATGTAGAAATTATCAATGTCAAACAATCCGGTATTATTCCAATCAGTGAATTATCAAGTCTTCATGTAGAGAAAGCATCGGATGTTGTTAAAGTAGACGACGAGCTTGACCTGAAAGTAACAAAAGTGGAAGACGATGCTTTGATTTTATCTAAACGTGCTGTTGATGCAGACCGCGCTTGGGAAGACCTTGAGAAAAAATTTGAAACAAAAGAAGTGTTTGAAGCTGAAGTGAAAGATGTCGTGAAAGGCGGCCTTGTCGTTGATATCGGCGTTCGCGGTTTTATTCCGGCATCACTTGTTGAAGCACATTTCGTTGAAGACTTCACTGACTATAAAGGAAAAACACTGTCACTGCTCGTTGTAGAGCTTGACCGTGATAAAAACCGCGTGATCCTTTCACACCGTGCTGTTGTTGAAAGTGAACAAGCGAATAAAAAACAAGAACTTCTTCAGTCTCTTGAAGTTGGAAGTGTACTTGATGGCAAAGTACAGCGCCTGACTGATTTTGGCGCGTTTGTTGATATTGGAGGCATCGACGGACTTGTACACATTTCACAGCTTTCCCACTCTCATGTAGAGAAGCCGTCTGACGTTGTTGAAGAGGGACAAGAAGTAAAAGTGAAAGTGTTATCGGTTGACCGTGATAATGAACGTATTTCTTTATCAATCAAAGATACACTGCCTGGACCTTGGAGCCAAATCGGCGAAAAAGTGAAGCCTGGCGATGTGCTTGAAGGAACTGTACAGCGTCTTGTAAGCTTCGGTGCCTTTGTTGAAATCCTTCCAGGTGTTGAAGGTCTCGTTCATATTTCTCAAATTTCCAATAAACACATCGGCACGCCGCATGAAGTCCTTGAAGAAGGACAGACTGTAAAAGTGAAGGTTCTTGATGTGAATGAAAATGAGGAGCGCATTTCATTAAGCATGCGTGAACTTGAAGAAACGCCTAAAGCTGATCAGGAAGATTACCGTCAATATCAAGCGAAGGAAGAAACAAGCACTGGCTTCCAGCTTGGAGATCTGATCGGAGATAAGCTGAATAAACTAAAATAATTGGTGATAAACGTGACTCGAGCAGAACGAAAAAGACAACACATCAATCATGCCTTGTCCACCGGCCAGAAGCGGGAAACAGGTCTTGATGATATTGCGTTTGTTCACGTCAGTCTGCCCGATCTTGCATTAGAACAAGTAGATATTTCCACAAAAATCGGCGAACTTTCAAGCAGTTCGCCGATTTTTATCAATGCAATGACTGGCGGCGGCGGAAAACTTACATATGAGATTAATAAATCGCTTGCGCGAGCGGCTTCTCAGGCTGGAATTCCCCTTGCTGTGGGATCGCAAATGTCAGCATTAAAAGATCCATCAGAGCGTCTTTCCTATGAAATTGTTCGAAAGGAAAACCCAAACGGGCTGATTTTTGCCAACCTGGGAAGCGAGGCAACGGCTGCCCAGGCAAAGGAAGCCGTTGAGATGATTGGAGCAAACGCACTGCAGATCCACCTCAATGTGATTCAGGAAATTGTGATGCCTGAAGGAGACAGAAGCTTTAGCGGCGCACTGGAACGTATTGAACAAATTTGCAGTCATGTCAGTGTACCAGTCATTGTGAAAGAAGTCGGATTCGGTATGAGCAAAGAATCAGCAGGAAAGCTGTATGAAGCTGGTGCTGCAGCTGTTGACATTGGCGGTTACGGAGGGACAAATTTCTCGAAAATCGAAAATCTCCGAAGACAGCGGAAAATCTCCTTTTTTAACTCGTGGGGCATTTCGACAGCTGCAAGTTTGGCGGAAATCCGCTCTGAGTTTCCTGCAAGTACCATGATCGCCTCTGGCGGTCTGCAAGATGCACTTGACGTGGCAAAGGCAATTGCGCTTGGGGCCTCTTGCACCGGAATGGCAGGGCATTTTTTAAAAGCGCTGACTGACAGCGGTGAGGAAGGATTGCTTGAGGAGATTCAGCTGATCCTTGAGGAATTAAAGATGATTATGACCGTGCTGGGTGCCAGAACGATTGCCGATTTACAAAAGGCGCCCCTTGTGATCAAAGGTGAAACCCATCATTGGCTCACAGAGAGAGGGGTCAATACATCAAGCTATAGTGTGCGATAAATGATAAAAGCCCAAAACCGTATGTGGTTTGGGCTTTTTGTATTATGATTTTCGCTTTTTGAATCTTCCGTTTTGTTCAAGGCTTGTCGCTCCGTCATAGTGAATGGACTGGTCGCGGTCTGATTCGACTCTGCCTGAAGCTTTGAGTTTTTTCTCTTGTCTGTCTTTTCCCATGATCATACTCCTTAATGTGAGATCGATTGTTTAAAAAATGCGCTTGAACTCCATACTGGGAATATGGAGGAAGTAAAGTGGAACAATTTTATTACTATTGGTCAATGTGGTTTCTTTGGGTTCTGACAACATTTATTTTTGAAAAGACGAAAAGACGAATTGCCGTCTCAGTCTTTATTTTAACTAATATTATTCTAAGCATACATGACATCGCTTTATATTTTTCCCTGAATGCTGCATATTTGATGTTTTTCGTTTGCGGATGTGTCTATGCCGGGTATTTGGGAATGTATCGTTTTCGTTACATCATGGTCTATCTGACGCTTGTTGCCGCGTATGCGTTTGTTTATCTTTTTGCATTATATGACCCGGTTTGGTTCATCATAAAACCTGAGTGGGCTGCTGTTATATTAATAGTGCTTTTAACAGCTTCTGTTGAAAGGAATTTTGAGAAGCAGCTTGTCTTATTTGTCCTAGGGATGTGCCAAGGCGAACTGGTGTATTCATTTGTGATCCAGAAGTTGGCCGGGGCTATGGCTGTCGGCGGCTTTCAATGGCTGAATGCGTGTTCTGCGGGGATGATATTGCTGTTTGGCATATCTAAATACGAACACCTCGCAAACCAGATTGGTCAGAAAAGCAAAAGATCAAACAAAGGAGCTACCAAAATGTCATGAGTGATTACATCTATCCAATTATTGCTGGGGTCATTGCCGGAATTGCGACAAGGCTTTATATGCTGAAAACGGATTACCGCCAGTATCCCACCTATGTTCATGGGAAAGTGATTCACATCGCACTGGGGTTGATAGCGGCTGGTTTAGGTGCAATTATTATGCCGGCGCTTTTGCAGGAGGAATTTACGGCCATCACATTTTTAACTTTGGCAGCGACGCAATTTAGAGATGTCCGAAACATGGAGCGGAACACATTGACGCAAATGGATTCGTATGAACTTGTCTCAAGGGGAAGCACATATATTGAGGGGATTGCCATTGCGTTTGAAAGCAGAAATTATATTGTGATCTTTACAGCGCTTTTGACAACCTCTGCGTATGTGTTTTTATCCATCTGGGCTGCAGTCATAGCGGCTGTCGTTTGTTTTTTACTGGCCATGAAGTTTATGTCGGGCAGTGTGTTGAAGGATATTGTAGATATCGAGTACATAAAGCCGCGCTTTGACGGTCCGGGACTGTTTATTGATAATATTTATATGATGAATATCGGGCTTCCAGAGAAACAGGAACTGATTTTAAAGCATGGCATGGGCTTTATCTTAACGCCAAAAAACTTTAATTCAGCAGCGACGATAGCAAATTTAGGGCAGCGTCAGGCCATTTTATTTGATGTTTCCAATGTGCTCGGGGTTTATCGGGATTCAGGAGAGCCATCTTTGACACCAATTGCAAAACGGGATTTAAATGATGGGAGAGTGGCAGTATTTGTTCTCCCGCAAATTCACCATCCCGAAACGGCTGTTCAAATTATTAGCAATGTTCCAACCCTGGAAAATGCGATTAGAATGCCGACTGAATTTATCAAGAATCAGGATAAGGTGATAGGATGAGTGAATCTCTTACGAAAGTGATTTTGTCTGTAATCACGACAAATCGAAACCGGGTTGCAGGGGGAGCACCTGTCTTTTTTTGCAATGACCAAAAGGAGATGGAGCTTTTCGCTAAAAATCTTGAGGCGATCCTTGATGGAATAGCACACAGAATCGGAGATGACGTGTATTTGATCGTGAAACATTTTTAAGAATAGTTGTGATCCCAGTAAAAACTGATATAATAAATGAGTTAAGCCCTTCCTCTGAAGGGTTTCTTTTCATAAAAGTGAATGAAATGATTTTAATAACCGGTTGAAAATTTATGTAAAAATGAAAGCGGCTGGATTGAAAGGAAGGGTACTATGGGTAAACCTGTCGTAGCCATTGTCGGGAGACCAAATGTAGGAAAATCCACAATCTTTAACCGGATTGCGGGAGAAAGAATTTCAATAGTAGAAGATACCCCTGGCGTGACAAGGGATCGGATATACAGCTCGGCTGAATGGCTGAATTATGATTTTAATTTGATTGATACGGGCGGTATTGATATCGGTGATGAGCCGTTCTTAGCGCAGATTCGCCAGCAGGCTGAAATCGCCATGGATGAAGCGGACGTGATTATTTTTATGGTGAACGGCCGTGAAGGTGTGACAGCTGCTGATGAAGAAGTGGCGAAAATTTTGTACCGCACAAAAAAGCCTGTTGTTTTAGCGGTTAATAAACTGGATAACACAGAAATGAGAGCGAATATTTATGATTTTTATTCGCTAGGCTTTGGCGAGCCGTATCCAATTTCGGGAACACACGGACTCGGACTGGGTGATTTACTGGATGCCGTTGCAGAGCATTTTAAAAACATTCCTGAAACGAAATACAATGAAGAAGTTATTCAATTCTGTCTGATCGGACGTCCAAATGTCGGAAAGTCCTCACTTGTGAATGCGATGCTCGGCGAAGAACGCGTTATTGTCAGCAACGTGGCTGGAACGACAAGAGATGCTATTGATACGTCATTTACTTACAACCAGCAGGAGTTTGTCATTGTCGATACTGCAGGTATGCGAAAAAAAGGAAAAGTCTATGAAACGACTGAGAAGTATAGTGTACTGCGGGCGCTGAAAGCGATTGACCGCTCAGAAGTCGTGGCGGTTGTGCTGGATGGCGAAGAAGGCATTATTGAACAGGATAAGCGCATCGCCGGCTATGCACACGAAGCGGGCAAGGCCGTCGTCATCGTCGTAAACAAATGGGATGCTGTTGACAAAGATGAGAGCACGATGAAAGAATTTGAAGAAAATATTCGCGATCATTTTCAATTTCTGGATTATGCGCCAATCCTATTTATGTCTGCCTTAACGAAAAAACGGATCCATACTCTGATGCCTGCGATTATCAAAGCTAGTGAAAATCATTCACTTCGAGTTCAAACAAACGTCTTAAATGATGTCATCATGGACGCTGTGGCAATGAATCCGACACCGACTCATAACGGTTCTCGTTTGAAAATTTACTATGCGACTCAAGTGTCGGTAAAGCCGCCAAGCTTCGTTGTGTTTGTAAACGATCCGGAATTGATGCATTTTTCATACGAACGGTTTTTAGAAAACCGAATCAGAGACGCGTTCGGTTTTGAGGGGACACCAATCAAAATATTTGCAAGAGCTAGAAAATAAAAAGGTGTGAAGCAAATATGAAAAAAGTCACAATGCTCGGAGCGGGGAGCTGGGGAACAGCACTGGCTTTAGTGTTAGCTGATAATCATCACGATGTAACCATGTGGGGGCACCGTGCAGATCTGATCCATCAAATCAATGATCAGCATGAAAATAAAGATTATTTGCCGAACGTCAAGCTTCCAGAATCTATAGAGGCAACAACGGATATGAAAGAAGCTGTTTCAGACGCGGATTTCATTATCGTTGCTGTTCCAACAAAAGCAATTCGGGAAGTGCTGAGACAGGCTGTCCCTTTTATAACGAAAAAGGCAGTCTTTGTTCATGTCAGCAAGGGTATCGAGCCAGATTCACTTCTGCGCATTTCTGAAATTATGGAAATTGAGCTCCCGAGTGATGTCAGAAAAGATATCGTTGTCCTTTCCGGCCCGAGTCATGCGGAAGAAGTAGGGCTGCGGCACCCCACAACTGTTACTGCATCTTCAAAGAGCATGAGGGCAGCAGAAGAGGTGCAGGATCTATTTATTAATCACAATTTTCGGGTGTACACAAATCCTGACATTATCGGAGTTGAAATCGGAGGGGCTTTAAAAAATATTATTGCCCTTGCTGCAGGAATTACAGATGGTTTAGGGTACGGCGACAATGCCAAAGCTGCTTTGATTACACGCGGACTTGCCGAAATCGCGAGACTCGGAACGAAAATGGGCGGAAATCCCTTGACGTTCTCTGGATTGACAGGAGTAGGCGATCTGATTGTGACGTGCACAAGTGTTCATTCCAGAAACTGGCGTGCGGGCAATTTGCTCGGAAAAGGGTACAAGCTTGAAGATGTTCTTGAAGAGATGGGAATGGTAGTCGAAGGCGTCCGCACGACGAAAGCGGCTTACCAGCTTTCGAAGAAATATGATGTTAAAATGCCGATTACAGAAGCTCTCCATCAGGTCCTATTCAACGGACAAAAAGTGGAAACCGCTGTTGAATCTTTAATGGCGAGAGGGAAAACCCACGAGATGGAGGATTTGGTAAATACGTTTGAAAATCAAGTGAAGTAAAAGTGTCAATCAAATGATGGATCGCATATCTTAATTGAACGAAAGCCCGAAAAACAGAAGAACACCCAAGTCTTGGGATCTCCTGAAACATTTTGCCGATTTAGGCAATAGAGGATGCATCTGTATGTCAAGTCGCATACTATAGCATCGAAGTCCAAGAGAGTGTTTCTTAAACGTGCAGGTGAATATAGTCAAGTTGACTGAAGCGAAGGTCCCCCTCTTTGCTTCAGTTTTTTTTGTTCTATCAAAGGATGGAAAATCTGGTTGATCTTTTCCGGCGCTGTATATTAAAATATAATATAACGCTTACATCATACATATCGGGGAGGCGCACGTCATTGAATCTGGCATTGATGAAAATGTGGTTTGCTCTAGGGTCCATGGGTCTGATGTTTCTGGCTGTAGCTTCCATCTATTTAAGCCGCTTTAAATGCCGAAACCGTTTTTTGAAGATTGCGATTTCATCATTCGCATACATGTGTATGCTCATATCTGGAATTATTGTGTTTGTCGTGGTTTTTAGCGGCCCTGTCAATGAATAAAGCTGTAAAAGGAAGTGCTGTATGGGTAAACTGAAGTGCGCAATCATTTTTGCGGCAGTCGTGTTTTTATCCGGATGTTTATATCCAAATGAACGGAAAAGCAGTGTGCATGCCATTCCTTATCAAGACCAGCTAAAGCAGGTTCAATCTGCTGTTGATGAATTTCAAAAGGCAAATGGAGGGCTGCTTCCCATTCAAACCAAAGATATGTCGACACCGTTATATCAAAAATATCCGATAGACTTTAACCGGTTAGCGCCAATATACATAGCTGAACCTCCAAGTACGGCATTTGAAAGCGGGGGAGACTATCAATACGTGCTTGTTGACGTAGAGAACGATCCGACTGTTAAATTAATTGATCTAAAGATGGCAGAAAAAATTCGCGATGTGAAATTACGCATCCAAATGTATCGTCAGGAGCATCAATATCCGCCTTACAAAGATGTGCTATCTCGTGATTTATTTACACTCGATGAGAAGAAGCTTGGGGATGGAAGCTCTCTTACAGTGACAAGCCCAATCTCAGGGAATTCCTTGCCGCTTATGATTGACGGAGACGGAGAAATATATGCTGATTACCGGACTGAGCTGGCTTCTTGCCTCAAAAAAAGCAAGAAAACGTTTAAACCCGGGACTGAAATCCAGGATATGATTTGGCAGGAAACCCCCTTTGTCCCCGCGTTTTCTGTAAAATATACGGTAAATGACAAACAGGAACCTGTTTTTTTAGAAAATGATATGAAAAAGGAATGAACCTTTCTCCCTTGCATACAAATAGGGAGAAAGGTTTTTTTATATTAATAGATTGAGGATGAGAAATTTTCTAAAGATGTCATATTCAAATAGGACAACGTCATACACATATAGTGTCCTGTGTTTGATTGAAAGAGCTTAATAAAATTGAAAAGGATAGGAAGTCCGGGAGGGGATCACTTGGAAAAGGTCGATATTTTCAAGGATATCGCTGAACGAACAGGAGGCGATATATACTTAGGAGTCGTAGGTGCTGTCCGTACAGGAAAATCCACGTTCATTAAAAAATTTATGGAGCTTGTGGTGCTCCCGAATATCAGTAACGAAGCAGACCGGGCCCGAGCGCAGGATGAACTGCCGCAGAGCGCAGCCGGCAAAACCATTATGACTACAGAGCCTAAATTTGTTCCGAATCAGGCGATGTCTGTTCATGTGTCAGACGGACTCGATGTGAATATAAGATTAGTAGATTGTGTAGGTTACACAGTGCCCGGGGCTAAAGGATATGAAGATGAAAACGGGCCGCGGATGATCAATACGCCTTGGTACGAAGAACCGATCCCATTTCATGAGGCTGCTGAAATCGGCACTCGAAAAGTCATTCAAGAACACTCGACCATCGGAGTTGTCATTACGACAGACGGCACCATTGGAGATATCGCCAGAAGTGACTATATAGAGGCTGAAGAAAGAGTCATTGAAGAGCTGAAAGAGGTTGGCAAACCTTTTATTATGGTCATCAACTCAGTCAGGCCGTATCACCCGGAAACGGAAGCCATGCGCCAGGATTTAAGCGAAAAATATGATATCCCGGTATTGGCAATGAGTGTAGAGAGCATGCGGGAATCAGATGTGCTGAGTGTGCTCAGAGAGGCCCTCTACGAGTTTCCGGTGCTAGAAGTGAATGTCAATCTCCCAAGCTGGGTAATGGTGCTGAAAGAAAACCATTGGCTGCGTGAAAGCTATCAGGAGTCCGTGAAGGAAACGGTTAAGGATATTAAACGGCTCCGGGACGTAGACAGGGTTGTCGGCCAATTCAGCGAGTTTGAATTCATTGAAAGTGCCGGATTAGCCGGAATTGAGCTGGGCCAAGGGGTGGCAGAAATTGATTTGTACGCGCCTGATCATCTATATGATCAAATCCTAAAAGAAGTTGTGGGCGTCGAAATCAGAGGAAGAGACCATCTGCTTGAGCTCATGCAAGACTTTGCCCATGCGAAAACAGAATATGATCAAGTGTCTGATGCCTTAAAAATGGTCAAACAGACGGGATACGGCATTGCAGCGCCTGCTTTAGCTGATATGAGTCTCGATGAGCCGGAAATTATAAGGCAGGGCTCGCGATTCGGTGTGAGGCTGAAAGCTGTCGCTCCGTCGATCCATATGATCAAAGTCGATGTCGAAAGCGAATTCGCCCCGATTATCGGAACGGAAAAACAAAGTGAAGAGCTTGTACGCTATTTAATGCAGGACTTTGAGGATGATCCGCTCTCCATCTGGAACTCCGATATCTTCGGAAGGTCGCTGAGCTCAATTGTGAGAGAAGGGATTCAGGCAAAGCTGTCATTAATGCCTGAAAACGCACGGTATAAATTAAAAGAAACATTAGAAAGAATCATAAACGAAGGCTCTGGCGGCTTAATCGCCATCATCCTGTAATACCGGTAGACCTCTTTATAGAATGGGAGGTCTTTTTTCTTTGCTCTTAATAATGGAAAAGGATCAAGGAATAGGATGAAAAAAGTAAAAAAAGGAATATTTGTTCGGTAAATCACCTTAAATCCTTGACGAGCAAGGGATTGACGCTTTAAAATGCTTGATATGGCTTTTTATATGTGTTACTCTACATACAGAAATTCTTCACTTTGTTGGACAAACATTCCTCAGAGTGCAGTTTTTCTTAAAAGCCGTTTAATTGTCTTTCTCTTACTTGCTCTCATTTTTTTCTGAGACAGGTTTAGAATCAGACTGAACTGTGAAGAAATGATAATAAACGAACTGAATGTATCCTTTTGGGAGGAGGTGAAAGGCATGAACAAAACAGAACTTATCAATGCGGTTGCAGAAGCAAGCGAATTGTCTAAAAAAGACGCTACAAAAGCAGTTGACTCTGTTTTTGATACGATCTTAGATGCACTTAAAAACGGTGATAAAATCCAACTGATCGGTTTTGGTAACTTCGAGGTGCGTGAACGTTCTGCACGTAAAGGACGCAACCCTCAAACAGGTGAAGAAATCGAAATTCCAGCAAGCAAAGTACCTGCTTTCAAACCAGGTAAAGCGCTTAAAGACGCAGTTGCCGGAAAATAATTGTGAATATAGATCGTGTATGCATCTAGCTTACATACACTTTATTTTTTCACAGAAAAGCCCCTTTCTAAGGGGCTTTTCATATTTCAAGAGCATGGGCTTCCTGACAGGGCATTCACTTTGCTTTTAGCGGGGCATATGTGCTAGAATCGAAATTAAATGTATTCATTGGTGGAGGACATAGAACATGAAAGAAGTTAATAAAGAGCAAATCGAACAAGCTGTTCGTCAAATTTTAGAAGCGATCGGAGAAGACCCGAATAGAGAAGGGCTTCTTGATACTCCGAAAAGAGTCGCAAAGATGTATGCCGAAGTATTCTCCGGCTTGAATGAAGATCCAAAAGAACATTTCCAGACTATCTTCGGTGAAAACCATGAGGAGCTTGTTCTTGTAAAAGATATCGCGTTTCATTCTATGTGTGAGCATCACCTTGTTCCCTTTTATGGAAAAGCACATGTTGCATATATCCCGCGAGGCGGAAAGGTCACAGGACTCAGCAAACTGGCACGTGCCGTTGAAGCCGTTGCAAAGCGCCCGCAGCTTCAGGAACGCATCACTTCTACAATTGCAGAAAGCATCGTAGAAACGCTTGATCCGCATGGCGTAATGGTAGTGGTTGAAGCGGAACATATGTGCATGACGATGCGCGGTGTAAGAAAACCGGGTGCGAAAACTGTGACTTCAGCAGTCAGAGGCGTTTTTAAAGATGATGCCGCTGCCCGTGCAGAAGTATTGGAACATATTAAACGCCAGGACTAATAAAGATAGAGGGTGCTATAAATGAACCAAAAGCATTCAAGTGATTTTGTCGTCATTAAAGCCGTTGAGGACGGAGTGAATGTGATCGGCCTGACAAGAGGAACAGACACAAAGTTTCACCATTCCGAAAAACTCGACAAGGGAGAAGTGATCATCGCTCAGTTTACAGAGCATACTTCTGCCATTAAAGTCAGAGGAGAGGCACTGATTCAAACCGCGTACGGAGAAATGAAAAGCGAAAAAAAATAAGCTGGCTGTCCCCGCTGTTAAAAGCAAATGCTCGCAAACAGCGGGAGGATACAGCCAATTTCTTTTTTTTATGCTATAATGATACCTGCGTAAGCGAATGAAAAGATAAAGCTCATACATAGATTAAGAAATAAATGTGAATTTGGGGACAAGGGTGATATTTTTGCAAGACATCTACGGAACTTTAGCCAATCTGAACACGAAATTAAAACAAAAGCTGTCTCATCCTTATTTAGCGAAGCATATTTCTGCGCCGAAAATTGATGAGGATAAGCTTCTTCTTTTTCATGCTTTATTTGAAGAAGCTGACATAAAAAACAACGACAGAGAAAATTATATTGTAACAGCGATGCTTGTACAAAGCGCCCTTGATACCCATGATGAAGTGACGACAGCTAGAGTCATAAAACGAGACGAAAACAAAAACCGCCAATTGACTGTTCTCGCGGGCGATTATTTCAGCGGGCTGTACTACTCTTTACTATCTGAAATGAAGGATATCTACATGATTCGGACGCTTGCTACAGCCATTAAAGAAATCAACGAACATAAAATTCGTCTATATGACCGTTCTTTCAAGGACGAAAACGATTTTTTCGAAAGTGTCGGCATCGTTGAATCAGCTTTATTTCATCGTGTGGCGGAACACTTCAACCTCCCGCGCTGGAAAAAGCTGTCGGCTGATTTTTTTGTATTTAAGCGGCTTATGAACGGAAATGATGCATTTCTGGATGTGATCGGCAGTTTTATACAGCTGGGAAAAACAAAAGAAGAGATATTAGAAGATTGTTTTAAAAAAGCGAAAAACAGTATTGAGTCACTTCTGCCTCTAAATTCACCTATTCAGAACATTTTAATAAACCGTCTGAAGACAATCAGCCAAGATCAAACCTATCATCAGAAAGTGGAAGAAGGGTAAACCATTATGCAGGACTCAAAAGAACAGCGCGTACACGGAGTATTTGAAAAAATATATAAAAACTATGACCAAATGAACTCTGTCATCAGTTTTCAGCAGCATAAAAAATGGCGCGACAAAACGATGCGCATCATGAATGTAAAAGAAGGCGCAAAAGCACTTGATGTCTGCTGCGGAACGGCTGACTGGACGATCGCTCTTGCAAAAGCGGCCGGCAAAAGCGGCGAGATCAAGGGCTTGGATTTCAGTGAAAATATGCTGAGTGTCGGCGAGCAGAAAGTAAAAGACGGCGGATTCAGCCAAATTGAACTGCTGCACGGAAATGCGATGGAGCTTCCTTTTGATGATGATACATTTGATTATGTCACCATTGGCTTCGGACTCCGCAATGTCCCTGATTACTTGACTGTACTGAAAGAGATGAGACGTGTAGTGAAGCCGGGCGGGCAGGTGGTATGTCTGGAAACGTCCCAGCCGGAAATGTTCGGATTTAGACAGGCTTACTTTATGTACTTTAAGTATATTATGCCGTTTTTCGGGAAACTGTTTGCGAAGAGCTATAAAGAATATTCTTGGCTTCAAGAATCAGCCAGAGATTTCCCTGGAATGAAGGAACTGGCAGGCCTGTTTGAAGAGGCGGGCCTGAAAAATGTTAAATATCATTCGTTTACTGGCGGAGTCGCTGCCACGCATATCGGATGGAAATGAAAACACAGATGTTTGGGTGAATGATATGAAATTTAAAATGGCCTACTCTTTTTTAAATGACGATATTGATGTAATCGAAAGAGAACTTGAACAAACCGTACGTTCCGATTACCCGCTTTTAAGCGAGGCAGGTCTTCACCTGCTACAGGCCGGAGGGAAACGTATTCGGCCTGTTTTCGTGTTGCTTTCCGGCATGTTTGGCGATTACGATATTAATAAGATTAAATATGTCGCCGTCACTCTGGAAATGATTCACATGGCATCTTTGGTTCATGATGATGTCATTGATGATGCGGAGCTTCGCCGAGGAAAACCGACAATCAAAGCAAAGTGGGACAATCGTATTGCGATGTACACAGGCGATTATATGCTTGCGGGATCTCTTGAAATGATGACGAGAATTAACGAACCGAAAGCCCATAGGATTTTGTCACAGACGATCGTTGAAGTTTGTCTAGGGGAAATTGAGCAGATCAAAGACAAATACAACATGGAACAAAATCTCAGAACGTATCTCCGGCGTATCAAAAGAAAAACGGCTCTCTTGATCGCGGTCAGCTGCCAGCTTGGTGCCATCGCGTCTGGAGCTGATGAGAAGATTCATAAGGCATTGTACTGGTTTGGGTATTACGTCGGCATGTCTTATCAGATTATTGATGATATTCTTGATTTTACTTCAACTGAAGAAGAACTGGGTAAACCCGTTGGAGGAGATTTGCTTCAAGGAAACGTCACATTGCCAGTGCTGTATGCCCTGAAAAATCCTGCATTAAAAAACCAGCTTAAATTGATTAACAGTGAGACAACGCAGGAACAGCTTGAACCAATCATTGAAGAAATCAAAAAAACAGATGCAATTGAAGCATCTATGGCAGTAAGCGAAATGTATCTGCAGAAAGCTTTTCAGAAATTAAACACGCTTCCTCGAGGGCGCGCACGCTCGTCTCTTGCAGCCATCGCAAAATATATCGGTAAAAGAAAATTTTAATTTTTGTAGATATTAAGAAATTTCTCCGCCCCGGATTGATTAATTATCAGAAAGATGTTACGATTTCGGTGTGCAGTGTGAAAGCCTATACATACATAATGATGGGGTGGAGAATATGATGGAAAAGACTTTTATCATGGTGAAACCAGACGGTGTCCAACGTCAGCTCATTGGGGACATTTTATCTAGATTCGAACGTAAGGGCTTACAATTAGCTGGCGCCAAGTTAATGAGAGTGACTGAACAAATGGCTGAGAAACACTACGCCGAACATCAAGGAAAGCCTTTCTTCGGAGAGCTCGTTGAGTTTATTACTTCAGGACCTGTATTCGCAATGGTGTGGGAAGGCGAAAATGTCATTGAAGTGACGAGACAGCTGATCGGGAAAACAAACCCTAAAGAAGCTTTACCTGGTACGATTCGTGGGGATTATGGCATGTTTGTCGGAAAAAACATCATCCACGGCTCTGATTCTCTCGAAAGTGCAGAACGCGAGATTAACATTTTCTTTAAGAATGAAGAATTAGTATCATATCAGCAGCTTATGGCAGGCTGGATCTATTAATCATTGTGAAAATAAGTAACAGAGCCGGCATCATATAACGCCGCCGGTTTTTGATCTGTTTTGTAAAGGTTTACATTAAAGTGAATAAAGGGTTGAATGGCAGTGTGCATCAGACCTCTGCCTTTCCCAACGATCTAAAATCAGCTGAAAAGCTGATTTTTTTATTGAAACAATACAATTTCCTGATAAAACAAGCTATACTAGGACAAAAAGACAGCGAGACTGGGAGAGTAGAGATGGATACATACAGCGTATTTACAACGAAATGGAAACAATTAACCGGAGTCGATTTGACACTATATAAAGAAGCACAAATGAAGAGAAGGCTAACGTCACTTTATGAGAAAAAGGGGTTCCAAAGCTTTAAGGACTTTGCGACGGCATTGGAAAAGGATCAAGCTCTCTTAAATGAAACATTGGACAGAATGACGATCAATGTTTCAGAATTTTATCGTAATTATAAAAGGTGGGAAGTTCTTGAGACTGCAATTCTGCCGTTAATCAAGACCTCTAGGCCTTTAAAGATTTGGAGTGCCGCCTGCTCAACGGGGGAGGAGCCATACACGCTTGCCATGCTTTTGGACCAGCAAAAAGGTCTTCCGGGCTATCAGATTTTGGCGACGGATATTGATGAAAAAGCATTGGAAAAAGCGAAAAAAGGCGTTTATCAGGAGCGGTCTTTACAGGAAGTGCCGCTATCTGTGAAAGATCGTTATTTTACGCAAAACGCAAATAGAAGTTATGAAGTAAAACCGGAAATCAAAAAGAATATTACATTCAAAAAGCACAATTTGCTGGCGGATCGTTATGAACAAGACTTTGACTTAATCGTGTGCCGCAATGTATTTATTTATTTTACAGAAAGCGCGAAGGAAGAACTGTATTTAAAAATGGCACATAGCTTGAAGAAGAATGGAGTTCTTTTTGTCGGCAGCACCGAGCAAATCTTCAACCCCGAGAAATTTGGCCTAGTCCCAGCCGATACATTCTTTTATCAAAAAAGATAGACTGACTTTTTGCTGAAAAATATGTTATAGTAGTCTTACTTAAAAGCGTTAATGCGATGAAGGGAGAAGAAGTCATGAGATATTTAACAGCCGGAGAATCACACGGCCCCCAACTGACAACCATTATTGAGGGTGTACCTGCCGGGCTTTACATAACGGAGGAAGATATCAATTTTGAGCTTGCCAGACGCCAAAAAGGACACGGCCGCGGCCGCCGCATGCAGATCGAAAAAGACCAGGCCAAAATTATGAGCGGGGTGCGCCATGCACGTACACTCGGTTCACCAATTGCTCTCGTAGTTGAAAATAACGATTGGAAGCATTGGACAAAAATCATGGGCGCCGCTCCAATTACAGAAGATGAAGAAAAGGAAATGAAGCGCCAGATTTCAAGACCTAGACCTGGGCACGCTGACTTAAACGGTGCAATTAAATATAATCATCGTGATATGAGAAATGTGCTTGAGCGTTCTTCAGCAAGGGAAACAACTGTCAGAGTGGCGGCAGGGGCTGTAGCTAAAAAGATTCTTTCTGAGCTTGGCATTAAGGTGGCGGGCCACGTGTTGCAAATTGGCGCTGTTAAAGCTGAAAAAACAGAATATACGTCAATTGAAGACCTGCAGCGCGTAACGGAAGAGTCTCCTGTCAGATGCTACGATGAAGAGGCAGGCAAAAAAATGATGGCTGCCATTGATGAAGCAAAGGCAAACGGAGATTCCATCGGCGGAATAGTAGAAGTCATTGTCGAGGGAATGCCGGTAGGCGTGGGCAGCTATGTCCATTATGACCGCAAGCTGGATAGCAAGCTTGCTGCGGCTGTTCTGTCAATTAACGCATTTAAAGGTGTGGAATTCGGCATCGGATTTGAGGCAGCAGGGCGAAATGGAAGCGAAGTCCATGACGAGATCATTTGGGACGAGGAAAAAGGATACACCCGTGCTACTAACAGACTTGGAGGACTGGAAGGCGGCATGACGACAGGAATGCCAATCGTTGTCCGCGGAGTCATGAAGCCGATTCCGACTTTGTATAAACCGCTGAAAAGTGTCGATATTGAAACGAAAGAACCGTTTTCCGCCAGCATAGAACGTTCAGACAGCTGTGCTGTTCCTGCGGCAAGTGTAGTCGCTGAAGCGGCTGTCGCTTGGGAAATTGCGAACGCAGTCGTTGAACAATTCGGATTAGATCAAATTGACCGCATTAGAGAAAATGTGGAGAATATGAGAAAACTGTCGAGGGAATTTTAATGAAGACACTGCATGTTCAAACTGCTTCCTCGTCATATCCTGTTTTTATCGGACAAGGTATCAGAAAAAAGGCTTGCGAACTATTAACCTCTTTAAACAGGCCTTTAACAAGGATTATGCTTGTCACGGATGAAGAAGTAGACCGCCTGTATGGTGATGAAATACTTCATTTGCTGCAAGATAAATGGCCTGTGAAAAAAGTGACGGTACCGAGTGGAGAGCAGGCAAAATCCATGGACATGTACACAAAATTGCAGAGTGAAGCGATTCGTTTTCATTTGGATCGCTCCTCATGCATCATCGCATTCGGTGGCGGTGTTGTAGGAGATCTTGCCGGTTTTGTGGCAGCCACTTTTATGCGCGGCATTGATTTCATTCAAATGCCTACAACGCTTTTGGCACATGACAGCGCAGTCGGAGGAAAAGTAGCCGTGAACCATCCGCTTGGAAAAAATCTAATCGGTGCGTTTTATCAGCCGAAAGCCGTGCTCTATGATACAGATTTCCTGCGTTCTCTGCCTGAAAAAGAGCTTAGGTCCGGAATGGCAGAAGTGATTAAACACGCTTTTATCTATGACAGAGCGTTTCTGGAGGAGCTGCTGAATATCCACTCACTGCGTGATATCACTAATGATCAGCTGAATGACATGATTTTTAAAGGCATTTCAATTAAAGCGTCTGTCGTTCAGCAGGATGAAAAAGAAGAGGGGATAAGAGCTTACTTAAACTTTGGGCATACGCTCGGTCATGCCGTTGAGGCGGAATATGGATACGGGCAGATCACTCACGGTGATGCCGTAGCCCTCGGAATGCAGTTTGCTTTATATATAAGCGAAAAGACTGTAGGCTGTGAAATGGACAGAAAACGTTTGGTCAGCTGGCTAAAAAGCCTGGGTTATCCAAGTCAAATCAGAAAAGAGACGGAAACTTCGGTTCTCTTGGACCGTATGATGAATGATAAGAAAACCCGTGGCGGGAAGATTCAGTTTATTGTGCTCAACGAATTAGGGAAAGTTGCTGATCATACATTTTCCAGAAATGAACTTGAGAGCTGGCTGAACAAATGGCGATTGGAGGAGACATCATGATGATTCGCGGAATTCGCGGAGCAACTACAGTTGAACGGGATACTGAAGAAGAAATTTTACAAAAAACAAAACAGCTGTTAGAGAAAATCATAGAAGAAAATCATACAAAACCGGAAGATGTTGTTCAAATGCTTCTTTCGGCTACACCTGACTTGCACGCTGTTTTCCCGGCAAAAGCTGTTCGCGAGCTTTCAGGATGGCAGTATGTACCGGTAACATGTATGCAGGAAATGGACGTAACGGGCGGTCTGAAAAAGTGCATAAGAGTCATGATGACGGTCCAGACAGATGTCCCTCAGGATCAGATCAGACATGTATATTTAGAAAAAGCCGTCGTATTGAGGCCCGATTTATCATTGACAAAAAATACTGAATTGTAATACGATAAGAATAGCTTAGAAATACACAAGAGTGTGTATAAAGCGATTAGAATGAGTTGAGTTAGAGAATAGGGTAGCAGAGAATGAGTTTAGTTGAGCTGAGACATGTATGTTTATTCTACCCAAAAGAAGTCTTTCTTTTGGGTTTATTTGTTATATAGTATTTTATCCTCTCATGCCATCTTCTCATTCTCCTTGCCATAAGGAGTGAGAGCAATGAATTTCCAATCAAACATTTCCGCATTTTTAGAGGACAGCTTGTCCCACCACACGATACCGATTGTGGAGACCTTCACAGTCGATACACTGACACCCATTCAAATGATAGAGAAGCTTGACAGGGAGATTACGTATCTTCTTGAAAGCAAGGACGATACATCCACTTGGTCAAGATATTCGTTTATCGGCCTGAATCCATTTCTCACAATTAAAGAAGAGCAGGGCCGTTTTTCGGCCGCTGATCAGGACAGCAACTCTCTTTACACAGGAAATGAACTAAAAGAAGTGCTGAACTGGATGAATACCACATACAAAATCAAAACACCTCAGCTTGGCATTCCTTTTGTCGGCGGAGCTGTCGGGTACTTAAGCTATGATATGATCCCGCTGATTGAGCCTTCTGTTCCTTCGCATAGAAAAGAAACAGACATGGAAAAGTGCATGCTGTTTGTTTGCCGGACATTAATTGCGTATGATCATGAAACCAAAAACGTCCACTTTATCCAATATGCAAGGCTCACTGGAGAGGAAACAGAAAACGAAAAAATGGATGTATTCCATCAAAATCATCTGGAGCTCCAAAATCTCATCGAAAAAATGATGGACCAAAAAAACATAAAAGAGCTGTTTCTCTCTGCTGATTCATACAAGACACCCAGCTTTGAGACGGTATCTTCTAATTATGAAAAATCGGCTTTTATGGCTGATGTAGAAAAAATCAAAAGCTATATAAAAGCAGGCGATATCTTCCAGGGTGTTTTATCACAAAAATTTGAGGTGCCGATAAAAGCAGATGCTTTTGAGTTATACCGAGTGCTTAGGATCGTCAATCCTTCGCCGTATATGTATTATATGAAACTGCTAGACAGAGAAATAGTCGGCAGCTCTCCGGAACGGTTAATACACGTTCAAGACGGGCACTTAGAAATCCATCCGATTGCCGGTACGAGAAAACGCGGTGCAGACAAAGCTGAAGATGAGAGACTGAAGGTTGAGCTCATGAATGATGAAAAAGAAAAAGCGGAGCATTACATGCTCGTTGATCTTGCCCGAAACGATATCGGCAGAGTAGCAGAGTATGGTTCAGTTTCTGTGCCGGAGTTCACAAAAATTGTTTCCTTTTCACATGTCATGCACATTATCTCGGTGGTTACAGGCCGATTGAAAAAAGGGGTTCATCCTGTCGATGCACTGATGTCTGCTTTCCCGGCGGGGACTTTAACAGGCGCACCCAAAATCCGTGCCATGCAGCTTTTGCAAGAGCTCGAGCCAACACCGAGAGAGACATACGGAGGATGTATTGCCTACATTGGGTTTGACGGGAATATCGACTCTTGTATTACGATTCGCACGATGAGTGTAAAGAACGGCGTTGCATCGATACAGGCAGGTGCTGGCATTGTTGCTGATTCTGTTCCGGAAGCCGAATACGAAGAAAGCTGTAATAAAGCCGGTGCGCTGCTGAAAACGATTCATATTGCAGAAGACATGTTTCATAGCAAGGAGGATAAAGCTGATGAACAGATTTCTACAATTGTGCGTTGACGGAAAAACCCTTACTGCCGGTGAGGCTGAAACGCTGATGAATATGATGATGGCAGCGGAAATGACTCCTTCTGAAATGGGTGGTATATTGTCAATTCTTGCTCATCGGGGGGAGACGCCAGAAGAGCTTGCGGGTTTTGTGAAGGCAATGCGGGCACACGCTCTTACAGTCGATGGACTTCCTGATATTGTTGATACATGCGGAACAGGGGGAGACGGTATTTCCACTTTTAATATCTCAACGGCCTCGGCAATTGTTGCCTCGGCAGCTGGCGCGAAAATCGCTAAGCATGGCAATCGCTCTGTCTCTTCTAAAAGCGGAAGCGCTGATGTTTTAGAGGAGCTAGAGGTTTCTATTCAAACCACTCCCGAAAAGGTCAAAAGCAGCATTGAAACAAACAACATGGGATTTCTTTTTGCGCCGCTTTACTATTCGTCTATGAAACATGTAGCAGGTACTAGAAAAGAGCTAGGTTTCAGAACGGTATTTAATCTGCTTGGGCCGCTCAGCAATCCTTTACAGGCGAAGCGTCAGGTGATTGGGGTCTATTCTGTTGAAAAAGCTGGACTGATGGCAAGCGCACTGGAGACGTTTCAGCCGAAGCACGTTATGTTTGTATCAAGCCGTGACGGTTTAGATGAGCTTTCAATTACAGCACCGACCGACGTGATTGAATTAAAGGACGGAGAGCGCCGGGAATATACCGTTTCACCCGAAGATTTCGGTTTCACAAATGGCAGACTTGAAGATTTACAGGTGCAGTCACCGAAAGAGAGCGCCTATCTCATTCAGAATATTTTTGAAAATAAAAGCAGCAGTTCCGCTTTATCTATTACGGCTTTTAATGCGGGAGCTGCGATTTACACGGCGGGAATTACCGCCTCACTGAAGGAAGGAACGGAGCTGGCGTTAGAGACGATTACAAGCGGAGGCGCTGCCGCGCAGCTTGAACGACTAAAGCAGAAAGAGGAAGAGATCTATGCTTGAAAAAATCATCAAACAAAAGAAAGAAGAAGTGAAAATACTGGTTTTGCCGGTAGAGCAGCCTTTCGAGAAACGTTCATTTAAGGAGGCGCTGGCAAGCCCGAATCGGTTTATCGGGTTGATTGCCGAAGTGAAGAAAGCATCGCCGTCAAAAGGGCTTATTAAAGAGGATTTTGTGCCTGTTCAGATTGCAAAAGACTATGAAGCTGCGAAGGCAGATGCGATTTCCGTTTTAACAGACACCCCGTTTTTTCAAGGGGAAAACAGCTATTTATCAGACGTAAAGCGTGCTGTTTCGATTCCTGTACTTAGAAAAGATTTTATTATTGATTCTCTTCAAGTAGAGGAATCAAGAAGAATCGGAGCGGATGCCATATTGTTAATCGGCGAGGTGCTTGATCCCTTACACCTTCATGAATTATATCTTGAAGCAGGTGAAAAGGGGATGGACGTGTTAGTGGAGGTTCATGATGCATCAACGCTAGAACAAATATTGAAAGTGTTCACACCCGACATTCTCGGCGTAAATAATCGAAACCTAAAAACGTTTGAAACATCTGTAAAGCAGACAGAACAAATCGCATCTCTCGTTCCGAAAGAATCCTTGCTTGTCAGCGAAAGCGGAATCGGTTCTTTAGAACATTTAACATTTGTCAATGAACATGGGGCGCGAGCTGTACTTATCGGTGAATCATTGATGAGACAAACTTCTCAGCGTAAAGCAATCCATGCTTTGTTTAGGGAGTGAGGTTGTGAAGAAACCGGCATTAAAATATTGCGGTATTCGGTCACTAAAGGATTTGCAGCTTGCGGCGGAATCACAGGCTGATTACCTAGGATTTATTTTTGCTGAAAGCAAACGAAAAGTATCTCCGGAAAATGTGAAAAAATGGCTGAACCAAGTTCGTGTCGAAAAACAGGTTGCAGGTGTTTTTGTTAATGAATCAATAGAGACGATGTCACGTATTGCCAAGAGCTTGAAGCTCGACGTCATTCAGCTTCACGGTGATGAAAAACCGACGGATGCTGATGCTCTTCGCAAGCTGACTGGCTGTGAAATATGGAAGGCGCTTCACCATCAGGATAACACAACTCAAGAAATAGCCCGCTTTAAAGATAATGTTGACGGCTTTGTGATTGATTCATCTGTAAAAGGGTCTAGAGGCGGAACTGGTGTTGCATTTTCTTGGGAATGTGTGCCGGAATATCAGCAGGCGGCTATTGGTAAACGCTGCTTTATCGCTGGCGGCGTGAATCCGGATAGCATCACAGGCCTATTGAAATGGCAGCCAGAAGGAATTGACCTTGCCAGCGGAATTGAAAAAAACGGACAAAAAGATCAGAATCTGATGAGGCTTTTAGAAGAAAGGATGAATCGATATGTATCCATATCCGAATGAAATAGGCAGATACGGTGATTTTGGAGGAAAGTTTGTTCCGGAAACACTCATGCAGCCGTTAGATGAAATAGAAACAGTATTTAAACAAATCAAGGATGATCCCGCTTTTCGTGAAGAGTATTATAAGCTGTTAAAGGACTATTCCGGACGGCCGACTGCATTAACATACGCTGATCGAGTCACTGAATACTTAGGCGGCGCGAAAATCTATTTGAAACGAGAAGATTTAAACCATACAGGTTCTCATAAAATCAATAATGCGCTAGGTCAAGCGCTGCTTGCTAAAAAAATGGGCAAAACGAAAATCATTGCTGAAACCGGTGCCGGCCAGCATGGCGTAGCCGCTGCAACAGTTGCAGCCAAATTCGGCTTTTCCTGTACAGTGTTTATGGGTGAAGAGGATGTTGCCCGCCAGTCTCTGAACGTTTTCCGCATGAAGCTTCTTGGAGCGGAGGTAGTGCCTGTAACAAGTGGAAACGGAACATTGAAGGATGCCACAAATGAGGCGATCCGGTACTGGGTTCAGCATTGTGAGGATCACTTTTATATGATTGGATCAGTTGTCGGCCCGCATCCTTATCCGCAAGTGGTCCGTGAATTTCAAAAAATGATCGGAGAGGAAGCGAAGGATCAGTTGAAACGTATTGAAGGCACTCTGCCTGATAAAGTAGTGGCATGTGTAGGCGGAGGAAGCAATGCGATGGGGATGTTTCAGGCATTTTTAAATGAAGATGTTGAACTGATCGGCGCTGAAGCAGCAGGAAAAGGAATTGATACGCCTCTTCATGCCGCCACTATTTCGAAAGGAACCGTAGGGGTTATTCACGGTTCATTGACTTATCTCATTCAGGATGAGTTCGGGCAAATTATTGAGCCCTACTCTATTTCAGCCGGTCTCGACTATCCTGGAATCGGTCCGGAGCACGCATACTTGCATAAGAGCGGCCGTGTCACTTATGACAGTATCACTGATGAAGAAGCGGTGGATGCATTAAAGCTTTTGTCAGAAAAAGAGGGGATTTTGCCGGCAATCGAATCTGCCCATGCGTTAGCGAAAGCATTCAAACTCGCCAAAGGAATGGATCGCGGTCAACTCATTCTCGTCTGTTTATCAGGACGGGGAGACAAGGATGTCAACACATTAATGAATGTATTGGAAAAAGAGGTGAAAGCCCATGTTTAAATTGAATCTTCAACCATCAGAAAAATTGTTTATCCCGTTTATTACGGCGGGCGATCCAGTTCCTGATGTTTCGATTGAACTGGCGAAGTCACTCCAAAAAGCAGGCGCCACAGCATTGGAGCTTGGTGTTGCATACTCTGACCCGCTTGCAGACGGTCCGGTGATCCAGCGGGCTTCAAAGCGGGCACTTGATCAAGGAATGAATATCGTAAAGGCAATCGAATTAGGCGGAGAAATGAAAAAAAACGGAGTGAATATTCCGATTATCCTCTTTACGTATTATAATCCTGTGTTACAATTGAACAAAGAATACTTTTTCGCTTTACTGCGGGAAAATCATATTGACGGTCTGCTTGTTCCGGATCTGCCATTAGAAGAAAGCAACAGCCTTCAAGAGGAATGTAAAAGCCATGAGGTGACGTATATTTCTTTGGTTGCGCCGACAAGCGAAAGCCGTTTGAAAACCATTATTGAACAAGCCGAGGGGTTCGTCTACTGTGTATCTTCTCTGGGTGTGACCGGTGTCCGCAATGAGTTCAATTCATCCGTGTACCCGTTCATTCGGACTGTGAAGAATCTCAGCACTGTTCCGGTTGCTGTAGGGTTCGGTATATCAAACCGTGAACAGGTCATAAAGATGAATGAAATTAGTGACGGTGTCGTAGTGGGAAGTGCGCTCGTCAGAAAAATAGAAGAATTAAAGGACCGGCTCATCAGCGCTGAAACGAGAAATCAGGCGCTGCAGGAGTTTGAGGATTATGCAATGGCGTTTAGCGGCTTGTACAGTTTAAAATGAGGTGACTGATTTGCGTATCAAAGAACATTTAAAACAGCTGAAGCCTTATCAGCCTGGAAAGCCGATTGAAGCAGTGAAATCAGAATATGGCTTGGATAAAGTGGTGAAGCTTGCTTCAAACGAGAATCCTTACGGCTGTTCAGAGGCTGCAAAAGAGGCGCTTCATCATGAGATTCAACAGCTTGCCCTTTACCCGGACGGGTATAGCGCCGCTTTGCGGACAAGGCTCAGTAAGCACCTCAATGTCAGCGAAACATCACTTATTTTCGGCAACGGTTCTGATGAAATCATACAGATCATCTGCCGGGCATTTTTAAACGATAAAACAAACACGGTTACTGCTGCCCCGACTTTTCCGCAATATAAACATAATGCGGTCATTGAAGGTGCTGAAGTACGTGAAATTGCACTTCGTCCCGACGGCTTACATGATTTAGACGCCATGTTAGAAGCCATAGACGAACAGACACAAGTCGTTTGGATATGCAGCCCGAATAATCCGACTGGCACTTATACATCTGAAGGAGAATTACTCGCATTTCTGGAGCGCGTTCCTTCACGTGTCCTTGTTGTTCTTGACGAAGCATATTATGAATATGTAACAGCAGAGGATTACCCGGAAACCGTGCCGCTCTTAAGCAAGTATTCCAATTTGATGATTTTGCGCACATTTTCAAAGGCATACGGTCTGGCAGCGCTCAGAGTCGGATACGGAATTGCTGACGAGAACCTGATTCGCCAGATTGAGCCGGCGAGAGAGCCGTTTAATACGAGCCGTCTGGGCCAGGCTGCGGCGATTGCCGCTCTTGATGATCAAGCGTTTATTGCTTCCTGTATCGAGCAAAATAATGCAGGCCTTCAGCAGTATTATGATTTTGCGAAAACTCATGGTTTAAAGTGCTACCCTTCACAGACAAATTTTGTGTTAATTGACTTTAAACGTCCTGCTGATGAACTGTTTCAGGCTCTGCTGGAAAAAGGCTATATCGTCCGGTCAGGAAATGCATTAGGTTTCCCGACATCACTCCGGATTACGATCGGAACAAAAGAGCAAAATGAAGAAATACTTGCAATTTTAGCTGAAATTTTATAAGAGGTGATCAAATATCACCTCTTTAGTCTATAAACCAGGTGATGACGTATGAATCAAATGAAAGATACAATATTGCTCGCCGGTCTCGGATTGATAGGCGGTTCGATTGCCCTAGCGATCAAAAAAAATCATCCCGGCAAACGGATTATCGGAATCGACATCTCTGATGAACAGGCGGTAGCGGCATTAAAATTAGGTGTGATAGACGATCGTGCTGATTCGTTTATTAGCGGTGCGAAAGAGGCAGCTACAGTAATCATTGCGACACCTGTCGAACAAACACTGGTTATGCTTGAAGAGCTGGCTCATTCAGGAATTGAACATGAGCTTTTGATTACGGATGTAGGAAGCACAAAGCAAAAAGTGGTTGATTACGCTGATCAAGTGCTGCCTAGCCGCTATCAATTTGTCGGAGGGCATCCGATGGCGGGTTCACATAAATCAGGAGTGGCCGCTGCGAAGGAGTTCCTGTTTGAAAATGCATTTTATATTTTAACGCCAGGCCAGAAAACGGACAAACAAGCTGTGGAACAGTTAAAAAACCTGCTGAAGGGGACGAATGCCCATTTTGTGGAAATGTCGCCGGAGGAGCATGATGGCGTTACAAGCGTAATCAGTCATTTTCCGCATATTGTAGCAGCTAGTCTTGTTCACCAAACCCATCATTCGGAAAACCTGTATCCGCTTGTTAAACGTTTTGCTGCCGGCGGGTTCAGAGATATTACAAGGATTGCATCAAGCAGCCCGGCAATGTGGCGGGATATTTTATTACATAATAAAGATAAAATCTTAGACCGTTTTGATGAGTGGATTCGTGAAATTGACAAGATCCGTACATATGTAGAACAAGAAGATGCGGAAAATCTATTTCGTTATTTTAAAACCGCCAAGGATTATCGCGACGGGCTGCCGCTTCGGCAGAAGGGAGCGATACCTGCATTTTATGATTTATATGTGGATGTACCCGATCATCCGGGTGTGATATCCGAGATAACAGCGATTTTAGCTGCGGAACGCATCAGTATCACGAATATCCGCATTATCGAAACACGAGAAGATATTAACGGGATTTTAAGGATCAGTTTTCAGTCTGATGACGACCGCAAAAGGGCAGAACAATGCATTGAAGCCCGGGCGGAATATGAAACTTTTTATGCTGATTGAGGTGGAAAAAATGAAACGAGAAAAGGTGCAGACCTTACATGGAGAAATACATATTCCCGGTGATAAATCCATTTCTCACCGCTCTGTTATGTTTGGCGCGCTAGCGGCAGGCACAACAACAGTTAAAAACTTTCTGCCGGGAGCAGATTGTCTGAGCACGATTGATTGCTTTAGAAAAATGGGTGTTCACATTGAGCAAAGCGGCAGCGATGTCGTGATTCACGGAAAAGGAATCGATGCCCTGAAAGAGCCAGAAAGCCTTTTAGATGTCGGAAATTCAGGTACAACCATTCGCCTGATGCTCGGAATATTGGCGGGCCGACCTTTTTACAGCGCGGTAGCCGGAGATGAGAGCATTGCGAAGCGCCCAATGAAGCGTGTGACTGAGCCTTTGAAAAAAATGGGGGCTAAAATCGACGGCAGAGCCGGTGGAGAATTTACACCGCTGTCGGTGAGCGGCGCTTCATTAAAAGGCATTGAATATGTATCACCTGTTGCAAGCGCGCAAATTAAATCTGCTGTTTTGCTGGCCGGATTACAGGCTGAGGGCACAACAACTGTCACAGAGCCACATAAATCTCGGGACCACACTGAGCGGATGCTTTCTGCTTTTGGCGTTAAGCTTTCTGAAGATCAAACGAGTGTTTCCATTGCTGGTGGCCAGAAACTGACAGCTGCTGATATTTTTGTTCCTGGAGACATTTCTTCAGCCGCGTTTTTCCTTGCTGCTGGCGCGATGGTTCCAAACAGCAGAATTGTATTGAAAAACGTAGGTTTAAATCCGACTCGGACAGGTATTATTGATGTCCTTCAAAACATGGGGGCAAAACTTGAAATCAAACCATCTGCTGATAGCGGTGCAGAGCCTTATGGAGATTTGATTATAGAAACGTCATCTCTAAAAGCAGTTGAAATCGGAGGAGATATCATTCCGCGTTTAATTGATGAGATCCCTATCATCGCGCTTCTTGCGACTCAGGCGGAAGGAACTACCGTTATTAAGGACGCGGCAGAGCTAAAAGTGAAAGAAACAAACCGTATTGATACTGTTGTTTCTGAGCTTCGCAAGCTGGGTGCTGAAATTGAACCGACAGCAGATGGAATGAAGGTTTATGGCAAACAAACGTTGAAAGGCGGCGCTGCAGTGTCCAGCCACGGAGATCATCGAATCGGAATGATGCTTGGTATTGCTTCCTGTATAACGGAGGAGCCGATTGAAATCGAGCACACGGATGCCATTCACGTTTCTTATCCAACCTTCTTCGAGCATTTAAATAAGCTTTCGAAAAAATCCTGAAGTTTTACTTCAGGATTTTTTATGCAGATCATAATTTGAGGCAAAAAAACATAGCTTGTCTTATAGAGGGGATAGAAAAACGAAAAGGGGGGATGTGCTTTACTTACAAGCCGGCAGGTCAAAGAGCTGCTTTACTGTACAGAGGGCGATCTTCCTTTTTTCATTTTCTATCTCAAGATCTTTTGGTAAACTAATAAGACTCAATAATTCCCTTCCGTACAGAAGCATCTTATTTGCCGGGGGCATTCGTCTGAATTATGATAAGATTAACCCGAACAAATAAAGCTTTTTTGTATGGTTGATGTTGTATAGGAAAAGAAAGGACCGGTCCGATTTGAATACATTGATTCAAGAAGCCATAAAATTAGTTGAAGCAGGTGAAACAGAAAAAGGCCTCAACACGCTCTCGAAGGCTGAAAAACAGCTGCATGATGAAGATAAAGCCATTGCAGCCCAGCTTTATTACGAGTGGGGCGATGTAGAAAAAGCAATTTCACTGATTAGTGATCTACATGATTTATATCCAAATGAAACAGAACTGACGAATTTCTACGCTGAACTTTTAATAGATATTGACGAAGAAGAAAAAGCCCTCGCTGTGCTGGAGACTATTCCGGAAACAGATCCATCATATCCAGAAAGTTTGCTGCTTATGGCGGATCTTTATCAGATGCAGGGGTTATTCGAAGTCAGTGAACAAAAGCTTTTACAAGCAAAGTCCATTCTGGACAATGAACCTGTTATTGATTTTGCACTGGGAGAACTTTACTTTGCTCAGGGAGCCTATGCAAAAGCGGTTCAATATTTTAAAACAACGGCTGAGGAGCAGGGGGAGATCGGAGGCGTTAATGTCCATCAAAGACTGGCAGAATCGTTAAGTGCCTCAGGTGAATTTGAGGATGCCATTCCATGGTACGAGAAAGCTGTCGATGAGAATCCTGATCCTAATACGATTTTCGGCTATGGTTTTACAGCCTTACAGGCGGGGCTTGTGAAAACAGCTATTAAGCAGCTGTCTGATTTAAAGGAGCTTGATCCATCTTATACTTCACTTTATATGCCGCTCTCGAAAAGCTATGAAGCTGAAGGAATGTATGAAGAGGCATTAAAAACGGCAAAAGAGGGTATCAGATATGATGAATATAACAAAGAACTTTTCCTTTATGCCGCCAAAATGGCCTTGAAAATCGGGAAGTCAGAAGAGGGGAAAAAGCTGCTTCAGGAGGCGCTTGCGCTTGATCCGGGCTTTGTCGAGGCGCTTCATACACTTCTTGCCGTGTATCACAAAGAAGAGGATTATGATCAGATCATTGATCTTATTCAAGAGGTTCGAAGCTACGGTGAAGAAGATCCGAAATACAATTGGTATCTTGCAAGCGCATATACTGAATTAGAGCAATACGAGGAAGCAAAACAATCCTTTGAGGCTGCCTATCTTCATTACCGGGAGGATAGAGATTTCTTATATGAATACGCAAGCTTCCTATTAGAAGAAGGCCTTCAAAAAGAAGCGCTGCCGCTTTTGAAAAAGGTTCTTGAAATGGACGGAGCCAATGAAGAGCTGGAAGAAACGATTTTGCGAATCAAGGATGAATTTTCTAGATAAGCAGGAATATTAACCATTCATGTGGAACATATAAGTATATAGATTATACGAACGATAGAGGAGGGAATTACATGCAGACCCCTGTTTCTGTCAATGAGAAAAAAGATTTTATCCGTTGGTTTTTAAACCATTATCAGTTAAAGCGCCGAGAGTGCGTTTGGATCTTGAACTACTTAATGAGCCATGATTCTCTCATGGAGAAGGTTCATTTTGTGGAGCAGGCTGAATTTTGCCCGAGAGGCATTATAATGTCAACACATTGTGTTGAAGAAGTTCCGTTCCGGTTCTATAAAGAGAATGTCATGACTACCGACGCGGAAAAATCTTTTCATGATATTAGATTAAATAAACAGCAGGATTTGTTTATCCAGCTTAATTTCCGTTCGGCTTACAGCTCACCTGAATATGCGGCGGTGCTGGAGTCCAACCCGCATATTCCGAAAAACCTTTTTGAGAATAAAAAAGATCAGGGATTGGCGGAACAGATTTTAGAGCACGCTATTTCCACATTCCAAAGAGAAAAATTATTAAAAGACATTGACGAGGCGTTAGATCGTCATGATAAAGAGGCATTTGAACAATTATCGCGCCAATTAAATCAGCTCACATAATATGACCAGCCTTGCAGTGAATTGCAAGGCTTGTTGCCGTAAAGGGGGAGAACGATGAGGTGGAGAATCACTGATGCCAAGGACTATTTACAAGCTAAGGATTACATTGATACCGCTGTCATACCATTAATTAACATAAGGGTTAATAACCATTTTAAAATGGCGGCGGAGAAAGGCGAGTTTACGCAGCTTCTCTCAGAAGAACTTGAAAGGCAGTTAAAGGGACGGGTATATTTACTTCCACCTTATACATATGTTGATAGAAATGAAATAACCGTTCAAGGGCTTAAGGATTTGCGGGAAGAGCTGATAACGGAATTTCCGCATGTTGTCCTGCTCACATCTGACGAAAGTTGGAGAGCTGAGGATGCGTTAGGCAAAATCATTGTTACACCGTCTGTTCCATTAGAGCATTTAAATGACTCTTTAATAAGAAAAATATTGGATGAACGCACTGCTGAAATTTTGAACGTTTTGTTACAGTTATGGAGCACTTCATAAAAACACTTACATTTCCTTATAAACAATATTTTGGCTATATTGACCTTGCTGAGAGATTCATATATTATGAGGGTGTCTAGAGTTATTGCAATATTTTCTATTTTAGTCAGTTTGCAGGGGTGACCTAGAGGGGGGAGAAGAGATGGGCGGAAAACATGATATATCCAGACGTCAATTTTTGAATTACACGCTCACAGGTGTAGGAGGTTTTATGGCGGCTAGTATGCTCATGCCTATGGTTCGCTTCGCACTCGACCCGGTATTAAAATCGACAGGGAAGCAGGATATGGTTCAGGTTGTCAGCGTTGATGAGTTGACAAAAGAGCCGCAGCGCTTTGATTTTAAAATTAATCAAGTCGATGCCTGGTATGAGTCAGAAGAGTCAAGATCAGCCTGGGTCTTCAAAAACGGGGATGAAATTGTAGCACTTTCGCCAATTTGTAAACATTTAGGGTGTACGGTGAACTGGAATAGTGATCCTAAAAACCCGAATAAATTCTTTTGTCCATGCCATTACGGACTCTATGAAAAGGACGGCACCAATGTCCCTGGCACGCCGCCGCTTGCGCCTCTTGATCATTATGAGCAAGAAGTAAAAGACGGCTTCCTGTATCTTGGAAAAGCAAAGCCTAAGGGGGAAGGGTGACATGCTGAACAAAATTTATGACTGGGTAGACGAGCGGCTTGATATTACACCGATGTGGAGGGATATTGCCGATCACGAAGTACCGGAACATGTGAATCCCGCCCATCATTTCTCTGCGTTTGTGTATTGCTTTGGGGGACTGACGTTTTTTGTAACCGTTATCCAAGTATTATCTGGAATGTTTTTAACGATGTATTATGTGCCTGATATCAAAAATGCCTGGGAATCGGTATATTATTTGCAAAATGAAGTGGCATTCGGCCAGATTGTCAGGGGGATGCACCACTGGGGTGCGAGCCTGGTCATTGTGATGATGTTTTTACATACGCTGAGGGTCTTTTTCCAAGGCGCGTATAAAAAACCGCGCGAGCTGAACTGGATTGTCGGTGTGCTGATCTTTTTTGTTATGCTCGGTCTTGGCTTTACAGGCTACTTGCTTCCTTGGGATATGAAGGCTCTGTTTGCAACAAAAGTCGGGCTGCAGATCGCCGAAGCCACGCCTTTGATCGGAACGCAAGTTAAAACGCTCCTTGCAGGGCATCCGGATATTGTAGGCGCCCAAACGCTGACTAGGTTTTTTGCGATCCATGTATTTTTTCTTCCTGCCGCATTGTTCGGGCTGATGGCTGCACATTTTATTATGATCCGGAAGCAGGGGATTTCAGGACCGCTTTAAACTCTTGATCTGCGAATAAAAGGGAGGGGATGACATGCACCGGGGCAAAGGGATGAAATTTGTAGGCGACTCAAGGATACCGGCTGAAAAAAAGCCGAATATACCGAAGGATTATTCGGAGTATCCCGGTAAAACAGAGGCTTTCTGGCCAAATTTCTTGTTAAAGGAATGGATGGTTGGAGCTGTCTTTCTCATCGGTTTTCTCGTTTTGACGATTGTGCATCAGCCGCCTTTGGAGCGGATGGCGGACCCGACTGATACTGGTTATATTCCGCTGCCGGATTGGTATTTTCTATTCTTATACCAGCTGTTGAAGTATGAATACGCCGCCGGAAGCTTTACAGTGGTCGGCGCCATGATTATGCCAGGTCTCGCTTTTGGGGCCCTGCTTTTGGCTCCATTCCTAGACAGAGGGACAGAAAGAAGGCCGTGGAAGCGTCCGGTCGCTGTCGGTATGATGCTTCTGGCCATTTCCGCTGCTGTATTTTTGACGTGGCAGTCAGTTGCTACTCATGACTGGGCCAAGGCAGAAGAACAGGGGAAAATCACAAAAGAAGCCGACATTGACACCAATGCAGAAGGATATAAGGTCTTTAAGGAACAGGGCTGTATTTCTTGTCATGGGGATAACCTTCAGGGAGGAGCGGCTGGGCCTTCATTGGTTGACACCGGGTTGAAACCGGAAGAAATCAAAAAAATCGCTGTAGAAGGGAAAGGCAAAATGCCGGCGGGTGTGTTCAAAGGAAATGATAAGCAGCTCGAAGAACTTGCAAAATTTATTTCTGAAACAACCGCAAAATAACGTATTGTGAATTGTCAAATGGAAGGATATACTTTTATTATCAAAAGCTGACCCGGCGTCAGCTTTTTTATATGGACATATTATTTTTACAGACTGAGAGTTGATTCGATGTGAAATGGTTTCAATATGTATTAGGGCAGCGGCCGATGCTTATTCTTGTCTTAGCCATTAATTTTCTGGGAACGGTTTACGGCTACTATTGGTACTTGCCGCAGCTTTTGGAGACACCGGCCCGTTTCCTGATTTTTGTTCCGGACAGTCCGACAGCAACGTTTTTCTTTCTGTTTGTGCTGCTTGCCTTTCTCATGAAACGGAATGCTCCGCTTTTAGAGGCGCTTGCGCTAGTTACCCTCGTAAAGTATGGCCTATGGGCGGTGGCTATGAATTTTCTTGTGCTTGCAGTAACTGGTGACTTGCCGTGGGAGGGCTACATGCTAATTGCTTCGCATTTTGCAATGGCAGTTCAAGGCGTATTATACAGTCCGTATTTTCGTTTTTCATTTTGGCATCTTGCAATTGCTGCAGTCTGGACACTGCATAACGATGTCATTGACTACTTGTTTGATATGATGCCGCAATACTCTATGCTTTCTGATTATATGACTGAAATAGGATACGGAACATTTTGGCTAAGCATCTTTTCAATCGGGCTTGCTTACTTTCTTGTGGTCTCGAAAAAGCAAACGAAGCTTGAGCTGATGTAAAGACAATGTTGGTCTATCCTTGTCCCTTTCTTCATATTCTGTAAGGAGAGAGAGTGGGAGGGACCTGCATGAAACGAAAGCTGACGATCTGTTTGTTGATTGCACTTATTTTTTATAATGGAAATGCCAAGGCTGCAGAGCGGGGAAGCCTCGAGGAATTGAATGATTTATCCGATACAGTCTTTCAAATGACCCGACAGGCGAAATATGAAGAGGCGCTTCAAGTCTTGGAGTATTTTGAAAAAACATTAAAATCCGCTGAGAAAAAACAGCAAGACCCCATGCTAACGGGAGCCCAAATTCGTCAAATCACATTGGGCTATAATGATATGATTCGGAGTTTAAAGCAAGCTGATACATCAGACACACAAAAACTCAGAGCAGCCGCGCAGTTCAGAATGCTGATGGATGCGGTTGACAATCGGTCTGACCCGCTTTGGGGATCACTGGAAAAACCGATTATGGAAGCTTTTACTGAGCTGAAGCGAGATGTCCAAAAGAATGGAAGCACAAGCTTTCATGAAAAGTGGAATGAATTTATCAGTTTATATGACTTGATTTACCCCAGTCTTACAATCGATGTATCAGAGGATCAGCTTGAAACAGTCGGAAAACATATAGATGTTATTGAGCAAGAGGAATTTCAGCAAATGACAGAGAGCACGAAGCTTGAACGGCTTTCCCTTCTTCAGCATGACCTGAAAAATGTGTTTGACAGGGTGGAGGAGGATGATGCCGATCCGTCTTTACTCTGGGTGATGATTACAACCGGCAGTATCATCATTACTGCTCTCACCTATGTCGGTTACAGAAAGTACAAGGCGGAAAAAAACAAGCTGAAAAAAAGGGACTACCCTAAATAAGGATGAGGGGCGGCGGTCAGCCGCCTTTTTTCTATTACATGTCAGCGCGGAAGCGGATTTTTATTTTCATCAAGCGTAAATCCTTCTCCGAGCACATCGTGAACATCGCTTACCGCTACAA
Organism: Bacillus sp. 9.4; assembly: GCF_055486415.1. NCBI lineage: Bacteria > Bacillati > Bacillota > Bacilli > Caryophanales > Bacillaceae > Bacillus > Bacillus sp. 9.4. The sequence continues at coordinate 350,351 of NZ_JBVFMU010000001.1, read as the reverse complement.
AGGCATGGGGATCAATGGAGTTAATCACGCTTTTTAGCATCACCAATTCGTTTTTCGGCACCACACAATAAAGTACATCTATATCCTCTTTTGTGTAGGAACCTTGTCCTTTCAAAATGGTGACGCCGCGTTCCATTTCTTCAAGAATCTTTTTCTGAATCAGGTCGTTTTTCGAGGAGATGATCGTAGCGCCTTTAGCAGCGTATCCGCCTTCCTGAATAAAATCGATTAATCTTGCCGCTACAAATACAGCTACCAGCGTATACATCGCTTCTTTATAGGAGAGATAAGTAAGCAAAGACAAAATGATGACGCAGGCATCGAAAGCAAACATCGTTCTGCCCATCGGGATCCCAAAATACTTATTCACTAAACGTGCGATGATATCAACACCGCCTGTCGTACCGCCGAACTTAAAAATAATACCCAGTCCGGCTCCGATGAATACGCCGGCAAATAAAGCGGCGAGCGCTAAGTCGTGCTGAAGGGGCATATGTATTTCATATCGCTGAAAGATGCTGAGGAACAAAGACAAGGCTACAGTGCCGACAAGGGTATAAACAAACATTGTCCTGCCGAGCAAACGCCAGCCAATAAAAAAAATCGGAATGTTCAACACCAGGTTCGAGATAGAGGGGCTGATGTGGAAAAGGGCATAAAGCAAAAGTGTAATACCTGTAAAACCGCCCTCAGCCAGATTGTTCTGCATATTGAAATGAACCAAGCCAAATGAAAAAATTGCCGCTCCGATTAAAATAAAAAATATGTTTTTTAATCTAATTTCTCCAAGCATCACACAAAACCCCTTTTCCTTCCATTAGATAGCGTTTATATTATAGTGGATGAAAAAGAAAACAGCAAACGTGCTTAAACATTTGTCAAACGTATCTGAATTAGCTAACATGTAAGAGGATGATAGGAGGTTTCGTTCAGTGAGTGATAAAACAATGAAAGACATACAGGCTGAAGTAGACCGTTACATCGGCCAATTTAAAGAAGGATATTTTAGCCCGCTGGCCATGATGGCGAGGCTGACTGAAGAACTGGGCGAGCTTGCCAGAGAAGTGAATCACCGTTATGGAGAAAAACCAAAAAAAGCGACTGAAGATGATAAAAGCATGGAAGAGGAAATGGGCGATGTGCTATTTGTATTGGTTTGTTTAGCCAACTCTCTTGATATCTCTTTAGAGGAAGCTCACGACCGAGTCATGCATAAATTTAATACAAGAGATAAAGATCGCTGGACCAGAAAAGAAGAAGGAAAGTAGAGGAGATCAAGATGTCAAACGAAACAATTAAAGTAGTCATTGCGGGACCGCGTGGAAGAATGGGGCAGGAAGCTGTTAAATTGGCAGAACGAACACCTCATTTTGACCTTGTCGGGGCCATAGACCATACATACGATCAGCAAAAATTATCTGATGTGATGCCTGTTGAGTCAGATGCTTTAATTTACACAGATATCCATGCCTGCTTTACAGAAACACAACCGGATGTCTTGATTGATTTAACAACGCCCGAAATCGGAAAAGTACATACAAAAATTGCATTAGAGCACGGAGTCCGTCCAGTTGTCGGAACAACCGGTTTCTCAGAAGCTGATTTAAAAGAGCTCACGTCTTTAACAGAAGAAAAAGGGATCGGAGCCATCATCGCGCCAAATTTTGCGCTCGGTGCGATACTGATGATGAAATTTTCAAAAATGGCTGCCAACTATTTTGAGGATGTTGAGATTATTGAGCTTCATCATGACCAGAAGCTTGACGCACCAAGCGGAACTGCGCTTAAAACAGCGGAAATGATTTCAGAAGTCCGTAAAGAAAAGCAGCAAGGACATCCGGATGAAAAAGAAATTCTCCCAGGAGCAAGAGGAGCGGAGCAAAACGGCATTCGCTTGCACAGCGTCCGTCTTCCGGGACTGATCGCGCATCAGGAGGTCATGTTCGGCATGGATGGCCAAACGCTTCAGATACGCCATGATTCTTATAACCGTGCTTCTTTCATGTCAGGCGTTAAACTGTCAGTCGAACAAGTCATGAAGATTGATCAGCTTGTGTACGGTTTAGAAAATATCATTGATTAGACGGGGGGATAAACAATGAAAATTGCTTTGATCGCGCATGACAAGAAAAAACAGGACATGGTTCAATTTACGACTGCCTATCGGGATATTTTAAAGAATCATGATTTATACGCAACCGGAACCACAGGGTTGAAAATTCAAGAGGCGACAGGTCTTCAAATTGAACGTTTTCAATCCGGCCCTTTAGGGGGAGACCAGCAAATCGGTGCATTGATCGCTGCCAATGCACTCGATCTTGTCATTTTTTTGCGCGACCCGCTGACCGCGCAGCCGCATGAACCGGATGTCTCGGCATTAATCCGGTTATGTGATGTGTATTCCATTCCGCTCGCCACAAATATGGGTACTGCGGAAATTCTCGTCCGCACACTTGATGAAGGTGTTTTCGAATTCCGTGACCTTCTTCGAGGAGAAGAGCCGAATGTATAATGCTGACGTTCTTGCTTTTGGCGCCCACAGTGATGATGTCGAGATCGGAATGGGCGGCACAATAGCGAAGTTTGTCAAACAGGGAAAAAAAGTAATGATATGCGACTTGACAGAAGCGGAACTCTCTTCTAACGGTACGGTCAGTTTACGTAAAGAAGAAGCAGCTGAAGCAGCCCGCATATTAGGCGCAGATAAAAGAATTCAGCTGACGCTTCCAGACCGCGGCCTAATAATGAGTGATCAGGCAATTCGGTCGATTGTCACTGTCATCAGAACCTGCCGCCCAAAAGCGGTTTTTATGCCGTATAAAAAGGATCGCCATCCGGATCACGGCAATGCGGCTGCACTGGTGGAAGAAGCGATCTTTTCCGCCGGAATCCATAAATATAAAGATGAAAAAAGCCTTCCGGCGCATAAAGTCAGCAAGGTTTACTATTATATGATAAATGGTTTTCATCAGCCGGATTTTGTCATTGATATCTCGGATACAATAGAGGCAAAGGAACAAAGCCTCAACGCCTACAAAAGCCAGTTTATCCCGTCAAAGGATTCAGTTTCTACTCCTCTGACGAATGGTTATATCGAGATCGTTGAAGCGAGAGAAAAGCTTTACGGTAAAGAAGCGGGCGTGGAGTATGCCGAAGGTTTCTTTTCCAAACGGATGCTGATGCTTGATCATGATGTGCTTGGGGGCGAACAATGAGAAAACTAAAAATAGGAATCACATGCTATCCGAGCGTTGGAGGCTCGGGTATCATTGCGACAGAACTGGGGAAGCAGCTTGCTGAAAAGGGACATGAAATCCATTTCATCACATCAAGCATTCCGTTTAGACTGAATACATATCATCCCAATATTCATTTTCATGAAGTTGAGGTTAATCAATATGCTGTTTTTAAGTATCCTCCGTATGATTTGACATTGGCAAGCAAAATCGCAGAGGTGGCGGAACGGGAGAATTTAGACATTATCCATGCTCACTATGCTCTTCCGCATGCCGTATGCGCCTATCTTGCAAAACAAATGCTGAAACGCAATATCGGCATTGTTACAACTTTGCATGGCACGGATATCACGGTGTTAGGTTATGATCCGTCTCTAAAAGATCTGATCCGTTTTGCTATTGAGTCATCAGACAGGGTGACTGCAGTCTCCTCAGCGCTTGCGGCTGAAACGTACGATTTAATTAAACCGGAGAAAAAAATTGAAACGATTTATAACTTTATAGACGAGCGCGTGTATCTGAAGAAAAACACAGCGGTGATTAAAGAGAAACATGGAATTTTACCAGATGAAAAAGTCGTCATCCATGTGTCCAACTTTAGAAAGGTTAAACGCGTGCAGGATGTCATCCGTGTGTTCCGCAATATCGCTGGCAAAACGAAAGCGAAGCTGCTTTTAGTCGGAGACGGTCCGGAGAAATCGACAGCCTGCGAGCTTATCAGAAAATATGGCTTGGAAGACCAAGTCTTAATGCTTGGAAATCAAGACCGTGTTGAAGAGCTTTATTCTATTAGCGATTTGAAGCTGCTGCTATCTGAAAAAGAAAGCTTCGGTCTTGTCCTGCTTGAAGCGATGGCTTGCGGAGTGCCTTGTATCGGAACAAACATTGGCGGTATCCCTGAGGTTATTAAAAACAATGTGAGCGGATTTTTGGTGGATGTCGGTGATGTTGCGGCCGCAACAGCCCGCGCGATGAGCATTTTAGAAGATGAACAGCTAAGCAATCGTTTTACAAAGGCGGCAATAGAGATGCTTGAAAATGAATTTTCTTCCCAAAAAATTGTCAGCCAGTATGAACAGATTTATGCAGATTTAGCAGAACCGGAGTGATCACATGGAAAAAGTTTTTATCAAAGCACTTCCCGTGCTCCGCATCTTAATCGAAGCGGGCCATCAGGCTTATTTTGTCGGGGGCGCAGTTCGTGACAGCTATATGAAACGAACGATCGGAGATGTCGATATCGCGACAGATGCGGCACCTGATCAAGTAGAACGGCTGTTTCAGCGAACTGTTGATGTAGGCAAAGAGCACGGGACCATTATTGTGCTCTGGGAGGATGAAACCTATGAAGTCACGACATTCCGGACTGAATCTGATTATGTTGATTTCAGAAGACCGTCAGAAGTGCAATTTATCTCATCATTAGAAGAGGATCTAAAACGAAGAGATTTAACGATCAATGCGATGGCCATGACAGCGGACGGGAAGGTGCTTGATTATTTTGGCGGCAAGAAAGATATTGATCAGAAAGTGATTCGAACCGTTGGAAAGCCTGAAGATAGATTTCAAGAGGATGCGCTTCGTATGCTGAGAGCCGTACGCTTTATGAGCCAGCTTGGCTTTACGCTTTCACCGGAAACAGAAGAAGCCATTGCGAAAGAAAAATCACTCCTCTCCCATGTTTCAGTCGAACGAAAAACTATAGAGTTCGAGAAATTGCTGCAGGGAAGAGCTTCTCGCCAGGCGCTTCAAACACTCATTCAAACGAGATTGTATGAAGAGCTTCCTGGTTTTTATCATAAACGAAAAAACCTGATTTCAACGAGTGAGTTTCCATTCTTCTCTTTAACATCCCGTGAGGAGCTTTGGGCTGCTCTTTTAATTAACCTTGGCATAGTCTTGAAAGACGCGCCCCTTTTCCTGAAAGCCTGGAAGCTCCCGGGAAAAGTGATCAAGGAAGCCATTCACATTGCCGATACGTTTGGCCAGAGCCTTGACGCAATGACAATGTACAGAGCTGGGGAAAAAGCACTGCTCTCAGCGGCCAAAATATCGCAGCTTCGGCAAAACGAAAAACTGGATGAAAAGAAACTGAAGGATATTCAATACGCTTATCAAAACCTGCCGATCAAAAGCCTTAAGGATCTTGATATCACGGGTAAGGACTTACTTGCGCTTCGAAACCGGCCGGCTGGAAAATGGGTGTCGGAAGAATTACAGCGGATCGAGCAGGCTGTTGTGACAGGGAAGCTCTCCAATCAAAAGAAACACATAGAGGAGTGGCTGAAGAAATGCGGTCAACATTAAGAAAAGACCTTATTGAATTATTTTCTCAGGCCGGCAACGAATTTATTTCCGGCCAAAAAATCAGTGATGCTCTCGGCTGTTCAAGAACTGCTGTGTGGAAGCATATTGAAGAGCTTCGGAAAGAGGGTTATGAAGTAGAAGCCGTTAGAAGAAAAGGATATCGGCTCATCAAAAAACCCGGAAAACTCAGTGAAAGCGAAATTCGTTTTGGATTAAAAACGGAAGTGATGGGCCAGCATCTTATTTACCATGACGTTCTTTCAAGCACGCAAAAAACGGCTCATGAGCTCGCGAATAATAACGCACCGGAAGGCACCCTCGTGGTGGCTGACAAACAAACAGCCGGAAGGGGCCGAATGTCTAGGGTATGGCATTCTCAAGAAGGAAACGGTGTTTGGATGAGCCTGATTTTGCGGCCTGACATTCCGCTCCAAAAAACACCGCAGCTGACTCTGCTTGCTGCAGTAGCTGTTGTGCAGGGAATAGAAGAGGCAGCAGGCATCCAAACGGATATTAAATGGCCAAATGATATTTTGATTAACGGAAAAAAAACAGTCGGTATCCTAACGGAAATGCAGGCTGAAGAAGACCGCGTACGTTCAGTGATCATTGGGATCGGCATTAACGTTAACCAGCAGCCTAATGATTTTCCAGATGAATTGAAGGACATCGCGATAAGCCTCAGCCAAGCTGCTGGGGAAAAAATTGATCGGGCCGGCGTCATCCAGCATATTTTACTATGCTTTGAGAAACGGTACCGGGATTATATGACGCACGGATTTACGCCGATTAAGCTTTTATGGGAAAGCTATGCGCTCGGTATTGGCACTAATATGAGAGCCAGTACGTTAAACGGAACCTTTTACGGTAAGGCGTTAGGTATAGATGATGAAGGCGTTCTGCTTTTAGAAACGAACGAAGGCATTAAAAAAATCTATTCTGCCGATATCGAATTGGGCTAATGTGTTGGTACAAGCCCGTTGATTTTGGTATACTTCCATTGGGCAGTATCGCCTGCGAACTGCACCTATTATTAAAATAGATAGACATTGCAGCAGTCTGCCTTGATCCAAAAAAGGACTGGGACAGAGGGATGAAACTCGCCGAACTTTAGAAAGTGAAGAATCCTTCTCGTTGTAACGGAAGGTTTTTTGGCTTGCAGAAGAAAACGGCAGATCATCTCCTCTAAACATGAGGAGGAGAAAACATGAAAACAAAACTGGATTTTCTAAAAATGAAGGAGTCTGAAGAACCGATTGTCATGCTGACCGCTTATGATTATCCGGCAGCTAAACTTGCTGAACAAGCGGGAGTTGACATGATTTTAGTCGGTGATTCACTTGGAATGGTCGTCCTCGGCCTTGATTCAACTGTCGGTGTGACAGTTGCGGACATGATCCATCATACAAAAGCCGTTAAAAGGGGTGCGCCGAATACCTTTATTGTGACAGATATGCCGTTTATGTCTTATCACCTGTCTAAGGAAGATACGCTGAAAAATGCAGCGGCTATCGTTCAGGAAAGCGGAGCTGACGCACTGAAGCTTGAGGGCGGAGAAGGCGTGTTTGAATCCATTCGCGCATTGACGCTTGGAGGCATTCCAGTAGTCAGTCACTTAGGTTTGACACCGCAGTCAGTCGGCGTACTGGGCGGCTATAAAGTACAGGGCAAAGACGAACAAAGCGCCAAAAAATTAATAGAAGACAGTATAAAATGCGAAGAAGCAGGAGCTATGATGCTTGTGCTGGAATGTGTGCCGGCAGAACTCACAGCCAAAATTGCCGAGACGCTAAGCATACCGGTCATTGGAATCGGGGCTGGTGTGAAAGCGGACGGACAAGTTCTCGTTTATCATGATATTATCGGCCACGGTGTTGAGAGAACACCTAAATTTGTAAAGCAATATACGCGCATTGATGAAACCATCGAAACAGCAATCAGCGGATATGTTCAGGATGTAAGACATCGTGCTTTCCCTGAACAAAAGCATTCCTTTCAAATGAACCAGACAGTGCTTGACGGCTTGTACGGGGGAAAATAAGATGAGACAGATTACTGATATTTCACAGCTGAAAGAAGCCATAAAACAATACCATTCTGAGGGCAAGTCAATTGGATTTGTTCCGACGATGGGGTTTCTGCATGAGGGCCATCTAACCTTAGCAGACAAAGCAAGACAAGAAAACGACGCCGTTATTATGAGTATTTTTGTGAATCCTGCACAATTCGGCCCTAATGAAGATTTTGAAGCATATCCGCGCGATATTGAGCGGGATGCAGCTCTTGCAGAAAACGCCGGAGTCGATATTTTATTTACGCCAGATGCTCATGATATGTATCCCGGTGAAAAGAATGTCACGATTCATGTAGAAAGACGCACAGACGTGTTATGCGGGCGCTCAAGAGAAGGACATTTTGACGGGGTCGCGATCGTACTGACGAAGCTTTTCAACCTAGTCAAGCCGACTCGTGCCTATTTCGGTTTAAAAGATGCGCAGCAGGTAGCTGTTGTTGATGGGTTAATCAGTGACTTCTTCATGGATATTGAATTGGTTCCTGTCGATACGGTCAGAGAGGAAGACGGCTTAGCCAAAAGCTCTCGCAATGTATACTTAACAGCTGAGGAAAGAAAAGAAGCGCCTAAGCTGTATCGGGCCCTTCAAACAAGTGCGGAGCTGATCCAAGCCGGTGAAAGAGATCCTGAAGCGGTGATAAAAGCTGCAAAAGAAATCATTGAAACGACAAGCGGAACCATAGACTATGTGGAGCTTTATTCCTATCCGGAACTCGAGCCTGTGAATGAAATTGCTGGAAAGATGATTCTCGCTGTTGCAGTTGCTTTTTCAAAAGCGCGTTTAATAGATAATATCATTATTGATATTCGAGAAATGGAGAGAATATAATATGTATCGAACAATGATGAGCGGCAAGCTTCACAGGGCAACTGTTACGGAAGCAAACCTGAACTATGTGGGAAGCATTACAATTGATGAAGATCTCATTGATGCTGTGGGAATGCTTCCTAATGAAAAAGTACAAATTGTGAATAATAATAATGGAGCACGTCTTGAAACGTATATTATTCCTGGTAAACGGGGAAGCGGCGTCATATGCTTAAACGGTGCAGCCGCACGCCTTGTGCAGGAAGGAGATAAGGTCATTATTATTTCCTACAAAATGATGTCTGATCAAGAAGCGGTAAGCCACGAGCCGAAAGTGGCTGTTCTGAATGATCAAAACAAAATTGAACAAATGCTGGGAAACGAACCAGCCCGTACAATTTTGTAGAAGAAAAGCCCCCTTTATCGGGGGTTTTCTTTTAAGATTTTGAGAGTAAAACGGTTTTGCCGCTCCATTTCCGTACAAAACGTGTTACACTTTTGTCGTATGCAAGAATTGAGGTGTCCATTTTAATGAATAAGCAACGGTTCGTTGTTATAGATGTAGAGACAACAGGGAATTCGCCGAAGAAAGGCGATAAAATCATACAAATCGCAGCGGTTGTAATCGAAAATGGACAAATTACTGAGCGGTTTTCAAAATACATTAATCCAAATAAATCAATCCCTGCTTTTATTGAGCAGCTTACTGGAATCTCTAATCAAATGGTAGAAAATGAACAGCAATTTGAAGCAGTTGCTGAAGAAGTATTCCAATTGCTTGATGGCGCTTATTTTGTCGCCCACAATATCCATTTTGACCTTGGATTTGTCAAGTATGAGCTGCATAAGGCGGGCTTTCAGCTCCCAGATTGTGAAGTGCTTGATACTGTCGAGCTCTCACGCATTGTTTTTCCGGGATTTGAAGGGTATAAGCTGACGGAATTAAGCGAGGAGCTTCAGCTGCGGCATGATCAGCCGCACCGGGCTGACAGCGATGCTGAAGTGACAGGGCTTATTTTTTTGGAAATCCTTGAAAAGCTGCGGCAGCTTCCTTATCCGACTTTAAAGCAGTTAAGAAGGCTTTCGCAGCATTTCATCAGTGATCTGACGCATTTGTTGGATATGTTCATTAATGAAAACAGACATACCGAGATACCGGGCTATACGCGCTTTTCTTCGTTTTCTGTCAGAGAACCTGAAGCTATCGATGCTCGTATAAATGAGGACGAGAACTTCTCATTTGAGATCGAAAGCTGGGAAGCGGGAAATGAAAAAGCGCTGTCAGAGTTAATGCCTGGGTATGAAAAAAGAGACGGCCAAATGATGATGATGAGAGAGGTGGCTGATGCATTTGCCAATCGTGAGCATGCGCTGATTGAAGCTCCTCCGGGAATCGGAAAAACGATTGGCTATCTTATTCCGGCTGCGCTTTTTGCCAAGAAATCAAAAAAGCCGGTCATAATCAGCACGTATTCGACGCTTTTACAGCAGCAGATTCTCACAAAGGATTTGCCGATTGTCCAAGATCTGTTTCCATTTCCGGTAACAGCGGCGATTTTAAAAGGGCAATCGCATTATTTATGCCTGTATAAATTTGAGCAGGTGCTTCATGAAGAAGATGATAATTATGATGCCGTACTGACGAAGGCACAGCTTCTCGTTTGGCTGACAGAGACAGATACAGGAGATGTAGCGGAACTGAATTTGCCTTCAGGCGGAAAATTGCTGTGGGACAGATTGGCATATGACGATGACTCCTATAAAAGAAGTCGCAGTGAGCATGTGATCGGGTTTTACGAGCGGGCCAAACAGATTGCTATGCGCTCCGATTTGGTGATCACCAATCATTCCCTTTTGCTGACCGATGAAGGCAGCCAGAAAAAAAGGCTTCCCGAAAGCGGCACATTTATTATTGATGAAGCACACCATTTTGAACGTGCGGCAAGCGAACATTTAGGGAAAAGAGCCACGTACATAGAATTGCATACGAAATTGAGCAGAATCGGCACTCTGAAGGAGCAGGGACTTCTAAAAAAGATGAGACAGCTATTCCAGCGAAACAGCCTGCCGGTTGATTCATTTTTCGAATTGGAAGAGTGGCTTCAGCACGTTCAAGCAGAAAGTGATGCTTTCTTTAGCTCTGTACATTCTTTTGTCAAACGAAGAAAACCTAAAGAAGACTTAAACCGTCTAGTGTTTAAGGTGAACAAAGAAAGCCAGGATAAAAGCTGGTCGATCTTAACGGATGGTGCGGAGAGGCTTTGTTCCATGCTGACACATTTGCAGCAGCTTTTTGAGGCGCAGTCATCCCTGATGGAAAAACATTTGAAGGGCATGAAGAGCAAAAACGTCTTTTTAGCCGATGAATACCAAAGAAGCATGAAAGGCTTGCAGCATTACTGTCAGACGTTGCAGAAGCTCTTCTTTGGATCTGATGACGATGAAGCGGTTTGGATTGAAATAGATGCAAAGGGTGCGAAAAATGCAGTGGCCATTTACGCACAGCCTCTTGAACCTGGTGAACTTCTGGCTGATCAGTTTTTCGCGCGCAAAAATAGTGTGGTGCTAACATCTGCAACTCTTACAGTCGAAGGTTCTTTTCAATTTATGATTGAACGACTGGGACTGAGTGACTTTTTCCCGCGGACAATGAGAATTGAGTCACCCTTTTCTTACGATGAGCGTATGCAGGTGATGATTCCAAAGGAAATGAAATCAATTCAGGATACAGGGCAGCCTGAATTTATACAGGATACAGCCCGTTATATCGAACTGATGGCAAAGGAAAAACAGCCTAAAATCCTTGTGCTGTTTACATCCCATGATATGCTGAAAAAGGTTCACCAGGAGCTTAAGCATAACATGAGTGCTTCCGGCATTCAGCTCTTGGCACAAGGGATTACAGGCGGAAGTCCCGGCAAACTCATGAAGACTTTTAAAACATCCAATCAGGCGATCCTGCTCGGAACAAATCATTTTTGGGAAGGCGTTGATTTCCCTGGTGATGAGCTGACGACAGTAATGATCGTGAGGCTCCCATTCCGGTCCCCTGATCACCCGCTTCATGCTGCAAAATGTGAGCTTGCCCGCAAAAAAGGAAAGAATCCGTTTCAAACAGTGTCATTACCGGAAGCTGTGCTGACCTTCAGGCAAGGAATCGGACGCTTGCTGCGTTCTGCGGGAGACAAGGGAACGATTATTATATTGGACAGACGGATTAAAACCGCTGGTTACGGCCGGCTGTTTCTTGATGCCTTGCCGACAACCTCAGTATCCGAAATGACTGACAGCGAGCTTGAAGCTTATGTTGCAGGGGAAAAAGAATAAAAGCCGCATAAAGCGGCTTTTGCGGTGTGGGAGTAGGATGGTGTTTTATTTAAAAGCGGATTTCCCGCTCTGTGATACTAGTATGGCGTGTCCTGAAATGGAGTATGACTAACAATATTTGTTCAAACTGGAGGATGAAAAAATGGAAAGTAAAATCGAAATTCTTTCAACAATTAATGTAGAGCATTCTGATGATCTGTATAAAATTGTGGACACATTGAATCGTACACTGAAAAGAGACAATCTGATGTTCGGCCTTGCGCTGGATGAAGAAAACAAAAACCAAGCCGTTTTTACCATTTATCGTACGTAGGTGAGAAGATGAGAAAAAAAGCATTAATATTTACCGTCATTTTTGGTATTATTTTTTTAGCAGTACTTCTTGTCTCGGCAAGCATTTATAAATCAGCCATGGCACAAAAGGAAGAGGGGCACGAAGCAGCAGCTGCTGAAGCTAAAAAAGAAACCGATCTCGCCAATGTTGATCAAGTCGAAACATTTGTCGGAAAAGAAAAATATTATGTTGTAAAGGGAACGGATAAAAAAGGCACTGCATTATATGTCTGGGTTCCTGCTGATAAAAAAGCAAAAATTCTCTCAAAAGAAGCGAAAGAGGGAATCTCTGAAGACAAAGCGGCGAAAATCATAAAGGATGAAGGGCTGGTTTCAAAGCAAAAAGAGGTTCATCTGGCAAGAGAAGGAAACGTCCTGCTTTGGGAAGTGACGTACTTAGACAAAGAAGGGCAATACAGTTTAAGTTATGTGGACTTTACAACTGGAAAGATTCTCAAAAATATCACGCCTTAAGACGAATTAGGGGGAGTTCAAGTTGAAACTGGCAAAAAGAGTATCCGCATTAACACCATCAACCACTCTGGCAATCACAGCGAAAGCGAAAGAACTGAAAGCCGCAGGCCATGATGTCATCGGCTTAGGAGCAGGCGAACCTGACTTCAATACACCGCAGCATATTATTGATGCCGCTGTGCGTTCGATGAACGAGGGCCATACGAAATACACGCCTTCCGGTGGTTTGGCTGAACTGAAAAACAGCATTGCAGAGAAATTTAAACGCGACCAGAATATTGAATACAAACCGTCTCAAATTATTGTCTGCACTGGTGCCAAACATGCTCTGTATACCCTTTTCCAAGTGATTTTGGATGAAGAAGATGAAGTTATTATTCCAACGCCTTACTGGGTAAGCTATCCGGAGCAGGTGAAACTCGCTGGCGGAAAGCCTGTTTATGTAGAAGGGCTTGAGGAAAATCACTTCAAAATTTCGCCTGAGCAGCTGAAAAATGCAATTACGGAAAAAACAAAAGCAATCGTTATTAACTCTCCAAGCAACCCGACTGGTGTCATGTATACGGAAGAAGAACTATCTGCACTCGGTGAAGTGTGCCTTGAACATGATATCTTGATTGTGTCAGATGAAATTTATGAAAAACTTACATACGGCGGAAAGAAACATGTTTCCATTGCACAGCTGTCAGACAGACTGAAAGAACAAACGGTCATTATAAACGGCGTATCGAAGTCCCACAGCATGACAGGCTGGAGAATCGGTTATGCGGCAGGCTCTGAAGACATTATTAAAGCGATGACGAACCTTGCAAGCCACAGTACGTCAAACCCGACATCAATCGCACAGTACGGAGCGATTGCTGCTTATAACGGGCCTTCTGAGCCATTGGAAGAAATGAGAGAAGCATTTGAACATAGATTAAATACGATCTATGCAAAGCTTATAGAAATCCCAGGGTTCAGCTGTGTGAAGCCGGAAGGTGCTTTTTACTTGTTCCCGAATGCAAAAGAGGCAGCTCAATCTTGCGGTTTCAAAGATGTAGATGAATTTGTTAAAGCACTTCTCGAGGAGGAAAAAGTTGCGATTGTTCCAGGATCCGGATTTGGCTCTCCTGAGAATGTCCGTCTTTCTTATGCAACATCGTTAGATCTTCTTGAAAAAGCCATTGAAAGAATCAAGCGTTTTGTAGAAAAACATAGCTAACAGATCAAAAAGCGGCTGACAGAAAAGCCGCTTTTTATCTGCATTGACCCGGTTAGTTAAGAGCGGGTATAATAAAGTGATGATAAAAGAGTTCGCGGGGCAATGAGCTTCCGAATGTCTTTCTTGTTTTGGAGGGAAATATGTTGAAAACAACAATCAACCAAGTGTACAAGCACGTAGGTGAGGAAGTAACGATCGGAGCTTGGGTCGCTAATAAGCGTTCAAGCGGGAAAATTGCGTTTTTACAGCTTCGGGACGGTACCGGTTTTATTCAGGGTGTCGTAGTAAAAGCGGAAGTGGAAGAAAGCATTTTCCAAACAGCTAAATCAGTGACGCAGGAAACGTCGCTCTATATAAAAGGGATTGTCAAAGAGGACGAGCGTTCTCCGCTTGGATATGAACTTGCTGTGACAGATATTGAAGTCATTCACGAAGCGACCGATTATCCAATTACACCAAAAGAACACGGAACGGAATTTTTGATGGATCACAGACATTTATGGCTGCGTTCAAAGCGCCAGCATGCGATCATGAAAATCCGTAATGAAATCATTCGCGCGACTTACGAATTCTTTAATAACGAAGGCTTCGTAAAAGTGGATCCGCCGATTTTGACTGGAAGCGCACCTGAAGGAACAACAGAACTCTTTGCGACAAAGTACTTTGATGAAGATGCTTATCTGTCTCAAAGCGGCCAGCTCTATATGGAAGCTGCGGCAATGGCTTTAGGAAAAGTATTCTCTTTCGGACCGACATTCAGAGCGGAAAAGTCTAAAACAAAGCGTCACTTAATCGAATTCTGGATGATCGAACCGGAAATGGCGTTTGTAGAATTTGAAGAAAACCTTCAAGTACAGGAAAATTACGTTTCTTTCATCGTACAATCAGTTCTTAAGAATTGTAAAATTGAATTAAACACATTGGGAAGAGACACGTCAAAACTTGAGCAAATCAAAGCCCCGTTCCCAAGAATCACGTATGATGAAGCGATTGAATTTCTGAAAGAAAAAGGCTTTGACGATATCGAGTGGGGAGATGATTTCGGAGCGCCTCATGAAACAGCGATTGCTGAACATTATGACAAACCGGTATTCATCACTCGCTATCCGACGTCCTTAAAACCGTTCTATATGCAGCCGGCTTCTGACCGTGAGGACGTTGTGCTTTGCGCTGACTTGATTGCGCCGGAAGGCTATGGAGAAATCATCGGCGGGTCTGAACGGATTCACGATATGGAACTTTTGGAATCGCGTCTTAAAGAACATGGACTGGATTCTGACGCATATAAATGGTATGCTGAACTTAGAAAATATGGATCAGTTCCTCATTCCGGCTTCGGCCTTGGATTAGAGCGGACAGTAGCTTGGATCAGCGGAGCGCCTCACGTTCGTGAAACGATTCCGTTCCCAAGACTGTTAAACCGTCTGTATCCGTAATACATTCAAATGAAACAAAAAAGAGTCTCCTGCAAGGGAGACTTTTTACAGTAAAGGGGCAATCACAATCCTTTACAGTAAGAGGTGTGACGATGAAAAAACAGCAATTTATTGATATGCAGGAGCAGGGAACATCAACCATCCCCAATCTTCTGCTTACGCATTATAAACAGCTTGGGCTTAATGAAACAGAACTTATTCTGCTGTTAAAAATTAAAATGCATTTAGAAAAAGGATCATATTTTCCTACACCGAATCAGCTGCAGGAAGGTATGTCAATTTCTGTTGAAGAATGCACAAACAGATTGCGGATGTTTATTCAAAAAGGCTTTCTGTTTATTGAAGAATGCGAGGATCAAAACGGCATCAAATTTGAGAAATATTCTCTTCAGCCTTTATGGGGGAAGCTGTACGAGTATATTCAGCTTGCACAGAATCAAACACAGGAAAGAAAAGCAGAAGGGGAACAAAAAAGCCTTTATACCATTTTTGAGGAAGAGTTCGCAAGGCCGTTATCGCCTTTGGAGTGTGAAACGCTGGCGATCTGGCAGGACCAGGATCAGCATGACGCACAACTGATCAAACACGCGTTAAAAGAGGCTGTACTATCAGGAAAACTCAGTTTCCGCTACATTGACCGGATTTTGTTTGAATGGAAGAAAAACGGGCTTAAAACTGTGGAGCAGGCAAAAATACACAGCCAAAAATTCCGGCGTGTACAAGCAAAGCAGAATGAACCGCAAAAAGAGTATAAAAGGCAGGTTCCTTTTTACAATTGGCTTGAACAATAAAGTGAAAAGGTGACAATCGTGTTAAATCTAAAACAAATTGAATTCTGTTTAGACAAGATAGGTGACATGTTTCCTCATGCGGAGTGTGAACTGGTTCATTCCAATCCTTTTGAATTAGTGGTGGCTGTTGCTTTATCTGCGCAATGTACAGATGCACTTGTAAACAGAGTGACCAAAACATTATTCCAAAAATATAAACGGCCGGAAGACTATTTGGCTGTTCCGCTGGAAGAGCTTCAGCAGGATATTAAATCAATCGGTTTATATCGTAATAAAGCGAAAAATATTCAAAAGCTGAGTAAAATGATTATTGAAGATTACGGCGGAGAAGTGCCGAGAGACCGCGATGAGCTTGTCAAACTGCCAGGGGTCGGGAGAAAGACCGCAAACGTAGTGGTATCCGTTGCGTTTGGCGTGCCGGCCATTGCCGTAGATACCCATGTGGAGAGAGTCAGCAAACGATTGGGTATTTGCCGGTGGAAGGACTCGGTTCTGGAAGTTGAAAAGACGCTGATGCGCAAGGTTCCCAAAGAAGACTGGTCCGTTACGCATCACCGGCTTATTTTCTTCGGCAGATATCACTGTAAAGCCCAATCTCCGCGCTGTGCGGAGTGTCCGCTGCTTTCTTTGTGCAGAGAAGGGCAGAAGAGGGATAAAAAAGGACTGGTGAAACGATGACGCAAGCAAAAGAAGTGTTGGCTTCCTATGAGCAATACTTGCGCAGTCTTGGCCAGAAGAGTTCCTCGGATATGAAGAAAACCTTGCAGACCAATCCCGTGTATTTTGATTTCTGCACGGAATTACAAGGCGATTTGCCATGGGAGGACAGCGGGAAATACGTTCCGCTTTTATTTGAAGTGTGGGATGACATCAAAGCATCACTTCTCCCAGTCTTTCAAACACGAAAATCGAGATGTGACCAAAACGAAATGTTAAAGGGCATTGTGTGTTTGCTGGCTTCGTTACATTGGACAGCAGGTGAGCCGGTGAAATCGCTCGATTGGCAAGAACTGAGGGAGAAATCATATCCCGCAAAGCCGATTAATTGGGCTGAACGAGTGGAATTTATTCTTCTTAAGCCGACCCAATACCATTGCTTTATTCAGCTTGATGAGCTGATTACCGAAATGAAAAAGCATTCTTATAAATATCATGCGATGAATCGATAAAACCTCCTGTTAAAACGGGAGGTTTTTTATTGTGTACCAAAAAAGCCATCACCCCAAAGGTGACGGCTTTTTTGTTTAATTTGTTTTTTCAATGGATGATGAGTTTGTTTGTGTTTTATTAGATGTGTCTGTTTTATTTTTATTCGTGTCAGAACCTGTTGAATCATTCTTACCAGAGTTCGAATCACCATCCGACGTATCCTGGTTGTTACTGTTGTCGTTATCGTTATCGTTTGATTGGTCTTGGTTATTGTTGTCGGACGGATTGGTGTTCGTATTGTCTTGTTTTTTGTCTTGATCGTTTGTTGAATCATCTGTCTGATCTTGATCCGTCTGACCGTCATCTTTTTGAGAATCATCAGTTTGTGTATCATCCTGAGTCTTCTCATCATCTTGTTTTTCATCATCCGTTTGTTGCTGGTCTTTTTTATCTTCATCGTCTTCAGCTTTTGGCACCTCATAGGATGTGGAAGCTGTACTTTTGCCATCATCACTGACGGCTGTTACTTCGAATTTGTATACAGATCCTGACTGCACACCCGAAATAACTGCCTCTTTTGCAGAGCTGTTTTGAATTTCCGAGTAGCTGCCGCCGTCAACAGATTGCTTAACAGCAAAGGTCGCATCTCCGTCGTAATTCCAGCTTAACGTTAAAGATTGATTGTCTTTATCGTATTTCACGTTTAAACCAGACAGTTTAGCTGTTTCCTCTTTTTCTTCTTTCTCATATGTTTTAGAAACAGTAGAAGGAGCTGTGCCTTTAACAAAGTACTCTGTGAGCTTCTTATCGCTTGGCGTATTTGGCCCTGCCAGTTTTGCAGGGTTTGAGCCTTTTTCTACAGAGGCTTCCACTACGCTGTCAGGCTTCTCAAATGATCCGCTTCCGTCATCGACATCGGCGATGAGCTGGGCGAAGATGCGCTTTGCAATCTGTTGCTCTGTTTTATTTAAAGATTTTTTTCCTATCTTATTTTGAGAATCTACACCTGTCCAAACAGCAGCGGTATATTGAGGTGTATATCCTACAAACCATGAATCTGGTACACCGCCTTGTGCGATATTGTATTTTTGCATATCCGCTTCATCAAAGTTTGTTGTACCTGTTTTACCTGCAACTTCCACTCCCGGAACTTGGGCGAGCTGTCCAGTACCTGTCTTAACAGCTGTTTTCAGCATATCTGTAATCATGAAGGCTGTATAATCGCTCATTGCTGATTTTGATTTCGGTGTTAAGTCAAGCTTCGTGCCGTCATTAAATTCTATTGATTTCACAAAATGCGGTTCGTTATATGTTCCGTTATTTCCGAATGCACTGTATGCTCCAGCCATAGTTAGAGTAGAGACACCGGGATTACCTTCTCCGAATCCTCCGATAGAATATGATTCATACACTTTTTCTTTATTTAATCCGAGCCCCAGTCCATTAGCAAAATCAACTGCTGCATCTTTTCCGACTGCTTGGAATGCTTTTAGAGCCGGGATGTTACGTGATTGGGCGAGGGCTTCACGCATAGACATGACCCCTTTATAGGAACGGTCAAAGTCTCGAATAGGTGTTCCATCTGAATAAGTGTAAGCTGAGTCATCAATTTGCTCGTAAGTTGACCATTTTTTATTTTCAATCACTGGACCGTAGTCGAGAATAGGTTTAATGGTAGACCCAGGCTGTCGCTGGGCTTGGGTCGCGTAATTATAGCCACCAACCGTAGAATCTCTTCCGGCGCCAATCGCCCGCACTTCTCCGGTTTTCGTATCGAGAAGGGTAACGCCGCCCTGCATGCCTTCAGTAAACCCGACGGTGTCTCCGTCCATTAATTCATCTAGTTTATCTTGTGCTTTTGTATCTAATGTCGTATAGATCTTTAATCCGTCAGCAGATGGATCGACATCAGATTTTTCATCAATTTCCTTCATAACCTCTTCAACAAATGCGCTGTATTTGTTTGTACTTGCTTTTTCATATTCTTTCTGTGACACGACGCCTTCGTCTTTCACTGCCACTTTTTTCGCTTTGTTGTATTGAGAATCAGAAATAAATCCTTGTTTTTTCATCAGACTGAGGACGATGTTCCGTCTTTTTTCCGCTTTATCCGGATTTTTAACCGGGTTATACGCTGTTGGGCTCTGCGGCATGCCTGCCAGTGTGGCAGCCTGTTCGACAGTCAATTTGCTTAAATCTGTAACGCCGAAAAATTCTTCCGCCGCTTTTCCGATTCCGTATGCTCTAGGAGAAAAATAAATCCGGTTTAAATACATTTCTAAAATTTCATCTTTAGAGTAATTGCGCTCCAGCTGAATCGAAAGCCATACTTCCTGCACCTTCCGTTTCAACGTCTTCTGATGTGAAAGAAGGGAGTTTTTGACGACCTGCTGGGTGATCGTACTTCCGCCTTCAGCCCCGAAGCCATCTTTAAAGTTGGCAACTAAAGCACCGCCGATACGGACAGGGTCAATCCCGTGGTGCTCATAAAAACGAGCGTCTTCTGTCGCGATAAAGGCTTCTTTTACAACATCGGGAATTTCATCTATCGAGACGTAGGTCCGTTTTTCGGCGCCGACTTCGGCGATCTCTTTTCCATTTTTATCGTAAATCGTTGATGAATAAGGCGTCTTCAATTTGCTTTCATCAAGGGACGGCGCATCAGAAACCATGACGGCAAATGTAACAGCACCGCCGACTACGCCTAAAACAAACAGAATGAGTAAAGTGAAAAGGGTCTTTTTAAACAATCCGCCCTTTTTTCGTTTCTTGCCTTTTTTCGGTGAAGGACTCGACTTGCTGTTCGCTTTTCGTCGAGCTTCACGGCTGTTAAATTGATCTGACATAACATCTCAACCTTTCGTTAATCAACCTTTCGCACCAGATGATGGCGAAAAATAAAGCTGTTCAATAATACTAATATAATCAATTCTGGGTGCGTATCCAAGAGAAATCGGATAAGCTGTTTCTTCCAACTCATCTTTTCGAATTGATTTTCTGCCGTTTTTTTCTTTTCTGTCCCAGAAATAAAACAGCTTATCGGCTTCCAAAAAATAAACCTGGTCGAAAGCGGATATAATAACAAAACAAATACCGTCTTGAGCCTTTACCTGCTTCATATGCTCGATTTGATGGTCATGAAAATTCTGCAGGGGGAAAGAGGTCTTGTTTTTCGTTTCTTTCGCCTCAAAATCAATATACCGTCCTTTGTAAATCCCATTGTAGTCTGTTGTCGATGATTGTTTAAAGTAAGCTTCTTTAATCACTGCGGCACTTCTTTTTGGATAATGGACATTTACAATTTGAACAGGTGTCGGCTTTTTGTGTATAACGGCAATTTGGTTTGTCAAATAATACTTATTCGTTTCGTTTAAGTCATCTTCGAGGGTCATTCCGCGATTACTGTAAGACGGGGCCCTTTTCTGACTGTTTTGGGATGAAACCGAATGTTTCGGCTGAAATGTTTTTCCGTTAGGATACCGAATCACTTTCTCATCCTCCTTATTAAACTAATCATGACGGAAGTGAATGAACGTGCAAGAACAACAGACCATCAGAAAGCTTCTGAGCCGGATTGAGCGGCAGACAAAAATGAAAAACGCGGATAACATTTCAAGAACAAATGCTTATAAAGCATTTTACGACCGTCATCCGGAAATCAAATGGTCGCTTTTGGCTTCTTTCGTTTCTCGTAATGCCGGCTGGTCAATGACTGACTTAAAAGGCAGTCTGTTTCAGCTTGGACTCCGTGAGAGACAGCAAAAATGGTTCTTTTTAGCCTATGAAAGAGCGAACTGGCTTATTTTTTCGGATGCCTATCCGCAGCTTCTACTATACCACTGGTCAAAAAGAGTCGGGAAACCGCTGTTTCATCTTCTGCATGTGTTTGGCGTCTCACAATTTATGTCGGAAGAATGGACCCGTTTTTGGCATGAGCGAAATACGGAGCGGCTAATGTATGCCCTCATTATAAATGAACAAAACACTATCCAAACACCTATTATACAAAATCCTTCGTTTAAAAAGAATGTTTTTGACACGATTCCTTTTTATTTAAGTGACTGGTTTCATTTTAACACCGTTATTTTTCCTTCCTCAAATGGGTTTCTTTACGGCATTTCAGTGAAACGCTTTTCAAAGGCGGAGGAAAGGATAAGGCTGGGAAAGCAGCTGTCTCAATTGCTGTTCAAGCCAGAATTGTTCTCCTCTTTTTATCACTTTTTGCACACAGTGCCGCACACAGGTTCCCGTTTTGATATGGAAAAGATGATCGGGATTACAAAAAGAACATCTCCTATGCTAAGGACATGCTACCCTGAGTTAATCCACTCATTAGACGGAACGAAAACAGATTGGTTTCATGGAAAGATAAAGAAAACGTTCTTTAGGCGCGAGGAATTGCCGAAGCAGATTGAATTGACAGACTGGTATTTACATAAAAAGCGCCAGCTTCATGCGCTTTTTGCGGTGGAGCAGTGGCTAAAAAAATAAAGAAGCAAGGAAATTCCTTGCTTCTTACGTAGAAGGGCGGTTCGGGCCGCCTAATTTTTTATCTAAAGAATCGATTGCCTTTGATTCAGTCTTTTTTTGCTGGCCGGCTTTTTTCGGTCTTGTTTTCATACGGCACCTCCTCACAAGTATCGTTTGCATTAAGGAGGAGGATCATACAATTTTTGCGGGTGTTTTTGTCGAAAACTTCAGCTTTTCGTGGAATACCTGTTTGTTTGGCGATTTGCTTCTAGTTTTGTCATGAGGAAGGAAAGAGCCTTGAGAGCAAAGAATTTTAACCGGGAGAGACAAGGAAAGGGAGGTACACGAATGTCCGGTTATGTATGCAAGACAGATATTCTCCGTATGCTTTCTGATATAGAAGATGAATTAACGCGAGCTGAGCAAAGCCTGAATCATTCTGTAAATGCATTAGAGGCTGAGATGCGGGAAACGGAAAACGATCGCCTAAGTATGCTTGAAGAAGAAATCATAGATCTTCATATTTGTATAAATGAGCTGTATCAATCGCCTGAACACAGGTATGCGTTTGAGAAGGTATACCGCATCGGCTGAATTTGCGAGTGAAATTTGGTACGATAGGCATTGAGGTGAAAGGTATTGCTATCACAAACATTGCTGGAAATGACCGAGCAAATGATTGAAGTTGCTGAAAAAGGCGCTGATCGGTATCAGGAAGGAAAAAACAGTAATCATTCTTATGATTTTTTTGAGACGATAAAGCCTGCAGTTGAAGAGAATGATGAACTGGCGGCCCGCTGGGCAGAGGGTGCTCTTGAATTGATAAAAGCCCACCGGCCAAAATATGTGCATAAAGAGCAAATTGAGACCGTAAAAGATAATTTCCTGGAATTGGTCCTTCAATCATATGTTCATCATATTCATAAAAAACGATTCAAGGACATCACTGAGTCAGTCCTTTATACATTACACGCAGTAAAGGATGAAATTGCAAGAGAAGACAGCCGGTAAAAGGCTGTCTTCTTTTCGTTTTTATAGGGGGCCGGACGTTAATTCATCTCATATGCCGGGCTTTCTGCTCCATTTGCTTCGAGAACCTTCATACTGTTACGAAACTCAGTTATGCTGAGATGTCCTTGAATATAGAGGAACTTGGCAAAGTCCATCAGTTTATTCATACAGTCTGTTTCATATTTCTTCATTTCTGCAAAACGTTTGCTTAAGTATGATACGTTCATTATGGTGCATCCCCTCTCATCTGTATTGAAAATATGGTACCATAATGATTCGACTTTTTTCTGTTTTTAAAAAATTTAAACTTTCGACACAATTTGACAAATGCTAATCATCACTTGTGACACAAACAATAGAAGTCATTCATACATATATAGAAGAGAAATATGTTGTGTTTAGGGGGGAATCGCAATGAACAGGAGCTCTCGAAGCTATCCTCGGCAAATGGGCTATTATTATCCTCAGCAAATGCAAGGATATTATCAGCAGGCTGCACCCGGTTATTTAGAGCAACAACTGCCTCAGCAGCATTATGGACAGCAGGATTATTATCAGCCCTATGCTCCGATCCAGCCTATGCCTATGCAGCCGCCTGTATTTTCTAACCCTTATCCTATCCCAAGGCCTAATCAACAGCAGCCTTCGCAATTTCAAAGCATTATGTCGCAGTTCAAAAAAGCCAATGGGCAATTTGATTTTAATAAAATGATGGATACGACAGGTCAAGTAATGAGTGCAATGAATCAGGTCGGATCTTTAATAAAGGGATTTACCAGCTTTTTTAAATGATAGAAGCATGAATGAATCGTTCATTCATGCTTATTTTTTGGAAAGAAAAGTGTCATTGTCTGCTCGTTCCAAGACGTTTCCATATCTTCTTGGCGAACTTCATAAGGCAGCTGAACTGTTCTTGTCATGCTTGTAAAGGTAGCCTCATTTTGGTGTTTCTGTTTTTCTTGGAGTGTTACATGGAGATACCTCGATTTAACATCAACGACGATCTCGCCATCTCGAAACGTCGCCGGAATGGTAATATCGATATACAGCCCAGTATCTCTTTCTCTGACATGTATGGTCGTCTGCACATCCTTTAAACTCGAGTTGATCAGGTTCTGAAATCCGTTTATAAGGTTGCCGAACGCTGAGGATTGAAAAAGAGTGTCGATTGCCTCCGTTATGATTTCTTCTTTCTTTTGCAGTTCGTTCTTTTTGTCATCATGGAATTCCAATTTCGCCACCGCCTTTTTTAACCAGATTATGCGTCTATGCCAGATGTTGTTATAAATTGAAGCAAAATTGAAAGTGTGGTTAAATAGTGGTGAATGAAGGGATAACGGTTGAAGTGAATGAGAAGGGAGAAAATACATTGCTGAAAAAATTATTCGGAATGGGCAAAACTCAGGAAAAGGTGACAGAAGAGGTTATTTATTCTCCGGCAGACGGTACAGTAATGGACCTGTCAGATGTGCCGGACCCTGTTTTTTCACAGAAAATGATGGGAGAAGGAATAGCGGTGGAACCTTCTAGCGGTGAAATCGTTTCTCCCGCTGAAGGTGAAGTCATTCAGATTTTCCACACCAAACACGCCGTTGGCATTCGGACTCGCTCGGGAATTGAGCTGTTAATTCATGTCGGGCTGGAGACAGTCAATATGAACGGAGAAGGATTTACTGCCCACATTAAAGAAGGGGATAAAGTGAAGGTCGGTGACCCGCTGATTACATGTGATTTGGAATTAATAAAAGAAAAAGCGAGCAGCACAGTCATCCCAATCGTTATAATGAATGGTGAGGCTGTAGGATCAATTGTGCCGGCAGGCGAAAAGGCTGCTCGTAAAGGCGAATCAAAGCTCCTTACAATAAAAGCGAAATAAGCAGGGCGTATGCCTTGCTTTTTTTATTCAACTGTATAAAATTTGCACCTAGCCATGCAAACAAATATTCGGTAAACTGTACTTGACAAAGAGGTGTAAAGAATGAAAAAGAAATCACTGACTGAACTCATTTCTGATTTAAAAGGAAATGAAAACGTTGTGAATTGGCATGAAATTGAGCCTCGGGAAGCAAAAACAAGGCCTATGCCCGAAAGTATAGACGAGAGAATCAAAGCGGCCCTTTCGAAAAGGGGCATTGATGAACTATATACTCACCAATATTCCGCTTTTCAATATGTGCAAAAAGGAGAAAGCATCGTTACCGTAACGCCAACAGCATCAGGAAAAACGTTATGCTACAACCTCCCAGTCCTGCAGTCCATCGCCCAAGATGAAACAAACCGGGCGTTATATTTATTTCCGACTAAAGCGCTGGCACAAGACCAAAAGAGCGAGCTAAATGAAATTATTGATGAAATGGGCATTGATATTAAAAGCTTTACATATGACGGGGATACGTCTCCGGCAATCAGACAAAAGGTGAGAAAAGCAGGTCATATTGTCATTACAAACCCCGATATGCTGCATTCTGCCATTCTACCGCATCATACGAAATGGGTCAGTTTGTTTGAAAACCTTAAGTATATCGTCATCGATGAGCTTCATACGTATCGAGGTGTGTTCGGCAGCCATGTGGCAAATGTGATCCGGCGGCTGAAGCGGATCTGCCGGTTTTATGGAAGTGATCCAGTTTTTATTTGTACTTCCGCAACAATTGCCAACCCAAAGGAATTGGGAGAGCAGCTGACAGGCAAACCGATGCGGCTGGTCGATGACAACGGCGCACCGAGCGGACGCAAGCATTTTGTGTTTTACAATCCGCCAATTGTGAACAAACCGCTGAATATTAGAAGGAGCGCAACCGCAGAAGTGAATGAACTGGCGAAAGAGTTCCTTAAAAACAAAGTGCAGACCATTGTTTTTGCCAGAAGCAGAGTTCGGGTGGAAATTATTTTAAGCCATATTCAGGAGCTTGTGAAAAAAGAGATTGGAACAAAATCAATCAGAGGCTATCGGGGAGGCTATCTGCCGAAAGAGCGAAGAGAAATCGAAAGAGGACTGAGAGAAGGCGACATTTTAGGAGTGGTCAGTACGAATGCCTTAGAGCTTGGTGTTGATATCGGCCAGCTGCAAGTGTGTGTAATGACGGGGTATCCCGGAAGTGTTGCAAGTGCTTGGCAGCAGGCGGGACGGGCCGGCAGAAGACACGGTGAATCTTTGATTATCATGGTAGCCAATTCAACACCGATTGACCAATATATTGTGCGGCATCCTGAATATTTCTTTAATCGTTCGCCGGAATCTGCAAGAATCAATCCGGAGAATTTGATTATTTTAGTAGACCACTTAAAGTGTGCGGCTTATGAGCTTCCTTTTAGAGCTGATGAAGAATTTGGACCCATAGAAGTCAGTGATATTCTTGAGTATCTTCAGGAAGAGGCTGTTCTTCACCGCAACGGCGAACGGTACCATTGGGCAAGTGAGTCGTTCCCTGCTTCAAACATCAGTTTGCGTTCCGCCTCCCAGGAAAATGTCGTTATAGTTGATCAGTCGGATATTGCAAATGTAAGGATTATAGGTGAAATGGACCGTTTTAGCGCGATGACGCTTTTACATGATGAAGCGATTTATTTGCATGAAGGCGTTCAGTATCAAGTTGAGAGGCTCGATTGGGACCATAAAAAGGCGTATGTCAGAAAAGTCGATGTCGAATATTATACGGATGCAAACCTGGCAGTTCAGCTGAAGGTTTTAGAAATCGATAAAACGAAAGAAAAAAGCCGTACGTCATTGCACTACGGAGACGTCACTGTCAATGCCCTGCCGACCATTTTTAAAAAAATAAAAATGACCACTTTTGAAAATATTGGGTCTGGACCTATTCATTTGCCGGAAGAAGAACTGCATACAAGTGCAGCTTGGCTCGAAATCAAAACAGCGGATGAAGACATCGGGGAAAAGACACTGGAACAGCTGCTTCTCGGCATCTCGAATGTGCTGCAGCATATTGTCCCTGTGTATATCATGTGTGATCGAAATGATGTTCATGTTGTTTCTCAAATTAAAGCAGCCCATACCGGATTGCCAACCATATTTTTATATGATCATTATCCGGGCGGTATCGGTTTGGCGGAGGAAGTCTTTAAACGTTTTTCAGACATTAATGAAGCGGCGAAACAACTGATTACACATTGTCCTTGTCATGACGGCTGTCCGTCTTGTATAGGTACGGAAATAGAAGGGATAAAAGCAAAGGAAAGAATTTTGCAGCTGTTGGATCAAATGTCGTAAGGAGGGAGGCCGGATATGTCATTAAAAGGGAAACTCCAACGGATGAAAAAGCACATGGTGCTCGATGAAGGAGAACAAAAAATAGAAGCAGGCAAACAAGAAAACCACTTTGATGACATCCCGTTTTTAGAAGAGTGGGAGGCTTTTGGCATGAAGCCTTTCATCTTCGAAGATGAATACTGCCTTATCAGAGAAGTAGAATATCCGCTTTCTCACCGCCATGGGTTATACAGCTTTTCTGAGCTTGAGGAAGTGATCACACTGTGGAATCAAAGCGGCCTGTCGCATACGTTGTCAGCAAAAGGGTATAACAAAAACAACCTCTTTTTCTTTGATACAGAAACAACCGGTCTTGGGGGTGGAGCTGGGAATACCATTTTTTTGCTTGGGCATGCGAGAGTATATGAAGACCGAGTGACAGTCAAACAGCATCTTTTGCCCAAACCGGGGAACGAAGTCGCCTTGTACCAAAGCTTTTTAAGCGAGGTTGACATTACATCACTTGTGACCTACAACGGCAAAGCCTTTGATTGGCCGCAGGTGAAAACAAGACACACCTTGATCCGTGACAGACTTCCGAAGCTTCCGGAATTTGGCCACTTTGATCTTTTGCATGGAGCTAGACGCCTGTGGAAACACAAAATGGACCGCGTATCTCTTGGCACGGTTGAAAAAGAGGAGCTCGGCATCCGCAGACTAGAAGACACACCGGGCTACTTGGCGCCAATGCTTTACTTTCATTTTATCAAGGCGCAAGAGCCGGATCTTTTAAAAGGTGTCCTGCATCATAATGAAATGGATGTGTTATCGCTCATTTCATTGTACATCCATATGTCTAAAAAAATCCTTTCAGAATCACATGCGCCAAAAGAACACAGTGAAGCCTATGCTATGGCGAAATGGTTTATGGCTCATAAAGAAACGGACCAAGCGATCAAGCAGTTGGAAAGGCTTATAGAAAAATCGTTTGAGGACCAGGACAGTGCACGGCTGGATTTATCGCTTCTGTACAAAAAACAAAACCGCTTGGAAGAAGCAGTGCCGCTTTGGGAAAAGCTGTCCCGCTCGCATAACCAGAAGTGCAGATACGCTGCTGTAATAGAGCTCGCGAAATATTTTGAGCATAAGAAAAAAGAATTCGGAAAAGCATTGCAAATAGCAGAGCAATTGCTTAGCGATGCGGCATGCTTATCAGAGAAAGAAACTGAAAAACTGCATGTGAGAATTGCCCGGCTGAAGAGGAAATATTCCTCTTAAATATTCCCCGGGAAAGCGCAAAAGACGACTTGTTTCGCCATGAATTTTTTTTGCTGAATTCACATTGATTTTGTTGTAGAATAGCGGCGAATCCTGTAAAATGACGTTAGTTATTTTTAAAGGGAGAGTTGGTATGTATAAGGGTGTTTTTTACTTGTTCTTTGTTGTGGTATTTTTGATTGCTTTTGTGTTTTCAAACTTTAAAGACAGCTTAATTGCACACTTTTAAAATAGGTCTTTGCATCAGAACATGTACCCCTTATTTTTCATAGCTTAGTATTGTAATAAAGTTTATGGAAAGGGGATTTTATCATGCATCACTGCAGACCGCATATGATGGCGCCAATTGTCCATCCTACTCATTGCTGTGAACACCATACGTTTTCGAAGACTATCGTGCCGCACATTCACCCACAGCATACAACAAACGTAAACCACCAGCATTTTCAGCACGTTCACTACTTTCCACACACTTTCTCAAATGTTGACCCGGCTACGCATCAGCATTTTCAAGCAGGAAAACCTTGCTGCGACTACTAGTATGGAAAACGTGCAGCTTGATGGTGTAAACAATGCAGCACAACAAATGGGGCCCACGGGAGCCCCATTTTTTAAAGCAGGTGAAATGATGAAAGTATTGGCAATAACGGGCTATAAACCGTTTGAACTCGGGATATTTAAGCAGGATGACAAGGCGCTGTATTACATAAAAAAAGCCATTAAGAACCGGCTGATTGCTTTTTTGGATGAAGGATTAGAATGGATTTTAATTTCGGGCCAGCTTGGAGCAGAGCTGTGGGCGGCAGAAGCCGCATATGATTTGCAGGAAGAATACCCTGACTTAAAGGTAGCTGTCATCACACCATTTTACGAGCAGGAAAAGAACTGGAAAGAACCGAATAAGGAACAGTATGAAGCAGTTCTGGCTCAGGCAGACTATGAAGCAAGCCTGACTCACCGTCCTTATGAAAGCCCGCTTCAATTCAAACAAAAAAATCAGTTCTTCATTGATAAGTCTGACGGGCTTCTGCTTTTATATGACCCGGAAAAGGAAGGCTCCCCTAAGTATATGCTTGGGACAGCGGAAAAAAGGCGCGAACAGAATGGCTATCCCATCTACTTTATTACAATGGATGACTTGAGAGTGACAGTAGAGGAAGACAGCTACTCATAGCAATAAGAGAAATTTGACAACCGTACAGATTTCTGAAAAAATATATGTGATGATTCACGATACGAGGTGAAAAAGATGCTTGCTGATAAAGTAAAGCTTTCTGCGAAAGAAATTTTGGAAAAAGAATTTAAAACAGGCGTTAGAGGCTACAAGCAAGAAGACGTTGACAAATTTTTAGATATGATTATTAAGGATTATGAAACCTTCCATCAAGAAATTGAAGAACTGCAGCAGGAAAATCTGCAGCTGAAAAAACAGCTTGAAGAAGCCAGCAAAAAACAGCCTGTGCAATCTAACACAACAAACTTTGATATTTTAAAACGGCTGTCTAACTTAGAAAAACACGTTTTTGGCAGCAAGCTTTATGATTGATCACGCTTGAAAAAAATGGCGCTTGTAAATTGTAATCAGTTGTTATATAATAATTCATGTTCTTAACGTTCGGGTAATCGCTGCAGATCTTGAATCTGTAGAGGAAAGTCCATGCTCGCACGGTGCTGAGATGCCCGTAGTGTTCGTGCCTAGCGAAGTCATAAGCTAGGGCAGTCTTTAGAGGCTGACGGCAGGAAAAAAGCCTACGTCTTCGGATATGGCTGAGTATCCTTGAAAGTGCCACAGTGACGAAGTCTCACTAGAAATGGTGAGAGTGGAACGCGGTAAACCCCTCGAGCGAGAAACCCAAATTTTGGTAGGGGAACCTTCTTAACGGAATTCAACGGAGAGAAGGACAGAATGCTTTCTGTAGATAGATGATTGCCGCCTGAGTACGAGGTGATGAGCCGTTTGCAGTACGACGGAACAAAACATGGCTTACAGAACGTTAGACCACTTACATTTAAAATGATGAAAACAAGCTCTCCCGTATAAGGAGAGCTTTTATCTTGAAAAGAGAAAAGTTTTAAAAGACAGGGTGATACGATGAAGAAGTATACACTAATTGCAACGGCGCCGATGGGCATTGAAGCTGTTGTCGCAAAGGAAGTACGAGATTTAGGATACGAATGCAAGGTTGATAACGGGAAAGTTATTTTTGAAGGTGATGCACTTGCCATCTGCCGTGCGAACCTTTGGCTTAGAACAGCCGACCGTATAAAGGTTCAGGTTGCTTCTTTTAAAGCGAAAACATTTGATGAACTGTTTGAAAAAACGAAAGCGATTAACTGGCGCTCATTTATACCTGAAAACGGGAAATTCCCTGTCATCGGAAAATCGGTAAAATCAACACTTGCAAGCGTTCCCGACTGTCAGCGGATCGTCAAAAAAGCAATTGTCGAAAAGCTCAAGCTGCAGTCCGGCAAAGCCAATGATTGGATTGAAGAAACAGGTGCCGAGTATAAAGTCGAAATTTCTTTATTGAAAGATCAGGCTTTGATTACACTGGACTCATCAGGGACAGGCCTTCACAAACGAGGATACCGTGTCGATCAGGGCGGTGCGCCGATTAAAGAAACACTTGCTGCCGCTTTGGTGCAATTAACCAATTGGACGCCTGACCGCCCGCTTGTTGATCCTTTCTGCGGCTCCGGAACAATCGCGATAGAAGCGGCGTTAATCGGCCAAAACATCGCCCCGGGATTCAACCGCGATTTTGTATCAGAGGATTGGGAATGGATCGGTAAAGATCTGTGGAACAAAGCGCGGCTTGAAGTCGAAGAAAAGGCAAATTATGATCAGCCGCTTACAATTTTCGCTAGCGACATAGACCACCGCATGGTTCAAATCGCAAAAGAAAATGCAGAGGAAGCAGGACTGGGAGATCTAATCCAGTTCAAACAGATGCAGGTCAAAGACTTTACCACAAATCTGGAGTTTGGCGTAATTGTCGGCAACCCGCCATATGGAGAGCGTCTCGGCGAGAAAAAAGCCGTTGAGCAGATGTACAAAGAAATGGGGCAGGCGTTCGAGCCGCTTGATACTTGGTCTGTGTATATGCTGACATCAAATGAAAACTTTGAGGAAGCATATGGCAGAAAAGCAACGAAGAAACGAAAACTCTTTAACGGGTTTATTAAAACGGATTATTATCAATACTGGTCAAAAGTAAGACCGCAGCGCAAGAAAACAGAAAACGCATAAAAAGAAGACGCTCTGCATGCGTCTTCTTTCATCTTTCAGCTCTATTCTATCGTTACCAACGGTGAGCTTTCGCGTTGCTTCTCAATATAATGTTGGTTTGGGACATTTCAGTGTGACCGTTTACTTGAGACTTAGAACGTTTAGGCCGCGTCCAATTGTGATGAAACAGTTCAGAATGCTGATCTAATCGGTTTCTATAACTCATGTCAACATCACTCCCTGATAGAATATTGTTGATAAGACGGATAATCCGGAGACGGAATATCAAGTGTAGTTTGTGCATGTTTCGGTGATAACATGCGGTAAAGCATGTATATAAAATGAAAAGTTCGCATACAATGATGATTATTTCCATCAGAGGTGATCTCATGCTGAACAGCGAACATTTTAATCTTATTCAAAGGGCGCTTGACGCAACAGCAAACGAGCTGAAGGAGCTCGGGACTGAATCGTCTCCGTCTGTGATTTCGCATGCGCAAACTGATTTAGAAAAAGCGGTAGAACATATTTATTCAACAGACCATCCTTTTTTATCGTCGCATGTGATCAATCGTAAGTAAACTGCAAAAAACTTGGCATCGCCAAGTTTTTTTATTGTATTCATCAGCGGAAAATGATATTATTGGTGGTCTGAATGTCGAATAGTTGGGGGTTGGAACTAGGTGACAACATCACGTTTGCCTTTTTCTTTAACGAAAACAAAGAATTTTTATGAAGAATTGAACAATTGGATTGGTGACGTGTTTTACGATATCCTTCCCGAAAAAGGGTTTGATCTTCGGGATGAGCAAGTATTTATGGCTTTTCAGCTGGAGCGGGCGTTTAAAGAGAAAAAAGTCATGTTCGCCGAAGCTGGAGTGGGAACGGGGAAAACGCTGGTTTATCTTCTTTTTGCAATCAGCTATGCAAGATATGTCGGCAAACCCGCCATCATCGCTTGTGCAGATGAAACATTAATTGAACAGCTGGTGAAAAAAGAGGGCGATATTTCTAAGCTGGCTGAGCATCTTGATCTGAAAATTGATACAAGGCTGTCAAAATCACATGAGCAATATTTATGCTTGAAGAAGCTTGAAAAAACAATGCAGCGTTCTGATGATGATAAATGGCTGGATCTTTATGAGTCGTTACCGTCATTTGTCCACGAGTCACAGGCGATGCAGCGCTTTTATCCGTATGGCGACCGTAAGCAGTACGCAAATCTATCGAATGAAGAGTGGTCTGACGTAAGTTACGACTCGTTTCAGGACTGTCTGACTTGTGATATGAGACACAGATGCGGTCTGACGCTTTCCAGAGATTACTACCGCAAGTCAACGGACTTAATCATTTGTTCCCATGATTTTTATATGGAGCATGTGTGGACGGAAGAATCACGCAAACGAGAGGGCCAGCTGCCGCTCTTGCCTGATCATAGTGCAGTTGTATTTGATGAGGGGCATTTGTTAGAGTTTGCTGCGCAAAAAGCGCTAACCTATAGAGTGAAGCAGTCTACTCTTGAATTGTTTTTAGAACGATTGCTGCAAAATGACATCAGAGAAGAGTTTGCAGAATTGATTGAAGATGCGCTTCTCGCAAACGACGAATTTTTCTATGTTCTTTCTGAAGAATCAAAGGAAGTAGCCGGTTCACACCGTTTAGAAATAAAAAATGACCATCGTGTCAAAAAGGCGGCGGACGAGCTTTGCCGTTTACTTGATAAAATCGGTGAGGCACTTGTATTTGAGTCTGAAATGTATACGATTGATCAATACGAACTGTCAGTAGTGGAAGAATATGTTGAACAAATGGCGTATTCATTATCTCTATATCAAAAGGATGCGATCAGCTGGCTGGAGAAAAAGGAAGCAGAATCAACCTTTGTCGTGATGCCGAGAACGGTAGCAGAAGTACTTGGCGAAAAAGTGTTTTCTAAGAAAATTCCTTATATCTTCTCTTCTGCTACGCTGTCAGAAGGCGGTTCGTTTGATTATATTGCCGACAGTCTTGGGATTCATGATTATTTGTCATTAACTGTTGATTCCCCTTATGATTATGACGAGCAAATGAGTATTAATCTATACGCAAAAACAGATATGGCCGCTGAACAAAAAACGGCTGAAACGATTGAAACAATCAAACGTTACAAAGGAAGAACGCTGGTGCTTTTCCCTTCTTTTGAAGAATTAAACGAGTTTAAAGAGCTGTCGGCGGCATGGGAGCTGCCGTATCCAATTTTCTTCGAAGGTGATGAGGAAATCAGCAGCTTAGTAGAGAAATTCCAAGAGGAAGAGGAAACAGTACTTTGTTCAGTTCACTTATGGGAAGGACTCGACATTCCCGGTGACGCATTGAAGAATGTTACCATTTGGTCATTGCCGTTCCCGCCACACGATCCTGTATTTACAGCGAAGCGCAACGGAGCGAAAAAAGATCCGTTCGAAGAAGTTGATCTGCCATATATGTTGTTACGTGTACGGCAGGGCATCGGGCGCCTGATTCGCTCGAATCAAGACAGCGGCTCGATTCACATTTACGCTGGCGGAGAAAATGAACGCATCATTGATGAGGTCAAAAAGGTCTTGCCTGTTGAACCGCACATGATGTAATGGAAAAAAGCTGACGATCGTTCGTCAGCTTTTTTTATTTGTCAGCGGGATAGCCAGCCGCCATCAACTGCTAAAATATGTCCATTTACATAATCTGAAGCACGTGATGCCAAAAAGACTGCAGTCCCCCCGATATCATCCGCTTGGCCCCAGCGGCCGGCAGGAATTCTCTTTAAAATGTCCTCATTTCGCTTTTCGTCATCCCGAATAGGCTTTGTATTCGCAGTAGAAATATAGCCTGGGGCGATTGCGTTGACCTGAATACCTGACGCTGCCCACTCATTTGCAAATGATTTTGTCAGACCGGCAACAGCGTGTTTGCTCGCGGTGTAAGCCGGAACGAGGATGCCGCCTTGAAAAGACAGGAGAGAGGCAATATTAATAATCTTTCCATGACCTCTTTTCAGCATGTGCCCGCCAGCAAGCTGTGTCAGAATAAACAGGCTGTTTAGATTGACATTCAGTACGTGCTGCCAGTTCTCTTCTGAAAAATCTTCCGCTTTTTCCCGATGAATAATGCCGGCATTATTGACAAGGATGTCGATCTGCCTGTTTTCAAACAGCTCAGCTGCAGAATCCTTTATCGCTTCCGGCTTGCTCATGTCCAATGTAAAAGATGTAAATATCCGGCCTTCCTGTTCCACAAGCTGCTGTGTTTCAGACAGACTGCTTGTATGTGATGTGCCGATGATATCAGCGCCAGCCCCGGCTAGGGCTTTGGCTATCCCTTGACCGATCCCTGTTCCCGGGCCTGTCACCAGCGCTGTTTTTCCTTCTAATGAAAAGGCGTCATGTAGATAACCCATCTTATTTCAGCCCATCCATCGGAACGAGATCCATGTCCGTAAATGTGTAATTTTCTCCAGCCATCGCCCACACAAAGCTATAGTTTGATGTTCCTGCGCCAGAATGAATAGACCAGGCGGGAGAAAGGACAGCCTGCTCATTTCCAACAACAAGATGGCGTGTTTCATCCGGCTGGCCCATGAAATGAAATACCTTTGAGTCCTTTTCAAGATCCAGATAAAGATAAGCCTCCATCCGACGGTCATGAACGTGTGCTGGCATGGTATTCCAGTTGTTGTTTTGATCTAACATCGTTATTCCCATCATCAGCTGACAGCTTTTAATGCCATCCTGATGAATGACTTTGTACAGACTTCTGACATTAGACGCTGCATCATCACCAAGGCGGTCCGGTGTCAGTTCAGATAGGGCGGCTTTTTGTGTCGGATAGCTTTTGTGGGCGCAAGCGGAGACGAAGTAAAACTTCGCTTTTTCCCCGTTCAGGCTTGAAAACGATACATCCTGATTGCCCATTCCAATATAGAGAAAATCCTTTGTTTGAAGCACATATTCATCATCGCCGACTCTAACGGCACCAGGCTGGCCGACATTAATAATCCCGATTTCACGCCGTTCCAAAAAGAAGTCTGTTTTTAGAAAATCACCTGCATCAAGCTTCAGTTCACTTTGCCCTGGAGCCGCTCCGCCGATGACAACCCGGTCTTCATGTGAGTAATACATCGTAAGTTTGTTTTCTGTAAATAAAGAATCCATTAAGAAATGACTGCGAAGCTCCTCTGTTGTAAAGCGTTTTACCTGTTCAGGATGTACAGAATAACGATTTTCCATTATATTTCCCCCTTGGTTAGGATTTCAGCATCACTTGAATGAAAATATTTTGGTAACGGTTTCAAAGAAAATTTTAGGATAAATATTGAAAAGAGTCAACGAAAAAATAATGAATTGACACATTATTAAAAAAACTCTTCCCAAATTTTAAAATTATGGTATTCTTTTGTTGTAACGGTTTTGAAATCGGTTTCAAATATATGAGATACAGGAGCACTTGAATGAAAAAGAAAACAACAGGCCATACAACCATCAAAGACGTAGCTGAATGTGCAGGAGTTTCGAAATCGACAGTTTCCCGCTATATTAACGGAAAAATTGACGCGATTTCTCCTGAAAAAGTGAAAAACATTAAAAAGGCAATCGCAGAATTGAATTATCGGCCGAGTAAAATGGCACAAGGTTTGAAAATAAAAAAAAGCAAGTTAATCGGATTTGTTGTGGCTGACATTACAAATCCTTTTTCGGTCGCTGCTTTCAGGGGAGTCGAAGAGGTTTGTGATCAATATGGATACAGCATTATGGTGTGCAACACAGATAACAGTCCTGAAAAAGAGCGGGAAATGCTCTTAAAGCTAGAAGCCCATTCGGTTGAGGGCCTGATTTTAAACGCAACAGGGGAAAACAAGGATGTACTGCGCGCTTTTGCTGAACAGCAAATTCCAACCATCTTAATTGACCGGAAACTGCCGGATCTGAAACTGGATACCGTAACGACTGACAACAGATGGATCACAAAAGAGATTCTTCAGAAGGTGTACAGCAAAGGGTATACTGATGTCGCGCTGTTTACCGAACCGATTTCCTCTATCAGCCCTCGTGCAGAAAGAGCAGCTGTGTATCAGGAAATGGCTTCGGTTCAAAATGTGAACGGGCTTGTCAGATTGCATGAAATTGACGTAAAAGACAAGGAGCAGCTTAAGGCGGCGCTTCGTTCTTTTCACAAGGAAATGCCGGAGCAAAAAAAAGCGATTCTGGCTTTGAATGGCTTGATTATGCTGAAAATCATCAGCTGTATGGAAGAGCTTGGCCTGCGCATCCCTCAAGATATAGGGATTGCAGGATTCGATGATACGGAGTGGTACAAACTGATCGGTCCAGGCATTACAACGATCGCCCAGCCGTCACATGATATGGGCAGGACGGCGATGGAACGTGTATTAAAAAGGATTGAAGGTGACAAAGGAGCGCCTCAAACCATTGAATTAGAGGCAAAAGTCATCATGAGAAAGTCACTTTAATCCTAGGTGCCCTCAACTAAGAGGAGGTTGGGAAGAGATGAAGCTTGATGCGGTGACATTCGGGGAATCAATGGCCATGTTTTACGCAAATGAGTATGGAGGCCTTCATGAAGTATCCACTTTTTCTAAAGGGCTTGCCGGAGCAGAAAGCAATGTCGCCTGCGGCCTTGCCAGACTCGGATTCCGAATGGGATGGATGAGCAAGGTCGGCAATGATCAGCTCGGAACGTTTATTTTACAAGAGCTTAAAAAAGAGGGAGTGGATGTATCCCGCGTGATCCGCTCGCAGGACGAAAATCCCACCGGGCTGCTGCTTAAGTCAAAAGTGAAAGAAGGCGACCCGCAAGTTACCTACTATAGGAAAAACTCAGCTGCAAGCACATTAACTTCTGCTGAATATCCGAGAGATTATTTTCAATGCGCAGGCCATTTGCATGTGACAGGTATTCCGCCTGCCTTATCAGCCGAGATGAAAGACTTCACGTACCATGTCATGAACGACATGAGAAACGCAGGGAAAACCATTTCATTCGACCCTAATGTAAGACCTTCGCTTTGGCCTGATCAAGCAACAATGGTACACACAATCAACGATCTGGCTGGGCTTGCAGACTGGTTTTTCCCGGGTATCGCAGAGGGAGAGCTATTGACCGGAGAAAAAACACCTGAAGGCATTGCCGACTATTATTTGAAAAAAGGTGCCAGCTTTGTCGCTATTAAACTCGGAAAAGAAGGCGCTTACTTTAAAACGGGGACAAGTGAAGGATTTCTAGAAGGCTGCCGGGTCGACCGGGTGGTTGATACGGTCGGCGCCGGAGACGGATTTGCAGTCGGTGTAATCAGCGGTATCCTAGACGGCTTGTCGTACAAGGATGCGGTGCAAAGGGGAAATGCGATTGGCGCTTTGCAAGTGCAGGCACCGGGAGATATGGACGGTTTGCCGACCAGGGAGAAATTAGCTTCTTTTTTATCTGCTCAAAGAACGGTTCACCAAAAGAAAGGGGATTATTAATATGGAGTCCAAAGTAGTTGAAAACCGTCTGAAAGAAGCAAAGCTGATTGCAGTCATTCGTTCAAAGGATAAGCAGGAGGCCTGTCAGCAGATTGAGAGTTTATTAGATAAAGGGATTCGTGCAGTTGAAGTGACGTATACGACCCCCGGGGCATCAGATATTATCGAATCCTTCCGTAATAGGGAAGATATTTTAATTGGCGCGGGCACGGTCATCACCGCGCAGCAAGCTGGGGAAGCTGCTGAGGCTGGCGCGCAGTTTATTGTCAGTCCGGGTTTTTCAGCTGATCTTGCTGAACATCTATCTTTTGTAAAGACACATTATATCCCCGGCGTCTTGACTCCGAGCGAAATTATGGAAGCGCTGACATTCGGTTTTACGACATTAAAGCTGTTCCCAAGCGGTGTGTTTGGCATCCCGTTTATGAAAAATTTAGCGGGTCCTTTCCCGCAGGTGACCTTTATTCCGACAGGCGGGATACATCCGTCTGAAGTGCCGGATTGGCTTAGAGCCGGAGCTGGCGCCGTCGGAGTCGGCAGCCAGCTGGGCAGCTGTTCAAAAGAGGATTTGCAGGCTGTTTTCCAAGTGTAAGCGGAATTGTTTTTTCATAACCGGAGGATGGGAGAATCCATAATATGAAAATCAAGGCGACAATTGAACGGGTACCTGGCGGAATGATGATTATTCCGCTATTTCTTGGAGCGGCGCTCAACACGTTTGCGCCTGGAACAGCGGAGTTCTTTGGAGGGTTTACGGGTGCTTTGATTACCGGAACGCTGCCGATACTGGGTGTTTTTATCTTTTGCGTAGGAGCAACGATTGATTTTCGTTCTTCAGGCTATATCGCAAGAAAAGGAATCACGTTATTATTGGGAAAGATCGGATTTGCGGCGCTGCTCGGCGTGATCGCAGCGCAATTTATACCAGACGATGGCATACAATCCGGCTTTTTTGCAGGTCTTTCTGTTTTAGCAATTGTCGCGGTAATGAATGAAACGAACGGCGGACTGTATTTGGCGCTCATGAATCACATGGGAAGAAAAGAGGATGCGGGCGCTTTCGCCTTTATCAGTACAGAATCTGGTCCTTTTATGACCATGGTGACGTTTGGTGTGACGGGACTTGCCGCATTCCCATGGGAAACGCTGGCAGCGACAGTCATCCCGTTTTTACTTGGATGTATACTTGGAAATCTGGATCACGATCTCAGAGACTTATTCAGCAAGGTTGTGCCGGCGATCATTCCATTTTTCGCCTTTTCGCTCGGCAATACCTTGAATTTTGGAATGCTGATCCAATCAGGGCTGCTCGGCATTTTTATCGGAGTTTCTGTCGTCATTTTATCGGGCAGTTCCTTGTTTTTACTTGATCGTTTTGTCGCGCGGGGAGACGGTGTCGCGGGTGTGGCCGCTTCTTCTACGGCAGGGGCGGCTGTAGCCGTGCCATACGCATTAGCGGAAGCGAATGCCTCATTTGCGCCAGTTGCTGAGTCGGCAACTGCAATTATCGCGACAAGCGTTATTGTCACCTCGCTCTTAACCCCGCTGGCAACAGTGTGGGTGGATAAAAAAATCAAGCAGAAAAAGCGGAGAACACCTCCACCAAAAAATCAAATGACGATCAACTGAATAAAAAGGCTGCCGCAAAACATACCGGCAGCCTTTTATACAAACAATTTGACTTTCATACCCCCTTCCATTAGCCTGTAATGGAACGGCTAGAATAGGGAGGGAATGGATATGGAGATACATACATATGAAAAAGAATTTTTTGATCTTTTAAAAAGAATCTCACATTACAGCGAAGCAGTTGCGTTAATGCACTGGGACTCCAGAACAGGAGCGCCGAAAAACGGCTCAGAGGATCGTGCCGAAAGCATCGGCCAGCTTTCAACAGATATATTCAATATCCAAACATCAGATCGAATGAAGGAGCTTATCGATGTCCTGTATGAACGATTTGATGACTTGTCGGAAGATACGAAAAAAGCAGTGGAACTGGCGAAAAAAGAGTATGAAGAGAATAAGAAAATCCCTGAGGCTGAATACAAAGAATACGTGATTCTGTGTTCAAAGGCAGAAACAGCGTGGGAGGAAGCGAAAGGAAAATCTGATTTCAGCTTGTTTTCTCCTTATTTAGAACAGCTGATTGAATTCAATAAACGTTTTATTACGTATTGGGGATATCAAGAGCATCCTTATGATGCATTGCTTGATTTGTTTGAGCCCGGCGTCACGGTAAAGGTGCTTGATCAGCTGTTTACTGAGCTGAAGGAAGCGATTATCCCTCTTGTTAAACAGGTGACAGCTTCCGGAAATAAACCAGATACAAGCTTTCTTACAAAAGCGTTCCCGAAAGAAAAGCAAAAAGAGCTCAGTCTGTATTTTTTACAGGAGCTTGGCTACGATTTTGATGGCGGAAGACTTGATGAAACCGTTCATCCGTTTGCAACTACGCTGAATCGGGGAGACGTTCGGGTCACGACGAGATATGATGAAAAAGATTTCCGGACGGCGATCTTTGGCACCATTCATGAGTGCGGGCACGCGATATACGAGCAAAATATTGATGAAGCACTCAGTGGCACGAATTTGTCAGACGGCGCATCAATGGGAATTCATGAAT
Organism: Bacillus sp. 9.4; assembly: GCF_055486415.1. Taxonomy (NCBI): domain Bacteria; kingdom Bacillati; phylum Bacillota; class Bacilli; order Caryophanales; family Bacillaceae; genus Bacillus; species Bacillus sp. 9.4. The sequence goes on along the minus strand of NZ_JBVFMU010000001.1, from coordinate 309,894 downwards.
CGCAATCATTATTTTACGAGAATTTTATCGGCCGCAACAAGCATTTTTGGACACCGTACTATCAGAAGATTCAAGAAGCATCACCTGAACAGTTCAAGGACATCTCCCTGGATGATTTTGTCCGGGCAATCAATGAATCAAAACCTTCATTTATCAGGGTCGAAGCGGATGAATTGACGTATCCTCTTCATATCATCATCCGTTATGAAATTGAAAAAGCGATTTTTAGCAATGAAGTGTCTGTGGAAGATCTGCCGTCGCTTTGGAATCAAAAATACCAAGATTATTTAGGGATTACACCGCAGACCGACGCAGAGGGGATTTTACAGGACGTCCATTGGGCAGGTGGAGATTTCGGCTACTTCCCATCCTATGCGCTCGGCTACATGTATGCGGCTCAGCTGAAACAAAAAATGCTTGAGGATCTCCCTGAATTTGACGCTCTCTTGGAAAGAGGAGAGTTCCATCCGATAAAGCAATGGCTGACGGAAAAGGTGCACATTCACGGAAAACGGAAAAAGCCGTTAGACATTATTAAAGATGCAACAGGAGAAGAGCTGAATGTTCGCTATTTAATTGATTATTTATCAAACAAATATTCAAATCTCTATCTGTCATAATCAAAAGCCTGGCGGCGCGTCGTCAGGCTCTTTTATATCGAATCCCCTTGAAATACGAATGATATCTAAAAAAACAAAATTAAAGTTCGGGAATTTTTATTTTCAGCCTATGCAAGAGATTAGAATCTTGATATAATTTATTACAATATAATAGGAACACTCATATAATCGCGTGGATATGGCACGCAAGTTTCTACCGGGCACCGTAAATGTCCGACTATGGGTGAGCAATGGAACCGCACGTGTACGGTTTTTTGTGATATCAGCATTGCTTGCTCTTTATTTGAGCGGGCAATGCTTTTTTTATTCTCATAACGGAGGTAGACAGGATGGAAGCACTGAAACGGAAAATAGAGGAAGAAGGCGTCGTATTATCTGATCAGGTATTGAAAGTGGATTCTTTTTTGAATCACCAAATTGATCCGCTGCTTATGCAGAGAATTGGTGATGAATTTGCGTCCAGGTTTGCAAAAGACGGTATTACCAAAATTGTGACAATCGAATCATCAGGTATCGCTCCCGCTGTAATGACGGGCTTGAAGCTGGGTGTGCCAGTTGTCTTCGCGAGAAAGCATAAATCGTTAACACTCACCGACAACTTGCTGACAGCGTCTGTTTATTCCTTTACGAAGCAAACAGAAAGCCAAATCGCAGTGTCTGGGACCCACCTGTCGGATCAGGATCATGTGCTGATTATCGATGATTTTTTGGCAAATGGACAGGCAGCGCACGGGCTTGTGTCGATTGTGAAGCAAGCGGGAGCTTCTATTGCGGGAATCGGCATTGTTATTGAAAAGTCATTTCAGCCGGGAAGAGATGAACTTGTAAAACTGGGCTACCGAGTGGAATCTTTGGCAAGAATTCAGTCTTTAGAAGAAGGAAAAGTGTCCTTCGTACAGGAGGTTCATTCATGAGAAATGGATTCGGCAAAACGCTGTCTTTAGGGATTCAGCATGTTCTTGCCATGTATGCCGGCGCCATTGTTGTTCCTCTGATTGTCGGAAAAGCAATGGGACTGACCGTCGAGCAGCTGACTTATTTAGTATCAATTGATATTTTTATGTGCGGTGTGGCTACACTTCTGCAAGTGTGGAGCAACCGATTTTTTGGGATCGGGCTTCCGGTAGTGCTTGGCTGTACCTTTACAGCTGTATCGCCGATGATAGCGATTGGATCTGAATATGGGGTTTCAACTGTTTACGGCAGCATTATCGCTTCAGGCATTCTTGTCATTCTTATTTCATTTTTCTTTGGAAAGCTCGTATCGTTTTTTCCGCCGGTCGTGACAGGCTCTGTTGTTACGATTATCGGTATTACACTGATGCCGGTTGCCATGAATAACATGGCCGGCGGAGAAGGAAGTGCAGATTTCGGAGATCTCTCCAATCTTGCTCTTGCTTTTACCGTGTTGAGTATCATTGTGCTTCTATACCGTTTTACAAAAGGCTTTATCAAGTCCGTCTCGATTTTGATCGGTATTTTGATTGGCACCTTCATCGCATATTTTATGGGAAAAGTTCAATTTGATAATGTTTCGGACGCGGCAGTTGTTCAAATGATTCAGCCATTTTACTTCGGAGCGCCGTCTTTTCACGCAGCGCCTATCATTACGATGTCCATCGTTGCAATTGTCAGCCTTGTGGAGTCAACTGGTGTTTACTTTGCTTTAGGTGACCTGACAAACCGCCGTTTGACAGAGGAAGATTTGTCTAAAGGCTATCGAGCTGAAGGACTGGCTGTGCTTCTGGGCGGTATTTTTAACGCTTTTCCTTACACGGCATTCTCTCAAAATGTCGGGCTTGTTCAGCTCACAGGGATCAAAAAAAATGCCGTCATTGTGGTCACAGGTGTGATCCTAATGGCATTTGGGCTGTTTCCAAAGATCGCTGCTTTCACGACCATTATTCCATCCGCTGTTTTGGGCGGTGCAATGGTGGCGATGTTTGGAATGGTGATCGCTTACGGGATTAAAATGCTCAGCCGCATTGATTTTGCGAAACAGGAAAATCTGCTGATTGTTGCCTGCTCAGTGGGATTGGGGCTCGGTGTGACCGTTGTGCCGGATATTTTCAAACAGCTTCCGAGTGCCTTAACGCTGCTTACAACGAATGGCATTGTGGCGGGCAGCTTTACTGCAGTCGTCTTAAATATTGTATATAACGTTTTTTCTAAAGCTAAAAAAATAGAACAAGAAGCTGACCTCGCTGAACAAAAAACAGCAGTCTAACTCCGCCGCGGCGGAGTTTTTTTGCATATAAAAAAGATTGTTGCGGCACAATGTATGCAAAGAGGTGATCGCATGGCGTTTATTTTATCCATTGGAACAAGTCTTCCTGCGTATAATGTAAACCAAGAGAAAGCGGCCGAGTTCGCCCGCTATATGTTTCAGCATTCTTTTAAGGATATTGACCGGCTGTTATCCTCCTTTAAAAACGGGCAAATCCATTCGAGACAGTTTGTTAAGCCGATTGAATGGTATAAAGAGGGGCACAGCTTTGAAGAAAAAAATCAAATATACATAGAAGAAACACTTAAACACAGCAGAGCGGCTGTTCGTGAGTGCCTCTCTCATCCGGAATTTTTTCAAGAAGCCATTCCTTATGAGAAAGTGGAAGCTGTTTTTTTCGTCTCCAGTACAGGCCTTTCCACACCGAGTATCGAGGCGCGGCTTATGAATGAACTTCCGTTTTCTCCATATACGAAGCGGATTCCGATTTGGGGGCTTGGCTGTGCAGGAGGAGCCAGCGGACTTGCGCGTGCAGCCGAATACTGCAAAGCGTATCCTGAGGCTTTTGTGCTTGTCATTGCTGCCGAGCTGTGCAGCCTGACATTCCAGCCGGAAGATAAAACAAAAAGCAATCTGATCGGCACCTCGCTTTTTGGTGACGGCATTGCCGCAGCTTTATTATGCGGAGAGAAGGCGGACCGCAGGATGTCAAAGCTGAAGCTTGCACCGAAGATAATGGACGCCCAATCTGTTTTGATGAAACAATCAGAAGATGTCATGGGCTGGGACTTTACCGATCAAGGATTCAAAGTCATTTTCTCACGAGATATTCCGACCTTGGTGGAAAAATGGCTCAAAACAAATGTACAGATTTTTTTGGACAAACATAAGCTGTCATTCCATGATATCAGTGTTTTTTTGGCGCATCCAGGCGGAAAAAAAGTGATCGATGCATACATCAAAAGTCTCGGGCTGTCGTCAGAAAAGCTTTCATCTGCGCAAAGCATTTTGCAAAAGCACGGAAATATGTCTTCAGCCACAATCTTGTATGTGATCAAAGACCATCTGCAGAACGGACATAAAAAGGAAGATGAACGAGGACTGATTGGCGCATTAGGGCCAGGTTTTTCATCAGAGTTGCTATTATTCAGCTGGGAAAAGGGGGCCTGACTCATGTTTTGGTTGTTGATCGCCATTCTCATTGTTCAAAGAGCAGCAGAAATGGCAGTGGCCAGGCAAAACGAACAAAAGGTAAAGAAGCAAGGAGCAATTGAATTTGGCGAGAGCCACTATCCGTATATCATTACGATGCATATCCTTTTTTTCCTGTCCTTAATTGCCGAGGTGCTGCTGATGAATAAACAGCCGTCCAACTGGTGGCTCGGTATCGCTGCAGTGATTTTAAGCGTACAGATCGTACGGTATTGGGCGCTTTGTTCCTTAGGGGCACATTGGAATACGAAAATCCTTGTTGTTCCAGGTGTAGAGCTTGTAAAAAAAGGTCCATATAAATGGATGAAACATCCAAACTATGCCGTTGTTATACTTGAAATTTTGCTGATTCCGCTGCTTTATCAAGCATACGTCACCATGTGTCTGTTTTCCATTTTCAATGCCGTGTTGTTAAGCGTCAGAATTCGCGCAGAAGACAAAGCATTACAGGAATACAGCGTAAAATAGCGATTGAAAATCATTCTCAACCATGTTAAAATGAATTTGAAAAAGATTCTCAATCAGGATGGTGAAGCAAATGACAATGCTGTTTTTGCTTGGAGCGGTTTGTACATATAGTGTATTAATTGGTTTTGTATTAAAAGGAATCTCTAATAAATCTGTTTGATGAATCTGGAACTTGTAAAAGTTGCAGATTTTCTTTTATAGAAGCTGCCGTAATGGCGGCTTTTTTCTATTCTCCTAAAGAAATTTGGTTTATTCTTGTGTAAAATGTAAAGGGAATGAATTCAGATCTTTCGAAAAAGGTTCACAATTGAAACGGCACAAAGGGGTTCAGACTTATGACAGATCAAAACAGAAAAGAGCTTTTGCATAAAACTGGGGAACTTTATAAGCAATTTATTGAGAATCAAGATGAACAAAGGGCTGCTAAACTGGCTGCGGTCATGAAAAAAGCGGCTGATGAAGAGGTTTATATCGCGTTTACCGGGCATTATTCAGCGGGAAAATCGTCACTGCTGAACTGCCTGTTAATGGAGAATATTTTGCCGACAAGCCCGATTCCGACAAGCGCTAACCTTGTTGTGATCAGAAACGGGGAAAAGCGAGTTCGGCTTCATACAACAGACGGAGCGTGTGCTGAGCTGGAAGGGGCTTACCAGAAAGACAAGGTGCAGCAATATTGTAAAGACGGGGAACAGATTGAAAGCGTCGAAATTTTTGACAGGTATACTGAGATCGATTCCGGGGTTGCGTATATTGATACTCCAGGGATAGATTCAACAGATGATGCTCATTTTCTATCGGCTGCTTCTATTCTTCACCAAGCGGATGCGCTGTTTTACGTCGTTCACTATAATCACGTGCACTCTGAGGAAAATGTAAAGTTTCTCAGATCAATAAAAGAAAGCATTCCGAATGTGTATTTTATCGTCAATCAAATTGACCGCCATGATGAGACGGAGACGAAATTTGGAGACTATCAAGCGCAGGTAGAGGAGATGCTTTGCAATGAAGGGATTTCAAGGGAAGCGCTCTATTTTACATCAGTAACAGAACCGGATCACCCGTTTAATCAGATGGGGGCCCTGAGAGAAGAGTTAAGAAGAATAGAACAGCAATCAAAAAGCAATATGCAGGCTTTAACGGAACAAAAAGTCCGTAATCTGCTAAAGGAACATACGGAAATGCTGAAGAAAGACGAAACAGGCGCTCCGAGTTTCGCTGAACAGCTTAATATCCAAATTGGACTGGTCCAATCGCTGCGTGATCAATTGAATGAGGCCGAAAAACAAACGACTGAGGCAGAGAAGAGGATGCAGGAAGAAATCAATCGTATTTTAAAAAACGCAAACCTGACGCCTTTTGAAATGCGTGAATTGGCAGCTGCATTTTTAGAATCAAAAGAGCCTTCTTTTAAAACCGGCATTTTCTTTTCTAAAGCGAAAACTGCACAGGAAAGAGATAAAAGGCGGAATGCTTTTTTCTCTGATGTGGCAAAACGAACAGAGGCCGAAGCGGATTGGCATATGATAGACACGCTTCATAAACTCGCCAAGGTATTTGATGTCTATACCGCTGAAAGTGAAAAGCTGATTCAGGCCTATCGCACACCGCTTGATATAAGCATCATTGAACGCGCGGTCAAGCATGGTGCAGCCTTTTCCTCTGAATATGTATTGCAATATACAAAAGACTTGGCAGAGCTCATCCGGAAAGAGGCGAAAAGAGAAGCCGCAGACATCATAAAGGTGCTCTCCGCTATGGTGAAAGAGCGTGTTTCCAAAGATGTGCAAACAATTAACGACCGGCTCGTCCAAGAATCAGAAAAACTTGTCTTTCTTCAAGAACAGGCGCGTTTAGAGAATAATGCCCGAGAGAAAACCGATCGCCTGTGGGCCATTTGGGAAGAAGAGTCCGCATGCCCAATGCATATAGACACAGAATGGTTTAAATCGAAGAAAACAAGAGTGGCGGCTCCAGAGCAGAAACAAGGCCGAAGCCAGCTGACGGCGCAGCCGATGCCGAAATCAGAAATCAAAATGGAACAAGAAATGCCGCTTCAAGACCAAATCAAACGCTTTTACACTTTGTCTGACCTTTTAGGCGAATACAGCATGTTGTTAAAGCAAACTTCAGCGTTTCGTGAAAGGGTGAAAAGGCTTGAGGAACGGAAATTTACACTCGCTCTTTTTGGAGGCTTTAGCTCGGGGAAATCATCATTTGCCAATGCGCTTGTCGGCGAAAGAGTGCTGCCATCCTCACCAACGCCAACCACAGCGACAATTAACAAGATCACAAAGCCAATCAATGGCAACTTAAACAAAACAGCGGATGTAGTGTTTAAGACAGAGGATGACATAACGGCTGAAATTTTGCAGCTCACCGGAATACCAAAGGAACCGGCAGGCCGTTCCTTAACAGAGAAGTGGGAAAAGGCAGTCAAAAAAAACAGGCTGCAGGAAGAACACGTGAAATTGATCAGCAATTTCCTGCTTGCATACGAGAAGTATCAGCAGTATATACAGGAACAGAAGAAATTAACGATTCCGCTCTCTGAATTAAAGCCGTATGTAGCAGAGGAAACAACGGCCTGTGCTGTGAAAGAGGTAACGGTCTACTATACATGCCCGCTAACTGAAAAAGGGATTACGATCGTTGATACACCCGGCGCGAGCAGCATGAATAAACGGCATACAGAACTGGCATTCCAATATATCAAAGATGCTGATGCATTTTTTTATATGACTTATTATCAGCACTCTTTTTCAAAAGGAGACCGTTCATTTTTGCGAAAGCTTGGACTTGTGAAAGAATCGCTCAGCATGGATAAAATGTTTTTTATTATTAATGCTGCAGACCTTGCAAAAGATAAAACAGAGCTCGAAACAGTGACCGATTATGTCAGCGCAGAGCTTGTAAAAGAAGGGGTTTATGAGCCGCAGCTCTTTACCGTATCAAGTAAGGAGGAACTGGTGGGAAAACCGGAGTCATTTTACAATCAGTTCTCGAAAGTAAGAAAACACTTAGACCGGTTTATCGAATTGGATGTAAAAAAAGCGTCAGCAGCGCAGCTCAGTTCGGAGGCAGACAAACTATGCGAAACTGTTTTTCAGCTTCACCAATCCCAGCATCAGTCCCGAGAAGAGAAGGAAGCGCAGAAACAGCGCCTTATGCTGTCATTTGAGTGGACAGTGGCCGATATCGAGAAACGGCGGAACTCAAAAACCATCATTGAAAAAGTAAAAAAAGATACAAGAGAGCAGCTATATCACATTGCACAGCGATTATCATATTTTGCAAATGATTTATTAAAATCGGCATTTCATCCCGGGCTGCAAAACGGGGATTGGAAAAAGAACGTCAGTAAAGCGATGACAACAGCCTTACATGAATATCAATTTGAATATATTCAGGAAATCAAAACGCTTGATGTTCGCATGAGCGGTTTCATCGAACGGCATATCAATGAAGAATGGCTGGATCATTTTCAAAAAACATTAAACGAGGACGGTTATTTTTCCGTTTATGCGGGTGATCAGCATTCGAACGGCATACAGTTGAAGGAAGTTGAACCGGAAATAGAAGAACGTGCTTTTGAGCAGGAACTAAAAGAGATCAAATCACCGAAGCAGTTTTTTGAGCAGAAAGGAAAAGCGGCCTTTATCGAAGCTGTACGGATGAAACTTACGAAAATCACAGAGGCATGGATAAAAAATGAAGAAGAAAGCCTGATATCTCATTACACTGCTCACCTCAGACGCTTACAGGAAGATATGGGTGAAAAAGCAATCGCGCAAATAACGGATCAAAAAGAGACATATTTAAGAGGATATGCGGAAGGGGAACATGCGAAAGAGATTGAAATGGCGTATCAGGCGTGCATCTCCTGGAAAAATTCAGACAATACAATAAAAATGTAAAATTCAGTTGGCTTGTATTTCAAGTCATGATAGACTAAATAGAAAAAAGCGAGATGAACGATTAATGTCAGAGGTACATAAAGCAATTTCAGCACATTCATCAAAACAGCACGAGCATATCAAAGCATTTATGCGTCTTGAAAATATGCGTGAATTGGCGATTGAAGAAGCTGTTGCTAAATGCAGAAACGATGAGCCTTATACTACAGATGCAATTAATGAAATTACCGAGCAAATGAATCAGCTCGCTAAAAAAGGCATCGTCCCGACAAGACGGCTTGTATCAAAAGAAATGGTCAGAGAATACGTAAGCCGCATGTAAGCTGGATGATCCTGTCGCGAGTGAACCTCCTGCCGGAAGCATATACTATATGCATCCGACGTAAGGGGGGATTCATGTTGGGCAGAACAAAGCTCGGAAACAGAAATGCACAGGCGAATAACAATGCCAAAAAGAAAAACGGATTTCAAACCCATTTTGACTCTTACGCAGGACGCGAAGCTGAAAAGCTGATCGCCAGCAACAAAAGACACAACGATTGATAAATATCCAAACAGTATCTCTAATTAAAGAGATACTGTTTTTTATTTTTGGGCTGCTTTATGATAAAATAGAAGGAATGAAAGAAAAGGGAGTTATTTGATGAATAATAATAAACTATTGCTGGTTGACGGCATGGCTCTTTTATTCCGGGCCTTTTTTGCCACGGCCGTACATCGCAACTTTATGATAAATGACAGCGGGGTGCCGACGAACGGCGTCAACGGCTTTTTAAAGCATTTGATTACAGCTGTGGAAACATTCCAGCCGACACACGTCGTCTGCTGCTGGGACATGGGGAGCAAAACGTACCGAAATGACTTGTTCCAAGATTATAAGGCCAACCGCAGCGCGCCGCCTGTGGAGCTGATTCCGCAGTTTGATTTGGCAAAGGAAGCAGCCGCAGAGCTTGGAATCATGAATATTGGCTTTGCTGGCTATGAAGCGGATGACTGTATCGGTACTCTTGCCGATTTATTTGCGAATGAAGCGGACATTACGGTCGTAACAGGGGACAGAGATTTACTTCAGCTGTTAACGGATAAAGTAAGCGTTGCTTTGCTTCAAAAAGGAATCGGAAATTATAAAGTCTATACAAAAGAGACTTTTTATGAAGAAACAGGCGTAATGCCGAAGGCTTTGATTGATATTAAAGCGCTTATGGGAGATTCCAGTGATAACTATCCCGGAGTCAAAGGGATTGGAGAAAAAACAGCCTACAAACTGATTCGTGAATACGAAACGATTGACCGTTTATTGGAAAATCTTTCTCTTCTTCCAAAAGGACAGCAGGGAAAAATTCAGCAAGGTTTAAGCGATTTGGAGATGTCGAGGAAGCTTGCGGAAATTCATTGCTCAGTGCCGCTGGCCTGCACACTGAAAGACGCTTTATTTACTTTGCAAATGGAGCAGGCGGCTGACATGCTTCGCCGCCACCAAATCAAAGGAATTGAGCGTATGCTTGAAAAGCTGAACGCTAGAGAGATCGTTTAGATCTTCTCTAGCGTTTTGTATTGCTTTTTTTTGCTCTCTCCTCAAGCTCTGTTTTAGGGTCATTATGTGTATTGCCTTCCAGGTCGCCTTGCGGAGTAACACCGCCGGTCAGCCGGCCTTTATCTTTCTTTTTCATGTTAGTTCACCTCGCCATTAGGATGAACCAATGATCAAGATTTAATTCTTTTCATTCAGCCGAATCGCTTCTTTTGCCAGAAGATCGGCTTTTTGGTTTTGCTTGCCCGGTATCCATTTGATGAAAAAAAGAGGGAATGCCGCTTTTAATCGGGTGATTTCTTCTACGAACGGTTGAAACGTTTTATTTTTAACCATTTCAAGCTCAGTGGCGCGTTCCACAATATCTGAATCGGTTCGAAAGGAAACCGATTGATACCCGCGCGTTGCACATAGCTTCATCCCTTCAATTAATGCAAGAAATTCCGCTTCCTGATTTGTATGCACTCCGATTGGAATAGAGAAGGATTCTGCTATTCCCTCATGTTTGATAAAAATGCCGATACCGGAAGGCCCGGGATTACCGGCGCTTGCGCCGTCTACGTATATTTCTGTAGGCATTATGAACTCCTTTCATCTTTAGGTATCATTTTTTTGGCTGCATAAGCATAAGGCAATGAAATCAAAGATACCGCAAACTTAATCAAATATGTAGAAATAAAAATATGAAGCCACACGCCTGCCGGATAAATGCCGAGAAAGGCGACTGAAGTGAATATGAATGTATCAAACAGCTGGCTGACTGCTGTACTGCCGCCGTTTCTGAGCCATAAAAGCCGATCAGAAGGAAATATCCTTCTAATTGCCGAATATACATAAACATCCAGCGTTTGGCTGAAGATAAAGGCAAGCAGACTTCCTAACGCAACTCGCGGAAGGAATCCGAAGATCGTTTCCAGCGCTGTTTGTGATATGTCGCTGGAAGCCGGTTCGAAAAGCAGCACGCCCTGCATGACAAATGTCAGCGTCAGGAGCGTTGAGAATCCGAGCCATACCGCTTTTCTGGCTTCAGCTGGTCCGTATTTTTCATTCAGCACATCTGTCGCAAAAAAGATTGTGCCATACATCACATTCCCGAGTGTCGCTGTTAAGCCAAACAGTTCGACTGTTTTGACGACTTGGAGGTTGGCGCAGACTGTCGCAAAACCGATCCAAACAAACAGCCCCATTTTGCCAAATCCTTTATAAAATAAAAGAACAATGATAAAATGAATGATCGCAAAAAAGATCCAAAACGAATTATTAAACAAGATGAAAAAGCTTCCTTTCCGGGGTAAGATTGGTTTGATTATAGCATAAGCCCGACAACTAATGAATGGTAAGGTGATTGTAATGAAGCTCAGACCGCATTTGAAAATAGAAGCAAAAGGAACAGGATCCGTCTCATTTTTTAGCGAAGACTGGCTGACAGCACAGCAGGCACGTATGCTCGCCAGAGAACTTGGACGTTTTCCATACATGAAAGAGCTAGAGTTCGAAGACGAGAAAGGCGGCAGCTGGATGCTGAAGGAATTGGAAAAGCTGACAGAGGAGCTTGCTCAAGAGCCTGATGACATTACTGTTTATTTTGACGGCAGTTTCGATAAGGAGAGCGAACTGGCCGGTCTCGGGATCGTCATCTATTATTCACTGGGAGGAACCCGGCATCGCTTGAGAAAAAATAAAAGCTTCCGGCTGAAAACCAATAATGAAGCTGAATACGCAGCGCTTTATGAAGCAATAAGAGAAGTAAGAGAGCTTGGGGCAAGCAGAAATTCAATTACAATCAAAGGGGACTCGCTTGTTGTGCTGAATCAGCTTGACGGCAGCTGGCCTTGTTATGATCCATCTCATAATGAATGGCTGGACAAAATAGAAGCACTCCTTGAATCGCTGAAGCTTACTCCAACCTACGAAATAATACAACGAAAAGACAATCAGGAAGCTGACGGCCTCGCTAAAAAAATTCTATCCCATCAATTCGTAGAAAGCCACACGAAATTAGACCGTAACGGAGATGACGATATTGGATAAGAAAATGATCTTTAAAGAACTGACAGAACTGCACGATGAATATTGCAAGGACTGTTTTATTAAGAAGCAGTTTCGCAAAGAATTTGGCAAAACTTATGCGCATTCATTTTGTATCAATAAATGTACGGTTGGTGAAAAGCTGAAACAATACGGAGATGTCTTAACCAATCACTAAAAATAAAAACCGCAGAAGCTGCGGTTTTTATTCTTTGAATTCATCCAGCTGATGCTCGCTGTCATCTAGCAGCTGCTGTTGCTGCTTTACAAATTCAGGATCATCGAGAGCTGCCAGCTCTTCAGATTGTGACAGTTCTCTAGCATCCTCAATGGCTTGGTATGCAGAGTCGACTAATGTTTTGCTTTGGCCTCTCGTCGCGGCTCCTGTTGTTTTCTGCGCTGTTTCCACCGCTAGTTCCAGCTGCCGCTTATCCGTAAAGCCAGTCTGATCCTCATTATGAAATTCTGAAGTCACAAAAAACACCTCCGCCATTATTTTGCAGAGTTTTTTTGAAATTTATGTACCAAAATAGAAAAGAAAATAAAAATAAGCCGATATAACTATTGAACCAGAATAAATAGGACCGTTTTACTATTTGAGGTATCTTGATAGAGAAGGGGAACGCAGCTATGGATGATAAAGACTTGAAGTTGATCCTTCACAAAACATTTATAGAAATATACAGTGATTTAGAAGAACTGGCGGATATCGCGAAAAAAGGAAAACCATCAATGGAAAAGTATGTTGAAGAGATTGAACAGAGGTGTAAACAAAACATTTTGGCGATTGAAATCCAGATGAAAATCAAATAGGAGAGGCGAATGCCTCTCCTCTATTTGTCATCTCATCATCATGTATTGAGTTTAGAGTTTTACAACATTAGAAGCTTGAGGTCCACGATTACCTTCGACAATTTCAAAAGAAACTTCTTGTCCTTCTTCTAATGATTTGTATCCATCTCCTTCGATAGCTGTGAAGTGAACAAATACATCGTCTCCGCCTTCAACTTCAATGAAGCCGAATCCTTTTTCGTTGTTGAACCATTTTACTTTACCGTTTTGCATATTGCTTAATTCCTCCTAGTACTGTAGCACCCATGTGCTAAAAAAAATTTTGTCATCATCTAACTTTGATTCCATTGTTAAATGATGGTTCAACTATACACCATCTGGGAGCACCCGTCAAGTTTCGAAACGGCTTATTTTTCAAAAGAAGGGCAAGTTTCATAAAAAAATGTAACCGCTTTTATTAATGGCTGAATATAAATAAAAAGAGCACACGATTTTCGTATGCTCTCAAGTACGCCATTACGATAGCACTTTGGCTTTTTGTTTGGTAGTCATCATTTCTGATTCCTTCAGGATATCCTCTAAAATCACTTCAGAGGAGTTTGCTAAATGAAGGTCCTTAATGTTTTTCTTCATGCGATGCAAGGTATCTTCATCTGCAAGAAGGGAAGTGACTGACTCGAGAATCTCTTCATGACGGTTCACAACGATGGCAGCTCCGCGGTCTTCAAAGAAGTTTGCATTTTCTTTTTCCTGTCCAGGCACGGGTTTGTACAGAATGACAGGCACTCCAATGGCTGTGGCTTCTGTCAAAGTAATGCCGCCGGGCTTGGTAATCATGCAATCTGTGATTCGGAATAGCTCATCAATGCGCTCCACATAGCCCAGAACTTTTAATTTGTCACCATTTTCCGCCTCAAGCGCACTCAAAGATTCTTTTAAAGCCGTATTTTTCCCGCACACGACAACCACTTGCACTTGGTCATCTTTGACAAGGTTTTCGCACAGCTCTTTTACGTTCTTTAATACACCGTGAGCACCTGCCATGATCAGAAGCACTTTTTTGTTTGGTGAAAGATTGTACTTTTTATATATCGGGCCAACCGGCATGGATTCTTCAAATTGCGGCCTGATTGGAATTCCTGTGATTTTTACGTTGCTTGGATGAGTGCCGATCTCCAGCAGTTTTTCCTTCACGTAATCTGTCGCCACATAATATTTATCCACGTTTTCGTGAACCCAAATTTTATGAAGACAAAAATCAGTCATAACGTTGAAGGTAGGAATGACTCTTCCAGTTCGGCGTCTGTATTCAGGCACGACGATCATCGGAAATGTATTAATAATAATATCGGGCTGATGTTCATCGACAAGTTCGCCCAATCTTTTATTACCCATTTTAAAGTAAATATTGAATTTACGTTTATTATAGATTTTGTCAACTCCGTAATAAAACAAACGATAAAACTGTTTCCCGATTGAGAAGCTTTTTAAATAAAGGTATTGAGTTACCTCTGAAACAATCGGATTTGACTCTTGGTACAAATTAGAAACTGTTACATGCTGAAAGCCGAGCCGTACACATTGTTCATATAGTGTTTTGGCTACCTGCACATGTCCATTTCCGTAATTTGCAGTCAAAATTAATACTCTTTTATTGGTATTCAAGTAAATTCACCTCAATGTAATCAACAACAAGCAAGCTTCATGCATCGTAAGGAGTTATTGTCTATACATAAACATAACACAAATACATAATCGAATTATTAATGCAGTGAAAAAGTTAAGCTAATTTTAAATGATTTGGATTCCAGTATTTTAAATTTTTGTTATACGCAGACTGAATCAGATGTATTTTATCATATTTTTTGCTCAGCGTATCACTAAAAAAAGAAAAATTAGTCCCATTCATAAGGAGTTTCCTGGTAAACGTAATAATTCAGCCAATTCATAAACAATAATGTGGCATGCGCTTTCCAGCGATTCACTGGCTCGTTGCTGCCTTTTGCAAAATAATGTTTAGGTGCCTCGACAGTAGAAAGGTTTCGTTCCAAATCTCTTTCATACTCTTGAAGAAGCGTATTTGTATCATATTCAGGGTGCCCTGTCAAAAAGACTTGTTTTTCGTCTTTAGACACAATTAAGCAAACCCCGGCTTCCTTTGATGCGGTAAGAATGTTTAACTCGGGCACTGCTTGAAGCTGTTCCATATTTATATCTGTATGCCGGGAATGCGGCACGTAGTATAGCTCGTCAAAACCTCTTACCAATCTTTCGTGTTTTGAAAGAACGGTATGTTCGAACACACCGAAGATTTTTTTCGGCATTTGAATTTTTTCCACACCGTAATGGTAATACAAACCTGCTTGAGCACCCCAGCAAATATGCAAGGTTGAAGTGACATTTGTTTTGCTCCACTCCATGATTTCCTTGAGCTCTTCCCAATATGAAACCTCTTCAAACGCCAAATGCTCGATCGGCGCACCGGTGATAATCATGCCGTCAAACCTCTTGTGACGGATATTGGAAAAAGTCGTGTAAAATTCGTCAAGGTGTTCTCTCGCAGTATTTTTCGGCGTGTGTGTGCTTGGGATTAAAAATGTGAAATGAACCTGTAAAGGCGAATTTCCAAGCAATCTGAGAAGCTGAGTCTCTGTTTGGATTTTTTTCGGCATCAAATTTAATATAATAATTTTTTGCGGCCGGATATCCTGATGAAATGCTCTGCTTTCATCCATTACAAATATATGTTCACTTTCAAGCACCTGTTTTGCCGGCAGGTGTGTTGGTATATTAATAGGCAACGTGCCACCTCCATTATTTCCCCGTTTAATTTTCTTCATTATAGGAATTTTCACGCCAATTTTCAATCTATCTATACGTGTTGAGGGGGAAACAACAGAAAACTCTTTAAATAAAACGCACTGACACGCCTTTTGGTTTCACAGTAAAATGATTTTCAAAGATGTCAGAGGGAATTGTAATGTTTTATAGAATGATAAGATAAAAAACGAGCGTTATGAATTGATAATGAACGGACGTTCATATCGTTAGGCTTCTTATGAGTTCTTAATTGATGTTTACATTTTAAATTGCGATTTAAAAAAGGTAAAATAATCAGCACCAGGGACATAGGAGGGACTTACATGTCTATTTATCATATGAAGGTACGTACAATCACAGGGAAAGACATGACACTTCAGCCTTTCGCGGGAAAGGTACTGATGATCGTGAATACAGCAAGTAAGTGCGGTTTTACTCCCCAATTAAAGCAGCTGCAGGAATTATATGATACATATCAGCAGGAGGGGCTGGAGATCTTAGGGTTCCCCTGCAATCAATTCATGAACCAAGAGCCTGGTGAAGAGGCTGACATACAGGAATTTTGTGAAACAAATTACGGTGTTACATTTCCTATGTTTTCAAAAGTGGATGTAAACGGGAAAAACGCCCACCCGCTGTTTGTGTATTTGACAAAACATGCGAAAGGGATGCTGGGAACTAAGGCGATCAAGTGGAATTTCACGAAATTTATAGTGGATAGAAATGGAGAAATCGTTGGTCGTTATTCACCAAATACAAATCCGAAAGAGCTGGAAGACGATATCGTGAAGCTATTAGAGCAATAAAAAGAGGGTGTTTTTGTGAAGGAATTGAAGCAGGCAGAGCAAATCAGGGCATGGGTTCAATCTATCATGACTGACGAAAGCTCTGGACATGATTGGCATCATGTATCAAGAGTAGCAGATATTGCAGCGTATATTGGAGAAAAGGAAAAAGCGGATTTGTTCATTGTTGAAACGGCGGCTTTGGTTCATGATTTAATTGATGTGAAGCTGCCTGACACGGTCAGGCTTTCTGTGAGCGAAGTATATGATCAGCTCGTTTTTTTCGGAGTAGGAAAAGAGAATGCTGACAGGGTGATTCATATTATAACAAGGATGTCCTTTCGAGACAGGGAAAAGCTGGCGAAGGAGCCGCTCTCAATTGAGGGAAAAGCCGTACAGGATGCTGACAGACTTGATGCGATTGGTGCTGTCGGCATTGCGAGAGTTTTCATGTTTGCGGGCGCAAACGGGCATGGCCTTTATGGAGATGATCAAAGCGCCTACGCTCATTTTTTTCATAAGCTGCTGCGGCTGAAAGATATGATGAATACAGACACTGCACGGGAACTGGCAGAAGAAAGACACAATTTTATGCTTCAATTTGTCCGCCAATTAGAAAAAGACATACCCGGGATTGATGCCAAAACGTCGTAATAGAAGGCTTGGAGCGACTATGATAGAATAAGTCACAGATATGCTATAGGAGGACGATCATGAAGATAAAATCAATTGAACCTACACCAAGCCCGAATACAATGAAAGTCATCTTAACGGAAGAGCTTCCGGCGGGCAAAAGCAATAACTATAAACCTGAGCAAGCAGAAGGCGCACCGCCTGTTATAGCGGAAATCCTTAAAATAGATGGAGTTAAAGGGGTATATCACGTCGCAGATTTTCTTGCTGTTGAACGGAATGCAAGATACGACTGGAAAGACATTTTACCGCAAGTCCGCACTGCATTTGGGATGGAAAGTGCTGAAAGCGGAGAAGAAAATCGTTCTGATCAAGAATCTTTTGGAGAGGTAAAAGTTTTTGTGCAGATGTTCAGCGGCATTCCTATGCAAGTTAAATTAACCGATGGAGAGCGGGAAGAACGCTTCGGCTTACCTGAACGCTTTCAGCAGGCGATCTTAAAACTTAGATCTGAAGCTTCCAATGTTGTGTTTGAGCGGGCTTGGAAAGAACAAGGTGTCAGATTCGGTGACTTTGATGAAATCGGCCATGACGTGACAGAAGAACTTCAGGCGGCATACAGTGATGAACGGCTGAAACGACTGACTGAAGCAGCCGCTCAAGGAAAGGGCGAAGCAAAACAAGCTGTACAGCGCAAAGCGTATAAAGTAACGCTTGACATGCTGGATGATGAGGACTGGAAAAAGCGTTATGCACACTTGGAACAGATGGATCCGAAAGAAGAGGATATCCCGGTTTTACAGAAGGCATTGGATGATCCAAAGGTGTCCATCAGAAGACAGGCTGTTGTGTACTTAGGAATGATTGAAACACCTGATGTTCTTCCTCTATTGTATAAAGCACTTGAGGACAAAGCTGTATCAGTCAGAAGAACGGCCGGAGACTGCCTGTCTGATATCGGCGATCCTCAAGCCATTCCTGCTATGATCAAGTCGTTAAGCGACTCCAGCAAGCTTGTTCGCTGGCGTGCGGCCATGTTCCTGTACGAAGTCGGCGATGAAAGTGCAATTGATGCTTTGCGCGCTGCCGAAGATGACCCCGAATTTGAGGTCAGCCTTCAAGTCAAAATGGCGCTTGAACGTATTGAGCATGGAGAAGAAGCAAAAGGTTCTGTTTGGAAACAAATGACGGAAAGCAGAAAAAAAGGCGAATAGAGATAAAAAAGGTGCAGATCATGCACCTTTTTTATGTGAATTCGCTTTTTATAAAAATTATTTCGAATATTGTTGAAAAATATCCGAAAACTATTTATAGTAAGTAACAATATTAATAGTTGGAGGGTTCAAATCGAAAGAAAGCTATATAAATATAAAAACACGAAAGAACAAAACAAGGTGAGGGCGGCCTGTATTTATCTTATTTGCAAAAATAGCCCATAAATAAACTGAAAATTGTCAAAATAAAATCCAATCAAATAATTGAAAGAATTTAGGAGGATCACCATGGCAGAATTACGCAGTAATATGATCACGCAAGGAATCGATAGAGCTCCGCACCGCAGTTTGCTTCGTGCAGCAGGGGTAAAAGAAGAGGATTTCGGCAAGCCGTTTATTGCGGTGTGTAATTCATACATTGATATCGTTCCCGGTCATGTTCACTTGCAGGAGTTTGGGAAAATCGTAAAAGAAGCAATCAGAGAAGCAGGGGGCGTGCCGTTTGAATTTAATACCATTGGGGTAGATGATGGCATCGCAATGGGGCATATCGGTATGAGATATTCGCTGCCAAGCCGTGAAATTATCGCAGACTCTGTGGAAACGGTTGTATCCGCACACTGGTTTGACGGAATGGTCTGTATTCCGAACTGCGACAAAATCACACCGGGAATGCTTATGGCGGCAATGCGCATCAACATTCCGACGATTTTTGTCAGCGGCGGACCGATGGCGGCAGGAAGAACAAGTGACGGGCGAAAAATCTCCCTTTCCTCAGTATTCGAAGGGGTAGGCGCCTACCAAGCAGGGAAAATCAACGAAAACGAGCTTCAAGAACTAGAGCAGTTCGGATGCCCAACGTGTGGGTCTTGCTCAGGCATGTTTACGGCGAACTCAATGAACTGTCTGTCAGAAGCACTTGGTCTTGCCTTGCCGGGTAATGGAACCATTCTGGCGACATCTCCGGAACGCAAAGAGTTTGTGAGAAAATCGGCTGCGCAATTAATGGAAACGATTCGCAAAGATATCAAACCGCGTGATATCGTTACAGTAAAAGCGATTGATAACGCGTTTGCACTCGATATGGCGCTCGGAGGTTCTACAAATACCGTTCTTCATACCCTTGCCCTTGCAAACGAAGCCGGCGTTGAATACTCTTTAGAACGCATTAACGAAGTCGCTGAGCGCGTGCCGCACTTGGCCAAGCTGGCGCCTGCATCGGATGTGTTTATTGAAGATCTTCATGAAGCGGGCGGCGTGTCAGCGGCTCTGAATGAGCTTTCCAAGAAAGAAGGAGCGCTTCATTTAGACGCGCTGACTGTTACAGGAAAAACTCTTGGAGAAACCATTGCCGGACATGAAGTAAAGGATTATGACGTCATTCACCCGCTGGATCAACCATTCACTGAAAAGGGAGGCCTTGCTGTTTTATTCGGTAATCTAGCTCCGGACGGCGCTATCATTAAAACAGGCGGCGTACAGAATGGGATTACAAGACACGAAGGGCCGGCTGTCGTATTCGATTCTCAGGACGAGGCGCTTGACGGCATTATCAACCGAAAAGTAAAAGAAGGCGACGTTGTCATCATCAGATACGAAGGGCCAAAAGGCGGACCTGGCATGCCGGAAATGCTGGCGCCAACATCCCAAATCGTTGGAATGGGACTCGGACCAAAAGTGGCATTGATTACGGACGGACGTTTTTCCGGAGCCTCCCGTGGCCTCTCAATCGGCCACGTATCACCTGAGGCCGCTGAGGGCGGGCCACTTGCCTTTGTTGAAAACGGAGACCATATTATCGTTGATATTGAAAAACGTATCTTGGATGTACAAGTGCCAGAAGAAGAGTGGGAAAAACGAAAAGCGAACTGGAAAGGTTTTGAACCGAAAGTGAAAACCGGCTACCTGGCACGTTATTCTAAACTTGTGACAAGTGCCAACACCGGCGGTATTATGAAAATCTAGACAGCTGGGGACACTTACTTCTATATTTTAAGGCGTGAACATTTGAAATCCGGCCCTCTCTATAGTATCCTTTACTTCAGATGAAGGATACTAGAGGGGGCTTTTTTTATGTCAATGGCTTATGAAGAATACATGCGCCAGCTTGTCGTACCGATGCGCCGCGAGCTGACTGGAGCAGGTTTTGAAGAGTTAACAACAGCAGAAGAAGTAGAAAACTTTATGGAAAAGGCAGAGGGCACAACTCTTGTAGTCGTTAACTCTGTATGCGGCTGCGCGGCAGGCCTTGCGCGTCCTGCGGCTACACAGGCAGTCCTCCAGAATGACAAAACACCTGACAATACGGTGACTGTTTTTGCGGGCCAAGATAAAGAAGCTACTGCGAAAATGCGTGAGTATTTTACTGGCCAGGAGCCTTCTTCACCATCAATGGCTCTTTTGAAAGGCAAAGAAGTCGTACATTTTATTCCGCGTCATGAAATTGAAGGACACGATATGGAAGAAATCATGAAAAATCTGACTGCTGCCTTCGATGCGCACTGCTAAATGCCCGTTTTCCGGGCATTTTCTTTTTGGGAGTACAGAAGATGATAACAACAAGCTATAGACCGTCTGAACACACCATAAAAACCGCAAAGCAGCTTTCTAAAGAGCTAAATATGCCATACTGCGGCCGGAATAAACAAACGGTTGAACACCTGCTGAGGTCAGCTGAACGTGATTTGCTTGTGGTCGGCAAAGAGCGGTTTGAGCTGTATACGAAACAAGGTGCCAAATTCTTTTTTCATCCGAATACAGCGATGTTTAGAGCCAAACGCTTCTTACAGGGAGAGCAAGAGCCTATGCTTCGGGCTGCCGGCTTATCTGAAGGGGATACGTTTTTAGATTGCACACTCGGGCTGGGGTCAGATGCCATTATCGCAAGTATGGCAGTAGGCGAAACGGGTTCTGTTGTTGGGATTGAAAAAAACCATCTTGTGTCTGTTTTAGTGAGGATGGGGCTGCATTCATGGGAAACGGGTATAGAAGAGCTTCAAACTGCGATGAGAAGAATCCAGGTGAAGAATGGTGATTGCTTAGAATACATCAAACAGCTTCCTGACAACTCTGTTGATGTGGTTTATTTCGATCCAATGTTTCATGAACCTGTAGAGACCTCTGACGGCATCGCGCCTTTACGTGATTTGGCAGAGGATTCAGTTTTACACGAAGGATGTATCAATGAAGCGGTACGAGTCGCCAGAAAAAGCGTTGTGCTAAAAGACCACTGGAAAAGTCCGCGGTTTGAACAGTTTGGTTTTAACGTCATGAAAAGAAAAACAGCACTGTTCCATTATGGCGTCATTCAAACAAGCCCGTGATTCATATCACGGGCTTTCTGTTAATCGGTGACCTCCATGACGACAAAGTATAATAATGTTAAGAGTGAAACTGTGGCAAACAGAGCGTCAATCATGCGGAAAGCCTCCTTTCATTGAATATTGTAAGCGTTTTTACACAAAGTGCATAGCAACGAATCTCCTAATTTGCATATCAGTTTCATATAGTACATGACTTGCATGTTTTGGATGTGCTAAAATAAGAGAAACATGACAATAAAATAGAGAGGAATAAGCAGTCATGAAATTGTGGATGAGAAAGACCCTTGTGGTTTTATTTACCATTGTAACGTTCGGGCTCGTATCTCCTCCGGCTGCCCTTATGGCGGACAAGCCTTCCGGACAGCCGAGCAGTCTTGAGCAGAATGATTACACCGCTTTTTATGATGAGCATGACCTGTACGATGATGAGTCGGATGACAGGCAAAATCCTGAACTGCTTTTTCAATCGTACAAGGAACAGCTCCTTGACAGCGCTGAGGATCAGTCCTTTTTAAAATTCGGCAGCAGAATCGCTCCGGTCATTGAGGATGACTATCGGAAAGAGATCCTGCCAAAAATCGAAAATGTGATTAGTGAATATTTAGCGACATTGCAAGATGATGAGGCGTACCAAGATGTTGTGATCTCAAGCATGCCTTCAGCGGGCAAAACGGAAAAAATTTTCAACGTTTACAATCGGACAACTGGAGAAGATCTTCTCAGATTCCATGTGCGAAGAGACCATCCGCCGCATGACGGCTACTGGTTTAATTTTCATTATCATACAGCAGAAGATGGATTTCAATCACATCATGAGCTTGGGAGCATTTACTGGGACCGCAACACGCCTCCCAACTGGATGAGTGCCTAAAGGAGATGCCATTAGACATGAAAAAGTACACAATGAATGAAATGGTCGATATAACAAAGGATATGCTGAACAAACGGGGCGTTATGATAGAAGATATTGCACGGATTGTTCAAAAACTTCAGGAAAAATACAATCCAAATCTGCCGCTTAGTGTTTGCATGGAGAATGTAGAAAAAGTCCTGAACAAACGTGAAATTATTCATGCTGTTTTGACAGGCCTTGCACTCGATCAGCTTGCAGAACAGAAGCTTCTCCCCGAACCGCTGCAACACCTTGTTGAAACGGATGAACCGCTTTACGGCATAGATGAAATTATCCCGCTTTCAATCGTTAATGTGTACGGGTCGATCGGTTTGACCAATTTCGGTTATTTGGATAAAGAGAAGATTGGAATTATTAAGGAACTTGATGAAAGTCCAGACGGTATTCACACCTTTTTGGATGATATTGTGGCAGCTCTTGCTGCAGCAGCGGCGAGCAGAATTGCCCATACGCATCAGGATCTGCAAGATGAAGAAAAAGAACAGGATGAAAAGCCTGTCGTCAGCTGACTATAAAAAAATCATTTCTGGGTTCAGAAATGATTTTTTATTGTGTTACACTACTAGAAGACTACTTTTAAAGGATGAAAAAAATGAAACAGTATAAGGATTTATGCAGACATGTTTTAGAGCATGGTGAGAAAAAGGGAGACCGGACAGGGACCGGAACAATCAGCACTTTCGGATATCAAATGAGATTTAATTTACGGGAAGGCTTTCCGATGCTCACCACTAAAAAACTCCACTTTAAATCAATTGCGCATGAACTGCTGTGGTTCTTAAAAGGAGATACGAATGTACGCTATCTGCAGGAAAACGGAGTGCGAATCTGGAATGAGTGGGCTGATGAAAACGGTGAACTTGGACCTGTATATGGCTCCCAATGGCGTTCTTGGCGGGGAGCTGATGGAGACACCATTGATCAAATTTCCCGTCTTATTGAAGATATTAAGACAAATCCGAACTCCAGACGCTTAATCGTCAGCGCCTGGAATGTTGGTGAAATTGATAAAATGGCGTTGCCGCCGTGCCATTGCCTGTTCCAATTCTATGTGTCTGACGGCAAGCTGTCCTGTCAGCTGTATCAGCGCTCTGCCGACGTTTTCTTAGGTGTGCCGTTTAATATTGCATCTTATGCCCTGCTAACCATGATGATTGCTCATGTGACTGGGCTTGAACCGGGCGAGTTCATCCATACGTTTGGTGATGTTCATATCTACCAAAATCATATTGAACAAGTCAATTTGCAGCTGGAAAGAGATGTTAGACGGCTTCCGAAGCTTCGTTTCGCCAGAAAGGTTGATTCTATTTTCCACTTTGCATTTGAGGACTTTATCATCGAGGATTATGATCCGCATCCTCATATAAAAGGGGCGGTCAGCGTATGATTTCATTCATTTTTGCGATGGATGCCAACAGGCTTATCGGCAAAGACAATGATTTGCCGTGGCATTTGCCCAATGATCTTGCATACTTTAAGAAAGTAACATCGGGCCATTCAATCATTATGGGCCGGAAAACATTTGAATCGATCGGACGTCCGCTTCCAAATCGGAAAAATATTGTCGTTACCTCAGCGCCGGCTTCAGAATTTCCGGGATGCACGGTTGTCAGTTCATTAAAGGATGTACTGGACATTTGTTCAGGCCCTGAAGAATGCTTTGTGATCGGAGGGGCTCAGCTCTATACGGACCTGTTCCCTTATGCGGACAGACTGTATATGACGAAAATTCATCACGAGTTTGAGGGTGACCGTCATTTCCCTGAATTTGATGAATCCAATTGGAAGCTGGTTTCTTCTGAGCAGGGGATCAAAGACGAAAAAAACCCGTATGATTACGAATTTCTAATGTATGAAAAAAAGAATTCTTCTAAAGCGGGAGGATTTTAATTGGTTCGCTACAGCCTTCTAGTGGTTTATATTGTGTATATGCTGTTAAAAAATATGAAACAATTATTTAATCAAACAATGCTCGATCCCCGTCTGTCATACAAAAAACAGATGACTCTTGTGTACGAACAGCCAA
This sequence comes from Bacillus sp. 9.4, assembly GCF_055486415.1. Lineage (NCBI taxonomy): Bacteria > Bacillati > Bacillota > Bacilli > Caryophanales > Bacillaceae > Bacillus > Bacillus sp. 9.4. Next base: position 285,385 of record NZ_JBVFMU010000001.1, on the reverse strand, counting down.
AGGCGTTTTTGGAAGGCTGTATCGGCATCTCCGGTTCAGTTGTGACAATCCATCAGCCAGAGCCAATACCACACGGTCCTGTTTTGTATGTGCATCCCCGTTTGCGTTTGGCTGAACTGGCCTTAATTGCTGGATATATTGAGGAACCGGCCGGCTTTATCGCCAACCCAAAAGTGTTCCGCTTGCCTTTTATCGGGCAATGGCTGGATCGGATGGATGTGATTTCAGACGGTGATTCAGAAAAGGTATATGAAGATGTAACAAAACAGCTGGAAAAGGGACAAAGCCTGATTCTTTCACTAGATGGTTCTATTGATCCTATAGAACTTGCGGCCCGCTATCATCTTCCGTTGGTGATGGTGGAAACGAAAGGAACAGATAACATGCAAAAGGGCTCGTTTTTTAAACGCTTAAAACCGGCAGACATTGAATTGTCCTTTTCAAAAGCTTATATACCTGCCAATGAAAAACAATTACGTGCATAAAAAAGCGCAGTCGTGAAGACTGCGCTTTTCTGTTACTGTTACGAAAGGAACGGCACCTTTACACAATAGAAGAGCACGCAGAAAAACATGGCAGCGCTCCCGCCCAATACAAAGCTGTGCCAAATGGCGTGATGGAAGGGGATCTTTTTCCAAATGTAAAAGATGGTTCCGACAGAGTATAAAATGCCGCCGAGAAAAAGGAGGCTGAATCCCGCTCCGCTCAGTGAAGCATATAAAGGTTTAACTGCAATAATCATCAGCCACCCCATGACTAAATACACGAAGGTTGACAATAGGATAAACCGTTTCACAAAGAAAATTTTAAAAACGATTCCGCCTAGGGCAAGTGACCATACGATAACCAACAGGGTAAAGCCGAGTGTGCCTTTCAGCGGTCCAAGCAAAAAAGGCGTGTAGGTTCCGGCGATGAGTACGTAAATCGCGCTATGATCAATAATCTCCAAAATGTCCTTCGTTTTTTTATGTGTGATGCTGTGAAGCAGTGTGGAGCTCAAATATAACAGCAGCATAGAGACACCGAATATCGTAAAGCTGACAATGTCCCATGCAGACCCGTAATTAGCCGCAAATATGATTAGAAACACTAATGCTGGGATGGATAAGAGGACACCGATGCCGTGTGTAATCGCATTGGCGATCTCTTCTTTGATTGTAAACAAGTACATTCTCCTTTCGATCGCTAGATCATTTGATTTTTTAACGTCTCTATAAAGCTCAAGCCCTCAAAGGTAATTTTTGTGCCTGCGCGTCCGCGGCTTTTGGTGACATAATCTTTTTTCTCCAAATAGTCGAGACGGCTTCTGACCTGCTGAGGAGTTAACGAGGTTTGGGTATTTTTGCTGTGTTCAGAAATGATCCGTCTGCTGGCAGGTTCTCCTTTTTCGTTCAATACTTTTATTGTTTCCAAAATAAACAAAAACTCAGCTTTTTCCATTAAAGTCAGCAGCTTCGCTTTTTTCTTCGACGTTTTTCCGTCTATCGCGCCTCTAATATATGGCGGCAGGTCATATGGCTGAATCGTTCCTCCGCTTGATACTGCCGCCATATAATCTGCAGCGTTTTTTAATTCCCTGACATTGCCTTCAAATGCATGCTTCTCAAGCACGGGAAAAACGGAGGGATCGATTAACAATTGCTGACCGGAATTTGAGAGAAAATGCTGTGTCAAAAGCGGAATATCGCTTTTTCGTTCCGATAATTCGGGCAGTGTGAGCGTTAAAATGTTCAGTCTGTAGAATAAGTCTTGCCTGAAGGTATGTTCCACGGATCGGTCTGCAGAAGCACAGATCATTCGCGGTTTCTCCGTGTCTGAATCAAGCGCTTTTAACAGCTGAGCTTGTACAGAAGCAGGCATGCGCCATACATCATCAAGAAAAAGGGTTCCTCGTACCGCTTTTTGAAAAACACCTGTGTTTCCGTTAGGGCCAAAAAGCTCATGAATAAGGGTTTCTTCCGAATGGGTGCTGCAATTGACGCTTATAAACGGTTCATTGCTTCTCGAAGATTCCAAGTGTATGGCATGTGCGAAGTGATTTTTGCCTGTTCCGATTTTTCCTGTTATTAAGACAGGAAGCTCCGATAACGAGAACTGCTTGGCGATTCGCTTCGCTTCCAGGAAAGTTTGATGTTCTCCGATTAGATGTTGAAATGTATTGAGTTTTGGTGCACTATTCATCAATTGGCTCCTTTTGGTTCTAATTGGTTTCATTATATCATGCCTTTTGGTTGAAAACACCCTTTATTTTACGATCATCTTTTTTCTTGGCTCTGCAGGATAATGGTTGAAAAGAAGTTACCACAAGATGTGGTGGACATAGTCTGTATTTTTTTAATTATTAAATAAAAATAATTGTCTTATTTTTTGAATATTCATGTTATAATGGCATATTAAATAGGGATTTAAAACAAGAAAGGAATCTGTACATGAAACCGTTGCTTAAAGAAAACTCTCTCATCCAAGTGAAAGACATTTTGAAGGCTCACCAAAACGTAAAGGACGTTGTCATTCACACACCTTTGCAGAGGAATGACAGACTTTCTGAGAGATATGAATGCAATATCTATTTAAAACGTGAAGACTTGCAAGTTGTCAGATCTTTTAAGCTCAGAGGGGCTTATCATAAAATGAAACAGCTTTCCAGCGAGCAGACAGAGAACGGAGTTGTGTGTGCAAGTGCCGGAAACCACGCTCAAGGTGTGGCATTTTCGTGTAAACATCTTGGCATTCACGGGAAAATTTTTATGCCGTCTACTACACCGAGACAAAAAGTATCTCAAGTTGAACTATTCGGAAAAGGATTTATCGATATTATTTTGACAGGCGATACGTTTGACGATGCGTATAAAAGCGCTGTTGAATGCTGTGAGGCGGAATCTCGGACGTTTATCCATCCGTTCGATGATCCGGATGTGATGGCCGGACAGGGAACGCTCGCAGTCGAGATTTTAAACGACATTGATACAGAACCGCATTTTCTTTTTGCAAGTGTCGGAGGCGGCGGCCTTCTCTCTGGGGTAGGTACATATTTGAAAAACGTGTCTCCTGATACAAAGGTAATTGCTGTTGAGCCGGCGGGAGCGGCATCCTATTTTGAATCAAATAAAGCTGGGCATGTCGTCACACTTGATAAAATTGACAAGTTTGTAGATGGGGCGGCTGTTAAAAAAATTGGCGAGGAAACCTTCCAGACGCTGGAAACTGTCGTTGATGACATTCTCCTTGTGCCTGAAGGAAAAGTATGTACATCCATTCTTGAATTATATAACGAATGTGCGATTGTTGCTGAACCGGCCGGAGCTCTTTCTGTCGCAGCGCTTGATTTGTACAAGGATGAAATCAAAGGAAAAAATGTGGTGTGTGTGGTAAGCGGGGGGAATAACGATATCGGAAGAATGCAGGAAATGAAGGAGCGTTCCTTGATTTTTGAAGGTCTTCAGCATTATTTTATCGTCAACTTTCCGCAAAGAGCGGGGGCGCTCCGCGAATTTCTTGACGAAGTCCTCGGGCCGAATGATGACATTACAAGATTTGAATATACGAAGAAAAATAATAAAAGCAACGGACCTGCTCTTGTCGGCATCGAGCTGCAGAACAAAGCCGATTATGGGCCGCTGATTGAACGGATGAACAAAAAACCGTTTCATTATGTAGAGGTGAACAAGGATGAGGACTTGTTCCATTTGCTGATCTAATTTTTTTACACAACCGCGCAAAATGACAGACAGCCCGGCTGGCATCATATATAATAGAAGAAAAACAAAAAAGAGGATTGATAGCTTGTTACTCAAAAGCCTAGAGTTCAAACGCGGTGACGGGATTCAGGTGAAAGTGACAGAAATACCTGTATTAAAGGAAGATGAGCACTATTTCTTTATGTTACATCACCATTTGCAATTCTACTTAAAAGAAGTGTTTTCATCAAACAGCAGGGCAAAAGTGTATTCTTTCCGACATTATATGAAGCGCCGGATGAAGTGGGCAGATTATCAGGCTGTATTTCATCAAGAGGTGTTAAAGCACAACGCGTAACATGCCGTTTTTTACCTGCATGCCCTCCTTTGTAATCGTTAATGGGAGGCATGCAGGATTTTTTTTGCTCAGTATCGAATACAAACATGGGACAGTAAGGACGGTTTTAGAAAGCGTTTTTATGCTGGCTGGAAAGGGTGGATGTCATGAAGGTTATCAAGGGGTTAACGGCTGGGCTGATTTTTCTGTTTTTGTGTGCATGCGGAGGACAGCAGATTAAAAATCCGCTCAATTACGAGGTGGAGCCTTTTACATTTCAAAACCAAGACGGCAAGAACGTTTCTTTAGAGAGTTTAAAAGGAGAAGTATGGCTGGCGGATTTTATTTTTACCAATTGTGAAACTATATGTCCGCCAATGACCGCTCATATGACCGATCTGCAAAAAAAACTGAAAGCCGAAAATATAGATGTCCGCATCATATCATTTAGTGTTGACCCAGAAAACGATAAGCCGAAACAGCTGAAGAAATTTGCCGCAAATTATCCATTATCTTTTGATAACTGGGATTTTCTCACGGGATACAGCCAGAGTGAGATTGAGGAGTTCGCACTTAAGAGCTTTAAAGCGATCGTAAAGAAGCCGGAGGGAGAGGACCAAGTGATTCATCAATCTTCTTTTTATTTGGTAGGTCCGGACGGTAAGGTGCTGAAAGATTACAATGGAGTAGAGAATACACCGTACGATGATATCATTTCCGATGTGAAGTCAGCCAGTACACTCAAGTAAGCTAAGAGACTAGGCATTTGCAAATCTTCTAAAACATGATACACTTTCCACTAGTAGAATGGGAAGGAGCAACAAGATTGAAGCTGCGCATTTTTTCAATCATGGCCAGTTTGATTTTGCTTCTTACTGCGTGTACGAGCATACGTACATCATCTGAGGGAAAACAAAAAGCCCATGAAACGAAAACAAAAGAACACATTGTCATAGCGGCTGTCGGAGATTCGCTGACAGAAGGAGTCGGAGATCCCGACGGAAAGGGATATGTCGGCAAGGTGGCGGATTCTATCCGGTCAGATAAACAAGTCAAAACGGTCGACGTGAAAAATTATGCCGTAAAAGGGAACCGTTCGGATGATTTATTAGAAAAACTAAAAGATAAAAAGGTTCAAAAAGGCATAAAGGACGCAGATTATGTCTTTTTTACAATTGGCGGTAATGATTTGATGAAAATCCTTCGCCAAAACTTTCTGCAATTAACCGTTGAACCGTTTCAGGAAGCGGAAAAACCGTACGAAAAGCGCTTTGAAAAAATCATTTCTGAAATTCGCGAGCTGAATGATCACGCTGAGCTGATTTATGTCAGCATGTACAATCCGTTTACGTTTACATTATCAGAACTAAATGAAATAAATGGTGTCGTCACGGATTGGAACCATATTGCTGAAAAAGAGCTGAAAAAAGATAAACATGCAAAAATCGTTCATATCGAAGATTTGTTCAATCAAAAAAGTGACAGTAGCCGAATTTCTGAGGAGGATGATTTTCATCCTAATGGTACGGGTTATTCTCTTATCGCAAAGCGCGTCTATCAAGCCATTAAAAAAGAAGGATTACCGAAAGAGTAGGGTGACAGCATGAATAAGTGGAAGCGACTGTTTTTTATATTGCTTGCAATTAATTTTATCCTCGCCGCCGGGTTTGTGGCACTTGTTTTGCTCCCGGGGGAACAGGCTCAGGTGAAGGATTCATCTGAGAGCGAGTATGGATTTCAAGTGACAAGCACAAAAGAATCATTAGCTGCGTTTGTTAACTCATATTTAAACGACAAAGCATCAAACAAGCTTGATTATAAAGTAGAGATTGATGATGATGTTCATGTCGCAGGGAAAATCAAGGCATTTTCCACGTCTATTGATGCGTTTATCGCTTTTGAACCGACCGTGAAAAAAAACGGTGATGTAGAGCTGAATGTCACGAAATTTTCGTTAGGGAAATTGAGTATACCAATTAGCTTTGTGTTAAATTATATGGACAGCTTTTATGAATTGCCGTCATTTGTCCATGTTCACCCCGGAGATAAAAGCATTGAAGTGCGTTTGTCAGAAATGCCTTTAACGAATGGAATGTATGTCAAAGCGGATAAGATAAATTTAGAAAAAGATGAAATTGAGTTTTCCTATTACCATCCTAAACAATAGAGGTGACTGAAAATGAAACGGATTTACCAGTATTTCAGTTTATTATCCTTTACATTTTCCCTGTACTTCGGCTGGCTTGCTTATCATCATCTGACTGCTGAAGACATGGATCAAATGTATTTGAATGTTTCCTATTGTGCCTTGTTCCTAAGTGTGATGGTGTTTACATTCGGTATGCGAGACCGAAAAAAAACCGATAAGTCATGAAAAAAGAGACATGAAACAACGTCTCTTTTTTCGTGCGGTCCGAAGAAAATTTGAGAACACAAGGAGAAAAGATGAAAGCATACGATTTTACACAGGGGAACGTGCTGAAACAGCTTGTACTGTTTTCAATGCCTATTATGCTCGGAAACGCATTGCAGGTTTCCTTTCAATTTATAGACAGCTTGTGGATCGGCAATTTACTGGGGGCAAAGGCCCTTGGAGCAGCCGCGGTATCAAGCACGATTGTTTTGACCGTGCTGTCTTTTATTTTGGGCCTTAACAATGCGACGTTAACCATTTTATCTCAGCAAAAAGGAAAAGATGATGTAAAAGGAATGGCGTCGTATATTAACGCTTTTGTTGTTTTATTAACAGGCCTAAGCATCGGATTCGGCGTTGCCGGTTTTTTTCTCTCAGAGCTTTTGCTGCGTCTTCTAAAAACGCCGGAGTCAATGATTCCGCTTGCTGAGACGTATTTACAGATTCAATTTATCGGCATTTTATTTTTGTTTGGTTATAACTTTATCAGTACTGTGCTTCGTGCGCTGGGTGACAGCAAGACACCTCTCCGGTTTATTGCGTTTGCTGTTGTACTGAATACAGTGCTTGCGCCGCTCTTTATTTCTGTGTTCCGCATGGGAATAGCGGGAGCGGCTTATTCAACGATTTTGTCACAGGGCATTGCGTTTTTGTATGGGTTGTTTTATGTCATCAAACACAAGCTTGTGCCATTCTCGATTCCGAGAATGCCCAAGTGGGAAGAGTCCGCGCTGATTTTGAAACTCGGGATTCCGGCAGGTCTGCAGATGATGGTGATTACAGGCGGTATGATGGCGATTATGAGTGTTGTCAACTCATACGGAGATCACGTGGTATCAGGCTTTGGCGCGGTGCAGCGGCTTGATAGCATCATCACGCTTCCAGCAATGGCTGCCGGTACGGCCGTCAATAGTATGGCAGGGCAAAATATTGGAATCGGAAACGAAAAAAGAGTGGGAACAATTGCAAGGCTGGGTGTGATAGCTGTTATTTCCTGCATGCTGGTGATTGCGGTTATGATTTGGGTATTTGGTAAATATCTCATAAGGTTATTTATCAGTGAGCCCGATGCGGTCGCATTTGGTGAACAATATTTGAAGTGGATCGCGTTTTTCTACCCTTTTATTGGGATTAATTTTGTGCTGAACGGAATCGTCAGGGCCGCGGGAGCGATGCTGCAGGTTCTGGTATTAAATTTAATCTCGTTTTGGGTGTTGAGATATCCTTTCACAGCTCTATTTTCAGCTTGGCTTGGACAAAAAGGAATCGGGCTTGGAATCGGAATGAGTTTTTTATTTAGCAGCTGCGCGGCATTTTTGTATTATAGATATGGCCGCTGGAAAGCAATGAAGCTGTTTACTGAAAAATAAGTGAAGCACTGCGAAAAGCACATACCTATATATCGGTATGTGCTTTTTTTCACCGTTTTTTATCAAGTTTGCTGAAGAGCTCGATTAACGTGGCAAGTTCAGCATCAGTGTAGCAGTCAAAGCGTTTAAAGAAATATTCCGTTTTTTTCTCGTTAAAGTGCTGAAGGACTTTTTCGCCCGCTTCAGTGATATGAATGCGGATGATGCGTCTGTCTTCCTTCGATCTGATTCTCGTAATCCATTCCTTTTCTACCAGCGCATCGGTCACAGCCGTAATGTGGCTTGCCGATACCTCTAAAATAGGCGCAAATTCAGTGACTTTTTTAGGCCCTTGTTCACTGAGGATCCGAAGAATGGTGAATTCATTCCGCGACAGCTCTTTATCTAAAATTTCATTGATTTCATTGCGTATTTGTTTAAAGACTTTACGGAGTAAAGTTTCCATATCGTACATCATCTGTGTTCTTACTTTCAAATTTGTGAACCTCCATTACATAAGCATATTGCTTAAAACCTATAGATTTTATTGAAAAGCAGAATCATTTTCATTCTATTTTTACATGCTATAATATAATAATACCACGTATTAACAAAGGAGGCACCAGTATGTCTGAAAAAAAAGAAATCGCCACATTTGCAGGAGGCTGTTTTTGGTGTATGGTTAAACCTTTTGACGAACAGCCGGGAATTGAAAAAGTGGTGTCCGGGTATACAGGCGGCCATACTGAAAACCCTACGTATGAAGAGGTGTGCAGTGAAACGACGGGACATCGTGAAGCCGTTCAAATCACGTTTAATCCTGATGTATTCCCTTATGAAAAACTGCTTGAATTATTTTGGCAGCAAATCGATCCGACAGATGCCGGGGGGCAGTTTGCTGATCGCGGCAGTTCCTATCGCGCAGCCATTTTTTATCATAATGAAAAACAAAAGGAGCTTGCGGAAGCTTCCAAGCAACGTCTGGCTGAAAGCGGCATCTTTAAAGATCCGATTGTAACGGACATTTTAAAAGCTGAATCTTTCTATGAAGCGGAAGGCTACCATCAGCATTTTTATAAAAAGAATCCAGCACATTATCAGCGCTACCGGACAGGTTCCGGACGAGCGGGATTTATCAGCGAGCATTGGGGGGCTAAATAAATGGCGTACAATAAAGAAGAAAAATTGAAGTCATTAAATCGCATGCAATATGAAGTAACGCAAAATAACGGCACGGAGCCGCCATTTCAAAATGAATATTGGGATCATAAGGAAGAAGGGTTGTATGTAGACATTGTGTCAGGCAAGCCATTGTTTACATCCAAGGATAAATTTGATTCCCACTGCGGCTGGCCAAGCTTTACAAAGCCGATTGAAGAAGAAGAAGTGGAAGAAAAACTGGACACGAGCCACGGCATGATTCGCACAGAAGTAAGAAGCCGAACTGCTGATTCTCATCTTGGCCACGTATTTAATGACGGACCGGGGCCAAACGGACTTCGTTACTGCATAAATTCAGCAGCGCTGCGGTTTGTTCCGAAGCATAAGCTGAAAGAAGAAGGATACGAAAGCTATCTGCATCTCTTTAATAAATAAAGTGTTAAAAACAGGCCTGCCTAATGGATAGACAGGCTTGTTTTTATGCCTTTTTCTCTTGATGCAATTCTTCAATAATCTGAGCAATTCTTTCTTTCGTAATGAGCGGGGCTTGATCTGATTGATACCCAGGCAGATTGACTTTGCGAAAGTCAGGATGTTTTTCCGGCTCTGGAAGGATTGCATAAAGGTTGCCCCATTCATACAGTGATTCAATTTCATGTGGAGATGTTAATTCTTCGTGAAGCTTTTCACCTGGACGCTTGCCCACTTCTACTGCAGCCGGCCGCGGGAGCCCGTGCTGCGATGCATATTCTTCAAACCCATGAATCAGTTCTTCAAGTTTCAGTGATTCCATTTTGAAAATAAAGGTTTCTCCGCCTTTTGTAATAGCAGCTGATTGTAATGTCAATGTAGCTGCATCGTCTATTGACATGAAAAATCTGGTCATGTTTTTGTCTGTGATGGTCAGAGGTTCACCCTCCATCATCTGTTCAAATAATATGGGGATGACCGAACCTCTGGAACCGAGAACATTTCCAAAGCGGACCGAACAAAACAAGGTTCCTTTGTTTTGGACGTGGCGGTTTGCTTGATGAAACAGCTTTTCAGATAACAGCTTGGTGGCACCCATTGTGTTCACAGGAGATACAGCTTTATCTGTTTATTGAGATACTAACTACGAAAATGAGCTTTCCTTAGTATCAGTCAGCGTATCACCAGTTAAAAGACCGAACCTAAGAATAGGTGTTATTTCAAATTGTGCAGGCACTGGGCCTTTTCTTTTAGCTGTCATTTTAACAATTACTTTTTCTAATGCAATTCTGAGTAAGTGGTTTTTTTCTTCTTTATCATTTGATGTTTCGTAAATTTGAATCAAGTTTTTCATTTGGCTTCTGACTTTACTGATATCAATACCTGATTTAATATCTGCCAGACCATTTAACTCATCTTTAGCTTTTTTTAGTTCTTTCATTTCCTTATCCAATGTTGCTTTTCGCTGAAGAAAAATTTCGTCAGAGTATATACCACTTTCGTACTTATCAAAGATGAAATTCAGTTTATTTTGCAACTCTTTCTCACGTTGCTCGAATTGTTCATTAATCTGTTTTTGAGATTTGATGTTGTTTTTATTTTCGTGTGAATGCACCATGTCTTCAATATGATTTGTAAGTTCCTTATCATTTAATGATTTAAACAGTCTGAGATAATCTAATATTGCTTCTTCAACATCATTGTATCGGACATTCATACACTTGTTATTGAGACATCTGAGCACTTTAACGTGATATAAGCTTTCAGTACCGTTTTTGTTTTGTCTCTTTCTTTTAGCTTCATATTTTGACAATGGGCCACCACAGTCAGCACAAATACATACACCAGCTAATTCATTTAATTTATAATCGCTTCTATTTGGTAGCAAAGGTATTTTGTTTTCGATTTTTTTATTTGCTTCCTCGAATTGAACTTTATCAATTATAGGAGTGTGTGCGTCAGGTACAATTATTTGTTCATTCTCGGGTCTAATTGTTCTCTTGCCGTCCTTTTCTTTCTCTCTGACTTTATACTTAACAGTTCCTATATAAACTTCATTTTCAAGAATGGCTTTCACAGTGAATCGATTCCACTTTTTCTTTCCAGCAGGGGAGGGGATTTGCAGATTGGTCAAATGAGTGGCAATTGCATTGTAACTGTAATCCTTCCCGTTGAGACCATTCAAAAATAAATCAAATATTAGTTCAACAACCTTTGCTTCATCCTCAACTGGATCTAGTTTAGACGTCTTTTTGTTTAATTGGTATCCATAAGGTGCTAGTCCAGATATCCATTTTCCCTGTGCTGCATAAGTGTATTTAGCGCCTGTCATACGCTCCCTGGTCATTTCAAATTCTTCTCTAGCCATAAATAATTCAAAACGAATCTGGCGCATGTCTACAGGGTTTCTAGGGTCATAAACCTTATATGGTGTAATTATGATCAATCGTTTGCTTTGCAGAAGGTTGACAATTTGTCCTGCATCGCTATAACTCCCACGACTAAGTCTTGTTATTTCTTTAACAGCAATTGCCTGATATTTACCTTCCTCAAGATCTTTAAGACATTCTTTGAAAACAGGGCGACCCTCAATGCTTTCTCCTGATCCAATCTCCATTTTTAATTCATAAGGGATCTCAATGGCCGTAAGTATTTTATTCATAAGTTCTTTTTGTTCTGTGAGTGTGTCTTCACCTGTTCTTTTTTCTCGTTCCATGTCCTGACGAGAACGTCTAAGATAACCTAAAATATTTGTGATGTTGTAAGAATTGACAATGTTTTTTAACTCCAAAAATTTAGCACCTCTTTATTGTGTTTAATGTCAAAACAGAAGTATCTCTGTAAAAACATTCTATCTAACATTGAATACGAAAACAACAAAATAATTTGAAAGATTTGTATTCTTTGAATATAGATCTATCTAGTTTTAGATTTCGATATATGTGTTATGAATTCATAAATTAAATTAGACCTCATCTTTAATAGACGGGGTTTTTGTCCATTCACCGAAGTTCCTACGCATCTATTTAATGAGTGAGTTCATCGTGAGAGTGTGTCCATTTTTGAGATTACCCTTGCAGTTATTAATGATGGCTGTAAAAGTTTTTATCAGGACGTCGCAAAAACGAATACACCGATGGGGTTTTACTTATGAAGGGTGAAAAAAATTAGCGAAAAGGTTGTGCCATTTCGTATTTAACCTCGCAGTTAATAGTGACAGAAGAAATTCGCGCAACATTTATTCGACGTGCATATTATCGGTTGTGAAGAATTTTATTTCTGATGTCGCAAAATGACCATTACTGTACCCGTTTTATAAGTGTAGGTAGAAGTTCAAATGAATAGTTGTCCGTCTTGGAAAGTCTATACGCAACTTATAATGACGGAAAATTTTTTCGCTGAATTGTGCTGTTAGCAAAAGTCGCGAGTATCTATTGAAGGATATATGAGAGGGATGAATCATTGACTATGAGTAACTCTAGGATAAAACAAGGTTCTTCCACAGCCTTGTTAAATAACTCAACTAACTATCTATAATGCTTGTGTATGCCTTGATTAAACTTCAATAAAAGTCTAATGAAAATTATAGGGGGAAAGAATAATGGATCAAACACAAATCGCAATTTTATCACTAATCATCACTACTATCAGTATGATCGTAGCTCTATTAATTGCTCTATTCCCAAAACTATTTCCAGCAATCGGAACATTCCTGCTTAGTCTGAACCATTACGTATGGGTAATAATTCTTCTGCTACTTATTATTGCTGGGCAACAAATTTTTATTTATGTAAATTAGAATTTAAGTTTAATATACATATTTAAGAGGAGGTGATCTAAATAAAATTCACATTTTAAAGAGTTTTATGTAGAAAACATTCATAAAGTCACTCTGTTAATCAAGAGTGGCTTTTTTTCTTTTCCTCTATAACTAGATGATGCATATCTATCCCTGATTTGAGCGAAAAGTACTCAACTTTTCACGCTTACATCACCTAATGTCTTCACTTACTAATCTCATAGGAAATTTGAACTTGAAAAAGATTAAAAGTCATTGTATGATCAAATAAACCCAATAATTCCTTATATTGGGTGTCTGGAAAGGGGGGATATGGTAACATAATCAGTTTTTTTGTCGTGGTTCGTCATGTTGGTATTGAAGGTCTTTTCAACACGAAGTGACATAACTTTTTAAGTGTAATACTCATACTTAACAAGAAAGAACGCAATATATTTTCTTGTGAAAACAAAAAGGAGAGGTTATATTGAAAAAGAAGGTTTTTGCTTCAATGGTGTTGGGAGCTACTTTACTAGTATCATCTTCTGTCGTTTTTGCTAGTTCTTCAGATGAGGCTACACACGGAGAAGTGAACTTGGATGAAACAAGGGATTTAATACAAATAATGAAATTGACCAAAACCAAAGCGGGTGGCGGTACTTGGTATCACGGTTTCGAAGATGATCAAGTTAAATCTAATTACAATCATACTAAAAAGACTCACAAATCAAGTGCGAAGGCTGGCGGAGAAAGGTTCTTTTCATCTAAATGGAAGAAAAAAGATGAAGGGTATACCTACGCTTCAGTGTATGCAACTCTTTTTGGAAATAGGGCTTATTGGGATACGAAATAAAACAGACAATAACAAAGTGATTTTTAATCTACTTCCGGTGCCGTCAAAACTTGAATATAAGGCACCGGATTTCTTTTTATGGAGGCTATCCAATGAAGAAAACGATTTATATATTGTTCATTTTATTTTTACTCTCAATGAACATATCCAGCTATCACTACACTCTGAATAAGCAAGTTTTTTATACTTTATTCTCTAATAAACAAACGTTAATTATTAATTACAACAAAGCACAATTTAAAAGTGATGATTTCATTAAGGAAATAGCTGAATTTTCAAAGAAAGAGAAAGTGAATATTACTCAATACAATTTTTTAGACGAGAAGACTTTAAATATCTACGCTTCAAACCTTAAGAATGAACCTTCAATCAAAATAGGAGATAGGTTTATATCTAATTTCAATAAAACAGCAAATGAATCAGGTAAAAATTTAATTGGTACTATTGATTTCCCTTTATCAACATGGAAAATCAGATACTTCAATTTAAACCAAATAAACAACGTAGGGTTAGGAAATAGATTTTATATTTCATCTGAGGACGAAGATGTAATTGAACAAGCTAAAAAGCTATTCTCAGACTATGGTGATGTCAGTATTGAAGAAAACATCAGTTTAAATGACTCTGCTGTGTTCAGCACCGCATTGCTCTTGTTAGCTTTGCTTTCCATGCTAATCTTATTTATTGGCATCCTTTATTTCGTAATTAAAAATCGCAAGCAACTTCTCTTACAGAAGCTATGGGGGTATTCGAAAACCAAATCACTGTTAACTTTTCCAAAAATGTTTTTAAAACCACTTGTTATGATCATAATTTGCGGCGCCCTTCTCATTGTAATTCTGGCTTTTATATTCAACCTAAACGACTGGTTATCAGTGTACGTTAAAATGTACATGCGAAATGCACTGATTGCGACATTCTCAATCATGGTATACACAATTATTGTTACTTTGATTTTATATAACAACAGCAATATAAGCGCCACGATAAAAGGCGGTATACCATTTAAAAAGTTTCAATGGCTGTCATTGGGTTTTAAGTTAATTATAACAATCCTACTTTTTAATATTTTTGCTTCATCCCTCTCTAATTTGTTCGATTTAAAACAACGGCTAGACAATCAATCTTATTGGAATAAGACACAAACAATTTATAAAACCAGTTTTGCTGATACAGGTTTAAACTACAGTGACTTAAAAATTGATAGACAAAAAAACGAGAAGGTACGAAAGCTTTATCATGAATTAGAAAGACATAAAGATGCGTTTATAATGGATGCTCAAAACTATGGAATACTGAAAATGAATGGGAAAACTCCAGTTTATTTCTATACATTGAATACAACCAAAGAAAATGAAATTTATTCACCATCCGGAAGAAGCGTAACGATTAGTCCTAATTATTTAAAAGTAAACACCATTAAAGGAATTAACGGAAAAACGATTACTGAAAAAAAATTAACCTTCGATCAAAACACATTGAATTTACTTGTTCCAAAAAAATATGCTAAGTATAAAGAAAAAATCCTCAAAGCTTACAAAGATCAATTTTTCTTCGATAAGGTTGAAGTAGACAATATGTATAACAAAGAAATTCAGCAACCATTGAATACGCTGAAAAAAGACCAGTTGAAGATCAAAATAATATATACTCAAAATAATCAAGAATACTTCACTTACAATAGTATGCTCGGCAACAATAAAAACAATATTGTTGATCCAATTGCAATTGTATTCACTGATAATGTTGATTCATCAGTTATAGGTGCATATGCAACCTCAAGTTTATTCTTTTCTGATGCCTCAAAAGGTATGGCATATGACCACATCATCCCTTATTTAGATAAAACAGATACAAAAGAGCTGATTGGTTCTGCGATATCGGTCTATCAAGAATTAAGCGACCAAATAGCACGAATTCAAAATCAGTTCATCCAGAATCTAATTGGTTTAGCGATAACACTCATATTGTCAGTAGCCTTCCTTATCTCTTATATATGGTCATACTACAGCGCAAATGCTTATCGACTGTATCTTAAAGAGATATTTGGATATTCATACTGGGCTAGAAATAAGAGCTTAATCATATTGTCGACTGTGTCTAACTGTCTGATAGGAATCTGCTTTAGTATTTATTATAAAATATATGAATTAATAGGCTTGATTGTATTGTTCATTGGAATTGAGATGATTATTCTGTATTTCCTAAGCCTTTATTTGAACAGGAAAAACATGAATAAGATTTTAAAAGGAGACAGATTATGATCGAACTTAAAAGCATATCCAAAAGCTTTGATGGAAAATCAGTTCTTTCTAATTTTTCAATTAACATAGAGGAAAATGAATTCGTTTCTATTGTTGGCAAGAGCGGTTCTGGCAAAACCACTCTTCTAAATATAATCAGCCTCTTAGATTATCCAGATGAAGGTAAAGTTGTGATTTTAGGCTATGAAAATCCTAAATCTAAAGAGGTGATGAAGTTAAGGAGAGAGAATTTAGGATATATCTTTCAAAATTATGTGCTGATGGATAATGAAACTGTATTAACAAATTTATTGCTCTCCACAGCATACGTAAAAGACTTTGACAAAAACAAGCTATCTGAAGCTCTGGAGATGGTAGGCTTAGATAAAAGCTTTTTAAAGAAAAAGGTATACCAGTTGAGCGGTGGTGAGCAACAGCGTGTAGCAATAGCCAGGGTTATTCTAAAACCATGCGATATCATTCTGGCCGATGAACCGACCGGGAACCTTGATGAGTACAACAAGAACATTATTCTTTCTCTTTTCCATCAGTTGAAAGAAATGGGGAAAACAATCATATGTGTAACGCATGATCCAGAAATAGCTAACTGCTCTGATAGAGTAATAAATCTTTCGTAAGGAGTTGTTTTTAATGAAACATATTACTTTTGCAATTTCTACAAGTATCCTGATTATTATTACCGGTATTGTTCACAGGGTTATTTTTAGACTATTTGGATTTCCATTTGATGAAGCGCTTGTCTTCTGGGGCGGGTTTGTAGTTGTTTATTTTGTTTTAGCTTTGATTGCTTCCTTACTCTTTAGAAATGTTGGTTCTAGTAGCAGAAGATATCAAGCGTAACTCAATCTGGTCATTAAACAATAAAATATATCTTATCTTGAATACATCCTAAATATAAAGTATCCTGTATATGTATCATAGGGGTTTAACAGCCACTATAACGCCAGAGAGCTCCCTCACATAGCTCTCTGGTTCTTTTAATTTATAGGCTGTTTTTGCATAAAGACCATCGTGAAGATAAAAATTTTAAAAATGAACTCAAGTAATCTAAGGGAATAAAATAGTGAAGTTGATCCCAAATACGCAAATTTCATACAATAAGTACATACTAATCTGTTTATTAAACTTACGTGTGGAGCTGGGTAAGTAAATGTTCTTAATGGTTTCGGTCATTAAGGGAGTGCAATTTATAGGATGAAGAAAAATCTTATGGTAATTAATTAAAAGAACAGGAGACTATGAATGGAATTCTTAATTAGACAAGAACTCACACATGAATATAATACGACTGAAGAAATTGTTAAAAGAGCTTTTTTAAATGAAGAATATAGTGACAAGAAAGAGCATTTACTTGTAAATAGGATTAGAAAATCAGATGCATTCATTCCTGAACTTTCATTGGTCGCATTAAATCAAGATAAAGATATCGTAGGCCATGTCCTTTTATCTAAAATAAAAATCATAGATGGCGATAACACTGTCGATTCTTTAGCACTTGCTCCAGTTTCTGTTGCGCCTGATTATCAGAAAAAAGGAATTGGGAGTAAATTAATTCGTACTGCGTTAAAAAACGCAATAGAGCTTGGTTATCGTTCAGTAATTGTTTTAGGACATAAAGATTATTATCCAAGGTTTGGTTTTAAGCCAGCTAGCTTATGGAATATAAAAGCCCCATTTGAGGTGCCTGATGAAGTGTTTATGGCTCTAGAATTAGCAGATAATTCTCTTGAAGATGTGCAAGGTATCGTTAATTATTCAAAAGCTTTTTTTGAGTAAAGAATCAGATGATTGATTAGATATTGTTAAAAAGAGGTTGTCCCGAAATTTTTTAAATCTGTGGATAGCCTCTTTTTGTGTAAAGAGCCCTAAAAATAAAAAAGAAAGCCGCAAAGGGCTTTCAATTAGCGTTCACATGCATAGTTGTCATGATCCCTGTCCATTTTAGATTGGTAAGCAGGGTGGGAGCTAGGCACTCCATTCGGATATTTCTTTCTTAACTCTGTGCAATTTTTAAATGTTTCTGTTTCTCCAGTTGTCTCTGAAGAAGCTTCTTTTTCAGTTGTAGTCGAAGCTTCATCTGATGCCTTTGGAGTTGTAGGCTGTTTAGCTGCCGGTTTAGACGTTGTTGCTTTTTTAACTGCAGTGGTTTTCTCATTCACACAGACATTAAATCCTCGGTCGGTCACATATCCATTCTTGCTCCAGATTGAAAGCTTCTCTGATTTTGCTTCCTGCTCGTCTTTCTTAAATTGGTCTATGTATTTGGTGTTTGGCTCATATACATATGCTACTCTAGCCAATCCCTCTTTTAGCAATGTTTCCTGAACAGATTTGCCGTCAACATAAACGTAAGCTAACAGTCTTCCATACTTATCTCTGCGATCGCCTTTGTCAAACTCCAGCTGCAGCTTACCACTGCTGACCAATTCTTTATTTCGTTTTGATGCATCTTCACCGTACGGTTGAACACATGAATCTGGTTTCTTCGTCTCAGGTGTGTCTACAAGCAAGTAACGAACCGTGTCTATATTTCCGTTGTAGCTAACTTTAATTGTGTCACCATCAACAGCTCTATCTAGAGTAACATCGACCAATTCCTTTTTGTCTTTTTCCTTAGATTTGTCAGCAGTTATTTCTTTAGCAGCTTCCTTTTGGCCTGTTTTCTTTTCTACATCCGTAGATGCTTGTGGCGTTTCTTTTTCTGTGCTTACTTTTTCAGAATCATTTGAGCTGCAGGCTGCCAACGATAAGCTCAAAGTGAATGCTGCAAAACCTAATAATACTTTCTTCAATTTCATTTCCCCTTTTAGAATGTTTGTTCTCTATTTATATCGGTAAACCATCAATAATTATAATCCTGTATCCAATTATTGTGAATTTAATTTTTCCTTAATATCATCGCATTTCTCTTTAAAACATCCAGGCGTATGTTAAAATTTTACTGAATTCATAGTCAAAAGGGGAATGTTTTTATGCTTGGAATCAACGTTGAAAAATCAAACGAAAACTTAATTATCAATTGGCAGCTATCCAAAATTGAAATTCCAATCAAAGAAATTAACGATGTATTCCTTGATCCAAACTATGGGGGAGAGGAGAAAAGCGCAGTAAGGATTGGATTTCCTTATGGCTCAACCGATAGGGTAGTAATTAAAACAACAAATAACACTTACATTTTGTTCACCACTAATGCGGCTTCAATCATGAATAAAATTGTTTCCTAATATCTCATTGGTGTCCTATAGTAAGGCTTCCCTTGTATCTGCATAACATGGTAAAATCTAGATAATTGTTGTTAGGGGGATAGGATATGGAAGAAGGCAAACTTATTCATTGCACACTTGCTGGTATTAAAGAAGCTATTTCTAAGTACGGCACTTTTCCAATGATTCAACCAGGTGGCTTCGTATTAGAAGATGCTGCATTTGAATTTAATGAACCCGCAACACAAGATGAAATTACAAAATTAAAATCTCATTTCAATGTAAGTCTACCCAAGGATTATGAAGAATTCCTAGCTCTACATAATGGAATGAAGTTTTTTGATGGGGTTGAAATACTTAGTATTGAAGATGTTTTGAAAGACAATGAAACAGAAGATCTTCCAGAAAAGTGTTTTTTAATTGGGTATCATTTTGATGGAAGGTATGTTATAGATTCGAATAGATATGAAAAAGGGGACTTAGATTACTTATTTTATTTGGATTCGATTGATCATTTTGATGAAGCAGTAAATTTAAAGACGAATTTTGAAATTTGGTTTGATCGACTTTTAAGCTCAAATGGAAATAAGTATTGGGAACTTGAAAGAGATGCTAAAGTTTACTATAAGAACATAAATTAAAGATGCACCCAAAGATTTTTTAGTTTCACATGTTAATCATTAAAGGGCAGTCATATTAGGCTGTCTTTTTCTGTTATTGAAATAGTTGATTGTGGTAAAATTTACATAGAGTAAGCATGAAAGGAGAATGATATGAAGGTTATTGAAGCTGATTCATTACTCTCTGAAGCGGATAAAAGAACCAAAGAGTACAAGGAACTAAGGTCACAAATGGTGAAGCTTAAAAAAGCGTTTAAGTCCGTAGCTGACCTAGATGACAGCGAGTTTTCAGGTAAGGGTGCAGACAACATTAAAGCATTTTATCATGATCATGTCGGTGTTACCGATCAATGGATTGATTTAATTGACATGAAGATTGCTTTTTTAAGTAGCATTTCTGCAAAACTTGAAGATGCCAAGATGTCTGATGCTTACATAGAAGAATCTTTTTTAGAACATGAACTTGTCAATGCATACACAAAATCAAAATCCATTATGTCTGAACAAAAGAAAGCAATGAAAGACATTTTAAATGACATCAATGATATTCTTCCACTTGAAATATTCTCAACAGAAGACTTCAAAGACAAACTTTCTTCTGCAGATGACAAACGTGAAAAAACCATCGATAAGCTGAATAAGCTTGATAAGGATTTAAAAACTGAATATGCCGAGACTGAGCCAAACGAACAATTTATTGAGCAAGATTTTAAAAAGCTGCAGGAATCTACGGGTAAAGGGAAAAACGCCACTCCGATACACTATAACGCTAAAGCGTACAGAGAAAGTGACATACATAAGAAAAAAGGCGATATTGAGAAGCATTCTGAAGCTTACTTAAGCGTGAAGAAAGAAGAAGCAAAGGAACGTGAAATCAAGGAATTAAAGAAAAAACTTAATGACGGTGTTTCTGACCCTGATGAATATTTAGAGATTGCTAAGAAAGTAGGGTACGAGAATCTTGAACCGGCTCAAGTACAGCTTGCAGTGCAAATTGAACAAGCGAAGCAGCTAGAAGGAGCAGGAGAAATCACCTGGGATATCGTAAAAGGTGTAGGAGTAGGTTTATATGATGTAGGAAAAGACACTGTAACCGGCATATGGGACTTCATCACCGATCCAGGAGAAACACTCTCAGCACTGGGGAATGCAATTATTCATCCAGTGAAAACATATGATGCAATATCTGCTGCAATTGAAGAGTCATATCAAAAGGATATGGTGAATGGAGATGCCTATTCTAGATCCAGATGGGTGACGTATGCAATTGGATCAGTGGCTGCAGCTGTTGTTGGAACCAAAGGTGCAGGAGCCATTAACAAAGCAGATGCAGCGGGCAAGGTAATAAATAAAGCAAGTCAAGCAGGTAAGAAAATTAAGGACGTCAAGATTCCAGATTTGTTGCCTTATAACCCTAAGTATAAACTTGCTCTAGCTGATAACGTGCCATACAATGTGGTTGATAGCCAAAACCTTAAGAATGAACTTTTGACTAATGCAAAGAAATTACCAGATGGAACAAGAAAGCCGTTTACTGGACAAAAGATTAATCCACCATGGTTAAATAAAGAAAAGTATGAAGCGTATGAAATAAAGGGGAAGGTAAAGGCGAAGGGGAAAGTTAAAGATGTAAGCCGTAGAGTGTATACTATGAAAGATATTGATATTAATCAAAAAACAGAATTCGGTGTTACAAATCTTCAGCTAATGAAAAACGGGAATGCCCCTTATGCAAAAGACGGTACACAGATTAATTTACATCACTTGATTCAAGAAGAACCTGGCCCAATGCTTGAAATCCCGAACAGTTTACATACAAAATATAGTGATGTCATTCATAAGCTTAAGTCTGATGGTGAAAGTTTTAGAAATGATAAGGTTTTAAAAGCACAATACGAGAGCTTTAGAAAGAGATATTGGAAGTGGAGAGCGAAACAATTTGAGAATGGAAATTGAGGTGTTTAAATGATTTATTCGAAGGTTGAAAACTTTATTAATGAAAATAAACAAAATGCTATATTTACAGATGGCGCAAGTCATGAAAACATTGAACGCATTGAAGAAATCCTCCAATGCGATCTTCCCAACAGTTATAAATGGTTTTTAGAAAAATACGGTGCTGGTGGTTTATTCGGTATTTTAGTTTTAGGCTACAACTTTGATCATGCATCAGTTGTAAATAGAACTAAGGAATATAGAGAACACTACGGCCTTCCTGATGGACTTGTGGTTATTGAAGATGTTGATTACTTTGCTTACTGTCTAGATACGAATAAAATGAAGGACGGAGAATGCCCAGTAGTTGAATGGGATAGGTTAATTGGATATCAAGATACTGTTGCAGAAAGCTTTATTGAATTTTTTTATAATAAGATTCAAGAAGCGAAAGATGACTGGGAAGAGGATGAAGACTGGGACGACTAAAACTGAAAAGAAGGTCTTTAACTCATTTTTCCATACATATGAAGGGGTAAATAAAGTGAGCTTCTATAATATCAAACAAAAGTTGAAAGAGTTTTCAATTGATGCAAAAACAGATCCCAGCATCAATAAAAATGAACAACTCAAAGAAATTGAAATGAACATAGGAAAACAATTACCTTCTGATTATAAGGACTTTTTGAAGGAATATGGCGGCTGTTATCTAGAAAGTAAAAAAACAACAGATGAAATTGAGTATGACGTTTGCTATAAACCTTTAGAGAAAGATCCTTGGATGGGCAAGGACGATGATACACAATTGTTAGAAGGTTTTTATGGTTTAGCGAACGATCATAACAGTCTTCAGAAAGCAATCGATACATATTCTGATCGCTTTCCTAGAAATATTATTCCTATCGCAAGCTCCGCAGGCGGGAATGAAATATGCATGGACATCGATAATGAAAAGATATTGTTTTGGGATCATGAATTAAGTCATCCAAATAAAGATTTTTTCCTGATTGCCAATTCGTTTGAGGAGTTTATCATAAGTTTAGTTGATGAACCAATTGAAACTGATGAAGAAGATGATGGGATTCTGTATATTGAATTAGATGATGACTTATTAAACAGTTAAGAAAAGATATTGCAAAGATAATGTTTTAAGCTCTCAATAGGAGAGCTTTTTTATTAAAGAATAGCGGTAGTTTAGAATGTAGCCGGGATAAAAGGGGGCAGTTTTATGTCGGTAAATTTATTAGAAGATATTCGCAAAAAAGAAGCAAAGTATGGAGATGAACTAAACTCCTCTGCTACAGAAAAAGAAATTAGTAAATTTGAAGCGGCGGTTGTAGGCAAGTTTCCTATAAATGAGATTCCTACAGGATATAAGGAATTCCTTCAAAGTGTAAACGGATTAGATTTCAATGGTTTAGTGATTTACGGAATCGACAATAATTTATTGGAAGAAGGAAAAGATGAAGAAGTTTATGGTTTTATTGAAACAAATGAACAGTGGCACGAAAATGATGAGCAGAAAAAATATCTGTTTTTTGGTGACTCAGATACAGCTTGGTATTGTTTAGATGTAATTGAGAATGAATACTTAGAGCTTGATAAACCCTCTGGAACGCTGATGAACAAATTTGATGATTTTAACGCCATGCTAGCTGATGCATTGAAAGTTAGTTTAGACAACTAAACAAAAGTATTGCAATGTATGAGATGTTGCAAAACTAAGCATCCTCAATCCAAATAAAATAATGATTTTATCCATAAAACAAAAATTTTGCAAATTATTTCAATGGTTTCACTTAATGTGTTATAATCAGAACTGTAAGACATTTGATTGGTTACAGCGTATTTCTTTCTTAAGAAATGCATAAAATAAAAAGAAGACCAGGGGTGCGCCAACACCCACAGGTCATTATTTGTACTAAAGCTGCCCACTAAAGGGCTTGCTCAGATCTACCGAATAGACCATCCCTTAAACTTTTCCAGGGCTCAAGGGGGTCTATTTTTTTATATAGGTCAACAATGCAATTATAAATGACCCAAATCCAAGCATGAGCACTAATACTTGAAATGTTGACATTGGCCCCACCTCCTCTGTTTGAGACATGGAGGTGAGCAAGACTCCCTTGAGTGAGCAAACTTTATGTACAGGAAATATTATACTATACATAAATGTCCTTGTCGTTAAAAATTCACAATAAATTGACAGTATGAAAAGAACGTGCTTAATGCAGGTTCTTTTTTTTATTTCAAATATTAAACAATTTCCTTCAATTGACGATATTTAACATGTAAACTTGTACCAAGGAGGATTTAGGAAATGAAGAAGAGAATTACATATGTACTGCTTGCTCTTCTAGCAGTTGTTGCTTTCGCTTTCACTGATTCATCAAAAGCAAAAGCGGCAGAAGCATTACCACTCTACTATCTACAAATTACAGGGATTACATCAGACGGAAACGATTTTGCTTGGGATAACATCACTTTTAGTCAAACCAAAGCGCCAAACGTTTTGAAGGGAAATAAACTATATGTGAAAGCTCGGTTTATGGGGTATACCAAGTTAACAGTTATCACAGGCAAAGATGGTAAAAATCTGTTGTATGACGGCACAGCTAAAATGTTTAAATCTGATGCTATCCTTGGTCAAAATAAGGTGGTAATAGGCTGGGATAAATATTTTGAGATTCCTATGGACGCACTTCAAAATAACTCAATTCAGATAAGAGCACTAAGCTCAGGTACTACTTTTCTTTATAGCCAAAAAATTGATTTTGAAAGAGAGTGAACCAGGTGATTAGTACTTCTAATTATGATGTAACTAAAGATCCAAAATTCTTAGCTTTTTGTAGCTTAGCTACAGAAGGGTACGGTCAGAACAATACTCAGCAATCTTCCATAGGTTTTAACGAGTTTTGCGAAAAACTTGAGAAAAATGAGATTGTTAAACCCGAGAATAAAAAAAGCACGCTTGATTTGAATAAGTCTTTAGAAGACTGGAAATTAAGATTTACTGCAGGTGGAAACCTTTCTACAATGGATTCACAGGTATTAGATGTTATCAAAAAAGCTTATAACTTAGGCATGGTTAATAAAGATAATATGCTGTTACGAAATGAAGCAATTAATGCCTATAGAAATTCTATTTAAATAACGAAAACAACGCCCAGCTTAATAAAAGTGCTGGGCGTTTTACTTATTAGGGTTATTTGCTTTCAAATACTCTCGATGTTCTTTCTCCAACTTATAAATATCATCTTTGAATATATAAATCTTATATTTTTCTTTTGCTTCTCTAGACAGATTATCTTCTAAATATTCACGGAGCTTTGCTTCACTTTTGGTTTGATCCATGCCAATTGTAATTGCCGGATCTGTTATTCCAATTTGAAAACTAAATAAACCAAATTCATCCCAAGCACTTTCTAAAACTTCTTCAGGTGCCTTTTTGTTTGATTCGGTTAAAGATATACCTGACATAATCAAAACAGGAACTAAAATCAAAAATCCAATTAACCTCTTCTTCATTCACCATCACACTCTCCTTCGTCGAAAAGAATCTCACTCCTTAATTAATACTACATATATCATAATTGACCTTTATATTTTATTACCAACATTTACATCGAACTGTTGTTCTTATTTATATTGAATAAAGAACATTTGTTCTGTTAATATTAGATCAATAAAGGAGTGAGTCTATATGCTTAGAGATCGAGGAACAATTAAATACACGTCAATTATGCTCCCAGAACATTTAACGCAACTTAAACAGGATTTGATTGATTTATCAAAAATAGAAAAGCCATCCCTAGATGATCAACAAATTGAAGAAATGGATCTTCTCGTTTCTGAAGCACTTGAATTTAACAAAGAATTGCTATTCAAGCTTTTTAACAATGGATTAGTTGAAAATGTCATTGGCAGAGTACATTACATTAATTTTGAGCAACAAAAGCTACACGTTAAAGATCAGAACGACAATACAGTCTATATCAACATGAATAACATCATAGGAGTTACATACAATGATTGATTACTCACAATTTCCACGTAAGAATATACTTTGTGTCGATATGAAATCCTTTTATGCTTCTGTATCGGCTGTAACAATGGGGCTTAATCCTTTAACTTGTTATCTTGCTGTTGTAGGGAATACGGAGAGACAGGGAAGTGTAGTATTAGCTGCATCTCCTGCACTTAAAAAAGATTTTGGAATCAAAACAGGATCTAGACTTTTTGAGATACCTGAAGATCCAAGAATACACATTGTGAATCCGCAAATGAAGCTTTTCATCAGAGTTTCGACTGAGATTACAAAGCTGTTTTACAGGTTTGTTCCTGAACAATATGTACATATGTACTCCATAGACGAGGGATTTCTTGATTCAGGCAATATGAATCCTGAAGAAATGTCCAAAGCAATCCAAAGCAGCATGTGGAGAGAGTTTGGCCTAATGTGCACAGTGGGTATTGGAGATAATATGTTGCTGAGTAAGCTTGCACTTGACCTAGAGAGTAAGAAAATGAAGAGTGGTATTGCACGTTGGAGATATGAAGATGTGCCAAATAAACTCTGGAAGGTTCATCCGTTGTCTAAAATGTGGGGGATAGGAGGGAGGATGGAAAGAAATCTGAATCGGATGGGAATATCAACTGTAGGTCAGTTAGCTAAATTTCCTTTAGAGCTGCTTGAAAAGAAGTTCGGTATAATGGGAAACCAGTTGTATTATCATGCTCATGGAATCGATTTATCTGAAATAGGAGCTCCATTGATGCAAGGGCAGATTAGTTTTGGTAAGAGTCAGATTTTACTGAGGGATTACACAAGGAGAGAAGAGATTAAGGCTGTTCTTCTGGAGATTTGTGAGGAAGTTGCAAGAAGGGCACGTACACACAATAAAGTTGGTCGAACAATAAGCCTGGGAATTGGATACAGCAAGGATGAGCTTGGTGGTGGATTTCATCGAGCAAAAACAATTGATCTTCCCACAAATATCACGATGGATATTTATAGATGCTGCTTGATGCTTTTTAATAAGTTTTACTCGGATAAAACAGTGAGAAGTATCTCAGTTACGTTATCAAATATTGAGGATGATGTGAATCAGCAGCTGAGTTTATTTGAGGTGGATAATGAGAAGAGAAGGAAACTCGGGTTTGTAATGGATGGGATAAGAAGTAAATACGGATCGAAAGCGATTCTTAGAGCAGTTTCTTATACACCTGCTGGTACTGCGCTTCACAGAGCAGGGCTGACTGGTGGACATAAATCATGAGAATAGAGGGAATCTCCCTCCATTCTCCTTACTCAGTTATTAGTTTTTACGTTTCGGCTCTTTCAGCAACTTTGAGCGTATCGTTTTGTTGTTGGAGATAGGAAGCACCCACTGTTCCGGCAACACCGAATAATAGAACTGCGCAGATAATTAGTTTTGTTTTCATATTGCTTCTCCCCTTTTAATTTGTCTTCTTGCTTCATTTGCCAAACGATAAAATTCAATTGCACCCCAAGCTTCTTTTTTTGCTGTGAGAAAATCAGCTACAACAACTCCATAGCTTTCCATATCAGGGTACATACCTCTTTCTCTGAAGAACTGGAACGCTTCTCTTACTAAATTTAAATCCGAGTCCAAGAAAAGACCTTTAACCATTTTCAGCTTTTCAATAACTACTTCATTGTTGTACTGTTCTGCTATCTGCTTTGATTGTTCATAAAACGCTTGAGCATTTTTAGTATCGTTTTGCCTTCCTTTTAAGAAGGAGATAACAAACAATGTTTTAGCTGCATAATCATGGTTTTCTGGCTCAATGATTTGGAGCGACTTATTAAAGTGAAAAAATGCTTTATCAAGTTCTTCCATTTGATTATAACATAATCCAATATTAAACAGTGCTGAACGTATCAAATGTCCACGATTCTTCTCATTTTTATTCAGCTCTTCTGCTTCTTGGTAAGCTTTATATGCTCTTTTTAACGCCTCATCAAACTTCATGCTGTCCAGCAAATTGCCAAATATGACGAATTGACAGCGTACTTTTTGTACCCCGTATGTAGAGTTTCCATCAACATCAGGTTGCTTTTTAAAAATATTATAGGCTCTCATGGCATAATTCATTGAAAAATAAGTTTGTTTCATGTGGTAATACACTTCTGATAATTTAAAATAAAATTCAGCTTTTTCAACTTCAATATCTTCGCTATCGATGGAGTCCAAATGTTTCTCTGCTTGTCTATAGTGATTAAGGGAGAACGTCAACTCTTTTTGTCTAAAATAGAACATGCCCATGAAAAAATAATAGTAATATTCGAGCATTCCTGTTAAGTTTTCATGACCTGCATATTCTTTTAACTCACCATAATTTTTCTCAATGTCCTTTATGGCGTTAGGGTACATATACGCTAACATTAATTTATGTCTAAATTCGAGTAGAGAGTAGTATAGCAAGACATCTTGATTCTCTTCCATAACCTTTATTTCTTGCATAACTTCTTTTCGCATTTCCTCTGCTCTACCGACCCAATTCTTTTTAATTGCCACATACCAATGATTCATTTTTGTCGCTACTAAGTCATAAGGAATGACTTTTTCAGTATTCAAGTTTCAAACCCCTTTCATGTCCTTTTTATTATATAGTTGCACTGGAGGAAAGAAATGTAAAGAGATTTGTATGAAAATTACAAATAAATTGATTATAAGCTCAAAACTTGAAAAAACGAAAAAAATACCCTCCTCAATTAAGAGAAGGGTAGGGGGGGGTTATCTCGGTGAATCATAATCCATTGCTTGTTCACTATCAGAAATACCTTGAGTTGTTGGGTCAACAATGATGCCCATTGCAGTTAAAAACGTTAGAAGTGCATTAAATTTCTCTGTCAATTCGTCACCAAATACAGTCAAGTCATATCCAAAAGCAGAGGCAATTGCTTGTACGAATAACAGCGTTGCAGAGAAAATTGCGACAAGAAATGTTTTCTTTTTCAGTCTTACTTTCCAGTTAATTTTAGTCATTTAATCGTCTCCTGTTCATTTTTATTTAAGACCAAAATGTATGAGTAACCATGCACCAATAATAGTTGCAATCACACTTGGTAGCACCTTGAATACAAGGTCTTTTGTAAATTGAGAGGGGTCAATTTTTCGAGTGGAATCAGAGCGTTCCAATATTTCAACTCGATTGTCCAGTTTTTCATACGATTTACTTAGATTTTTTAAACTGTTACTCATTTCGTTAAGAGTACTAAACTGTTCTCTTGATTGTGCTTGAGAGTCTTTATTAATTTCGACTTGTTGCTCAACGAGCGTAGCTATACGACCGATAACATTTGTTCTTTCTTCAAGAGAGTCAATCTTGTTATTAGTGTGTTTTGCTTTTTCTTCTAGTGCACTTAATCTTGAAATGGTGCTTTGCTCAAAATTATCCATTTGTCACCAACCCTTAATGAATATAGAAAGGTGACATTACATCACCTCCTAAATTAAGAGGATAGTCACTGATACATTAGATCAACAAATATCCTCCGAGATAATTGAATATAATTAGATTTTTGAACCAAACTGTCCTGAGATGTATCCACGTTTACCGTTATAAATAACTTCCCAGTAACCTTTGGAATTGTTTTTACCTTTAACTGAACCAGAAATTGAAATAGTGCTTCCAAGCTTGACTGTGCCAATATTTTTAGAGCTATTTCGATCAGGTTTGTCCATTACGATTGCTGCGCTTGATACACCGATAATTTTAATTTTTCCCGCGGATTTAATAGATGAGGAGCTTGAAGAAGTTGATGTTGTTTTTGGGGCAGGAGAAGAGGCTTTAACTGATCCTGTAACATCAACATATTTGTCAGAAGCAGTGATGTAATATGTAGCGCCTTTAGAGTTCTTAACTTTGTATTGATACGCAGATCCGACTTTAACTTTCTCAACAACTGTAGGAAATCCAATGCCTTTATTTACTGTGCCGACAACATCTTTATCTTCCCATGATGGTTTTGAGTAGAAACGAAGACCGTCAACTTTTGATTTAAGGGAACCACTTGCTGCTGATGAAGAGGATGTAGTTGGTTTGGTTGATGTTTTAGTTGGAGTAGTTGATTTGCCACCGAGAGCTTTTAATTCAGCGGCAATTGCAGCTTTAACTTCATCCCAACGACCTTCATCTAAAACACGGTGAGGACAATATTTGCCAGACCACTCTTGGTGCTTCTTAACTCGCTCAACTCCCCAGCCACGTTCTTTGAGTAGTTGTGCAATGAACTTGATTGCCAGTGCTTCTGCTTGTCTATAACGTTCTCCACCTGATTTAGAGTAACAAACTTCCACACCAATTGACTTGCGGTTTCCTGTGCCATGTTCTCCATCACCGCAGTGCCATGCATTCCGATTTGTAGGAAGTCCTTGAACAACTTCTTTATCATCTACAGCGAAATGATATGATACGGTTGCGTTATTATTTCTCATATAGCTAATTTCATTATTTGCTGATACATCATTGGCTGTATTATGGAATGTGATATATTCAGCTGTCATTGCATAGGGACATTTAATTGTATATTTGCTTGATGGTACGAGCATTTGTCTCGCTTGAATTGTCATAAAAACATCTCTCCTAATAATTAAATTTGAGCACAAAAAAGAGAGAAGGGGACTAAATCCAATCTCTCTTTATCTCACGTATGCTCTTGTTATCTCTGTCTTTCAAGTATGTATTTTGAATAAAATCTATATTTTATCTAGAATATAACCACCACCTAAAAGGTTGTATTATGAGTTCTTAAGCACTGCTATTTCTTCTGCTTGTTTTTCAACCTTAGCAGAAAGCTCTTGAACTGCTTTTATTAGAGGTGCAATAAATTCAGTGTAGCCAATTGACATTACATCTTCGCCACCATTAACTTCATGGTGTTGGAATCCTCCGAAATCCACTCCTGTTTCCTTAATAAGGCTTTCTACTTCTTGGGCTATTACACCATGATGATAACGATCTTTCTTTTTGGAACCATCTTTTTTAAGCTGGATAACATTATTGTCTTGATCAAAAGTTACATAATCGTCCCGAATATCCCATTTATAATCAACAGGTCTGAGTTTTTTAATAAAATCTAATCCCAATACAGTGTCTCTAATATCAGCTTTATCTCGCAAATCTGACCTGTTTTGAAGCGGATTGAATGAATAAGGAGTTGCGTCGCCATTACCTAGTTGAATTTGATTACTCCCTGATACCCTTGAATTAAATCCGATACCAGTTGAGTTCGAAATGTCTTTTAATTCGGCGCCACCTGTCATAAACCTTAAAGCACCATAGCCTAGAGCTGTATTGTTTGTACCTGTAACATTGCTCGCAAGTGCTAAGTAACCAACTGCAGTATTTCTATCGCCACCATTTTTAGAAAGTGAGAATCCGCCTAATCCTGTATTGAAGTTTCCGCGAGTTGCTTGATACATGCTTTTTATTCCGACTGCAGTATTATCGTAACTTTTAGATACAGATGTAGTTGTACTGTATTCTTTCATTAACAAGGTGCCTGTTTCGGGAGTTGAGGCTTTAATATTTGTAGATACTGTGAAGGTGTCTGTGGTAGCTCCAGTTACTGTAAAATAAATTGCTTCTCTATTGTTAACTGACAATAAAACTTTGTAACCAGACTGTAGACCATGTTTTGGCATATTTACTGTAATAGTTTGGTCACGCCATTCATAAGTTCCATATAACTCTGAGATAACTCTTTCGTTTCCTTCAAAAGAAACATCTTTTTCAAACGACTCCATAGCATAAGCGCCTATAGCAGTATTGCGATCACCTTTTTTGAGTTCTTTTGCAGCGTTTGCTCCAATGGCGGTATTATCATTTCCGTTTGACATCGATAAAGTGTTTAACCCTACGCCAGTTGAACACACAAAAGATTGAGGAGTGTTGTTAACAATAGAAGAACCGTCGAGGTCTAGAGGGGCATAGCCAGACATTGAACCAGCGCCTAAAGCTACATTCCATTTACTATGTTCATTTGTCTGTAGGGCATTTCTACCCATGGCAATATTTAAATAACCGTCTTTGTTAAACATTAATGTGTGATCACCAATGGAAACATTTCTTGTGCCAGGAAACTTTTGTCCTTGAACACCATTGGAGGAAGATTGACTTTTCTGTCCTATTGCAATGTTATAAAAACCGTATTCATTAGAACTTAAAGCGTTTAAACCAACTGCAATCGAGTTTTTAGAATTTTGGCTGGCAGCAAGCATTGCATTATCACCGATAGCAATTAAATTATGCCCGGCTACTCCAGTGTATTGATCACCAGGCCGGAAGTTTTTTGCTGCATTGCGCCCAATAATAACATTTGAATTACCTGATTGTATGATAGAAACGTAACCGGAGTAGAATGTTTGGGAGCCTATCTTGAAATAACCATTAACATATTTATTTTTTCTTGGAAACGAAGAAACAACATAGGTTTTTCCAGCTAAATCAAAAGTTTTATCCTGATAATTTGACTCAATCTCAGAAAAGACAGTTGAATCATCGGTAGCACCGTCACCTTTCGCACCTAACCAGGTAATATTTATCCCTCTGTAGTTAAATTCATTTATAATCTTTTCAGATAAAGAGCTTCCTTCTGCTTTAATACTATCAACATTACCAATCTTATTATCTGTTGTAATGAACTTCTGATTAATATCATCAGCAGTGTATCTATTATTATTTGATTTTAAGCCAACAGCATCTACAGGTATCCATTGTTCTTTCTCTTCATCGTAATACCCCATTGTATTTACTGGAATTAAATTATTGCTCAATGTATGTGTCCTCCTTTATTCCTTACGAATCCAAATCATGCTACCGTCAGGAGTATTCGCCGATGTCTTTACTCGTTTTCTTACAGGAGCGTTGTTCGTCCTAAGCCATATTGTTCTTATGTTATAGGGTTCAACATAACTGGAAACTACATCGTAACCATCATATTGATCTGAAATACTAATATTAATCCAGTCAAAACCGTCCCAACGATATTCGATACCGGTTTCTCTAACAGTAACAACCCATCCAATTTGAGGATTTGGATAAGTGTTCATTAAATCTTGATATGTATAAACCATCGGCAAGTATATTTTTCTAGTGTTCTCAACTACATACTCATAATCAGAAGTTGCTTGTCTACACCAGTTTGTTATTTCGATGCATCGTTTTGTTACTCGTTCACACTCGGCGATTCTCTCATTCATCCGTATTATTGCATCTTCAGCATCATCAATAAGTCCTTGCAGAGTCTCTACAACCATGTTACCTTGACGTTTAATCCAAATTCGAGTGGCGGGGAAGAAGGCAGCACCTTCACCACTATAATTAAAGGTGAGTGATTTTCCTTCATTTGAAGCATTAAAAAAGACAACTCCCATAAGGTAATCAACCTTAAAATAATTGTCTTCAAGTTTACCTTCTTCAATTTCTCGCCATTCCTTGTTACTTCCTATAACTTCGACACGAAACTCTCTGTTTGGAATCTCAGTCAGAAGTACTCTGCCGTTATAGACAGTTAATGTCTCATTATAAGTCAGATAGGGATCATCAACTGAACCTTTTCTTTTTTTACTTAAAATTGGATCGTTATACAATTCAGCAAAGTCGGTCAGATTAATCACCTCCGTTTAATTTTGCTGGTAAGCTTCCCATATATATTTGACATTTAATTTGTTTCCTCTAAAATTTTCATCTGAGCCAGTTAAAAAGATTTTATCGCCTAAAGATCCGTAGCTTAAATCTCCGCCAATTAGAGAGAGGCCAGACCATGTACATTGATAGGCATAACCACCTGTAGGACTTTCAATAACCAGCATACTGTCTTCAGTTGAAATTGGAGTTATTTTGACTAGATCTGGAGTAAAGGAGAGGGGGATTTGTTTACTTGGAGTACCGTCTCCTATATAAACACCCTTTGCGAACTTAGGAGGTAGGGGAATATTTTGAGCTAATACATAATCTGATGCTGGTCGTCCACCTAACAACTCTGCATTACCGTCTATTGAACCACTAATAATTCCTAATTCATTGCGCACTGGTATTGAATTTGGCGAGGTGGTTGTAGAAGCTGTAAAACCATTTAAGGAGTCTGCTGAACCTGCAGATGAGACAATCCATTCTTCTCCGTTAAACAGTTCTTGTTTATTGTTCTGGGGATTGATCCAAATTGTCCCTGTCTCTGGATCTTCTGGCTTAGTTTCTGTGGAGATTGTATAGAGACCATTAACTTTTCCACTAAGGCTTCCTTTTACTTCGATAGATGGAGAAGGGAGGTAGGGGTTTTCAGAAGGATGACTTGATTTAACTATATCCGAAAGAAGAATCTGATTTATATCTATATCTGCATCTACTCTTCGATAAGCTTGAACACCGATAGTGTAGTACATATTTGAAGGTAATCCGGTAAAAGTGGCTGTGCGTCTGTCATATTTAACATTTTGTAAATTTTCACTGGCTTGCACAGAGCCAAATGTGTACTCCTCATTGTCATCACTACCGTGTAAGTAAACCTCAAATCCATCAATGTTGTATTTGTCCTCATCGGAATCAACATAGTCCCACTGAATGGTTATATCAACTGACCCATTATCATTTACCTTATGTGTAATTGCCGTGCCGTCAGAAGTAATGGTAGGGGGTGCTGGCTGCACTGAGATTCTGTCATTTCGGATATTGAAGTTTTCAGTTACTTTGTCCCATTCAATCTTTCTTTTGTTTAATTCAGTACTTATTTTATTTGTTCTGTAAACGGTTTTTATGATTTTCTCAAAATCAGATTGAACTCTTTTTCCATTTGTAATTGTGACACTAATATTTGATTGTTCAAAATCAATTGTTATTGCTGAAAGTATGGCTTTAATATCCGTATTTAAATCATTCTGTTGAACTCGTACTATGTCTCCTAAACTGAGCCTATCCCAGTTATGTTTTTCACTAAGACAGTTAAAAAAGTTTACTATATCGAGTGTTACATTTACTGGCGGTGTATTGCGACTTTCGAGTTCTTCGTTGGCATCATCATAAAGTTCATTCTCATCATAGATGCTGTCATTTGACCACTCAGTTGTCGAAATGAAACGTGAGAGCAGTTTTTGCTGATTTTCACTAAAATTGTTCTCAAATGAAAGCTTTTCTTTAAGCTTAGAAATTGAAGCCGATATTTGAGAAATTGTTGATTCAATCGTAGCAATTTGGACTTTCTTTTCTGAAACTACTTTCTGCTTTATGGCGAGTTGAGCTTTCAGTTGACTTGTGTCATCTCCAGCTTTCTTCGCAACTTCAATTCGATCTAATAGCTTTTGGACTTCAAGATCAAGGGTGTAAAGCTCATTATTCAATTCGGTTAAACTAGTTTCAGCTTCGTTCTTTTGGGTGAGAAGTTTATTAAACGCATTTCCTTCGTTGTTAACAAGGTCATTGTAATCAAGAATTGCATGACAAAGTTCATCTGGCATATAGGCACTGTGAGAAATAACATTTCGTTGTTCGTCACGTTGAAAGGGGAAGAGGAAATAAGAAAAGTCATCAATGTAGGATTGCCCAGTTGGGTTCACTGAATTAATACTGATACCATCTTTTCCAGTAGCATATAGTCTTGTTACCAATTCGTCTGCATCCTCAGAATCGTCCATGCTAATCATATATTGCCGAGGGTTCAGTTTAAGGCCTTTGTATTTGGAAATGTCGGATTCTTTATAGAAGCTTACAGTTTCTTTTACGGTATCAAAGACTGGAACTGCATCGAACTTCTCGCAGATTGAATATAAAAAATCAAGCTTGTTAGTTGATGATACATCAAACTGTCTTCGTTTTATGTTAAAGAGAGTATCTATGTATCCAACCGTCCAACTAGTATTCTTTAAACAGTCTGTAACTACTTCCTGGAGGTTTTTAGATGTCTCCTCATATTTAAGAACGCTTATTCTGCTCAATTCATGTTGAAGAGATCTGCACTCAACTTGTACAGTATCCATTTCACTGCTGAATGACTTGGTTCTTTTTGTGATAATAAACCAAATCGTGAGCCCATAAAACTCAGTTTTAATTAGGTACCAGGGTTTTAGTAAATCTACAACATGATTCCTTTTAATGACCCCATCATAGGTGGCCTTAAGTGGAATAGAGAAGGAGAGTTCGTGAACGCTGCTTCCATGATTTAAAGTTACAGTTGGATTCAGAACTTCATCAATGTTGGCTATTTTAGTCTTATCTGGCTTAGCAAGGGATAAGCGTATGTTTTTTATCTCTGTATCCTTGCGAATAGTTATCAATTTTTCACCTTCTTACCGATACTTAAATCTGAAAGTGAGTCTCAGTTTGCATTTTCCAGTCACTTTTAATCGGTTTTTTCCGTAATCCAATCTAATATAATTGTCATTGAAATCATCATATCTTTCATTCCCATATAAAGACGACTCGATTATTTCTTTATCACCATTCACTTTAACAATTTCTCTGTCTTTTAGATTGCTGAATATAAAGGGATCAGTATAATCACTCAGGTTCTCGATTTTTACATCGCCGTCGCCAATTTTAAAAATTTCAACAGTAGGGTAAATCGCAACATCGCCTTTGTTATGGAGTTCAATGGTTTTCATTCCTGATGATATATCAAAGGAATGAGTACTTGTGTTTCGACTATATGCATAAGGGGAGTTGCATTTCATTGTCAAACGAACATATCCATGTCTAGCCGCATTATGGACTAGATCACTGGTATCTACGGGCATTGCATAATACACAATGTCTAAATTTTCACTGAAAGCTAAGGGCTTGTAATCATCAACATCTAGCCAGCGCTTAATTGCTCTTATTTTTTTCTCATCATAATTTTCACCAACATAAAAGTTTAAAGGAAATTGTTTTGCTTCTCTTTTGACACCTTCAGTGTACGGCTCTGATCTTCCTTTTACATAAGTTTCATTAACTGATCGTGAACCCAAAAAAGATTCCTCAACTAACCCAGACTCTGTATTAACGTTTTCCACTCCGTAGTCAATGGACTTTTCGTTGTCAAACAGGAAATATTGGCTCTGTCTAATCAATTTTTCACCCCCAATATAAAAAGAGCCGGTTTTAGCCGACTCATGTTATGTTGAAATTCAGTCCAGTATTTTTAAGACCATTTGCTAATTGTTTGTACACTAAGCTTGCAGTTTCTTTAGCATTACTAGCTTCTGTTACATTAATTGTGAATGAGTTCTGATTGTTTGATGTATTTCCTTGAGGTGTAGAAGGGGTTACAGTAGGTGTCGAGAAGTTCTTAAGAGTTGGAATTAAGCCTTTAGTTAGACTTGTTTGACTAGCAACTGCAGCGTTCATTGCTGGTGTAACAAGAGAAATACTCTTACTTAAAACATCTGAAATTTTACCAGGTTGACCCCATTTAGAGGTAGTCTTTACTGAATTATCAGTGGACGTTTGACGAACTTGTTTCACAGCTTCCAGCATGTTTTCAGTATCTGTCTTGTTTAAAATAAGTTCCTTGTCATGTAAGAATGCAAGCTTACCTGCTCCAAGTCCTGTGCCTGTATATCCACCAGAAGCAAATGATGACACCTTTTTACCTGTTGTATTTCCAGTTGTAACGGTATTTAATGCACTGGCAGCGTCCTTAAGCTTATCAATCAAGTTATTGGAAATACTTTTCCCAATCGACCTCATATTCTCGTTAATGAACTTGGTGAATTCATTAAGCTGTTTAGCGATATCAGTGATTTTACCATCCATAAGCTTATCTTCAAGCTTTTTGAATGCTCGTTCATCATTTACCAGGTCATCGTACTTGTTGTTAATTGATTCTTCATCTTTATCAAGCTGATCTTGAAGGGCTTCTTTCCGTTTTGTGTTGCTACGATCTTTTATATACTCATCCAAAGCTTCCTGTTGTTCTTGAAGTTGTTTCTCTAGGTCTTTGACTTGCGATTTAGCCTCAGAGGAGTCGTCCATGGAAAGTTTACTGATCTTATCTTTTGTTTCCTGTATTGCTTGGTTTTTCTCCTTCAATTCCTTTTGATATTTAGCTTCTTCGTCTTCTTTGTCGATCTCATCAATCTTATCTTGTGTCGCTTTCTGATGGGCTTCTAACTCAATATCCCGCATTTTTTCGTACATCTCTTTGTAGATGGATACAACTTCATCAGCCAATGATTTATAAATATCCTTGATCGATTTCTTGGTGTTATAAAGCTCAAGGTTAAAATCTTTCTGTTTATCTTTCCAGTTTTCGATTTCTTCAGTGATCTGTTCCTGGATGTCAGGGAAACCTTTCGCAGCTTTCTTTTGCTCTTCAAGCTGTTTGATATATTTTTTGGCTTCCTTTTGTTGTTGCTGAATGAGCTTTATCTGTTTGCTATAGTACTTAACCTTGTCCTCATCTTCTTCAGTCATTGAAATTTTATTATCAACATCTTTAATTTTCCCTTGGGTTTTAGAAGATGACTTTTCAATTGACTTAAGCGTCTCATCAACTTTAGATTGGACAAGTTGCTTCTGTAGCTCACGAACCTGATCTTGAACAGAAATTAAATCTAGTTTGGCTTGTTTAAGCTCTTCTTGAAGCTGGGCACGTTGAGCGGAGTTCAATGCTTTATTTGTTTTTATTTCTTTTTGAATCCAATTAACTTTTTGTTGTTGGATTTTAGCTTGTTCTGCAACAGCTTTTTTCTGATCAGAGGTGTATTTGCGGAATTCCTTGCTGTCAGAAGTGTATCGGTTAGCCATTGATTCATCTTTAGCTATCCGAACATCAAAATCCCCAATTCTTTTATCAAACTCATCTAGTTTGGATTGAACTAGTTCATACTGAAGTTCTTGAATCTGATCATTGACTGAATCTATATCTCCTTGAAGGGAGAGAAGATCAGATTTAGCCTGGGCTATCCCTTGTTGCCGTTCTGCCTCAGCTTGTGACGCATCTGAAATAGAAGTTCCAATACCTTGCATGTACTTTTCAGGATCGATTGTTTTTCCATTTTGTTCGATCTGTAAATGAAGGTGGTTTCCAGTTGAGTTCCCTGTGCTACCAACTTTACCAATAGTTTGACCGGCTTTAACTGATTGACCTGTTTTAACAGAAGGAGTGTTAAGCATGTGCATGTACTTGGCAACTGTTCCATCATCTTGTTTAATAACAACCCAGTTACCTGCAGTTTTACTGTAGCCAGCAATTTGGACTTTACCACTTTGAAGAGATTTAATTGCTGTACCTGCTTTTGCAGCAAAATCAGTTCCTTTATGTGGGGAGGAGCGGAGACCAGATTCCTGTTGTCCATATTTGGAGCTTACCCTAAAAGCGCTATTATTTGTATAATAGCTGGCGATTGAAGAAGTGGCAGAGGAGAGGGATTTGCTGTAGTTGGCCATGATCTTCTTGACGTAATTCTGTGTTTCTTTAAAAGGGGGGATACCACCATATTTAATTACGTTACCAGGCCCAGCATTATATGCAGCCAATGCTTTTTCAACATTTCCGCCAAACTTTTCAAGTTGTTGGGCGAGGTACTTTGTTCCACCCATAACATTTTGATAAGGATCGTAAGCGTTATTTACTCCTAAGCTTTTTGCTGTTGCTGGCATCAGTTGCATTAATCCCATGGCACCTACACCAGATCGTGCTTTAGCATTAAACCCTGATTCTTGCTGAATTACAGCTGCAATAAGGGCAGGGTCAACATTGTATTTACTAGCTGCTGAATTTATGTAGCTTGAATACTTGCCTGAATATGATCCACCAGTTGAGGAGGGGGTTCCGCTAGAAGAAGTTGTAGAGGTTACAATACCGTATTGAGTAATGTTACCGGATTTAATTTGATCTTTAAGCAACTTAGCTTGTTCCTGCATCAGCTTTTTCTTTTGCTGAAGTGCTTTAATTTCTTTCTTAATTGCATCTCGATATTTCTGAGAGTATTTTGGATAATCATTGACCTGCTTGTTGTACTTGTCAATCTCAGCATTAACTTTTTCTAATGCTTCCTTGTATTTATCAACAACATACATGGAAGTCTTGGTTTCTTCATTGGCTTTTTCTTGTTGATCTGTCCAATTCTCCAAAGATGTTCCAGCTTCAACAAGTGCCTGTTTATTCATTTCTTGTGTGCTGGTGGCTTCTTCAGATGCTGAAATATAAGATTCTAAAGCTGATTTAACGCTTTGCATTGCTTCAATTTGACTATTGGAGTACCCACCAGGTTGAAGCATTTTCTCTTCAAGCTTTTTAAGTTCTTTTTTTGCATCTGCAACATTATTAATTGACTTAACTTCTAGGTCTGACAGTTCAGCCTCAGACATATCAAGCTTTCGTTCTTTTCGTAGCTTTTTCAGGCTGTCAATCCGTAAGGTATCAGCGTTTAAAGTTTTGATAGCGTTGTTAACTTCTGTTTTCATCAATTTGTTGCTATAGGTAACCATGTCGTTGTAAGCATCAAGTTTAACTTTTCTTTGTTTGATAACTTCATC
Organism: Bacillus sp. 9.4; assembly: GCF_055486415.1. Lineage (NCBI taxonomy): Bacteria > Bacillati > Bacillota > Bacilli > Caryophanales > Bacillaceae > Bacillus > Bacillus sp. 9.4. Next base: position 245,342 of record NZ_JBVFMU010000001.1, on the reverse strand, counting down.
ACGGTTAATTTTCACAACACCGTTTTCAATGCTAATAGCCTTGGCAAGTTCCTTATCTTTTTGAATAAGGGTATTAGCTTCATTTGCAGAAATGCTTTTACCTTCAGCCATTTTTTCTAGAAGATCATTGAGAGGAGCCACTTGATCTTTGGTGTTATTGAAAATATCCCCATTTAAGGCATCTTGAACGGAATCAAACTGCATAGCATCTGACATTTCTTTAATAGCTGCCTTAATATCATCGACACTATTTGCATCCAGAGCTTCTTTTAGCTTCTTACCAAAATCTTCTGCCTCGTTACCTGCTTCTGCCAGCGTCTCACCCAAATCACCAACTTCAGATTTGACGGAAGATAAGCTCTTATCTCCATCTTTTATGTTCTTCTGTGCTTTGTCGAAGCTCATTTTAAAAACATCAATAGAAGAATCGGATTTGGAGTATGTTTCTAAGAGACTTTGAAGATCTTTTTTTGCATTATCGAAAGCTTTTTCATCACCTGAATCTAAAGCTTTTTGCATTTTTTCTTGAAGCTTTCCTAAAGAAGAGGAGAATTTTTCTAATTCTTCGGGATCTAAATCGTCTTTTAAGTTCAGTTTGTTGACAACATCACTAATACTCGTCTTTAAAGTATTACTGATATCAATTGAACTATAAGCATTTGCAATTGAAAGGACGCTATCTTTAACTTTAGCATTTCCACTCTCAATGTCAGATTGAGCTTTGAGCATACTTTGTTTAGCTTTATCAGCAGCAATCTTATAGTCATTGTCATCGGCAATGAGATCCCATTTAGGTCTACCTTTGTCGTTGTAGTCAGCTATTTGCTTGTACTGCTTTAATTCATTCTTAGACTTTTTAATTTCCTTAGAAGCGTCTTCGAATGTTTTCTTTGCACTGTCTCTTGTTTCTTGTTTCTTTAAATCCAAATACTCTTTAGTATTCTCAATCGCTTTTTCAAGCTCTTTATTTGTCTTAAGAATTGCATTTCCTTGAGAATCATAGCCTTTAACTAATGCAGGGAAAGTTTGTGCTAATTGCTGAGTGACTTGAAGGTATTCTTGCTCTTCATCTGAAGTTAAAGATCTTGACTCTTTAACCTTTTGAAGCTCTTTATATTGCTGTATTAGTTTATCAGTGGAGTCTTTATTGGTCGTAATTGCTTCGACATTGGTTTGCTGGCTCTGCTCAAAATCATCTTTAGCTTTTTTAGCTTCTGCAAATGATGAAATTAATGATTCTAGTGCCCATCCTAAAGCAGCAAACGCACCTCCAACTAATGTTGACACAAGCAACCCTCGAAGAGCAGTTTTTAGAACTCTTGAGGCGACAGCTGCACGAGTCATACCAGCTTCTAGCCCAGCAGTCGCTAAAGTTTCTTGCCCCATTGCACGGGTGCCCAAAATTAGGGTGGTGGCTAATGTGCGAGTATTCTTACTGAGCAAAAGGGTTGCAGTGCTTACTGCAGCTAATAGGGGAGGTAGGAACCCAACTGATTTGATTACTCCTGTTGATGCGTTAAGCAAAGAACCTGCTGCTTGAGTAAATTCAATTAATCCATCGCTAATAAAAGCATCAGAAGCTGCAATAGCAAATTCAGTGAAGTTATTTTGAAGCTTATTTACCCTAGCTTGTAGACTATCTGCATACTTTTGCTGCTCACTCCAAGCACTTCCTGTTGAGTTAGCCGCAGTTTTAGCCGCATTCTGAGCAATAGAGAAGTTGTTCATCATTGCATTAAAACGGGATAATTGATAAATACCAGCTACTCCAATTGAAGTATTTTGTTTTTGAGCATCAGAAAGCGTATCCCACTTACCAGCAACTTCACTAATTAAATCACTTGCTGATTTAGCTTCACCGCCAGCTGTTTTGACAGAAATACCGATTTCATCTAACGCTTTAATTGAGCTTTGATTATTCCCAATTCGTGCGAAAATTGTCTTTAAAGAGTTTCCTACGATATTCCCTGATTCACGTGTTGTACTAGCAATGGCTGTTGTGTAACCGATTAAATCATTTAACTCGACCCCGAATGTAGAAGCAGTTGAACCTGCTTTACGGATAGAATTCGCTAGGTCGAGGGTTGTAACAGCATAGTTATTATCAACTTCATTTAATTTATCTGCAATTGATATTGAATCATTTGCTGCAATATTAAAGTTGAGCATTGCTGCCGTAAGAGTATTAACTGTATCATCGGGAGTTAAATCGGAGACATTTTGAAGAACTTGAGCAGTTTTCGTTAACGTGGAGAGTTCACTTTCATCGAAACCCATTCTCCCAAAATCGCCTGTCATTTGGAGAATATCTGTGATTTTATTTGAAAGTGTATCACCTAAGTCAATAGATTCTTGGAGAAGTTCATTATATTTATAGTCTGGCTCATTCATAACACGGCGAATATTTGTCATGAGAGTATCAATTTCTATTGCCTGAGATACCATTTCTTTAAGGCCGGAGATAGCTCCATAGAATAAAGAACCGGAGATTAAATAGGTGGACATGCTTTTGAAGGTTTGGGTTAGTTCTGCTCCAAAAGAAGAAGCTTGATTAGCAGCTGCTTGAGCGCTGGAGGCTAATTCTCTAAATTGCATATTCAAGCTTTGAATTTGTGATCTGATATTATTGCTTCCAGTGCTTACATTAAGACTATTTACTGCATTCAAATAATCTTGAACAGCTTGTCTATTACTAGACCCCATTGAACTACCATACCGTGTATTGAGGTTTTGGACATTCACTTGTGCCTGTCGCTGATATAATTCAATGGTTTTCTTTAATTCGTTGTTCTTTGCAACTGCCGCAGATTTATCGTCTAGCATCCTTATCTTATTTTGCAGTGCTTCAATTTGTTGAGCGGATTGAGCTGTGTTTATTTTTCGGCCAAGAGATGAGATGGTCGTATCAGTAACAATCCCTTGCTGTCTAAGCTTCTCTAGATCTTGCTTAAGTTGCTCAATTGCTCTCCTTTGTTGGTCATAATTAGTTGTAGTTTTTGAAGAGGTCGAATTAGTTTTAGGATCAGTTGTATAAACAATATCATCGAATCCGTGGCGATTTTTCTGCACAACCTTTGTTGGTTGTCCTTGCAGATTTCTCTGCTCGGTCTTTTTTTGAACCTGACCTAGTTTCTCAGTGGCCTGTGTAAGCTTGTTAACCTCTTGAGTTTCTTGCTTTAGAGCAGTATTGCGATTATTGATTATTTTTGTTTCACGTTGAAGTATCTCACCATTTTTCTTATACTGCTGGGTGAGCTTTTCAACTGATCCGTCAGCATTTTTAATTACTGTTGAGGTTTCTTTAACTGTTTGATTATAGGATTTTAGGTTTTTTTGATATGTATCGACAGCAGAGGAGAATTCTTGAAGAGCTTTTAAGGTTGTAGAATCAATATTAGTATTGAGCTTGAGGGAATTGAGTTTCTTTTCCAGAGATTTAATTTGCTGATTTAACTGTTCGACAGTTTTGGATGAGGTATCAGCTTGTGGGGTTAGTATAATTTTGAGGTTTTGACTCAAGTAAGAATCACTTCCTTTCAGTAGGGGAGAGGACAAAGAAAAAAGCCACTCAGTTATTGAGCGACTTTGTTTGCTTTCTTAATAATTACATCCATAACACCATGCCAATATTCTGCATTCTTAAGTGCTTGTTGAATGATATTGCTATCTTTCTTATACCCCTGAGTATTATACCCTTCAACTTCTTGTGTGGGGAGAAAATCGATGTAATGGATAGGTTTACTTAGGTCTTCAACAGTAATCTTTAGTGTGACGGATTTGACCATTTCATTTTGTATTGAAGAGGCAGACAATCCTCCAAGTGCAGCTCCAATGCCTCCAGCTAACAGGCCTCCAGCTACGATTCCCGATTTTGATACTTTAGAAATTATTTGATTGTCCAAAGCAATTTCGGATTCAATAATATTAGAAAAAGGGATTGTGTATTCTTCAATATGTTCATCTCTATTAAGATGATATATTTTCACAAGGAATTCAGATTCCTTAAAAGCAATTTTAGTTTGGTAAGTATTAAAGAAATTGTCTGGATTAAAACCACCGTCGAAGTGCTTAAGTTTTTGCGCATTTTCTTTTAGTTTATCTATATTTTTTTGGGCTTTAATTTTATAGGGCTCAAGTGCTAATAGGGCTAATCCTGCAATTATTAAGCAAATTCCCATGCCTCTCCAGCTATCCATTAGCAAAAAGAAAAGACAGAATAAAAAATAGCCACCATAAGCCATTAACTTATATCCCATTCAACCACCGCCGGTATCATTTTCCTACATTATATCACTGTTTCCAGTCATGGAGAACTATATAAATGGAAAGTGAAATCATTGGTTCTTTTCTGACTTTATCTGAATGAGCAGTTCTTTAAGATAATCTGCAGTTGTAGCATTTTCTTTATCTTTTAAAATATTACGAAGTGTCCATAAGCAAATTATGATTGTGATTAATACGTAAATTAATGCATTCAATCGGTTTCCCTCAGTAATTTTTGATAGATTCACACCAAATAATACTTGAAATCCTATAAACGATGTTCCCAAAATCAAACTTCCAATTCCCCAAGTTTTAGATGGATCATATTGCGATTTTATTCCTTCCATCCTTGCAATGGCAGATGATAATTCAGACGGGCTTAAAGCTTTTATTATTTGGACTTTCCTTGCATGTGTATGATAATCTTGTCCATTAATAGGGAATTCGTGCTTGATAAACTTTATTAATTCTTTGGGATTCATCTCAACCAGATTGTGTTTTAGTACTTTTTTATTTAACATTTTCATCACCTCTCCATATTATCGACGAATATGTAAAGGATTTTAATGGAAATTAGATTTCCAAGGGTACGTTTCTCTAATTCTCAATGCAAAAGTGGATTTACCTAATAGCTAATTTTAAAATCACTTTGTCTTTATAGGGGAAAAAGTGATTCTTTGTTTTATACATAAGCAAAATCCCTCAAACGAGGAATCTTGATTCTGAATAAAAGAGGGATTTTATTTGAAAGGAGAGGGGTTAAGAGAATATTTTATTCTTTTCTTCTTCAAATTCCCTGAGATCATAGTGGGCAATGGTTGTTGATACATCTTCGTGGTGTGCAACATATTTTGAAACGAGCTTTAAATCCACTCCACTTTCAAGAAGATATGTTACACAAGAGGCTTTAAATATATGAGGATTGACTCTTCGTTGAAGAATATCGCTTAAAACATTTGAACAAAAGTAATCAGCCCATGACTTTGAAGCTTGTTTAACTTCGCCACCGTATTTAGTTGAAAATATGTACTCCGATTCATAGCCTCTATTTTCAACCCATAATCGCATGTATTTTAAAGCTTCAAGATTAATCATATAGGGCTCTACTTTCCCGTCATCACCTTGACCTTTTAGTCGCACATTATGACTGTATACAAATGTCTTACCTTCAGGTATTGGATAATCAAGTATTTCTGTTTTGAATTGTATGATTTCACTCCTTCTGGCTCCAACATTAAAGGCTGTTGCAAGCCAGGCCATACCTAAATAATTCTCGTCCTTTTCAAGTACATCCATCATATCTTTGTACTCATTAAAAGTAATTTTTACTTTGTCATATACTTTGTTTTTGGGAATAGGAGGGAGCCCTCGGGTTAAGTTTCTAAAACTCCGATACTCTTTGAAATCCTCGTCATCAGCAATAACATTCTCGATGTAATTAAACATGGATGAAACACAAGCTTTTTTAAAACTTTGTGCAGAAGAGGAGAGTTTGCGGTTATCACGAAGATAGCTTAAATACCGAAGAATATCCCTTTTGGTGAGCTTGTATAAAGGTTTGTTATTCATCGATTGATATACGTAATAACCAAACTGCCTAAGCCCTGATTGATATTGTTTTTTTGTTGCTGGACTAAAGTTTTGAACAGCAATGAACTCATCGACAATAGTCCTTAACTCATCATTTACGTGTTGCCACATTTCGTCTGTAATTTCAGGCAGTTTTTTTGCCCTATCCCTTAACATGTTTTTCTTAATTTTGGTCATTGATTCACCACCATTAGTCTGTTTTAATACCATCTGCTTTTAAATCTTTTTTTAGCGCTGCAGTTAATCGTCCATCTCTTAAGGTCTCAGAGGTATTCTTCATAAAAGGACGAGGTTTACCGTAGCCATATCCATATGAATCAGGGTACGTATACCCCTGCCCGGTTTCAATGACTGTAGCAATGTCTTTTCCATCATCATCTCTAATATTGTCCAATGACACCCCGTTGCTTTCGTTGGTGGTTATAAAGGCATCTTTAACTTGTCCTGTGCGTTCATAAAGTAGGGGATCATATGCACCGTAAACATCTTCATCAATGTGCTCTTTTCCTGTTTTCACCATAATTTGTTTCACATTAGAAGAAGATTTATGAATTGATTGAATTGCAGCTTGTTCAACCATAGCTTTGATATCTTTAATTGTTTTCGCCACTAACTTCACCAGAACCAGTCTCTATTTCTTCTACCTTTTCTAGAATAAGTTTGTTGATTTCCTCTTGGCTCATAGTTAACAAGTCTTCAGTGATTTTTTCTAAAGCTTCTGTTGCATCTTTAAGCTTCTTCATGTTTTCTTTTGGATAACTGTTAATAATCATAGGGAAGAATTCGGAATCGACAAGCTTAAGGTACCATTTAACTTTATTTTTGATGTCATTTGGAATCCCCAAATCTGAAAATTCTTTTACAATTGAAAAGAATACCCATTGAACAGTGTTGATTTTACTAAAATCAATACCTTTATCTTCGGCTTTTTGTTGATCAGAGATCATTTCAGTTAGCATTTTTGTTAACCGAGAAGGGGAAAAGTATGGGTAGATGAATACATGTACATCATCGGTTAACTGGACTTTTTCTTTCTTGTCATACTTATTGACACTTTCCTCAATTAAACTTAAATTCAATTTTTTTGATGCCATTTAATATCCTCCTTTTATATCCTCTATAAAGCACAAGACACCTGCCAGATAAATTCTTATCAAATTACTGTTCTATTGGACTCGAATCAGTAGGTGCGTAGGGCTCTCCAACTATTTCTTCATATTCCTCAACAGTAATAATATTATTTGTTACGCCTTCTTGTAGCTCGTCTTTAGATACATCATTATATTCATAGGCTTCTTTTACTTGAGAAACTGTTGCCCAATCTTTACTTAAAGCAATAACCCAAAAATTACTCAAGTTGTTACCCTGCCTTTCAGCGTTTCTATATCAGACTGCATCGTAGTTATAGTTCTAGCTTGTTTTAAAATAGTGATTCTTGCCTCTGTTAGGGATTGACCTAAGATATCAATATCTGAGGGCTTGATATCTGAATTTTTTAGGCTGTCGATGTAATCTTTGTTTGCAGATTCAACCCATGACTGATCCTCAATACTGTATTTAGCTAGATATAGACCAGGTGGAGGGGGCACTTTTGTGCAATTTATTGGCAGTGTATCAGATTCTTCGTATTCGACAGGTTCAAGATATAGGTGCGTTTTTGGATCATATTTATAGCAAACAATTGTTGTCAAGGTGAAATGTCACATCCTAAATGTAGTAGTGTATATTTTCTAGATTTACAATGCCGTTAGCTGTATTCTCACCTGAGTATAGAATTGAAACATAGCCTGAAGTTTGAGAATACGCTTTTGCTACCCCAGCTTCATTCATTAGTCCAGTAGCGAAAACTATATTTGATAAAGAGCGAGTACCTGTAGGCATTGTGAAAGCGGGGATGAAATTATTAGCAGAAGTGCCAATTGTACCGCCTTGAATAGCGCCTCTAAATACCACATGATTCCCTATAATTGCATATTGAGGAGTTCGATCACTGTAAATAGTCCACCCATTTTGAAGCGTGAGGTTCTTCCATGTTGGAGATAGTTGATCTTTTGTAATTATTTCTTTCCAACCTGACCACGTGTTGGCTCCATTCATCGTTTGTATAAATTTTTTATTATCAAACCATCTCGTTGCTTCTTGCACTATAACAGTATCTGACATAGCTAGTACTACAATTGTATGAAAACTTGCTTCACTCGGAGTGTTTACAAACTCTTTGCCATAATAAATTCCTGTCTTTGTGAGAGTTCTAGTATCTACTCCTGAACCGAGGTTTGTTCCATAGCCGGAATCTGTTGTAAACTTGACTAATTGAGCACCATTCCACTTGTTTCTTTCTGTAGATGAAATATGCACAGTTGAGTTTCCAATGTGAATATCAAATTCTGATTTAGTTGCTTGTTTATCGTTTGTGAGGTTTCCTAGACCAACTTGCGCAGCAGTAACGGCATGAGGATTAGCTTTATCTGAAGTATGAATATCTACATATGATTTCGCATCACTTAATGCTTTATCAGCCTTTATTTGTGCTCCTGCAGTAGTTTCTTTGGAGTTCCATGCTTCTCTGTCAGCAGATGATACATGAAGACTTGTATCTTTGACGTGTAAGTCAAACTCTAACTTGGTTGCTTGTTTATCATTGGTAACATTAGATAATCCAACTTGGTTTTTAGTAACTTGATGCGGATTATTAAAGTTTTCTGTGTGTGTTTTCAGCTCATAGTTTTGATATTCCATAAAATCATTGACGGTCTCAGTAAGCCTTTCCTCGTGATCAACCATGTGTTTTTCAGTTTGTGCAGTGCCTGCTTTTAGATTATTAATTTGAAGGTTGTTTTGTTTCAATTGACCCGCAAATTTACTGTTACTCATTTAACTCACCGCAATTCCTTTAACAGATATATCACCGTTTACTGCTATAACCTCAAACAATACTTTAAATACTCCACCTATATCGAAGTCCCAGTATTCATTTGTATTTAAAGTACTAGTTGCTAGCTGTAAGTCTGTTTTGTTAGTTCCACTTAAGGGAGTTTTTTCGCCATTTTCATCAACTGCATAAAATTTAATTTCCCGTGAAGTTGAGGAACCAGAGATCTTAACAGTAAGTTCCCGAAAATGATCCACTACAAATTCTTCACCTTCAGACGGGGCGGTTGTTGCTTCATGAAAAGTAAATGAAGTTTTGTCTGGAATTGTGGTTACGACATTTTCAGTCGTTTCTGTCAACAACTCCACCTCCTTAATCTGTATAAAAACTGTCTTTTATCTAGAAAAACAAGAGGGGAGGACTTATTCAAAGAGCCCATCCTCTTGTAACTTATTCCATATACCTTCCCAAGCTGGGGTAGAAGAAGGGGATGACTGAAGTGAACTTAAAGGTTCGTACTCATTGAAGTCGCCTTCAAAGCGTTGCTTGAAATCATCAACACTGATATAGGATCCATCTGATAGCAATAGAAATTTTTGTTCCAAACCATCAAATTGTGTAAACAGACCACATACTTCATCAAATGTCATTATTCCATCCCCCAAACAACGATTTTCAACCCAGTTAGATCAACTGTACCGGCTGCTTTAACTGTCAGATGTATTTTTGGAGCAGTGAAAGTTAATTGTTTTTGCAAAGGATAGTTCTGAACAAAGGTAATGCTGTTAAAAAGAACAGAATTATCATTACCTGGTGTAGTTGCAGAATAAAATGGGATGTTTTTCGGTACGGAATAAATACTTGCTAAAACTTTGCTGTTTGAACTGTCTGTTTGAGTTGTGTACATAGCAACACCGTACGTTCTGAAAACACCAAGTGAATCGATTAGATCAACTGTATAAGACTTAGTTGCACCTGTAGCTACAGTATCAGCATCAGTAACAACAAATTCAGAATAGGATTTTTGAACTTGGGTTTTAATTGCTGCAGTGTTTTTAACCAAAACAGGGACAGAAGCCGTATTAGCTATATTTACATCAAGTGATGTATTGGCCACATTAACATTAAGAGGCTGGTCATTATTAAGACCAACCTCCAAAGGGACAGTGGAACGTTCAATTGATACAGCAGTTATGGGATTACCTGTCCCATCATCTTTTGCAGAGGTGTATTTATCACCGTCCTGATTTAAAAAAGCAATAATAAACGCCTCCTTAATTATTCAGTTGTTCCGCCCAGGTCTGAGCTTTGAGATGAGCCAGTTCCTTCATCACTAGTGACAACGCCCTTTGTCCCATCAGCTTTACGTTTTACACGAGCAAAGTTACCGATTTTTCCGTTATTATCAGCAAGGGCTCGATAGCCGATTTCCGGAGTGTATGCATTTCCTGCTTCAAACGACATATCTGCTTCACCAGAGAAGTTTACTTTAGGGAGCTGAATATAAAGGTCACTGTAGATTTTTGAAGTCTTAGGATCGTATTCAATTGTGTGAATTTCAAAGTAGTAATTCTCAGAGAATTTTTCACCGTTAATTTCAACCGTCTCGGCTTCAACTTCAATTTGATAATGAACTGCTAAAGCTTCACCCTTGGTTGCAAAGGTATCAGGCACAGTAACTGTTTTAGATGCAGCGTCAACTTCAATTTGATCTCCATCTTCGTTAGTTAATGAAACTTTAGACAATGGGAGATATGAAAGGGTAACTGTACCAGTATCACTAACATTTAGGCTTTCATCTTCCCACACAGAAATTGTTTCGTTTTCAATTTTTACGCCTTGCTGCATTGCCATGAAATCAAGATCAAAGAAAGCATTTCGGACATTACCCGATACTTCTTTACTTGAATTAATAACATACAGGTCTCGGTTACCCCATCCGCCTTTTAAAAAGTCTTGTTGAACTTGTTGGGAAAACTGAGTCATTTGTGTAACACCTGAAGCAATAACCTTATTATCGCTCAGACGTTTAGCTGTAATTTTTCCAACTTCATGGATTACTGTTTGTTTTGCCAAATTGTTTCCTCCTAAATAAAAATAAAAAGAGACTAAAGTTAATTAGCCTCCAAATAATTGCTCGATATTTTTAGCATCTTTAGTGCTCAGGTGATAAGACTCTTCCTTGTAAAGATTAATGTGACTGCTCCAATCACTTACTTTGACATCAGGAGAGACGGTAGCAAAAAGTGTGGTTGTGTTATAATTCATAACTTCAGCCATCCTGTAGAACGACAAATATAGTTGATACATCGTCATTTCAGATATTTCTTCATACGTGTATCCGTTAAATGCAGCAACACAGCTTACTATATCCTTTAAATCACTTTGAGAATCTTGTTGCTTGAGTGATTTACTTATATCATGGAACTCCTGAAGTTCATCATTGTCAACGACCTTGTCTTCAGTGATACAATGCATGTCTAGTATTAGTTTTCGGAGACGGGGAAAATTATGTTTTCCAATCAACGATAGGGAATCCTTGTTTATCAATACTTTTGAAAAAACTTTGAAATAAGCCTCGTGAAAATCAGGGAGTACCGAATGTACAATTTCATAAAGATCTCTCTTTTTCATTTCAATAATAAATGGGTCAAGCGAGCCATCCTCATTAAACCTTGAATATTCTTTAATAAGACTTTTCTTATTCATCCTCAACATGCTTAGTTCCTTGGTGTAGAGAGGATAATCTTTTAAGCGGATGAAATCAATCTCACCTATTTCAGTCTGGATCGGTTTTCCCAAGAAAAAGAAATCCTTTAACTCATTCATTTGCTTGCTCCAAAAGTAAAGATCATCTTGTAGCCCAGGTATCCGTCAGGAGGATTACTAATAAGCAAACGTCTATAATCTACTGTTACACCAAAACCAGCAATATTTTTATTGAAAAATAATTTTGAAACCCTGTCGATGATTTTCAAACTTCGATACTCAGATATCTCAAATGTATTAATGTGTGTGTATACATCGATCATCAATTCTTGATTTAACAACATAAAGCTTTGGTTTGTCGGCTTAGGTAATGCATTCCCTAAATAAACACACATCCTACATAATGGTGAATCCGATAGATCATCTGTTTTAGGTGCTCGCTTGAATATGGTATTGATAATAGCGGGAGAGTCATTTGTGGAGTCATAATAATTTTCGAGTGATTGAACATCTGGATGAGAAGGGGAGAGAGGATCAGTTTTGTAATACAAGAGCCGATTCAGTTCAACATCATCCATAACTAATCTGAAGACTTTTGTCATCTGTTCAACAGTCATGCTCATGTCTTTTCACCAACTTTCTTTTTGGCAACCAATTTTATTGTTCCGTGGTCTCTGTAAACTTTTGAAAAGTCTATATCATCGACTTGATAATCTTCGCCAAAGAAGGTGAGGGTAAGTCCGATTTTCAATTTTTCATGAACAAGATAAGGAATTGTAATGTTTGCTTGGCCATCTGGAAGATTTACGGCCAATTCAGTGCCATTTATTGAAGTTGTCCTTTCGAATATGCAGGGGACTTCAGTTTTTTCACCGGGTACTTTTTCATAAATTGGCATACCGGTGATTTCGTTAATTTTGCCAGTATCGACTAACTTGTCTTCTGAGGTTAGAAAAAATGAGGTGTTACATTGTCTCATAGTAGCACTATCGTTCATTTTATTGTCTGTAGGTCTTGAATTAACAATCCAATAACTATCATCATATTTAATCAAGTCGCCTCGATTAAGCAATCCTAATACGGTAAGCACTTTCTTAGTTTCACTGTCTTGGGTTGTTTGGATAATTACCTGTTGAGACTTATGATTGAGCTCAATATCATATGTTTCGGGTGAATTCGCAAGAATTTCTTTAAATATTTCATATTTGTTCGTATTAAATTCATCGTTTTCCCAGCCACTTAAATAATTCGAGGAGGAAGAAAGGTACCAATCTATTGACATCTAAGCACCTCACTCGAAATTATTGGTTTTAAGCTTGCTAATTTTTTGATCAATATCATCACACAAGCTCTCATATGCTCTATTTACTTGTGCTTTTGTGTTTGCTAAGCCTGTTAATTGAATATCTCGTCCAATTACGTTATTCAACTTGAGAGCCCTATCTCTGTATCTGCCTAAATATCCTCTGTACATAAGCATTCCGAGTAATTGGGTTTGAGCTCTTGAAAGTTTGACATCAAACGTATTAGTTTCTTCATGGAAACCAAGATCTGTAAGATCTGTTTCGTAATCGCTAATAGCATTAATCAAAAACTGTTTTTCAAGACCCTCCGGCAACACTTCGTTCGATTGAAACAAAGAATGAAAAACATTGATAATTTTTTCATAAGGTGTCATTAAATCACTCCTTATGATTCTGTATCAAACTTAAAACCAGTAAACTCTTCGATAAACTTGATCTTTTTATAGTCATTTACTTTTTCTTTCTTTGCAATTTCAAATAACTGAGCTTTTTCGGATTCTAGTTTGATATCTTTAGTTACATTTTCTTCGAATGTTTTCTGAGTTTTGTAAGCTAAAATCTGCTTGATTCTTTCAGGTGTGATCACTTCTTGCTCACTGTCATTTTCAGCAGCCTCAAACCCAAGGTGAACCCTAGTTTCTTTATCATCAATGAAAATTTTCGCATGAGACCCTTGCCCATCGGTGCCTACAAACATTTTTACATTATCAAAAACTTGAGACTGAACTTCACCTACTGTAATTTGACGAATGCCATTAGCAGGTAAACGGAAATCTCCATGGCTTTCTAATTTTTTGAAATATAAGTCCCACGAGCACAAATTTTTAATAGCGATTTTCTTATCTAAATTAATTGACATAATACCCTCCATAATTTTACTTAGGAGGGACAATGCCCTCCATAATGATTTTATTCAGGTGTGATTTCGAAATTTTCATCACGGATTAATCCGATTTGATGTTCTTGTCCTTTAGCTACACCTGCACCGATTTCCATGTCAAATCGAGTAATCTCTGTACCAGACACGATATCGTTACCTGTCATAGAAGTTAATCCACCACGTTGGAATACTTGAAGAGGAGATTTTGCACCTTGAGGAATGAAGAATAGAAGACCTTCAGGAAGGTAAGTTTTGAAGTTATCTCCAGTCTTGTTAAGTTCAGTGAGGTTGTATGCATTAGGTAATTCAACAACAGAAGAACCTTTATAAGTACTCAGTAAACCTGTCTTGCGGATTTCATCCATTACTGATTCAGGCAATTTTGTACTAGTCGCATCTCCGGCGACTGCTTGGAATCCAGCAAAATCATTTAACTGAGAAACAACAGAATAATCACCAACGATAGATGGTTGACCGAATCTACGAACCTTCTTAATAGTGTCATCAACTGCAGATTTTTGAATACCGGCATTTTCCGAGAAATATTTAACACCGGTAGCTGACTTAATGGCGTTGTACATTTCATTTACGACATAATACATAGCTTTATTCATCATATCGGTCTGAACTTGTTCCATACCTTCAGCAACTTTATCTAGGTTTCCACTTTGGATTTCACGGTAATTAACAGCATAGCCTGCTGAAATAGTCTGTGTTCCAATAGGGTATTCGTTCCAAGTTGTAGTAGCAAAAGGAACGTCTCCACGAGAAGCTTGGAAACCACTTCTAATTGATTCGTGTGCGTATGTAGTCATCATTGGTTGTTGATCATAACCGATTTGTCTAAAAGTACCCATGAAATCAAATAATTTAACAGCTGAAATAAGTTTAGGCTCAATTGCCAATCTAACAATTGTATTTATTTCAGCTTTTGCTACGGGGTTGCCTAGTACAGCTTGAGCTGCTAAATCTTTGACATGTTTCATAACTGTATCGGCTTTATTGCCGAATTTAGAAATATCTTTTCCTGTTGCAATTGCAGAGAAGATCTCAATAATAGGTGACTTTGAATTTAACTTGGGATTAGCAAACACATCTGAGTCCCGTTTTACGTTATTAAGTTCAATTTTCATTAGTTTTACCTCCAAAAGTTAGGGATTAGGCTTGTACTTTTAAGTACAGACCTTTACCACCGAATGTAGTTTTTTCAAGAACTTTAAGCTTAACTTTGTAATCAGCAACATCTTCTCCAGCTTTAGTCCATTGACCAGTTCCATCACCTGCTGGGACAATAACATCTCCCGCAATGAGGGCATCAAAACCTTGAACTGTATCTTGACTTAGCTCAACTGGAAGATCAGTCAAATCAGTTACACGGAAAGCCCGAACGTATTCATCTTTCAATACTTTAAAATCAGCTTTGTTTCTAACCTCAGGTTTATCAATGATATTGCCAACAACATAAATGTCGCCCTTTGCTGCTACAGCATCGGCAGGGGTAGGCGCAAGACCGGTGGAGTCATCTGGTAACACAACCAAGCCGGGCACTAAATCTTTCGTTGCTTTACAACGCGGGTTATTTCGCACCTGTTTGAAGGCACCGATAGTTCCAAACTTGAACATATAAATTCCTCATTTCTATAAAAGTGTTATTTTATCTTAATAGAGATCATTAATAGATACTGAGCTTTCTTGTCCAGCATCATTAATTTCTGAAAAAATGTCTTTATCATTAGTGCTATTTGTTTCAGTTGATTGATTCTTTTGACGTTGTGCAATAAATGATTGAGCGATTGAAGAGTTAATTTCCGAGAGAATTTGTGTCTTTAGCTCAAGAGAAGGAGATTTGGAGAAGAGTTCGATTTTTTCTTTCGCGACCGATTTTTCTTTCTCTGTATATTTATTGAGATCTTGATTTAGTTCACTTTTTAGCTTTTCGTTTTCTGCGTTTTGTTTGAATTCTTTCAGTGAATTCAACTCGGCATCAGCTTTTTCTTTTTCTTCTTTTGCTTTTTTGATTTCTTTTTCTTTCTCCTCAACTTTTGCTTTCTCATCTTTAGCTGCTTTTACTGCAGCATTTAACTCCTCATCTTTTTTCTTAAGCGCCTCATTAAGTTCAGCCACTTTTGTTTCAAGTGCTTTATTCTCAATGTTTAGCTTATTATTCAATTCAACTAATGCTTCATCTTGTGTTTTTGCCATTGACTGTTCCTCCTTGTGATTATTATTTAGTTCCAGTAAGACAGCAGCATCATCAGCTGGATCAATTCCGAGAATTGCGTCGCCGGTGAAATCAAATCTCATAGGTATACGACCTTTTTCTTTATACCCACCGTCATACTCAATTGAAGAGCTGCCTTCAACTGCAGAAATTTCTACTGAGGTCTCAGGGAATTCGCCATCAAACATTTTCGATTTAAGCCATTGTACAAACTTTGGGTACCTTTGGTTGTAAATAAAACCTTCACCAATTAACACTCTTTTTTGTTGACCATTTACTTCTATAGTGTCAATATATCCATTGGTTGTAACACCAACTACAGTGCTGTTTTCAAACAGGGGAGTCCCATCTTTAATTTCTGTCATGCCATGTCCAAATGGTTCACTGTTTTCACAATCAATAAATTCTACACACAGCGGCATATCCTTAATGGAATTTAAGTTTGCATTAACGTGTTTTTCGATCCAGGTAATACCGTTTTTATTGTATTGGGTATTGTTTTCATGTATTTCAAGAACAACCCACTTTACAAAGGTTCGTCCGCTTACTTTTCGTTGATTATTAATCTCTAAGATTGCACTTCTCAAATATTAATTCACCTCCCTTCATGAGCCAGAGGGCGTACCGTTACTGTTATTTGTTTTGGACTTAATGGTGTTCTCGTTTTGAGAACTATCGTCTTCAGGACGACCAGCAGACTTATCATTCTTACTCATAGTGTAGGAAGTTGCATGAACAGGGAATTTCTCATCGAATCCTTCTTCTTTTTCATATTCCATTAATGACAAGTAGGCATCAGGATTCCACCCAGTAGCTGCTATCCAAGCGGTTAAACTTCCTCGACCACTCGTGTACAAGTCCTTCATATTTTGGACTTTTTCTTTACGGTTAACATGGGTAAGGGGGAGATAGTAAACTTCAACATAAGACTTGGGATTTTTAATGATATTTGCATTAATGACTTTGTTAAACTCACTAGAGATCTGTTCTAACCAGGAGAAAATTTGTGAGGACACCATTTCAATGTTTGTAGATTGAGAGGAATAATTTCCGTCTTGACCATTTAACGCTGAACCTGCAAAACCTAAGTTAGTTGATATTCGTTTTATTAATTCATCTTCACCTTTGACTTTAAGGAAATCAACGTTAGTCTCAAGCTTGTCTAGCTTAGTACCTGAGGCCAAAGAGAAGAATTTTATCCCTTTGACAGCGCCTTTAGAAACTAAGGCATTTTTGATACTGTTGTGCTGTTGTTCTTGTTGCTTTTGTGTTAAAGAAGATACACCTTTCTTTTCACCTTCAGGTAATGTTTGATAAATTAATGTACTGTTCAAATCATCAAGAATGTTTCTTTTTGTATCAACAAAATAATCGTCATAAACCATATCAACAAATGCAGCTAGTCCAATCGGTCGTCCCCATTGATCTTCCAAATCAGCGCTGCCTTTAACGGTGATCGTCTTATTGTTGTCTAATACGAGCCAACGTTTATTGAGATCTTTTTTATACTCAACATAACCTTGTCTAAATTCCTTTGGCCACCTTTTAAGTTTTAAAGATCTCCCTTTGCTTGTAAATTGATCAAAGTAGGATACATCAAAAGCCACCAAATATGAAGAATTTTTTCTCCCGACAATTTTGCAGTAATCGATAGGGAGAGGGAGGATAGAACAATTGAACTCTTTTGTATCGTTGATTTCAGATATTGAATCAACTTCATAATCACTAAGTGTTTTAGGAAAGTTGTCAGCTGCAACTGATTCGAAATAATGGAAAGATGTGCCGTAAAGACTTAATTTTCTAAGTGAATCTCGAACAATATTTTTGTCATTTATTTTTCTTAATGCGATTCCATATGTTCGTTTGTCCAATTTTAATTGACTATGATCATTTGAGTTCCCGTAGACAACTCTGTCTAGGGTAGGGAGAGAAACCATGTAGTCAATTACATTCCTGTAAATACCATTTGAATTATAAAGAAATTTTGAGGCATTTCGGATTTGTTTGTTATAAAGATTGTGATTATTAAGCCAAGTTTTCACTCGATCATATGAAACGGAAGTATTTGAGGTATTGAAGAATAGCGAATCCAGGTTTGATAAATCAGTATTATATTCATAAGACGGCTCTTTTTGAGTATCCATTTTTCACCTCCTGATTAAAAAATTCAATTAAAAAAGAACCCAAATGAATACTCTTCATCGGATTCCTCTTTCTCTAAAAATTGAGCAATGTAATATAAGGCGTAAGCAATCGCACTGTATCTGTCTTTATCGATACGTTTTACAACCTGTTCTACAGTAAAAGAATTTTGGTTTTTCTTGATCCGTAGGTTGGCCACTTCGTCAATAAACAACTGAGTTTGAATACATGCTGCTTCAACCATAACATCGTCTGCAATGTCTTTTTGGTTTTTGATATCTTCGAAAGCTTTGAGTAACTTTAACTTCCCCGATTCAACATAGTCTAAAAACTGGGTGATAATATCCTGGTTTATACCTTGTGATTTTAGGTTGTAAACGACTTCAGGTGAATTAGGCACGTCTGGTTTTTGATCAGTGTTAATTGTAGCCCAACATCCAAGCTCTTCATTTGTTTCAGGATCAGTAACATCTTCTAATAATCGGTCGATTAATCCACCGCCGACTCCATTACCATCAACAACAACAGCTTTGACTCTAGAGAGTGAGAGGTCTTGGTTTCCGCCATAATTTTTAAAGACTCTTTTCACCATGATGGATTGTTCCTTAAAGCTTAATCCATTAGGTGGTTCAATGATATTAACTACTTGAACTTGTCTAATAAGGTTGTTACTATTCCTAATAATTTTTAAAACAATAATAGCCGTTTTGTTGTTTGACTCAGCTGCAGAACGTGCAACGTCTACACCAATAACATACTCATTAAGCAAAAAGTTTTTGTTTTTATCCCGAGGACAAGATAGCTCTGGTTGTGTAATAGTTCTGGCTTTAATTAATTTACTGATGTTGATTAAAGCTCCGTCACTTGCGCCAATCCAATCACAAAGGTAGTTTTGTCGAAAGCGGGTAACGTTTCCTTGTCTGGCTTTATTAATCGTGGACATTTTTTGACGACCAAAGTGGATAGGAATTCTCCAATCTGATCCAAATACAAAGGAGCCTTTCAAGTCACCAGTTTCTTTAACCATAGTAAGAATCTTTTCGTATTCATCAGAGTTTTTGTATCCTGATGTTGAAAAACGGTTTATTTGGCCATTTAATTCTGCAGGATCAATTTCACCAGTCATTGTAGTTCGTGGAATATTGAATATTGGTTCAATGGCATCATCATAGAGATCCTTATCGATTAATGCAGATTCTTCAAGAGAGCCACGTCTTCTACGTAATCCCTTTGAAGATTGAGCGTTGGCTAGGTTATCGATAATTGCGCCATTTTGAAATTCAACTCTTCCAGTATCTTTGGAAAAACTTTCGCTTTTGATTTCATCTGCAATAGAAGGATAGAACCTTAAAATTTCATCATGTTTTTCTTTCCAAATTTTAACCGCAGATTCTTTGGTTGAAGCGGTTATTGCTAATGTGACATTTGGGAAGCAGATTGCTGTATGGTACGCAACCATGATTTGAGTGAGGGTTTTTGATCCGCCGCGAGGAATACAGAAGTAATTTTGAGGGAAGCGACTTAGGGTTCTCATCATAACTCTTTGGTATAAATCAAGTTCAATTCCACCAACTTCGGGTTTTAACATGTCATAAAAAATATCAGGATAAAAACGAATGAAGGAGGTGAATTCTGCCCATTTTGAAATGTTTTTCTGTATTAAGTTAGAGCTATCATTGGGATTTACTGGAGTTTCAAATGAGGATTCATAAATATCTGTTCGATTTTTTGTATGTTTATTGTTCTTAGAGGTGAAGTTTTTGTAGCTTGCCATTATTCTTCATCCCCAGTGTCGTAAAGTGGCTCTTTATACACATCTTCTAAGTCACGGAAAACGTTGTTTCGTGCTTTTTTCAAGTTTTCAATTTCCTCTGTAGTTAGCCCCTTTGATTTGAAATCTTCTTCGAGCATCTCATCGTAAAAATGATATATGTCTTTATAAGCTACTTTTTCTTTATCCTCTAGTCTTCTGTAATAATTGATTATGGCCCAAATGATTAAATCAGCATCATCGTAAGGTTGAGCGGTTAGGCGGGGAAGGAGAGGGATGATACCTAATTCAGTTTCAACTGCTTCGAAAAGTTGTGACAGCACATCCACACCGCCACTAATATCGCTTTTGCTTAACTGAGAAACGTTGATCTTTGCGTCAGTAGCTGCTTTTGAAGCCATTTGACCCCACTCTTTAGCTTCCTTTACTTCACCCTTAGCTGTAGCTAATTCCTCTTTGACACGGAAGCGAATATATGAGAGTAATCCCTCAGTATGGAGAGCGGTTTTTTCTCCATAATTTCGAATGAGTTTGTTGTACTTCCTTTCAAACTGGTGGTATTCATCGGGTGTATAACCAATTCCCCATTTATCAATTATTTCATCTGAGACTTGTTTTACTGAATCACGCTGAGCTTCGGCAGCAATAGCTTTTTCTTGTTGTTGTTCTAAAATACTGTCCTTCCAACCAGTTCCATTAAACTGCTTTAGGGAATTTGCCATTGTCATATATGCACTAAATGTGTCAGTTTTTCTTTGAACTGCTTGCTCCCAGTATAAAGGATCAAATTTGACATCGATTTGCTGTAAGACAGTGTATACAGAGTCCATGTTGCTGTAGTCTATATTTTTCTTGAGACAAGATTTACAAATTGGTACTTTTCCTATTTTTTCATAAAGCTTGCTGCGGGAATTATAAAAGCCAGAATCTTTGTCTTTTTCCTTTTGACATGCAGCACATAACAGTTTTTCTTTTTCTTTAGGTTTCCGACCCACCATTTCACCTCCATAAAGTTGATGTAAACACATTTTATGAAACGCCCAGTAATAGAGCGGAAGGGGAGTACCGCAATCATCGCTGGGCGTTCTAAAAAGGTGTTTAACTAAAGGTCAAATCACCGCTGGGAGACATTTCGATATCTTGTGTTTTTAACTTTTTAATCACCATGTCCATTAACCCTTTACCAATTCCACATGTATCAATCAACAGTTTGTCAGGGCGTTTTTCTTTTAAAATCTGAACCAATAGGTCTGCTTGATATCCGAATGTCTGAGGGACTATTCTTCTTTTAATGTTTTCAAATTTGGAGTCTTTAACATTAACAAGTAAAACTGTTGTATAGTCTGTCCGGGGATCAACGATTAACAACCTATTTCCTTTTGGAAAATCTACGCCTATTTTATAATCAGCAATGTTTTCGTTTTCAACATTGCTACCTAAAGTGTAAAAATTAACTTTTGATTTTGATGCAAGTCCCATTAGTTTATGTAATTTACTAATAACAGTAGATATCTCTTTATCACATTTGTATCCAGACTGCTTGAGTTGGGCAAGTGTTTCTAAGTGCTTATTCAGATATTTAAAGTCTTCATTCGTCATTTTCTTCTTCATCCTCAATCGTTTTTTTTTTGTATTACTTTAATAAACCTTTTTGCAGTCAGCCATTAATGCGACTCCAATCTAAATAAAATTAAAGTTTTATATCAATTAACAATTAAATTTACTAGAGTGTTCTTGCTTTCAGGGGACAGGTTGTCCCACTGTTCTGCTAATATTCCTATAAATTCATTGGCAGACATAGACTCATCCCTTTACTTTTCATTCTTAAAGCGAATAATGTAAGTAGCCTCAATACCATTCTCATCAAAGACCATGAACTTTTGAGACGGTTTCGTGCCAAAGCGACCTTGCATCGCATAATCATCAGCGCCAACAAGCGCTCCATTTACAACAACTGTTGTGCTGCCATATTCTTTTTCATAGTTGTGATGAATATGACCACCGAATATGTAAGAAGGAATATAACCAAGTAATTGAGGTAGGCGGGTTACGCATTGATCAACACGATCATAGTGACCGTGGACAAACACGACTTCTTGATTGTTGATTTTAGCGGGGATAAAACCATCTTGTTCCGGTTCGATGGAAATGTTTTTAATATCTCTTAATCTAGCTTCGAGATACCAATTAATGAGGTATTCAAAGTTTTCTTTTATTCCCACATCATTCTTAGAAGGGGAGAGACGACCGTGATTACCAGCTACATTGTAAAACTTAATTTCTTGAAACTCGCTGGCCAACATAGCTAACACCTCAGCAAGCGTTTCTGACACATATTTAATTTGCTCTACAGCATCTTCATTAGCCTGAACTCTTGTTGAAACATGTATAAGACCTCCAATTAAATCGCCAAGATTCGCAACATGTAATGTGGAGACATGATTCTTCTTTCCATACTCAATTACTTTGTTTGTGAGATGCTCAACTCGTTGATCGAATATTTCTTTATTGAACTTATTGATGCGGTTATCAATTTCCATTCCGAAGTGCCAGTCACTGAATAAAGCAAGCCCATGCTTTTCAGCAGTAGCTGGGAGGGGGAAAGTGAAACGAAGAGGTCTTTTTGATTCTAAATTAACAATAGCTTGGACTACATCATCCTTGATTTTTTCAAAGCGAGCTTGATTCGTTATACTTTTTCTATATTCTCTTTTTTGATCACGAGTTCTAATCTTTTCCTTTTCAGATTGAAGTCGCACTTCTTCGTATTTCCTTAGAATTTCTTCATCCAAACTCTTGGACATTATGTAATCATTCCATCGTTCATATTGCTTATAATCCTTGCGCCATTTACTCTCATCATAATTTGTACCTTGATCTTTGTTTAAGAGTGCGGCAATGGTTTTAGTATCAATGTGATAAGTATCTTTATTTTTAAAAAGTCGGATGTGATAGTCAGTAAAGGATTCTTCCTTTTCACGGCGCAACACAGGGTTTAAAATAGCTGTCATTCAGTCATCACCTACTCAGAGAGTCCTTCAGTTTCTTGAGGCACAACTTCACTGTCGCTTTTTAAAGTGAAATCAATCGGTTCTGTTTTGCTTTCAATTTCTCTTAAGTACTTAGATAATGAGTGAATGTGTATGCCATCATTTTTATACTCAATAATTTGATCTTCATCAACGTTTACAGTGCATTTTTTAAAAGAGTATTCTTTTTTACCTTTAGCCAAATTAAATTCCTCCAATATTTGTTTTATTTACGTACAATAAGCTCCTTCGGAAGCCCGATGATCCGAAGCATCGGTAACGTCCGAAAAGGGGATATGAAGGAGATGAAAAGATAAGTCGGATAGGCGTTGGGGAAACGCCCGAAGGAGATTATTGATATCTTGCGTACATATGAATTACAGACCTATTCCAGTTATTAAAAACTGTTCCGGGTGGTAAAATAATCCACAATAGGTATAATGAAGTGTAGATGAATTTGAAAAAGGGGTGTTTTTTTGATAGACAAAGTTTTGAATGCCTTTATTATAATAGGTGTTTTGTTGGTAGTTGGAGCGGTTACTGTTTTTAAAGATTTTGAATATCACCAATATCTTCGTTTTGGTGGGGCAATAATGATAGCTTTTGGCTTTATGTTTGGTTATGACAAAGTAAAAGCTAAAAAAAAAAAGAGTGAATGACTTTTAAATTCTATTGTTCTAGTTATTTTCTTACCCATCTCACCTACACCAATGAATGAGAAGGAAAGACTCATTATAAGCCTTCTCAATGGCATTTCAGTCTCTCTTGTTAGGTTACACGCCTTATTGAGAAACAAAGCGTCTCAAACGCTCGCCAATTATTTTACACAGTTTTCTCTGACTCGTGTAAGGAGGTATGTGCATGGAAGGTAAGTCTCCATTCAGAACATTGAAGGAGACATAGCGAATAAAATAGTGAATGTGTTTTCTAGTGAAATTGAAAAGACAAGACCGAAAATAATCCTTTTCTGTGAAATAGGAGCGGTGATCAATCGCTCAAACACTATTCCACTTATTTTACGAGTATAGAAGACTCGCTAACCCGGAAAAATTTTGATGACCGCATAATAAGCCCCAAAGCTTACAAGGGCTTTATTTAAAGGGAAGGAAGACGCATCTGCCTTACCTAAGTGTAAGCCGAAGCAGTACACCGTAATTAATATTCAGGCTACATGTCACCCATAGTAAGACTGTGATGGGATTCACCCTACAAAACAGCAATTTTTCAGCTTGAGTAGCATAGGTCTTACCGACATGTTTAGCCCGATAATAGCCATTTACCTGTCTCCTTAAGATACAGACATCCGAGTTAACCTCGCACCCTCATAAATGACTACTATCCGACTAACTGCAATGACCAACCGCAATTTTGTGTCAGAATGATACAGAAAATAGGGGAGTAGATATTGTTTAATCAATAAAAGCTAGTCCACACAGAAGAGGAATCTCCACTAATGTTCATTCAAATTAGTCTGTATCTTCATAATGAACATTAGTCGAGAACTGATATCCCATATATTAGTAATCAACGGTTGATTGACAACACCCCAATGTTGGCAATCAAATAATCTCTCTTAACACCTGAAGTGAATGCAGACGAGGATTTGCACCTCGCATAAGTTTACGGCCCTTCGGCTTGTATGTGTCTACCTATTCCACCACCGCATTTACAGGTGAAGAGAGGGGAGAGATGCTAATCCCTCATTATAGATTGTTAAGCTTTCACTGCATCTTTGAGAGCTTTTGCAGCCTTGAAGGCAGGTGCTTTTGTTGCTGGAATATCAATTTCCTCGCCTGATTGCGGATTTCTCCCTTTACGTGCTGCACGTTCGCGGACTTCAAATGTACCAACTCCAGGAATCTTGATTGATTCACCTTTTGCTAGTGTTTCAACAATAACATCAAATACTGCTTCTACTTTAGGAGTAGCTTCTTTCTTAGGAACACCTAATTTTTCTGCAACTGCTCCAACAAATTCTGTTTTGTTCATGTTTTAATTCCTCCTAGTGATTTTGGTTATTTTTTGTTAAAGTATAATTACGGTAACGTTTGTGCTTCTATTGAAAAATGGGAGACGTACTCACCCTTATATGTGGAAATTAGCTTTCTTTCTCCCTTATGGCGATTATCTATTTTCTGACTAAAAATCGCTCAATCCCTTGTCCTGCAAGGATTTAAAGTCCCTTGGTTTTTGCTGGTTTTTACATATAGAGCCAGAAACCCTTATGTACCAAGGGTTCA
Organism: Bacillus sp. 9.4; assembly: GCF_055486415.1. Classification (NCBI taxonomy): domain Bacteria; kingdom Bacillati; phylum Bacillota; class Bacilli; order Caryophanales; family Bacillaceae; genus Bacillus; species Bacillus sp. 9.4. The sequence continues at coordinate 220,321 of NZ_JBVFMU010000001.1, read as the reverse complement.
AGGCACTTTCTAAACCGTTACACTTCTAAATCTTCTTACTCGTTCCTTTGTTTTTTCTTTTTCTCTCTTACTTCCACACCCTTCACAAAGCCTTTGTCTATTAGAGGATGGAGAGAATAAAAGATCGCAATCATCACACCTCTTCATGTCCTTTAAATTAACTTTTAAATTATTAAGCATAATATCACCAAAACATTCCCATAGGGTGGCTTTGAACTTGCTTTTCTTCTTGTAAAGGTGTTTAACTAAAACATCAACTATGTATTGTTCCTTATTATGTACTTCCAGTAATCGATCCTTAATTATCTTATAAACATAAAGCTTTTGACCTGGTTTCGTTTCTTCGTCACTATTCATTAACCACTTTTTGTTGCGATCAAGTCTGGTATACATTTTAATTATCGATTCATCTAATCTAGTATTCTTGTTTTTCAACAATAACTGATAATCAAAGTGACCAGCGACAGACCTAAAATTAATTCTATCAGAAGGAATAATTTGTTCTAACCTGTTTACTGTACTGTTATTAAGTTTTTCAACATTATTTTCTTCTTTATCCTTTGCATTGATGAAGAAGTAGGGGACTTTATTTTTTATGTAATCTTTGATTTGCTCATCAACATGATCAGGGCGGGTGGGCATGAAAAGCGTCTTTGCAAAATCGATAGTAAAGTTATTCTCCATGCATAACCATTTGATCACGTCTAGGTTTATATTGTCACTGTTCCATATCTTAGTGATATTGTTACTGTACTCCCCGATATTGATCCCATAAGCAAGAGTTAGTGCTTCATAGATGTTTCTGCTATTAATCTCTTGTTTCTGGGCTACTGACATTTCATAATACAACGGAACGATGTTTTCCATATTACGTTTGGCTATATTAACGATTAGCTCATCAGAAATAATTAAGGCCTTATCTCCGTCGTTATCAAACTGTAGCAGCTTGGATATCGGATCATGTATGCTGGTATAAACACCTGGGGTAATAAACCACTTTTCATATTCCTCATCTTTTTTGTTCCACCTAACTCCATGCTCTCTGTATAGGTGAGGAGAGCGGAGGATATCAATATACCCTTCATCATATAAAGAACAATGGACATCGCTACCGGTGAGGAGTCCTTTCGGATTCTCAATTCCAAGAAACAATCTTTCACAAAAAGCATATAGATCAGGACATAAATATGTATACCTGGCGTCACTGACAAGTAATTTCCCAGATTTGGCGTCCTTAATCATACTCTTCTTCTTATTCTTAATGATTTCTTTGGTATGGTCATCATTTAGCAGCTCAGGATATATTAGTAGAGCTTCTTGAAGGCTTGTCTTATGTTTATTTTTCTCGGTAGCCCCTAAAACTTTCATCATTGTTTCTTTATCAGTGCCTAATTGAGTAATCTCACTAACAGTCTTTGAGCTGATTTGTTTCAATTCCTCATCTGTGATATCAGTGAGTGTTTGTAGCATCTGGTAAGTCAGTTTTCCCTCAACAGATGGATCTTCTTCATTTAATTTAGCTCCTAAACATCCATACTTTTTAAATTTATAGCGATAATCATCCCAAGAATCATAGTACTTCCACATCTTAAACTGGCTTTTCGTAAAAATTATTTGGATATCATCTTTAATAATGTCCCATTCTTTACCGTAGACGTCCTTAACTTTAAATGAACTGTGTTTTTCAGCAAACTTTCTAAAGTCAAACGGAACAAGTAGACCCTTAACCCAAGGCAATCTGACCATAAAGCTTTTCTGGCTCAAACTAGGAAGCATCATTCCACAACCATCTGTATGTTCTATAGGAATATCCATAACTTTACGAGTGATTTCATATGTATCACGGTCAATATAATCAACCAGGCTGGAAACGTTTGTTTCTAAGTCATTTACGACAATAGTTTTATCAATATCAATTTCCCATGGACTGCTGGCGCTATTCGATAAGGCCATGTAGCTATTCCATTTGTTTATGCTGCTTCCACCTTGAGCATTGATATGCTCAACACTAAGACCACAAGTTAGAGTATTTTGATACTTATCTAAGGTGCTTTGTTTGATAAAACAAGATTTTTTGGTTCGTATTTGACCGGCACTGCTAGTGAAATAAACGTATTTCTCATTGTTATGTATGAATCCTTTATCAATAATGTCCCTTAAAATTTGAAAGTGATAAGTTTGGACAACCATGATCTCTTCAGAGAGAGAGTTTTCTTTGATTCCCAACGTTCGAGTTAAGACTGAATCAAATAATGAAATCACATTATTATCTTTCAGGGAATCTGTTCTAAGTGTCCTTATTTGATTATGATTGTTAAAAGCGTTATAAAGATTTTCTTTTAAGGAAATAATCCTTTGCGTTATGTACTTCTTATGTTTTTTATCAACATGTTCAAGTTTTTTGAGATGTTCTCTGTACCTATATGATTTTAAAATCTTGTTATGTAATTTGTTTTCTTGATCATTATAAAAAGCAGAAGTATCAATACTGTAAATATGTACTTGCTTATTTAGACCGTCTTTTTTTCCTTTCAATAAATTCTCCCCTTGTAAATTAATAAACTATTTTATTTTTATTCTTAATAACTACTATTTAAATATTGGGACACTAAATTTCTGTATGTATGACTTCTTTGATTAACTGTTCCGTACCACAAATAGTCTTGATAAAGATTTTCTTCTTCTAGTGTAGCTGTTTCATTAATAACTTTAGCCTCAAGAAAACCAATTAAGTTGCTAAACATATACTGTCTTTTCATCCAATCACCTCCATAGTAAATTTATTTTTATTCTAAAGGGAGCTATTAAAAATTCCTGTGTATACCAGGTGATTCGATTATATATTTTATTTTTATTCTTGTAAATATAAAATTCAAAAAATATTAAATGGATATATGATGGAAAGTGGAAATAGACACAAGAAAATCTGGTGTAGGGTCATGTTTTTTATTTGGGGATAAGTTTGCATATCGTAATGTTATCGTACACGAAAAACATGCTTATCGTAAAAATTTATAAAGGGTCAAAAAAGACAGTAAACATAATGATATTTGATACTTTAATTAGTGAATAGGGGCAAACGATCGTAAAACATAAGTGGGAGTAGGGGAAAGAAGTCGTTTTAAGGAGAAATTGATGAAAAAGGAGAAATTTGAAGAGGGAAAAACATTGATAATATAGGTTTTTACGATAACGATTACGATGTGAAAAAGGACGATTTTATGTGAAATAGGGAAAATGTAAATTTGGGAAGGGTGTGGAAATGGAAGTGCTATAGGCACATTCGTTCCCTTATTTTTACCATTAGATGTAAAAATACCCCCATATACTGGCAGTGGAAACCCCATATAATATACCTTATGTAGGGAATTCCTTAAGGCTGTTTATTCAACACAGCTCCAACATAATTCCAGGTCAAACACAAGAATAAATTTAAAAAAATAAATTGGTCGGCAATATAAAAATGAATAACCGTTCATTAAAGATAATCGTATTTATAACGAATCCGAGGGAATCGAAGACATATTTATTTTATACTCATCACTATACATAACCATACCTTATGTAATCATATATCCTTCGCTTATCACACTACCACGCTCTCAGAATCAATATAACACCTATCTAAGCCATCCAATGTCCATTCCCATATCAATGCTGTCCTAACAGCTAAACCATCCTACAGACTAATTAAAGCATCAATACATTCACCAACAAAATATAATTATTTAGAGTAAAAATAAAATGACTTTATAGGTAAACTGTGTTATAATAGAGTCATAGGAAAGGAGGTGTACATAGTGCTTGAGAAAGTGGGTATCTTAGTTGCTTTCCTCATCTCATTAACAGTTCTTACTATCAACTGCCTCACAATAGTTGAGAAGGTAAGAAACTTAATGAATGGGACAAGCAAAAAGAAAAAGCGTATACGCAAGCGACTCCGACCAAAGAGACAACGCCAACGTATACGCCGATGAGAGCTAAGCTAAAGGGGAATGAACTTCTCCTTTAGTTCCTACCCATATTATAACATGATCAAGCACATTGTAAACATGAAACGATTCTCACTATGGTTTACCCATGTCACATTCATTGGCTTATTCTTAATGTTTCAACTCATCAAAGATTACTTCAGCAGCGAAGCACAAACACTAATCAACACAACATTCATAGTCACATGTATCATTGCCATACTGTTATGGATTATCTATTTTGTATTCCTTAATCTAAGAAACAAGTCACGCTAATCATATAGGCCTCATGGTATAATTAAATCATTGAGGTGAGATGAGTGGAGAATAAATTCCTGGATGCTATTCGGCAGCTTGCTAAGGAATTAGAAATGCTCAAGAAAGATATTGACTCCATCAAGAAAACAACTGACAGAATTGATTCAGACCTTTTAGAGTACAGAGAAGAGATAAGCAAAGTTAAACAACATGAACCTTGAACACACCAGTTAAATATCAAACTGTAAATAAGGAGCGGTAAACATTTATCGTTCCTTTATTTTAATTAAATCAAAAGGAGATGCTAAATGAATAAAGTTAAAGTAGTTGATTCCATAATGGGATCTGGTAAGACATCAGCAGCTATTAACTACATGAACAACGCTAACCCAGAAGATAACTTTATATTTGTCACACCTTATCTTAATGAGGTTGAGCGGATAAAGAAAAGTGTAACCAACAGACAAATGTATGAACCTAAAGTAAGAACAAAAGGGGATAAGACTCAATATAAATTTGAATCACTTCATGAACTCTTATCACAGAATAAAAACATTGTTGCAACTCATAACCTATTTAAGAATGCAAACGATGAAACAAAAGAGCTTATCCTTTCAGGTAACTATACTTTAATATTAGATGAGGTTATGGAAGTAGTTGAGCAGCTACAAGTGAAGACACATGATCTTACAACACTATTTGATTCTAATCTTATCTATGTTGAAGATGGATTTGTTAAATGGAACGAAGATAAAAGGGATTATGAGACACGTTACAATGACATTAGAGACATGGCATTGAACAATAATCTTGTTTATTTTAAAGACAGTATATTGATTTGGAACTTTCCAGCTGAGGTATTCAAATTGTTTAAAGAGGTTTACATATTAACTTACATGTTTGATGCTCAGATACAAAGGTATTACTATGATGTGAATGGGATTGCTTATGAAAAATATGTGTCATCCTACATAGATGGAAAATACCGGTTCACTCAATACAATAAAGACTTTGAGAACAACGTTAAGGGAATGATCCGTAATAAGATTAAAATTTATGAAGGTAACTTGAATGCTGTAGGCCAGTTAGATTATTCATTATCATCAACCTGGTACAAAGATAAGTCATCTTATACAATCAAAAAAGTAAAGAACAATGTATTCAATTACTTTAACAACATTGTTAAGTCATCAAGTGATGAAGCAATGTGGACGACCTATTCAGAACATAAGAATAAAATAAAAGGTAATGGTTATACAAAAGGTTTTGTTTCCTGCAATGCACGTGCTACAAATGAATTTAAACATAAGAAACATTTAGCTTATACAATAAACAGATACGTTAATACAATCCTTTATAGTTATTTTAAGAATAAATATAATATTGCAATTGATCAGGATTTGTTTGCTTTATCTGAATTAGTACAGTGGATATGGAGATCAGGTATAAGAGATGGAAAAGAAATAACATTATTCATTCCATCTTTAAGGATGAGGAAGCTGCTTTTAGAATGGTTAAATGAATAGGTTAATAGAACAAACCTCTTAAACTTTGAAAAAAAGTCAGTCATATCAAGGGTTTCAGAGCCTAAGTCTTTAGGGAAAGGGTATAAAAATAAATTTTAAAAAAGGGAGAACATTTTAATTACATACGTCCGTAAAGAAGGGCGCTTTACGTCCGGTTTTGTTCAGCAAGCTGAACGAAAACTTATATAAATTTATTAGAATAAAAATAAAATAACATTTGATAATCTATAATAACCATGTTATACTTAAAACAAGTTAAGGAGATAAGAATTTATTACATAAAATTAGAATAAAAATAATATTACTTTATGAATGGAGAGGTTAAAGATGATGTTAATTAAACAAAAAGGAAACAGATACTATAGATATAGCTGGGCTCAAATGAGAAGTTTCCCAATTAAGAAAGTTGAAGCATTAGAACTAATCAAAAATGGTGAAGCTGAGTTAGTTGAAAGCTTTATTACAGATCCTGCACCTCAGCAGATTACAGAAGAAACAAAGCAAGTAGATGAAGTACAAGAAGAAGTTAAATCAACAAAAGTAGTTAGCATAAAATCAATGAGAGAGGCAAAAAAAGAAAAAGAAAACATTGCAAAAGCAAAAGATCATTTTGTGAAGAGAGTATTACCAAATCTTAATCTTACTGATATGAAAAAGTTAACGGAACTTTCATGTGAAAAAGACAGTGAAGGGTTCCAAGAAGAGATTATGAGAATCATTCTGAGATTGAATATTGAAGAAGCAACATTTGGATGCTTACAAGGAGGTCAAAACACATGAATATAGCTCCTCCTTATGATGAATGCCAAGTTAGGTTCAGATACTATATGCTATCTCAAGGAATAAAGCCAGGTGATGAATATAAAATTTATGAATACATGATATGGATCAATAGAATGGTTATAAGGTATAAGAAGTTAAAAAACGAGAAAATTACCACACCGATTAAACAAAATGATTTTACTAGCTTTATAGAAGAGCAGCTCGAAGTTGTTTAAATAAAATGCATATTTTAAACAGAATGGAGAGGTTAATATGAGAATTTTTACGGAATATGAAAAAGGATACTTTGATGCCGAAATTAATAGCGCCCAGCGTGAGCTTGAAACGTTGGTTAGTATTAGAGCTGAGTCTAACGAATGTTGGAGTGAAGACAGCATTATTGTAAAGCGAATCAGGGAATTAGAAGAGTTTATCAGAAGCAATCATAATCCCGAATTTGTATTAAGAGGCGAATAGAGTTACTCCATTGTTAGATAATGAGATCAGTCTATAATCTTCAAACAGAAAGGAGAAGAATCGAATGAATGAGAGTACAGTGAAACAACACCTTGAAACAGTTTTTAAATTGGATGGGTTAGAATTTATGTTTAATGATGGTGAAAAGATTGTTTTCTCTAGTCCTGTGGGTGATGTTGTTGTCCGTATCGAGACAAGAAAAGTTTATGATCATGAGGAAAATTTAATAGGTGAAATCAGTTCAATATATAACATGGATTAAAAAGGTGATGTGAAGATGCTGAAAATAAAATAGTTTGGCAGTTGCCCGTAATTCAAAGCAATAAAACAGATCATGGTTGGGTCATCCAAAAGCGAAATACCAGTATACATTATATAATCATATCTAAATAGTAATATTAAATAACAACATAGTTATCTGAAAGGGGAGTAAATAATGTATAACGTTGATCCTTTATTTTTTATAGAACATTGCACTTCTTGCGGAATGAATATCAATTCTCATATGGAAAAGGGAGTAGAGTTTTATGTAGAAAACGATGGTACCGAGGATTATTATATTTGCAAAAGTTGCAAAGAAAAATGGGGCAAAGTAGAAGATGAATAAAACAACAATTTTATACATACGGAGGTAAGGATATGAAAGACTTCAAAGGTCATAGAATAAACAAAAAACAAGCAGAAGCATTGCAAGAAGTAATACTTACTATGGATGATTTACAAGAGATAGCACAAGAGGAAGATGGATATGCGGCAGATACCGTAGATAGTCTGATTCGTGACGTTGAAAAGTTCTTATATGAGATAGGAGCAGTTGAAAAACTTGTAATAGGGTTAGAGGAGGATGCGGAATGAAACAGTATGACAAAGGATATTTGAACGGTCAACTTGACAGCGCAGAAAATGAGCTGGACATACTTTACAGGATTAAAGAGGATTCTAACGAAATATGGCATGATAATAGCATTTTGATTACTAGAATCAAGGATACAGAATCATTCTTAAAAGAACATGGTCGTTTATAAAAAATAAGGAGGGCGTGAAGTAATGCATGTTCCTGATGATATTAAGAAAGCCATTCTAAACAGTTCTTTTAATTACAAGCAGGCAATAGAGGATGCGAATAAAATTCGTGATTGGTTGGAATCTAATGAAATAAACAGTGATTTCATGAAAGAATATTTTAGTGAATGTATAGAAAATGGGACAGATAACTGGCGAGACTTTCTGGAACATCTTGAAACTCATTCAAAAGATCAAATGTATGACGGTACGGATGATTAAGGAGGGCGCAGTTTGGATAGAGATAAAATTAGTGTACATAAAACAGAAGAAACTAAACATTGCAATGGATGTGGGAATAGAAGATTGAAAGGTGTATATAGTATTTGTTTGCCATATGCGACAAGCATAATACACGTTTGCGATGAGTGCAGGGAGAAGCTTGTGAATGCCTTAAAATCTGAATAAAACAGCAGTTTTAATGAAAGGGGAAATAAATGTTGCTTACATTAAATCAAAACACCTTGAACTTTTTACTGGATAATGGCTTTGAACTAAAGCAGTATGAGGAGCAGGGATTATCATTTTATACAAAAGAAATAAAGGACAGCCACTCTTTGAAAAAATTGATTACACATCATTATGAAATTAAGGAAGATGAAGAGATCAACACAAAAGGATCAAGCTTTATCATGGAGATACAGACAAATGGGGAAACCCCACAATGGCTTTTTACTGGTGAATACGAAAAGCTTGGTATTCTTCAAGACCAAAATCAGTTTATTGAATATGTAAAAGAAATCGTTAATCTAATTAGGCCAAATCTAAATAACTGAATAAAACATGGATTTTAAAGAAAAGAGACAAAAATAAAATTAGAGTAAAAATAAAATAATATTTGATAACTTAAAATGATCATGGTATACTTGAATTACAAAACAAGGAATATATTACACAAATAACTATTAAATGGAGGTCTTCTTGATATCATGGATCTTTTTAATCTTACCCATGTCGGCATTATTCATAATAAGGCAATTAATTATATAAACAGCACCTTTCCAGGATTATTGGATAAAGTTGAGTATACTTTAGAGGATAAAATAGGAACTGTTGTACTGGATAAAACTGAAGAACATGTTGACTCTGAGTTTCAAGTATTAGGGGCTTATTGTCCAGAATCAAGAACGATCTTTCTTTGCAGAAGATCAACTTTAAAAGCAGCCATTCATGAACTAGGGCATGCCGTACATCATCAGCTATTAAATTATAAAACTTATAAACTCTCTCAAGAAGGCAAATCAGAGAGGGCTGAATACAACTATAAAGAGGACTTTGCTGAGGCATTTGCCGAGCTTGTATTAAGACAAGATAATGACAACTTCACAAGGCGGGATATGGACATTAGAACAATATTGCAAGGGGTGTAAGAGTTATGCCTCCTAAAGGTTTTAAGCATTCTAAAGAATCAAAGGAAAAAATAAGTAAAGCTCTAAAAGGAAGAAAACTTTCTGAGGAAACGAAACAAAAAATGAGCTTAATGAAAATTGGACATCCCTTTTATGGGAAAAGGGATTATAAAATGTCTGACAAAGCGAAAACGAATATTAGGAAGGGGATTATTGAAAAAAGGCAAACAGCTGAATATATTGATAAACTAGCTCAGTTAAAAATGGGAGAGTTAAATCCCAAGTCAAAACTCAGTCAAGGGCAGGTTAAATCAATAAGAAAAGAATATGAACTTCTGATTAACAATATGAAAAAGACAGAGGCACAAAATTATCTTGCAGAAAGATTTGGTGTGAAGAGGTCAACAATATCAGACATTGTGTTATATAAAACCTGGAAGCATATTTAGGAAATGGGGTGAGTACCTTGATTAGATCAAATTTAAAGCCCATATTAGACGAAAAAAAGATCAGTATCCGAAAGCTATCCAGAGATATTGATCATGAGTATCCGACCGTCAGAAAGCTTTATAATGACGAAATGGAGCGGTATCCGAGAGAGCTGTTGGATAAGGTATGTACATACCTAAACATCGAGCTGCATGAGTTATTGATTTTCCAAAAAGATCATAACCATATCGATCACTCAGGATGAAAATGGTATACTAAAGTTACAAGCATAGGAAGGAATTACAAGTTTTCTAGGTCTGCATAAAATCGTACTTTTATAGGGAATAGGAGAGGTTATAATGCAAAATACAGTAAAAGTAACTTTCAATGTAAACGGTGTAGAAATCAAAACAGATGCGGGTGTACCACAAATGCCTAATGGCATTAATGCAGATAATATGATTGTTTTACATGCTAAAAGCAATTTGAAGAAAAATCTTGGAATTGATATTTATGAGGTTATGAATGCAGAGCACTATGATGATATTGAACATCTCGTAACTATTGACAAATCAGACTATACTCAAGGTGTTTAAATAAAATCATTCTTTTATTTTAATTGGAGGGGTACATTTGGGCATATTCAACTTTTTCAAGAACAAAGTTAAAAATGAACAGAATGAGAATAGAAATAATAATATTAATACTTCTAATGTTAATAACGAAACAGAGGCGACATCTAAAAAAGAAAATTTCCCAATCTTGATTCAAGAAACTGCCTTCTCAAGGAAATATGAAGAAAAGTCTGCATTTTTTGAGTATATAGACTTTAAAGTTGCAGGAACATCACACTATCAAAAAGATATTAAGAAAGCCATCAAGACTGAGGATGAAAATAGTTTTTTCTTCGATGAAAAATATGATGGTATGACAAATAAAGAGATTTTAGAATCTACTTTTGATGAGCCAATCTTTGTTTATCATAATGCACTTTTCTCTAATTGTGAATTGCGAATAGAAGAGAATAACAAGTACGATACGGAAGCTATAGCTGTCTATGTAAATGATTTCAAAGTAGGACATGTTCCTCGAAAGAATTTTCAAGAAGGCAAGAAACACATTTTCGATCAGTTAAAGAGTGGCATAAGGCACCCAATTTCAGCAAGTTTGTATGGAGGGAAATATAAAATTAACCGTGATGATACAAAGATTGAGACCGGTGAAACAGATTATAAAATTGAGTGTCAAATTGTGATTAAAACAGCCAAATAGACAATATAACTACGATTTTAAAGAGATAAGAGGAGAATATAATGAATATTTATAGTTTGCAAAAACTCACTAAGGAATATAAGTATAACAAAGAGCCAAGAATTATTTTTCGGCCGGTAAGTGGAAGGGATGATCCATCAGTTGTAATAAATGATATTAAAATGATGGCTGAAACTAAGCGATTTAAAAAAGTAACAAAAATCACTCACTTTCATTATGGGGAAAACTCTGGAGATGATTTAACTTATGTTGATTTTCTAAATGGGGACACTGTTTTAATTGAAAACTACTTTACATTTGGCCCTTCTAAAATGAGATCAACTGAGTTTGCAAATTTTTTATCTCATGTCGGGTTTCCAGATGACTTTTCACACTCAGTTGTACATATTAAAGATGGTTATGACCTTCTTCTTACAATTGAACTTGATGGAACGGAAGAAGTAGACTATAGAAGTAACGTTAATAAACCAGAAGTAATTGATCCTTCAACATAAAGCAATTCTTTAATAGAAACGGAAGAATAGCGGAGGTACCATTTTGGGGTTATATAAACCGTTAGACAGTTACGCTTATACATTGGTATGTTCTAGCTTGTCATATGGTCTAATCTTTGGCTTGTATATGTTTGTTTATTCAGCTTTTATGGCGATCGCATTAATCACAATAGGAATCATAGCATTCTACTCATTTATCACTTACTTATTATTTGCTATCCCTTTGCAAAAATTACTAAGAAGAAGGCCCAGAAAATTCAGTTTGATCAATTTGTTAATTTATGCTGCAGTAGCCTTTTTAGCTGTGTTTTTTTCTGGTTTGTTGATTATCCGTCAAATGCTCTTACTGTATTCAGAAGCTTAAATTATTACATTATGAGTATTGTTGCAGCTTTCATTTATTGGTTTTGGGATTCCATCTTCCTACATTAAATTAAATCATGAATTTAACACAGTTGACAACAAGTAAGAAGGCTGCTGTTCCAAACAATAAATATCCAGACAGTTTTTGTTTGCTTAATATTGCTTCAAGCCCGACTACTGATAAAAGGGCTGCAACAAATAATTGCGCAACAATCAATAATAATTCATTTTGATTAAACAGTGAATATACACACAAGACTAATGCAAAGCAAGAAACCGAAATTTTTGCAACTTTTAGCAAGGTATCACTCCTTATGCAATCATGTATTAACCTTAACACGATTACATGTCTTAATCCGAGAGCATAAAGAATTAAGATAAAAGAAGTGTTTTAATCAAAAAGAGCATTACACTAAATGCTCTTTTTCATGCCACACCTTCTGCATTCACGTAAAAATATTCCACTCTTCACAGAGCTTTTAAACAAAGTGTAATCACAATTGTCGCAGCGGCCGTATTTTACATCAGGATATTCTTTGTAATCATATACGATTGAAGTGTCATATCCGTTTGTTTCGTATTTCTCTTCCACAAGATCACCTACATAATTTATTCAACATACTCAAGAATACCAAATTTCGTTCGATATAGGGAGGGAACAAATGATTGGATTAGCTTATTTTTTAATTATCTGGCTTGGAGTTGGATTAATGACCGGCATTAAGTTTATTTTTGTTGATCAGGTCTATGATGAGGAGTTTAAAGAACTCATGGATAAAGAAACAGCAGCGGGCATGGAAAGGAATTTGGCCAGCCTGTTTTTCAAAAATAAGCTTAATGTGATTGCTTTTTTTATGTTAATTGGTTTACTGCCATTGGCAATGAGGATTACAAAATTATTTAAAAGAGGTTGATTTATGCCTTTGATTGATTATTTCTATGTATTGCAGTTTGAAAATAAGGAATACTTCAAATCATTTAATTTAGATGAGGACGGTTATTTAACATCTAGCGACCTCCACGGCGCTTCTAAATTGCAAACAATGTATGAAGTCATTGAGGTAGCAAGTGAGCTGAAAACGAAGTGTAATGTGCAATGTGAGGTAAGGGAAATCCAAGTCGTAAAGCGTTAGGAGTGTTTAGGTGTATTGGATAGAGTGGATTGAGAATGGAGAAAAGAAAAACATTGTTGCAGAAGGTTGGATTGAATGGGCTGCTATACTTGAAGACTTGTATCAGAAACGATTTGAGTATGTTGAATGGAAGCGGCTTTAAAAAGGAGTGAAATGACATTAAAAATTTAGTTTTATTGTCCAGCTTTTTCGGGATTATGCTATCAATTATAGGGCAATTATTTGGAGTCCTAACAGATTTCTTTATTCCAGGTATTGCACGGCTTATGGGAGTTTTAGCGGGTCTCTTAGTATTACTTAGCCTGAAGTCAAGAAACACAGAAATGCAGGCATTTATATTGGGTTCAAGCACTGCGCTGGGAATAATGGGTGCAGGAGTTTTATATCTTCCAGCAGCTATTGTCAATGTCTTAATTGGCTTCAAACTAAACAAAAAGTTAAAAGAAGAAACACTAAGGAGCAGATCTGAATAGACTGCTTTTTGTTTAGTGTGACCAAGGAAAATTGTAGTATAATAGTAATAAAATAATCATTTTATTCAGAATGGGGTTACATATATGGGGCAGGATGGAGGAAAGTTAGTATTTAAAAGTTCAAGGCATGCTGATATAGCTGGAAAATTTGGTGAACAAATGATTCTTTTTTATTTATCCAGCAAGGGGTTTGAGTGTGTGAAATTTGATTATGTGGGGATTGATATCTTTGCTAGAAGTGAAGAGGGTGAAAACTGGGGAATATCAGTTAAATTTAAATCTCTAGTTGACGGAAAGCCCAGCATTGGAATTACTCAGAAAGCTCTTGAATCAGCTGAAAAAGCCTGTGAAAGATTAGATTTCAAACCATTTATAGCTACAGTTTTTGAAAGAGGAGCAGACTTAATTGTCTTTTTTTGTCCAATAGAAATTTTTAAAAATATTGCAAATAAAAGTCAAATGAAGTATAGGCTAGATCTTAGAGAAGAGTCATGGAGGAGGTATAAATCTAATCCACATCTACAATTCTTCTGTTACACAAGGAACAATTTAAAAAGTAAATGGTTTGAATAAAAAATCCTCAATCTTTTATTTCTATTATTTTAAATAAGAATTGGAGTGTTGTTACATGATATATAGAGACATTGTGTACTTTAATGGAGACAAAATTCAATCGATTCTTGCTCAGTTAAATAAGGGAATTGTTGAATCAATAATTGAAACTAAGGAGAAAAATCATGAGTTAGAAGGGACAGCTAAATCATCGAAGATTTTAGAGCTGCTGGGGGTACCTTTATCTGCAGAAGGAAAGTATACATACAACAACACAAAAGGACTGCAAGAACAAAAGACACTTCATGATTTTGCACTAACTGAACTTCTTAACGTTTTACCATATAAAGATGTTTCAAAATTAGATAGGAATGCATTAGGTAGAAATGAAAGAATTTTTGTGAAAGTTAAGGGTGAATTTTCAATATACGATTATCAAGATTTAGGGAGTACAATAGAGAAAATTGGTACTGTAGATAGTTTAATAAGAGGTGGTCAAAAAAATGATGATATAAGTGGCTTTACAGATTTTATTCAAAGTGTTTACTCTGACTTAACCACTATTGAAGTCAAAAATCAAAAAGGGATTAATTTTATTGGAGCAATTAATCCTGAAAATTTGCGTGAAACAACTAGAAATATGATTTATAAATACGGTTCTAAACCAAAAGGTGAATGGGATCTGATTTGTCAAATAACGAAAATCCCGCCTAATAAACCAGGGAATATTGAAGATAACTTTAAAGACTTTGGTGCCAGTATTAAGATGGATAATATAAAAAGTGAAAAGTCTCTAGAAAGAGTAATAAACGAAATTTTGAAAGAGTTTTCGAAAATTAATGACATGTTCGCCTCTGTTTCTTACCCTAATATAGCTGTTGAACCAATTGCAGTTTATCATGAAGTAAAATTAAAATAAATTAGGATAGGAAAGAGGTTTTCATATGGATGAGTTCGCTCATTTTAAATTAAAAATTGATGCTAAACCAACTATGTTTCATGGAAAGACAGTTAGAAAAAATCTAACTCAATCATTGTGGCTAAAGAAGATTAGACCCCAGATTCTAAAAGAGAATAACTACACATGTGATATATGCAAACACCACCCAAAGGAAGAAAATTATAAAGAATTACATGTACATGAAATAGAAGAATACGATTTTGATAATGGGGTTGTCAAGTTAATTGGCCTGGATTTAATTTGTGCAAACTGTCATGCATTCCAGCATTTTAAAAGGTCGCAATTAGTTTTATCATCAGAGCAGTTGGATAGATTGATAATTCATTTTACAAAAGTAAACAATTGTTCAATTGAGGATTATAAGCGGTATAGAAAAAAACTTCAAAGTTATGCTTTTGAACGAAATAATATAGAAAGAATATTGTCGCAAGAGACGCAAAGCAACAGAACACAAATTGATCATATTCGGTTTGCTATTTTGGGAGATATCCCTTTTAAAGACTTAGTGATTGAAAGACTGAAGCAAAAGGATGTCTATTACGAATACGGTTAGAAAATATGGGACAGGGGCACTTTACAAGCCTAAGCCCTTGTCTGGTTAAAATAGGAATTTCATTGATTTAACAACAAATAAAGAATAAAAATAAAATATATACTTGAAATTCTGACAACTATGAGGTATATTATAAACAAGGGAAGTGATAAGTGAATAAAAGGGGGGGAGACAAGTTGAAATTAAAGAAGATGATTAAGAACGAATGCGAAAAAGATAATCAGCTTGCAGCTCGACTTGCTAAATTGGCCGGTTATGAAAAAGTAAATGGTTTCTATAAGTTTGTGAACACCCCAGAAAAAGAAATGGATAACATCGAAGGTATAATAAACATCGTAAAAAGCTTGTTTCCTGATAATGAAAAACAGCTATTAAGTGAGTACTTCTTAGAATTAGATCCTAACAAAAAATGTGCAAGACACTCAGTTGAATATTCGGATTTAAATCAATGGGATGAGCTTACTGACCAGCTTATTAATAATCTTTACGAATCATCTAATTCAATAAGCCGTGAATGGGGTCAGATTTACTCTATACATAGAAGATTAAATAAAAGTGAAATTACGTTAAATGATGCTATAAGAGAAACAGGTAAATTCAGAATAAAAACCCCTGAAATGTTTTTATTTTCAAACATACTAATTATGTACGAATATCTGAAAATTGGTGAATTCGGTTTAATGAAAAGCACTTCGCAATTTTTAGATATAGAAGAGTTACCTGATGGATTTATTAAAGAATGTTATTATGGCCGAATTGAACTTTTAAAAGCCAATATATCCTTGAATGACTACGAATTAGAAGAGACCAGGATTCATTGCCAAAAAGTTATTGAAAGTACAAATAACAATAGATTAATTGTATTTGGTTATTTGACATATGGAAACACATTTATATTTGAAGATTATGAAGAAGCTAAATTATGTTATGAAAAGGGGATGGAATACGCAAAAGAAAATCCTCATCACGTCTACAAATTAGAGCTAGCTCTTTGCTTTCTTAATAATGTTTGGGCAAAAGATAATAAATGGATTGATTTTCAGTCAAACGAGATACCGGATATGATTGAGGTTGCCTATTATTTAGTCAACATGAAGGAACTAGAGAAAGCAGCATCAATTATAGAAAAAATCGAGAAATTGAATGTTTTGGATGATGACTTAGGATTTCTAAATCATGTTAAAGGTCTACTGTATGATGATGTCTCCTTCTTTCATGAAAGCATAAAGAAGTTCAAAAAATCCGGCGATAAACTTTGTTTAAATTTGCCTCTTATTGAACTTAAAAAACGTGGATATACAGATGAAATATTGAATTTAATTTCACTCTAAATGTTGACATCCTTGAAAGGAGGTGAGAAAATGAAGAAAATTTACTTCGGTCTTGTTATTTTAATTGCATTAGCTGTTGGTTTCGTAAGTGGTCAACAATCTGTTGAAACTGCAAGTGGAGATGTTACAGTAGCCTCTGCTAGTCGTGGGGCGTAAAAAACAAATATAATACATAATACTGTCTTAGACGTTTGATCCATTGGATCAGGCGTCTTTTCTAATTTTAAGGGAAAGTTCCAGGAATTCTAAAACTGAAAAATGAGAACATGGGGGAATTAGAATGAAAAAACAATTATTACAAACATTTTCTTATGAAGAAATGGCAAAAGGCTATGAAGAAATGGCTGCAATCAATTCAACAATAGCACAAGAGGATAATCACCTTGAGAATGAAGCGGAAATGGCTAGATCACGACATAAAACTATGGCTTCCTAAACAGAATGAAACTAAATAAAATAGACATTTTAAACACATCGAGCACATGTGTTTATTTGTCTAGAATAAAAATAAAATTAATTATTGCATAATCTGTTGGCAACGGATATAATGAAGATACATAAGATAACGTTGTTGGGAGATGGGACTATGGAAGAATCAAATAAAAACGAAGAGTATAAGGTTACTTCATTAAGACAGTATCAATACATAAAACAACTTAAGAGCTTTACTCGTGTTAATCTTCATATGGAAGATCCAGATGTGTTTACACCTAATAATGTTACTACAATGAGAAGAAATCATAAAGAGCATATGCTTATTAAGGATCAAAATAACACAATTAAATGCATATAAGGAGAATAAAAATAAAATGACTAACAATAAATATTATACCGAGGAAAATAAAAAGAAAGTCTGGAAAAAGCATATGATTGTTTTGAAATTCTTAGAGCAACCAGGAATATCAGAAGCATATCTTAATTACTTGCAGGAAGAAATTCATAATGATGAATGGATAGGGTTTGAAAATGAATTTTTTGAGGAACTGACTGGCAAACCTGTTATAAATGTAAGCGACAAAATTCAGGCGACAAAACAATATTCAGCTGTTCATTGAGAAACTAATTTTATACTTAAAGTAGGTGCTTTATTGAATATATCTATTTTGATTAAGTTGCTAGAAGTTTATGACTTAATGAAGCAAATAGAAATCTGCAATGCAAATATTATGCTGCTAAGAAGCTCTAATCAAGACACTGACTGGTTAAATTTGTGGTATGATTTAGATAATTATTTAATGGATAAAATTAAATGAGGTGGAAACCTTGGAAATGAAAAAGCAAACACCATCTGTAAGGGATTACTCCATTTTTAATGACATAAATAGATGGTTTGATGAATTAGATTTGAGAAATAGGGACGACAAATCACTGTACATTGAAAAGTCTAATACTAGAACCACCTATGAAAGACATATTAGAAAATTCTTTAATTATCAAGTTGGTAAGGGTATTGAATATTTAACTGAAGAAGATGTAATAATTAAAAAGAATGATTTACTGGATTATAGGACTTATTTGGCTAAAAATAAAAACAATACAAATGCAACGATTAATAATAAAATTGCAGCACTGAAAAGTTTAATTAAATTCTTGGAGTCAGAACACGACTGTGACTCAAGCGTTTTTAATTTTAGACCATTGCCGACAGAGAAGAATCCAGCTGGTTCATTTGAGGGGATTCCTGAAGCTGAAGAGTTTGCGGAAGCTGCATTTATCCATGAGAGACAAAATAGGTTAATGAAAAAGCTCTTTATTTTATTCAGTGTACGCACAGGCGCAAGAAAGTCAGAAGTCTTACGAGTAAAATGGGAAGACATAACATATTCATCAAAGCACGATTGTTACTTGGTCAATTTCAAGAAGACAAAACAGAAGAAAGCGAGACCAGTAGGTATTTCTAACTCCTTTTATGAGGAGTTGTTAACACTTAAGAATGAGTATGGTGACCATGAGCTGATCTTTCATAAATTAACTGTAGACTCAATTAATGATATGTGGCACAGAGTTTGTAAAGTGCTAAATATTCCACAGGAAAGAAATCTTAGGCCACACAGTTTACGAAATACAGCCACTAATTTTTCTTACAATGTAAGCGGAGACATTAAAAAGGTGGCAGCATTTTCAGGACATAAAAACATCAATGTGCTAAATGACCATTATCTAAATAAGGAAAGAGATTATTCTCAAGATCCTGGTGTTTTAATTGATCAAGATATAGATATTGATTTCCTGGATTCTGTTACATTAGACCAGTTTAGGCAGTTCTTTTTAGATTGTGACGTTTCCACTCGTAAAAAGCTCAAAAAATTTTTAGAATTAAAATAAAAGTGATATAAATAATCATATAAATGCTTTACTTGTATGTTAATGTAATGATAAATTTAATATGATTATGTGTGAGGTGATACTGTGGTTCAGGATCTGTTGACAACAGATAAGCTTTTAAAGCTTAAAAATAAAATAGAAGAAGTTGCATCTGATATTAAACATGATTCCAGAAAAGTAAGGGAATTAAAAGCAATCATGGGAGCGCAGTATAAAACGCTGCCTGGTTATGTACAAGAAATTTTGAATAACAATGATAATAATATTCAACGCTTAAATGAAAAGGAAGTTTATATTTTCTCTAAAGAACTACACAAACTTACTGGTGTAGCTGCTTTAGACCCTTTGAGTTATTTTCCACCAAGGCTGGCTAAGGAGTTAGAGGGCGGAAGAATTTTTGCCGGTGAAGAGGTTCTAACACTTCCTTATACATTTAAAAACGTAATAAAAATAAATGAAGATAACTATGTGACTTCAATTACTGCGAAAGAATTAAGTGAGCTATATAATAGCTCAATACTACAATACAACTATAATACTCAACGGGAAGGCAGATTCATTAAGGGAAGTTTAATACCTGTGCCAAAGACTAATCCTAAATCAGTTGAAGAGATTAAAGAACTTTTTAAAAAGGGCGACTTAATCGTGTCTATGTTTACATTTAATGCACGGTTTGGCACATCAGATGAGGATGAAGAAATTGAGTACAATCCAAGCGACCTAAGCTTAACTGTTACTAAGGGTACATTAGTTGATGTTCTAGATGGTTACCATAGAATATCTGGAGTTGTTAAAGCTATTACTGAAGCTCCTGAATTAGATCAAACCTTTATTTTAAATATCTTAAATTATACTGAAGAAAAAGCAAAACGTCATTTTGCCCAAATGAATACTATAAATCCTGTTGAGAAATCAAGGATTGAAGAACTTGGTCAAAAACGCTATTCTTCCACTATTGTTGAGCAACTTAAATATAATAGTGAACTCAAAGATAAAATTAGTGTACAAAGTGAAATTGGGATGAGTAGTCCATTCTTGGTTACTTATTATACACTTTCTGAAGCAATTGACGATGCTTTTGAAATCAATTCACGGAGAGACGCTATTCAATTGTCCAAGTATTTAAGGGACTTCTTTGCTGAGCTTTTTTATGCTTTTCCAGATGATTTCCTTGAAGATGATCTTAGCGAGTCAAGAAACAGATCATACATTAACTATAATGCTGTATTTTATGGATACATTTATTTGGCCAAAAAAATGCAAGAGAATGGCACACCACTAGCTAAACTAGCAACGATACTACAGCAGGTTGATTTTGATAAAGGTAAGACATTCAAGGAGTTAAGCAGCAGAAATTATGAAGAACAATTAAATGCTGCAATGAAGAAAAAACTGAAAAAAGTTTTCTATGATGAAATTGATGTTCGTTAGGCTAAAGGAGAAATAGATATGAGTGAACTATACAATGCTGAAATTAAAGAAAAGTTCTTAGAAAGATATGAAAGTGAAGCAACAAAAGAGCTTTACCGATTAAAACTCAGAGATTTTTCTTTTACAGAAAGGATTTTGGAAAAAGACATATTTAATTTTTCTCTAGAGGAACTACGCACTTTATTTTTTGACTTAGATAGCAAGTCACTTGAATCATTAAGGGGTGCACGTGCTGTTATTGGTCAATACACTACATGGGCAATGGAACATGGCCTAGCAAATAGTAACATCAATAAAGTATACGAAATAAAGGACGAGGATTTAAAACAGTTTATAGATAAGAACAAAAAGACATTGTTTACGAATAAGGAAGTAGAGGAATACGTTAGCTATTTATTCAATAACCAGGATAAAGCAATGGTTCAAGCTGTATATGAGGGCATAGACGGATATCAGCATTCTGAGTTAATTAACTTAACAATAAATGATTTACTTAATGACAATAAGGTAAGACTTCAAGATGATAAACATGGCGAACGAATAATTGAAGTCAGCGAAAAATGTCATGAGCTGCTTAGGTTAGCATATGAGCAAAACACTTACCATTTAAATAATGGATCAGCATCAGGTAAACTGAGGTTTGCTAATTTAGTACGAAATGAACACATTTTTAGATTGAAATATAAAAGTCCAGATCAAAGTATGCAAGCGGATAAGTTCTTGGTACACAGGTCTTTTAAAACGTTTCAGAAGATACTGGAAGAGCCTTATTTTACTCCGAAGAACTTAGCTAATTCGGGAAAGTTGAATATGGCATATAAGATATATAAGGAAAAGAAAGAACTAACTGTACCAGATTATAAAAAAATAACTGCTCAATATGGATTTTTGAATGAGAATGCAAAGTTCGCTTCACAATCATTAAGAAAAGTTGTCAACATGGAGAACATAGAAAAGTATTGCATTCAATCAGAAAAGATTGCTGATTAATTAATCCCTTGATAGGGATTAATCTTACATAACAAAAAGAGTAAAAATAAAATAACTAACATAAATATGAGCTAAATCGTGACATTTAAATATTAGATGGTAGGATTTTGTTCGTATTTTCAGAATTCGACAAAAGTAGACAAAGACAACAGGGGTAATTTGTGGTAAAATCAGACTATACCCTAAAAAGGGTACAGGGAGGTTCGCTAGGGCGAAATTCCTAGCGATTTTCAATGTTTGATTTTCCATTCATAGAGGTCTTCGAGGGTACAATTTAGCGCTACAGCTATAAGTTTGGCTGTTCGAATGTTCATAGAAGGTCTAACGCCATTAGCGTAATCACTTAACCTTTGGGTACTGATACCGGTGATACGCGAAAGTTGACCCAATGAAAGCCCTCTTTTTTGAAGGAGATCTGGAATCAAACATTGTCCGAATTCCACTTCTAGCATCGGACAACCTCCTGATTTTATGTATGCTCCTTATCTTACTATATCAATTCTTACCTGATTTTTAAATGATCAAAAAAGAATTGCAGACTAATAGGCAAAAGGGTATAATTAATTTAATCAAAAGAGAACGTATGTTTGGTCAATTACTACCAGAGAGAGGGAAATTAATGAAGGAGTTCATTGTACAAGGGGATTTTAGTATTTCTTATCATGGACGAATCAAAGCAGAGAATGAAGAACAAGCTATGAAATTAGTTATTGCTGTATTAACAAAAAAACTGAGAAATAAAAGCGGGAAAATTGGATTTTTAGAGAGAGGGAAATCAAATTACAATCATTTATTTGATGTTGATATAAATTCAACTGAAGATGCCGAAATAAGCGCTTCTTATGTTGAAGAGATCGATGAAATGTTTGATGAAGCACTCGAAGAATACAAGAACTCAGAATTGTTTACAGCAAAGTGAAATTCACACATCTTGTCAGTCATCATGAGAGATAAAAAATTGATGGCTTTATAGTCAGACTGGAGTTTAAAAATGAAACTGGACATTGAAATTGACATGAGAGATAACTTAGCATTAATTATCTTTAACGTTGGATCTGATAACATATCAAGTGGAGAATATTACATAGAAATTGACTTTCAGAATAAAGGCAATAAGTTAACGTTGAGGATTGACAGGGCTGCTTTATTGGATCTTAGAGATAAAATTAATGAAACTCTGTGGAAATTGGACGATGCTAAAACAGTATTAAACAGTGGCTTTACTATGTAAGTAAAGCTTATTTTTAAACAAATAAAGAATAAAAATAAAATTACTATTTACAAATGATCCCATGAACTGTATAATTCAAAGCATAAAGATACTAAAGAAAGGAGATGTCGCTTTTATTTGATTAATGATCCGCAGAATAAAGAAATAAAAAACATGGTCATGAAAAAGTTTTTAAAGGTTTTTGCTTCATGCAACAGAGCTTTACATAACTTGAATAAGGAAGAAATAAGGAAGACTATTGGTGATTTGGACTTTGTTAAGGACAACCTCGAAGAAATACAGTTTATTTTAAAGGATATTGTTTTTACATATGAAGAGAAAAAGAATAAAACAATTAAGAATCAAAATAAAATGTAAGTTTTATCGAGATTCAAATTGGAGGGGGATATCACTTGGAATTATCATTAGATGAATTGAAGCTCTATCTTAAACCATTAGTGTTTTTCGGTGAGTTAAAACTTGAAATCAGTGATTATGAAGAAGGTAAGAAAATTGAAGTGCTGGATCATGATGAAGGGTCTTTAATTAATTTAGAAGGCCAAACGATTAACGAAAATTATGTGTGTACTACATGTAATTGTACTTTATACACCGATGAAAATAATGAAGTAAGTTTCATAGAGCATCCGTATGGTGCAATCACAGCTGTAAATAAAGATCAAGTGATTCATTTAACTAAGCTAATTGGAGCAATCATAAATACGGATGAGGAGGATCCAGTTGAATGAACACAGCATACAGAGTTTGGGACGGCGAGAAGATGCATTATTGGGATGATGGTGAGCTGAGTCTTATTATCTCAGGTGGAGAATGGGGGTTATATCGCAATGTCGTAGGAGCTCTTTATCCTATCCGTATTGCGGCTAGTACTCAAAAAAATGCGGCTCTCATGTGGGGGACAGGGTTGAAGGATAAGAACGAAAAAATGATTTATGAAAAAGATATTGATATGACAGACAGTGAACCCATGATCGTTGCTCGAGCAAGTGGTAAATTCGGTCTTAAATATCCTGCCGATTGTGATTACCATATTGATGATTGTATAGATTGGAATGAATGCGACATCGGTGGAGACGTTTATCAAAATCCTGAGTTATTGGAGGGCGCGGAGTGATGAATGCAAAGGATAAAGAAATGTTCGCATCGATAAAAGAGAAGCAAAAAGAATTAGCAAAGGAATGGGATAAATTTTGTGAAGAACCGGGATACAGAATGCCAGACGAAATTCAGGCAGATATTATCGAAAGGATGTTTTTGATTCATTTTGTTGAGAAGTATTTAGAAGCCAAAGAGAATACTGAAATAAGGCGTATTGAATATAAGTTTTGGTACGAAGTTGAGTTCGGTTGGAAGCATTTCAGTTTCGGCGCCAATGATGATAAAACTGCATTGGAATACGCGGAGGAATACGCAAATAATAACAACCTCATAAATTATAAAGTGGAAAAAATAACGAATGAGAGATTGTTTTGGACTGAGGAGGGTGTGAAGTGAATCCTGAAGAAAGTAACGAATTGAAGTTCCGAATGATTACGCCAGAGGGTAAGGAATTTCCGGTTAACTCTTCACCCATTGAAAATTGGGATAATGATATTTGGAAAGCGTTTGATGACCAGAAACAGGTTTTCGACGCAGAGATTAAAAAGGCATTTGAACACTGTAACGTACCACTGGAAGAAGCAATTGGACGGGCTGAATTAGCCATAGATAAGGACGACAACACTGTTCTGACAATAGACAAACGACCGGTTTTAATCTCATATAAACCTGAATTTTTATATTCGCAAGGAAAAGCAGTACAAAGATTCAAACGACTTTATGAGGAGGACGCGGAATGAAGGAATTTCATTTGCACAAATATCCCGTGACATCAGTTGAAGGGAATGAGTATGCCGTTAGCATTTATAACGATAGACACTCAAAAGGTTTTGTCAAAGTATCTTTATATAAAAAGGTACGCGGTTTTTTCAGGAAAGAAAAATTCAAGTGCCTTACAAGAGAAGGAGACTTCGCTCCGAGTTATTTCGAAGAAAAGTGGGATTACGATTACATACAGATGGCAATCAATGAAGTCATTATCTATGAAAACTCCATAAAGGAGAAAATTAATCACGAAAATAAACAAAAGGCTGCAATAGAGAAATTTGAAGCGTGGAATGGTCAGGAGGTGTAACTGTTATTGGAGGTTAATGTGAAAACAAACCAAAGAGAAAAATTCATCCGAAATGGTATCCCATATGATGAACTTGATACACAAATGATTAATTTAATTGATATTTTAAATTTCAAGATTGGATTGAAAACACGTCATTGTTGTTTTGGGCATAAGCCATACGAAGAAATTCAAGTGATGTTTGAAGAAGAAGTGAATTTAAAAGAAGATCAAATTCTGGAATTAGCAGAATTAGCAGGAAGAGAATGGAAAGGTCTTCAGTTAAGCTTTAGCAAATGGGCGAGGTTTTCCCCGTTGATGTTTAATTGGTCATTGGTGCTATCGAAAAGTTTCAGAAATCCGGAAGATCCAAATAAATACCGTTACCTAAGATCAGTTGAAGAATTCTTTGAAAGCTATGCTACAAAGAACTGATTAAAAGATGCATTTTAAAGTGAATTAGATGAAGTAAAGGAGATGAACCGATGGAAGCGTTACAACCAAATCAATATTTTGAAATGATTAAATCAAAGAAAAATAAGGTTACAGACAAAGAACTTCAAAGATATTACGACAATTGCTTGGTGTTACTCAATAAGTATAAGCAAACCAATCAAATTAAAGCTGCAAAGAAACTGATATTCCATTTAGAATCAATTGAAAAAGAACGGGAGATTGTAAAGCTTGGTATTGATACGTTTGTTTATCGGGATGACATTGAAGAATACATAGATAACATTGCAAAAGATACAGTCAAAATTATTGAGCTTGAAAATTACGAACGTGAAATCCCTGATGAGGTAATCATTAAATACAACAAAGTGAAAGACAAATTGGATCGGTTTTATGTGGTGTTTACAGATTATACGGGGAAGGTTGAAAGGCAGATCGAAAAAGAGCGGAGAGATAAGGATCCAATTTTATTCGGCACTTTTCAAGATGAGTCGAGCGGTACTTTGATTGAACGTTTTTATTTCATAGGCGACTGGGAAGATGAGTATTGTGATCTCACTTTAGATAAGATGATTTCCGAAGTACAGGAAGTAAAAGAATCAAATATTGCAATGACCATCAATACACCCCAAGATATTGAGCAATTGAAGAAGCAGTTAAATAGCATGGACAAGATAGCAAATGGGTTTAGGATGAATAATCCCGGATTTGCAGGGGTTAACAAAAAGAAAAATTGGTTTGAAAAACTGTTTAAAAGGACGAAGTGATGAAAAGAACAGTTGATCTTACTGAAAATAGAGAGTTCATGAAGATTGGAAATAGCCGAAGAAAGTCATTATTGCAAAGGTACTTAAAGAAGCGAATATACCCATGGAGCATAGAAGCAGAAGTAAGACAGAGCGACCTTTATAGTAACGGCTTATTATTAACAGGAAACGGATCTGAAAGGGTAAGACAAAAGGAGTCAGCAGCCTTTGAAAAGACGTGTCATTGTTGTGGTAAGTGGGAGTCATTCCATATGACGATAACTAAATCAACTCTGTGTAATAGTTGCGAAGAAATGCTTGATCACAGTATTGAGGGTAACGTCCCTTGGAGAAAGCGGTTTGGATAGAATTCCTCTGGAAAATAAGGAGATGTATATGCAGTATAGATTAATTGACAGAGTACTTGTTAGTAGATTCGGGGAAGTAAGAAAAGAGAAAGATATTCCTCTTAAGCACTTATCATTGGCCACAGGTATACCTGAAAAAAAGTTATTATTGTGGATGTTTGGAACTCGAACTAATAAATGTAGGCCTATGGAAATACACGAAGCGAAGTTGTTAAGTAAAGAATTGGGTGTGAATCCAGAAGATCTTTTTTATGAAAAGCTTACTTATAGGAAGGAAATTTCTGAAGAAGATCTGGGGTTTTATATTGGAACACATATAAATCAAAATAAACTTATTACAAATACATTTAATAATTTCATACATCAAATGAATGCTCCAATTAATCAAACGGGCGTTCAGAACAGTTATAGAGACAATGATTTAATAGTTGAGCTCATAAAATTAATCAGAAATGAAATATGGAACTTAAAATTATCATTTGAACAATGGGAACTCATAACAAACTCAGTTAATGAAATTGAAAACGAACTTAGAAATGAACATCCTAAAGAAAAAATAATCACAAAATGTGTAGAAAAATTAAAAGGGATATTCATGGGTGTGTCTACAACTGTTATCGGCGGCCAAATTAATGTACTTATTGCAACATTATTAGATAAGGGAAATTAAATAAAAGTAAAATTTTAAAGAGAAAGGAAGAGGAGAAATGATTAAAGGGATGGTTAAACATGAGCTACTTAAAACAAGTGATGGTGTTTTAAGGTTGGCTGAGGATACACTGTGTGGCGGTTTTTCTCTTGGTATTAGAACGCCTGAAGGAGCTGACTGGAGATATATTAGTGATGAACTCGGACAGTTGTTAATTAAGGAGCTTTCTGACAATCAGATAGGAGGCCTCAATAATGAAAAATAAAGTACTGGTTGTTGATTTAAAGGAAATGATTGAAAATAACATTTCACAAAGGGGAACAGATGGCACTAGATATTACCGGATCAGCAGGGATCGATTAGAAGAGATTATTGCAGCATTAGAAAACTAAATAAAATTGAAGTTTTAAATGAAATACAGGAGGCGATCGGTGATTGCTGAAAAATCTAATGCCTCAGTAAAGGTGTATCTAGAGGATGATATAGGAAGGTTATATCAAGATCACCTTCGATTGGTAACGGGGCAAAACCTAAATAGTAATTTGATAGAGAATAAATCATCTGTAATAAGTGCAAAAGAGATTGAGGACTGTATACAGCTACTACATAAGGATTATCATAACCTAGGGATTAGAATATTTGTGTTTCAAAATAAACTTCAAGCAGTGCTTAATTTTTTGAATCCCCTTGGAGCACCTTGTTGCTTAAAAACCATAAGAAGCATCATTAGAAAACAACTGGTTGGTTTAAATGGGTTTGGGATTATTCACATTTATCCATTCAATTATCCAAAAGATTTAACTTGCTACAAGCAGACTATAAAGCTCTTTATTCTCGAAACGCTGTACCATGAACTTAGACACGCTTACCAAGATGAGTTTATGACTTGGATTAAAGATTCGAATTATGTAGATGGAGGTCAACCTGGCTATTTTACACAGAAAAGCGAACGAGATGCTAGACACTTTGCGACTAGAATGATGAATAAGTTTCATGATGACATTAATGATATTCTAGGAATAAAGTTTAATTGGGAATCTTGCTGGGGAAGGTTAGATATTTATGAATAAAATTGAAAAAGGAGCTGTTATGAAGTGAAGGATATCCGAGTGATATATGATAGAAACAAAACTTTGGAAGCAGTCGTAGTCCAGTTTGGAGACTATATCTGTGAGCTAACGGATTCGCAAGTGATTGATGAAGAAAATAAAGAATTCGATGTACTTAATGATGAATATCAAGGAACTTGGAAATATGAAAATGGACAACACTGCGAAGTCGAAATTTATGATGGGGTAGACAAGTGGGTTTGTCAAGCATTCTTACACTGAATAAAAAGACTGTTTTATATAGAAAGGGGATGAACTACTTAATGGATGGAAATCTTGCTATGGCTGATTACATAGTTTGGGAAACCGAGCTAGGAAATAACATTGGAATGGATATTGTTACATATATGGAGCAGCATGGTGTGTCTAGGGGCGAAGCCGAAAAGGCTATTCTACCTTTGTATGAAGAAGAATTAAAAGCGTTGGAAAATAAATCACACTAAAAGGATTATTTTAAACAGAACGGAGGGCAAAAGAGATAGGGTACATCAAATACATAATTGAAACCGTCTGGTTTAACTTAGTTTGGTTTAAATGGCACCTTGGAGCGGACATAAGCATATTTGACAGCTGCGGATGGAATACATATAGACGAATTAAGGATAAAAATAAAATAAGTGGAGGTTATTCAATTGATAAAGACAAATCTGCATAGCAACCACGTTGATGAGATTATTGGAGAATATTACGCTGCTAAAGGATATTCAGTCCAGAGCATTGAACGCCAGGAAAATGGACAACTGATTGTTGTTACGGAACGAGCAGTAGAGGAGAAGGAACCGGCAAAAGTTGATATCGCATTTGATTTTGTACATAGAAGGCCACATAAGAAGAAGTATTTAGCTTAAAAAGGCAAAGAGGGATTAACACTCTTTACCGTTAGGTTTCTTTTTTAGACGATCACAGATAAATTTCATAATACTGATAGCTATTGCTATAGATCCAATTATTAGTGTGATTTGAAGGATGAATATTACTCCGAAATTTATATCCACATTGTCAAATAGGTCATTAGAAAAGGAAAGCAGCTTGTGAATACTCAAAGCAAGTACGAAAAAGGAGAGGCATATTACGACAAGGGATGCTTTGGAATAATCTTTAGCATGGTCAAAATTATAAATTGCTATAGATACAAATAATAAACCCGTAGCGATCTTGTGGGATAGCGAATCATTCGCCGAAAATGATTGCACTACTATGCTTAAGAAAAATCCAGTAATACCGATTGTTTTACTCAAGGAATCACCTACTCTTATGTAAGTTAAGTATGAGTTTACCAATTAAAGGGGATTTTCTCAAGATGATACACATTAAAGTTAAATTAAAATCGTGATTTTAACCAGATAGGAGGAAACGAATGAATCAAGACATTCAGTTTTTAAAAGAACTTCAGCAAGAGTTGAAAAATCAAGACAGCGACGGCCAAGCTGCACCGCGTTTCTGGACAGTTGGTGACTATGAGTGGGTGGAAGCTCGGGAAGAAAATGCAGAACGGTATTCTGTATACCTGCCATATATTGCAGAAGCATATGTTTTAGATGATTATTTAGAAGATTTAAAAGAAGATAGTGAGCTGTCTAAGGAAGCCTTAACAGAGTTGCAAGAAATCGAGGACGACTATGACGATGCTATTGAGTGGATTCAAAAATACATTGATGAAGAAGCAGAATTAATTCCAGAAAGAAAGGTTCACATTATACAACCAAATACAATGTTTTTGACCAAAACAGAAGCAAAGAGCCACATCAATTTGAACAAGCACCATTACACGTCTGAAGCACATACATACGCTATGACAGCTTGGAGAGCACCAAAAGTTGAGCGGCTGCTTAACATACTTGAAACGTTTGATTGGGATTCAATTAAAGACAATCAATTAAAGAAACTCAATACACTCTACAAGGAGAAAGTAAAATGAACACTTATGTAGTCGATGACAGCAAGTATAAATGTATTTATGCGGGGACTGAGAAAGCAGCTGCTTTTAATAATGAATTTGAAAACGGAACAAGAGTAAGGGTTTGGTTTGAAGGTTATCACATAAAAACGTTTGAGAAAGAACGAAGAGAAGTCTGTGGAGTAGGAGAATGGATCCTTAAGTATGATGCTGCTACTGAATTGCAAAAGGAAGTAAGTCGTTTGGAAAAGACATATTTCAAGAAGAAAGAATTGTTAGACACTATTAGACAAGCTGATGAAATCTAAATAAAAGATAGTTTTTAACTAAACATATAAGGATGGATCGTTATCAGTAATAGTACACGCATCGATAACGATCGCAGAGGGGGATGTTAATCTCTATAGCGGCGTCTTTCCTCAAAGTCATCGAGATACTCATTCTGCTTTGACTTGGACTTGAAGACAAACCAAATTACAGTAGCTAGTGAATAATCCATGACTTTATCAAAAGTCCAATTCGCAAAAAAATCTAGAAGAAATTCCATTAGATTCCACCTCCAAGAATATGTGGCATCTGTCTTTTGTGATGCCTCTACAATATAAAGAGTGAAATGCAATGTGAAAATCTAAAAAGAATTGAAAAAAAAATATAAAAATAATAAGAGAGGATGGAAATATGACAAAAACTAATGAGAAGATTCATGTGCTTGCCGACGAAAAATTAGGAGGCATTAAACGCGAATTCATGGAGATCGATCGGAAGGCGGAGGTTGGCGAGAAGGTCGTAATTGTGGAGAAGGTTGATTGCGATGATTGGTACGAGAATGGCGCTATTTTTACAGTTGATCGTGACCGCCCGGGAAAGGCGCACGTAGAAAGTGACGAAGATAGATGTGGCGGTAACCTTAACGGATTTATCCTTCGCGAAGAATACCGTGTACTCGAACCGACCAACATCGTTCACATTGACGGTCAGCGCTACGAAATGGTCGGTCGTAATGCAAAAGTAGGCGAGAAAATCATTTCGATTACTAAGAGTGATATTTACAGTAAAGGGGAAATTGGAACTGTTGGGTATCAAAGTCCACCTCGCTATATTTATGTGCGATTTGAAACGAGGGCAGCCGCATGGCGTGTCCCACATGAAGATTACCGCGTTCTTGTTCCATTAGATAAATGTGAGAAGACATTCGAAAATAAAAATAGTGGATACAAAGAAATAAAAAACCTCATACATAATGACTTAGGTATCACAAAGCAAGATATACAAGAAATGATTAGTGTTGTGGTTTCTAATGAAGTTCAGAAGATGTCTGAGTCAGGAAAGCTGGATAGTATTGCGGGAGCAAAGATTGATTCACTTATTGAAGAAGGTTTTAAAGATAGAGGTCGGTTGCTTTATGGATTTAAAGAAAGGGTTTCCCAAACAGTTTCCGATGAGGTGGGTAAACGTATTGCAAATAACCTCAACATAAGTGTGGAGCTGAACAGTCAATAAAATCTTCATTTTATTTTAAATTTGATAAAAAAGATAAGAAGTTGACAATATCCAGTATCGCCCTAAACTGTTTTATATTTCAAAAGATTCATGTAACATAAAGAATGTTAATGGAAATTGAATAGGGGTGAAGACATGTTATCCAATAACTGGTTATATGTTAAAAATCCGTATCTTGATCATTTGATTTTTGGAAGTGACTATGAAGAGATTATAAATTTTTTTGAAAAAATAACATCATGGGTCAATACCAACTTAGTCAATGAGCAGGAGTCCAAATTTTTATTAACTAAGATGGTTAATGAGGTATTCAATATAAAAACAGAGGTATCTTTCAACTATAGACTTAAGGTTATTGAGAAAATAATCAGAAAGCCAGCCTATTCTTTAATTGAGAAAACTATGAAAGCAGAAATAATGCGTATTTATCGGGAAACTCAAGCAAAGCTCCAAAGTGAAAATGATTCACAAACATTGTTGCTCTATAGGGGATTAACTCGTAATGAACTAGACAGTTATTATAAAAATTCATCTTTATTAAAAACGAATACTTTAGTTTCTTTTACAACAGATGAAAACAGGTATCAACGAGAAGTTCAAGTTGCAGTCGAAGTTCCAATTGAAAATGTATTGTTTTATCGAGATCTGTGCCCTTTTAATGAACAGGGTTATGGTATGTGTTGGTTAGGGCTACATATTGAAGAGGAAGTCATCGTAATAAATCCGAATCAGCATTTCAAAATTAAAGACGTAAAAATAAACCATCGCTTCAGAAGAATGAGAGAAGCCGAAGAAAAATACCTTTGATTAGGGATATTTTATATAGGAAGTGGGCGATCTAGTTATGGCAAGAAACAAGGATGGGTTTTACTTATAGAAGCTGTAATGTAATGATTTTCTATGCATCTTATATTGAAGCGACTGTTTCATGTCCAAGATACAATCAAAAACACCTATTAATCGAGAGAAGTGAATATAATACCGTTAAAAAACAAAACGATCTATGTGCTAAATGTTCATTTGTTTTTAAATTGCTGGGCAATAAGGAGTTATGTAACGGAGAGTTTATACTCTCCAGGATTCGAAGGAAGGTATGCGAAGTTTACCATACTTAGTCTTAAATCTGTGCTTAACATTACATAAAATAGGTTCAATAAATACATATTCATCAGATTCAGACTTTACATGTTTCATAGAGTGGAACTTACTTCGTTCCGCGTTCGGCATGAATTCCATAAATCCAGCTGCAGTTCCATCAGGATAAGACAGAAGGAATTTAATATCCTTCTTCGTGTAGCCGGTTATGAGAACTTCAGTGTAATCATAATTAATCACTTTCAGCCAATTATGTGAACGTTTATTGATCTCATAAGGGGAGCCAGCTTTCTTGATTACGATTCCCTCTAAATTCTTTTCTTTGGCCAGGTTGAAGTAAGCAAGACTGTTACCTTGAATTCCTTCGATAACACAAACATTTGGATGATTCAGTTCAAGTGAGTTCAGAACTGTCTTACGCTCAGTGAGCGGCTTAGCTGCTATTGACTGACCGTCTTTGTATATAACATCAAAGACACAGTAAACAATCTTATGGGCTGATTTTTTGGACATGAAACGTTCCATTACAGCCTCAAAGTCAGGAGCGCCACCTGGAGCAGCTACAATTACTTCACCATCGAGTACTGTTCCATCTGGAATATCTAAGTCCAAGAGTTCTGGAAACTTGCTTGTTACTTCGTTGTTGTGGCGAGTGTATAGCTTAATCTGATTATCAAATTTAGAAAGGATGAGTCTGATTCCATCAAATTTGAGCTCAGTGATATAGTTCTCGTCGTCAAATGGCTCTTTTATTGAATGCAATAGCATTGGCAATACAAACAAAATATCACCTCCTACTTAAAACATATTAGCTAAGAGAAGGTGATATATAAAGCGATATGGCAGTGGTACTTAATGGGATTCAATGAGCTCAGGTGAATTATTTTTAGGTGAATTCACTAATGATGAAACCTGATATGCTTCCATATCATCAGCATCATAAGGCAGCAGTAAGCTTTGCAGATAATCAGGATCAGTATTTTTAGGGTTAAGCCATTCCTTTTCGTTCTCATCAGTAAGAATAGCCGGCATCCGATCATGAATGTCTTCCATAAGTTCATTAGGCTTTGTCGTGATGATTGTACAAGTGTATAAAGGATTGCCTTCAGGTGTATTCCACTTCTCATATAAACCAGCAAAAGCAAAGAGATTGGATGATTTAAGTTTAATCCGCATTGGAATCTTAGTCTTTGGATCAAGGCGTTTCCATTCATAAAAACTGTCAGCGGGTATGATACAACGTTTGCTGACAAGTGGCTTTCGAAAGCTTGGTTTCTCGGCCAATGTTTCAGCTCGTGCGTTGATCATTTTATAACCGATCTTCTCATCTTTTGCCCAAGGAGGAATGAGACCCCATCTAAGTTTACCAAGACGGTTATTAGAGCCATCGTTGATTATTGTCAAGATGTTTTGTGAAGGAGCGACATTATAGCTTGGGTGATATTCATCTTCGGGTAAGAATTGATCTATATTGAATTGCTCAATGATGTCATCAAACTCAGAAAATAAAGTGAACCTGCCACACATGTTCATCATCCTTTAGGGTTTTTGAATATTGTACAGGCTTGGTACATGAAAATCAAAAAGGAGGAATGTGATGCTGCAGCAAACAGTTGAGGTTAAAGAAGTTGATGTGTTGATCAGGGGAATATGGAGAAAGAAAAAGTTCACCGATATTAAAAAGGGACAAACCTTTAAGATTGAGGAGAACGGAAGAACAAAGAAATACATAGCGAGAACAGATCCTTATTGGGATGACATGTATGAGACTTACATTATTGATTTGTTGGATAAAAATAAAATTAGAAGAAGTAAGTAAACAGAAATCTAGATAAAACAGAGATTTTAAAAAGATAAAAATAAAATTATAAAGGGGAATTTCTATGAAGCTAATTGGTATTAAAACAAATAACTGTTTTTTGGTGTCTGACAATATTGAGAGTAAGAGATATTTTCATAGTCAATTAGATGAATTACTTTTCGATGGGAAACGAGCAACTGAAACGTATAAGTCAGACTGGTTTAAGCTGGATAAGGAACCGAGTGTTATTGAAAAGCAAATGCCAGCTAAAAAAATCAATCATAGGTATGAATTAAAAGAGGGATTCCAGGAAACCGATCTGACACCACAAGTAATTAATGTTTCATACATAGATGAAGAAAGTGAATACTACGAAGTAAAAGGTCTATATGAATTGAAATTTGAAGAAGTCCCACAACAAAATGAAAAAATCGAGTTTGAAATGAACGTAATTGAAGAGATTGACGGAGAACTTAAGCTGCAAAGTCATAATTTTAACTTGAATTATAACTTACTGGATAGAATTCAAACTCATCCAATGCTTCTTGAAACAAAGCCGTGTTACTTGTCCCGAG
Source organism: Bacillus sp. 9.4 (assembly GCF_055486415.1). NCBI lineage: Bacteria > Bacillati > Bacillota > Bacilli > Caryophanales > Bacillaceae > Bacillus > Bacillus sp. 9.4. The sequence goes on along the minus strand of NZ_JBVFMU010000001.1, from coordinate 185,033 downwards.
AAGAAAGCTATAAGATTATCAGAAACCATATAAAAGCCAATATAAACCCTAAATTTGCAAGAGTCACGAGTGATTATGATTTCTGTTTTACTGTAGTCAAAGTTTTGGAACTTTACAAACCTCACGAGTATGTCGTTGATCTTAATGCAATGTACAAACGGAGAAAGCCTAAACTTGAGAAAAGATTTCAAACAAAGCGGGAAGTTGAAATTTACAAAGTTGCACCTAAAGCATATCAGAGCTACCCAATTGTAGAACCGTTTAGTGGAAAAGATGTTGAGGATTTGAAGAGTAATATTAAGAAATTTTTAGATTATCTTATGGCTAAAATCAATGAGCCTTTAGTCGAATGTAAATGTTGCAAAGGAAGAGGGGTTATCTTAAATGAAAATTAAATTGGACAAAGATTACATGATAAATGAATTGGGACTGCCGGAATCCTCAATTTTAGAAGAAATCACTGACACGTCTAGGTGGAGCATTCACTATAGAATTGTGTTCTCATATCAGGGGCGCTTTTTTGAAACTTTCTATAGCAAAGGTGCAACTGAAAACCAGTATGAAAGCCCTTGGGAATTTGAAGATCAAGTGGATTGTTATGAAGTGGAGTTAAAAGAAGTGAAGGTTAGAAAATGGATAAGAAAAGAATCTCAATAAAAACGATATTTTATTCGGATAAGGGGGTGGTACTAATGTGATTGCTTATAAGGTGAAAATAAAGAATAAAAATAAACTTATTTAAGGAGAGTTGTTGATTGTTAAAGTTTAAAAACAGAATAGAAGAAAAAGAGGTTAAGGGGGCAGAGAAGGCGAGCTTTGGCGGGCCTAACCTTCTCTACCGCACACTTCGCAAGGTTACGAAGCTATATAAGTATATCACAGACAAGAAGTCTTTTCCAATCCTAGTTACTTCATTGTTTGCATTGTTTAATCCCAATTCAGTTCTAGCTGCAGATAAGTATAGTAATTTTGAAGAGTTGAAAGAAAATGAGTCACCTTTGAGCTATAACATTCTAACTACCGATGTTGACAGGAGAGTGCTTATTCTGGCTCCCCATGGTGGAGGTATTGAAGGAGGGACTAGTGAGCTTGCAAGAGAATTAAGTAAGTCTTACTCTGCCTATCTATTTGAAGGTTTAAGGATACCAGGAGCTTCTGAGTTGCATATTACAAGTACGAATTTCGATGAACCTCAAGCTTTAGATTTATTGAGTAAGCATGATTTAACAATCTCAATTCATGGGTATGCATCAAGTAAGAAACACACTTTAGTTGGTGGGACAGACAGAGAAAAAGCAGCAAAGATCACATCATTACTTACCGATGCAGGCTTTTCTGCAGAATTGCTGTCTGAAGATTCCCGTTTAGCAGGCACAAATGAGCAGAACATTGCTAATAAAAATAGCACTGGTATGAGTATTCAACTTGAAATAAGCACTGAACAACGAAGAGAAATGTTTAATACTTTTACACTGGCTGGACGCAATGGAACGCAGAATCAAGTTTTTTATGACTATATTGCTGTTCTAACTAAATTCATTAATGAAAATGTGTATTGTATGGCCGGAGTAGCACCATGACATTGTTGAATAATACCTTACGATACTATGTTGACTTTGATCAGTGGGGAATAAATGCCTTTAACTCGAATCCAAATGAAACAACTAAAGGGTTTAATGAGGCTCTTTTATACGCATCAAAAAATAAATTCCCTATTGTGGAAATTCCAAAAGGCAATTTTATTATTGATTCAGTAAATACATTAAATCAACGAAATCCTGAAATTGGCGGGGGAATTAAAATCCCATCCAATATGGAGCTTCTTTTAGATCCAGAAGCAGTATTTCAAGTAAATCCTAATGGGTATCAAGGCTATTCTTGTTTTTATATCGGGCTTGTAGAGAACGTAATAATTAAAGGAGGTCGTATTATAGGTGACCGATATCAACATGATTATTCTCTAATTGATACCGATAGAAAAACACATGAATGGGGATTTGGAATACATGTTCATGGGAGCAAAAATGTTTTGATTGAAAATGTAAAAATCTCAGATTGTATTGGAGACAACATTTGGATTGCAGCACACGGAATGATGAATTACCCTGGGATGGTTTATACGCCTTCCAAAAGTGTGACCGTAAGAAAATGCGAACTAAAAAGAGGGAGACGGAACAATTTAGCTACTAACGGCTGTGAAGGATTATTGGTTGAAGACTGTGATATAGAGGAAGCTGGAGGAGATACAATTGGCCCACAACTAGGTATTGATTTAGAGGGCTACGGAGAAAACGGAAGAAAGTATGATCATCCTTATGAGTTAACGATATCGGATTGCAGGTTTAGAAAAAATGGTCGTGGTTCGGTTACTGCTCATACAAGCGGTAAAGTTTCCATCAAAGATAATTACTGTGACAATGTTATTTCATATGGCTACAGTACAGATGTGAGTATAAAGGGTAACAAGATAATAAATGAAGGGGACTCTAAGGAGTATGGAATAGACTCTGTAGGCGTTTCGAGCACTGAGACTGGCAACAGAATTCAAATAACTGATAACAATATTCAAGGGTTTAAAATAGGCATGATGATTAGAGGGAAAGGGGTATCGATTGATAATAATACCGTAAAGAACGCTTCAAATTGTGCAATAGCAACACATATGGCCGAAGATGTTTCCATTTCAAACAACAGAATACAGGACAGCGATTGTATTCAGATCCAGGTGAGGAATTCATCAGATATTAAAGTAAGCAATAATAAAGGGAAAGGAACAACCTCAGCATATGCGATTAAAGTGATGGATTCTAATGATGTCACCTTTATAAACAATAAGTTCTCCAATCTATATGGAGGTCTATATTGTGAAGGTCTCAATCCATCAGAATTAAGCTAAACGATTTCTTATTGAGTGGAAAAGGTTACGGGATATATTGGGATAAAGATTCAGAAGTCTTCCTAACAAGGAACGAGATATTTGAACCAAGAAATGTTGCAATTATGGGCGCAGCTGATATATACAATATCAGAATAAGTGATAACCAGATATATAATTGCAAATCAATTATTGCCATCCACTTAATAGGCGGTTCTGAGCATATGGTTAGAGGAAATGAAATCATGTTTAACAGAGATTCAGATCAAGGCTATGGGATATATTTAAACGGGACAAAAAAGGTTCGATTAATTAGGAATGATGTTCAAGGTATTGGCGCAAGAGTGCTTTCACATCCATATGCAACGTTTAATGCTTCCAGTACAACTTTAATACATAATACATACGACAGCGGCACACCTAGATTAGCCTTAGATGATACAGTAATCGATTATAAATAAAAAAACTAGACGAGAACACTTGTTCCCTTTATGTGTTTTGGTATATAATTTAGCAGTGCCAAAAATTTCAAAACAGGGGATGAGTATATGAGTGAGCAAAAGCTTAGAATCGGAGAAATACGGTATGAGGTTTTTGATGATTATGATCCATTTACAGAGGAGTATTTAGGAAAAAACCTAGCAAATGCTTATTTTATTGCTGAAATTAAAAAGGAAAATGTAGTGCAAGTAGGGAATAGGAAAATTAATTACTCAAGCGATGTTAAAATTGGTTTTGATGCTTTCGGGGAAGAAACAAAAGAGAAAATTAAAGAGCATCTTCTGGCTGCTTATAGTTTAATAGCTGAAGGGGCTAAGAATGATGGTCTGGTGGAATTTTAACTAGGGTCAAGCTGGGCTAATCTTGGACTAGCCCAGTTATCATACGGATAAAGGGGTTAACTGAATGCCAAACATAATTTCTAAAGAGCAAGATGAAGCAATTAAATACTTTAGAAACAAATTAAATTTATCAGACAAAGACTTATACATACCATTGATTAATTTTGAACTACTTAGAGACAAAAACGAACAATATGCGAACATTCTTTATGAGCTGTATAAAAATGACCCTTATTTGTTTATCAGAGCATTAAAAGAGGGATACGTGATTAATCAGCTAATTGAATTTGATGAGGCCATTGTACGTTTCTTTAATGGAGAAGAACTGGCTATTGTACATAAAACAACCGGCAGAAGATACAATGTAAATGTGAAAATGAAGCAGCTACCCGACGGATTTACATTGCAAACAATGGATGTATGGTTATGGAGTGAAATTGTTTAAATTTTATAAATTCATGATATAATTCTCTTTAATCCTAAGGGAGAGTATTAAAATTGTTTTGGGGGTTAAAAAGTGATTTATATTATTGGGGGATGAGCTAATATGGAAGTTAGAGTCGGAGGTTGATCAACTCAGGAGCTGCCATTGTGTGGCTCCTTGGCCCTTATAACTCAATAAAATTATCATTTTATTTTAATTTCAAAAGGAATTGTTAAGTTTTCCCCCTCATGGTAATATATTATTGAATTAATGATTCTTTTTTACTATAGGGGGATAAACAACATGGATCATGAGGCTACAGGGGAGTTACCTTTAGAAAAGCCAAAGAAAACTAAAAAAGTTATTTGGATTGTTTCAGTTTGTGCGGTGGTTGCACTTATAATTGGAGGAATCTATGGCTACCAAGTTTACAAAAAGAACAAAAAACTTGAGCAGCTAGAAGCATATTCTAAGAAAGAAGAAAGTCTTGTTACTGATATGACTTCCTTAGGTGCAAGTTCAGAAGAAATAATTAATGAAGTTGAGACAACATGGCATGATGTTATTTTTAATGACCTACATAAAGTAAATGGAACATATGTTAGCGATTTTAATGATGCATTAGTTCAGCTTTACGCAGGTTATGAAGATGAAGGCAAGATTTCAGATTTAGAAGATACTCAAGAGACAATTGAAAAGCAGATTAAATCAATGAAGAATCATCCTTCTGAGTTCGATGATAATTATGATTATCTGCTTGATATATATAAAAACGTAAAGCAATTGTCTGATTTGGCTATTGAACCAAAGGGAAGTCTTGAGACTTACAAACAAGAGGCATTGGATACCGACAATGCTACTTCATCTGCAATGGATGAATACGATTTGAAGAAAGTAACCTTTAAAGAGCTTAAAAAGAAATATGAATAACTTTGCCCAAGGTGTTCCGTTTAGAACGGAACTTCTCTTGAAAATTATTTAGAATAAAAATAAAATTACTATTGACGATATTGTGAGCGTGATGTAAGATAAGAATATCCCACAGAGAGAAAGGAGGTCGTAAAGTGAAAAAGGAATTGAAGATATTAAAAATTAACCCATCAGCAATTGAAGCATATAGAAATGATGTTAAAAGGAATTATGACATTGAAGAAGACCAGGCTAGAAGAAAATTAACAAGGAATGTAATGTTGGTAAAGGAATTTAGGCCTGAAGGAATTAAGAAAGGTTTTATTTCAAAGACATATTCATATGGAAATCTAAAGATTACTGTAAGACATAATACGATCATTAAAGTAAGAAACATTAAAGGCGATCCAGAGCCTTGGCATTTTCCTAAAAAGAGATACATAGAGCTAAACAAACTACTTGGTATTAGAGATTGTAAGTTTAGCAGCAAGTCTAATTATAGAAATAATAAGAATAAAAATAATATCACTAAATTACGGAGGAATAGTGTTGAGCAAACTTCAAAATAAATTTGAATTTATTGGTAATGTATTCATTTCAAACGACAAAGAGAAATTTCATGAGGTAAAGGAATTTGATAGTGGCTGGGTTAAGAATAGATTAAGCTTTGTAGTTCAAGAATCTAAAACCAATAGCGTATTTGTTGAGTTGGAAGGTGGTTATTCAAAAAGTAAACCCAATAAAGTCTACTCTTTCAGTAAGGGAACAGAAAATAAAAAAGGATCTAAACTTGAAATTCCGTGGGAAGATCGGTTAAAAGATGAAACTGTAAATATGGTTGCTGATTTTTCAAAAATTATTATTGATTTTAATGATGAATCTGTAAAAGAAAAATTAAATGACTTGAGATATAAATTGAGAGGTTTAGATAATAAAGACTCGTTAACTGAAGAGGAAAAGAAATCACGTTCAAAACTCCTGGATGAATATAAAGAATTAAACGTAAATGGAGCAGAATTCATCCACGAATATGATGCAATTCAATTCCTATCTGAAAACCTAGAAAAGTATAAGGATAAAAAATTCAAGATTACAGGAAGTGTTGAATATAACACTTGGAAAGGCCGTAATTTTAGAAAGTTTAAAATCCAAACAATTGAAATTGTAAGCAATGATACACCATCACAGTTAAGAGCTAATTTGGATGTGTTTTATACAAATGATTCACTGGATGAAACATCATTTGATGAAGAAAAAAAGTACTTCATTGATGCATATGTGCTTAGTTATGACAATCAGGCGAAAAGGGATCGTTTCTTTCCACAACAACTTGTAATCAATGCGAAAAAACTTGATTTCAATAATGAACTTCATTTGAAGAGATTAGAATTACTTAAGAACTTTTTTAAAGTAGATGAGGATGGAGTTTATCACCTACTTTGGGAAGTTAACATTTTTAGAGGAGCAGATGAAGTAGATTTTACTGAAGATGATCTTTCTCCAAACCAAAAAGAAATGATTGCACTCGGTTTAAATACATTGGATGATTTTAAACCTAAAGGGGGAATGTTAGGAGAATCCCGTGAAGAAAACCGACTTTTAAAACCTATTTTAAAAAAGGTCAATGATTCCAATGACTTTACAGAAGGTGCATTAACAAGCACCTATGAAGTTGAAGATTTAACATATATTCCGCAGCAAGCTCAAAAAACTGCCCCATCAGAAGGTAAAGAAGAAAGTAAAGTAACTGAAGAAGAAAAAGATAATGCATTTGATGATTTATTTGCTTAAATGAAAAATTGATTTTACCTCAGTATCGTTATTACATAATACATAAGGAGTTGTCACATATGGCAAGAAAATTCGGTAAAAAGAATAAAATTAAAGTTAGTCCATTGGACTATAATATTGGACTTATTGGTGAATCAGGTATCGGTAAAACCACTCTAGCCAAAGAAGTATGTGAAAAATTAGTTGGAGAAGATGGTTATATGATTCTCAATATTGGAAAAGAGGATGGCGTTGATGCTATTCCCAATGCTTCTTATGAAGATGTCCCTGATTGGATAACTTTTAATGAAATCACTAAAGATATTATCAAAAACAGAACAACAGACTATGCCGATTTAAAGGTTTTAGTATATGACACATTTGATGAGCTTATTAAAATCACAGAACCAGAGGTTATTCGATTACATAATAAAGCCAATCCTGAAAAAAGAGTAAATACAATCAAAGCTGCTTTTGGGGGGTTTCAAGCAGGGGAAGATAAAGCTATTGAATTAATTCTTGATAAGATGTGGGAACTAAAAAAAGTGGGTATCAGCATGTTTATCTTAGGTCATACAAAGAAAAGAACAATGACTGACGTAGTTACAGGTCTAGAATATGACATGTTAACAACAAACATGACCCATAAGTACTTTAATGCAATTAAGACAAAGCTCCACGTTTTAGGAGTCGCTTCCATTAATCGTTCAATTGAAAAGAAAACAATTAAGCAAAAAATTGGCCCAGACAAAACAATTGGAACAGTCGTGGATGAATCACGAATTATTACGTTCAGAGATGACAACTTTAATATCGATTCTAAATCTAGATTCTCAGATATCACACCTTCAATTGCTCTAGAAGACAATGAGTTTATCAAAGCTATTCAAGAAGCGATTCATTTAGCTTTTGATAAACAAAAAAATAACACTAACAATTTCGAGGAAGAAAGAAAAGAACAAGAGCAACTTAAAGAAACTAAAATTCAGAATGAAGCTAATAACTCTTCATTTGTTGATCAAGAAGAGAATGAGAAATTAGCAGACGAAATCAAAAAACTGTTTCCAAATGCCAGTGATGAGGCAAAAGAGAAGATGAAACAAATCATGGATCAGTTTAAAATGAAGGATTTCAAAGGCGTAGACACTATACCAACTAATGCATTTGAAAAGATAGTCGATGCGTTGTCTAACTAAACACATATAAGGGGAGCTTAGCTCCCCATTAAATTAATTAGGGAGTGTTTTCTTGGCTAGAAAGTGTGTATGTCAATTATGTAAAGCAAATGGAACAGTAGATGTTTTTTATAAGGTTACTGATACAAAAGGTAGGAATAAATATTATTGCAACCAAGATGAATATGAAAACTTTAAAAATGAAAAGCTAAAACGCAAAAATCTTTTATATTACCTTTCTAAAGAAGTACTCCACTATAAGGATGGACAAGTGCTGCCACCTGTTTTTCTAAAGAAGATAGGTGAACTTAATAAGTTTTATGATTATGAAGTGATACAAAAATGCTTTGAGAAGAACCAAGAAACAATTCAATATTGGTTGATCAACAAAGAATTTAACAATGAATTTGGAATGATCAGCTATATTTTTAAGATCATAGAAAGTAATATCAATGATTTCTATAAGGTATGGTCTCTGGAACAAAACCGTAAAAATAAAGAAGAAAATAATCAAATTGATATAACAATTATGAATCAATTTAATGATTCAAAACCTTCATCTTTGAAACAAAATAATTCCGCGAAAAATATAACAGCGTTTCTTGATGAGGAGGATAATTATTGAACAACTTAGATTCATATCCAGCTAAACTAGTGGAAAATAGAGGACAAATTGAAGGAAGTTTTATATTTTGCTTATGGAAAAATCCTGACTTATATGAAGACTATAAAGATGAAGTTAGAGCAGACAGAGATTTTTTGACGGATGATGGTAAGTTTTATTACTCTCTTGGTTTGGAACTGAGTAACATGAATTACAAAAGCTTTGATGATGCAAGTGTTTTCAGCTATATAGAAGGTAAAGAAACATTAAAGAACTGTTTTATCCGAAGGGGTGGTATGAAAACTGTAGATGAGCTCAAAAACGTATTGAACGATGAAAACGTTGATACCTATTATGATGAGCTTATTAAATATAATATGCTGCTCAAGCTTCATGATAAAGGATTCAATGTAATACATGAACTTGAAAAATTCAAGAAAATGACAAGTCAGCAATTATACAGTTACTTTGAATTTCAATTAGATAATGTTTTCTTAGGTCGAGGATCTGGAGTGAAAATTGAAGAGCTCGACTTGGATGATAAGTTTATTGAATCTATTGAAAACGGCGAAGAAATGGGATTGAGTTATGCAGCTGCATGTCCTTTATTAAATTATCATACGCTCGGTCTTCATAAATCCAATGTTCAAATTTTTGCTGGGTTCAGTGGAACTGGTAAAACAAGCTTTTGTGTATCTTCCTATGTCATGTCAATTTTAGATCAGGGAGAAAAGATAACGATTATAGCCAATGAAATGAACAAGAGAGCTTGGCAACACATGTTTATGGCCACAATATTAAGTCATAAACTTGGTTATTATGGTTTACCTCGGAAGAAACAAAAAATGGGTAATTTAAAACAAGAGCAGAGAGAAATGCTGCAAAAAGCAGTTGAGTACTATGAGAAACATTATAAAGGACGCATTAAGTTTGCAAAGATTTATGATTACAGCATAAATGATGTAAAAAGAATTATGAGAAGAATGGCAAAACAAGGATTCGGATACATGCTTTACGATACATTTAAAGCAGAAGATGCTTCTTCTAATAATGTAACAGGGGAACTAATTGAAGCTTCAAAACAGCTCTTACAGGTTGCAGAGAAGGACGACATTTGTGTCATCATTACAATGCAATTAGCAATTTATATGGAAAACACGAGATATCTAACAGCATCTTGTCTTTCCAATGCCAAGGCAGTAAAAGAAATTGTATCGGAGTTAGTACTTACAAGACCATTATGGGATGACGAGTTTCCAGGCGGAAAGTTTGATGTTAAACCATATAGATTTAAAAAAGACTCTTCTGGAAAGTATACAAACATTAAGGAAGAAATTCAGTTAGATACAAACAAAAAATATAGGTTATTCTTTTTGAACAAGACACGGAATGATGAAGGAGATACAGTGTTACTTTATCAATTCGATGGTGCCTGGAATAAATGGATTGAACTTGGCTATTGTACCCCTAAGCATCAGCGAACATCAGAGCGGACATGATTACCAAAGGAAGGTGAGATCATGGACGTATATAATCTTAAAAATCATATTATCGAAAAACCAGAATACATAGAGCTTATTTTAGAAGAGACAGGTTTTTATAATATCGATAACAGAGGAAACGAATATAGGTGTGCAAGAAAAGAGGGAAGAAACCCGACTTCAGTTAAAATCAATAAAACAACTTTAAGTGCGACATGTTACTCAACGAATTTAAATGGCGACTTAATTACACTTGTTAAGGACAAATTAGGTTTAACTTTTCCTAAAACAATTAACAAAATAGCTGAATTAATTGACTACAAAGATGAAGAGCAGTATGAGCCACCTAAGATTCCCTTTGGAGGATTTTATAAGAAGATAAGGAAATTTAACAATCCCATCGATATAGATCTTGAAACATATTCTGAAGACATATTGGATCAGTTTGAACAAGTTCCAAATATGTTATTTTACGAAGATGGCATTTTACCAAAAACTCAATCTGTGTTTCAGATTGGCTATGATAGTGTTACGGGAAGAATCACCGTTCCTTGGAAAACATTTAGTGGTGAGTTATGTGGTGTTATGGGACGTTTAAATAAAAAGACCATTAGTGAAGATGAGACCAAGTGGTTACCAATCATTCCTTTTCCCAAGTCTAAAACGCTGTATGGATTTGTTGAGAATTACAGTTCAATTAGAGAAAAAGGAATAATAATGCTTGGTGAGTCAGAAAAACATACTATGGCTTTATCCAGTAAAGGTTTGAATGTTGGAGTTTCATTAGGAGGTAGCTTCTTAAGTGAAGTTCAAGCAAATAATATAAAATCGATGTTTCCAAAGAAGTCATTAATAATGATGGATGAAGGGCTTGATGAAGAACATAGTTTAACAATTGCTAAAAGTCTTAAGTTTGAAAACTTTTTCAAGAATGAGGTTGGATACATATTCGATCGAGAGAACAAGTACCTCCCGAAAGGTTCAAAAATGGCTCCGGCTGATCTAGATAAAATGAGTCTTGAATGTTTAATAAGAGACTGTACGGTGTGGATATAAAAGAGGGGATGATTGATTGAAAGATAAATTAAATGAACTAAGGGAACAAGGAAAAAACATTTATTCCTTTTCCAAGCTTGGAACTTTTAATAACTGTGAATACGAATATTACAATACATACGTTTTGAAAAAGAAAGGTATCGATAACATATATACCCTTATGGGGTCTGAATTACATAATGGAATTGAGAAGATTTATAAAAATGAATTAGACATTAAGAAGTTTAAAAAAGACTTTGAAAATAGATTAATTGAATTAGAAATGAATGGAGTTAGTTTTCCAAGTGAATCAATCGGAGACAGCTGGAAAGCTGATGTCGGTCATTTCATGAACAACTTCAATAAGATCGACAGTAAAATGATTTTAGAGAAGCTAATGGTATTTGAAATCGCAGAAGGAATTTACCTTCAGGGTTATGTGGATGCTATTCTTCCAAGTGAAAAAGGTAAGCCGTATGTAAGTATTTATGACTGGAAGACATCAAGTAAATTTACTGGAAAGAAACTTAATGAGGCAGGAAGACAATTGTTAATGTACAAGTTTGCGCTTGAGCAAACAACAAATTTAAAAGTGGACAAAATCCTGTGGTTCATGGTGAAGTATGTATATGTTTGTACACATGGAAAAACCAAAGTAATAAAGAAAATGTGTAACAGAGGTAAATGGGTCAAGGAAATGCGCAAGCAACTGGAAAAACAAATGAAGAACCTCAGATATGACGACTTTGAAATTGAGCTAATGTTAGATAATGCAGTAAAAGAAAACAACCTAAACAGCTTACCCGAAGAGGTTAAGAATAAGTTTTGGCTCGAAGATTGTACAGTTGAATATGAGGTCACAGATGAAAAGGTTAATGAGTTGAAGAACTATATTACTGAGACTGTTGAGAGGATCGAAAATAAAGATCATGAAGATGAGAAGCAATGGCAGCCAGTAAAAATAAATAAATATAATTCCTTTTACTGCAGTGTATTATGTGGACATCGTAAAACATGTAAGTTCTATAAAGAGTTTTTAGAGTCAAATAAATTTGAGAAAAAGAACAAAACTGATATGTTTGATAACTTATTTTCTTAGGAGGATTTAATGAGAAAAATATTCTATGACTTTGAAGTCTTCAAGCACGACTGGATGGTTGTCTTGATTGATTATGATACTAAAAAAGGAAAAGTTATCGTTAACGATTCAGAAGAACTTAAAAAGTTTTATAGGATGTTTAAAGAAGATATTTGGATTGGTTATAACTCAAGAATGTATGATCAATATATTCTCAAAGGAATCTTATTGGGGATGAATCCTCACTTTATCAGTACTAGAATCATTAAGGATAATGTAAAAGCATTTAATGTTGTTAGAGAAGCATATAAGATTCCTTTAAATAACTTTGATATAACAACGGGCTTTCATAGTTTAAAGCAGCTTGAAGGTTTTATGGGATCAAGAATCAAGGAGTCATCTGTACCCTTTGATATTGACAGAAAGTTAACTGAGGAAGAGATAAGGGAAGTAATTGATTATTGTATTCATGACGTGAAACAGACTATTGAAGTATTTGACAATAAAAAAGAGGAATTCGAAAGTCAATTGGCATTAATCGAAGCGTTTAATCTAAAGATGTCTATGTTCACAAAAACAAAGGCTCAATTATCAGCATTTATACTAGGAGCTGAAAAACAAGGTAATCGAGGAGATGAGTTTAACCTTGTGTTCCCGGATACTTTGAAGATTGAAAAATACAAACATATTGTGGATTGGTACAAGAATCCTGAGAATCTGGATTATTCTAAAAAGCTTGAGGTTGATGTTGCTGGTGTTCCTCATATATTCGCATGGGGTGGTTTACATGGAGCACGTCCAAAGTACAAAGACGAGGGAATTATTTTATGTTGCGATGTAGCATCTCTGTATCCCTCAATAATGATTGAATATGGTTATATAAGTCGTAATGTAACAAATCCATTAAAGTATACGGAGATTAGAGATACCCGTTTAGATCTGAAAAGAAAAAAAGATCCTAAACAAGCTCCTTATAAGATCGTTTTAAATTCAACTTATGGAGCTATGAAGGATCAGTATAATCCTTTGTATGACCCTTTAATGGCTAATAATGTGTGTTTAGCAGGACAGTTATTGTTGTTATATTTAATTGAAAAAATTGAGCCGTATTGTAAGTTGATTCAGTCAAATACAGATGGTTTGTTCATGAAAGTCGAGAAAGAATCTGATATTGATTTGATTAAGGATATTGCTAAAGAATGGGAAACAAGAACTCGTTTAGACTTGGAGTGGGATGTTTATGAAAAGATTTATCAAAAGGACGTAAACAATTACATTATTATTGATAAAGATCAAAAGTATAAATCCAAGGGGGCATATGTAAAGAAACTTAATAACCTGGATTATGACCTGCCTATTGTTAACAAAGCAATGATTGAGTACTTTACAAAAGCAATTCCAGTTGAGGAAACCATCAATGGATGTAATGAACTTAGAGAATTCCAAAAGATTTCTAAGGTTTCAAACAAGTACATGTATGCTCTCCATGGGGAAGATAAGTTACCTGAAAAAGTATTGAGAGTATTTGCTTCTAAAGAAGAGGATGCCAAAGGTGTATTTAAAGTGAAAACAGAAGATCGTATTGAGAAGATTGGTAATACTCCACCTCGCTGCTTTATTAATAATGATAACATTAAAAACGAAAAGGTTCCTGATTATCTTGATAAAGAATATTATATTGAAATGGCCAAAAAACGTATCAATGATTACCTTGGCATATCGAACAGAAAGAAAAAAGCAAAGAAAGAGAAGTGATACGCATCAACATTAAGGATAAAAATAAAATTATATTATATACATCGAAAACTAAATGTGCTATGATGATTTTAATCCCATTGGTTACCTTTTCATACATAAGTGCTGAGCAACATTATTTAGATACAGGAAACAATAAAAACTCTATAAAAGAATCATTTTATGGAAAACCAAAACAAATCAACTTACCTCAACACAAGAATCAGGTGCTAAATAAGTTCGCTGAAGTTGCTAAGAAACAGAAAGCTAAACAAGAAAAGCGGCGAGATGATATTCTTAACGCAGCTATTATTAAACCCAAACCAGTGAAAAAGAAAAGTATCAAGAAGGGAGGTGAGGGTAAGAACAAGAATGAACAAATAAAGAATAAAAATAAAATCACACATGAAGAAAATGATGATGCTAGGACACTAGATATCGAATTTAGCGCATATGTTGCTAACTGTACCGAAGGCTGTACCGGTCGAACCAAAACTGGCGTAGATGTAACACAATCAATTTTTTACAAAGGTTATAGAGTAATAGCTACAGATCCAAGTATTATTCCACTTAACTCCGTAGTATTAATAAAAGTAGGAGGGAGTTCATTTAAGGCCATAGCCATTGATACAGGTGGAGCGATTGTTGGCAATAAAGTGGACTTGCTGGTATCAAATGAACAGGATGCAATTAACTTCGGAAGACAACATGGAACGGTTTCAATTATTAATTAGGGGGTATTAAATTGCCTAAATACTGGAGTTATCCTGTTGGACTAGCTGTAGAAATTAACAATAATGCACGATATGGCTGTCCTCATCATGTTGGAAGAAAAGGAAAGATTATTGAGCATTTGCATTCAGCTACATATGACTATGCAGTTAGCGATGAAACAGGTGACATTACTTACTTTAAAGAACATGAATTAACGCCACTAAAGGGAGGTTTAACTTATGTTTAAAAAAGGTCAAAAGGTAATTGTTGATTTTACAGATGAGATTGGAGCTGTTGCGAAAGTTGATTATCGATACAACCAGGTAGAAGTAGAGTATCCTGATGGCACTTACCAGGTTGTCGGATTTCATAAAATAAGAAAGGTGGAGGATTAATGGCATTAATTATCTTGGAGGGGCCTGATTGCTGCTTTAAATCAACAGTTGCAGCAAAGCTAAGCAAAGAACTGAAGTATCCAATTATCAAAGGTTCAAGCTTTGAGTTGGCCACAAGCGGGAATGAGAAATTATTTGAGCACTTTAACAAATTAGCTGACAAGGACAACGTGATTATTGACAGGTTTGTTTATTCTAACTTGGTATATGCAAAGAAATTCAAAGATTACTCAATCCTTACAGAACAACAACTTAGATTTATTGAGAATAAAATTAAAATGAAAGCTAAGGTTGTATACTTACATGCTGATCCAAACATTATTAAAGAACGGCTAAGCGTGCGGGGAGATGAGTATATAGAAGGAAAAGATATTGATTCAATTTTAAACTTATACAGAGAAGTTATGAGCAATGCTGGATTACATACATATTCATGGGATACTGGACAATGGGGCAGCGATGAGATCGTAGAGGATTTGATTCAATTATTTGAGTAAAACAAAAAGGGAAGGAGTGAACTAACACTCCTTATTAAACTAACGTGCTTCTACTGTAATTTTATAAATAACATAATTGCCGTTAATGTCATAAGCGTAAACCACTGCTGTACCTAATGTTGAGTGAGAAGAAACAACACCACTGGAACTAATGCTAATGAGGTTGCTTCCAGATACTATTTCCCATCGGGTGTAACCTTTTAATAGAGATACGTTAGAGTTTCTTAGCATGCGGTAATCAACTGTGCTAATCGGATTACCTAGTTGTTTAACTTGGTCAAATGATTTGACAGGCGTTAGGGCTGAAGCTTGTGATGTGAAAGCAGGAAGAGCCAGAGTGGTTAGAGATAAGGCAGAAACAATCAATCCTTTGTAAAACTTTTTCATAAGAATTGCCCCCTAAATTTTGATTGTGATTACAACTCTAGTCTAGCATGTTAAATATTTGAAATGTGTGAAGTGTTTGTGAAACTGATTATTTATCAGAAAGGGTGGAGAAGGGTTGCTTAAATTAAAATTTAGAAATCAAACACTGGAATTGCGTAGAAAAATGTCCTTACAATTACACCGTTTATTAGAAGACATGGCAGCTTGGTCATTTAATGAAAATGAAGCTCAAAAATATATTGATGAATATGGATTAGAGTTAGTTGAGAAGAGTGTAGACAATAAATTCAAGCTTCAAATAGTAGACAAGAATAAAAATATTTGGGGCGAATTAAAACCCAAAGAGCCAGGGTACATTGGATATTTTGTACAGACTAAATAAAAGATCAATTTTATTTAGAATAAAAATAAAATATATGGAGGTGTTATATTGTTGGTTTCTGGCTGGAAATTTGATCAAGACGTGACAAAAACCTTTGACTCACATGTAAGAGAACATGTTCCTTTATATGATGAAATACATAAGCTCATATCTTCAACAAGTCAGTGGTTTATTGAAGATTATACAAATGTTTATGACATCGGTACATCAACGGGTGAGTTTTTAAAAAATATAAAAAGGTCATCTCCAAATAAGCTGTTCAACTTAATTGGCATTGACAGTTCTAAAGAGATGGTTGAACAAGCTAAAGTCAATATGGATAAGAATAATATTGATGCCAACATAATTGAAGGTGACGTACTAGATGATTCATTTGAAATAAAGAATGCTAGTTTAGTAACGTCAATTTTAACAAATCAGTTTATTTCCATACATAAAAGAAATGTTCTTCTGGATAAAGTCTATCGCGGATTAAATAAAGGTTCGGCATACATAATTGTTGAGAAAATTAAAGGCAATAATCCGTTCTTCAATGAGATGTGGATTGAGCTTTATCACGAGAAAAAAATAGAAAACGGTCTTAATGAAAAACAAGTCATGGATAAATCTAGAGCAATAAGAGGTATTTTGAAGCCTTTATCTTTGAATGAAAATTTAAAATTGCTACACCAAGCTGGTTTTAAGGATATTGATGTGTTTTTTAAATGGTGCAATTTCGTTGGGATTATAGCGGTAAAATAAGGAGGAAGTTGAAATAAACAAGAGACAAAATAATGGATTAACAGTAGTAGATTTATTCTGTGGGGCTGGAGTAGGCGCAGTCGGTCTAAAACAAGCAGGTTACACTATTGTTGATGCAATTGACAATAAAAAATATGCAGTTGACACATACAATCAGAACATTGGAAATCATGCACGATTAGCAGATGTAAGAAAACTTACTGGCAGTGATATCATGGATGCCGACCTTATTGTAGGTGGTTTCCCTTGTACTCCATTTAGTGAGGCAGGCTCAGGAAGAGGAGAGTTAGATTTAAAAAATGGTGACCTTGGAGCACATTTCTATAGACTGATCAGAGAAAAGAAACCGAAAGCTTTCATAGTTGAGAACGTAAAAGGGATGACATATAAAAAGCATGAAAAGTTCTTTGAATGGCTTATCACTAGTTTTTCTGACATTGGGTATACAGTGCAATGGAAACTGATGAATTGTTATGATTACGGAGTTCCTCAGGAAAGGGAAAGAGTATTTATAGTTGGTATAAGGAATGATGTAGAAGGAAAATTCGAGTTTCCGGAAAAAGTTCCATATTCAGAAAGAAAGACATTAAAAGATGCTATTGGAGATCTTCCAATTCCTCATAAAGACAATGGAATTAAAAATCATAATACATATTACAATGGAGGATTCTCTTCAAGATATTTATCAAGAAACAGACAAAGACAATGGGATGAACCAAGTTTTACTATAGTAGCTACTGCAAGACAGCTGCCTTTACATCCCAGTCCTCCAAATTACGATATTAGAAAAATTGATGACTATGATTGCGATCCCCCAAGGAGATTTACAGTTAGAGAGTGCTTAAGAATACAATCTGTGCCAGACTGGTTTTATTTTGATGACAGTATAAAACTAGACAAGCAATATGAGAGATGCAGCGGTATTCCATCTTTAATTGCATATAAATTAGGGATCCAGGTAGAGAAAGCACTAAATTAAACTAAATAAAATTTGTCTTTTATACAAAGGTAAAATTAGAGGAGTGAAATGGTTGGATAGCTACCCAGAGTCCCTAAAAAGAGAGACAGAGGAGATTAAAGAGCGTGTTAGGAATGGAAATATCAGCGAAGACAGGATTAAAGAAATTGCAGAAACGACAGTTGAGTTTTTGCAATCAGAGGAGAAAAGACATAAATACTTTTCAGAAGTTGCTGCAGCTATGGCTGATAACTTAAGTGAGTTTTTCAAGTCGTATTTAAAAGGAGAGTGAAATATGCTAACTGATCAAGAAAAAATTGACTTGGTAAACGCTCTTGATTTTGTAGTTATTGAACCACATACACAAAGCATTTACGTACATAACGATGAAAAGACCAGTGGAGTATTAGCTAAGGTTTTGCACAATATTTCTGTAGATGAGTATATTGAGAGCTTTAATAAAGGGAGTCTAATTGATATCTTTCCAGCAGCTATGCAAGAAGCCGGTGCGGAAGGGTTTAAAGATGGCCAGTTTGTGATTATGCCAAAGAAATTTTATGTTGATCAATGTTATGCGATGAGTAAGGAAATCGAGCGGTTAACTAACCTAATCGATCTACACAATATTAAACCAAATACATATCGAGGCTTGATTCATTAAATTGTTTCAAGAAAAAACGAAAGGATAAAGGGATGTTTATTGAAAAAGTATTATGTAAGGTGTAAAGACAGCAAAGGTGAAAATGCGTCTCTAATTATTGAGGCGCTATCACCTGAACAAGCAAAAGAACAAGCATACGAAGTACATGAGGTAAGGGATATTTATAATGTAAGTCTGGGAGAAGGAGCATCAAGGAATTACCTAGAGCGAAAATATTCCCCATACATAAAAAATGACAACGGAAAAGCAATAACCATTTTTTCATAGGGAGAGGGTATCATTAAGGATATAGTCAGAGATATTGTAATTGATGATATTGATGCTGTTGAAGGAATATTAGATAAGCTTTATGTTTATTTGGAGAACACACTTAGGCCAGAAGAGAGTCGGATTTGGAAACGGTGTGATAAAGATATAATGGCTGCTTTTGAGAAGTTAAGAAATATTAAAGAAACAATATAAAGAATAAAAATAAAATTACTATTGACTGAGTAGACAATAAAGAGTATGCTAGATTCATAAGAAGAGAGGTGAGGATATGGGGTGCGCAAAATGTAAAGAGCATATTGATGGGATTGTCTATTACATAAGAATTACTGACGACAAAGATTATAAAGAATTTCCGGTACATAAAGAATGTGGTGAAGAATTACAGAAAAATTGTTTGGAACATTGTAAGGCCATGAAATTAGAAAAGACACTAAAATTTTTGAAGTTGCAATTAGAATGAAAATAAAATTACTATATAATATTCCTTTTATCGTGATTTGTTTTCAAAAGTAAAAACGCCATAAAAATTCTTATGGCGTCTGTCGAACAGGGAGGTGCTTATACCAAACTAGATTGGAACACCCTCTGGATAACCACCAAAGAAAGAAGCTCCAACAATGATTAACAAAATGAATAGCACCACGATCAAAGCGAAGGAGCTGCCATAACCGTTTGAGTAACCGTTATTTCCGTTAGAGTATCCACCGAAGAATCCCATATTTCCACCTCCTTTAGGGAGATAGAACATGATATGCGGAACGATATATTTCGACATGGATTTAAGTCTATATAAGAAAAAATGAAGTTTTTGTCTAAAATTCAGCTCAATTGATAAGAAAGGGATGATCAAATGACAAATACATGGTTCATCAGTGATCCGCACTTTGGCCATAAGAATATCATCAAATATGATGGTGATAAACGACCATTTAAAGATACTGAACATATGGACAATGTGATTATTGAGAATTTCAATAAAACGGTTAGCGAAGGGGATACAGTCTTTTGGCTTGGAGATATGTTTTTCTGTAATTCAAAAAGAATTGAGTACATAGTGAGTCGGTTAAAGAAAACTAGAAACATACTTATTAGAGGAAATCATGACAAAGGAATTTCAGATACAAAGTTTAGAAGACTTGGTTTTGATCCACATAGGATGTATCTCTATGAGGATTACATCCTTACTCATGAACCAATTTCTCAGGTGAATATGAACAGATTAATTGAGGAATTTCAACTTTGCTGTAATGTACATGGGCATACACACAGTGAGGAAACTGGTCTCGAAAAGCTAAGTCATGTTTGTGTAAGTGTTGAAAATACCGACTTTAAACCAGTTACGATGGATTGGATTAACTCGAAAAGGTGGGAAGGGGCAAGAAATCCGTATTGGAAATAGAAAATAATTTCCCGGGCAAGCGCAGTATACGACAAATCAAAACAAATAACGAGGAGAGATTAATATGGACAAAGAAAAGTGGGTAGTTGAGGTCTATGCAGGAAAAGAATTCGTTGGGAAGATGACTGGCTTAGATGGAAAGGTAGCAGTATTTGATCAACGAGAACAAGCAATTAATGAGGCACAAAAGTTTAAAGCAAAAGGTACTTTGGGCATCTGGTGTAAAGTCGTTCAGCATGTGGAGGAGCAAGTTGCAGCTAGTCATTAACGTTCTTGAAATCGTAGGTCTTTTGTTGATTGGAATAGTATCACTAGATATATATGGAACTAAAAAGGGAATAAAACCTCAAATCGCTTTAGTATTATTAGTTCTAGCTGTTTTAGCTGGGTTGTCATTCTTAATCAGTTTAGTTTTATTAATTATCAATATTATCTAAATAAAATTCAATTTTTAATGAGACTTATAAGGAGGTGAATAAGTGGGGAGACATCAAGCTAAGTTTGAAGGCAAGATAATCAATAAATCTTATGGATTGGATGTACTCGGTCGTTTTTCTGAAAAGGAAAAAATAGAGTTTAACTGTTTCTTCGAAGGGATTATTGATTTAGAACCTATTGAAATTGGAGGCAAAGTATATATCCCTGGTTTTAATGAATACGTAGTTGTTACTGACAGACAACGCAACACAAATAATGAATGGACGTATCAGACTGATAAGATTATTAAAACAATTGAAGACAAAGAAAGCTTTGAAAGAGCAATTCAAGAACAAACGAAACTTGAAGAAGAATGGCAACAGCGTGTCAGACAAGAGAATCAATTTGTTAAAGAACAAAATGACAATCGCAAAACTTCCTGGTGGAAGAGACTAATTACTAAAAATTAAAGGAGAGATTTTTATTGAATAAGGATACAAAAGATACTTGGAACGGTTTCTTAATTGGATCAGGTTCGTTAATTTTAGTTGGATTACTTATTTTTGTTGAAGCGTTGACTATGTCACTAATTGTTTATTACGGATTAAATCATGTTCTAAATCCTTTACTCATCCATACATACAACATTCAAAATGTTCATGTCACATTACCTCATGCCTTTGTTATTGGTGTTTTACTAAATATATTTGTCAAAGGTGTCAAACAGTCAGACCAGGAAAAAGATGAGAACATCTTCAAGAAGGCCGGTAAGTCTTTACTGCATTCAGCTTTAGCATTAATTGTTCTATATGTCAGTACATTGTTTATTTAACGAAGGAGAAATCTGAATATGATTAAATCGCAGCAAGTTAAAGTTTTTAGAGAGACGTTACATTGTGATGAATGCGAAGAAGCTCCAGAGCTTGTGTTTGTAAATATGATGCTCACATCAAACCCACCACAATATCCGTTTCAGTGCCCATTGTGTAGGAAAAGAGTTCATAAGAAAACAACATATCCAAAGATTAGATACGAATCAGTTGATTGAAATCTAAATAAAAGTTTTATTTTATAGAAAGAAATAAGGGGTAAGAGAATGCCAATAAATTTAAAGATTAGAAAGAACGAAGCAGATAAGCCGAAGGTGAAAGAGATAGAGGACGGCTATTTTATTAGAATGCATGAGGATGATGTGTATATAGTTAAGGCGCTAGAAAGGGAATATCAAGCTAATACCGATACACAAGAAGTCATGCTTATTAGTCTGAGTACCTTTGGAATAGGACTGTATAAGAACATGCAGGAGCTAAAAAGTCGACTATCTGACAGGGGTAGCACGGTTGAAGTTATCAGACCTAAACAAGCAAACGTTAATATCGGTTTTGAGTGGAGAGAAGCCAAATGAAAGAGCTTTTGGAAACTGAATAAAAGGATGATTTTAAAGAGAAATCAGAAAAGGAGAATAGGATGGAATACACCAAACATGGAAATTCTGTAGAAGGCTATATCACGTTCAATCTTTATTTCGAGACATTTGATTATAAAGAAGATAGCTTGCTAGAACAAATAAAATTCACAACAGCTAAAGAATTATTCAACATAATGCAGCCTGATTTTATTGAGGAGTTAAAAAATGAAAACGGAGCAGATCAGGTTGATCTTTACAATATCACTTTTAGTGCTAAAGAGGATGATACGGAAGCTTTCATTACAATGTACGACAACTCAGGAAACTATCGAGTCTCAACAAAATTAGATGTAGATGGCCTGGATAGCGAGTATAAAGCAACTCTGCAAGGCATCAAAGATATTCTTGATAAGAAGATTTAAAAATAGAAAGAGGGGATTAGAATAGACACTTTTGATTTTATCGGTTGTCGGTTTAAACATTATAAAGGCGGTCTATATAAGGTTATTGGAGAGGCAATTCATACTGAGACAGAAGAGAAGCTTGTTACATATGAAGACATGGATGGCATTCTGTGGGCAAGACCTAAGAAAATGTTCTTTGGAACAGTTGTTGTTGATGGAAAAGAGATAAAAAGGTTCACAAAAATAAATTAGGAGTTGATGTAATAACATGAAATTTTTTGAGGTGTGCGACCCATATTATGCATTAATTAAAGCTAATACAAAGGAAAAGGCAATAAAGCTATATACAGAAGAAGTTGCGGACGATGACGGGAACTTAAGAGATGAGATCAAAGAAGTTGGTATGTTGTACGCAGCTGTTAAACACAGTCGAACAGTAACCGAGGATCAAGAACTGTCTCCAATATCAGATGTTCTCGAAGAACTTCAAAGTAATGAAGAAAGAGTTTTGATTATGGATGGAAGTTTACTTTAAAGAATAAAAATAAATTAAGAGGATGATGAAGATGAAAATGAAATATGGACTTTATTGTATGGGATCACTTGTTAACATTTATGATGATGCTATTGAAGCTCATAATGACGCAGTGTTTGCTCAAGAAGAAAGTGGAGTACCGCATGAAGTAAAAGAAATTCAATAAAATAAAAGGGGGACATTAAATGATTCAAGGGTTCTATAAAGATCAGAAACTTCACCTTTTGGAAGATCCTATGCAGCAGTACACTGTCATGAAAGTTGAAGAAAATGCAGTATGTGTTTACCGATGGATCGATGACTATAGACACAAAATTGAGAGATTTACAGATGTTGAAGAGGCTAAAAAGCTCCTTGGAGAAGGATGGCCTAAACAATAAAAAGGAAGGTGTATACATGGAATTAATATTTGCTGAAACAATTAAAAGAGATCAAAAATTAGAGAATACGGACATTGTTAAACTAAGTGATGATTATTACATGGTTGTCAAAGAGATTGAGGGTTATATTGCAAGGAATTTTAAAGGATGGACAGGTGCCACTGGTCACCACCCCACTTTAGAATCACTTTTAGATTCTTTATATGGACTCAGATGGAATCCCAAAATTTTTAGCCATAAAGATTATCACCTAGAATTAAAAAAATCTGAATAAAATCACAGTTTTATTTTAAATAAAAAACAAAAAATAAGGAGATGTAAAATGGGGGCAGCTAGACGTATTGATCCAACTCAACCATATGTAAAAAAGAAGAACATTATTAACTTTACAGTAGCCACTGAGAACACTCATATTCATTTAGCTGATGGGCAATCTCTTCCAGTATTCAAAGGAGAGATTATTGCAACTGACCAGCAGGGAAATCAATTTGTTGAATTAGAAAAGAATCTAGATGATTACGTTCCAGTTAAAAAGAGTTCCTTATATGAAAGTATGGCACAGGGCTACATGGAAATGGGCGACATTAATCGTGAAATATCAGAAGCATTCAATCACGCTGAAAATGAAGCTGAAACAGTGACTACAAAATTAATTACAGGGGCATATAACGATTAGTGGTCATTACATATGAGAGTAAAACTGGCAATGTAAGAAGGTTTGTAAAAGCGCTTCAACACAAGTTAGATATTGAGACCATTGAAATAACTGATGATACGATCATCAATCAAGAGTTTATACATATTACATACACGATAGGCTTTGGGGAAGTACCTGAAAGGACTTTGAGTTTTATCAATAAGAATAAAAATAAAATAAGAGGAGTTGCTGTTAGTGGTAACAAGGTTTGGGGTGATAACTATGGTTTAGCTGGAGACAAGCTTTCAGCTAAGTTCCAAACACCATTGTTATTAAAGTTTGAACTTAGTGGAACGAAACAAGACTTACAGAAGATCATTCAGGAGGTACAACTTATTGACAAACACAATGCCAAAGTGGTTCAAGCTCAATAATGAGATCATGATTCAGAAAGATGGGAAGTATCAATTCGAAAAGGATAAGGAGGCCGTACATAGTTACTTTGTTGATTACATTAATCAAAACACAGTCTTTTTCCATGATCTAAAAGAGAAGCTGGACTACTTGATTAAAAATGATTATTACGAAGAAGAATTCTTAGATCAATATACATTTGAACAGATTAAGTCAATCTATAAGATTGCTTACAGTTACAAATTTAGATTCCCATCTTTTATGAGTGCGTTTAAGTTCTACAATGACTATGCATTAAAGACAAACGATAAAACAAAGATCCTGGAGAGGTACGAGGATCGTGTCTCAATTGTGGCTTTGTATTGCGCTGATGGCGATTACGAGAAAGCTGTTGAGGAAGTACATACTATGATGAAACAAGAGTATCAGCCGGCAACACCTACTTTCCTTAACGCTGGACGTAAGCGAAGAGGTGAAATGGTGAGCTGCTTCTTACTTGAAGTGGATGACAGTTTGAATGCTATCTCTAGAGCCATTGATATCTCCATGCAGCTTTCTAAACTAGGTGGAGGAGTAGCATTAAATCTAAACAAACTAAGAGCCAAAGGTGAAGCTATAAAAGACGTAGAGAATGCGACTAAGGGTGTCGTAGGTGTCATGAAGCTATTGGATAATGCTTTTAGATATGCAGATCAGATGGGACAAAGACAAGGTTCAGGAGCAGTTTATCTAAGTGTATTCCATCCAGACATTATTGATTTTCTCGATTAATTGGTAGTCGCCTGTTATAGCAATATGGCAGTGAAAACTTTGTGAACGCAAGCAAAAGCGGTGTCCTGGTTCAGGGCTAACGGGGGAACCTCAGCACATAAAGGTGGTGGCAATCCCGTGCCAAGCCGAGCACGAAAGGAGGTGAAACATTGAAGGCTGTATACAAAATAAGAAATATTAAAAACGGTAAGTTCTACATAGGAAGTAGCGCAAATTTTAGAAAAAGGAAGACAGCGCACATAAGATTACTAAAGACTGGTTCCCATCACAACAAACCATTACAAGAAGACTTTAATACATACGGAGAGAATAATTTTCGATTTGAAGTTTTGTATCACTCTGATTACATAAAACGTTTTGACCTATATAAAAAGGAACAAGAATTCTTATCTAATTTTGAAAAAGAACAATTGTACAATCTTTATGACAATGCATTTGGAATGTCTTACAAGGGAGAAAAAAATCCTATGTTTGGGAAGACTCATTCAGAGGCAGTTAGATGTAACTCATCCAAAATTAATTCAGGGAAAAACAATTATTGGTATGACAAGCCCGAACATATGGAGAAAATGCGGAGCAAAATAAAGAAGCGTTTTGATGGAAGGAAGCACACTGAGGAAACTAAGCGAAAAATGTCTTTATCTCGTAAGGGAAGAAAGAAGACAAAAGAAACTTGTCTTAAGCTTAGTCTTAACAACGGAAATAGGGTTGGGATTATTGTAGACGGAGTTTACTATCATTCTATGTCAGAAGCAGGTAGGCGACTAAATATTAGTAGAAACACAATAAACAGTCGTGTAAACAACCCTAAATTCAAAAATTATTACAGGTGCTCGGAAGGTGTAGAGACTAATTGTAAGCCGGAGATTAGCGCCGGTTGAAGCGCAAAGCATCTTACTAAGATGAAGATATAGTCCAACCCCCTTAGAAATAAGGGGATAGTTGACCAAAAAAATAAGTGCTGATGAAGATGTCCGAGTTAAAACACTATCCATTGGTGTAGTTGTTCCTGATAAGTTTATTGAACTTGCAAGGGAAGACAAGGATTATTACATGTTCTATCCGCATTCAGTATACAAGGAATATGGACAATATCTTGATGAGTTAGACATTAATGAAATGTATGATGAGCTTGTTGAAAATCCAAGAGTTAGAAAATCAAAGGGAAATGCTCGAAAGCTGTTAGAGCAATTGGCCATTCTAAGAAGCGAATCTGGTTATCCATATATCATGTTTGCTGACAATGTAAATAAAGTGCATCCAAATGAACATATTTCAAAAGTGAAGTTTTCTAATTTGTGTTCTGAAGTCCTCCAATCATCACAAGTATCAATTTATACGGATTACGATAAAGAGGATGAAATTGGTTTAGATATCTCCTGCAATCTTGGCTCAATGAACATTGTAAATGTAATGAGTAATCAATCAATTGCTTCAACAGTAAGAATAGCAATTGACTCATTGACAACTGTCACAAGGAAAACAAACATTGTAAATGCTCCAGCAGTTGCGAGAGCAAATACACTAATGAGATCAATTGGTCTAGGGCAGATGAACCTCCATGGATTTCTAGCTCAAAATAATATTGCTTATGAAAGTGAAGAAGCTAAGGATTTTGCAAATACATACTTTATGATGGTTAACTTCTACTCCCTGCAGCGTTCTATGGAAATTGCTCGAGAAACAGGGGAGACATACTACAAGTTTGATGGTTCGACTTATAAATCAGGTGAGTATTTCGAAAAGTACGTAACAAATGATTATAGCCCTCAGTATGAAAAGGTTAAAAAGCTATTTGGAGATCAACATATTCCTAATATTGAAGATTGGATGAAGCTTAAAGAAGATGTGATGAAATATGGCTTATACCATTCCTATAGGCAGGCTATTGCACCTACAGGAAGTATTTCATATGTACAATCATCTACAGCTGGTGTTATGCCGATTATGGAACGAATTGAGGAACGCACATACGGAAACAGTAAGACATATTATCCGATGCCAGGTTTATCGGCTCAGAATTGGTTCTTCTACAAAGAAGCATACGACATGGATATGTTTAAGGTAGTTGATCTTATTGCAACAATTCAGCAGCACGTCGATCAAGGGATTTCATTTACGTTGTTCTTGAAGGATACGATGACGACGAGAGATCTAAATAGAATAGACCTCTACGCTCATCATAAAGGAATTAAGACCTTGTATTATGCAAGAACAAAGGATACAGGTCAGGACTCATGTCTATCTTGTGTTGTCTGATTAACTCTATAAAAATAGTATTCATATAATAGTTCAGAAATTAAAAGAAGGATATTCATTAGAATAGTATTTTTAAAATTTCCCTCAAAACACAGAGATAGAGCTAGATTAACAAAAAACATAAAAATAATTTTTTTCGCTTTTTTAATCACACGTAAAACCATCCTTTAATTATTTTAGGAGCTTTGTTGCCCCGTCTATAAGGGCTTCAAAGAGGGGTGGTTTTACAGTGTCAAATCAAAAATTTTTTAGGATAGGAGAATATTTTTGACAAAAATTTATGACGCAGCAAACTGGTCAAAGCATGAAGACGATTTTACCCAAATGTTCTATAACCAAAACGTGAAACAGTTCTGGCTTCCGGAAGAGATTGCTTTAAACGGCGATCTCCTCACATGGAAGTACCTCGGGAAAAACGAGCAGGACACTTATATGAAGGTACTGGCTGGTTTGACGTTGTTGGATACAGAACAAGGCAACACTGGCATGCCTATCATTGCAGAACATGTAGATGGACATCAAAGAAAGGCAGTTTTAAACTTCATGGCCATGATGGAAAACGCTGTTCATGCGAAGTCTTACAGCAATATCTTTCTTACATTAGCTCCAACCGAGCAGATCAACGAAGTGTTTGAATGGGTAAAAAACAATAAGTTTCTTCAAAAGAAAGCGGGACTAATTGTTTCAATTTATAAAGCAATTGAGAAAAAAGATGAAATTTCCTTATTCAAAGCGATGGTTGCTTCCGTCTATCTGGAAAGCTTCCTTTTCTACAGCGGTTTCTATTATCCGTTATATTTCTACGGACAAGGAAAACTGATGCAAAGCGGTGAGATCATTAACCTGATTATTTAATAGTCCCTTTTGTCGGCAACGGCAAATGTGAACCTCTCTAATTGCTGGAAAATCCTTTTTAGGACAATCAGCAGCGAAGCTATGCGAACCCAAAGGAGGTGAAAGTGATAAGAAAGGAAGTCGAAGAAGCGCCGTGGTGGATAACGGAAACGGGAATTATCATATCAAAAAAATTAAAGAAACCAAGAAAGACATTTACTACTCCACAAGGCTATGAAATGATAGGATATACGCATCCGAAAAAAGGAACACAGAACTTTTTAGTACATAGGTTAGTCGCTAAATATTTTATTCATGACATACCGAAAGGAATGTTTGTAAACCACATAGATGGAAATAAACTTAACAATCACGTTCAGAACTTAGAGATAGTTACACCTAAAGAAAATACTCTACATGCAATGAAAATTGGATTAATGTCAGGACAACCTGGAGAAAGTAATTCAATGTCAAAGCTCACAAATATGGAGGCAGCAAATTTAATCTACGATTTGATTGCTGGAATGAACAATGTTGAAGCTGGTGAAAAATACAGCCTACATCCTCGTTACGTTAGTCTAATTCGACATAAAAGAAGATGGAAGACTTTATGGGATCGCATAGAACGTTCAACGACTATCGCATAGGCGGCGAAATTCCGCAAAACGAGTAGGGCGCAAGCTATTGGCGTGGGTGAGAACCCCTTAAATCGAAACGGGAGGCATCCTACTGGGATGATGATATAGTCTGCTCCTTACGGTAACATAAGGCGGTTGCGGTAGGGCAACGAACCGATAGTAGCGAAATCGGTTGAACTAAGGGTATTAGAGACGAGGCGATACACGGCGTTTACATCGGATTGCTAGCTCAAGAGATATATAAGAAACAAACTCCTCTGAAGCAAAAAGAACTGCATGCATGGGCTTTAAACTTACTGCAAGAGCTTTACGAAAATGAATTAGAGTATACAGAAGATGTCTATGATCAGGTTGGCTTAGCTCCAGATGTGAAGAAATTCATCAGATACAACGCAAATAAAGCTTTAAACAACCTGGGATACGATCATCTGTTCGAGGAAGAAGATGTTAACCCAATTGTTATCAATGGGTTAAGCACTAAGACCAAATCCCATGACTTCTTTTCGACTAAAGGAAATGGGTATAAAAAAGCAACTGTTGAGCCATTAAAGGATTCTGATTTTATTTTTACTGAGGAAGGATGTATTCGATGAGATTGATTAAATTAGAACAGCCTAATTGTAATCCATGTAAAATGGTGTCCAATTACTTAGAACAAGCAAATATTCTGTTTGAGAAAGTTGATGTTACACAGGAACCAGAAGTAGCCGCAAGATTTGGTGTTATGGGAGTACCGGTAACCATTCTGCTGTCTGATCAAGGCGAGGAAGTAAAACGAAGTATTGGTTTTAAGCCAGATGAACTTGATGAGTTATTAAAGGAATTACAATAAAAGGGTAACTTTATTGTAATTAAAAGGAGGGCTGACCATATTCGGTTGGAATTTTAACAGGCTTTTATGGTGGAAGTACATATTGTTGTTGATTTTTTTAATCACTATAATGCCCTTATGGATAATTGATTGGATAACCTTCTGTAAGATTAAACGTGTAGACTGGATTATTCAACGGTATTCAGATTGGGCTGCTTATTTAATTTTTGGATAACAGATGTTTCACAAAAAAACTAAAGGAGTTAATACATAATGCAAATTAAAATCAAATATCTAGATGAAAAACAAACAAGAATCAGCAAAATTGAGCAAGGTGATTGGATTGATCTTCGTGCAGCTGAAGATGTAACGATCAAAAAAGATGAATTTAAACTTGTCCCATTAGGTGTGGCTATGGAATTGCCTGAGGGTTATGAGGCGCATGTCGTTCCTCGTTCAAGTACTTATAAGAACTTTGGCGTCATTCAAACAAATTCAATGGGTGTTATTGATGAGTCCTACAAAGGAGACAACGATTTCTGGTTTTTCCCTGCTTATGCATTGCGTGATACAGAGATTAAGAAAGGGGATCGGATCTGTCAATTTAGAGTCATGAAAAAGATGCCAGTAGTAGAGTTGATTGAAGTTGAGCGTTTAGAGAACCAGAACAGAGGCGGGCACGGTTCAACGGGGACGAAGTAAGTAAAATTAAATACCTTGGCTGTTCACAATACAGGTAGCAGCCAAGGTAGTATATTTCCTTAACAGCTTTTAAAAAACGCCTATTTTTTTATTAGATACATATAGAGAGTACAACTCGTCAGTTTTATAACCCGTGAATTCCTCAAGATCTACGTCATAACCCTGTATATCGAGAATATTTAAATCGTCATCTATTGGTTCTGTGTAAACAATGATTTTATTTATTTTGATATTGTTTGAGGATTTAAAATGAGTAGCCAAATCATATGATGCACTGCTAACAAGCGATTCAAACGATGTTCCAGGTTCCTTATTGGAGTCATAAACATGAAGAATGTTTTTCTCTATTTCTAATGTGTATGTAAAAGTCCTACTATACTCAGAAGTATTATAAGAAAGGTCTGTAATAGTTCCCTGAACGACTGGTTCTTGAGTGATATTCATCCAGCATCATCTCCATCCATAATATATTGTTCACAGAAAATTATACCAGATCATTGGAAAAATGGATAATAATTACCCTTGATATCTAAATAAAAGAATACTTTTATCTAATATTTAAGGAGGAATGAGATCATTAACAGCAAAGAAAGAGTTTTACAAGCAAAATATGACGACATGCTTTATAGGAATGGTCTTTGCCTTGGGTTTCTTCAGTTGCAAGGACTTGAAGATGAATTTATTGACCATATGAGACAAGTTGCTGAGTACGAGAAAGACCTGAGATACAAAAAGGCAGCGGCTAACTTCATTAAGATACATGACCAAAATAAACTGGGCGGGTGATTAATTGTTTAAGGATAAAAATAAAATAATAAAGAGTATTGAAAAGATCAATAAACTTGAAGAAGGGTTGGCACTATTTGAAGAAGGTGACGAAGAGTATTTAAGTGTATTAGTGAAAATTCAAGGGCTATATGATGAAATCGCAGATAATGCCTTAGAGTGTTTTAAAGATATGACTACAAAAATCAGGAACACTGGTCAGAAACGAATTGGAAAAGGGATTGAACAGTTGCCAAATACAATTAGAGAAAGTATTGCTGATCAAGTGAATGATATTAAAGGGGAGCTATTTGAATGAAAGCAAATATTAATGGTGTTGAATTTGAAGGTACACCCGAAGAAATAAACGAATTGATCAATTTACAGGGATATAAGAATATGCTGCAAGATGAATTATTAATGAGAAACTTTGAACAGCTTAGCCGAGTGAATAAATTAAGACCGACTAATTTATTTAAAGTATGGGATTATGATTTCCATGACTCGCCTAAATGCTTAGTTATCTCTTGATAGAGCAGTAGTTAAATCAAACACAAATATAAAATAAGGAGATGTTTATTATAACATATGTAACTTTATTTCTAGCAGCTTATCTAATTGTATTAAACATTAATGAGGTAAGGTTGATTATGCGAGGGGAAAGCAATACGTATATAAAAGTAAAGAGTGTACTTGATAATTCAACTCCAGAAGATGCGAAACGAAATAAGAATTTAATTTACCTGTTTACTTTGCTTAAGGGGATTTCTTTAATCATCCCCTTGGCATATAACGGTTTAATTATGCATGAAAATATACTTATACTCTGTTGGACAGCATTTTCAGTTATATACACAGTCCTAAGCATGTTTAAGGTTTTAGACGTGTTGGAGGGCGAAACAGTAAGCCATAGTAGATATATTTATTTGGCTTATGTCTTTGGGAACCTTATCTTTGCATTGAGTATTATTTTCATATAATGTGAAATTGTGTTTAGCTGCACTCATTATACGGCTCAAGCCCTTTTAGCATAGGTCTTGAAGGATGTCTTGGAGAGTTTTTCACAGTTAGAAGCTTGTCAAAATGAGTTTTTATTACATAAACCTGATTCTGATTCGCTTCTTTAAGCAACAACATAAAGTCATTACACTGTTTTATATGGAATTGCTTATCAAATAAATCAGGGCAATCTCCCCAAGCCAAGACGATTTTTTTTGAGTCTCTTACAAGGGAGCTCAATACCTGCCGATTAGTTGCCATTACTGTATCAAATAAATTTGTATTTTCGTGTTGTAAGTTTTTAATTAGAGAAGATAACATTGTAGAATTGGTTTCATAAAAGGGATACAGATTGGCAATATGTATTGTACCTACTTCGTTAAGGGTGTGGCTGAATTTACAAAGCTTATTTATGGTTAGGTCAGAAACATCCCTGCCTGCTATACTTGGATTTAACATCATATAAACAAAAGAGGAGTCTAAAGAGTTGTTTAACTTAATCGATAAACAGTATCTAGCTTCGATGGAATCTGTTAATCTTTCAGTTTTACACTCAATAACTTTGCTAACAAACTCCGGCTTATATTTATAAACAGGCATAACTGACCATCCCTTTCCAATTTATAACTAAGAATATCTTACCAAAGTGTGTAAATGAAAGGAAGTTAATTTTAAATGACTCAATTCGATAAACAATACAACTCAATCATAAATGACATTATAAATAATGGAATCTCAGACGAAGAATTTCAAGTAAGAACAAAGTGGGATTCAGATGGAACACCGGCTCATACACTAAGCGTGATTAGTAAGCAAATGAGATTCGATAACGCAGAGGTTCCGATTTTAACGACAAAAAAAGTTGCCTGGAAAACAGCGATTAAAGAGCTGCTCTGGATTTGGCAGCTGAAATCGAACAATGTTAATGATTTAAACAAAATGGGCGTACATATCTGGGATCAATGGAAACAAGAAGATGGCACCATTGGACATGCATATGGATTCCAGCTGGCCAAGAAAAACAGAAATCTAAATGGAGAAAAGGTAGATCAGGTTGATTATCTTCTGCATCAATTGAAGAACAACCCGTCTTCACGCAGACACATTACAATGCTGTGGAATCCTGATGATTTAGACGCAATGGCCTTAACGCCATGTGTATACGAGACACAATGGTACGTTAAACATGGGAAACTCCACCTTGAGGTAAGAGCACGGAGCAATGATATGGCATTGGGAAATCCATTCAATGTATTCCAGTACAATGTGTTGCAGCGCATGATTGCTCAAGTCACAGGTTATGAGCTTGGTGAATTTATCTTTAATATTGGGGATTGTCATGTGTACACACGTCATATAGACAATTTGAAAATCCAAATGGAAAGAGAACAGTTTGAAGCACCTGAACTATGGATCAATCCTAAAGTGAAAGATTTTTATGACTTTACAATTGATGATTTCAAGTTAATCAACTATAAGCATGGGGACAAGCTTTCATTTGAGGTAGCGGTTTAATGCTGCCTCTTTATTGCTAATTTTAACGAAAAATAATAAAGTTGGAGTATTGGGAGGTGTTGTATATGCTAACTGAAGATGAGCTTAAATGGATGAGAGAGGTACTCAGGGATTATGAGTTTGGCGAAATTTCACCTTCATATTTTTATAAAAAGAAAACAGAAATTGAACGCAATCGCAACAGAGGAATAGTCCGAAAAGAGTTGGATACTCTTAGGAATAAAATGAGAAAGTATACCCCGGATGAGTTGCTCTCATTTAGGAAAATTAGTGACAGAGATATTCATGACTATGAAAATTTTTCGGGGATTTATATTATCCACAATTGCAACTTGGATGAGTATTACATCGGACAAGCAGTAAAGGTAGTTGATCGAGCTCGTATGCATTTTCTTGCCAATGCAGGAAATGAAGAGGTATATAAAGACTTTTCCTTAGGGGATACATTTAGCATTAGTTGTATTCCTTTAAACATCACTTCATATTCAACGCTAAATGAATTAGAAGACAATGCTATAAGAGCTTATGATTCATTCCATAATGGGTATAATAAGATGCCTGGAAATGTAATGGACAAATATATTTTCAAAAATGATGATTATGAGAAAGCTGCTAACTTGATATTAGACAAGATCAAAGGAACAGAGTTGTTCGCTAGCCTTACCAATGACCGAAAAAGAATGAAGTATACTCGAAGCTTATTTACCGAACTTGAACTACCAGAGAATATACATTTTAGGTTGGGTTTGGTTAAGTGCATAAAAGCTTATCAAAAGGCTAATAAAGCTAATATTAGAAATAAAGAATAAAATAAAAATTACCTAGACATATATGTTTTCAGGTGATAAGATAGATACAAGTTAAACAGCTTGTCTTTCGATAAATTTAGAATAAAAATAAAATTACTATAAAACTAATATTTTATCCAGAAAACAAAAAAGAGAGGGGAGCCCTCTCAGATCATTAAGTATTGTAGTCCCAGTAAACATCCACATTAACTGTTACACCAGCGTTGCTATCGTTATTTTTTGCTTCCACGTAAAGTGATTTACCTGACACATCAGACAGGTTAACGCTAAACACTTTGTAGAACTGGCTACTTATATAGTTGCCACCACTTGGCGTGACTCGGGCAACTTCAGTTCCATTGGATTTGCGTAAGATGTAAGTGACGTTAGCAGAACTGCTTCCATTGCCTGCTGACCATTGGTATCCCATTATTGATATTTTAGTAACATTGTTTGGTGTAAATGAATTTACTACTGTCTTGTAAGACAAACTGCCAGATTTAGATGATCCTAAATAAGCCTCACCGATGCCATTTTTAACTGCTGTAGCTGAACCTAACGCATGGAAGCTACCAGTACTTGCTGATGCCACTAGATTATTTTGAGGTAAGGTAGTTGGTTCACTTTTAGTAGCTGCATCGGCTGAGACAGCTGCACCAGTAAGGCCGAGAGTTGAAACTAATAAAGCAATTGCTGTTTTCTTCACCAAAAACATCTCCCTTTATTAGAAAATTATGATACTTCTTTATTATAGCAGTTAATCTTGAAAAAAATGGTGAATGTTGTGAAATTATGGTGAAGTTTCTGAACAGAGTGTAAATTTCTCTTTTTAAACTTTTAAGGAGGTGATTTATTGATAAAGGAAAATGGAATACATAGCACCAACGAACAAATATCAGCCTTAGAGCAAAAGAAATATCATATCGAAACTAAGTTACTTGAAAAACAGAGGGATCTTTTAAGACTTGAAACTCAGCAAAACAAAGAGAAGCTTGAATTTTTATTCGAGCTAAGCGAAGTCTTAACCCAATTGCAAGATGAAGAATGGGTAAGCTGCATGATTGCTTTACAAATTATTAGAAGAAATAAAAGAAAGTATTTAGATCTGTTTGATCTAAATGATGATAAAGCATACGTAAATAAGGATAAATTTAAAGTTCTTCATGATGAATTCTTTGAATTGAAGCTACAATTACATGAGATATGAGGAGTTGTCAGTTGACGGTAGCGAAATTGGAGGTGACAAATATATGTGTACATGTGAAGAGGGTAGTGGCAAATGTCCTTATTGTGACGGAGCGCTGGATATATTCTAAATGAAATCTGTATTTTAAAGAGAATGCAATTTATAGAGTGGCTAATCAAAGGAGGCAATAAAATGGTACAGACATTACACAGTGCAAGTCGAGGAGATTAATAATAGTAGTAACATAAAAAGAGGTGGAAACAATACCATACCATTAGTTCTGTATGGATTTAGAGAAGAGACTTAAAAAAGAGAGGGGAATTATCCCCCTCATAAATTAATGAAATTGACCGCCCATGTTTTGTTGAGCTAAGCGAACTAAACGTTTAGTGATTTCTCCACCAACTGAACCGTTTGCACGAGATGTAGTCTCAGCGCCTAATTGAACACCAAACTCAGAAGCTATTTCAAGTTTCATTTGTTCAATAGCTGAAGCTGCTTGAGGAATTAGTAAATCATTATTGTTGTTTGATCTTGATCTACTTTGTTGAGCCATCTTATTCATCTCCTAAAGTGTAATGAAAACAAGCTTGTTTGAATCATATTATGGAGAGATTATTTTAATTTATACACGCCAAAGAAATAAATTTTTCATTAAGAAAGGTGGAGACAAAATGAAAATTGATTATGTTTCAGATCTCCATATAAATCATTGGATTCCTTGGAATGTAAATCAGATTAAGTGGGAGAAGCGAACAAGAGAAATTGTAAATAGGTTAATCTCAAACGGTAATGGGGAGGTATTGGTCATTGCCGGCGATTTTACTGAATGGAATCAACAAACTTTATGGGTTTTAGATGAGGCAGCAAAGCAATACGAGAAGGTTTACTTTACATATGGTAATCATGATCTTTATTTACTTAGCAAGAGCCAAAAAAGGAAATACTCAGACTCGTTAGGCAGGTTGAATGATCTAATTCAAAAAGCTGCTGACTTGAAAAATGTAACACCATTAATTAAGACAACTGATACATACAAAGGTAAAGTTTTTGCAGGAGATGTTATGTGGTACCTACCAAAAGGAATTGAAGGATGGGATTTCTATAGAGGGGTATCAAATGATTCTAATTACATTTCCATTAATGGATACAGCAAAGAAGATGGAGTAAGAGCAATGTGGAAAGAATCAATGGATTGGTATGAAACGCTTGAAAACACCCAAGTTGATGTTTTTGTTTCTCATGTTCCACCTGTTCACAATCCTTATTCCCCGTTTGAGCCAAACAGCTGCTATATGGTTGATGTCCCATTCATTAACGCAAAACATTGGATTTGTGGACATGATCATTTACAAGCTGAGTTTGATAAAGAGGGAATGAGTTTTCACATGAATTGCATCGGATACCCGTATGACTATGATAATTATCCGAGTGTCAATGTGATACCTGGTGATGAAGTAGATTCGTATAAAACGTTTGAGCTAAAAACATTTGAGATTTAGATTCAATTAAAATTCTAATTTTATTCAGAAATGAGGGGTATCGGTGGTTAAATTAGATGACTATTTGTCAAGAACAAATGCACACTTATTAAATGACTTTAAGTGGGGGAGTCAGGGACAAAGTGAGTTCAACAAATTTATGAATTTGGTAAGAAAGAAGTTAGCACAAGAAGAAGAGCATCGTAATGAACTAACTAAAGCAGTAAAGATTGCAGGGGAATCTGAACAAAAGAGCCAGACTGTTTAAAAATATGTTGATTTTATTAGTATAGAAACAACTTGAATGGCGGTGAAGAAATGGAGTGCCAGCACGAATATGAAGTTTGTTGTTATAATTCGTCAATTGTGATTGAAGAATGTGCGAAATGCGGCGATGAAAAGGAAACTGACTTTGATAGTTATTGCCTAGATTATGGATTCCCTGTCCTTCCAGATGAAGTTGATTAAAAATTAGGAGGAGAGTATGACGAAAGTTTATAAAGCAGAGTTTTATATCACTGAAGTTGAACGACTAAGAAGGATAACCAACAATGGATAAATGCTTTGAGTGGTGGGGAGTTACTCTGACTGGAAATCAGAAAACCATAAAAGCTTTAAGTGGCTAATGGACATCAACAAAACACTGATCGAGAACCTCTACAAAGTGCAAGCAGACACAATTGAAGAACTTGTAAACAAACTATATGAACAGGTTCCTGAGTATGAGAAGAAGTTCTTGAAGTATGTCAATGAGCAGCTACCTAATCTGAGGAGGTACTTACAAGTCGAGCTACCCTATAATCCTAAACTAATATCGAGCATTGAATACGAAATCTACATATCCAGTGCTGAAATTGATTGTGAATACCCCTTTGATGCTAGAGGTTGCATTATAACTTTCTTTCAATGGATACCAGAAATAATCGATTTGTACAAGGAGGGATTAAGTGCAGAACAAATTAACCTGGTTTGATTTAAATTATAGAACTGGTTCAGAGTCTAAAATTAGCTGTTGTTTTCTGCGACTGTTTGACCTTATAAAAGAGAGCTTGCACATATACTTCAATATAAAGAATTCTAAAGATATTTATGATTTTTTGTCCCAGGCTAAAAGACAAAGCAAGGATAACCTTTTTGTTGAATGGTTTATAAATAATGGAATTCCTAAATTAAAGAGCATTGACATTAACAATTTGCCAAAAGATGATCGTTTTCTTGCGATGTTGGAACTTGATGAGTATATCCTAAAAAGCGAAATGGACTTTGCAGATCCAGAGGAAATAAGAAGCTACATAATTTCATTTGTGAGCAGTCTTCAACAATACATTGACCTATGTAAGGAGGAGTTAAATGAAGAATACAGAGTTTAAGATAACAAGTTTTTTAGAGGAATATAAACGAGGGGACGAGATGCGAAGAGATTTCATCGTTCATGAAGGCTATACTGCTATCGAAGAGATCATTAAAGAAGTTAATCAAAGGGGATCACTAAATGAGGCTGATATTTATTACGGAACTCCTAAACCTCAACTAAGTTTCTCGGACGTTGAATTAGGCTACATGCTTACTTCAATGATGGAATATGCGACAAATCATGTAGGAAACCCAGTTGATGAGGAATGTGAATTTGAAAATAAGCTGGCTTATTTTGAGTATAAGGACGAGATTGTTCAAATTTATGAAGTGTACGGGCAAGGTATCGTCACCTGGTTTTTGAAACCAAGTGACGATACCATTGATAAATTGAATAACTCAGCTTACGGAGTGTATTTGATCCAGTTCGAGGATTTCATTAATTACACTAAAAATAAAGATATTGAGAGTGAAAAGCTGTCCCCAAGCAGCACGATCTTAAATGACATTACTAGTGGTTACACAGTCGAAAGAGGTTCTAAGTAGATGATTGTAACAGCTTGGATTTTGTTGATTATGTTTGGTTTATTCGCTTTATCAGATTTGAACTTAACTGAAGATGAAACAAAGCATATCAAATTCTTTATAATAATGAAATTTGTTTCTGTCTTTATAGTTGCTATAGCTGCAGGAGTAATTTTGGGAGGGTTGTTTCAATGAAGACGATTAAACTATATGAACTTGTATCAGAAGGTAAAAAACCAATTATTAAATTTAATGATAATGTGTATGAATGGATTGAAGAATCAGTCGATACCATGATGATGGGAAAAATAATAGGAGCTTCTATAGAATATGAGGATAGCGTTAGATTTTTAATAGATTTGAATCCTTTTGAAGCATACAATCGAAGCGTTGCGCGTCATGATTGGAGAGATGATGAAGGGAATTGTGTTTTAACATGGTTTGACACTTCTTTTTATCCGAAAAACGGAATTGAAACTATTTACTTACCAATTAATGAAAGAACAGAAATTGCGTTTGATTTTACAGAAGAAGATTCTTTATTAAATGAATATGCAAAAGTCCCTCAAGAAATTTCATATGTTGAATGGCTAGAAAATGAAGTTAAGCAATTAAAATCTAAATAAAATCGGTCTTTTATTTAGAATAAAAATAAAATTAGTGGATAAGTTAAGGTGTTTATGAATTGAAAAGTCCAACTAATAAGCCAAAGAGACTTAACACTATTGAAATGCAAAGAAAAGCCCAAATCAAAGCGGTTAAGGGATTGTTAAGTCCTATCCTTTCTTTCCATCTTATTTTAGTGGATTCAGCAGTTTTATTCTTTGTTAATTGAATATATAAAACCACATTCAAACAAAGTGAAATAACGAGCGCCGGAACTAAATAAAGGTTCATATTAATCAACCTTTCTGGATTATTATCCTCAATTAACAAATGTAAGACCAATTTTAACACATACATATTTTACCTTCAATATAGATTAGGAGAGTGATTGATTGGGAGCAAACAATCAAGGGAAAGTTTTTGAAGCGAACATTGAAAAATCTGCAGCAGATCAAAAGTTGTTCTTCTACCGGATTAAAGATGTTAATCCAATGTTCTTGAAAAGGGGGGCAGCAGTATCAAAAAACAAATATGACTGTTTTTTGCATTTTAACGGATACTTGTTCCCCTTTGAGCTTAAGTCGACAAAGAACAAATCCATTTCCTTCAGCGAGAAGATTATAAAGCCGCAGCAGATTAAATATTTAAAGGAAGCAACACAATATCCAAATATAATCCCTGGCTTTCTGTTTCAATTCAGAGAGCCTGAGAACAAAGTTTATTTCGTACATATTGATGATTTTTTGAAATACAAAAACATAGCCGAAAAACAGTTGGAACATACATATAAGAATAAAGTTAACAAATCCAGTATCCCGATAGCAATTTGTGAAGAGATCGGTACAGAATTACGCTGGATGAAAAAGAAAGTGAATTATACATATTATCTAAACAAACTTTGCGGGGAATTAATTAAGAAAGAACAGTCAAGAGACAAACCATTACATACATATAATACTCCTGTAAAAAACGGGGGTACGATAAATGCCTTATGAAGAATATGAAGAACTGAAGAAGCAAACAATTAAGGTTATTCACAGAAAGAACTACTCAATAAGAATTATTGATCAAAAATTTGAGGATGATAACTTAGATCAGTTTTATAAAGAAGTTGCAAGATTACTATTTGAAAGGGCTCTGAAAAGTTCAGAATAGCCCTTTCTTTTTTATCAAATTGTAGTAAGTATCTTTAAAAACAGCTTTATCTGTACTGATATTAATGACATGCTGCACTCGGTGTGAAAGGGCAGCTTCCACCACATTTTGTCCGCCGATGAGATTGGTCTGGATCGCTTCAAATGG
Organism: Bacillus sp. 9.4; assembly: GCF_055486415.1. NCBI lineage: Bacteria > Bacillati > Bacillota > Bacilli > Caryophanales > Bacillaceae > Bacillus > Bacillus sp. 9.4. Next base: position 143,972 of record NZ_JBVFMU010000001.1, on the reverse strand, counting down.
ATGGTCCTCACATGTCGGAACCTGTTTCAGCGCAGCCGCGTGAAAGACGATATCGACGCCTTTCATCACCTGATTCACCCTTCTGTGATCGCGTATATCTCCGAGTACAAATAATAGCCGCTTATCCTCCGCATACTTTTGGCTCATGACATACTGTTTACTGTCGTCTTTGCTGAATACAATCACCTGTTTAGGTGTAAGCAGCAAAAGGCGTTTGACAATTTGACTCCCGATTGAACCCGTTCCGCCAGTGACTAAAACTGTTTTGTTATGGAAAAATGGTTTTAGTTCTGCTGTTTGCTGTTTAGGCATGGCTTATCCTCCAACTCTCGTTTCTCTACCATGCATCATATGTTCAACTTTGTAATCGAATTAATGAAAGCAACCAATAAAACAAAATTTAGGGGAATGATCATGTCACAAAGTGTTCTTTTTTAATAGATAATGGAAAAACGGACGTAACTAGGGAACAACAAAACTAAATAAACAATGTACTAAATATTCAACATATTTTTATTTCGCTCCGCAAAAGGAAATCTGGCAAAGTCCATGTACCTCTTTGGGGAAAAGTTGTTTATGAGTCAGAAACCCTATAAAAAAAGGTTCATTTTCCTCACGGTAATCACCTGTATATATTTTACAATAGTAGTGATAGTGATAAAAGAGGAGGGTACCAAATGAAGGTTTCAAAAACAATGCTGCTAAGCACTGCCGCGGGTTTATTGCTTAGCCTGACAGCAACCTCGGTGTTGGCTCATTATGTGAATGAGGAACATCATTTCAAAGTGACTGCACACACGGAGACAGATCCGGTCGCATCTGGCGATGACGCAGCAGATGACCCGGCCATTTGGGTTCATGAAAAACACCCGGAAAAAAGCAAGCTGATTACGACAAATAAGAAGTCGGGGCTCGTCGTGTATGATTTAGACGGAAAACAGCTTCATACTTATGAGTTTGGCAAGCTCAATAATGTCGATCTGCGCTATGATTTTCCATTGAACGGCGAAAAAATTGATATTGCTGCCGCATCCAACCGGTCCGAAGGAAAAAATACAATTGAAGTATATGCAATAGATGGGGATAAAGGAAAATTGAAAAGCATTACAGATCCGAAACATCCTATTTCCACCAATATTTCTGAGGTTTATGGATTCAGCTTGTATCACAGCCAGAAAACAGGAGCATTTTACGCATTAGTGACAGGCAAACAAGGGGAATTTGAGCAGTATGAAATTGTTGATGGTGGAAAGGGTTATGTAACAGGGAAAAAAGTGCGTGAATTTAAGTTGAATTCTCAGACCGAAGGCCTTGTTGCGGATGATGAGTACGGAAACCTATACATAGCAGAGGAAGATGAGGCCATCTGGAAATTTAACGCTGAGCCCGGCGGAGGATCAAAGGGGCAGGTTGTTGACCGTGCGACAGGAGATCATTTGACAGCTGATATTGAAGGACTGACAATCTATTATGCACCAAATGGCAAAGGATATCTCATGGCTTCAAGTCAAGGAAATAACAGCTATGCAATGTATGAACGGCAGGGGAAAAATCGCTATGTAGCCAACTTTGAGATTACAGATGGCGAGAAGATAGACGGTACTAGTGACACGGATGGTATTGATGTTCTCGGTTTCGGACTTGGCCCAAAATATCCGTACGGGATTTTTGTGGCGCAGGATGGCGAAAATATCGATAACGGACAAGCCGTCAATCAAAATTTCAAAATTGTATCGTGGGAACAAATTGCACAGCATCTCGGCGAAATGCCTGATCTTCATAAACAGGTGAACCCGAGGAAGCTGAAAGACCGTTCTGACGGCTAGAAAAGAAAGCAGCTTGTGCGGCTGCTTTTTTCTATGAATAAAAAAATCGTTCATAGCAATGAACGATTTTTCATGAGAGCGCCAGATGAATCGCTTTTAGTTTTGCAGGAAGCTCATCAAACGTAAATGCGGGTACGATCTCTTTATAATTGGCTGCTGCAGCTTTTTGCCGTTCTTCAGGGTGGTTGATATAGAAAGCGGCTTTTTCCTTAAAGTCGTTCATGCCGTGATAAGAAATAAAGGATGAAAAAGGATGCGCCGCGGGTAAATCTGTTAATTGAAATGCTTCGCATGCAGCGATATCAAACGTTCGGTTATTAAAACTGGCATTTTTGATGTGCATAGTATTTTGGTTGAAAGCAAAATGATAGGGACGATGCGCATTAATTACGATGTCTGCCCCATTATAATAATGAACGGCCTGTTCGGGTGGAACCCATGTGCTGACGACATCAATATGCGGCTGTTTGAGCACTTTTTTAGGCAGATATTTTCCCCATTCCTTGCCGATTACCCGAACCGTGAATGGCAGATGGACCGCTTCTTTCATAAGCTGAACCCGATTAGGGTAAGGATAGCCGATGATTAACAGATTTGAATGATAGGAATGTTCGGTGCCCATTTTTTTAAACAGCCGATGGTTAACTGGTATCGGAACATAATAGACGTTCTGGTAGCCGAGCTCTTGATAGTAGAGAGCTGCATTTTGTTCTATCGTTAATATGGCGTCAGCAAGCTTAATTACCTGAAGGCTGATATCCATATAAAATGGGTCTTCGGTCAGCCAAACATACACGGGGATATCCTTACCCTTTAACCAGGTCAGCCAGTCGTGAGGAACGCGGTCTCCAACCATCATAAGTGTGAAGTCCGGCTGAAACGCTTCGATCTTCATCAAAGATTCTGCTTCAGGTTTATCTGCAATCATATACTCTGTATGAGTGTTCTGAAAACATTCTTCAGCCCAGCGATCAAAATAACTGTATATTCCTCCGTATCCCGACTGGATATACAAGACTTTCATCGGATGTTATGAAAAGAACGTAACGCTTTCTACTTTGTCTACATCAATTAATGTTGTAGCTTGGCCTGCCGGAGTGACGGAGCTTTCCTGTGTTACAAAGACGATACCGTGAACTTGATCGAAAGCAACGAAAACAACCGGTCCGATCATGTCACCTGAATCAGTCACAATGCTGATTGTCGTGCCTGGCGTAATTCTGGCAAAAATCCATCTTGCCGGAAGAGAAGGGTCTAAAATAGATTCTGCCGTAACCGTTTCACTTTCATCTACTTTTTGATCGATGGCAGCATCAAGCAAGGCTTTAAGATTACTATCCATATTTTCTCCTCCTTCTGTTGCAGTTGGAAATAAAGGGCTTAAAACGGCTTTAATTAAATCCTTTTTTAACTGTGCATTTTCAGAGCTCATTACACACACCTCCTATTCGATAGTGAACTCACGTTATTCATATTCTTCCGGCTGTTATTTGGTATGAGTCGAACGCCGTACCTGATCTATTTTTCATCTATTTAAGGAAAATGCTGATTTTTTAATGGAGTGGACATAGCCTATACCATAAATCGAAGTCGCACATATTGTGAAACAGAGATAAGGATAAGGGAGAGGGATGATTTGGATTTAGAGAAACAAGTGGATCGAGAAGAAAACCAAGATGATCTGCATTTTATTTTGCTTTTGCTGATTCTGCTTATACGTCAATCGTCTTCTGAAGGAAATCCATCTGACCTCAGACGCCAGCTTGTTTTTGCAAAAGAGCTGGGCGTACCGGTTTCAAAAGTCAATTTGATGAACGGAGATACACTTCAAAATGTAATCGTAAAAGAAGTTCTGACTGATTTGGTTATTTTCCAAAACCCGTTACATAACACGAGATCTCATGTTTCACTCTCAAGTGTTGTAAGCTGGGGTGCTTTTTAAATGATGACAGAGGCTCTGCTTGCTGCGGAGCCGTTTTTATGTTTGACGGCGGGAGGCGGTATAGATGGGAGAGAAAGTGTCTATTATTTTAACAAGTTACAACAAACCCGATTATTTGCAAAAAGCGATCGAAAGCGTGATACAGCAAACGCATGATCTTTGGGAGCTTTTTATCATGGATGATCATTCGAATGCAGAAACAACTGCGGTGATTCACAAGTATCTCCATGACCGGCGCATTCAATATCATAACAGTTTCGTGCATCCTGCAGATCGATTAAAAACAGCCCGTTATGCCACATTAATTAACAGTGCGCTCCCATTTGCAGACGGCGATTACATTTCCTATCTTACTGACGACACTGTTTATCATCCTGAGCGGCTGAGCCGTATGGTGCAAGAGTTTTCACATAAGCCTGAAGCGCAGGCGGTCTATTCAAAACAAAAAGTTGTACATGTAAACGAAAGGGGAGAGGAAATCTCACATTTCTACAGAAATGCCAATGCAGTGCTTGATCAGGCCGCATTTCAAGTTGATCATTGCTCAGTTATGCATCGCCGTTCGTTACTTAATCTCATCCACCATAAATTTGGAGGCTACTGGGATGATGATATGAAGCATTGGAATCATGGCGACGCAATTTTTTGGGCGAGACTCAACAACTTTACCCCATTTCTGCCGATAAATGAAGTATTAGACACAACCTATAAAACCCCAGATTCATTTCAAAATGCATATCGGTTTCTGCCCGCCGATTTGATTGACGGCTCTTTTGTAAAAGGTTCAGATCAATATGTGTATTTTTTTGATCAGGGTGTAAGGCATCCTGTTGGAGAAAAGTGGGGTTTTTTGTATCTAAATCGGACTGTCGCTGTTCCAGACCCATATTTATTCCAATATAGGATTGGCAAAATTTTAAACATTCCGAATTATATTTTAGTAAAGGAAGCTAATCATCCTGCAATATTTTATATCGAAGCCGGAAAAAAAAGGCGAATTGTGGACCAGTATGCGTTTCAATTTTATCAATTTCAAAGAAAAGACATAGTGACAATTGGAAAAGAAGAGATGGAGACGCTTCCGGAAGGGCCGCCGATTACGTGGAAACGATCTGAATTGATCAAAAATCCGCCTGGCCGACGGGTGTTTTTCATCGAACGCGAGCCGTTTTTGTTTCTAAACGGCGTCTTTCACCCGATTAGTGAACAAGTAGCAAGGAAGTTTTTTTTACACCAGAAGCCAATCTCCGCTTCTTTCCGAAATATTCAGCAATTTCCAATTGGAAAGCCGTTTTATCCGGTGTACGATGAGATTATAAAGAAATTGAATATTGCAACAGAGTAAAGGTATAGGTCATAAAAAGGAGACGTTCATGACAGGACATTATTCAAAAACGGAACATCAATATATATTGTTAACGTCTGAATCGGCATCGTTTGATCATTACAGCGTATACAGAGATCCGCAGCTTCCGCAAATTTTTTCTCATAACTTTGTTCAGCTCCATGATACGTTTCCATTGGAGCGGTTACTTAACTTTTTACCATCCGTACCAAAGCTGCTTGATGCGAATTATCTCCATTTAAAAGCGTCGCCGCAGCATGTTTTTCCGCTCGGTTTGAAGCAGTCGCTTGTAAAAAGCGGTTTTGTCGTCGAGGATGAGCTACTATATGACATGAAGCTTAGTGACTGGAAGGGGCAGATGGGACATCCTTTAACCGCATGGGGGACGGCGAAAAGTCTTAGCGACGGATCTTCTATTATGAAAATTTACGATTCCATTTATATTGGAGAAGCAATCGCTGAACAAAAATTAAAAAGAAAATATCCTTTCTATGAAGCAGGTATAATCATTCTTGTTGTTTGTTACAGCGACCAGGCACAGAAAGTTCCCATTGGGTGCGGCGAGCTGTTTATCGATCATCAAGAGAAAACGGCTAAAATCGAAGAAGTGGCAATTTTAGATCAGTTTCAAAGGAAGGGCTACGGCAGTATCTTAGTGAAAGAAATGCTGTCCATCGCCAAATCACTAGGAATGGAAGCAGCCTACTTAGTTGCTGCAAGCACTGACGGTGCAACTCAGTTTTACGAAAAGCTGACGTTTAAAAAATATGAGCGGGTGCATACTGTATTTCATTATTTCCTTACATGAAATAGGCGTTTGCACAAACCATTTGGGACTTGGCCCGCATAAAATGCCGTATATCGTGATAAGAAAGGATGAAAACAGCATGTATGGATACTCTGGGTACGGTTACGGATTTGGCTGCGGGACAAATACATTTGTGTTAATTGTTGTCTTGTTCATTTTATTAATTATTGTTGGAGCCGCTTTTATTTGCTAGATGCTGAAATTCCAAAAGAGCCTTCCCTATTAGGAAGGCTCTTTTTATGTGAAAAAGTTTTTGCGGGGAACGTCATGCCGCCATTTGGACACTCATACAATATGGTAAAAGGGGTTTTGAGGTGGGAGCATGAGCAGTTATTTGATTAAGCCAGAGCTTAGCTCGGCCTATCCGGTTGTCAGTTATGCGAAGGGTTCATATGTTTATGATCAGACCGGAAAAAAATATCTCGACGGCTCGTCAGGTGCGGTGACATGTAATATCGGCCACGGAGTTCGTGATGTGACTGAGAAGCTGAAAGAACAGCTTGATCAGGTGTCTTTTGCTTACCGCTCACAGTTTACGAGTGAGCCCGCCGAGCAATTAGCCGCTCTCTTGGCACAGGAGCTGCCCGGAGATGTGAATTGGTCTTTTTTTGTCAACAGCGGATCAGAAGCGATAGAAACAGCTATGAAAATCGCCATTCAGTATTGGCAGGAAAAAAAGCAAACACAAAAATCCATCTTTTTGTCTCGATGGAGCAGTTACCACGGAATAACTTTGGGAGCGCTTTCATTGTCTGGTTTTTATGAAAGGAGATACCGGTTCACCCATCTCATTGAGCGGTATCCAGCTATCTCAGCTCCACATATTTATCGGCTGAATCACGAGACAGAAGAAGACTTTGTTCAGACTGCAGCTGATGAACTGGACACTATGATCAAAAGAATCGGAAGCCAATTCATCGCCGGCTTTGTGGCTGAGCCTATTATTGGTGCTGCCGGAGCAGCGATTACTCCGCCTCCGGGATATTATGAGAGATTAAGTGAGGTATGCCGCACACACGATGTGCTTTTTATTGCAGATGAAGTGATGACGGGGCTTGGGAGAACAGGAAGGATGCTCGCGACAGAGCATTGGGACACCGTACCTGATATTGCTGTACTGGGGAAGGGACTCGGTGCGGGGTATGCGCCTATTGCTGCTGCCGTCGTATCTGATTCTATTATTGAAACGATAAAACAAGGGTCAGGTGTGATTATGAGCGGTCACACATATAGTGCACATCCCTATTCAGCCAAAGCTGCTCTTGAAGTTTTGCGATATGTGTTAAAGCACGGCTTGATCAAACAATCAGAAAAAAAGGGCGCTGTGCTGAAGAAGAAGCTTGATGAGGCGGCATCTCAAAGCGGCATTATAGGTGATGTGCGCGGAAAAGGACTGCTATTAGGCGTTGAATTTGTAGCAGACCAAAAAACGAAGAAAGTGTTTCCGCCAGAGCAGGCGATAACTCAGATTATTGTCAGCGAGGCGAAAAAACGCGGGCTGATTGTTTATCCTTCCAAAGCTGGAATAGACAGTGGAGAAGGAGATGCTGTCATTATTGCTCCTCCTTTTACCATTTCAGACGGTGAAATGGAAGAGCTTATCTCTATTTTTTCAGAAACAGTTGCAGCGGTCGAAAAAAACTTAAAAAAGGATTGACATTAAATGGCGCCATTTCAAAAAGCAATCAGCATTGACACAGCAATTGCAGATGTTCGGGATGGATCGGTTCTGATGTTTGGCGGTTTTGGGGGAGTCGGGTCGCCTCCTTCATTGATTGAAGCGATATTGGACAGCGGTGTAACGGATTTAACTGTGATTTGCAATGACGCCGGTTTCCCGGATATCGGGATCGGCCCGCTTATTGTTAATCAACGGGTCAAAACCCTGATCGCCTCGCATATCGGTTCCAATCCTGTAGCCGGAAAACAGATGACAGAGGGGACGTTAGAGGTTCAATTTTCACCTCAGGGAACGCTTGCGGAACGGATTCGCGCCGGCGGAGCGGGGCTTGGCGGTATTTTAACCGATGTGGGCATTGATAATCAAATGGTTTGCGAAAAAAAGGACATCGTAACAGTGGCGGGAAAACGATACTTGATTGAAGAGGCGCTGACGGCTGATTTTGCTTTCATCAATGCTTACATTGCAGATGAATTCGGCAATCTAACGTATGACAAAACCGCGCGCAATATGAATCCGCTTATGGCAATGGCCGCCAGGAGAACCTTTGCCGAAGCTGAGCGTATCGTTCCGATGGGTGAGATTTCTGAAGAAATGATTGTCACACCGGGGGTTTTTGTTGAGGGAGTTGTAAGAAGCGAGGGAGTGAAGTGGAAATGGGCTTGGGAGTAGCAGAAAGAGAACAGATTGCAAAACGGGCTGCTGCTGAAATTAAGCAGGGCATGATTGTGAATCTCGGTATCGGTATCCCATCCTTGGTACCGAACTTTTTGAAGCCTGACATACAGGTCATGTTTCAAGCGGAAAACGGTGTCCTTGGCATTGGAGAAAGTCCCGAAAAGGGAGAAGAGGATGCGCATTTATGCAACGCCGCGGGCTATCCTGTCCGCGCTGTAAAAGGGGCTTCTTATTTTGATACAACCATGTCTTTTGCGATGATCAGAAAAGGCAAAATTGATATTACGATTTTAGGCGCCCTGCAGGTGAGCCAATCAGGAGATTTGGCAAATTGGCTTGTTCCGGGAAAAAAGGTGCCTGGTATGGGCGGGGCGATGGAGCTTGCCCAAAAAGCGAAAAAAGTGGTTGTTGTCATGAGTCATACAGATCAAAAGGGAAGACCTAAATTAACAGAAAGATGCACGCTGCCATTAACTGCTGCAGGCTGTGTAGATTTGATTATTACCGAAAAAGCGGTTCTTGAGGTCGATAGCCATCACTTCATTTTAAAAGAGCTGATGAATGGCTCGACAATCGATGAGGTGACGAGGCTGACAGATGCTGAAATCAAAATAGATATGCCTTTTTCTTAAGAGGGGGAATGAGGATGCAAGACATTGAAAGAAAAGTAATCGGGTGGCTTGATCAGCATTCGGCCAAAGCCATTCGTCTTCTCAAAAGGCTGATTGGGGAAAAAAGCACATTGGGGTCAGAGTTTAACGCCCAAGCTGTTGTGCTTGAAAAGCTGCGGCAATTTCAGATGGACATTGATGTATGGGAGCCAAGCATAAAGCAATTAAAACAGCATCCCTACTTTAAATCTAACCGATCCGATTTTCATGAGAGCCCGAATATCGTGGCTAAAAAAACGGGAGCCGGCGGAGGCAGGTCCCTGATTTTGAACGGTCATATCGATGTTGTGCCTGAAGGAAGCGTAAAGGATTGGAAGTATGAACCGTATCAAGCTGTCGAAGAAAACGGTAAAATATACGGCCGCGGCTCAACGGATATGAAGGGAGGCAATACAGCCCTTCTTTTTGCTTTAGAAGCCCTGCACGCTTGCGATGTCAAATTGAAGGGAGATGTATTGTTTCAGAGTGTTGTAGATGAAGAGTGCGGCGGCGCCGGTACACTGTCCGCCATCATGAGAGGCTATCGTGCTGACGGGGCGTTGATTCCTGAACCGACGAATATGAAACTATTTATTAAGCAGCAGGGTTCGATGTGGTTTCGGATCACTGTGAAGGGATTAGCCGCACATGGGGGCACACGCTATGAAGGGGTAAGCGCGATTGAAAAAAGCATGCACGTTATCACAGCGATACAAGAGCTGGAGAAAGTCCGCAATGCGAGAATTTCAGATCCGCTGTATGACAATATCCCAATACCGGTACCGGTGAATATCGGCACGATCTCGGGCGGTGCCTGGCCATCTTCAGTTGCAGACCGTGTCGTTATAGAAGGGAGATGCGGAATTGCTCCCCATGAGAAACCAGAAGCTGTAAAACTTGAATTGGAAAACTGGCTGAAGGATTTAGAATACCATGACGAATGGTTTAAACGCCATCCCGTACAAGTCGAATGGTTTGGCGCTCAATGGCTGCCGAATGATTTACCTGATGATCACCCTTTAATTTCTGTGCTGCAATCAGCCTATCAAAAAATGAAACAGACAGAGCCGATTATTGAGGCTTCCCCGTGGGGAACGGATGGAGGGCTTTTGTACCATGCAGGAGATACACCAGTGATCGTTTTCGGGCCGGGGGAAACAAAAACGGCTCATCAGGCCAATGAATACATTGAGGTTGAAGCCATGATAGAATCTGCTAAAATTATTGCACTTTTTGTCATGGATTGGTGCGGGCTTCATACAGATGGGGAGGATGCGGATGCTCAAGTCAATAAAGAGTAGCGGTGTCACAGCAGTTTTGGACCATGACGGCTTTAATAAACGAATCAGAGTGGTCCGTTATGACGGAGCTATTGAGAAGGCCCTGCCGGATATCTTGGCAGCGGCAAAAGAAGAGAATGCAGAAAAAATCATTGTCTATGCGAAGCAGCATGATGAGCCGATCCTTGCCAAACAATTATTTGCGCCGGAGGGCTATCTAAAGGGCTATTATCTCGGCTATTCGGCTTGTGTCATGGTACGTTACCTTTCAGAAAGCCGGAGACAAACAGATTCTTATACAGAGGAACAGGAGATCATCGAAGCCATATATCGCACAGCGCCCCGTCTTCACAACGACAGTACACCCGTTTTTACGATGAGAAAAGCAGAAACAAATGACATGTACCAGCTATCGATGTTGTATAAAAAAGTATTCCGCACGTACCCAACACCGGTATTTGACCCCGCTTATATTGAAAAGACGATGAATGCAAATACGGTGTATTATATCATGCTTGATCATGACCGCCTGATCAGCGCAGCAAGCGCAGAAATCAATCCAGAGCTTGGGCATGCAGAAATAACCGATTGCGCTGTGCTGCCGGAATATCGCGGCCATTCGTTAACAAGCTTTTTAATCGAGGCGTTAGAAAAAGAAATGGCTGGAAAGGATATCTTTCATGTATTTTCTCTCGCCCGTGCTTCGTCTTTTGGGATGAATGCTGTGTTGTACCATTCAGGTTATCAATATGGCGGAAGGCTGATCAATAATTGCTTTATAGCCGAAGGCCTTGAAAACATGAATATTTGGTGCAAGCAACTGTAAGTCAAAATATGCGCGAGGAGGAATTCGTTTGAAAAACAAATGGTATAAACCGAAACGGCATTGGAAGGAGATCGAGTTATGGAAGGACGTTCCGGAAGAGAAATGGAACGATTGGCTTTGGCAGCTGACACATACTGTAAGAACGTTAGATGATTTAAAGAAAGTCATCAATCTGACTGAGGATGAAGAGGAAGGCGTCAGAATTTCTACTAAAACGATCCCCTTAAATATTACACCTTACTATGCTTCTTTAATGGACCCCGACAATCCGAGATGCCCGGTACGCATGCAGTCTGTGCCGCTTTCTGAAGAAATGCACAAAACAAAATACGATCTGGAAGACCCGCTTCATGAGGATGAAGATTCACCGGTACCCGGTCTGACACACCGCTATCCCGACCGTGTGCTGTTTCTTGTCACGAATCAATGTTCTATGTACTGCCGCTACTGCACAAGAAGGCGCTTTTCCGGACAAATCGGAATGGGCGTCCCAAAAAAACAGCTTGATGCTGCAATTGCTTATATCCGGGAAACACCCGAAATCCGCGATTGTTTAATTTCAGGCGGTGATGGGCTGCTCATCAACGACCAAATTTTAGAATATATTTTAAAAGAGCTGCGCAGCATTCCGCATCTGGAAGTCATCAGAATCGGAACAAGAGCGCCCGTTGTCTTTCCGCAGCGCATTACCGATCATCTGTGCGAGATATTGAAAAAATATCATCCGGTCTGGCTGAATACCCATTTTAACACAAGCATCGAAATGACAGAAGAATCCGTTGAGGCATGTGAAAAGCTGGTGAACGCGGGAGTGCCGGTCGGAAATCAGGCTGTCGTATTAGCAGGTATTAATGATTCGGTTCCAATTATGAAAAAGCTCATGCATGACTTGGTAAAAATCAGAGTCCGTCCTTATTATATTTACCAATGTGATCTGTCAGAGGGAATCGGGCATTTCAGAGCTCCTGTTTCCAAAGGTTTGGAGATCATTGAAGGGCTGAGAGGTCATACCTCAGGCTATGCGGTTCCTACCTTTGTCGTTGACGCACCAGGCGGAGGAGGTAAAATCGCCCTGCAGCCAAACTATGTCCTGTCACAAAGTCCTGACAAAGTGATCTTAAGAAATTTTGAAGGTGTGATTACGTCATATCCGGAACCAGAGAATTATATCCCCAATCAGGCAGACGCCTATTTTGAGTCCGTTTTCCCTGAAACCGCTGACAAAAAGGAGCCGATCGGGCTGAGTGCCATTTTTGCTGACAAAGAAGTTTCGTTTACACCTGAAAATGTAGACAGAATCAAAAGGAGAGAGGCATACATCGCAAATCCGGAGCATGAAACATTAAAAGATCGGCGTGAGAAAAGAGATCAGCTCAAAGAAAAGAAATTTTTGGCGCAGCAGAAAAAACAGAAAGAGACTGAATGCGGAGGGGATTCTTCATGAAAACATGCGAATGGTGCGGCGAGCTTGAAGCGGTGCCCGGCAGGAACACGGTGTACTGGGAGCTTCCTGATGGAACGAGGGCTATAGAACTGACAGACACTCCTGCCATGGTATGTTCTTCCTGCGGTATGACCTATCAAGAGGAAAACACGGTTAAGGAGATTGAGGATCAGCTGCTTTTAATTCAAACAAACAAACTGCCTGAAAGCCTGACATATCAGCAGCTCATGGAGACAGAAAGAATTTTGAAACGCAACTATTTTGACTTCTCCTGAGTCATGTTTCAGTATTCTTTTGTTGTAATTTTACACTTGAACTGTATAATAGAACAACAAAAGACAGACACCAGGAGGGGAAACCCATGAAATCCTTTTATCACTATTTATTGAAATACAGACACCCTAAGCCGAAGGACAGCATCAGTGAATTTGCCAATCAGGCGTATGAGGATCACAGCTTTCCAAAAACATCAACCGATTATCATGAAATCAGTTCATATTTGGAGCTGAATGCTGATTACCTTCACACGATGGCGACGTTTGATGAAGCTTGGGATCAATACGAGTCTGAAGTGCACGGCAGATAATAGCTGTTTCATCCGCAGATCACTGCGGATTTTTTTATGTCCATACCCATACCATAATTGGATATTTCCTTTGGTTTTCATGCCCATGCGAATTGGCTTCACCCGGCATACGATAGCGTATGAGAAATGTTGCGGCGAGGGGGAGACACCATGAAGCAAAATAAACCGAAATTCCAAGTAGGGGATATCGTAGTCGTCATTATGTATGGAACAGTCGGCACCATCACAAAAGTACACCAAATTGATAAACACTATCTTTATGAAGTCAATCATAACGAAGTTTTATACTTTGAATCATCTATTCAGCTTTATAAAGATTATGAGGGTGTCATTGTCGACATGGAGAAGCTTGATATTGAGTATGAATTCCTTATTGGGGACGTTGTTTATGTAAAAGATTATGGAAAAGAACTCTTTCGCATTATCGGCCATAGAACAGAAATTTGGAGATATTTAGAAGATGGCTGGGAAGATATCATTTATGAGCTGACCCGTTTAAAGGATGGAGAGTGGCTTGAAACGGAGGAAGAGGATCTCACGCTGGTGCTTAGAAAATATGAAATGGACCAGTTTGTGCATCAGCTGTTGTTTGTCCATTATGTCGGAGAAACTGGCCATGAGATCGGCGAAGATATCGCATCGTCTGCTCTTCTTCAGTTTGAAGGCGATGATGAAGATCAAGATACCCTTCACATCCTTGCTGTGTCAATTGTTGATGAGCTTCTGGATATTTATAATGACTACAAAATACTGTACGAAATGTTTCAGGATGAAGAATATAAAGACATGATGATGTTTGTTTTGGAAAGTTTAAAAGAGCATTTCAGTTAGTTTGTGAACATACGGATCAAGACATATAAAAAATATGGCAGACAGCCCCAAATCATCACACGCGTCATCCCTTTGAGCGTTTTTTCCATTATGATATCAAATCTTTCTCCGTCCAGTGCTTCCATCATTTTAGCAATCATAGCGTCAGCCTCCCATGGCTCGTTTTTTATTCAATATATGACTGAAAGAATTGTTTAGAACACCGGGTATAATTCAGCCTGTTTTTTCATAAAACATAAAAAAGGAGGCGGTACGGAGATGAAAGAAATAGATCTTGTGATTGATACGGAAGAAATCGCTGAATTTTTTTACAGAGAGCTTGCAAGACGGGGCTACATACCGAGTGAGGATGAGCTGTTTGAAATCGCTGATATTACCTTTGATTATTTGATAGAAAAATGTATGATAGATGAAGAGCTGGATGAAGATGAGTGAGGCTTAAAACCGGAGCGGTCAGCTCCGGTTTTATTATTCATGTTCTATGACTTCTGTGAAAATTGAGGTGGTTAAATTGTACAAGCCTGTTAGTTTGTTTCTTTTCTTTCTCATTCTAGCTGCGGCCATTCATACAAATGCTGTTCAATCTGCAGATGAAGCAATAAGCAAGGCAGCTGTTTTGATCCGTCAGCCATGGCTTAATGAAGTTATGACGGGGATCACGCATCTTGGTGCTTCTTCTTTTCTGCTCCCTCTAATTGTCATCATTGGAGCGGGCCTGTTTTTCTACAGAAAAACATGGGACGGCCTGTTGATCCTCTTAGTATTCGGCACAGATCGGCTGTTAAACAAAGTCTTAAAAGAATGGATCGAAAGAGTGAGGCCTGATTTTGCACCGCTGGTTCATGAATCATCCTTCAGTTTTCCGAGCGGCCATTCCATGAATGCTGCTTGTGTCTATCCCGTTATTGCTTACTTTTTAGTGAAACACCTCCCGTTTTTGTCCAAGCATAAAAAAATGGTATATATCATAGCCAGTGTAATTACTGTTTTAGTCGGCATAAGCAGAGTGTATCTGGGGGTACATTTTGTGACAGATGTGTTAGGAGGCTTTAGCCTCGGCTTGCTTCTGTTTTTCCTAGTAAAAGGTTTTGACGAAAAGATTAAGCGGTTTCGACAAAAATAGAGAGAGGAAAACACAGCAAAAACGCCAATATGTTAAAGAAATAAAAGGGAGGGGATCTTGATGATGTTATCCGTGTTTAAAAAAAAGTCTTGTTCCTATGACGTGACAATATTTCAGACACCCCGGTTTGGCGAAAAAAAGGGCTACAGAGCCGTCTATCGAACTGAACTGAACGGGAGCGATCATCAAGACGTGCTGAAAAGAGCATTCTCTTTGTTTAATGTATTCGACACTGTTCCGAGTGATTATGATGCAAGATTTATGGCCACAGGGGACGTGATCCTGATTGATGAAGGCAGAAAAGGGAAAACATATTATCAACTGCTTCCCGCCGGCTGGAGGAAAATCAATCGTCTGATTGTACAAACGACATAATGAAAAGAAAACTGCGGAAACCCGCAGTTTTCTGCAGTTTTAAGGCTTGCGTTTGGCAGCGGAATATTCTTTCCCGTGTGCTTCTTCAGCTGCAATGATATCTTTTTCAGGTATATGATTGTTCTTTTTTTGGCCGGTGATCCGGTTGCGATGTTTTTTACCCATGTCCCACCCCTCCTTCCTGCGGTTAGGTTTTCAAATTAACAACCCGATTATCCGTTTTTCTGAGGAAGTGCCTAACAGATCCTCGAACATTTCTTTTTTCGACATATTCCTTTATAATCAATGCTGAAGTTTGTTTCATCATGACATTCGTTGTAAAATGGACGGGCTGGATGATAATTTAGATTTACAGGAGGATATGAGATGAGTGTACATATAGGTGCTGAAAAAGGACAAATTGCGGATACTGTGCTTTTGCCGGGAGATCCTCTCAGAGCAAAATTTATTGCAGAAACGTATCTTGAAAATGTAGAATGCTACAATGAAGTCAGAGGCATGTATGGATTTACGGGTACATATAAAGGTAAAAAAATCTCAGTACAAGGCACGGGAATGGGCGTTCCGTCTATTTCAATTTATGTGAATGAATTAATTCAAAGCTACGATGTGCAAAATCTAATAAGAGTCGGTTCTTGCGGCGCTATTCGTAAAGATGTCAAAGTGCGAGACGTCATTTTGGCGATGACCTCCTCAACTGATTCACAAATGAACAGAGTCGCTTTCGGAAGCATTGATTTTGCGCCTTGCGCAGATTTCGAGCTTTTAAAAAATGCCTATGATGCCGCAAAGGATAAAGGTGTGCCGGTGACTGTAGGAAGCGTATTTACAGCTGACCAGTTCTACAACGACGATTCGCAAATTGAAAAACTTGCAAAATACGGTGTGCTTGGCGTTGAAATGGAAACAACCGCATTGTATACATTAGCAGCGAAGCACGGAAGAAAAGCACTGTCAATTCTCACCGTGAGTGATCACGTATTAACAGGAGAAGAAACGACAGCGGAAGAGCGTCAAACGACATTTCATGATATGATAGAAGTGGCTTTACATTCCGTATCACAATAAAATATATCAAGAGGCGTGCTGGGTGCCGGCAGCCTCTTCTTTATGAATGCGGAAACGATTGATAAAAGGAAGGTAATGTAATATGAAAAAGTCCGGTAAATGGTTCTCACTGGCTGCCGCTCTGAGTGTAACGGCAATAGTCGGAGCCGGCTGCAGCATGTCGAACGGAGATGCTCAAAAGGATACGAAAACCACAGCAGAAACAAAGCAAACAGAACAAAAAACAGCTGACAGCAAAAAATCAAACACTCAAAACAGTGAGTTTTCATTGGAAAGCCAGTATTTCAATGATATTAAAAAAGTCGATGGTCTGGAAACCATTCAAAATCCAGAAAATATACTCGCGCTTGTCAATAAACAATATGCACTGCCCGGAAACTATGAACCTAGCGATCTTGTCATACCTGATGTAGAGTTTTCTTTTGAAGAAAAGATTCAAAAACGTTACATCAGAAAGGAAGCGGCAGACGCGTTAAAAACGATGTTCGATGCTGCCAAAAAGGAAGGCTATGAACTGGCTGCTGTCTCAGGGTACCGTTCGTATGACAGACAGAAAGTCATTTTTGACAATGAAGTAAGCCTAAAAGGAGAAAAGAAGGCAAAGGAAGCGGTCGCTTACCCGGGTGAAAGCGAGCACCAAACAGGCCTTGCGATGGACATTTCGAGCCGGAGCAATGGCTTTGAGCTAAATGAAGCGTTCGGAAGCACAGCAGACGGGAAATGGGTGCAGGACAATGCCTATAAATATGGCTTTATCATTCGCTATCCGAAAAATAAAGAAGATATCACGAAATATGAATATGAGCCATGGCATCTGCGCTATGTAGGCAAAAAAGCCGCAAAGGTCATCCAAGATAATGATTTAACGCTTGAAGAGTACTTTGAAAAAGTGAAGAAAATTTAAAATGAAAAGCCCGCTTACACTAGATAAGCGGGCTTCATTGTGTCTGGTGAATCTAGCATTTGTTCTATGCTTACCAGAAGAATAAACCAGCAAGAGCGACCCCTGTAATTAAACCGAGGGAAATACCGTAAGCTGCTCCGTATCCCCAATAACCGCCCCAATATCCGTAACCGAAACCTCTTGGCCCTCCGCCGGTCGGAGCTATAAAAACTCTGTCTCTTGTTACACGGGTAATTCTGCCGACGTGAACTCTCCCGCCTCTCTCTGTAATTCTGACGACTTTACCTTGATGGTTTTTGCAAAGATGATAATATCTCTCCAATATTGTTCCCCTCCTATCCTGACTTTCTATCAGCATATGATAGATAGGAAAAAAAGGTTGGACGAAAACAGGGGGCGATACGCCGTTTTACTTGTACGCGATAAAAATACAATGACCCATGTATTCACTATATAACTGCATGAGCTGATAATGTGTTTGAAGCGTATCGTAATAGATGGGATCAATCGTTTGCGATAAATCCATTTCTGTGGTTGGTTCAAATTCCATGTCTTCCGGAAGAAGTGTCATCGCTTCTGTTTTTTGAAAGCCATAGGATCTAAGGAGTTTATGCCATTCGCTTTCTTCATGTAAGCAAGTAAATCCGTAAAAATCCATCATTTGCTTCTTTTCTGCAGGGGGCATCGGTTTTTTTAAAGCAGCTTCGATACCAATCAGCATCCCGCCGGGTTTTAAAACTCTTGAAATTTCTTGAAGAGAGGATGTCAGGCGTGAAAAACTGAGGACCGATTCTGACAGGACGCAGGAAAAGGACTCAGAAGAAAACGGGAGATGTTCCAGCTCCGCCTGATATGCAGGGATGGCAAGCCCTTCATTCGCAAATCTTTTTTTCGCTTTCTCAAGCATAATAGGATCTTTATCAACGACTGTTACAGGATACAGCAAATGTCCTAAATAAGCCGCCGTTTGCCCTGTTCCGCATCCGGCATCAAGAATCGGCTGATTTGGAGAGGGTGCAGCCTTTTGCAAGACCGCTTTTGAAAAAGCCAGCCCGCCTGGGTGCGCCCCTGCGACACCGAATAAGGACAGCATTTCTAAATATCGGCTCAATATCGAATCCTCCTTTTTCCTTATCATATGTCGTATAAAGACATAGGTTTATGAAAAGCAAAAGAAGGGCGGTTCTCTTTCATTTCTGCTCCGAGTTGACGAATAAGAATTCGTCCATGATAATAATGTAAGAAGAAAAAGGTGGTGTTTAATTGAAACGGCAATTAAAACTGTTTTTTATTGTGCTGATCACTGCAGTTGTCGCTTCGGCGCTTACTTTATTTATTACGGGCAATTCCAGTATCCTGGGCCAAAAATCAACAAGCACAGGAGACAGCAAGTTCGACAAATTAAATAAAGCGTATGAGCAAATCAAAAGTGATTATTACCAAAAAACAGATGATGACAAATTAGTAGACGGAGCAATTAAAGGAATGATTCAATCACTGGATGATCCGTATTCTACATATATGGATCAAGAGCAAGCGAAATCATTCGACGAGACGATTTCAGCATCTTTTGAAGGAATCGGAGCCCAAGTAGAGGAGAAAGACGGAGAAATCCTTATTGTATCCCCAATTAAAGGTTCACCTGCTGAAAAAGCCGGTATCAAACCGAGGGACCAAATCATTAAGGTAAATGGAAAAAGCGTAAAAGGAATGAATGTAAATGAAGCCGTCGCTTTAATCCGAGGCAAAAAGGGCACAAAGGTGAAGCTTGAACTGAACAGAGCGGGAGTGGGGAATATCGATCTTTCCATTAAGCGCGATACCATTCCTGTAGAGACTGTCTATTCAGAGATGAAAGACAACAACATTGGAGAAATTCAAATCACTTCTTTCTCTGAAACAACAGCTAAAGAACTGACAGATGCGATTGACAGTTTAGAGAAAAAAGGCGCCAAAGGCTATATTTTAGACTTGAGAGGCAACCCGGGCGGCTTAATGGAACAGGCGATTACGATGAGCAACCTGTTCATTGATAAAGGGAAAAACATCATGCAGGTTGAATACAAAAACGGTTCAAAAGAAGTCATGAAGGCCGAAAAAGAACGGAAAGTGACCAAGCCGACCGTCGTTTTAGTAAATGACGGTACAGCAAGCGCAGCCGAGATTATGGCCGCTGCCCTTCATGAATCGTCAGACGTACCGTTAATCGGCGAGACGACATTCGGCAAAGGTACAGTACAAACGGCAAAAGAATATGATGATGGCTCTACCGTCAAACTGACAGTTGCCAAATGGCTGACTGCTGACGGCGAATGGATTCACAAAAAAGGCATCAAGCCTCAAGTGAAAGCAGAGCTGCCTGATTACGCGAAGCTGCCGTATTTGGACGCAGATAAAACGTACAAATCAGGTGATACAGGCACAAACGTCAAAGTGGCTCAGAAAATGCTCAAAGCACTTGGTTACAAGGTAAAGGTTAACAGTACGTATGACCAGGATTTTGTATCTGTCGTCAAACAGTTCCAGAAAAAAGAGAAGCTGAATGAAACAGGCATACTGACTGGCGATACAACAACGAAATTAATGATAGAACTTCAAAAGAAGCTGTCTGATAATGATACGCAAATGGAAAAGGCAATTGAAACACTGAAAAAAGAAATGTAAAAAAAACCATACGCGGCTGCCGCGTATGGTTTTTTTATGCGCCCTTTTGATTTGGATTAGCGTCTTGTTTTTTGCCAAATAAACCTTCAATGACAGGATTGGATCCCGCGTTTTTAACGAACAGCGGATTCAGGATAACCACAGCGATCATGTTGGCGGCCAATCCCCAGAATCCTTCATAAATGCCATGTGCGGATTGAGTGATATACACAATAAACGTTACCGCTAGGCCGGCTAATAATCCGATAACCGTTGCTTCTTTCGTTTGGTTTTTCCAGAACAGGCTGACAGCAATCGCAGGGAAGATTTGCACCATACCGGATACACCTAATAGCTGAAGTGTCACTAAGGCAGTCGGGAACAGCATTCCAAACAGCAGCGCAAGACCGATGACAACAAAGACCATTGAACGTGTGACGAGGGTCAGCTTGCTTTGCGACACATTCGGATGAATCAAATCCCGGTATAGGTTGTTGGCGAATAAATTCGATGCGCCGATTGCCATAATGGAACAAGGTATTAATGAAGCAAGAGCGATAGTGGCATATGCAAAGCCTTGTGCCACGCCGCCGTAAGATGTTTGAATCAAATGCAGCAGCGCCAGCCTTGGATTTGTATCTTCCGGCAGGACAAGAAAGGCGATAAAGCCAAGAAAAATAACCAATATTAACACGATATTATAAAGCGGCAAAAACATGCTGTTTTTTCTTACTGCATCAGCGCTTTTCGCCGTGAAAACACCTGTAGCGGCATGTGCCCACATAAAAAGTGCCAAAGCGGAAACAATAGATGCTGTGATAAACCAAGGAATGCCTTTTGGCCCTTCTGCAGGTATCGTCAGCATTTGCGGCGCTTCCTTCACTAACGTGTCAATCATTGGCGTCCAGCCGTTAAAATGAATGAGAGGGAGGGACACCACCATAAACAGCATAATGACCCATACTAAAATGTCCTTAATGATGGCTGTATATGTGGGCCCTTTAATCCCGCTGAAGAATGTGTAAAGAGCAACAAGAATAAATGAAATGATCACAACGAATTTTACGTTAATATATCCGGTGCCGGCAACCTGAAGCGTGTCTTGAATGCCGCTCAGCTGAAGGCATATGTACGGAATAAGCATGAGTACCCCAACGATGGCAACGAGGCTTGCCAAAAGCTTACTGTTAAAACGTTCCCGGGCATAATCCGCGAGTGTTGTTAATTTATGAATTTTCGCAACTTTCCAAAGTTTTGGCAAGAAGAAGTAGGCGATAAAGTAGGCCAACACAGAATAAGGAATGGCGAAAAATGCAACACTTCCGCCTGTAAAAGCAGTACTGGTCAACCCTAAGAAAGTATAGGCCGTATAAAGGTCAGCGCCTACTAAAAACCAGACGAGAAGACCGCCGAAGCGTCTGCCGCCGACAGACCATTCTTCCACAGAAGTGCGTGAGGATTTGTCTCTTCCGGCGAGAAAGCCGATACAGACAACGGTTAAAACAATAATAGCAGTAATGAGAAGTGCAGTCAGATTCCCTTGCATTATTCAAGTCCTCCATCTTTTTTTTGCATCTGATAAATGCCAAACGAGCATAACGGCGTAACAATAATCCACAGCAGCAGCCAAAAGTGGAAAAACGGCAGGCCGAACATAATCGGTTCTATTCGATTCACAAGCGGCAAAAGCGCGAGCTGAACGAATGGCAAAAGAATGAAAATAACAATAAGTGCTTTTTTAACCATTTACTTTCCTCCTGAAACATGATAATGCTCACTATAATAGCAGTTGTAAGAAAAGATCACAAGATAATTATTAGAAAAAAATGATTTTTTCAATTATTTAATCAAAACACATGGTTTGCATCCTTTTCAATAAAGGTTTAAAATAATAAATATCTTGAAATCGAGATAAATAGGAGTGAGAAAATGAAAACAGAAGGATTGCACCATGTCACAGCATTCGCCAGAGATCCGCAAGAAAACTTGCGATTTTATACAGAAGTGCTTGGGCTCAGGCTCGTTAAAAAAACAGTAAACTTTGATGATCCCGGAACGTATCATTTTTACTTTGGGAATCAAAACGGAGATCCCGGTACAATAATGACCTTTTTTCCGTTCCAAGGAAGCGGACAGGGAACGGTAGGAAAAGGCCAAGCGGGCCGGGTGTACTTTTCAGTTCCCTCAGGCTCCCTGTCTTTTTGGAAGGAGCGTCTTGAGAAAAGCGGGCTGAGCCTAGAGGAAAAAACGTTGTTTGGTGAAAAAGGTCTTATTTTTGATGATACAGAAGACCTTCCGCTGGCGATCATGGAGGATGCGAAAAGCGGCAAAAGCGAGTGGACGCCTGACGGGATCACAACAAATGAAGCAATTACGGGAATGAAAGGTGTGCTGCTATATTCCTACGACCCGCAGGCGACCATACAATTGTTAACGGAAAGCTTTGGATACACCAAAGTGGCCGAAGAAGACCAGATTGTCAGACTGGCAACCTCAGCGGCCGTCGGCGGTGTCATTGATGTCCATTTACACCCTGAAAAAAGAGGAGTCGGAGGATATGGTACGGTACACCATGTAGCGTTTCGGACAAAGAAAAACGAACAGGCGAAATGGCTGCCGATTATTGCTGAAAACCATCTGCCTTCGTCAGAAATTCTCGACAGGGAATACTTTACATCAGTTTATTTCAGGGAGAAAGGCGGTATCTTATTTGAAATTGCCACAGATGAACCGGGCTTTATGACAGATGAAACGTTTTCTGAGCTAGGGACTTCCTTAAAACTGCCTGAATGGCTGGAGAAACATAGACACCAAATTACAGACATTTTACCTGAACTTTAAAAGGGGGAATTTACGATGAAGCATATTTACGAAAAAGGCACATCTGACAACGTACTGCTGCTGCTGCATGGAACAGGCGGTAATGAACACGATCTGCTTTCATTGGGACGGTTTATAGACCCTCATGCCCATTTGCTTGGTGTCAGAGGATCGGTGCTTGAAAATGGAATGCCGCGATTTTTCAAACGCCTGAGTGAAGGTGTCTTTGATGAAAAGGACCTCGTGGAGCGGACAAGAGAATTGAAAGATTTTATCGACGAGGCTGCAGAAATGCATCAATTTGACCGCGGCCGAGTGATTGCAGTCGGTTATTCAAACGGCGCAAATATTGCAGCAAGCCTGCTTTTCCATTATAAAGATGTCTTAAAAGGGGCTATTCTGCATCATCCGATGGTTCCGGTTCGTGGTATCACGCTGCCTGATATGACGGGACTCCCAGTTTTTATCGGTGCCGGGAAATACGATCCTCTCTGCACGAAGGAAGAATCAGAAGAGCTTCACAGCTATTTACGTGACAGCGGGGCATCAGCCTCCGTATTCTGGCAGGATGGGGGCCATCAGCTGACGCAGCATGAAGCTGAACAGGCTCGTGAATGGTACAAATATGCGATTGTATAAAAAAACCTTAGTCCGTATTTCGGACTAAGGTTTTTCATATCCTTACAGCCAAGTTGACACTTTTGAAAGTGATAAGCGGTTGCTTTGATGGGCAGGTTTCAATGCTTTTCCGATTGAAATAAGCATAACCGGAACATAGCGCTCACTGATATCAAATTGCTTTTGGAACTGCTCTTTGTTAAATCCGCCTATTGCGCAAGTGTCATAACCCTTTGCTTTTGCGGCAATCATAAGCTGCATAGCAGCTAAAGAAGCATTTAAGAAAGCAGAATCACGTGCGAATTGCTCGCTTTGGTAGGCGCCGTTAATTTGGCTGAGCAATGTTTGTTTGATTTCATCTGTAATATAGCCTTGGCTTGCCAATTCAGCGTAAACTTCTTCACCGTTTTCATTTGCCTTTAAATCGCCTAAAATAGCGACAACAGCAGAAGACTCAACGATTTGTTTTTGATTATACGCTACAGGAAGAAGCGCCGCTTTTGATTCATCGCTGTGGAATACTGTGAAATGCCAGTGCTGAAGGTTCCAAGCTGAAGGCGCTTTAGCGGCAAGGTCCAATAGCTCAGTCAGCTCTTCCTTAGAGATCGGGGCATTTGTATCATATTCCTTTACAGATGCACGTGCTTTTAAAACATCCAGAGTATTCGTCATAGTGTTTCCTCCTTCGGATAAACGTGGTATGATAATAGAAAAGTTAGAAGCTTACTAAATGTAACTTGAAAGATTATTGTAATGGATCATTGACTACATGTCAATCAATAGATGAAGGGATGAAGACTTGTGGGAAATACAATGTGCCCTAAAATGGAATCCGCTTTTTCATTGCTGGGAAAACGATGGAACGGTCTGATCATCCATGTGCTAATGGATGGGCCGAAACGGTTTAAAGAGATAACGGAAACAATACCGATGATCAGCCAAAAAATGCTTGCGGAACGCCTTAAGGAGCTTGAACAAAACGAGATCGTCCAGCGGCAGGTTCTTCCTGAAACGCCGGTCAAAGTCATCTACACGCTGACTGAAAAAGGAACAGCGCTTCAAGCTGTATTTCAAGAGATGCAGGCATGGGCCGATCAATTTTGCGAGCCTGGTGACACAGTGTGTGAAGAAGAGAAATAAGGAAAGCGGCGTCTGAAAAAGAGCCTTTGTTTCCATGGTGAGTCATGTAAGTACGGTTCGCACCCCGTTTACATGACTTTTTATATTTGTCAGACTGACATTTCCGGATTGGCAAAAGTGTCATGTTCATGGAAATGATCAATAAGTTATAGCATCCAACCTGTTGTAAATGGGGATTATGAGTTATCTTATTATGCAAATCAGCAAAATTTTATATTTTCGGCCAAAACCCAGTCAGCATCCAATTGGCGTTTAAACCGGATCTAATAAGGAGATCCAGGTTTTTCGTATTGCTGGATGCTTCTATACTGATGACTTCCGCATTTATGAAAAAAAGAGAGAGCTTCTTTGGAGCTCTCTCTTTTTTTTTATGGGGAGACGAAATCTTATAGTTTTCCATTCAAAAATTGCGCCTCACCGAGACCGAAACTCCAGTCTGCGTCACCATTCTCAGTAATAGATACCATGAGGTCTTCAGGGGAAATTCCGCATTTTTCTTCTAGCCTTTCAGCAAGCAGAGCATACAATTTTTCCTTTTGGCTTTCGGTTCTTGCTTTGCTTGTCATGCTAATGATGACCAGATCCTTGGTTCTCTGAAACCCTAATCCCGTATCTTGGATTATAAGCTCGTTTGCGGGATGCTGATGGACAATTTGATAACGGTCTCTTTCCGGAACGCCAAACGCTTCAACCATCGCTTGGTGAGCAGTATCTAATAACAATTGCAGCGATTTTTCGTCACGGCCTTCAATTACATCAAAACGCAATAATGGCATGTGTACTCCTCCTCTTGTGAAGTTGTTATCCGTCTGTTCTCATATTGTCTCATTTGCTTCCAGACAATGGAGAGATATAATGATTGGCAGTCAACTTTAAAAAACATAACATATAACCAAAAGTTAATCAACATATAACTAATAAATCATTGGGTTAGGCGGTAGGTAATCGAGACAAGCTCATAAAAACGATTGACAGTCATTGATTAGGAGATTAGTATGAACATATTAGTTGATCAAAAGATAACAATCATATAACCAAGACGTTTTTAGTTATTAATGAAAGCGCTTTCTGTTCATCTAGGCATGAAAAGCGCCAAAACATTGTCGCGAGAATCATATAAAACACTTTTGGAGGGGTACCATGCCGATTTTAATTGTAGCTGTCGGAGTGCTGATTCTGTTATTTCTCATTATTAAAGTAAAATTAAATACCTTTGTCTCACTGATTGTCGTTTCATTTTTAGTAGCCATCGGACTTGGAATGGATATCAATAAAATTGTTCTTTCAATTGAGGTTGGAATTGGCGGGCAGCTGGGGCATTTAGCTTTAGTGTTTGGACTTGGCGCGATGCTCGGGAGGCTTGTCTCAGATGCTGGGGGCGGCTACCGGATTGCCATTACGCTGATTGACAAATTCGGGAAGGAACGAATACAGGCGGCGGTTGTGGTTGCCTCTTTTATCATCGGTATTGCGCTGTTTTTTGAAGTCGGTCTTGTTCTGTTGATACCGATTGTATACGCGATTGCTAAAGAATTAAAAATGCCTTTTCTGTATCTGGGAATCCCGATGGCCGCCGCCTTAAATGTTACTCACGGATTTTTGCCCCCGCATCCTGCTCCAACTGCTATCTCAGTTGCATACGGTGCCCATATTGGCCAGGTGCTGCTTTTGGGAATCATCATCGCTGTTCCGACAACTATGATTGCCGGGCCTTTATTTAATAAATTTGCGATGAAACGGTTTCCTGGTGCGTATCAAAAGCATGGAAACTTATCGGGGTTAGGACCGAGGAAAGAATTTCAGCTGGATGAAACACCGGGCTTTGCGATCAGTGCTGTCACGTCTTTATTCCCGGTTATCTTTATGGCAATGGCAACAGTTTTTTCTTTATTATTGAGTGAACATTCAAAAGGAAAAGACATTATAGAATTTATCGGCACTCCGGGAACGGCAATGCTCATTTCGCTGTTGCTTGCACTCTATACGATGGGATATGCCCGTAAAATATCTATGCAGGAAATCAGCAGATCTATTTCAGAATCAATTTCCCAAATTGCGATGATGCTGCTCATCATAGGAGGGGGAGGAGCGTTTAAACAGGTGCTGATTGACGGCGGGGTCGGCGATTATGTCGCTGATTTTTTCCGTCAAACAAACATGTCGCCGCTATTCGTTGCATGGACCATCGCCGCGGTTCTGCGTCTGTGTCTAGGCTCTGCTACCGTGGCTGCGCTTACCACAGCGGGAATGGCAGCTCCGCTTATGGAGGCTGGCAGTGTAAACCCCGCGTTAATGGTGCTTGCAACAGGAGCCGGCAGTGTCATTGCGTGTCATGTAAATGATGCAGGATTTTGGATGGTAAAGGAATTTTTCGGCTTGAGCATGAAAGAAACATTTCAAACTTGGACGCTGCTTACAACAGTTCTTTCGGTTACAGGACTCGGCTGTGTGTTATTGGCAGGGCTTGTGATGTAACAATCATAGACAGTCCGTAGCCCAATCGTTTTTCTTCCTTGCTGAATACTTTACGTATAGGCAGACATAAAGGAGGAAAAAATCATGTACCCTCATCATTCGTATTTACGCGGAATCCCAGGTCCAGCCGGATATCCGGCGCGTAGTCCTTTTTTGTTTGGCGCTCCTCTAGTCGGCGGTTTATTAGGCGGTTTTCTCGGGAGTGCGCTGTTTAACTATTCTCGTCCCTATGCCTATCCTCCTGGCCCTTATGGATATGGAGGCGGACCGTACGGTTTTGGTGCCGGCGTGCCATACGGGGGATATCCCGGCTTCTATTAATAAAAAACGGCCTGCATCGATTGCAGGCCGTTTTTTATCGGATGATTTCTACCT
The DNA here is from genome assembly GCF_055486415.1 of Bacillus sp. 9.4. NCBI lineage: Bacteria > Bacillati > Bacillota > Bacilli > Caryophanales > Bacillaceae > Bacillus > Bacillus sp. 9.4. The sequence continues at coordinate 116,534 of NZ_JBVFMU010000001.1, read as the reverse complement.
CGGACATATTGTAGTCTTGCTGCTTTTGAAACATGACTTCCAGAAGGCCATCCTTATAGACGGCTTTTGTTCCTTTGCGTTTGACTAAACAAGGAAGGTTTACTTTTTTCGGATGATCTGCTCTTGGGAAGTTTTCCAACCATAATTCGTGAGATGTGTGTTTGATTCTCACTTGTTCCAGCCATTCTTCGCTGATTGGCACCTTTACAAACACATGGTCTGCTGTTTCGAATATATCAATATCAGGTTTGATATCAGGTTTTGCATCAGGTTTGGCGGGATGTTCTTTTTGGGGGAGAGGATCGCGGAAAGGAAATTGAGCCGCATAATCACTGCCGAACACACTTTCCATCACACGATTGACATACGTTTCAACTTCTTTCGGATCAGCTTTTTTTAATGCTTCTTTAGAAAATTGATTGTGGAAAGGAAAGTACTTGTTCCACTCAAACATTGTCTTCACATCCTTTCTTCACGGACAAAATAGTATATGCCCGCCAGATCTTTCACGTGATATAATATAAGATGCTCTAAAGAAAGGCAGGGATATAAATGCAATATTCAGAAACAAAAAAAGGCGTTATTTACACAGCCGTTTCCTTTATCATGTGGGGCCTGTTTCCGCTCTATTGGAAGCTTCTCGAACAGCTGCCGGCTCTTGATATTTTGGCTCATCGTATTATATGGTCTTTTGTTTTTATGTGTATCGTACTTTTTTTCTTGCGGAAATGGAAAATAGGATGGCAGGAGCTGCGCTCTCTGAAAAAGAACGGAGGGATCCTCTCTTTATTTCTTGCTTCTATCCTGATTTCGATCAACTGGTTTGTATACATATGGGCTGTCAACCATGGCTTTTTGCTTGAGGCTAGTCTTGGCTATTACATTAATCCGCTTGTATCAGTGCTCCTTGGGATTTTATTTTTAAAGGAAAAACTGAATCGCCTGCAATTAGTGGCCGTTTCGATTGCGGCAGCCGGTGTCATCATCTCGGCGTTCCAATACGGCTCCATTCCTTATGTTGCGCTTCTGCTCGCATTCAGCTTTGGGCTGTACGGGTTAAGCAAAAAAAGAACAAGCCTGCCGAGCGCCATCGGTTTAACGCTGGAAACATTCATGATTATGCCCATTGCATTGGGGTATTTGCTGTTCAGCGGACATGTTCAGCCAGCGGGTGCAGAAAGCGGAGGGACGTGGCTGCTTCTCTTTTTGGCCGGTGTGTTTACGGCTTTGCCGCTCTTATTGTTTGCGGAAGGAGCGAAACGGCTGCCGCTGTATCAAGTCGGTATCTTACAATATATTGCGCCGACCATTACCCTGCTGATCGGGCTGTTTGTTTACCATGAGCCATTTTCAAGCTCGAAGGCTTTTACATTCAGCTGTATATGGGCTGCGCTGCTCTTGTTTACGTTTTCACAAGTGAAGTGGAAACGGGCGTCAAAAAGCCATTGAGGCCTTTGGCTTTTCAGCTGATGCATATATTATGTATAATCATTTCATGTATGTAAGACATAAAGGAGCAAGACGATGGACAATGATAAAGAGATAGTGAAAGCCTATGCTTCACTTTGGAATAACCGATCTCTCGCACATGATGACGCAGAAGCGGTAGCAGAGGCGATTGATCTTGAGCTCTTGGATAAACGAACACATCCAAGACTCCGAAAACCGATGCTGGAAAAATATTTTGCCGCGATTCAGCGCATTGTGAATTCACAGCTCGAACCGGCTGTGAAATATCAGCTGGTCAAATTACATACAGAACGTGCAGAGTATTTAAAAGAAGAAAGAGGGGAGCAATCATGAAAGCGATCATAAAAGAAGATGTGCAAGCATCTTTAGAACGATATGCGGACCGCCCTGTATATATCCATTTAGAAACCACCACAGGTTCTTATTCAGCGCACTTAAATGAAAAGAACATGACGGTTGTTGCGTATATTCGCAATGCAAAAGTTACTTATCATCAGGCAAAAATCAAAGGCAACGGGCCTTACCGCGTTGGCTTGAAAACAGAAGAAGGCTGGATTTATGCTGAAGGCTTGACTGAATACACGGTAGATGAAGAAAACCGTTTATTAATGGCGGGACACCTGCCGGGCGGTAAACTGGCTATTTCTCTGCAAATCAGCGAAAAACCGTTCACAGTTTAAAGAAAAGGGTGAATATTAATGAAAGAACATGTACTAGTAATCCTGCCTCACCCTGATGATGAATCATATGGAGTGGCAGGCCTCATTGCCTTAAACAGAAAAAAAGACATTCCCGTTACGTATGCCTGCGCCACTTTAGGTGAAATGGGCAGAAATATGGGCGATCCATTTTTCGCGAATCGGGAAACGTTGCCGCTGCTAAGAAAACAAGAGCTCATCAATGCTTGCAAAGAAATGGATATCAATGACCTTCGTATGCTTGGACTCCGTGACAAAACGCTCGAATTTGAAGACGATGAGTATTTAGCTGATATCATGGAAGAGATCATAGATGATGTAAAACCAAGTTTAATTGTCACATTTTATCCCGGACACGGTGTGCACCCTGACCATGATGCATGCGGGGAAGCGGTTATCCGTGCATTATATCGCAAAAAGAAAGAAGACCGTCCGCGTACAATCTGCATGGCCATTACCCGCAACAGAGAAGAGGTTCTCGGCGAAGCTGATGTCGTGCTTGATATCAAAGAAGTAGCTGATATTAAAATGAATGCGTTAAGAGCTCACCGCACACAAACAGAAGGCATGCTCAGAGAGCTTGAAGAGAAATTGAAAAATAATGAACCTGTTATGGCAACATGGTTTGAAGAAGAAATATATTGGACGTATCAATGGAATGATTAATCAAAAAGGTATAAGGCCTTAAGCCTTATACCTTTTTTAATTTTAAGTCCGATGCAATTGCTGAAGCGAGAGTGGATCTCAAGGAAATACCTTCGAAAGACAAACCTAGCTGAACCGCTGTTTGCGCGATTTCCGGACGGATTCCAGACAAAGTTGAAGAAACACCGATTAAACGAAGCGCCTCAATCAGACTGAACAGCTGATGGGCAACCATCGTATCAATCACAGCTACTCCTGACAAATCAATATACAGTTGTGTCACCTTTTTTTTCGCACATTGATGCAGTGTGTTTTCCATAATCAGCTTGGCGCGGACTGTATCAATATCTCCGATTAAAGGTAGCAGTCCGACGCTGTGAAACAGCACGATGACCGGAGCGCTCAATTCAGTAATCATATCTTTTTGGGCCTGAAGCTGAAGGCTTGTGTTTTTGTACATTTCTTCTATAAAAATATGAATCACAAGATCAAACGCTTTTATAAGGGCGTGATACAGGTCTTCGGCTTCTTCGCTTTTCACAGTATCCTGATTGAGATGGACAAATTCTTTCACATAGGAAACATATAAATCTCTCACTCTGACAAACTCCCGAATAATATAGTGGATAGGAGTTTTTAAATGCTCTTGATCCTGTGTGACTTCAAAGGCCCATTCTTTCAGTATAGGCAAGTATACGTCCTCATCATCTATAAAAATACGGTTTATTTTATAGTTAAAGGCAAGATTCTGGCTCTTTAAATTGTGAATGACAACAGGGTCTGTTGAGGCATAAATGGAATTGGGATCAGTCTCCTCGATTGTTTCATACCATGTTGAACTGATGGTTTCCGCATGCTGGGAAAGATACTCGAATAATTTTTTGTTTTTTGCCATGATTGATCACCTCTTTTAAATGTGTTGTTTTTGCGAATAACGTTTTTGCAGTTTTGCCAGCCTGAAAAACAGCCCAACTGCTCCGGCGGCGAGTCCCGCTATTAATCCAATCCAATAGCCGAATGCACCGAGGCTTGTAAACGTACCGACCATATAACCGACCGGAAGGCCAATGACCCAGTAAGAGACAAAAGCGGCCGCAAGCGTATAGTTCACATCTTTGTACCCTCTGAGTGCTCCCTGGATCGGTGCGGCAACAGCATCGGAAAGCTGAAAAAATAGCGCATAAATTAAAAAGTGCTGTGTCAGCCGGAGCACATCGGGGTCAGAAGTGTACATGCCCGCAATTTGCTCTCTGAATAAAAGGATACAGGCGGCAGTGAACAAAGAAAAGCCGATCGCCATCATGATGCCGATTAAGCTATATGAGCGTGCATCCTTAAAACGGGCTGCACCCGCTTCAAATCCGACAACAATTGTTAGAGCCATGGACACGCTAAGCGGCAGCATATATAAAAGAGACGCAAAATTCATGGCTGCCTGGTGGGACGCGATGGTCACTGTATGAAAATGGCTCATTAGAAGCGTGACAGCTGCGAAAATGCTCGTTTCAAAAAACACGGCGAACCCAATAGGCAGCCCGATTTTGAGCAAATTTTTGCATGCTTTCCAAGAGAACTTATACATGGTAAGAAAAATCCCGTATTCAGAAAACGGTGCGTTTTTATGAATAATGAAAAAACTGATGATGCAGATACACCAGTAAGTTAACGCGGATGCCAGTCCCGCGCCTACACCTCCAAGTGCCGGCATTCCGAACTTCCCGAAGATAAATACATAATTCAATACAAAATTGATTGGAAGAGAACTGAGTGTAATCATCATGGTGACTCTCGTTTTTCCTAATGAGTCGATGAATGATCTCAACACGGTGTAAACAAATAAAGGGAAAATTCCCAGTGATAAAAAGCCTAAAAAGTGTTTAGCAATCTGATGCACGTGAATATCAAGGTTCAATCGGCCAAGAATAAGGTCAACTGCAGCATATCCAATCACTAAAACGGCGATGCTAAGAAGCGCGGCTACGTATACAGCTTGTAAAACAGTAAAGGGAATCTTCTGTTTTTTCTCTGCACCTAATAACTGAGCGACAATCGGGGTGACCGCCATTAATATACCTGCAAGTCCTGTGTAAACAGGGGTCCAAAGGCTTGAGCCAATGGCGACACCAGCTAAATCAGCGGGGCTGACTTTCCCTGACATCACAGTATCTAGAAAAGTGATCAGAGAAAGCCCCGCTTGGGTAATGAATATCGGTATTAAAATGTGCAAGAGCTGTTTGATTTTTTCCCGGGCGTTTTGAGTTTCTTTCATACATTGATCTCCGTTTCTTTTTCATAACGAGAGAAATTATAACATTTTATGTATAAAAAGCAATGAACGCCGGGCCTATTCTTTTTTTGTCGGTTTCGTTTTTCTAAACATTTGGGCATAAATAAAAGAAAGCGAAATCACGCCTAAAAAGGTGCAAATATACTGAATGATTCTTTCGATTTCCATTCTTTACATCCCTCCTTTACCAATAGAATGTGCATCAATAAGATAAGCATTCGTGAAAAGTTGGAAATTTGAACAGGAGATGAAGGCTATGCGCTATGAGCAGATATCAGAAAATGCGTTCAAGGGGAAAATACAGGTGTACTTAGAGCAAATATTAGGTGATGCATCTCTAATCTTGAAAACGCTTCACGAAAAAGACCAGTGTCTCCTTTGTGAATTAGATGATTTGGGGCACGTTTTTCAGGACATGCAGGGGATTGCATCCTCCTTTTATTTGCAATCATACATTGAGGAATTTACGCCGGCATTTATTGAGCTGGCCAAGGCGATTAAAGCCTTATCGGAACATAAGCATGGAGCTTTAATTGTGATTGAAAGAGCAGACCCGGTTGAACGTTTTATTCAAAAAGGCACCTCCCTACACGCCGAGATCAGCTCTTCATTAATTGAAAGCATCTTTTTTCCCGGAAACCCTCTTCATGACGGCGCTTTATTAGTGAGGGAAAACAAACTCGTGTCAGCAGCCAATGTGCTCCCGCTGACGACGAAGGAAGTGGATATCCATTTGGGAACCCGGCACCGGGCGGCTCTCGGTATGTCGGGCTATACGGATGCACTGGTGCTCGTGGTTTCAGAGGAAACAGGGAAGATGTCGTTTGCCAAAGACGGTGTATTATATCCGTTAATTTCACCAAGAACGTAAAAATAATAAAAAGGGCCTGATTAAGAATCCTATCATGAGACAAAATGACTGAATTCGCATCTTTATTAAAGCATTCGCTTCAAGCTGAATGCTTTTTGTCTTGAAGGCAGGGAATATAAACTGGTAGAAAAGTTATATATGATTAATATTAATTAAGTGAAATACTTTACCTGTTTATGCATTTATAGTACCGTATAAAATATTACATAAATTCTCAAAGGAAGGGTGCTGCCGCATGGCTAATGTATTAATGATCGGTTTCCCCGGTGAAGGGCATATTAATCCCTCTATCGGTGTGATGAAGGAGCTGAAATCCCGGGGAGAAAACATTACGTACTACGCAGTGAAGGAATATAAAGAAAAAATCACAGCTCTTGATATAGAGTTTCGTGAGTATCATGATTTCAGAGGAGATTACTTCGGGAAAAACGCAACCGGCGATGAAGAAAGAGATTTCACAGAAATGCTCTGCGCTTTTTTGAAAGCCTGTAAGGATATCGCGACTCATATTTATGAGGAAGTCAAACATGAATCGTATGATTATGTCATATATGATCACCATCTTCTCGCGGGTAAAGTCATTGCCAACATGCTGAAGCTGCCAAGATTTTCATTGTGTACAACCTTTGCGATGAATGAGGAATTTGCTAAGGAAATGATGGGAGCGTACATGAAAGGATCACTTGAAGATTCGCCTCATTATGAATCATACCAGCAGCTTGCAGAAACTTTAAATGCTGATTTTCAAGCAGAGATCAAGAAGCCATTTGATGTTTTTTTAGCTGATGGTGACTTGACAATCATCTTTACATCAAGGGGATTTCAGCCACTGGATGAGCAATTTGGCGAGCGATATGTATTTGTCGGTCCTTCCATTACAGAAAGAGCCGGAAACAATGATTTCCCATTTGATCAGATTGACAATGAAAACGTGCTGTTTATTTCAATGGGAACCATTTTTAACAATCAAAAGCAGTTTTTTAATCAATGCCTTGAAGTGTGTAAGGACTTTGACGGTAAAGTTGTGCTTTCCATCGGCAAGCATATTAAAACAAGTGAGTTAAACGACATTCCGGAGAATTTCATTGTACGCCCGTATGTCCCTCAGCTTGAGATCTTGAAAAGAGCCAGCTTATTTGTGACCCACGGCGGGATGAACAGCACAAGTGAAGGTTTGTATTTTGAAACCCCGCTCGTTGTCATTCCGATGGGAGGCGACCAATTTGTTGTCGCAGATCAGGTAGAAAAAGTCGGCGCAGGAAAAGTAATTAAAAAGGAAGAATTGTCTGAAAGCCTACTGAAAGAGACGATACAAGAAGTAATGAATAATCGTTCGTATGCTGAAAAGGCAAAAGAAATTGGACAATCACTGAAAGCGGCAGGCGGCTCTAAAAAAGCAGCCGACAGCATTCTTGAAGCTGTAAAACAAAAAACTCAATCAGCAAATGCATAGTGTAAAAGCCTGTTCTTATCGAAAGAACAGGCTTTTTGCCATTTCATAAGAATGCAGAGGAAGGGATTTGACACGCCGATAGAGAATTGATTAGAAAAATAGACAAGAAAGGAGGAGAAACTGCTTCGTTCATCAATAGAAAACCATCATTTTTACCCTCGCTTAAATAGTTCCTTAGACTTTCGAAAAACATATCGTGCTTATGTAAAATGTGAGGTGTTTATTTAAAGGTTAAAAGGTCGAATGATGCTGAAAATGCTGCCAAATGTTTGAAAAGGGTTTAACTTGCTGAAAAATTGACGATAAAACAGTTGTGTGCCATTTTTGGAAACAAAATACTAGCTGTTTTTGCAAAAAAACAGTTTAGGAGGTTGAATGAATGAAAAAGAAGATTGTAGCCAGCTTGGCTGTTTCTGCAGTTGTTGGGTCGTCGATGGCCGCAGCACCCGCGGAAGCAAAAACGATAAAAGTAAAAAGCGGTGACTCTCTTTGGAAACTTTCCCGCCAGTATGATACGACAATATCAGCTCTGAAATCCGAAAACAAATTGAAATCAACGGTGCTTTATGTCGGACAAAGCCTTAAGGTTCCTGAAAGCAGCAAAAAAAGCACGACATCCCCATCTAATTCAAGCAAAACATCAACATACACAGTTGCATATGGTGATTCCCTATGGATGATTGCTAAAAATCATAAAATGAGTGTTTCTGAGCTTAAAAGCTTAAACAGCCTGAGCAGTGACCTGATTCGTCCGGGGCAAAGGCTTAAGATCAAAGGGACAAGCAGTTCAAGCGGATCAAATGGATCAAAGAAAAACAGCGGTTCCAATTCTTCAGGTTCTTCAAAAAGTACATATACGGTCAAGCATGGTGACTCACTGTGGAAAATCGCAAACAGCTTAAATATGACTGTAGCCGAATTAAAAACCTTAAATGGCTTAACATCAGATACACTTTATCCTAAACAGGTGCTCAAAATAAAAGGAAGCAGTTCACCTAAGAACGGAAACAGCGGTTCCAAAAAGCCGTCAAACTCCAATCCCTCAAAAACAACGACGTACAAGGTAAAAGCAGGCGATTCGCTGTGGAAAATTGCAAATCGGCTTGGAGTCACTGTCCAAAGCATCCGTGATAAAAACAATTTATCATCGGATGTGTTGCAAATCGGGCAGGTTCTGACTATTTCGGGAGCATCAAAATCTAATCCTTCAAATCCGACAAAGCCAACAAAGCCAAAAGATAACTCAGGGTCAAACATTCAAATAGGTTCGAAGATTGACAGAATGATAACGGAAGCGAAAAAATATGTCGGAGTGCCTTACCGATGGGGCGGAAACACGCCTGCCGGTTTTGATTGCAGCGGCTTCATTTATTACCTCATTAATAATGTATCATCTATATCAAGATTGAGTACGGCAGGGTATTGGAATGTCATGCAGAAAGTCAGCCAGCCGTCAGTAGGAGACTTTGTCTTCTTTACCACATATAAATCCGGCCCGTCTCACATGGGGATTTATCTAGGCGGCGGTGATTTTATTCATGCAAGCTCATCGGGCGTCGACATTTCCAATCTCAGCAATTCGTATTGGAAACAGCGGTACTTGGGCGCAAGAAGTTATTTTTAAAAATGAGTATGACAAAAAGCCTTTTATAGGCTTTTTTGTTTATACCAGACAATGATTGACCACACTGTTAGAAAAAACAAGGGGGAGACAGTATGTACCGTCTCTTGCTGTTGATGATGCTGACGGCACTGGGAGTTGCCGGATGCGGACAAAAAAAACCTCCAGACCCTCCTAACCGGGTGCCGGAAAAAAAAGTGGTTGAAACGTCAGCGTTTGGTCATCATGTCCAGTTGGTCAATCGTGAAGGGAAAGCAGTCGGCTTTATAGAGATCAAAGAATCAGATGATGAAGGCCTCGATATTCATATTTCCGCAAACAGCCTGCGTCCAGGTGCATCTCTCGGTTTTCATATTTATGAGAAAGGTTCTTGTGTCAGGCCGGATTTTGAATCAGCGGGCGGTCCCTTTAATCCACTGAACAAAGAACACGGCTTCAATAATCCGATGGGGCATCATGCCGGAGATCTGCCGAACCTTGAAGTCGGTGCTGATGGAAAGGTAGATGTCATAATGAATGCGCCTGACACTTCACTGAAAAAAGGAAGTAAACTAAATATTCTCGACGAGGACGGAAGTGCATTTATTATTCATGAACAAGCGGACGATTATCTGACAAACCCAAGCGGCAATTCCGGTGCGCGTATTGTCTGCGGAGCCCTTTTGGGAAATAACGAGAAGCAGTAATATCATCCAAGCCCTTTTGTATTGAGCATACAGGGGCTTTTTTAGTATACTCATTAAGGAATATGAATAGGAAAGGGAATCTGTCTATGACAACACAACTACAGCACTTAACATTGCCGGAAGATATACAACAAAAGCTTTTATCATATAAAGAGCAGCCTATTTCCCCAGAGTTTCAATCGCTTATAGGAACATCAGGCTATGAGGCGGAGGATGAAGCCATTTTATTTGACGCCATTATTGCATTAGCCATGGGGAAAAATGTCCTGCTGAAAGGGCCTACAGGTTCAGGAAAAACAAAGTTGGCAGAAACATTGTCCAGCTATTTTCATAAACCGATGCACAGCGTCAACTGTTCAGTCGACTTGGACGCTGAGGCATTGGTCGGTTATAAAACGATTGAAAATCAATCTGGCCAGGCAACAATCGAGTTTGTTTCAGGACCTGTTACAAAGGCAATGAAGGAAGGCCATTTTCTTTATATAGATGAAATCAATATGGCGAAGCCGGAAACACTGCCTATTTTGAACGGTGTATTAGATTACAGAAAAATGATGACAAATCCGTTTACAGGCGAGGTCATACGGGCTAAAAGCGGTTTCGGGGTCATTGCAGCCATCAATGAAGGCTATGTCGGAACTGTTCCTCTGAATGAAGCGTTGAAAAACCGTTTTGTCATCATTGATGTGCCTTATATTAAAGGCGAGCTGCTGAAACAAGTGCTCATGTCTCAGTCAGCCTTGAAAGACGAGAAATTGATTGACAGATTTATCACGCTTTCCTCTGACTTGATCGTTCAGGCCAATAACGGACAGGTGTCTGAAGAAGCGGCATCCATCAGAGCTTTAATCGATACATGTGATTTAGCTGCTTATATTCCGCCGCGTCGTGCCATTGAGCGGGGAATTGTAGAAAAGCTTGATGATGATCGGGAAAAAGCGGCCGTCCGAAATATTGCAGAAACTCTGTTTGAATGAGGGGGCTGCGATGAAATTTATCAAATTTAACGACAGCACAATTGATTCATTTTTATTTATGATGCTGACTGATTTGGCCAAAACACTCACCAAGAGTGAAGTGGTAGAAGTGGAGTATGGCGTTCAGTCCTATTACAATCCATTTGAAAAGAAAATCTATATGAGCCACTTTTGGAAAGACAGGGCAGCTGAGGACATGGAAGCGGGTCTGAAAAGCGACGTCTACCTGCGTTCAGTCGGAACAAGATATAGCTCGCTGCATGAGTTTGCGAACTTTTTGAATGATATCCATCGCCATCTTACGTTTAAAAGTTTTGCCAAGCAGCTCTTTATGCTGCTTGAAGACATTAGAATCGAAGAACGCATCAAACATGAGCGTCCGGGTACGAAACATGTATTTGCGAAGCGAAAAGACATGTACAGAAAACATTTCTCAACCCAGCTGACCTTAAATTTGGAACGAAGCATTTTTACCGATGCGCTCTTTTGCGCGATCTATGTCAAGCTCACAGCGGAATCGCCGCTTGAGACCCTTCCGTCCATGCGTGAAGATATCGATCTGATGCGCCCGTTTATTGAGCAGCAGCTCTTGCGTGTGTATGAAGCAGATTCGACACGGCAGGTTCTGAAAATTGTTGAGGACCTCATGGATGGGCTTGAAGAGGTGCTCGATAAAGACATGTTGAACACCTACTTCTTTTTGCCTGAGCTTGACTACGCAAAAGCTGCAGAACAGCCGTTATTTGAAGAAGAGAAAAAAGCGCCGAAGCTGAGTGATGACATCACGCTTCCAAAACAATCAGACGGTGATGAGGATATCCATGAAGAAGAAATGCCGACATGGCACCGGGAAACAGAAGCACCGTCCAAAAGCTTCCTTCAATTTGATATTGAACACGGCGCAAAATCAGATTTAGGAAAAGATGCTTCAAGGGAAGGCGACGATGGAGATCAGGCCCTTGGCTCTGTTCAAGGATCAGCCAGACAAACGAAACGGAAAGACTATTCCAAGCTGGAAGCGCTGGAGTCCCAAAAAGACCAGCCGAACGGAGCGGGTATGGCTGACGGTAAAGAAAATAAATATGCATTTCCAATTTATAAAGAACCGCAGCCGGCAACCAGTGAAGAAGAGCTTTCTTATAAACAGCAGGCAAAAACGATTGAATCGTATCAAAAGCGTTTGAAACAAATGATTCAAAAAACGCTGGAGCATAAAAAAACATTGCCGAGAACAGACCTTCATGCCGGGAGACTGAACAATAAGCTTCTTCGCTACTTCACTGAGCGAAATCCGCGCCTGTTCTACAAAAAGCAAGAACCATCTTCAGAAATCGACGCAGTTTTTACATTGCTGGTCGATTGTTCAGCCAGCATGTTCGACAAAATGGACGAAACAAAACGTGGAATCGTGCTGTTTCACGAAGCGTTGAAATCGGTAGCGGTTCCGCATCAGATTGTCGGGTTCTGGGAGGACACAAATGATGCAACCGAAACAAGCCAGCCAAACTATTTCAATACGGTTATTCCCTTCCAATCATCATTAAGACAAGAGTCTGGACCGGCCATTATGCAGCTTGAGCCAGAAGAAGATAACCGTGACGGGTACGCAATTAGGCAGATGACGAAAAAAATGCTGCATCGCAGCGAGGCGCAAAAGTTCTTAATTGTTTTCTCAGATGGAGAGCCGGCCGCATTTGGCTACGAACAAAATGGGATCGTCGATACAAGTGAGGCGGTTATCGAAGCCCGAAAAAGAGGAATAGAAGTGATAAATGTTTTTCTCTCCAACTCAGAAATAGAAGAATCGCAAATGAAGACGATCCAGGATATGTACGGAAAATTCAGTATATTTGTCCCGGATGTTGATCAGTTACCGGATGTTCTGTATCCGCTGCTGAAAAAACTGCTTCATAAAAGCATAGGGTAGCCCTTAATCCTATGCTTTTTGGCGTTTGTTTTTTCGAATGATTAAATTTTTTGTTTTTTATAAAGGTTTTTTACTATTTTGTGAACAATCAAGGTAGAATCAAATTGCAAACAGTGGTAAAATATCGTTGGAAGCGTTTTTATTACATAATTTTGGACACAGCGTTCGAAAGTTATTTCAAGATAGTGAATCAATCACTTGATTATCTAAGTTGGGGGTAATATTCAAATGTTTCAAAATAGTATGAAACAACGAATGAATTGGGAAGATTTTTACGGTCCGAACCTCGGCTATGCGCTGGAGCTTTACGATCAATATACCCAGGATCCGGACAGCATTGACCCGGATTTGAAGGAAATGTTCGACGAGCTCGGTGCTCCGCCAAGCGATATAAAAGAGGCCTCGGGAACAAAAGAAAAGGGACGTGTTACAGCCGATCTGATTCAAAAGATCGCATCCGCAGTCAGACTTGCAGAAGATATCCGAACCTATGGCCATTTGAACGCTTCCGTCAATCCGCTCAGAAAGGATGGGAAAAAGAGCGAACTTTTTCCATTATCCGATTACGGGCTAACAGAAGAGGAAATAAAAGCAATACCTGCGTCTGTCATCTGCAAAGACGCTCCTAAAAACATTACGAACGGTTTAGAAGCCATTCAGTATTTACGAAATACGTATAAAAGAACCATCTCTTTTGAATTTGACCATGTGCATGACTTCAAAGAGCGCGAGTGGCTGACAAGAAAGATTGAATCTGGCGAGCTGTTCCAGAAGAACTCAGCTGAAAAGCTGTCGGCTGTGCTGGAAAGACTGACTGAAGTAGAGGGCTTCGAGCAGTTTTTGCATCGCACATTCGTCGGGCAGAAGCGCTTTTCCATTGAGGGTCTGGACGCTCTTGTTCCAGTGCTTGATGACATTATTGCACAATCTGTCAAATCAGGCACGACAAGTGTCAACATCGGGATGGCGCACAGGGGACGCCTGAATGTCTTGGCACATGTGCTCGGCAAACCGTATGAAATCATCTTCTCTGAATTCCAGCATGCGCCGAATAAAGATCTTGTCCCGTCTGAGGGATCAATTGGAATCAGCTACGGATGGACAGGGGATGTCAAATACCATTTGGGGGCGAATCGGGAGCTTCAAGACGCTGAAACAAAATCAGCGCGCATTACGTTAGCGAACAACCCGAGCCACTTGGAATTTATCAATCCGATTGTTGAAGGCAGCACAAGAGCGGCACAGGAAACGCGAACACAAAGCGGATACCCGGTACAAGATGAAACAAAATCGCTGGCTATTTTAATCCATGGAGACGCTGCATTCCCTGGGGAAGGAATTGTAGCTGAAACATTGAATTTAAGTTCTTTAAAAGGGTATCAAGTAGGCGGTGCGATTCATATTATCGCCAATAACATGATCGGATTTACAACAGAAAGCGCTGAATCCAGATCGACAAAATATGCCAGCGACCTGGCCAAGGGTTATGAAATTCCGATTGTTCACGTGAATGCGGACGATCCTGAAGCTTGTCTTTCAGCTGTTAAGTTTGCGGTCGAATACCGAAAAACATTCAACAAGGATTTTCTGATTGATTTGATCGGGTACAGACGCTATGGACACAACGAAATGGATGAACCGTCAACCACTCAGCCAATGTTGTATGATGCTGTCAGAAAGCATCCGACCGTCAAACAAATTTTCGCTGAAAAGCTGGTAAAAGAAGGCGTGCTTACCGAGGAAGTTGTTCAAAACATCGAAAAATCGGTAACGAAGCGCATTGAGGATGCATATCAGAAAGTTCCGTCTAAAAAGGAACACACTGCCTGTGAAATTGAACTTCCAGAGCCTGTATCAAACGGTTTCCCAGATGTGGACACTTCGATTGATTTTGATGTGCTCCGCAAGCTGAATGGCGAATTGATCAACTGGCCGGAGTCATTTAATGTTTTCGGCAAGCTAAAGCGCATTTTAGAAAGACGCGCCAAGGCGTTCGATGATGACAGAAAAGTGGAATGGTCTTTGGCAGAATCACTCGCGTTTGCTTCAATTTTGAAAGACGGAACACCGATTCGTTTAACAGGACAGGATTCCGAGCGCGGAACGTTCGCCCAAAGAAACCTTGTGCTTCATGACAGTGAGACGGGCGAAGAATTTGTGCCGCTTCATCACTTATCTGACTGCAGCACATCATTTGCTGTTCATAACAGCCCGCTGTCTGAAGGATCGGTTCTCGGTTTTGAATACGGCTATAACGTGCATTCACCGGAAACGCTTGTTTTGTGGGAAGCACAGTACGGAGATTTTGCCAACGCTGCTCAAGTGTATTTTGACCAATTTATTTCTGCCGGACGCGCGAAATGGGGCCAAAAATCCGGATTAGTCATGCTGCTTCCGCACGGTTACGAGGGACAGGGGCCTGAGCACTCAAGCGGAAGAATCGAGCGATTCTTGCAGCTTGCAGCAGAAAACAACTGGACGGTTGCCAACCTGACAAGCGCGGCACAGTATTTCCATATTTTAAGAAGACAGGCTAAAATGCTGCTTCGTGAAGAAATCAGACCGCTCGTCATTATGACGCCGAAGAGCCTTCTTCGCAACCCAAATACGGTGTCAGAAGTGCAGGAGCTCAGCGAAAGCCGCTTCCAGCCTGTTTATGAACAGTCGGGACTTTCTCATGACTATGAAAAAGTAACCAGACTTGTATTATCCAGCGGTAAAGTGTCTATAGACATCAGTGATCATTTTAATAAGTTAGAAGACGGTAAAGAGTGGCTTCACATTGCGAGAATTGAACAGTTGTATCCATTCCCGGCAAAAGGAGTCAAAGAGTTATTTGCAAAACTTCCGAACCTGAAAGAAATCGTTTGGGTGCAGGAAGAGCCGCAGAACATGGGGGCTTGGGGTTATATCAGCCCGTATTTGACAGAGATTGCACCAGAGGGAGTAAGCGTTCAATATATTGGACGAAGAAGACGATCCAGCCCTGCAGAGGGAGATCCGACAGTTCATAAAAAAGAACAGGAACGTATTGTATCTGATAGCTTGACTCGCAAAAACTAAGGGGGAAATGAAAAAATGGCGGAAATTAAGGTACCTGAATTAGCAGAATCAATCTCAGAAGGAACAATAGCCCAATGGTTAAAGCAGCCTGGTGACTATGTAGAACAGGGTGAATATCTGCTTGAACTAGAAACGGATAAAGTGAATGTTGAATTGACAGCAGAAGAATCGGGTGTACTTCAAGAGGTATTGAAAGATTCGGGTGATACCGTCCAGGTCGGAGAAATTATCGGTACGATTTCAGAAGGCGCGGGTGAAAGTTCTGCCCCTGCTCCTACAGAGAAAGCAGAAAGCAAGGAAAGCGTGAAAGAAGAGAAACAGGCTGAACCAGCTGCACAAGAGGTGAGCGAGGAAGCACAATCTGAAGCAAAATCAAGAACGATCGCTTCTCCGTCGGCCCGTAAGCTGGCGAGAGAAAAAGGAATTGACCTGTCTCAAGTTCCAACTGGAGATCCGCTTGGAAGAGTGCGCAAGCAGGATGTCGAAGCGTACGAAAAACCGGCATCAAAACCGGCTCCTCAGCAAAAGCAGCAGCCTCAGGCTCAAAAAGCACAGCAAAGCTTTGATAAACCTGTCGAAGTGCAAAAAATGTCACGCCGCAGACAAACGATTGCAAAACGCCTTGTAGAGGTGCAGCAAACATCGGCGATGCTGACTACATTTAATGAAGTGGACATGACGGCTGTTATGAATCTCAGAAAACGCCGCAAAGATCAATTCTTTGAGCAAAATGAAGTGAAGCTCGGCTTTATGTCTTTCTTCACGAAAGCGGTCGTGGCTGCATTGAAAAAATATCCGCTGTTGAATGCAGAAATTCAAGGCGATGAGTTGATCGTTAAAAAATTCTACGATATCGGAATCGCTGTTGCGGCTGATGAAGGCCTTGTCGTTCCGGTTGTGCGGGATGCGGACCGCCTGACATTTGCAGGAATCGAAAAAGAGATCGGCGAGCTTGCGAAAAAAGCAAGAAACAATAAATTAACCCTTAGCGAGCTTCAGGGAGGTTCCTTCACGATTACCAACGGAGGGACTTTCGGTTCACTGATGTCAACTCCGATCTTAAACAGCCCTCAAGTCGGTATACTGGGCATGCATAAGATTCAGCTGCGCCCAGTAGCAATTGATGAAGAGCGTTTCGAAAATCGTCCGATGATGTATCTCGCTTTATCTTATGATCACCGGATTGTAGACGGTAAAGAAGCGGTTGGCTTCCTCGTGACAATCAAAAATTTACTGGAAGATCCTGAACAGCTTTTATTAGAAGGATAATAAAAAAGGGTACATCACGATAAAGTGATGTACCTTTTTTGATGCATATTTAAAGTGATAGATTGCTGCTTTTGGATCCAGCTTGTTTCTTTTTCACTTTTTTTGACCAATATGTTGCAAGCATAGAACCTGAAAGGTTATGCCACACACTGAATATTGCGCTTGGTACGGCCGATAGCGGTGAGAAATGAGCCGTGGCAAGTGCAGCCCCAAGCCCGGAGTTTTGCATGCCGACTTCGATTGCAATCGCTTTTTGAGACGGGTAATCCATTTTTAAAAGCTTTGCACAAAAAAACCCAAGTAAATAACCGATACCGTTATGCAGGATAACAACTGAAAAAATGAGCAACCCCGATTGAAGCAGATTTTCCCGATTGCCACTGACGACAGCTGAGACAATCGCAACGATGCCAATGACAGAAACAAGCGGAAGGGCATGTACGGCTTTTGCCACTTGTTTTCTGAAAAACATTTTGACAATCAGACCTGCAATGATCGGAAATAAAACCGCCTGTAAAATTGAGATAAACAAAGACCCCGGTGAGACAGGAAGCCATTCTTTGGCAAACAGCATAATCAACAACGGTGTTACAACAGGTGCCAATAAGGTAGAAATGGTTGTAACCGCAACAGAAAGGGCAGTATTTCCTTTTGCTAAGAATGTCATAACATTAGATGCAGTTCCCCCGGGACAGCAGCCGACAAGAATAACACCAACTGCGATTTCAGCTGGAAGATGAAGCCCAAATGCGAGGCCGAAAGCAACGAGCGGCATGATCGTATACTGAGCTATTACTCCAATAATAACTTGCCAAGGCTTTCTGACCAGCTCTTTGAAATCATCGGCTTGCAGTGTAAGGCCCATCCCAAACATGATAATGCCAAGAAAAATCGTAATATAAGAACTGATCCACGTAAATAAAGATGGGAAAGAAAATCCCAGCACTGCAAAAACAATGACCCATATGCCAAAGGTTTGTCCTGCAAAATGACTTATTTTTCTAATGATGTCCATAAAAACACTCCTAATACACTTATCAAGAACTTCAGCAGAAATTCTTACAAATTTCATAACATTCTCTTATTATAAATAATTTTCTGAATAATTCAATATTAGTTTTTGGCAGATGTCTATAGATATATGATGTAAACTAATCAAAATGTTCTTGACTATATAGGAAGATATTCTTACAATGAACCTTTATAATGGTTAGATCAAATAGGAGTGATACGGTGAAGGAAGCAAATCAATGGTCTTCGAAGCTCGGCTTTATTTTAGCCGCGGCAGGATCAGCTATCGGGCTTGGTGCGATATGGAAATTCCCATATGTTGCCGGAACCAGCGGCGGAGGCGCATTTTTACTTATTTTTATTTTATTTACGGTTTTAATCGGACTGCCTTTATTGTTAGGTGAATTCATCATAGGCAGAAGAACACAGAAAGATGCCGTTCAGTCCTATAAAACACTTGCTCCAGGAACGAAGTGGCATTGGATCGGTTATTTAGGCATGGTGACATGCTTTATTCTTCTATCTTTCTACAGTGTCGTCGGCGGATGGATTTTAATTTATATTATAAAAGGCTTCACTGGCGGTTTATCGCAGACATCTGGTTTTGATACGATATTTGCAAGTACCATTTCAAATCCTTATTTGGCTGTGGGAGGCCAGCTGCTCTTTATGGTGGTAACAATTTTAGTTGTTGCAAAAGGGGTAAGCAGCGGAATTGAAAAAGCAAGCCAAGTATTAATGCCAGCGCTTTTTCTATTATTCATCATTTTAATGGTGCGTTCGGTTACACTTGATGGCGCGATGGAAGGAATTAAATTTTTCCTGATGCCTGATTTAACTGCAATTGATGCCAATACCATTTTATATGCAATGGGACAATCCTTTTTCTTATTAAGTGTCGGTGTATCTGTCATGGTAACGTATAGCGCTTATTTAGAGAAACAGGAAAATCTGGTACAGTCCGCTGTATCTGTAACTGTTATGAACATGCTTGTTGCTGTAATGGCCGGAATTGCGATTTTTCCAGCTGTCTTTTCATTCGGCCTCAAACCAGACCAAGGCCCGGTTCTGTTATTTAACGTGCTGCCGACTGTGTTTAATCAAATGCCGTTCGGAATTATCTTTTTATTAGCATTTTTACTTCTATTTTTATTTGCTGCATTGACATCTGCTTTTTCAATGCTGGAAATTTTGGTCGCAGTACTTTCGAAAGGCGATGTCAATAAGAGAAAACGATTCGCTTGGTTAGGCGGAATTGCTATTTTTATTGTCGGTGTGCCGTCTGCATTATCATACGGCGTCTTAAGTGACGTCTCTATATTTCATCTGTCTATTTTTGATGCCGCCGACTATCTTGTGAGCAATATTTTAATGCCGTTAGGTGCGTTACTGATTTCGATTTTTGTCCCACTAAAAATACCGAAACAGGATTTGTTTGACGAGCTGAAAAGCGGTTCCAATCTCAAACGAAAGTGGTTTGCTGTTTGGCTGCTGCTCATTCGATATCTATCTCCTGTTGCCATTATCATCGTGTTTTTGCATGTGGTAGGGATTTTTTAAAACACGAAGCCCCCGGGGAAAGGGGGCTTTTTTTAATAGAGCTTCCAAACGACTTCTTTTGCCTGCTCAAAACGTTTTTCTGCCTCGCGCCAATCCACGACATTCCACCAGTGATCGACATAGCTGGCCCGGTCATTTTTGTATTGCAAATAGTAGGCATGCTCCCATACGTCAAGCGGTAAAAGGGGGATTACATCCCATTGGCTGAAGAGCTGGTGTTTTTCTGCCGTTAAAATCTCCAGCCGTCCTGATCGAGGTGCCCAGACCAGAATGGCCCAGCCGACGCCTTCCACTTTTTTAGCGGCTTGGGTAAAATGTTCTTTAAAAGCGGAATAGCTTCCAAATGAAAGGTCTATCATTTGGAACAATGCTCCTGTAGGACGCCGCTTTCCGTTTGGATGCATAGAAAACCAAAAAATACTGTGCAAATAATGGCCCGCTCCATGGAACGCAAGCTCTCTTTCCCAATGAGTGATTAAGTCATAATTCTTTGTTGCTCTCGCTTTTTTAAGCTCTGATTCTGCTTTGTTCAGGCCATCGACATAGCTTTGATGATGTTTTGTATGATGAAGGACCATAATATCGCGTGAAATATAAGGTTCTAAGGCGGAGTATTTGTAAGGAAGCTTTGGCAGCACGTGTTTCCCTATAGGGACATAAGCGCGTCTTTCACTTGTATCATCTGATTCTGTAATATCCCGATAAAGGGCAGCGGCCTGTTTATACCAATCTTCTTCTGTTGTTTGCTCATCTTCCAGAGCCTCAATCATCTTGTCGATTTGATCTTCAAACTGGTCAAGCTGACCTCGCTTTTGAATCTGATCTTTCAGGGCTTCACACCAATTGAACATTTCCGTTTGATAAGATTCACGTTTCATTTGCTGTCTCCTTTTTAATAGAATCTAAATACTTCCCGACAGCCAGCAAAGAGAACACATATGGATAACTGTGATAGCGAATATAAAATTGCTTCGGCAATCCGATCCCTGCTGGATACGCGAGGCTATCGGCGCTATGCGAACTGCTGTCGGTAAGGTATTGCATGCCTTTCACAACAGACGGATGTTCGGAATTTTCATATGTGAGCAAAGCGTCTAAAGCCCAGGCCGTTTGTACAATGGTTCCTCTATGAAGCGGTACATATGTTTTGATTTCGGCGCTTTTGCAGGATTCTCCCCAGCTTCCGTCATCATTTTGTATGGATTTGAGCCAACGCAGAGCCTTTTGTATACCGGGATGCTTTCGGTCAACCCCGCATGCATGCATACCGGTAAGAGCAGCCCAAGTGCCGTAAATGTAGCAAACACCCCATCTGCCGTACCATGACCCATTTTGTTCCTGATGTTCGAAAAGCCACTTCACTGCGCGTTGAATATGTTGATGTTTTTCTGTGAAGCCAACTTTCTCGCCTAAAAAGTGCAGTACACGTCCGGTGAGGTCGGCGGTTGAAGGGTCAACTGCAGCGTCCTCGGCGGATTCAAGCGGCAGAAGGCGGATCAGTGGGTGGTTCACGTTTTTTTCGAAAGCAGAAAATCCGCCGTCATTGTTTTGCATCGATAAAAGCCAAGATACCCCTCGCTCCCATGCTGCAGGAGAATGATTGCGGGGAATCGCCTTTAAAACGGCTGCAGTGTCGTCACAGTCAGGGTTATTTGTATTAATGTTTGAAAACCCCCAGCCGCCAGGAACTGAATTTGGATTTTTGACAGACCAATCTGCTGTTTTGGTATGCTGGCGTTCTAGCAAAAAGTCGGCTGCTTTTGTAACAGAGCCATCCGTTTCAGTCACACCATTTTTTTGAAGGGCATAGCTGATTAGAGCTGTATCCCAAACAGTTGAAGTAGAGTTTTCCAGATAAGGAATCCCGTTGCATTTAGTCACCAGTGATTTAATGCCGGTAATCGCCCTCCTAATAACAGGAGAATAGCGTGACACACCAAGTGACAGAAGGCTGTAAACCATATATATGGTTGCGCTCGCATAGCTGTATAATGTTCCGTCTTTTTCAATCCGGTCCAGCATATACGTTTTAGCTGTCTGTAGGCCCAGCTGCTGAAAAGCAAATGGTGCATGAAAAACGCGTTTCCAATGTGACAAAATAGACGTGAGTTCTCTTTCTTCGAAAGCATCAGACCGAAGCCAAGTGAAAGGATTTTTTGTCATGTGCGGATCGAGATGGCGAAGAGATGAAATATTGCGGTTAATAAGGACAAATCGCTGATTGAGTGTTACAGCCATAGGAGCAAAATGAATACGGGCATATGAGCTGAACTGATAGAAATGAATCGGCAATGTTGGGGGGAGCGCCATGAGTGATAATGGTAAATACAAAGCAGGCCAAGGATAAAGCCCGTTCGCGGCAAGCATCCATTTTGTCATAAAATGAACATGTCTCAAACCGCCATGTGAGATGATAAATTGTTCAGCTTTCTTCATGTGCGGCTCAGATCTGTGAAAACATCCTGAAGCCAGCATCCCGACATATCCTTGGACGGTAGCCGTTAGATTTCCGCGCGTTTCATCGGGATAGTTGATAAATGTGCCGTCGGGCTGCTGTTTTGCATGAATGCCGGCTGCAAGGGCTGATATCAGTTCTTTTTCGTTTTCGCCTTCATCTAGTGAGGTAAGGAGCAAAATAAAAAAGGAATTTGTCATGATTGGTCCTTCAAAGCAAAATGTCCATGAACCATCAGCATTTTGCCTGTCTCTTAACTCCGTAATGGTTTTCTTTTGGAAACGCCTCACTTTCTCCTGAAGTGTGCCCATCACGCTCAACTCCTTCAGAAGCATATATATTCAGCGTCTTTTACTGCCATTACAGAAAGAAAAAAACTGCTGGCAGGCAGCAGTTTTTTAAACATACATGTTAGTCTTCAAGGTTTATCCATACACTTTTGACTTCTGTGTAATTATCCAAGGCATATGATCCCATTTCTCGTCCGAGTCCTGACTGTTTATAACCGCCAAATGGAGACGCCGCGTCAAACACATTATAGCAGTTCACCCAAACGGTTCCGGCTTGAAGTCGGTCCGCGATATAGTGTGCTTGCTTGACGTTCTCTGTCCATAGTCCGGCCGCAAGCCCATATTCTGAATGGTTTGCCCGTTCAATAACTTCATCGACTGTTTCGTACGGAATTGCAGTCAGCACGGGTCCGAAAATTTCTTCTTTTGCGATGGTCATTTCGTCTTCAACATTCGCAAACACAGTCGGTGCGACAAAATATCCTGCTTCAAAAGGACAGCTTCCGCCGGTCACTGCTTTTGCTCCTTCATCTTTTCCTTTTTGAATATAGGAAAGAACGCGCTCATGCTGTTCCTTGCTTACGAGAGGCCCGATTTGAGTATCTTTATGAAGTCCCGCTCCTTGGCGGAGTGACTCAGCATAGGATGCCATTTCATCAACAACTTCATCATATTGGTCTTTATGAATGAAGACACGTGAGCCCGCACAGCAGACTTGACCCTGGTTAAACATCACACCGTTTAAAGCGCCCGGGATGGCTTTTTTCAAATTCGCATCCGGCAGAAGAATATTTGGCGATTTTCCGCCCAGCTCCAATGTAACACGCTTAATGCTTTTCGCTGCGGTGGACATGATTTTCTTTCCGATTTCAGTGGAACCGGTAAAGGCAATTTTATCAATCGCTTCGTGGTTCGTCAGCGCTTCTCCCGCATCTTCACCGAATCCTGGGATGATGTTGATTACACCGGCAGGGAAACCGGCTTGGTCAATTAATTCTGCCAAATAAAGAGCTGAAAGCGGTGTTTGTTCAGCCGGTTTGAGGACGATTGTACAGCCTGTTGCAAGTGCCGCGCCCATTTTCCACATTGCCATCAGGAGCGGGAAATTCCATGGAATGATCTGGCCGACGACACCGACAGGCTCATGACGCGTATAATTAAAATAAGCGCCGGAAACCGGAATCGTCTGTCCTGTTATTTTTGTACACCAGCCGGCGTAATAACGCATATGCTCAATAGCCAGCGGAATATCTCCATTAGTCGTTTCATTGATCGGTTTCCCATTATCAAGTGTTTCAAGCTGAGCAAGCTCAGTTTTATGCTCTTCCATTAAGTCTGCCAGCTTATACATCAGTCTGCTTCTCGAAGCTGGAGACATTGTTCTCCATTCACCTTGGTCAAAGGCTTTCCGGGCAGCTTTAACCGCTTTGTCCACATCCGCAGCCTGGGCTTCATACAGCGTCATCAAGGTTTCGCCAGTCGCCGGGTTTGGAGTGTCAAAGGTTGCCCCTGAGGCACTCGGAACAAACTTTCCGTCAATATAAAGCTTCTTTGTTCCCTGTAAAAATGTCTCCAGCCTTTTCGTCACTTGCATCGTTAAAGAACTCATCCGTAACAAACCTCCAGTCATTTTTTATGGTCTGTTCTGAGATTCTTGGTGATAGCACATTGATTCCTGAATTGAATAGCAGAAATAAGCTGTGATATTTATTTCAAACGTAAGCGTATACAAACATTCTATAATAGAAATCAAGGCAAAATCAATGAATAACCGATATTGCAATTTACAAAAGAAAAAAGCTACAATAAGCTTATAGATAAGAAAAGGAGATTTCATCATGATTCATAAAAATTGGCTTGAAAAAGAAACAATTAAAAAAGTAAAGTGTGTGCAGACAAACGCAAAAAAATATATCGTAAACCGCGTTTTAACGCCGGGAAAAGAATATGAAGTAAAAAATGAAACAGAGGAGTTTCTCTTTGTGGTCGACAATACGAATAAAGTCGGCGGCTATTATAAAGAATACTTCGAAGAGATGTAATGCTTCCTTGAAGCATCAAACAGATTTTGTTAAAAGCAGTCGATACATAAAACCGCAGCTCAGCTGCGGTTTTTTTGTGGTTAAAACAGGAAATATAAAACAAAATTAAAAAAATCATTAAAAACCACTTTTTTATAAAAACATTGCTGAATATTGAAACTTTTTTCTCTATATGTGCGTATTACTTGATGACAACAGCTTAAAAGCCAAAAACAAATCAAAAATTTGAAAAATGTAATCTGTTCGTAATGGTTTAAATGTCTTCTATGTCGTATTCTTATATAGGGATAAAGGACTTATTTTTATGTAGTGAATGATAAAACAAATAGATAAATGCAGAAAGAGGGGTTCTTCATTGGGTATTTTTTCTGTTAGCAGATCAACGGACGCAAAGAAGCTTGAGGCTTTGCTCGTTGAAGGGGAAAGAATAGAATCGATTTATAAGCTCCGAGTGGACCAAATTTGCTTTACAAATAAGCGGATCATTTTCTTTGACAATAAAATGTTTTCCAAAAAGAAGGTTCGTGTATTTCTTCCATATAAAACAATTGAAAGCTTTGCCATCCAAGAAGCGGGAATGTTTGATCCGGACACTGGGCTTTTATTGATGACAAGAAGCAAAACGTTCGAATTAGAATTTGCGAAAGACACCGATTTAAGCGAGGTTCAGGCGGTGCTGACAAAGCATTTGTGCAGCTGAATATTTGATGAGCCAGCCGTTCAAAAAATGGTTAGGCTTTTTTTATATATAAAAACAAGAACAGGGCATGTGCGCCCTGTTCTTATTACACCACACTGTTTTTCGCTGAGTTCGAATCAACGAGATCTGCATCTAATACATTTGAAATCGGTACGACAAGAGGAGTAAAGTCGCCATTTTCTTCTCCAAACCCTTGATTTATTTTAGCTGATAAAAAGTAATCGACCTGCTGATACGGACCGAGTGTTAAAGAGGAACCACGGTCCATCGTATTGATTTTAAATCCACCGACATTCACGACGGAGGGTGAAAAGAACATCTCATCACTTCCTTTTGATTGAGGAGTTAACCGCTTCACTTTCAAAAGAGGCCGGAGAATCAATTTGGTCTCTGTCATCCACATGGCTTCTCGTGCCCATAAATCCGCTCGCATCTCCAAAATTCTGTCCGTAGCCTTGATTTTTTTTATCTGAATTTTGCCATTCTGCCAATAAATTTTGTCCTACGTTTACAGCTGAAGCATTTTCAAAGGAATTAATTTTCAGCATGAAAATATTAATATTGATATACGGAGTTGGTTGAACCACAGGCAAACCTCCTTTCTATAGTTGTATGCTGGCGGTTATAAAGTATGTTAAGACAGGGGGCTTCAAATGGATTTCGAAAAGATGAAGCAGTGGATGGAATTCGCACAGCAGATGTACGGCGGTGACTTTTGGAAACAGGTATTTGATGAAGACCAAAAAACCCCTTTTATGACAAATGGCCAATCTCCGTTTCCGTTTGCGCAGCAAGATCAGCGAGGGAAAGGAGATGCTTCATTTCCGAGCATGGATATTGTAGATACCGTTACGGAAGTGCAGTTTTTAATTTATCTTCCAGGCTACCGTAAACAAGACGTTCACATATTATCGTACGGAGATTATTTAGTGGTGAAGGGGCAGCGCTTTTCCTATTTTAATGAACAGGACTTTCGCCAAAAAGAAGGGAAATACGGAAGTTTTGAAAAGAAAATTCCGCTTTCCGACCATCTTCATGGAAAGATGAATGCCATTTTTAAAGACGGAATCCTATACATCACCATTCAAAAAGACGAAGGTCAAGCGAAAACCATTGTTATTGATGATTGATTTTCATACTGAGTGCATCTGCCCCATCACGGTCATCAATTGATTCAATCGGAATGACCATGACAATAGCATCTGCATTTTGTTCCCCAAAACCGTTATTTCTTTTGATAGCAGAGCACCTGTTCCTTAACTCCGCAGAACCAAAGGTAAGGGATGAGCCGGTGCCTATCGAGTTAGTCTTGAGATGAGAAATATTGATGTTAGTCGGAAGCATGAAAACCTCTCCTTTCTATGGGATATACCTCATTATATATGTAGACGAAAGAGGAGTATGCAAAGGGTCGTGATGTCATGAAAAAAATGTTCCGGTCGCTGATCAGGCATTGCTTGAAACCAGAACTTGACAAACTGCGTGAATGTGAAGAAAAACTTTCAGTGCTTGAGAAACAGAAACAAAGCAGCAAACAGGAGTCTGAAGAAACCTATATACATATTGAAACGCTGAATGTCGAAAAAGTTGACTATCATCTTGAATTCGGCGAGCTGACCATTGATGAACTGAGCGGCAGATTAAATATAGGCGCAACCTATTATATACCGCCAGAAGAGAAGGACAAAAAGTGCCAACGAAAACCCGAAGCACCATCGACGCCAGCGGTCACGATCCGTTCAAAAAGGCAGTAGCTCATCTTTCCATCGATGTTCCCATGTTTGACAGAAGGCAAAACGGGAAACAGGATAGAAAGGAGAGGATATACATGGCACTGACAAAAGAACAAACACAGCATCTCTATCATAAATTGCTCGATATGCAAAAAGAATTGTCTGGCGAGAAAAAGGAAACAGAATCAATGACGGAAGAAGTGGGGGAGCTTTCCAACGGGGTTGACAACCATATGGCAGACCACGGGACGCTCGTCACAGACCGGATGACAGACCAAACAGTGAAAGAGATTGACCGGGAGCTGTTAGAGGAGGTCAACCGTGCATTACAAAAGATGAAAGACGGAACTTACGGCGTGTGTGAAAAAACCGGTCAAGAGATTCCTTACGAAAGACTTGAAGCTGTTCCTTATGCAAGAATGACAGTTGAGGCCCAAGCTGATGTGGAGGATGATCTGGAGACAGATGCTCCTTCTTATGAAAGAGAGTTTCATGAACAGGTAAAAGACTTATCCAACAAAGAAACAATTGATCAAAAAAGCTCGCAGACGTATGAAATCTTAGATCGTGAACAAGATTCGAAGTAAAAATGGCAAGCAAGTACACCGATATTAGATGTACTTGCTTTTTTTTGAAAAAAAATCTCATATTCAAAATAAAGTGATTGACTTTGCGTAAAAAAGAAAGTAACATACTATTTGTAAGTAAATATAAAAAGTTTACCGGGAGGAATACAAATGTCTACAGTTTTATTTGTAAAATCAAGCGACCGTACAGCTGAAGAAGGCGTTTCAACTAAACTTTACGAAGCTTTCTTAGCTGCTTATAAAGAAAACAACCCTAATGATGAAGTGGTTGAATTAGATCTTCATAAGGAAAACCTTCCTTACCTTGGCAGAGATATGATTAACGGAACATTTAAAGCAGGTCAAGGAATGGAAATGACAGAAGATGAGAAAAAACAAGCAGCAATTGCTGACAAATATCTGAACCAGTTTGTAAAAGCTGACAAAGTTGTTTTCGCATTCCCGCTTTGGAACTTCACAGTGCCAGCAGTGCTTCATACTTATGTTGATTATCTGTCTCGCGCAGGCGTTACATTCAAATACACACAAGAAGGACCAGTCGGTTTAATGGGCGGCAAAAAAGTTGCGCTTCTTAACGCTCGCGGCGGTGTCTACTCAGAAGGACCAATGGCTGCACTTGAAATGTCATTAAACTTCATGAAAACAGTTCTTGGTTTCTGGGGTGTTCAAGACTTGCACACAGTTGTCATCGAAGGACATAACGCAGCACCTGATCAAGCGCAAGAAATCGTTGAAAAAGGTTTACAAGAAGCAAAAGATCTTGCTGCAAAATTCTAATAAAGCCAAGACTCCTATCGTTACAAATAGGAGTCTTTTTGTATATACACATTAATATAGAAGAAAATAATCATTTGCTTTTAGCGAAAAAGGCTGTTTTTTTTATTGTAATATATTTTTTGTTTGTCGAATTGTCAGGTATTTTGGAGAAAAAGCAGTTTTATTCACTGGAAAAAGTTTTTCTAAACAATTGTTCTGACCTCTTGATTAAAACCGCCTGATGGTGTACTATATTAAAGAAGCTACTTTGTGCGTATTGTTAATTAAGTTTTAACCTTTAAGCTGTAATAGGGAGTTTTATATCGAAGCCGGAATGTCATGCCTCCATTGCAGAGGACGACAGGAACGTTTCTGCAAACACCCACTTTGAGGAGTGGTGGTTTAAAACTTTCTTACTTGCATACGGCAAGACGTAGCGAAAGCCATTTCCTTTTTTGGAAATGGCTTTTTATTTTATCTAAAAAGGTTTGGTATAGTGAATATTCCATTTTTGTGTGAAAGAAATGAAGGCCGCTTTTTTATGATATGATGGGAGAAATTCAAGGAAAAGCGAGGTTTACACGTTATGTTACATAGAGCCCAATCCCTTCTGGCTCATTATTTTGGTTATGAGAAGTTTCGGAGCGGCCAAGATGAAGCGATCCGCTTGGTGACGGAAGCGAGGCAAAATACGGCCTGCATTATGCCGACGGGAGGCGGCAAATCGATTTGCTATCAAATTCCGGCATTAATGTTTGAAGGGACGACGATCGTCATATCACCGTTGATTTCCTTGATGAAGGATCAAGTTGATGCGTTAGAAGAAGCGGGGATTAACGCCGCCTACATTAACAGCACACAATCCAATCAGGAAATATATGAGAGGCTGAACGGACTCAAAGAAGGGGCTTATAAGCTTTTTTACATTACACCAGAGCGACTAACGTCCACAGAGTTTATCCGGATTTTGCAGGGCATAGATGTTCCTTTGGTCGCAATAGACGAGGCGCATTGTATTTCTCAATGGGGCCATGATTTCAGGCCAAGCTACAGGAATATTGAAATCTTGTTCCGTGAATTACACGACAAGCCTGTCATCATGGCGTTAACAGCAACAGCCACACCCGAGGTTCATGATGATATTTGCAAACAGCTGCATATTCAAAAAGAAAACACGGTATATACCGGATTTTCCCGAGAGAATTTAACCTTTAAAGTAGTAAAAGGAGAAAATAAAGATCGGTTTATAGACGAATATGTGCAAAACAACAGGCATGAAGCAGGAATTGTCTATACAGCGACCAGAAAAGAAGCTGATCGGATATATGAGAGATTGAAACGAAACCAGGTCAGGGCAGGCCGGTATCATGGAGGTTTGGCTGATGATGTGAGAAAAGAGCAGCAGGAAAGGTTTCTTAATGATGAGCTTCAAGTAATGGTGGCAACCTCTGCTTTTGGAATGGGTATTGATAAATCAAATATCAGATTTGTTCTGCATGCACAAATTCCGAAAGATATGGAAAGCTATTATCAAGAGGCAGGACGAGCTGGACGAGACGGTCTTGCCAGTGAATGTGTTCTCCTGTTTTCACCGCAGGATATTATGGTGCAGCGCTTCTTAATTGAGCAATCAGAACATGAAGAGAAACAAAAGCAGGATTTAAAAAAGCTGAGACAAATGGTCGACTACTGTCATACGGAAGATTGTCTGCAGCGTTTTATCCTTATGTATTTCGGAGAAAAGGAGCCTGATGCGTGCGGACAGTGCGGAAACTGTACCGATACAAGAGCGGCCCATGACGTGACGCGGGAGGCGCAAATGGTCTTATCCTGTATCATTCGTATGAAAGAACGGTTTGGCAAGACGATGGTTGCCCAGGTGCTTGCCGGCTCCAAAAATAAAAAAGTTCTTGAAAATGGCTTTTCAGACCTTTCAACATACGGGATATTAAAACACCAATCCGTTGGCGAAATCAGTGATTTTATCGAATTTCTTATTTCTGACGACTTCATTAGGATGTCAGACGGAACGTTTCCGACTCTTTTTGTCAGCAGTAAAGGAAGGAATGTGCTGAAAGGAGAATTATCAGTAGCGAGAAAAGAAGCGTTAAAAGCGGCAGCGATTACTGAAAATGACGAGCTATTTGAACGATTGCGCATGGTTCGGAAAGAAATTGCGGCTGAGCAGGGCGTTCCGCCATTTGTTGTTTTCTCTGACCAAACGTTAAAAGAAATGTCAGGAAAACAGCCCGTAAATGATGATGAACTTTTGTCTATAAAAGGAGTCGGAGAACAAAAAAGAGCAAAATACGGCCGGCTTTTTTTACAAGAAATACAAGCTTATGCAAGGATGACAGACTAAAAAAACAGAAAAACAATCTTTTTTTCTATAAAAAACACATTTTATTTTCTCTGTTTTACCTCAAAATAAAAAGACCTGCGAAGCCTATTATATCAAGGGTTCAGCAAGTCTTTCCATCAGAGAGAAATCCTTCATGTAAAGGAACTGTAATCTAAATCATATCTTTTTGTTATTGATTTGACATTTACGTGTGTTACGATATCACCTGTTAGCCGCCAATAAAAAGCTAACAAGGGAGGATTTACTTATGAAGAAGACGATTATGTCCTTTGTGGCAGTTGCTGCACTTTCAACAACTGCATTCGGAGCTCACGCTTCTGCAAAAGAAATTACGGTGCAAAAGGGTGATACGCTCTGGGGAATCTCTCAGAAAAATGGAGTGAACCTAAAGGACTTAAAAGAATGGAACAAGTTAACTTCTGATAAAATCATTGCAGGAGAAAAACTGACCATTTCTTCAGAAGAAACAACCACGACTGGGCAATATACAATTAAAGCGGGAGACACGCTTTCTAAGATTGCTCAAAAATTCGGAACGACAGTCAACAACCTGAAAGTTTGGAATAACTTAAGCTCTGACATGATCTATGCTGGATCAACTCTTTCAGTAAAAGGTCAGGCAACAGCAGCAAACACAGCTACTGAGAATGCGCAAACAAACGCACCTCAAGCTGCGCCAAAACAAGAGGCTGTGCAAAAAGAGCAACCTAAACAAGAAGCTGTACAACAGCAACCTAAACAAGAAACAAAGGCTGAGGCAGAAACTTCTGTTAACACAGAGGAGAAGGCTGTTCAATCAAATACAAATAATCAAGAAGCTTCAAAAGAACTAACAGTTACTGCTACTGCTTACACTGCTAACGACGGCGGCATTTCCGGCGTTACAGCTACAGGCATTGACTTAAATAAGAACCCGAACGCGAAAGTTATTGCGGTTGATCCTAATGTAATTCCGCTAGGTTCTAAAGTCTATGTTGAAGGCTACGGAGAAGCAACAGCAGCAGACACTGGCGGCGCTATTAAAGGAAATAAAATCGACGTATTTGTACCAAATAAAAGTGATGCTTCTAATTGGGGCGTCAAAACTGTAAGTGTTAAAGTCTTAAACTAATAATATAGATTGTGATAAAAGACATGAGCTTTTGGCTTGTGTCTTTTTTTGTTCTGCTTAGAGCTGTTTATATCATATGCTGATAAAAGAAAGTGGTCCCGTTTTTCTCTTTATGTGCGATTCAGGGAGCTCTCGGGTTAAAAGATTGATTCCACATTACAAAGACATTCGGCATCATGACATTTATAGCTGGTTGTTAATATCTTTGATCAGCGAAATGTTGTATCTTTTTTGGCAGATAATAAGCAGTTGGATGTAGCAGATGCCATTTACGGAATCGGATTGATTTCAGACGGTCTTTTATTGTGTTATTAGGCTCTTGCAGTTGGGCATGGCAGCTTCGGGAGCGAAGTGGCACAACTTTGTCATACTGAAAATACAATATAATCAATATCAGAAATTCTGCTGATGTGCAATGGCCGACCATTTTAACAGGGATATCATTCAATCCAGTCTTTTATTGGGCTGTTAACCAAGCAATCGTTCAGCGGGTATAGGAGCAAGGATATGGATCAATTTAATTCTGGTTGCGGCGAGGTTCTCAAACGGGAATTTCAGGTTAACAAAAAAGGATCCTGGCAGATGCCAAGATCCTTTTTTATTTAAACCAGCCTTTTTCCTTTGACCGGGTAATGGCTTCAATTCGATTTTTCACTTCAAGCTTTTCTAGAATCATTGAGATATAATTCCGCACCGTCCCGCTTTTGATGCTGAGTTCCTGAGCGATTTCTTTTGTGTTTTTACCGTCAGCCACAAGTTCAAGCACTTCTTTTTCTCTATCTGTAAGAGGGTTAGCTTCGCTGTATAAGTCCTCCATCAGCTCAGGTGCATAGATGCGTTTTCCATTCATGACGCTACGGATGGCGTTGGCCAGCTCTTCACTAGGACTGTCTTTTAACAAATAGCCTTTAACGCCAGCTTTAATAGCTCTCTGAAAGTAACCGGGTCTGGCGAAGGTGGTTAAGATGATAATTTTGCAGCCTGTATCTTTTAGCTCCTCAGCAGCTTCAAGCCCTGTTTTTCCGGGCATTTCAATGTCCATAATACATACATCAGGCTGGCGTTTTTTGACAAAATCAACAGCATCTTGGCCGGTTGTACCTTTGCCTACGACTTCCATATCGTCTTCTAGGTTTAAAAGTGATCCTAAAGCGCCCAGCAGCATTTGCTGATCTTCTGCAATAAATATACTAATCATATAAGCCATCCTTTATGTTTATTTTGAATTATTAGGAATTGCCATGGTAAGCTTGGTTCCGTTTTCGGTATCGATGTGAAGGCTTCCGTTTGCAAACTCAAGCCGTTCTCTCATCCCGAGTAAGCCATGTCCTTTTGAAAAGGAATTTTCTTCTCCTTTGAATGTTCCATCGTCAGAGACTGTAATCACAACTTCCTTCCAGAGCTGCTGAATGTCTACTCGGCAAGTTTTAGCCTGGCTGTGTTTGACGACATTTGTGACAGCTTCCTTTAAGCACATGCTCAAAATGTTTTCATTCAGCAATGAGATATTTTCAGGCCATTTCTCTTCTTCATAGATAAACATAATGTCAGCTGCTTCGAGAATTTGTTTGATGTTGATCAGTTCATCCTTGAGCCGGATGCCCTTCATAGAGGAAACGATTTTTCTTACTTCATTTAAAGAAGTTCGCGCTGTTTGCTGAACGCTTTTCAGCTCACGAGCTGCTTGTTCGGGATCTTTGTAAATCAATTTTCTTGCTAAGTCGCTTTTTAACCCGATAAGAGAAAGCTTTTGCCCAAGCGTATCATGGAGATCGCGGGCAATTCGCTGACGCTCTTCTAATTTTACCAGTTCTGCAATCCGTTCATTTGCATCCTCGAGCTTTTCTTCAAGCCGTTCGCGCTCCTTGCGGCTTCTTATACTAAAGGGCAATAAAATTGCGCTGATGAGGGTAATGACGACAAAAGGAATTTGTGTCAGAAAGAATTCCTTTTTTAATACGAGACTGAAATTGGCTGCGACGGCTGCGCTTATTAAATGGACATAATATAAAATATGAAAAGGGACGCGTTCCTTAATGTTTCCAATAAAATACGCGATAAAAAAAGCAAAATAAATATAACTGAACAGGGTAATGGAGGCGGTTGAAATGCCAATTAATAAAAATCCCCACAAATAAATGGTCCAGCCTTTTGAGACAAAAGCAAATCGATATACCGAAAAAAATAAAAGCGTCAAAATGATGCCGACAATAATAACAAATGTAGATGATGATTTCCATATAAAGTAGAAGGGGAGGATGAAAAATATCGTCCATATATAGGGCGTAATCCCGTTTAGTTTTTGAAATGTAAAATGATTTTTAATCATGATCTTACCTCATTTTCAGCTTTTCATCTTACTTGTAACTTTATCATTGTGAAAGCCAGAATGCACCCTCCAACAATAAAAAGGAAGCCTTCTAGTATATTAGAAGACCTCCTTTATCATCAGGCATTCTTCCGCAGCTTCTGTTTTTCTGGTGAATCAGGCGGAAGGCTTACAGGTATATGTTTTATAGCCCGAAATGACACAAACTGTTTGTTATCTTCATCCCATAGACGGAAGGCGAGTGATTGCAGGCTTGTTTTTAAGGTGATTGTCGGTACGTTTTTTAATGGTTCGTGATGTTCATGAGCAACTTCAAGCTTATAGTTAGGCACCTTTGGACTCAAATGATGAACGTGGTGGTAACCGATATTGCCTGTTAGCCATTGAAGCAGTTTCGGGAGTTTATAAAATGAACTGCCTTCAACAGCAGCCTGAACGTAGCTCCAGTTTTCATCCGCTTCAAAATAAGAATCTTCAAAGGTATGCTGCACATAAAACAGCCAAACACCGATTGAACCTGAAATCAGAAATATCGGGCCTTGCACCAGTAAAAACGATTGCCAGCCAAAGATCAGACAGCAAGCGGCAGCCAACGCGACAATTGCCAGATTCGTAAGGTATGTGTTTACACGTTCCTTGCGTCTTGCGCCTTTTTTGTTAAAACGGTTCGTGATCAGAAAAACATAAATCGGTCCGAGAATAAACATGATAAACGGGTTTCTATAAAGTCTGTATGCAAGCTTTGTTCGTCTGGATGCAGCTTTATATTCGTTTACTGTTAACATCCAGATGTCTCCTGTTCCGCGTTTATCCAGATTGCTGCTAGTTGCATGATGAATCGAATGGCTGTGCTGCCATTGAAGATACGGGAATAAAGTCAGGACACCTGTCAGAAAACCGAGAATGTGGTTATAGCGTTTTTGTTTGAAAAAAGATTGATGGCAGCAGTCATGGAAGATGATAAAAATTCTTGTTAGAAAACCTGCGGCAATCACCGTTAATGCTAACGTAAGAAGATAGGAGACATCGAGGCTGAGATAAGCAAGAAACCACAGGCCGAAGAATGGGATAAACGTGTTCAAAAGCTGAATCAGGCTGTTTTTTGTTTCAGGCTGAGCAAATGCAGCGACTTGCTTTGTCAGCTGTTTTTGTTTATGTGCAATGGTTTGTTCAGTCATAGTAAGTATCCTCTCATTGTGTGTCTCGGTTCAGTATACGCTAATGAGAGAAGTCTTTTGTAGTAGCACACATCATGCCTCCTATATGACATTTGTCATGTCTCGTGCGGCATGCATAACCGATTGCGCTAAAAAAGCTTGTAAAAAAATTTACAAGCTGATTAATGCTTATCAATCCATATTCGTGATGTGCCCGAAATAGCTTCAATCCTGCATGTTCCTCCTATAGGGAACGTGGCAATTGGCGAGGTATGTCCGGCATTTATATTTGCGATGACCGGGATGCCGGATAATTCTTTTTTTGTTTCGATCATGGCTTTTACAAGATCCATTGATACGTTTGATGCTTTCTGAAATCTGCCGATCAAAATCGCCTTTACATATGAAAAAGCGGGGAGGTGGATGAGTGATTGCAGATCGCGGTCAAACATGTGGATGTCTGACATATAATCATCTTCAATCAATAAAATAGTATGTTCTGTTTCAGGAAAATACTCCGTTCCCTGCAGCAAATTAAGCGTGCATAAGTTTCCGCCAATTAAAGTGCCTTCCGCATAACCTTCTTGGATTACAACAGGGCCGTTATTAGGATAAAAACGCCTGTTTTCTTGATCCAAAAACCAGCGGTCATCGCTCCACTCACTTGAAGGAAGAATTTCAAACGGGTCGTCCGAAGCGCAGCAAGAAAGAAAATACTCCTCTGTATAATCGAGTCCTTTTTTCATTGCAAATGTTGAGAAGTGGGGACCTGAATACGTAACAAGACCCGTTTTTTGATAAATAGCGTTGCAAAGAGCGGTTATATCGGAATAGCCGCACAGAATTTTTGGATGTCGTTTGATTTTCTCGTAATCAAGATAACGCAGCAGCTGATTTGAATTAAACCCTCCGAGTGTCGTTAAAATCGCTTTGACGCCTGGATCAAAAAAGGCAGCGTGCAGATCTTGGACTCTTGACTCGATAGAGGATGAATCAAATTCGTTACATTCATTTGCGTGTTCAGCGATGGTTACCCGATAACCTAAGCGTTCTAACGCCGTTTTTGCTTGGATTTTTGCTTCATTTGATAATATAGACATGCTGGTCGCGGGAGACACGATCCGGATTTCGTCTCCCATTTTCAGTTTTGAGGCGTACATAGAACCCTCCATCAATGGTTTTATACCATTACAGCATATCTTGGCTCTTTCTTCCAGACTTTTTTACAAATCAACCCACTTAATGCTACCGGATTGGGTATCATGATCGATACATACTTTGAATTGATGTTTTTCATAAAAGTGAATCAGCCGGTCTACATGATTCCAATCCCGTTTGGCGATGTCTCCGGTGACTTTCGGTATATTGTGGTCTCTTGCTATATCTTTTAAATATTTCATGCAAATGGAACCAAACCCGTGATTCGGAGGGCCTTTTATATCGCCTATATGAATGGCATCGTCCTTGTAAGACGCTACAAGTGAAAAACAGCCTTTTCCTCGGTAAGCCGTTTTACAATCAGTTAGCATAATTTTGCATGTTTGGCCATCATCAATCGAGGAAACAATCATCCATTCTTCATTGTTCGATTGATCAATACCAAGCACTTTGGCATCTTTAGATAAATCCTTCATATTCTCCTGCATGCG
Organism: Bacillus sp. 9.4; assembly: GCF_055486415.1. NCBI lineage: Bacteria > Bacillati > Bacillota > Bacilli > Caryophanales > Bacillaceae > Bacillus > Bacillus sp. 9.4. Next base: position 79,825 of record NZ_JBVFMU010000001.1, on the reverse strand, counting down.
ATAAATTTGAAATTCTAAATCATTTAATTCTTCTTCAAGCTCTTGACGATTTTTTTCTTTAATAGTAAACAAGATCAAACTCCTTTCAAAAAACAGCTTAGAAACACAGTTACCAATTGTATTAGAAGAGAGGCGTATTGTAAACAACAATTCCATTATTACTAGAAATTAGCGCAAAGTCAGGTTTGATCGTTTTTAAGAGAGGAAAAAGAAAACTAACCTGTGAAAAAGGAGGAATCAGAATGGCGATTGATTCATTGATTAACAAATTACAGTATGTCCAATTGGAACCGCCGGATAAAATTCTCTCCCTGTATCTCAATACAGACATGAGAGATCCAGAGCAGCAGGGGGGAGAATGGAAGATTGCCCTAAAGTCAGGATTCAGCCGATTAAAAGAGTATTTGGCAGTTAGTGATCCAGAGGAGGAAAAGTGTCTGGATGGAATCAGAGCTAAAATGAATCAATACTTGAATGCAATAGGAAAAGACATGCCCCGCAGTCTCGTGTTTTTTGTTTCCGACAGCGGCATATGGGAGCCTATTAAGCTTCAAGTCCCTGTAGATACAAGATTTTACTGGGAAGAAACAGCTGTCCTGGATCAGCTAAAGGGTTTGCGCCAGGCATACCCAAGTACGGCGTTTATTTTAACTCAGCAGCATGAAGTGAAAATTATTGAAACCGTTTTAGGAAAAATTGAGGCGGTGGAGCGTTATGAGTATGATATGATCAATGAGTCTTGGAAGAATTGCCATTCCGCTGTAGACAAAGCGGCACGATTTGAAGAGAACCGGATGAGGGAACATGTAACAGAGAACCAATCGAGACTGTATAAGCGGCTGGCTGCCAGCCTTGATCAAAAAGCTGCCGCGAAAAGATGGGAACGAATGGTTATCGCCGGGGATAAAGAAACGGCCGATATCTTGGATCAGCATATGAATAAACCCATTCATTCGAAAATTCAAAAGAACCTGCTGAATGAAAATGAACATAAGGTCATTGAACATTTGATAAAAGAGGCGTAAACCTAACAGGCCGGGGCTAATAGCCTCCGGCCTTTGAAGTGTGTCTAATTTCTGACGAAGCAATCGAAACCGTTGACATCTTCTTTGAATTTGCATACGATTTGGATAGCCAGTACAAATTAGGAGAGGTCACCAAATGAACCAAACAGAAAATAAACCGAAAAATTACACGGGAATTGTCCTTACGCTGACAGTTCTGATTAACGGTTTAATCGCAGTGCTGTTTTTTATGCCTAAATTAGATCAGTTCAGCCATGCGAATATTCACATTTTGCCAATGCTGAATGCGATATTCAACAGCTTTACGTTTATCTTCTTATTGGCCGCGCTGATTATGATTAAACAGAAAAATATCAAAGCTCACAAACGCTTTATTTTGGCCGCATTCACAACAACATTACTATTTTTGATTTGCTATGTGACGTACCACTCGATTGCGGAAAACACGCTCTATGGCGGAGAAGGTATTATGCGCCCGATTTATTTCTTTATTTTAATTACACATATCTGCCTTTCTGCAATCATTGTGCCGCTTGCGCTGTTTACGCTGATCAGAGGCTTCAGCATGCAGGTAGAGCGCCACAAAAAAATTGCGAGATGGACAATGCCTCTATGGCTGTATGTAAGCCTTACAGGCGTTATTGTATATTTGATGATTTCACCGTATTATTAAAAGCCATACTCAGTATGGCTTTTTTTACATGTAAACATGGCAAAAGCCCAAAATCATTTTTGGGCTTTTGTCAGTAAATTGATAGACTCTTATTCATGAGCCTTGGATTCCATGGTTTCAAGTGTTGCAACCTGCAAAGATTCTTCAACAGTTTTTGTTTTTTCTTTTACTTTTTCTGCATACGTATAATCACCGTAGCAATACGGATAGCGGAAATTTTTCGCATTTCCCCCGCAAGTATACAGATCAGGATTTTTTTTGACTTGCTGCTCGGAGTATTGTTTTGCCAATTCCTCAGTATGCGTTCCTCCATGTTCAGCTACAAAATCAATGTAACCTGCCCCCATGTTGTAGCTTTGGATAATGGTATCCAAATCCACGCCTTTTTCCTTACCGGTCTTGTACATGAGGGTAAATTGCTTGATGCCTTGTTTAACACTGAGTTGAGGGTCTGTTATCTCATTGCGTTTTAACCCCAGAGATTCAGAGGACTGCATGGGATCATTGCCTTTTCCTTTTGACTCCTGATACATCATGCCTAATATGAGTGATGTATAATTAGAGAGTCCTTGGCTTTCAAGCTCTTCTTCCACCAAGGGTTTGTAATCGGTTAAACGTTCCAAAACAATCGTTTTCGTATCGATCGGAAGTTTTTTGATTAAATCCCGGTTGAAAAAAAGCAGGACCAATAAAAAAGAGGCGATGACAAAGACAAAAATCATCATAAAACCCGCAGCAGCGAAACAGCCTTTTCTCTTTTTCTTCACTGTGTTTCACCCTCAATGTTTGGAGCAGTATGACCTTTTTTATTATGACATAAGACGGTATATCAGACCAAGTAAAAACCTGATTTGAAACATAAATTTAAACTATGAGATTGAAATGGAATACAAGCAGGCTGGTTTGCACTCAAGCGCATTTGTTATAAGATAAAACTATGAATAAAGAAAGGTGATACATATGACTGAATTTAGAGAAACGGAACAATCGGCTGCTGATCTGGACGAGGAGACGCTGTTTCTAGTCGCGCAAACATTCAAAGCGCTTTCTGATCCTACCCGAATCAGAATTCTCCATTTATTGTCCCAGGGTGAGCATGCAGTAAACGGAATTGCAGAAAAGCTGAATTTACTGCAATCCACCGTGTCCCACCAACTTAGATTTTTAAAAAATCTTCGACTTGTCAAATCGCGCAGAGAAGGAACATCGATTTATTACTCTCCGGAGGATGAACATGTTTTAGATGTTCTTCAGCAAATGATCCATCATACACAGCATGATTGAAAAAGACATCCTTGCTTAACTCGTTGCTAGCGGGCAAGGATGTCTTTTTCTTTATTGTGTCCGTGCTGTTCGAGTTCGTTTCTGCTGAGCTTGATGACAAAAGAAGAAAAACCGATATAATAAACGGCTATCAGAAAACAGACGCCAATTGTCAGAGGGTCCGTTCCGATTGACTGACTGTATGATCCAAGGCGGTTTAGATCAGGCGAGGTAAGATAAAGCTCTGTCACTCGATATAGAAATCTTGACAGGAATAAGGTTAAGAGAATCATTTCTACCCAAATATGAGTCCGAAAATAGATCTTTCCTCTGCGTTTTTCAAAGGAGATGTTTTTCTTAGCGAAAAAGACAAGGAGCCATCCGCCAAGAATGCCCAAAATGAGATATCCATATAAAAAAGGGTGAATGGCGCTGAAGATTGAAAGGCCAAAAGCAAACAGCGAGAAAAGAATGACGCGGGTGAACAGCCAGCGGGGCTTCAGCGGCTGGTATCCGATGGACCTTTTAATTTTTTTATACAGAAAAAAGATGATGATCATGGCAGGATAAACGCTCTGAAATGTAAGATGCATGATGTGAAATCCCCTCCGTTGAGAAGTGTATGCTTATCCGGTTGGAAATAGTAGCTGAAATAAAATACTGAACACAAAAAAGAAGGGGAAACCCCTGTTTTCATAGCATATGCGAGGTGTATTCCGCCGCATAATAGATATGCCCAAGCTTTATCAAAATGTTATGATTGTTTTGTTGGAAAATACAAGAAGAAAAGGTGCGCAGAATGAAACTGGAACGTTTGTTAGCGATGGTTGTGTTATTGATCAGCAAAAAACAAGTGCAGGCTGCAGAGCTTGCTGAGCTGTTTGAAGTATCTGTCAGAACAATTTACCGTGATATTGAGACGATCAATAGGGCTGGTATTCCGATTGTGACCTCACAGGGTTCCGGGGGCGGAATTGGCATCATGGAAACGTATCGGCTTGAAAGAGAGTGGCTGAAGGAGGAGGAATTGTTTGCAATTGCTTCCGCTTTGCAGAGCGTTTCATCTATGTATGAACCCGTTTCTCACAGCACAGCCTATCAAAAAATCAAACACCTTATACCTAAGCAATCTGCTCAAGCATTTAAGCACCAAACAGAAAAATGGTTTATTGACATGACGGCATGGGGCCATACTGAGGATCAAAAGACGCTGCGCGAGAAAATAAGCGCCGCCATCGATCGATTGTCAACGATATCTTTTACATATACAAGCGCAAGCGGGGAAACACTACTTCGGGAAACTGAACCTTATACATTGGTTTGCAAGGCGGGGCACTGGTATTTATATGCCTACTGCCTGGTAAGAAATGATTTTCGTTTTTTTAAACTAAACCGGATGAAAGATCTGGCTATCTTACATCAAACCTTTATCAGAAAAGACATTCAGCTGGATACTTTGCCATGGGATAAGAATTGGTACCAGAAGGGCCGTTTAACTGAACTGGTTATTCTTGTTCAGCCGGCAGCACGTCAGCGTATAGGTGAATGGTTCGGATATGATGTCCTTCACTGTGAGGAAGATGAAATCTGCCGGGCAGTGATTTCACTTCCAGAAGATCAATGGCTGATCGGTTTTTTGCTCCAGTTCGGAAAGGATATTGAGGTTCTGCAGCCTCTTCATATACGGGATAAAGTAAAAGAAACCATTCATCACATGCAAAAAATATATGAAACCTGACACACTGCTGTCAGGTTTCTTTGTCTATAATCTTAACAAAAGGAGGAGAACGTATGGGCTTTTCACATATAACACACTTAGACCGGAAACGATTTGCCGGACTGTCACAACGGACAAGCAACGCACTGGAAATGACGGAAGAAAGGAGGATTCCGGCACTGTGGGATCAATTCTGGAAGCAGGATATGAGCGCTCTTTTATCACAGGCTGAAAAAGACAAGAGCATTATTGCCTTATATTCGAATTATGAACAAGAGACGAATGGGTTTTATACGTTTTCAGTCGGAACGTTTCAGGAACACAGCAGTACTCTTCCGGAACCATATGAAAACATTAATTTGCCGGCTTCCGCTTACGCCGTTTTCACTTCCAGAATCGGCCCTATTGAAGAGATTGTGCTTGAAACGTGGAAGGAAATTTGGACTTGGGATAAGCGGCATCTGCGCACGTTTACAGGTGACTTTGAGATGTATGATCAAAGTGCCGCAGTGCCACAGCGAGCACAAGTTAACATTTATGTAGCGATAAAAAAATAATAAACTCTTGATAAACTAATGGTGTTAGTTAATAATAAAACTAACACCATTAGTTTTTGTTAGGAGGAATAAAAAGATGAGAATTACTCAGTACCAAACGGTTTGGCAGCTGACTTTTTTTCCAGCATTGTTTCCGGTTAATTGCTATTTAGTAGAGGAAGAAAACGAAGTCACCCTTATTGATGCCGCACTGCCAGGCAGCTATAAAGGGATTATTCAAGCTGTGAATCAGCTTGGAAAACCGCTTCAGCATATTTTACTGACTCATGCACATGGGGACCATGTCGGATCACTGGATACATTGGCACAAACATTTCCGCATGCAAAGGTCATGATCTCGGAACGGGATTCATTCTTGCTTCAAGGTGACACATCCTTGCGGCAAGATGAGCCGCAGACGCCTATAAAAGGAGGTATTCCGAAACACATACAAACAAAGCCTCACCAACTGCTGACGGGCGGTGAAACAATTGGTTCCCTGCTTGCCATTCCAACACCGGGCCATACACCGGGCAGCATGTCATTTCTTGATACAAGAAACGGCACTTTAATAGCAGGAGATGCGTTTCAGTTGCGCGGAGGAATCGCTGTTTCAGGCCAGATAAAATGGACGTTTCCTTTTCCCGCTTTCGCTACATGGAATAAGGAGGAGGCCATCAAAAGTGCACAATTGCTCGCCGATAAGGCGCCTTCCTGTCTCGCTGTCGGACATGGAAAATTCCTGCGATCACCTTCAGAGCGGATGAGACAGTCGATCCAAAAAGCAAAGAAAGGATGATGAGCATGTCACCGAGAATAGGTTTGACCCAAAAAATGATTGTAGACGCTGCAGCGGAGATTGCCGATCAGGAAGGGGTAAATGGTGTCTCACTTGCAGCACTTTCTAAAAAAATGAATGTGCGCCCCCCGTCATTGTATAACCATATCAACGGGCTGCAAGCGATCAGAGCAGAACTTGCTGTCAGAGGACTGACAAAGCTTTTTGATCAAATGGCGGACTCCGTAACCGAACGAAAGGGAGATTCCGCTATGCTTTCTTTAGCTCATGCATATGTTGATTTTGCAATTGAAAATCCCGGATATTATGAAGCGGCTCTGCTTAAGGTTCAGGACAAACGGACGGAAATCGTCTCTGACCAAATTGTCTGTCTTGTGACGAAGCTGCTCATTGAAAACGGCTATGCAAGTGAAAAGACTGCCATTCATGCGACAAGGGGGCTTAGAAGCCTGCTGCATGGCTTTACTGCTTTAATCGCAAAAGAAGCATTTGAACGTGAGGAGGACATTTTAGAAAGCCTATCATTTTCAGTTAGGACATTTTTGTCAGGATTATTAATAAACAATAAAAATATTATGTAAACAAACAAATGGATGTCTTATATTTCTGAATATTGTATAATATCAAGGGAGTATACATAGGGGAGAGGCATTATGCAATTGGATGACATTCACAAGATTGAACGATTAGCGGCAGCTTCATGGCCGGCTTATTTTCAAAAAAGCATAGGGCAATGGCTTCTCAGAGCGAATTTTTGCGTAACCAAAAGGGCAAATAGCGTATGGACGTCTGCGGATATGCCTGAAGGGAATTTTCAGCTAGAAGCCGAACTTTTTTATCAAAGTTTAGGCTTACCTGTTTGTTTTCATATTAGCAACGCATCACCGAAAGGGCTTGATGGCGCATTGGCAGACAGCTGTTATGAAAAGGTAGACGAGTGCTTCCAGATGACAGCGTTGTGCCGGTCGATTATGAGCCGAACAAATGACAACAGCCGATTTACATACAAGTGGGAACAAGAGCCATCATCTGTTTGGATAGATGAATTTATTCAATTAGAAGGGTTTTCGCCCGAGCGTCACAAAGGTTACAAACACATTTTCGAACGCATGCCGCCGTGTAAAACTTTTTTCAAGATGTATGACAAAGAAAGCCTGACAGCGCTTGGCACGGTTTCTGTCATTGATGGTTATGGCGGACTTAGTAATATCGTTGTAGCTGAGGAGCACAGAGGAAAAGGGGCAGGAACCCAAGTGATCAGGGTGTTGACTGAATGGGCAAAAAACAACGGAGCGGAACGCATGTTTTTACAAGTGATGAAAGAAAATCTGGCGGCAGTTTCTTTATATGAATAAATCGGATTTTCGCCTATATCGGAACACCATTACCGGATTAAAAGATGACCAAAGGAAGGGGGTTGCTGATGGATTCGCTTCAAGAGATGATTTGCGAAAAACGGACATACACACGCCTATATCATTCACATAAGCACGCGTACAGCCAATTTCTTTTTCCGCTTGAAGGGAGTATAGATCTTGAGACTGAGGGGCGCCAGGTGAAATTAAATCCGGATCATTTTTTATATATTCCGCCGCAGTGCGAGCATCGCTTCCGTTCTATCGGAAGAAATGAATGTCTTGTACTGGATGTTCCGCTTCATGCAATGAAAATTGATGAGTTTCGTGCAGGATCGGGAATTGAAGCTGCACTCGATCCTTTCTGGTCTTCGATCAGGTACTTGCTGACAGAGGAAGCAAAGGCCGGAACAGCCAACTCGCTTCATATGCTAGTACAATACATAAAAGAAAAGCTTCAATCCCATAGCTATGCCTCAATTGCATACATTCACAGCCATTTATTTGAGCGGCTGACGATTAAGAAGCTGGCAGAAATCGAGCATTATCACCCAGCTTACTATTCAAGCTGGTTCAAAAAACAGACAGGGAAGTCCCCTCAGAACTATATTGCCGACCTTCGCCTTGAGGAAGCAAAACGAATGCTGATGGAGAGAAATGAAACCCTTACCGTCGTGAGCGAGGCGCTGGGCTTTCAAAACCTTTCTTCTTTTACAAGATGGTTCACGAAAAGCACAGGAATGTCGCCCCGCCTGTATCGAAACACCTTATATTCGGATAAAAAATGATGGCTCTTTCGTTAAAAGAATATTGTATATCTCCTTTACAATAGGAGAAAAAGGAGTTATTGATATGGCAGTTATTGAAGACTTTGAGAAATTGGATATCAGAACGGGAACAATTGTAAAAGCTGAAGAATTTCCTGAAGCAAGAGTACCGGCAATCAAGCTTGTGATAGATTTTGGGACTGAAATCGGCATAAAACAATCCAGCGCACAAATCACGAAGCGTTACAAGCCGGAAGATATCATCAACAAGCAAGTCATAGCAGTCGTGAACTTTCCGCCCCGCCGGATCGCCGGATTTAAATCGGAAGTCTTGGTCCTCGGCGGCATTCCCGGCCAGGGCGATGTTGTTCTGCTGCAGCCGGATCAGCCTGTTTCAAACGGCACAAAAATCGGATAACACAAAAAAGACGTTTGCCTAAGGCAAACGTCTTTGCGTATTGAGGCAATGCACCACACGCCACATTCGTGTGTGCCGCAAAGGGCATGTACATCGGCTTACACAATTCAGCTCATCGCTATATGAATATAGCATGGAGGGCGAAGGAATGCAAGGATTACTTTGTTTTTGTGATTGAATTTGTCCGTCTAATCAAGATCTTATTATATGAAATGTAATAATCTTTTAGTACAGAAGGTGAGCATGATCTAAGGTAAGCGATTGACCTCATAAGCAACACGTATTCCAGATTCAATCGCGCCTTGCATCCACGCATGAGTGAGTGAGGCGTGTTCTCCGGCGAAATGAATTCTGCCCTCAGGGACAGGGATATAGGGATACAGCTCTAATTCTTGTCCTGGTTCGAAAGCTGTAAAACCTCCCGCAGAATACGGGTACTGGCTCCAGCTAAAAGAAGTGCCAGACACAAATTCAGACCATACAATATCGCCATAGATTTCAGATAAATTCAGTAAAGTATACTGGATTCGCTCTCCTTCTGAAAGACTGTCCCATATCAGTGCCTCATCAGCCCAAGTATAGCTGGCCAGAATGACGGCATGTCCATTTGCTCCAATATTTCTGCTTGGATAATACGAAAAACGAATCGGTAGATCAGTAATAGATTTGCCGCCGCGCTGCCCGGCTTTTTCCCAAAATCGGCTTTTAAACTCTATGCCGATTTTTGTTGCACTGATATAGTTTAGCTCACGGATTGCCCTCCGTTTATAGTACGAGAATGAATGGTATGGTTCGACTTTTATAAATCGCAATGTTGAAAAAGGAATGGTTACAATAGCGAGATCAGCTGTGAATGATGTGAATTCTGCCGTTTGTTGATGCTGACAATGGATCGTAACACTATTTTCACCCTGAGACATTTTCATCATTTTTTGATGGTATAGAATGTTTGTTTTTAATTGAGGAAGAAACGCGTGAGGCAGCAGATCCATGCCGCCGGTTATCTCATAGAAGTGAGCGGGCGATGAAAAAAAGATAAATTCCCGCAATACTTCAACAAGGGACATCCCCATATACGCTTCCATATCCAAAAGTACACCGATCATATCGATCGCGCCATATGAAAAATACGTGTTTAAAAAAGAGCTTAACGAATAATTTTTGTATTGTTCTTCGACAATCCGCCAATTTCTCGCTGGATTTTGATTGATAAAATTTAGAATAGGCTGCAGTAAAGAAAGCATCAGCTCTTCAGACGTTTTCCCTTGTTCATGTGGTGCAACTGGGTATCTCAATATTCCAGGAGCTCGTTCAAAAACTTGGAGACGTGTTTTGATTCCATTTGCATAAATGATGTCCATAGGGGTTCTATTGATAAATACATTTGTTGGCAATTTGAATTTTTTTATATATTCTAAGGTTAACGAATGGTTATTCGGTATGCGCATCGGGCCAGCGTTAAAATACAAATCATCACTAAAGGGAGCTCTCAAAGTGCAGACACGGCCGCCCGCTCTGCCGCTCGCTTCGAGAATCGTTACTCTGTGACCGGCATTTTTCAGCAAAGATGCTGATACAAGCCCGGACAATCCAGCTCCTATAACAAGAATGTGCTTTGGATGCTGCGATGCGCTAAGGCCATTTCTAATGATCTTTACCATGTCATCATTCATTAGAGAATTCAATTTTTAGAGGCACCTCTTTTTAGAATTTATTGCATTATATTCACTGAAAAGAGCACCTATCACGATCTGTTCACATCTTTTGGAATTTGAAGGGTTATTGTTAAAAGGAAATAAAGGGGTGATGTATGTGACTAACTTTGTTCATAAGACGGTAAATGGCTTGAAAAGTCTTGTAGATGAAAAAGGAGCCATTCAATTGTTTTGTTCTGAAGGGGATATCATGGAGTTCCTTGTTACATTTTCACAGGACAAAGCAACCCTTAACGACATTCAAAGCTTTGAAGCTAAACATCAGATTACCCTTCCAGAGGATTATCAGAAGTTCATGACACTGCATAACGGTGCGAAAATTTTTGAGATTCTTTCTGATGGGGAGAATATAGGTGGAGGACTTCAGCTATTTAGCCTTGAAGAGATTGAAGAGGAGTTAAAATATGAGGATTTGTTTGAAGATATCAATGGTATTCCAATTGGCTACTTATTGGAAGAATGCCATTTAATGATCGATAAAGATAAAGTGAACCAAGGTGATCCCAACTATCTCTATATATTTGAAAGTGGTTTAGAATATAATCCATTAAATGTAAACTTTGAAATATTTTTAGACCGGTATATATTGGCCAATGGGGAACCTTTTTGGGATTGGCGCTACTATACCGCAGAAAATTATTATAGAACAAGATAGTGTGATGTATAAGACAGTCATTTTGGCTGTCTTTTTCTGTTATTCAAATAGATTACTGTGGTAAAATTTACATAGAGTAGTCTAGGAAGGAGAATATGAAGGTATTTGAAGCTGATTCATTGCTCTCAGAAGCAGACAAAAGAACTAAAGAGTACAAGTAACTAAGGTCGCTAATGGTGAAGCTTAAAAAAGCGTTTAAGTCTGTAGCTGACCTAGATGACACCGAGTTTTCCGGTAAGGGTGCAGACAACAAAGCTGGTTGAACAATCAGCCTGGGTATTGGATACAGTAAAGATGATCTTGGTGGTGGATTTCACCGAGCCAAAACAATAGATCTTCCCACAAATATCGCGATGGACATATATAGATGTTGCTTGATAAGTTTTACTGGGTAAAACAGTGAGAAGTATCTCAGTTACGTTATCAAATATTGAGGATGATGTTAATCAACAGTTGAGTTTATTTGAAGTGGATAATGAAAAGAGAAGGAAACTTGGGTTTGTAATGGATGGGATTAGAGGTAAATACGGATCGAAAGCGATTCTTAGAGCAGTTTCTTATACATCTGCTGGTACTGCGCTTCAAAGAGCAGAGCTGACTGGTGGACATAAATCATAAAGTTAAGATGATAAAACTACAATGTTAATTTGCTAATTTTAATAGAGAAACATAAGTATTCTGCCACCATACACTATGGTTTTACTAGACACAGAGGACATCTTTTCTTATACCATTAGACACAATATGGCTTACTTATTTTTACTTAAACAGTTGGAAATGGTTTTTTCATCTGAGATAATAAAACCTACTTTTCTCATAAATAAACGAGGTGAAAATCAATGAATGGGATAGAATTTTTAGAATCGGTGTCACAACTGGGACAAATAATTTTATTGTTCTCTGGCTACGCTCTTTATTGGAGATTGAGTAAAATAAAAAGAGAACGAAGACTTACAAAATATGAAACTTTTCTTAGGTTCTTCGTAATGTTCGGCATATTTGCATGGGCACTTTCGTTTCTTGCCTTGCATTTGTGGTAACAAACTTTCCATTAAAATTTTATGTGGAAGACAAAAGACCACACTGACTGTTTTTCCGTAGTGCGGTCTTTTTAAATTTAATTAGCTATTGATTAATCAAGAGTTGACAAATTCGTAGCACCCATTGCTCGATAATGTTTCTAGTGAGTTAAACATTAAACTTGGTCGGTTGAATAGAAGTAATATTCCTTTTAGCTTCATGGAACTCTTTGTCATTCGAGGATGAAAAGCCACTAAACACTGCTAATCCAACGACAACTGACAAGGTGGCTAATGCAAGTTTAAATTTCATATAAACACTCTCCTCTTTGTATTTGGATTCGGGCATCCACCATAACGTCAAAAAAGGTGGTTGAGTTTTCATATTGCCCTATCTCCTTACAATAATTAGCCGTGTCGAGTGCTAATTCCTCTAAATCTGGATACATTACATTATCTTTAAGTACAGAAAAAGTTTGAAAAACTGTGCGTTTATCTATAGAGTCGATATATAAAGCCTTTAAGTAATTAAACTCAGCAACTAAAACATCATCGTTTATGGCTTGCGCTTTCTCGATTCCTTTTTTATAAAGTATAAAGGCTTTTTCAATATCCTTCATTTTGAAGTAAATTTGTGTCAATGTAAATAACGTATGAGGGAGAAGATCACTTTTATCGTTTTCGTACAATAAGACTGCTTGTTCAATATATTCAGCAGCTTTGTCATACTCTTTCATCTTATAATAACAATTTCCCAAATTATATAATGATGCCCCAATTAGTTTGTGCTTGTTTATAGCTTTCGAATCTTTCAAGGATCTTTGAAGGTGTGGAATAGCTTTTTCGTGACTTTCCAAATCATCAAAGTTCCCTGCTACAACAAATGCACATTGAATTCGGCGAACAGTATAAGTTTTTTGGCCTTTATAAATGTTAAGGGCTGCTTCTGCATAGTGCATTGATACATGGGTTTGTTTCATGTGATAATACACTTCAGCCATTTTGAAATAAAATTCAGCTCGTTCAATTTCGTCTGTTACTAAAGCGAGCTGTTTCTCAGCAATTTTATATGATCTTATTGCATTTATATAATCCTTCTTATCAAATTCATACATTCCTCTAAAGAAATTGCAGTAGTATTCCAGGACACCTTTAAGCTTTGTTTGGCTGCTTTCGATCTTTTCTAATAAGTCTGAAATTTTAGGGCGTTCTTCATTCAATGACTTAGGTTCAAGGTAATCCAGCATTAGCTGATGACGAAAACACATTAGAGAATAATACAGCAATAAGTCTTGATCTTCCTTCATATATTTTATTTCTTCTTCAACCTCTGCTTTTAATATCTCTGCATCTGGAACGGCGAACATCCGTATGTATTTATACCACTCATTGATTTTAACTCCAACTGTGGATGACGGAATTAATTGCTCCATTAAAATCCCTCCCTCTATGTATCCAATAGACTAAATATGTAATATTTTATCATATTTAAATGAATAAGGAAGATTAATGTTTTCTTAAAAAACGAAAAAATACCCTCCTCAATTAAGAGAAGGGTAGGGATTTTATCTCGGTGAATCATAATCCATTGCTTGTTCACTATCAGAAATACCTTGAGTTGTAGGGTCAACAATGATCCCCATTGCTGTCAAAAAAGTTAGAAGTGCATTAAATTTCTCTGTCAAATTGTCGCCAAATACAGTCAAGTCGTATATCGTACACGAATAACATGCTTATCGTAAAAATTTATAATGAGCTAAAAAAGACAGTAAACATAAGGATTTTTGATACTTTAATTAGTGAATAGGGGGTAAACGATCGGAAAACATAAGCGGGAGTAGGGGAAAGTGGTTGTTTTAAGGAGATATTGATGAAAAAGGGAAAATTTTAAGAAGGAAAAACGTTGATACTAAAGGCTTTTACGATAACGATTACGATGTAAAGGAAAGGGTGATTTTGAGGTGGAATTAGGAAAATGAAAATTTGGGAAAGGGGTGGAAATGGAAGTGCTATGGGTACATTCGTTCTTGTTTTTGAGTATTTGGATGTTAATAGACCCCCTATATATTGGTAGTGAAATCCCTATATAATAGCGCTTATACCTGCATTTCAGTTACATATAATGGTTCCGCTCGAATGTTTTGTGATTGCATATATAAAAGTGAAGGTAAAGAAAAATTTTTAAAAAAGCACAATAATTTCTAGTTTGAATTGAGAAAGATAACTCTGTTTTTGATCGTTATCGTAACAGGAAAAATTAATACGAACACTTATTATATCTTTAATAAGAAAAATGTTCTGAGTGAAGTACTACATATTTAATTTTGTCTTTTTAATGGAAATGGAACATCCATCGTTTTTTTATTTGGCCATATTTTGATCCCTCAATGATCTCGACTGATTAACCGTATTATGCAATATAAGATATGGCAAGTAATTGTTATTACTCAGCGTAACAGAAGAGAAGGAATTAGGGAAAGCATTTGATTTCATACATAAGAGACCACAAGGCAATGAGTTAAAACTCTTTACCAGGAGGTGTTTTCCTTAACCGATTCGCAATAAGTTTCATTAAATTTACTGCAATAGATACCAAAACAATGATCAAAGCGTTCTCAAGTAAGATGATAAGTCCAATATTTAAGTTAAGCCTATCAAAGTAATCACCGGTAAAGAAAATGAGTTGATAAATCCCTAGCATTAGAACTATAAAGGTTGCTCCTAAAACAATTAGAGATTTTTTTGAGAAATCCTTAGCATGTTCAAAATTATAAATTATTAGGAATACAAATAGACAAGCCATAGCAATCTCATGAGTCAACGAACCACTTGCTGAAAACCCTTGCACAATTAAGGAAACAATTAATCCAATTATTCCGATTATTTTATTCAAGACATCACCTGCTTTGTATGATCCTAGGTGCCAGCTCACCAATTAAAGGTGAATTTCTCAAGACGATGTACTTTAAAGTTAACTTAAAATCGTGATTTTAATTAGATTCCAAGGAGCGGAGATAATGAAAACTTATGTAGTCGAGACTGCAAGTATAAATGTATTTATGCAGGAACTGAGAAAGTAGCTGCTTTTAATAATGAATTTGAAAACGGAACAAAAGTAAGGGTTTGATGCGAAGGCAATCACATAAAAACATTTGAGAAAGAACGAAAGGCGGAAAATCCCGCCTTCTCGACTCAAGTACCAATATCAGAATACGCATACCCAACATATTCAACATAGTATTTGGTGCCGTATTTGTCAGTAGAAGAATATGCTCTATTAGCGGTTAAAGTACCATAATAGCCATTTTCATCATACTTAATAGTGTCACCAATTTCAACCTTCCATCTAGCTATATCCATCGAGACTTGTGAAACTGTTTTTCTTACTAGAATTTTTTGAGCTTTACTTTCTACGTGAGGAGCATCAGCTCTTACGTTTAGGGTTGAGTTATGATCGATTGTTGCTGCAAAAGTTGGAGAAACTGGAATTAAAAGACCTAGTGATAAAACAGAGCCCGTCAGCACTTTTTTGTAATTAATTTTAACCATCTCCATTCTTTTAAATTATGATGCATCTTTATTGTAAACTTTTGGGTATTTAAGGAAAAGTGCTTTGTATACTATAAAAATCAGGATTTGGTAGGGTATTTTATAAGGTTTAATATGACCTTTGAAAGAGGAGACCGAGTAAATGACGAAGTCAAACGAAAAAATCCATCTACTGGCGGCTGACGAAACACTTGGCGCATCAAGTTGGAGTACGTTGTGATTGAAGGAAAGCGGAATCTGGCGTTAGGGTATATCAAACAGTTTCGGATTGGAATTAAAGAGGGAAAAGAATTGACCAAACACGAACGAGAAGACTATTTAAACAGGCTTGCTGATTACGGAATAACAGCAGAAGAGCACGATGCTTTGACAAGTATTATGAACGATTTAGAACTGGATTGGTGATGAATTACAGAATAAAAATAAAATATTTATTTTATCCGAAAGGGGTAAGCATAGTGCCAAATCAAGAGCAAATAAAACTTGAGACGAAGAATAAAAAAACTTGAGAAAGAAAATAAAGCATAATGTATAAAAACATCAAACACTCGCACTAAAAACTCCATATTCTCTAATGTGGAGCTTTTTCTTATGCAACTATCGTGGCAGCATTCCTGTAATAAATGAAGAGAATCTTTCTTGTGTCACAAACATGGCATACATTTATTCACGAACTACTTGATATTTTAACTATAAATAGTACTAAACCAAAAAAACGACCTTAATAATAAATATAAGATCGGTTTTTTTCTATCTAATTGAAATAATTCCTGTAATTCTTTTATAGTGGCGAATGAAAAATAGTGTTAATTAGACTATACTCTTCTTACTGGTATTATCAACACGATTATGCTTTTTCGCCCATTTCTTTTCGATATAACCTGTCCCAAATAGAACTCCAGCTACAATAAATAAAAATCCAATTAATTGTGAAGATTTAATGGTTTCTTTTAAGAATATTGCGGAGAACACAAGACCAAAAAAAGGAACAAAGTTATTAAATATGGCAGTTTTTCCTGCTCCAATTTGCTGAATCGAAGCATTAAAAACAATATACCCAACTCCTGTTGCAACTCCCCCCGACAAAATGAATAGTAAGTAAATATATATATTGGCGGAACCCATCTCACTAACGCCTTTAGGTTCGGTTATAAAACTTATAATTAATAAACCTATTGAACCTACTAGGTACATTATAGTTGTTACCTGTTTTGAATCAAGTGTTGCTGTTGCCTTTTTTACAAAAATAAAACTAATTGCCTGAACTAACATAGCTATAAATATAATTATTTCTCCTTGAGAGAATTGTATGTTACTAATTGAACCACCTTTAATAAAAAATACACCAATTAATGCGAGGATAAAACCAATTGTTCGTAGTTTTGTTAATTGTTCACCTAAAAAAAGGACAGCTAGAACTGCTGTTGTAAGCGGCACTAATGCAAGAATTAAAGAAGCATTCGAAGCATCAATCATTGTTAAACCTACTGCAATAAGCCCATGATGAAGAATGACACTAAATAGCATTCCAAGTAGTGTATATAGCCATTCTCTTTTTGATAAACGACGAAAGGATTTCCCAAGCACAATTAAAATTAATGCTGTAATTCCAGCCATCATAATTCGAAAAGCCGTCATGGTTTGTGGAGGTAAAACCTCCACCAAAACTTTAATCATAACCATATTAAGTCCCCATAAAGCTGTGACAAAAACTAATAATCCATAATTTAGGAATAGTCGCTTTTGATTCATCATATTCCTCCTTTTAATTCATTATTTCTTTATCTACGTCCAATCGAGTGCGAAAAAGTTTATTAGAGCTAGATTTAACTTTTTAGTACAACTTTTTCTTAATATTACATTTCAATAATTGTCGGAATGTGATTTGCATAGGTAAGGAAGTTATTGACGATTAAGTTCGTTTTAACTTTTAAATATCCAGTTGTCGTTCCATCACTACAACCATACCACTCGTCTAAAAGCACATCGTTGTCAATAGCAACCTTAACAAGATTTTCCTGATCCATTAATACACTGAATACAGTAGCAGCCCCAACTTTTACGCCAAGTATATGTTCCATAAGCTCTACTGGAGCAAAGGATACACGAGAAATGCCAAGTGCATTGCTGAAATTTTTTGACTTGAATGGTTTATCGGCAGTAGTAATAAATAGATAAAATTCAGTCTTGTTATTATTGCAGAGGAATAGTGTTTTTACCATCTTCATATCCAATTTTTTATTTATCTCGATACAGTCGTCCATTGAAATGGCTTCATCTGTAAGGACTCGTTCAAATGAAATCTGTAAGTTTTCCAGTGTTTTATAGACCTTTTCTTGAAGTGGAGACTTATAGCTATCTGGAGCTTTTTCTAAAATATCACTAACAAAAAACATCTTAATATCCCTTTCCTTTCTTAACTTGAATTTATAATAGTAATAACATATCATGTTCACATGTATTACAAAAACGAATTTTTAGCATAGTATCCATGACAAAAACAGATGGGTGGGAAAGGGAATGAATATCCAAAAATATAAGGCATTCGTAAAAGCTGTAGAATTTGGCAGCTTTACAAATGCTGCGGAAGTATTGGGCTACACGCAGTCTGGAATTAGCCGTATGATTAATGATTTAGAGAAGGAATGGGGGGTTTTCCTATTTGAAAGAGGACGAACAGGTATCAATTTAACAACGGATGGATTAAAATTACTACCTCAATTAAAAAGGATTTGTAATGAGCAGGAAATTTTAATGACGCAAATCGAAGACTTACATAATATGGAGTCTGGTATGATACGTATTGGGACATTTTCTAGCATAGCATCCCACTGGATACCTAACATTATTAGAGTTTTTAAGAAAGATTACCCTAAAATTGACTTTGAAATTTTGCTTGGTGATTATACAGAGATTGAAAGTTGGATTTTAAATGGACGTGTTGACTTCGGCTTTTTGCGATTACCATCAAAAGCAGAACTTGAAACAACATTCTTAGAACAAGATAGATTGCTCGTAGTGATTCCGCAAGATCATCCTCTTGCTAATCAGGAAAAGTTTCCAATTGAGGAATTAATGAATAACCCTTTCATGCTATTGGAAAAGGGAGCAAAAGCAGAAATTTCCGAGATTTTTGAGAAACATCAAATTTCACCACAAATTAATTTTACCACATGGGATGATTATGCAATTATGTCTATGGTCGAAAACGGACTTGGAATCAGTATATTGCCAGAATTAATATTGAAGCGTATTCCTCACAAAATAATAGCAAAAGAGCTTGAAGTACCTGCTTTCAGAAAAATTGGTATTGCAACAAGAGAGCATAAATCACTTTCTATTGCATCCAAAAAGTTTTTAGAATATTTATCGTATAGAACAGAGAGTGATTAAGTTTATAATGAATCCAAATGTAAAATAACTGCACATTGTTATAGCATCGATTGTGGTAATTTTGTATTTTGTGAAAGAATGCACTTCAACAAACGGGGGCGTTTGTTGAATAAAGGGGTCATACATATTAGACATATATTATATGTGTGACCCCTTATTTTATCTATATTATTTTAAATTTAGTCTTGATAACTTAAACTCAGTGATATAGTTCTCGTCGTCAAATGGCTCTTTTATTGAATGCAATAGCTTTGGCGATACAAACAAAATATCACCTCCTACTTAGAACATATTAGCCAAGCGAAGGTGATATATAAAGCGATATGGCAGTGGTACTTAATGGGATTCAATGAGCTCAGGTGAATTGTTTTTAGGTGAATTCACTAAAGATGAAACCCGGTATGCTTCCATGTCATCAGCATCATAAGGTTGCAGTAAGCTTTGTAGATAATCAGGATCAGTATTTTTAGGGTTAAGCCATTCCTTTTCGTTCTCATCAGTAAGGATAACTGGCATGCGATCATGAATGTCTTCCATAAGTTCATTAGGTTTAGTTGTAATGATTGTGCATGTGTATAAAGGATTGCCTTTTGGCGTGTTCCACTTTTCATATAAGCCGGCAAAAGCAAAGAGATTCGCCGATTTTAAGTTTAATCCGCATAGGAATCTTAGTCTTTGGATCAAGGCGTTTCCATTCATAAAAATGTCAGCGGGTATGATACAACGTTTACTTACGAGCGGTTTTCGAAAGCTTGCCTTCTCGGCCAATGTTTCAGCTCGAGCATTAATCATTTTATGCCTATCTTTTCATCTTTAGCCCAAGGAGGGATAAGCCCCCATCTAAGTTTGACCAGACGGTTGTTTGATCCATCGTTAATGATTGTAAGGATGTTTTGTGAAGGAGCGATATTATAGCTTGGATGATATTCGTCTTCAGGTAAGAAGTGATCTATGTTGAATTGCTTGATGAAGTCATTGTACAAGCTTGATACACGAAAAACAAAAAGGAGGGATGTGATGCAGCAAACAGTTGAGGTTAAAGAAGTTGAAGTGTTGGTCAGGGGAATATGGAGAAAGAATAATCAATGATATTAATACTTAAACAGTCTTCTGATAGTCTTTACAATAATAAGAAAGCCCCCATACCGGGGGCTTGAAGCTGCCTAATAACCATTAAATCCCTTGATTTCAAAGTTTTCTGTATCGAGATTTAGGCTATTCAATTGCTTTAACAACACCTCGAATTTTAAGCAGTCACCGTTTCTTAATTCTTCTGGAATATCTTCAGGATTTGCAATTTTCATTCCATTCTCAATCCACTGTTTTCGGTATAACTGAATTGCAGCGTCAATTAAATAATCTGGAGTTACAATAAAACCTAAGCTTACGTCATGATCTTCACTGTATCCGTATTCAAAATCACAACAAGGGCAGATATCAAATGTTTTTTGATACTCACCCTCATTGTTTAATGGGTTTTGAATTAATCCTTTATATCCGCAAATTAAACATGTATATAATTTTGCCATAGCAATCCCTCTTTATATATTTATAGTTCCTATTGATTTTTATAATAATTATAACCAGCCTTTTTTATTTGGATGTTTTGGCTTAAAGTAAGTTATTATAGTGTCCTTATTACCTGAGCGTTCCACAGATAAAAATTCATTTGTCTTTTTATTATACTTATACAAAGGGATTGAGACAGTTGCAAGGAATGGTGAACCGTACACAGTTTTGAACGATTTGCTGTTTGCTGCAGGCAATTTACATATTGGTCTGGGGTACGATTATTTAAAGTGCATTGCCTTACTAATCAATGTCAAAAGATTTTTTAGTTTAACAGAGTCATATGGAATATTTATGATAAATTAGCTGTTGCTGCTATGAAGGGTGTGCAATTTGATCAGTTTGAGGAAGCTTACAAAGCTAATAAAGAAACAGTTGAAATAAATCGAAATTGCTTAGTGGACTTTTTAAGTGCTTTAATTACTCTGATAAAACCAGGTGAGAAGCCACAAAAAGCTGGTGAAAGTTTAGCTATCATCTTGAATAAACTTCTTGAAATGAGTCCAGAAAATTCAATAAAATAATTGTTTTATGCAAAAGCCCTTATGCGGACTTTACTAATTGTTGTTTGCAGTAATCAACTTCAAAATTTTCCGGATAGGATCTAACATCTCAGGGGTAAGTTTATATCCATCCCAGTGAATATCGGATTTCTAAAAACTCTTTTAGATTCTTTCTTTTCACTTTAGGATCAGGATCATCTGTTAACCCAAGTATGTAATCAACTGAAACATCTTATAGTCTAGCTAAAGTAACCAATTTGTCCAATGGTGGTTTTTTGCTTTCAGCTTCATACCCACCGTAACTTGATTTTGCAATTCCAATTTTCTCACCTAACTGTTCCATTGTTAATTTGTGTGCCTTTCGTAATTGACGTAATCTTTGGCCATAGATTTTGAATAAACGCCTCCCAAAACCATCAATTATATGAGTTTTCATTTCTTAATAAAATAAAAATATCTCAAAAGAATTACAAAATTTTCACGATTTATGGTGGAAATGCATTATAAATATGAAAGCATCACTTTAAAAAAAGGTAGCAATGAACTAGGAGGAAGTCATGGTAAGCAAGAAGTACAAAATTGTAGCGGCATTATTAGCATTTTTCTTCGGGGGTCTGGGAATACATAAGTTTTATTTGGGAAGAGTAGGACAAGGTATTCTATATATTTTGTTTTGCTGGACTGGTATTCCGTCTATTATCGCATTTATTGAATTCATTATTTTTCTATGTGGAAGCGAAGAAGCGTTTGATCAAAAGTACAATTTTTATTACTTCCAGCAGCAATCTAAGGCTTAATTTTAAAGAGGGATATACAGTCCCTCTTTAAATAAAAAAAGAATGTTAGAGAAATTTATTTTGAATTGGAGGCTCGGTTACATTCCACAGTTACCCTGATTGTCAATTCTTATTTTTCTTTTTCAGAGCCCTTTCAAATAACAATCTCGTAACTTCTTTGTAAAACTGATCTAAGTTATCATCCTCAAATTTTTGGTCAATAATTCTAATTGAGCAGTTCTTTCTTAGTATAACCTTAATTGTTTTCTTCTTCAGTTCTTCATATTCTTCATAAATTTGCTTCCCTTCATTAGACAAGCGGCAGCTACAATGATTTCACAATCTCTAATGCATATCTCCTTTGTACGAAATGGACCGAATGGTAATTGATTACAGATATTGCTCCATCAGATTTAGAAACAAGAATTGTGATCCTGCGAAAAAAGGATCAGGATATGGCAGGACAAAACCATTTATTATGTGATTTTTAGGTATTTGTAATTAAATTACAAATACTTTTAATATTCGCTCATGAATTCGTGGTATTATACTGAAGGGGACGATCAAAAGCTTTGGCGTTAGTAATTAAGAATGTTTTAAATATATACGAGTGCTACCTCAAAGTCGGAAAAAATATTATAGGAGGTAACATATGTTTAAGTTTAAAAAGAATTTCTTAGTTGGATTATCGGCAGCTTTAATGAGTATTAGCTTGTTTTCGGCAACCGCCTCTGCAGCTAGCACAGACTACTGGCAAAATTGGACTGATGGGGGCGGTATAGTAAACGCTGTCAATGGGTCTGGCGGGAATTACAGTGTTAATTGGTCTAATACCGGAAATTTCGTTGTTGGTAAAGGTTGGACTACAGGTTCGCCATTTAGGACGATAAACTATAATGCCGGAGTTTGGGCACCGAATGGCAATGGATATTTAACTTTATATGGTTGGACGAGATCACCGCTCATAGAATATTATGTAGTGGATTCATGGGGTACTTATAGACCTACTGGAACGTATAAGGGTACTGTAAAAAGTGATGGGGGTACATATGACATATATACAACTACACGTTATAACGCACCTTCCATTGATGGCGATCGCACTACTTTTACGCAGTACTGGAGTGTTCGTCAGACGAAGAGACCAACTGGAAGCAACGCTACAATCACTTTCAGCAATCATGTTAATGCATGGAAGAGCCATGGAATGAATCTGGGCAGTAATTGGGCTTACCAAGTCATGGCGACAGAAGGATATCAAAGTAGTGGAAGTTCTAACGTAACAGTGTGGTAGCAGATCATCCTTAATCAGGGGTAGCTAACGGGCTGCTGATCGTTCCTTGAGAAGTTTTATAATCAATGATTATTAAAATCGTTAGTAATGGTTAAAGGTTGTTTTCTACTAGGTGAACGGCCTTGGAATTGCTGGAGGTAGGGTATTCTCCATCTGGTTTTAAAACTTTCCCTATAGGTTAATAGAATGGTATTTAAATGAGAATGCTATCAATTTTTTGTAGTCAGCGCTTGCTCACAACAGATACCTTTACATAACCCTTCTTTATCAAACATAAGCCTTTTTCAAAATAAAAATATCTGGTAGTTAACCAGATCCTCATAACTTTATACTAGTTAAAGGTGGGACTGTTAAGAACAAAAAGTCTAATTTATAAATGGGGACCTACGAATAAAGCAGGTTAGTTCCAAAAAGAACCAACTTTAGGATTTCCTAAGAGGATTGAATCAGCTCGAACCAAGTTTTTAATGTGACTAGTTACGGAAATTAAGAAAAGAACCTGGTGAAATTGCCCAGGTTCTTTTTATATTGCACAAAAACAGACACGGTGATATAATCACACTACGTGCGCTTTCTGGTTAAAAAGTTATAGATACCCATCTTATAATTTTATTATATCCTGCTGGGAAGCTCTTGTCAATATTTATTTTTTGAAGGGGAGATGTAGAATGAGTTCTTTGGTTCTCGGTTTACATGAAATTGAAAAAACACAGCTTTCGCTCGTTGGAGGAAAAGGGTTACATTTAGGGGAATTATCAAAAGTTCAAGGTATACAAGTACCACAAGGATTTTGTGTCACAACAGTAGGATATCAAAAAGCCATCGAACAAAACGAAACGTTACAAGTGTTGTTGGATCAGTTGGCGATGCTAAAAGTTGAGGACCGAGATCAGATTGGTAACATCAGCCGGAAGATTCGGCAAATCATTATGGAAGTAGACATTCCTTCCGATGTTGTGAAAGCAGTGGCTCACTATCTCTCCCAGTTCGGCGAGGAACATGCCTATGCCGTGCGTTCTAGTGCAACTGCTGAAGATTTACCACATGCTTCTTTTGCCGGTCAACAAGACACCTATTTAAATATAATCGGCGTCGATGCAATCTTGCAGCATATCAGTAAATGCTGGGCGTCCCTATTTACGGATCGCGCGGTTATTTACCGTATGCAAAATGGATTTGACCACAGCCAAGTCTATTTATCCGTTATCGTTCAAAGGATGGTTTTCCCTCAGGCTTCGGGGATTTTATTTACCGCTGATCCGATTACCTCCAACCGAAAGGTGTTATCCATCGATGCCGGTTTTGGACTTGGTGAAGCACTGGTTTCTAGCTTGGTATCTGCCGATTGTTATAAAGTACAGGATGGGCAAATCATCGGTAAGAGAATAGCAACTAAAAAAATGGCTATCTACGGACGAAAAGAAGGCGGAACAGAAACACAGCAGATCGATTCTGATCAGCAAAAGGCTCAAACACTGACTGATGAACAAATTTTACAGCTGGCACGCATTGGAAGACAGATCGAAGCTCATTTCGGCCAGCCGCAAGATATCGAATGGTGTTTGGCCCGCGATACTTTTTATATTGTACAGAGTCGTCCAATCACTACTTTATTCCCCATCCCTGAAGCGAGTGACCAAGAAAATCACGTCTATATTTCTGTTGGTCATCAACAAATGATGACGGATCCCATAAAACCACTGGGATTGTCTTTTTTTCTGTTGACGACTGTTGCACCCATGCGTAAAGCGGGTGGAAGGCTATTTGTTGATGTCACACATCATCTGGCATCCCCTGACAGCAGAGAAGTTTTCTTAAAAGGCATGGGGCAGCACGATCAGCTCTTAAAAGACGCACTTATGACCATAATAAAGCGACGAGATTTCATAAAGTCGATACCAAATGATAAAACAGCACCAAATCCCAGCAGAGGCAATGCAGATATGCCGGCTCAAGTTGAAAACGATCCGACAATCGTGTCTGATTTGATTGAGAGCAGTCAAACATCGATAGAAGAGTTAAAACAAATCATCCACACGAAATCAGGATCAGATTTATTTCGTTTTATTCTGGAAGATATTCAGGAATTAAAGAAGATTTTATTTAACCCAAAAAGTTCGGTTCTAATTCGAACTGCTATGAATGCTTCATTATGGATTAACGAAAAAATGAACGAGTGGTTAGGTGAAAAAAACGCAGCAGATACGCTTTCTCAATCTGTACCCTATAATATTACTTCAGAAATGGGTCTTGCGCTATTAGACGTCGCAGATGTGATTCGTCCTTATCCAGAGGTAATTGATTACTTACAACATGTAAAAGATGATAACTTTTTGGATGAACTGGCTAAGTTTGATGGCGGAAGCAAAACCCGAGACGCAATCTATGATTATCTCAGCAAATACGGAATGCGATGTATTGGAGAAATTGATATTACAAGAACTCGATGGAGCGAAAAACCAACTACACTTATCCCAATGATTCTTAATAATATCAATAACAGTGGGCCTAATGCCAGCCATCGGAAATTTGAGCAAGGGCGACAGGAAGCTTTGAAGAAAGAACAAGAGTTATTAGATCGATTGAAGCAATTACCGGATGGTGAACAAAAAGCCAAAGAAACAAAACGAATGATAGATATCATCCGGAATTTCAGCGGGTTTAGGGAATATCCAAAATATGGAATGATTAATCGATACTTCGTTTATAAGCAGGCTTTACTGAAAGAAGCCGAACAACTCATAGAAGCGGGCGTTATTCATGAAAAAGAAGATATATACTATCTCACTTTTGAAGAACTTCACGAAGTCGTGCGCACACATAAACTGGATTATCAAATCATCAGTACACGAAAAGACGAGTACACATTATATGAAAAACTATCTCCACCACGTGTTATCACGTCTGATGGTGAAATCGTTACAGGTGAGTATAAACGAGAAAATCTCCCAGCCGGAGCGATTGTAGGTCTACCTGTTTCCTCCGGAGTTATAGAGGGGCGAGCGCGTGTCATTTTAAACATGGAAGATGCTGATTTAGAAGATGGAGATATATTAGTTACCTCCTTTACCGATCCAAGCTGGACACCATTGTTTGTATCCATAAAAGGCCTAGTCACCGAAGTTGGGGGGCTGATGACCCATGGAGCTGTTATAGCCCGTGAATATGGCTTACCTGCAGTTGTTGGCGTTGAAAATGCTGCCAAGCTGATAAAAGATGGGCAACGAATTCGCGTTCATGGGACAGAAGGCTACATTGAAATCTTATAATGTCTGATGTGTGTAGAGAGCCATCAGATATTCCGCCATCAGCCCTAACTAGAAGTTGGGAGGCTGCAATTGTACCGAATGATAAAGTTCCGTTGAACTAACGAAGATCGATAGCACATTAAGAAAAGCTGGAACCTCTTGGAGGAGGTCTGGCTTTTCTATATAAAATTGGCGTAGTGTGCAAAAGCCGTATTTTGCGGGCGGCACTTCTTTAAAATGAATTTTTTATTACCAGCATTTAAAACCAAACTTTAGATTTTGTTCGTGTCAAAGAGAACTGGAGAATGTTGATATTGTATTTGATAGGGGACGACATAGAAAGAAATACCTTGCTTAAAACAAGAGAAAAAGGAGCTAAAAAGCTCCTTTATGAGTTTAAACAACTTTTGTATAAATAGCCGTGTAAAACCCGATTGAGTAATCAAAATAATGACGTGTAAGCGTATAAGTATAACCGTTGTATTCTATTGTTGGCTGGAGGTCCATTGGTAGAGGACTAATGCGGTATATAGTATCGTAATCATATTCTTCATTTTTTACTGCAACCTCAGACGAAGTGCCAGCAGCCAATGCGGGAACCGCGGATATGAGCATGCCAAAGGATAAAGCAGAACTCAATAAGATTTTCCTCATGTTCAATTATACCAACTCCATTTACAATTAATACATATATTATGTAGCGGTTGGAAGTTATTTTGTAAGTGAACAATGGATCATAAAATGTGAAAATTTTGATTTTAATGGAAGTTGCGATAGTAAACGACAGTAAGGATAAGTATATTTATGCTGGAATCCAGAAAGAAGCGACCTTCAATAATATATTTGAAAGCACAAAAATGAGTAAGAGGATAATATCGAGGGCTACCACATGCAAATATTTGAGAAAGAATAAGAAGAAGGTTGAGGAATTGGAGAATGAGTATGCTGCTGTTATGAATTGCAAAAAGAAGTAGATGGGTTGGGTGATATCCTGTTGTTTATTTTAAAGATCAAAAAGAGTTTAAAGAGGAGGGAGAAAGATGCCGAAAATCGGAGTAAGCTTGATAGTGCTCATTATACTCATTATTTTCCTTGCAGGCTGCAATAAAAATGAACAACACGGAGAAGAAACAAAGATGCAGAGCCTAGTAGGCTATGTCGTGCTTAAAGACAATGAAAGGGCAATTCTCATTACCGATACAAAAGCTCCAGTAAAAGAAGATTACAATCTTTCTGAAGGACAACTTATGAACAAGTTTAAAAATAACATAATAATTGTAGGATTAAGTGAGATTGATAACACAGAAGATCTCAAAAGAGGTGAAAAAATAAAAGTGTGGTTCCATACACGAAAAGAGTCAAATCCACCAAGTGCAACGATACAACAATATAAATTATTACAAAAAAAATAATTGAATTCTCGTATAGATAACCTCTGATGGTCTGTTTCAAACTTTACTTGGTTTCATAAATGAAAACTTGCCATTCATGTTAACGATTCGTGTTTTAAGATACTTAAAGAAAGAGAGGTATTAGTGAGAATATGAAAAAACCGTTCATTAAAAATGAACGGCGGGGTTTACAAAAGTAATGTCTTTTTTCCTTTATGGCAAAAGGATAAAGGAATTCGCAATATTGTGCTTCAAATTTTTTATTTGAGATCGTTAAGGACGACTTTTGCAGCCTCAGCGATAAGAGCATTATCATAATTAGCATTTTTCGTAAAGCGGTTTGACAGAATTGCCAAAACAATAGGAGCTCTGTTAGGCGGCCAAACGATAGCAATGTCGTTTCGTGTCCCGTAACTTCCGGCTCCGGATTTATCGCCGACTTCCCATCCTATTGGAGCGCCTGCCCGAATCAGTTCGTCACCAGTAGCATTGCCTCGCATCCAATCGGTTAAGATCGTGCGTTTGTCAGTCGTGAGCGTGTTATCTAAAGTGAAAGCTTTAAGATCGGTTGCCAGTGCTTTTGCGGTGCTGGTGTCACGAATATCACCAGGAATCGCAGAGTTTAGATCCGTCTCGAATCGTTTAGCTTTCGTTACATGATCCCCAATCTGTTTCAGTGACTTTTCAAAACCTTTAGGGCCGCCAAGCTGTTGCAACAAGATGTTCCCAGCGGTATTATCGCTGTAACGGATAGCCGCTTCCGAGATTTCTTTTAGACTCATGCCTGTATCTAGGTGTTTCTCTGTGATTGGAGAATATGTAACAAGATCGTCCTTGCTGTAGTGGATGACTTCATTAAGTTTTTCAATTGAGTTTTTCTTCAGGACAGCAGCTGCGGCTAGAACTTTATAGGTTGATGCGTAAGCAAATCGCTCATTCGGCCGATAGGCGATTGTCTTGTTTGAACCTGTATCAATTGCATAAACGCCAAGCCTGGCATCAAATTTTTTCTCAAGTTGAACAAATTCTTTATTCGTTATACAGCTTGCCATGTTTGTGTCTTCTATGGATTTTGCTTCGGCATGCGTTGAGCTGTAAAAAGGTGTGAAACCAGTAATGCTTAAACATAAAAGCCCAACACATATTCCAAATTTTATTGACGCTTTATTTTTCAACTTCATCAGGCCTCCTCATTCAAATGATTTTGTATTACCTTCTAATTCACATCGCAGGAATGATATTGAGATATTTCCAATGAAATGTTTCCCATGACAGTTAGTGTAACAAACCCCTTTGAGCTAGTAAACATAGAATCAATTGATCTTATATTTTTAATAAGTTGGGAGAACAAGGGCAATTGCCCACCTACATGGTATTATATAAGAATAGGCAAATCAGAATACATATGCTGACAATGGCTGTCAGCAAAGTCATCTATTAGAAAGCTTTATCAATTGTGATTGGAGTGTTATTGGATGCAAACGAGAAAAGTTTATCTCTACGTATTTCACACAATGTCAGACTGGGAATATGGATATTTAATTGCTGAACTAAACTCAGGGAGATATTTTAAACAAGATGCAGCATCTTTAAAAGTAGTTACAGTAGGGGCTAATAAAGAAATGATAACTACGTTGGGAGGATTAAGCATAAAACCAGATATTTCTCTTGATGAGTGTACTCTTGGGAGTCAAGATCTTATCATTTTACCCGGAGGAAACACTTGGGGAGAAGATATTCATCAGCCGATCTTGAAAAAAGTTGGCGATGCTTTAAAGCTCGGCACGACTATTGCTGCAATTTGTGGGGCAACCTTGGGCCTCGCGAATGAAGGATACTTAGATTCGAGAAAGCACACAAGCAATGACCTAGAGTATATGAAAATGGTCTGCCCTTATTACAAAGGAGAAACACTATATGAAAAGGAACCAGCAGTATCTGATGAAAATTTGGTTACTGCATCAGGAATTGCTCCTCTGGAATTTGCGGTAGAAGTATTGAAAAAATTAGATGTATTTGCACCAGATACATTGCGTTCATGGTATAAGCTAAATAAGACTCAAAAGCCTGAATACTTCTTTGAGCTAATGAATACAATAAATCGATAGAAAACACTTTAGCAGTTTTTTGTAGTGCTCCTAAACTTATGGGAGCATTTTTTATATGTGTCTAGGAGCTATATAAAGAAATGCAGAAACTTTTAAAAAGAATATAGATTGGTAAGCCTTATTTCGAATAGAGTTTGATTTGGGTTAAAACTGTTCTTATTAAGGCTCATTTCATGGTGCTAAAGATTCATTTGGAGAAGACTGTCTTGATCAGAAAAGACCCTTCCAATATATTGAAGTAAAAAGATATCGGGAGGAACTCTTTTGAAAAAGATGTTGATGTTAGCTTTTACATTTCTTTTGGCTTTGACTATCCATGTAGGGGAAGCTTCGGCCGTTATCGTGAAAGATGAGGAGAAAGTGAGTTTTACAATGACAGAAAATGAAAAATGGTTTATGAAGTCTGATGACCTAAATTCAAACCATTGGACATCTCACTTTGGGTACAGATTCACCATTTTCGATACTGAAGGATGTACAATTAACACAAGAATCATGCGAATGACTTTGTCAGGATATGAAATAACCGTTAGTGAAAAAAACTTCTCAGGGGATCATTTTGATTTGAGTGCAACTGATCGAGTTGAGACGATGCCTTATAAGACTCATTATTTGATTTTGACAAAAGATCCAGATTGCGGAGATGTTAAAGTAAAAGGTCTATACGGTTTTCAGTTTGATCAGCCAGAATGGTAATAAAAAAGAATCTAGATTCTCACCGGCCTAAACGCCAGCCAAGCTAATGTCTCACATGCAGACACTAGCTTTTTTCATTGTTTAATAGGCTGTCGTCAGGATTCTAGAAGACTTTCTCGTAATAGTCGTCTCCTGTCACATGAAGCCCAAATGACAGGGGAAATGTATATCATTCACACTTTCCGTCGTGAAAATGTAAATGTATTCATAAAAATCCCGCAACATATCAGCAGTGCGCCGAGGATAATATTGATGGTGATCTGTTCGTGCAATTGCAGCCATCCAAAGAATAGGGCCAATACGGGAACAAACATTAATGCCATGGATGCTTTTGACGCTTGGATTTGATTGAGCACCCAAAACCATACGACAAAGGTAAAGCCAGTGGAAAGCAAGCCATTAAACAGCAATGACCACACCGCCTGATATGTCCACTCGGCTGAAGGGACCGGCTCAAATATAAAGGAAAACACCAATAACATGACGGCTCCCATCATAAGGTGCCAGGCATTCATGTGAATAATATCGATATGCTTGAATTGTAGCTTGCTGAACACATTCGCGATTCCCCAGCTAAGCGCTGCTGCAAGGACGCACAGCTCCCCAAATAAAGCGCTTTGATCGATATTGAGCATTTCCTTTCCAAATATAAATAACAGTCCGAAGAGGCCGCAGACCAGTCCCATCGTTTTATACACATTCATTTTCTCGTTTAATGTAAAATGGCTGATCACCGTAACAAATATAGGCATTGTATATACCAAAACAGAGGTTTTCCCTGAATCGACAAACTGCATTCCATATGTCAAGATCCCCATATACCCCAGCCCCATCAACAGGCTCATGATGATATAGCTTTTGAGATGTTCTTTTTTAATTGAAAGCTTTTTTCTTTGGATGAAGAGAATGAGAAATAAAGGAACCGCTCCGATGAACAGGCGCAAACCCGAAAATAAAAGCGGGGGGATGTCATGAATTCCTACTTTCATCGCAACCCAAGTATAACCCCAAATAAGTGTGACAGATATGATTCCCAGCATAACTTTTACCATAATGAAGCCGCCTTTCTTGTTTAAATATCGTGCTGGTTTCTATCATATGTTACATTTATGTATAACTGAAATACATTTTTATTATTGGGGGTATAACCAAATGGTTATGAATATGAACCATCTTCACATATTTGTAAAAGTCGGGGAGAAATTGAATATTACAGAAGCGGCAAAAGAATTGTTCATCTCTCAGCCGGCGGTAAGTAAAGCGATAAAAAACCTGGAGAGCTCACTGCAGCTCAAATTATTGATCAGGGATAAACATCATGGTTTAATGCTGACGGACATTGGAAAAGAAATTTTGCTGCTGGCGAGGCAAATGAAGGGAATTGAAAGCAAAATATATCAAGTAGCCAACCGGGAAAACAAGCTGTTAAACGGGAAGGTGAAAATTGGTTCATTTCCTGCAGTTTCAACAAATATCATGCCACAGGCGATTGCGGCATTCAGATCAAACTACCCGCTGATCCGCATAGAATTGATCGAAGGAACCTCTGACCAAATAAAAGGATGGGTTGAAGATCGGACGGTTG
The DNA here is from genome assembly GCF_055486415.1 of Bacillus sp. 9.4. NCBI lineage: Bacteria > Bacillati > Bacillota > Bacilli > Caryophanales > Bacillaceae > Bacillus > Bacillus sp. 9.4. Next base: position 47,771 of record NZ_JBVFMU010000001.1, on the reverse strand, counting down.
ATATCGGGATCGCAGCATCTCCATTTGAACCGTTTGAAAATCAGCTATTGTGTAACGACTATATGGTGGCCGTCATCCCGCCGCAGCGTGACGAATTAAAACTTGAAAAGCATGTCGACCTTGAAACATATCAAGATGACCTCATTTTTTGTAAAGGCGGTCATGAAATCGCGATGTCAAACGCATTTTCGCAATACAACATCGAATTAAAGGAAAACTTAACTGTGCAAAATGCCGAAACCTTGATTAATATGGTCAAAAATAACTTGGGTATCGGCATCATTTCAAACTTTACACTTTCATCCGTCCCGCATCAGTTGATTAAAAAGGACATCTTTCCTAGGGTCACACGCGATATTGGCGTCATCGCACATTCATTTGAAGAGATAACGCCGGCGGCGCATGAGTTTGTCAAAGTGTTGAAAGCAGTTGTAATCTGAATCAGTTATCGTGTTGCGATGAAATTTGAAGAAGATGAATACTCACCGGCAGAGTTACATAAAAGAAAAAAGCAACCATTTGAACGTTGCTTTTCACTCTATTTGGGACCTTGTATGCTAAGAAAAAGATTCATCCATCTCTGCCTTTCTGGGACTCTGCTCCTTAACTTGTTTTAATGATGCTACTATAAGAAAGCTAACAATCACTAGCAAGAGCCATGAACTTACCTTTCCAAGGTGTACGAGACTCCATGTATCGATTTGGTTTGGATATTTCCAAGCTCCAAAAAACGTAGCGATATTTTCCGCTATCCATATAAAAAATCCGATAAGTACAAAAGAAAGTGCGAGCGGCATACGGTAACGAGCTCCATTCACCTCGTATGTAACCCATGTTTGCCAAAAGACAATGATGACAAGCCCAGATAACCACCATCGAATGTCTATAGAAAAATGGTGGGTGAAAAAATTCAAATAAATCGCTGCGGCAAGCGGAACAACTGCAAAAAAAGGCGGCCACTTAACCAGTTCAACCTTAAGCCTTCTCCATGCCTGGCACAAATAACTGGCTACACTTGCGTACATAAAGCCGCTATACAAAGGCACTCCAAATATTTTGGAGTATCCTTCTTCTGGATAAGACCAGGAGCCCATATGGACTTTAAAAAGTTCCAGAGCAAGCCCAATAAGGTGGAATAATGTGATCACTTTTAATTCATCCCGTGTTTCAAGACCGGAACGCACCATCCACAATTGCATGAGAACGCAGATAATGAGCAGCCAGTCATACCGCGGCAAGAAGGGTAGTGGGATGATTTGCGTAATAGCCAAAGAGGCAAAAATAACGGCAGGAAACAAACATGAAAGGGCTTGTTCCCAGCCAAAATGAACGATTTGTTTTATTGCTCTCATGATGATGTATGCCTCCTCCATAGTTGTGTTCTTCGTGTATGGAAGGGACGCTTAGTATAGCAGCTAGATGGATATAAGTTTATGTCCATAAGCTCACCGCCAATCACTTTATTTTTCTGTTGATCCTACATATTTTTTCTTTACGAATCCTGTGTGTCTTCATCATTTCGGTATTCCAATATATCCCCGGGCTGACATTCTAAAGCCTTGCAAATCGCTTCTAAAGTTGATAATCGAATAGCTTTTGCTTTTCCGTTTTTCAATATCGAAAGATTAGCCATGGTGATGCCAACTCTCTCTGAAAGCTCTGTTACGCTCATTTTCCTCTTAGCTAGCATCACATCAATATTGATAATAATCGCCATGTCATCACCTCAGACCGTTAAGTCATTTTCTGATTTTATATCTATCGCTTCTTTTAACAGTTTTTGAAGAACAGCAGCAAAGACCGCAATCACCATTGAAGCAAAAATAATAATCAATCCGATCACAATGATACCCGGGGCGTCGTCTATCTCGGCCATCAGATAAAAGACAGGCATGCCTGCTGCGTAAAAGATACTGATAGTGACTGCGCAGTATTTTACATTCTTCAAAGCTCTTACAGACAAACCCGAGAAAGCTTTGTTTTTGTCAATATAGCTTAAAAGTTTGAACGCTTGATAAAGAGCAAAGTAAAAAGGTATCGCCGTTACATACAAATAGATGAAAACGAGATATTTTATATAAGCGATATTTGGAAATAATTCAGCTGAATAGTTGGCTATCTTAGGCACTAAAAAAATGCATAAAGCAAGAATTGGAATTCCAATAAGAACCAAAGCTATCTTTAAAAAAATTGTCGACATTCGATTCATAACAAGCACCTCATTTATTTGTTGTCTAATTGAATGTAACAAAAAATTTATCGTTTCTCAATAAAAAAATATTGAAATGGATTGATTTGTTGTTATAGGAGACCCTTTTCATTTTTGACAAGACAAAAAAGCATCCCTCATCACTGGAGATGCTCAACTATTTTAAACTTTGCCGACTGAATGAACCGTGTACCTCAGTGAACTCAGGGATCGGTGTGAACATAAAGCTAAGCTCTTTTATGAAGGCTTTTATCAACGTCTAAAGATTCAAACAAACGATGGGAAGAAATACATCAAAGGATAAGCGGCTGTTCATACTAATGATCGGGAGGTAAACCGACTTATGATACAAATTTTGATCACTGGTCTTTTTTTATTGGCTCAGCCGAGTGAGCCGCAGGACAGTTTAACGGTCACACAGCAAGGACGGACGATTGCCACTGTTAACCGTGAAGACTTTACAATGCCTCTTCCCGGCACTCCAATGGTTGACTATGAAAAATACAGTAAATTCATCAAACAGCTTGATCAGAAAGTGTACCGTGAGCCGATAAATGCTGTCCTTAACGATCATGGAAGCATCGTCCCGGGCAGGGTTGGCTACAAACTGTATCAACAGGCGTTTATGGAAAAGTTTTATGCGTATTTTTATGGGCAAGGTCCCTCCAAGATAGAAGTGCCGGAAATGAACATTTATCCGAAAGTTGACAGCGAGCTGCTAGCTCACATCAGTACGCAGCAGCTTGGTCAGTACGTGACGTATTTTAACTCAAGCAATAAAAGCCGTTCACACAATATTTCTCTTTCTGCAAAAGCAATCGATAATCACGTTGTTTTCCCTAATGAGACGTTTTCGTTTAACCAAGTTGTGGGAATGAGAACTCGGAACAAAGGATATAAAAGTGCACCCATTATTGTAAAAGGGGAGTTGTCTGAAGGTGTAGGAGGAGGAATTTGTCAGGTGTCCTCAACTCTATTTAATGCAGTTGATCGTGCAGGACTGCAGATCGTTCAGCGCTATTCTCATACTAGAAGTGTACCATATGTACCGCCCGGACGGGATGCGACGGTAAGCTGGGGAGGTCCTGACTTTCGCTTTCAAAACCAATATAACCAACCAATCTTAATTCGGGCAAAAAGGTATGGGGGAAGTATGATTATTACGCTATACTCTTCTGATGTGATAAACAGCAAATTGAGAAAAATCCCCAAAGCTCCATCTCGGATACCGAAAGAAATAAATGCTGAGCAGTAAAGACAAAACCTCAGGTAAGGTTTTGGTTAAGAGAGCTTGTAGATTGCTCAAAATCAATTCTTTAAGGAGCGGCCAGTGAAAGGAAGGAGGGATAAATGAAGTGAAAAGGGTATTATTTTCTGTAATTGTTTTTACAGCAGTTGGATTTACGTTTTGCCAATCAAAAGCGCATGCCCTGACTTTTACGGTGTTGCCTATTACACAAAAAACAGAACAGTGGTCAGTAAAAGTAAGTGAAGCAAAAAATGTAAAGGAATTTGCGAGACCTCAAAAAGGAGAATATCAAGTATATTCCTTGGAAGTCAAAAATATAGGGGAAAAAGCAGCTACAGTGGATGTGCAATTGTATAGAAATGATCCTGATTCAATCACAAGATTTTCACTTTTTGGATGCCTCGATGAAAATTGTGACAAACCAAAAGAAGATTCTAAAATGTTAGCTGAAAGTTTAAATGATGGCTCACCGCTGAAGTTCAATCATTTTATGCTGGCAGATAAGGCCTCTGAATTAGAGGTTGTGATTATTTGGACACAGAAAGGGCAAGAAGGACGCAATTTAAAACAGACCTTTAAATTCACTGAAGATGGCGTTAATTAGACAGTAAAGATGGAATGGCTTTGATGATTCGATCTCTTACTTTGCCTGAGGAAAAAACGAAAATAATTGTTGGGAAACCAATCATAGCTGAATCAAATGTCAAAGTGACTGTGATTTATGACTATAGAGAAGAACCAGAGGAGGCCTTTTGGATACACTTATCTGATGAGAGTGAAATGTTTGTCGATGATCACAAAGTCTTTATTGAATACGAATAGAGACTTTGTGACTGACTGCGCATTTCAGCTTAACATTTTACTGATAATGACAGTAACACCTAACAAGTGCAGCCCGTTCATTATTAAAAAACTCTAATTTCTAAATTTTCAGAGTTCAATTTCAGTCAATTCAGTTATAAAAATAAAAAGCCCATTTTAAGGTTATTGACTCAATGAAACAAAAAATGCATTTAAGAGCTGTTAAAAGTTTTAATCTTGTCTTTAGAGAGCGCATTAATTTAAGTCAAAAGTTTAAACAGCCATCTGTTAGATCATTAGCTCTTTTTTATTTTCTTTTCAGTAACATTTTGATCATATTTTCCTACTAACGAGTTAGGAAAGTGGGGAAAAACATGAGAAAAAAGAACAATGTTAAGAAATGGCTATTGATCATTGCTGGATTCTTGATCATCTGCATCACCACATTATTTGTAATGGTGTCAGGAAACAAAGTGAAATATGAGGGCAGCGGGAAAAGCGGACTGTGGATGTCTAACCTTGAAAAATCAGACAAAACTTCAATTGGACCCAATTATTTTCTAAATCTGTATTGGCAGGGGAGTAAGAAGGACGAAAAGAGGACGGTCATAGAAAAAATCACCTTATACATAGATGGTAAAATGTATGATAACAGGGAAAATTATGATTTGTCAGAGTACACAGGTGATGAAATGCCGGGTGGGGGACGCATGGAGGACCATATTGCCACCTTTGATTATATGCCTGAAGATGAAGTGATAGGACATGATGTATTAGTGAAAGTGGAGTGGAGGACAGGCCAGAAAAAACAGACAGAAGAAATCAAATTACATAAGAAGCCATGGTATAAAAAATAGCTTATTTGATGTATTTGTGACACATTCGTGGTCACTTTTTTATTTGCGGATTCCTAGGCACAGCAATCTAAGATTCTGCATAGGCTGAAATAAAATCTTGTTCATTTCTAAAACGAGGTGCATGCTGTTGGAACAACAACCAATCAATCATGAAGACAGAAACGTGCCGCAGCCTATTCGAAGTGATGGAGCTGGAGCTATTGATGCAGGCCCGCGAAATATAATGCGGGATATTCAAAATCCGAATATACTTGTGCCGCCTGTTACAGATGAGGGTATGATTCCTAACTTGAGATTTTCATTCTCTGATGCTCCTATGAAATTAGATCACGGCGGCTGGTCAAGAGAAATCACCGTAAGACAGCTTCCGATTTCGACTGCGATTGCAGGTGTAAACATGAGCTTAACTGCGGGAGGCGTCCGCGAGCTTCATTGGCATAAGCAAGCGGAGTGGGCTTATATGCTTTTGGGACGGGCACGTATCACCGCTGTTGACCAAGACGGACGAAATTTCATTGCTGATGTTGGTCCCGGCGACCTTTGGTACTTCCCAGCAGGAATTCCGCATTCCATACAGGGATTGGAACACTGCGAGTTTCTGCTCGTATTCGATGATGGAAACTTTTCTGAGTTTTCAACGTTAACCATTTCAGATTGGCTTGCACACACACCAAAAGACGTTCTGTCTGCAAATTTCGGTGTTCCGGAGAATGCTTTCAACTCTCTTCCGTCTGAGCAAGTCTATATCTACCAAGGGAATGTGCCGGGATCAGTCGCCAGTGAAGACATTCAGTCACCATATGGAAAAGTCCCCATGACCTTTAAACACGAGTTGTTAAATCAACCCCCAATTCAAATGCCAGGGGGGAGTGTACGAATTGTGGATTCTTCTAACTTTCCAATTTCAAAAACGATAGCCGCTGCACTTGTTCAGATTGAGCCTGGCGCGATGAGAGAGCTTCATTGGCATCCCAATAGCGATGAGTGGCAATATTATCTAACAGGACAGGGACGAATGACGGTATTTATCGGAAATGGGACTGCCCGCACATTTGATTATAGAGCAGGCGACGTTGGATACGTGCCTTCTAATGCTGGACACTATATACAAAACACTGGTACAGAAACATTATGGTTTTTAGAAATGTTCAAAAGTGACCGCTATGCAGATGTGTCACTCAATCAGTGGATGGCATTGACGCCTAAAGAATTAGTGCAAAGCAACTTGAATGCTGGATCAGTCATGCTTGATTCTCTGCGTAAGAAGAAAGTGCCTGTTGTGAAATATCCCGGTACGTAAAGACTGAACCGATCATACAGTGGTCTTAAAGTAACTAGAGCTGGGTGTTGGCCTGTGTTTTATCAAATCCCTATATATACGTTATGTAGGGTTTTTCTGCTTGAATCGTATTGTAATGAGCTTTAAAATGTTAATGTGGAAATGATAACCACCCGCTAATGGAAATTCAATGGCCGATTTCTACCAGTTTGATTGGCTTTAAAGGAGGACAAGAATGAAAGCACTCATATTTTTATCCAGTTTGACTGCTATTGGGAGCTCTATATTGGGGCGATGGTTAGGGATGCTGGATGATTCTTATGCTGTTGGCGATGCTTGGTTTATAGGTGTTTTAGCTGGATTGATTTCACTTCTATTATTGATTGACAGTCAAACGATGACAAAGAATTACATAGTAAGTTTAAGTACGATACTAGGCATTCTGGGAGTGGGATTTATATATTTTCCAGCTGCATTCATCAACATATTATTAAGTATTACACTGGATAAACAAAAGAAAGAAGACCTTCATGTAAGATGAAAGAAATTTCATTTAATTCTTAGGAGGGAAAGTGTATGGATTTACCTCTATGGGCTTATATCATATTTGCAATCACAGGTGCGGCAGGTTTTATCAGTGTAATGTGGTTCAGTTTTTTTGCTGACAAAATAGAAAAGTGAAGCGATTTTATAAGAAATGTAAACTATTTTATATGAAAGGGATAACATTGCTTATTTAAGTTTACATAATAAAATTATTTCAAACTGATATTGAAAATAACTAATTGATCTATGTACTAAATATTCATAATTACTAGAGGGATTGGCACCTAAGGAACAAAGCTATTTGACAAGTTCTTGCTAGAGAATTTCAATCACTACATATGATTTTCTGCATCAAGAAGCTCAGCTGAATTATTTTTAGGTGAATTTACTAATGATGAAACCTGGTATGCTTCCATGTCATCAGCATCATAAGGCAGCAGCAAACTTTGCAGATAATCAGGGCTTGTATTTTGGGGGTTAAGCCACTCCTTTTCATGATCATGGGCCAATATAACCGGCATTCGGTCGTGTATATCTTTCATGAACTCATTAGGCTCAGTTGTTATGATGGTGCAGGTATAAAGAGGGTATCCTTGATGTGTGCTCCACTTTTCATATAAGCCAGCAAACGCAAAAAGAGCAGATGATTTCAATTTGATCCGCATTGGGATTTTGGTTTTGGAATCAGGTCGTTTCCATTCATAAAAACTGTCTGCTGGTATGATGCAGCGTTTGCTGACAAGCGGTCTTCGAAAGGCCGGTTTCTCGGTAATTGTTTCGGCTCGAGCATTGATCATTTTATAACCGATCTTTTCATCTTTTGCCCAAGGTGGAATAAGTCCCCATCTAAGCTTGCCTAAGCGATTATTTGATCCATCATTGATGATCGCAAGGATGTTTTGTGATGGTGCGGCATTGTAGCTTGGCTGGTATTCATCTTTAGGAAAAAATTGATCGATGTCAAACTGGTCAATAATATCATCAAATGCAGAGTACAAAGTAAACCTGCCGCACATATCCATCATCCTTTTTAGGGGTTTTTGAATAGTTTGTGGGACGAACGTTCATTTAATACAGGTTCAGAACAATGATTTCTTTTCACTTGCGATAAACTGGTATAATAAGAAAGCCATTTAAGAAGTTATTGTGGAAAAAAACATATGCTTTTTGGTTGGACCGACGCTGGATCTTGATGGAGTTACAAGGATCGCTTAAAAATAGCCTATAAGTATAAAAAGAGGCACAGCGTTTTTAACGCAGGGCCTCTTTTATATCAGTAGCCAAATACCAGAGTTGTACTTTGTGATCCGGCATATTTCGTGACAAATTCTTTTGTATATTCCGGCGTTTGGACACGATAGCTATAGTTTGACACGGGATTCCAAGAAGTCAGCGGAGAGGTTTGCTTATTGAGTGATGGATAGCTGCCTATGTCTTTGAAATAACCAGTGCCCTTGTCGTCAAGGATGCCGCCTTTTTCACTGCCTTTCCCAAAGTAATTATATTCGGAATATATTTTTGCTTTTGTAGCAATTGTAATCGCCTGGTTAAAATTGTTGCTGTAATTGTTTTTAACATGAAAGTAACCATATCTCATCAGACCTGGGCCTCTAACATACAAGTTCTCAAAATAATTATTGGCGATTGTCATGTGAGGGTAGCCGTCATATTGATGCTGAGAATCATCCGGGTATCCTAAAATCAAACCGTATTTATGATTCGCAAATTTTGAGTTGCTGATCGTGATATAATCTGCGGATTTTCCGATATACAGGAGTTTGTCCAAATCAATTCCGCTTGCACTATAGCTATGACCTGAGAATGTGACGTGATCAATCCAATAGTTCATACCGGAATCTAAATAAAGCTGGATATCATTATTTCCGTTAATCTGCGGACTGTGTTCAAACGTTAAATTTTGAAAAATGACATTTCCAGAAGCTGATGAAGTTGTTAAATAAATATTTTTCAGCGTTTTTTTCGCGTAAGAGCCCACGAGTGTTTTATTTGAGCCAATGGTAACTGTTGTTTTCGCAGATGCGGAAAGATCATTTTGAAGCACTAAAATTTTCGGAGTGGATCCTCCTAGGTGGGTTTTTAAATCATTTACGCTTTGAATGTAAACAATCTGCCCGTTTTTTCCACCCGTTGTGCCCGTTTTAGAAATGCCTTTTTCATTTTTGGCATTTCCGGCAAAACCTAAAAGGCCATTTGTTGAGGTGTTCGGAAAATCGGCTGCACCTAATGCTTTTCCAGGCAAGAGAACCAAAAACAAACTAAAGACGGTGAACCATAAACAAAGTCGTTTCATCACAATATGCTTCCTTTCAATTTTAATAATTTCCTTGCGGGGATTATTATTACAGTTAATGGAAAGGAATGATAGGTTCTATCTTCCTAATTAATGTTGGGTTACTTAAAAAATACAGATTGCGCCAAAAGACATACTAACAATTAAAATAGAAGAAAGGATTGATACACCGTTGACTGCAGCAGCTTATCGAAACACCTTGCTATCACTTTTATGTTTAACAGCTGGAATCGTGGATGTAATCGGGTATTTAAGCCTGGGACATGTGTTCACAGCTAATATGACTGGAAACATTGTATTATTGGGGTTAGCTATCGGCAAATCCATTCAGGTCACTGTTTTTAATTCCTTGACTGCACTAATCGGATTTATATGCGGCGTGATCATTGCCACATTGATGGTCGGAAAGGCGGAAAATACCCTTTGGCCTTCTGCTGTGACAAAAGCCCTCGCACTTGAAGCATTCATTTTGTTTGTCTTTGCTTGTCTTTCTTTTTACCGGGCTTTTGTTCCTGTGCACATTCTAATTATACTCATGAGCATTTCTATGGGGATTCAAACTACAGCAGCAAAAAAACTGGGGATCGCAGGTATTTCTTCAACTGTGTTGACCGGCACTTTGGCTTCTCTTTTAGAGGATATATCCGGCCGATTGTTTTTTAAGATGCAGAAGAAGACTTTCTTAAGAGATACTGTGTTAAGAGCACTGGCTATTATTTTGTATTGTGTGGGGGCTATTATTGTTGCTCTGGCTGAGCCTGATTTTTATCACTTCATTATTTGGGTTCCGATTGTGCTGATATTTGGCATCATGATGACAGCTAAGTTGAAACTGAGCGGGGAAAAATAGCTTTTCCTGTATAGCTGTTATCACAACAGCCTGTCTCATTTCGTTATTGTTATGCGAATTTTGAGAGGGCAAAATAAGACATTCGGCTGAAGTGCACATTCGTTCATTTGTATTGGCTTTTTCATAAGTACCTACATTTGATATATGAATGATAGTGAATTTGCCTTAAAAGCATCTATGAATCTATTTCCTCTTTCAAACCAGATGGATTGAGTCTTATAATGATAATGATTCTCATTTGAAGTCTGGTTTGAGGAGGACCAAATATGAAAAAGATCATGAGTGCATTTGTTGGTATGGTTTTGTTGACGATCTTCTGTTTTTCCCCGCAAGCTTCGGCAGCATATGACGACCTGCATGAAGGTTATGCAACGTATACAGGGTCAGGTTATTCAGGAGGAGCTTTCCTGCTGGATCCCATTCCTTCCGATATGGAGATTACTGCAATAAATCCGGCGGATCTCAATTACGGAGGAGTAAAAGCAGCACTTGCCGGCTCTTATTTGGAAGTTGAAGGGCCAAAAGGGAAAACAACCGTATATGTTACTGATCTTTATCCCGAAGGCGCTCGGGGAGCTCTTGATCTGTCACCTAATGCCTTCCGTAAAATCGGCAATATGAAAGACGGAAAAATCAATATTAAATGGCGTGTTGTCAAAGCCCCAATCACCGGCAATTTCACGTACCGGATCAAAGAAGGCAGCAGCAGGTGGTGGGCAGCAATCCAAGTCAGAAATCACAAGTATCCTGTTATGAAAATGGAATATGAAAAGGATGGTAAGTGGATCAACATGGAGAAAATGGACTATAACCATTTTGTGAGTACGAATTTAGGGACAGGCTCTCTCAAAGTCAGAATGACTGACATCCGCGGAAAAGTTGTGAAAGACACCATTCCAAAGCTGCCTGAAAGCGGAACGTCCAAAGCCTATACTGTACCGGGCCATGTTCAGTTTCCTGAATAAAAAATACGAAACAGCGGATCTTTTCCCGCTGTTTTTTCATTGTTCTGCATCTGCATGTAAAAATGTTTTAATCATGTTCAACTGCTCCTGCTTTGGATAACTGGTATACAGCCTGCTTGAAATCCGAATAGGATCTCCGAAAAAATATCTTTCGTAGTGAGTTTGTCTAGTTCCGAATGAACTCATTGTTAAATCCCATGCCAAACGGAAAATTTTCACACGTTCTTCAGCATTTGTATTGGTTGCTTGAAGATATTGGTCAAGATCTTCCCGTATCTCTGAGTCAAATGCATTTTCGGTAGGCAGTGTCACCATTCCGCTAGCTCCAATTAATTGTATGATTTCAGTAAATCGAGGATATAGCTTAGGAATGATCGTACTGATGACTTGAAGAGGAATTAAACAGGGGCGCATATAGCCGAATTCATCTAACTGAGCATCATTTTCTGATTTGTCAATGAGCGCTTTGATTGTTTCCAATCCCACAATGATTTCTGAGAGCTTTTCTTGGATGTGCTGATATTCGGAAACATTAATGGTGTCGACAAGAAGCTGTGCAACACCTAATAGAAATTCAATTTTTATCATTTGCCTAATGACAACCTGGTGAAAGGTAAAGGCATGAAAGGAGCTTTTTGTCATAAAATCTTTAGCTGCTTCCACATTATCGTAAAAAAACACACGATTCCACGGCACTAACACATGATCAAAAACCACAATTGAATCCATTTCTTCATACCTTGAGCTTAAGGGATGATTAAAGGAAGAGTCGCTTAATACAAATGATTCTCTTGTGATGAATTTTACGCCTTTTGTATTAGAAGGGATTGAAAAAGCATAAGCTTCATCTGTTTCAAAGAAATATTTAGGCGCTGAAAAAACCAAGATTTCATCGGTCAATCCGCCTTGTGTGGCAAGCAGACGTGCGCCATGAATCATTAAACCTTTTTCGGTTCTATCAATGACTTTAGCAGATATCGGTTTTTCACTTAGCCCAAAATAAGACTGTGACCGGTTCACTTGCGGAGTAATGAATGTATGGGTAAAGGAAAGGTCATGCTTAGCAGCTTGTTCATACATATCTAGTATATGTTCAGGAAAGCAATTCTCTTTATCTTTGAGAAGCTCCGCTGACGAAGCAAAGCTCATCATAACCGTATTCATGTAATCCGGACTTCTCCCCATCATTCCGTGAGTATGTCTAGCCCAATGTTCAATCATGTTCCTTCTTTTTTTTAAATCATTTTTGGTTTTAGGCTGGAGATAGGAAAGGCCGATTCGATTATGATCTCCAGGAAGGCAATAAGTCATTTCATGTATTAACTCATCCTTTGTTTGCAATTCATAAAGTGAGCTTTTTGTTTTGATTATTCCTTTAAATGCAGGATGCTCAGAAATGTTACCCTTTATTTTTTCGCCATCATACCATATTTCGTTTTCTAGTTTATTCAATCGGTCAATGAATTCTTTACCATTGATGATCCCCATTTAAGTTTCGCTCCTTCATATTATGCTGCGTATTGTATTATATTTTCGAGAAAACAGCCGGTTCAGCCAATTTGAGGTGGGAAAAGCCTTTTTTGTATGCCTAATAGAAAATAAGAAGCTTATACAACAAAAGACAGCCAATTTTTCTTGAAGCCTTTTTGAAGATTCAGAGCCGTAAAGAATTTGCTTATTCATATGAAAATGGCACTATAAAACTTGATAACACGTGTCGATATTATGGACATGGGCGTAAGCGAATTGGATTTAAACGCGCTTGAACATATTTTATTTCAGCCATTACATTGTGCGGAAAGGGAAAACGACACATGAAAGTGAAAACAAAATTGCTGGGGATTATATCAATATTAGTTGTTTCAATTATTGGAATTGGAGGCTCCTCAGTATTTATGATTTCTTCTACTGTGAAAAAGAATGAAGAACTTAAAGACAAAATGGAATTCCAAAAAGAGATAAAACACATCCAATATGAATTGACCGGGTTATCAAATGATGAAAGAGGCTTCTTGATTACCGGAGACAAAGAATACGACGAGGGTATGAAGGAAAAAGCAGACGATGTCTTAAAGAGCCTTGACCGGGTTAATGACTTGATTGATGAAGAGAAGTATCAATCCAATATCGAAGACATTAAGACAAGTTTTACTCAGTATAGAGCTTTGAATCAGCAGGTAGTAACAGCCTACTCTTCAAATCCTAAAAAAGCAGAAACCATCCATTTTGGAGAAGAAAGAACATTAAGAAAAGAAGTCGTAGATCCGGCTGTCAATAAGCTGTCTGATCGCCTGGATCAAGAGGTAGAGGATCTAAAGGATGAAATACAGGGCAATGGTAAAATGAGTCAATCGCTCATTATCATTGTCACAGGGATATCAGTAATATTAGGCATTGTTCTAAGCATAATGCTGTTAAAGTCCATTATGGTGCCACTAAGAAGCATAAATAAGCAGCTAGAGGAAATTGCTCATGGCGAGGCTGATTTAACCAAAAAAGTCATAGTGAAAAATAAAGATGAATTTGGCCAGCTTGCCCAATCGTTTAATTCTTTTACTCATTCATTATCTCAAATTGTGAAGCAAATCAGCAGTTCATCTGAACAAGTCGCCGCTTCCTCCGAAGAATTATCGGCAAGCGCGGAAGAATCGAAATCAACATCTGAACATATTTCCCGAGCCATGCAGATGGCTGCCGAAAGCAATGTGAAACAAAGCTCAATGACAGAAAAGAGTGCGGAATCCATTACTGAATTATTAGACAGTATATCATCTGTTGCTTCAAATACAGGGAACATAGCGGATCTTTCTTCTTCGATGAGAGACAAGGCTGAAATAGGCTCTAAGTCCGTCAACAAGATGTTAGATCAGATGAAATTCATTGATAAATCTGTAGATTCAGCCGGCAATGGATTACAGGCATTGGTAGCGAGCACAGCAGAAATCAGTGATATTTCCTCGCTTATCACGACGATTTCAGAGCAGACCAATTTGCTGGCCCTAAACGCAGCGATCGAGGCGGCCAGAGCCGGAGAGCAAGGAAAAGGATTTGCTGTGGTGGCAGAAGAAGTTCGGAAGTTGGCGGATGAAACAAATAAATCTGCAAACCACATCCAATCGGTGGTAGCGACCATCCAAAATGAATCGATAGAAACGGTAAACAATATTAAGGTTGTTCAAGAAAATGTGAGCTCAGGTATTGTTCTTTCTCAAGAGGCAACAGGAAATTTCAATGAAATACTGAACCTTGTGGAACAGGTCACTTCTCAAATACAAGAAGTCGCAGCGGCAACTCAACAGCTTACATCAGGCGTTGAAGTGATTCAGCACACAGTTGATACATTGGCCGCTGGAACAAAAGAAACGTCTGCTAATACAGAAGCGGTTGCAAATTCATCACAGGAACAGCTTCATTCAATGGGGGAAATCTCCTATGCCGCAGAATCTCTATCTCAGTTGGCAGAAGAACTTCAAAAAGTCATTAATCGTTTTAAATATTAAACAGGCTACTTACGTGCAACCCCCATCCTATTCGGTGGGGGTTGGCTCTTTTACTGTGGTTGTTTCTAAAAACAGAGCTAACTGACCTTTTAAGTTAGCTCCGTTTGTATGGCTAGTCCAAATTTTGATCGATCGTCCCTTCAAAATAGTCATCGCTGACCTGTTCATGAGTTTCAGCTAATCCTTTTTCTAATTGCGTGCTTCCTTTATAATCTGAGGGCTCAAAGTATTTCCCGGCAACATCTGTTGTGTCATTTTTGTTTTCTTTGTTATGAGTTTGTGTTTCAGTGTTTACACTTTCTGTCTTAGTATTGCTGCTTATAGATTGCTGAAAATCATATTCCTTGTCTAATGAAGAAAATCTTTTATAATCATCAGGTCTGTCTGCACCGTTTTTTTGAGTCACTTTACTTCCTCCAGATTATTGATATTTTAGTGGGGGTAAGAACTTATTTCGTTTTATTTCGTTCTTTTAGGCTCAGAACCATGTTTTTTAGGATCATCTGCTTTAAAAGCTGTTTCAGTCTCATGGTCATTTCTCATTTGTTCAATACTTGAATTTTGAATTCCCTTTTTACTCATTGGTTTCACTCCTTTACGAAAAGTGTTGAATATCAACTCTTCTTATTTTGTCTGTTGATCAGGTATTCATTCACTTTTTTCATTCGCGCTTTCGCCAATCAGGAGAGGCGTTTTCATGCCAGCGTATTATCTAATAAAAGAACGTCATTTTTGAAACCTTTTATTAGCGCATTGCGTATAGCACGTTGGGGAAGACAACTCGATAAAAGAAATACAAAGGTTGTGAATTTATACTAACAGCACTGTGAATAAATCAAACAAGGGGGGGTGAAAAAATGAAAAAAATCGCATCATATTATTTAATGACATTAGGGCTATCCAGCCTTACATTTGGTTTGTTTTTAGGGTTTTATTCTTTCGTTATGTATGGCGATATGATAATTGCATTGTTTACGGCAGCAATTGCTTTATTATACGGTTTTGTGGTGTATGGCCTTTTTGCTGTTCCGCTCCAAATGAAGTTGCAGAAAAAAGCGAGAACATTCAATGTCATGTACCTATTGATTTACAGTGTGGTTGCTTTTATCGCAGCTTTCCTGTTTTTTGTTATCAATGAACCTGCGTCAATAGCATGGACATTGCAATCGTATTTTTATTATATGTTAAGTATTGCGGCTGCAGTGATTTACTGGTTATGGGATTCTCTGATCCTTTATAAACGAACAGCTTCCGGCGTATAGGCTAATTTTTACCAATCGGAGAAATATGGAGGTTCAATAAAAATTCAGGATCTAAAAGCTTTAGGTTTCATATTTTTTTTAAAAAATCCTCCGCGGATAAAGGCGCAGTATGGGGGCATAATGAGAGCGCACATTCGAACCGAATAGGTTTTCTAAGTGTTTTACGATACATACGTTCATCAAGATCATCACGTCATCGGAATATAAAAACTATTGTTGTGGAACGGGCATCTTGAGTTGTTTGAGGAAAGAACATAGATGGTGGTTTATCGTTTTATCAGCGCTTATAGAACAAAGTTTTGGTGGCGGTCAATCCATACAGCTAAACAGAGGAGAGCGTGACAATGAATCTCGCTCTCCTCAGATTTGTTTTATTCACCCTGATGTTTTTCAACTAATGTGAATGTCCATTCTTTTAACATATGTTTCTGTACATATTTTTTTCCGTTTATTTCAATGTAAGGCAGGTCTGCCATGTCTCCAGCTAACTGTTTTGCTTCAGTCGTTGTTATTCCTAAAAAAAGTCCGATGTAAAAGTAAATATCCCGTTCTTTTATAAGCAAGATATCATTTTGTTCACTACCTTTTGTATGGTTCATCTGCTTTAAGCCTTCACCGATAAAATATCCTGCCAAAGCAATACCAATTCCTAAAAAAACGTCCATGTGTATGCCTCCATTATGTCAATGTTATGTTATACGGGCTTGGCATACTCCGGGTTTCATTATTTTTCAAACCTTTTCAATCTGTACACGGCCTGAAAAAAAGGTGGCGCCGCCGCCCATATCGGACAATCGGTCTGGGGTTAGCGCGTTTACAAGCTGTTTTTTTCCTTGTTCATCCGCCCATAATCCTTGGCTGACAACGACACCTGGCAGCACTTGTTCTCCAACTGCAGCGGTCAGCTGGCATTCTCCCCGGCTGTTCCAAATTCGTACAGGTGCCCCATCAACGATTCCGTGTTCTTCAGCATCTTTTGTGTTGATAAAGAGCTTTGGCGTCTTTTCAAGCTTGATGTGTTTTTCATTATTGGAAAATGTTGAGTTTAAGAAATTATGGTTTGGCCCCGGAACATACATAAAAGGATGTTCATTATCGGTTACAAGAGGTGTATATGTCGGTAAAGCAGGGAAGCCGTCTTGTTTCATTTTTTCTGAATATAATTCTATTTTTCCGCTTGGCGTTGGAAGTTCGCCCGGAAACAGCGGCTTTTCGCGTTTCGCTTTCATAAATGAATGCTTAGCAAGTGCATCGTAATCAATCTCTGCCAAATGCGGATTATCTGGATGGTCAAGCGCCTGGCGGATTAATTCTTCATCTGAATCTTTAAGCTCCTGATCTGTGAATCCCATGGCTTCAGCCAGTAATCGGAAAACCTCAGTGTTAGACTTGCTTTCCCCATATCTCTCAATCACCGGCTGCTGAAGCTGAATGTAATGGTGCCAGTAGGAGGTGTAAAAATCAGTATTTTCAAAAGCGGATGTTGCAGGCAGTACAATGTCCGCATATGCAGCCGTTTCCGTTAAAAACAAATCATGAACCACAGTAAACAAGTCTTCCCGCAGCAAGCCCTGTCTGACTTTGTTTGCTTCGGGCGCGACGACGGCAGGGTTCGTTCCGTAAATAAATAGAGAGCGAATAGGCGGGTCTGTTTCCAAAAGCACCTTGCCAAGCTGATTCATATTAAATGACCTCGGGGTGCGCCCTTTCAATAAGTCGGGCCGTTGCAAGGCATTTGTGTTATATTCTAAAATTCCGCTGTTATGCTTAATTGCGCCGCCCCCTGTGTGCAGCCATTGGCCGGTGATCGCCGGAAGACAGGCAATCGTCCTTACAATCATCCCGCCGTTATCGTGATGCTGGGGTCCGTTTCCGATTCTGATAAAAGAAGGGGAGGTTTCCCCGTACATTTTTGCCAGTCGGTAAATATCTTCGGTACTGACACCGGTGATCGTCGATACCTTTTTAGGATCATATTGTTTCACGTGTTCACGGAGGTCTTCATAGCCAACCGTGTACTCGGACAGAAATGCTTCATCATGCATATTTTCTTTAAATAAAATGTGCATGATGCCAAGAGCAAGTGCACTGTCGGTTCCCGGCTTTATTGGAATAAACCAATCTGCGAGACGTCCTGTTTGATTTTTATGCACATCGATCACGACAATTTTGGCACCTTGTTTTCGCGCTTTTTGGGCGATCGTAATTTGGTGCATATTTGTGCTGACCGCGTTGATTCCCCAAAAAATAAATAGTTTTGTATGAATGGTTTCCTCAGGATCGATTCCCGCGCTTATGCCCATTGTATATTTATAGCCTTCAGATCCCGCTTTGCTGCAAATCGTCCGTTCAAGCTGGCTTGACCCCATGCGGTAAAAAAAGCGGCGGTCCATTCCTTCAGCTGTCAATTTCCCCATATTTCCGTAAAAGCTGTAAGGAAGTATGCTTTCAGCTCCCTCTTCATCAATCAGCTGTTTCCAGCGGGAGGTGATCGTATCGATTGCCTCTTCCCAAGAAATCGGTTCAAATATCGCTTGGCCTTTCGCACCTGTTCGTTTGAGCGGTGTAGTAAGCCGCTTTTTATCATATATGCGCTCCGTCATATTCCGGACTTTGTTGCATATGTTTCCGGCTGTGACAGGATGATCAGGGTCTCCTTGCACTTTTACGATTTTCCCGTCTTTTTTATGTATTAACAATCCGCACTGATCCGGGCAGTCCAGCGAGCAAACGGATTTGAAAATGCCGTTTTGTTGTGTGGCAAAAGATTTCATGGCCCAGTTCCTCTCTCTAGTTAGATATTTTGTAAGAATTATAACATTTCGGATCATAACGTCAATTCTGAAAAAAGAGATTGACATCAATCTGAGACTTCTTTATGATAAATGTATTCTTTATTCTGAAAATTACATACTCAACATTTTCTATCCAGAGAGGTGGAGGGACTGGCCCTATGAAACCTCGGCAACATTATTGTGCCAATTCCAGCAAGCGTCAGCTTGAAAGATAGGAAAGCAAGGTTTATACCGGCGTCTGCCTGTAACAGAGCGCGCCTATATATGAATCTCTTTCCATCTTCGGAAAGAGATTTTTTTTATGAAAAATACGATGAAAAGGATGTTTTGCACCATGACGGTTTTGGTTACAGCACCGTACAACGAAGAAGGACGAAAAGAGCTTGAAAACTTGTTTGGCTCAGTTGCTTATCAATCTTGGAAGGAACAAGGCCGGGCATATCGGGAAGATGAACTCATTCAGTTGCTAAAAGCAACAAATGCGACAGGCTTGATTACTGAGCTTGATCAGGTAACAGGCAGCGTATTTGCTTCTGTTCCCGAACTTTCATTTGTCGGTGTTTGCAGGGGAATGCCCTCCAATGTGGATGTGGCAGCTGCCTCAAAAAGAGGCATACCTGTTTTTTATACACCAGGGCGGAATGCACAAGCCGTTGCTGAAATGTTTATTGGAAATGTGATTACCTTTCTCCGCCATACCAGCGTCTCGAATCAATGGCTGAAGGATGGAAAGTGGGACAGGGATTACTTACAGGCTTATGTCAAATTTAAAGGAAATGAATTATCAGGAAAAACGGTTGGCATGATTGGGTTCGGGGCGGTTGGCCAAAGGATTGCAAAACTGCTGACTGCGTTTGACTGTAAAATAAAGTATTACGATCCATACATTCAAGACGATCATCCGTTGTATGAAAAAGTATCTCTTAAAACGGTGTTTTCAGACAGTGATATCGTTTCTGTACATCTGCCTCGTACTGAGGAAACACTTGGACTTATTGATCGGAAGTATTTTGATCTGATGAAACAGAGTGCGATTTTCGTCAATACTTCAAGAGCAGTTGTTGTAAACCGTGAAGATCTTTTATCTGTATTAAAAGAACATAAAATCAGAGGTGCGATATTAGACGTTTTTTATCATGAACCTCCAGAGAAATCAGATTATGAATTGATTTCATTGCCTAATGTTCTGGCAACACCGCATCTCGCTGGAGCAACATTTGAAGTGGAGGATCATCACGTGACGATACTGAATAAAGCCCTCAAAAAGTGGAAGGGTAAAAAAACTCTTAATATTCCGACAATGTATAACAAGGACGAACTGAAAACAGGGGTATAAGAAAGGAGGCTAAGAGAATGAAAAAACAAAAAGGCTATCTCGTTTTTGATATTGGCACAGGCAATGCGAGGGTAGCGGTCGTGAGTGTAACTGGCAGTGTTCTAACAGTTGAACGGGAGGACATCGTGTATTCCACAGAGACGCTTTACCCGGACAGCCGTTATTTTTCTCCTCAGGTGCTGTGGAAGCAGGTGATGGATTTGGCAAAACGTGCGCTATCCCGTTCGCGTGATATTGACATCATTGGTTTGACATCGACGAGCCAAAGACAGGGGATTGTTTTGATTGATCAAAACGGCAATCCTTTTCTCGGGCTGCCGAACATCGATAATCGCGGCCGAGAGTGGGAGGCGAGCATTCCCGATCGGGAAGAGATATACAGCCGCACAGGCCGCCTGCCAACCGCACTTTTTTCTGCGCTCAAGCTTTATGGATTAAAACAGCGCCAGCCCTCTTTATGGGAAAAGACTGCAAGCTTTACAAGCATCAGTGATTGGGTGACGTACCAACTGAGCGGAATATTAACATATGAACCATCACAGGCAACAGAAACCCTGCTATTTGATGTGAAGCAAAACACTTGGTCAGAAGAGATGTGCGACATTTTCGGCTTTTCTCCATCTATCCTTCCGCCTCTTGTAAGAGCGGGAACAGCAATTGGAACGGTAGCAAATGAATATGCATCCGAATTAGGCCTTTCAATAAATGCTAAGGTTATAGCAGGGGGCGGGGATACACAGCTGGCTGTCAAAAGCACCGAAGCTGGACTTGAGGACATTGTCATTGTATCAGGGACAACAACGCCAATAACCAAAATTAGTGCGGATCATGGCGACACAAAACATAAAGCCTGGCTGAACTGTCATACAGATCAAGGGCATTGGCTTGTGGAAACGAATCCGGGAATTACCGGCTTGAATTATCAAAAATTAAAACAGATTTTTTATCCGAATGAAACGTACGAAGTAATGGAGGAGGAGATTTCTGCACTTGCAAAAGAAGACCATGCATGTGTAGCGGCTCTCGGCTCTTATTTATCGGCTGAAAAGAATGCATTAACGAGAGGCGGTTTTCTTTTTGATGCCCCGCTGTCAGCACATTTAAAGAGGGCACATTTTGTACGTGCAGCGCTAGAAGAAATCGCATTTTCAATCAAATGGAACTTTGACATTTTAACAGAGGTTACTCCGTTTGAACGTGACTATGTTTGGGTGTGCGGAGGGGGATTCCAAAGCAAAGTGCTCACTCAATATATCGCGGATCTTCTTCAAAAAAAGGTCTATGTCCAAGAGGGATATCATCAGGCATCTGTCGTTGGTGCTGCAGTCATTTGCAATGAAACCTTTCAATTAACGGAGGAGATGTCAGCAAATGTCCAGGTGATTGAACCGAAGGACTGTCAGACAGAATTGGCTTTATATGAGAAATGGAAGCAAACACAGCGCTTTTTTTCAGGTTCAGAAAGCAAAGTATTAATTTAAGGCGGCATTTCTGCTGTTTTGAGGAATCATTTAATTTTCAACTTTAATAAGGTAATACGGTAATTGATTGATATGAGCATCTAAGGAGGAGACAGACATGTTGGATAAAATAGGAATACCGAAGCGGCTTGCCTGGGGATTTTTAGGGGTTGTTTTGTTTATGATGGGAGATGGCCTTGAACAAGGCTGGCTCAGTCCTTTTTTGATCGAAAACGGGCTCACCGTTCAGCAGTCCGCTTCTATTTTTAGTATATACGGAATTGCGCTTGCCATAGCTTCCTGGTTTTCGGGTGTATGTCTCGAAGCATTTGGCGCAAAACGAACGATGTTTATGGGGCTGTTGTTTTATGTGATCGGTACAGCTGCTTTTATCGTATTTGGATTTGAACAGCTGAACCTGCCAGTGATGTATGTGACTTACTTCGTAAAAGGGTTAGGTTACCCGCTTTTTGCTTATTCTTTCTTGACATGGGTCATTTACAGAACACCGCAAAGCAAACTGAGCACTGCTGTCGGCTGGTTTTGGATAGCATATTGCCTCGGCATGTTTGTGTTCGGCGCTTGGTACTCAAGCTACGCGATCAAAGCGTTCGGTTATTTGAATACGCTTTGGAGCTCTATTTTCTGGGTATGTCTCGGTGCATTCTTTGCATTGTTTATCAATAAAGACCGTTTTGAAAAGAAGAAAAGAAAAAGATCAGAAACAGCCGAGGAGCTTTTAAAAGGGGTTACGATTTTATTTACAAATCCGCGCGTGCTTACAGGCGGAATCATCAGAATCATCAACAGCATTGGTACATATGGTTTTCCAGTCTTTTTGCCGATGCACATGGCCCAGCATGGAATTTCAACCAATGTGTGGCTGCAAATTTGGGGAACGATTTTTCTGGGGAACATTGTGTTTAACCTTATCTTTGGTATTGTCGGCGATAAATTCGGCTGGAAAAATACTGTTATTTGGTTCGGTGGAGTCGGCTGCGGCATTTTCACCCTCTTATTATACTACGCACCTGTTTTCTCCGGCGGAAGCTTAGCGGTTGTCAGCGTGATCGGCTTTATTTGGGGCGGTTTGCTGGCAGGCTATGTGCCGATTGGTGCAATTGTGCCGACGGTGGCAGGAAAAGATAAAGGGGCAGCCATGTCTGTATTGAATTTGGCTGCAGGTTTATCAGCGTTTGTCGGCCCTGCACTCGCTTGGCTGTTCATCGGTCTCGTCGGCGCGCAAGGCGTCGTCTGGATCTTTGCGGTCCTTTACCTTGCAAGTGCGGTCTTGACGAAATGTATTCATATACCTGAGGAAAAAGCAGTTAAGGAGGAATCATCTCCTCAATATGCATCTTAAGTAGAAAGCGCCCTGTTTGAGGGCGTTTTTTATCTTTTTAAAGGAAAAGGGATGTGCGCACAGACCAAGAGAATGACGTCATTCTCTTGGTTTTACAATAGAATACACATTTGTATCGTATGGAGTACCATTTTGATACATGTACTGTCTTAAAACGCCTTCTTTTTGAAAACCCATTTTTAGAAGCAGACGATTTGATGCTTCATTAGCGGTAAATACAACTGCGCCAATACGCGTCAGTCCAAGGGCAGAAAATCCGTAAGATACGACCTTTGAAATGACTTCTGATGCAAATCCGTTTCGCCAATGCTCCGGGATGATTTCATAACCGATTTCCGCGCGCCTATGCTTTTGGGCCAGAGCGTGAAAGCCAATTGTTCCGATCAGTTCTTTAGTGTCCCGTCTTTCAATTCCCCACCGTATACCGCGTTTTTCTTGTAGAGGGCAGCAAACGTTTGAATCATTGAAATGGCCTGTTCTATAGATTCCATGTTTTCAAGCCCATAATAGCGTGTCACCTCATCGTTTGAGAAACAAGCAAAAATGGCTTCCGCATCCTGATCTGTGATTTGCCTAAGTATAAGCCGATCCGTTTCTAATATAGGAAACATTCAACCACTCCCCACGTTTGTGTTTTTGTTTATCATATCCCTTTTATTTCCTCTTTTCTATAGCGAAATCAACCAATGCAGCAAAGGAACGAATTTGTGTTTCTAGTTGCTCTTTGTTTTTGCTGAATTGTTTCAAACGATGGCCGTTCGCGCCTGATGGATGGGGAAAGCCGTTAAGGCAAATCAAATTCTGGAGGCTGTGCTGTCTGATCAATGTTTCACATACTGTTTCGGCCGCTTTTCCTAACGGAATGAGAAGAGCTGGTCCCGTCACATGGTTAAGCTCCGCAGGGAAGTGTCCAAAAGCATAAGTGCTTAGGATAGGAGAATGAGTGATAGCCGGTTTGTATCCGGTATAGTTTTTTTGCTGGATAAAGACAGGATATTTAATAACGGAAGTTGTATGGAGCATATGCCGTAATTCTCCAAAAAGCTTTGCGGCGCTTTGAATGCCGAAAGCTTGCGGCAGCCCGCATAAATCCAGCATGGTGATAAGGTTATGTCTCATCGACCCGGAGAAACCCGCTGCTATTTTTGTATCTACCGCCATTTGCTCAAGAGTGCGGCCTTGCCGCAGACTTTCGACTGCTGTTTCGTACGCTGTTTTCATCTGGGAAAAACCCGGCGTGATCCCGGCAATCACAATCGTAGCAGTCCGATTGATATATTCATTATGAGGTGAATAGTAGATGTCAAGTTCATTTTCTTGATGAAGATGAAATGGAGAAATAAGTAAATCCGACTTTGTAAGTGAAGAGGGAAGAGAATGTAGTTTTTCTGCGAACTCCTTTAAGCAGCTGCGGTTTACAATCATGCGAAAGCCTCCTCAAAAAATGATATCCCATTGTCCATTCTGATCGAAACAACGGGATATCATTCATCATGACCTGCTATTTAAATGGCCAGCCTGCCACACCTCTTTAACGGCTTTAGGAACTTCTTTCACTTCAGCTGCGGTCTGCTGAAACGCGGATTTTTTCATTTGGACATCCTGCTGAATCTTCTTTTGTTTTTGCGTCAGCAGCTCTGTTTCTGTTTTTAATCCTTCGATTTGTTTTTGCATAGCCTGCGTAACAGAGGAAAGCTCCTTTAGTGCAGGGTCCATTTTTTTCTTGTTTTGAATCACGGTAACTCCTAAGAAGATAATAGAAACTGCTAATACTGCAAGACTGATATAAACAATAATCATATGTTCACTCCTTTTCTTATGTCATTACCCTGTATCCGTTTTTTTAATCAGAAGAAATGATATTTACACAGTTCGTTTGATTTGCGTATTGGATGTATTGTACTTATAATGTGATATCGTACATATGTAAACAAAGAAAGGGTGCTTCAATTGCAAAGTTTACAACATAAAACTGCACTAATCACAGGCGGAGGCAGAGGAATTGGCCGCGCTACTGCTCTGGCGCTTGCCAAAGAAGGCGTGAATATCGGGTTAATTGGCCGGACTTCCGCTAATGTAGAAAAAGTGGCTGAAGAAGTCAAAGCGCTTGGTGTAAAAGATGCATTTGCTGCTGCAGATGTAAAAGATGCCGATCAGGTTAATCAAGCTGTAGCTCAAGTGAAGGAACAGCTTGGTGATATCGATATCCTCATTAATAACGCCGGCATCAGCAAATTTGGCGGTTTCTTAGATCTGTCAGCCGATGAGTGGGAAAATATTATTCAAGTCAACCTAATGGGTGTGTACCATGTCACGCGCGCGGTGCTTCCGGAAATGATCGAACGCAAAGCCGGAGACATCATTAATATTTCATCTACAGCGGGCCAAAGAGGAGCAGCTGTAACAAGTGCTTACAGCGCTTCTAAATTTGCCGTTCTCGGGTTAACAGAGTCTCTTATGCAAGAAGTGAGAAAACATAATATCAGAGTCAGCGCGTTAACGCCGAGCACTGTCGCTAGTGATATGTCTATCGAATTGAACTTAACAGACGGTAATCCTGAAAAAGTTATGCAGCCTGAGGATCTTGCTGAGTACATGGTGGCACAATTGAAATTAGATCCTCGTATTTTCATCAAAACAGCGGGATTATGGTCAACAAATCCTTAAAAATGAAAACCTGTCTTTCGACAGGTTTTTTTATTTGAATGAAATCCGTACCGGTAAAATGCGATATGTAAACCTGACAATCGTTTAAATTGAAGATAGCAGTGAATGCAGGCTATAATAGAACTAAGAAAACTATGTACCAAATGTTCAGTAAGAATTTACTTTCTCCGCTACACCTATAATCAGTAAACATGAAATGACTGGACTATCAGTATTTAATATAAAGAAGGAAAACAATAAAAGAAAATTGAATATTTAGTACATAGTGTTGTCAGTGACAGAAGAAGGAGTGCATATGATGAAAGAAGAAAAAAGGAGTTCTACAGGCTTTTTAGTGAAACAGCGCGCATTTTTGAAGCTTTATATGATAACGATGACAGAGCAAGAGAGACTCTATGGGTTAAAGCTGCTTGAAGTACTTCGGTCTGAATTTAAAGAGATTGGTTTTAAACCAAATCATACAGAAGTATACCGGTCTTTGCATGAGCTTCTTGATGACGGGATATTAAAACAAATTAAAGTAAAAAAAGAAGGGGCTAAGCTCCAGGAAGTCGTCCTCTATCAATTTAAAGATTACGAAGCTGCCAAGCTATATAAAAAACAGCTGAAGGTAGAGCTGGATCGCTGTAAAAAACTGATTGAAAAAGCTCTCTCAGATAACTTTTAATAGAAACAAACACCCGGCGCAGCAGTATGAACCGGGTGTTTTCTGCTTTTCATTATACATATTTGTCGAAAAGAAACAATACAAATCAATAATGGCCTTCAAACTTGACATCATTTCCTCACGTGGTAACATTTTAAACGTGTGAAAATGCGAACAAAAAAGCGAACAAAGGAGATGTTACCGATCTTTGATCAAAAGAAAGTAGCCTTTATAGGAGCAGGATCTATGGCGGAAGGAATGATATCAGGTATCGTTCGTGCCAACAAAATCCCGAAACAAAACATCTGCGTTACAAACCGCAGCAATACAGAGCGATTAACTGAACTTGAACTTCAATATGGAATCAAAGGCGCCTTGCCGAACCAGCTATGTATTGAAGACATGGATGTACTCATTTTGGCAATGAAGCCAAAAGACGCCGAAAACGCTCTGTCATCACTAAAATCACGTATTCAACCCCAACAATTAATATTGTCGGTCCTTGCCGGCATAACCACCTCTTTTATTGAACAATCATTGCTTAATGAACAGCCTGTTGTCAGAGTGATGCCCAACACTTCCAGTATGATTGGCGCTTCTGCAACAGCTATTGCCCTTGGCAAATATGTGTCGGAAGACTTGAAGAAGCTGGCCGAAGCATTGCTCGGATGCATGGGCGAAGTCTATACAATCCAAGAAAATCAAATGGATATATTCACCGGAATTGCAGGCAGCGGCCCCGCGTATTTTTATTATTTAATGGAATTCATTGAAAAGACAGGCGAGGAAGCGGGCCTCGATAAACAGTTATCTCGAAGCATCGGCGCACAGACACTTTTAGGTGCCGCAAAAATGCTCATGGAAACAGGAGAACATCCTGAGATCTTAAGAGATAATATCACGTCACCGAACGGAACGACAGCAGCGGGGCTGCAAGCCTTGAAAAAAAGCGGCGGCGGAGAAGCGATTTCTCAAGCAATAAAGCATGCGGCTAAGCGTTCAAAGGAAATCAGCGAAGATATCGAAAAAACTGCAGCGCCGCTATCAGGAGTGATAAAGTGACGCCTGATACAAGCATGAAAAGAGTCGTTGTGAAGATTGGAAGCAGTTCATTAACAAGCCTTCATGGAGAAATCAGCATTCGAAAATTAGAAGCGTTGGTCGACCAGGTCGTCAAACTCAAAGACGCCGGTTATGAAGTGATTTTGGTTTCCTCAGGCGCGGTGGCGGCAGGATATCGGAAGCTCGGATTTATCCAAAGGCCCGAGAAGCTTCCAGAAAAACAAGCATCAGCTTCAATCGGCCAGGGATTGCTGATGGAGGCTTATTCAAAGCTGTTCTTGGCACACGGCTATGTCGCATCCCAAATTTTAATTACGAGAAGCGATTTTTCTGATGAATATCGATACAACAATGTCAGGAATACAATGAATGTACTGCTCGAGCGCGGCATTATCCCGATCATAAACGAGAATGACACAGTTACTGTCAATCGGCTCAAGTTTGGCGACAATGATACGCTCGCGGCAAAAGTCGCAGGTTTGATTGATGCAGATATGCTTGTGATTTTATCAGATATAGACGGATTATATGACGGCAATCCGCGCACAAATCCAGAAGCGAAAAGGATACAGCGGGTGAGTGAAATAACACCTGACATCGAAGCATGCGCAGGTGACACTGGAAGCATCGTTGGCACCGGCGGCATGCGCTCTAAGCTTGATGCGTTTAAAATCGTAATGGCGTCTGGCATTAAAGGTTTCCTAGGTCAGGCAGATGCCGGCGATATTTTATACCACGCCGTTCATGAACAGGCGGAAGGCACCTATTTTGAAGCAGAAGGAACGCTTCCGTTGAATCAAAAGGAGCAATGGATCGCTTTTAATTCCGGTCCGGAAGGTGAAATGTTTTTATCAGATGATTGTTCACGAAAAATAACAAACGGCCAATCGAGTTTATACCTGGACGGTGTACAGAAGATTAAAGGGAAATTCAAAAGCGGTTCAGTTGTTCGGCTGATGGATTCAAAAGGGACGGAAATCGGCCTTGGAATCGTCAATTACTCTTCTGTACAGCTTCAAGAACCGGAAAAGAAAAAGGAACTGACAAACAGAGCTCTAATTGATCAAGAAGCATTTGTTTGCCATGTGGATTTTTCTTTACCTGTAAATTAATTTGCAGAAAAAAACCCGAAGCTTCTATATAGAAGCTCGGGTTCATTTTTTTATTGATACTGCTCCAGCTTAGAGAAAAATTGAATGACAAACTCATAAAAATCATTCGCAGAAGGCGCAAGCTCTCTATTTTTCGGTTTAATGATTCCAACAGTCCGTTTTACTTGAGGGAACTCAATTGGAATTTTCACAGTAAAACGAGGTGTTGTTTCAGCAAAAGTACTTTCAGGCAGAAGGGTAACGCCCATTCCTGCGGACACTAACCCTTTGATAGCATCCAAATCCTCACCCTCCGTAGAAACGAGAGGAGCAAAGCCTGCTTGTTTGCAAGTATCAATTGCCATCTCTCTAAGTACAAATCCTTCCGGGAACAATACAAATTGGTCGTTGCGCAAATCGATTAAATGAACCGTTTTTTGTTTAGCAAGCGGATGATTTAATGGAACAAGCGCGTAAATTTTTTCAGTAAATAATATTTTTCCCGTTATGTCAGAGAAATTCGTCGGCACCGGCCCTAATAAGGCCAGATCAATATCGCGGTTTCTGACAGCTTCAATCAGAAACTTATAGGAGCCTTGGCGCAGCAAAAATTCGACGTGCGGATATTCTTCTTTAAACGCTGAAATGACAGTCGGCAAAAGCTGGCTGGCGAGGCTTGTAGGAAAGCCGATCTTTACCGTTCCGCGATGCGGGTCAAGATACTCATCAATTTGTTCTTTCGCATAATCAATGGCTTTCATCGCCGTTTTCACATGAATCAAAAATTCTTTTCCGATTGGCGTGAGTTTGATATTTCTCCCTTCACGCTCAAATAAGGTCACATTTAATTCTTCTTCAAGATTGGCAATTTGTCTGCTGATTGCTGATTGGGCCACATGCAAATGATCAGCGGCTTCTGAAACGTGTTCTCTTTCAGCCACCTCCATAAAATAACGCAGTTGGCGCAGCTCCATGTTTGTCTCACATCCATCTATCTCATTTTGAGATTCTTTTGATCTAAATTATATATTGTTTATATCGTTTTGAAAACCTACAATGATTATAGAGTTGTTAGATTTTATGACCGGTATTATCGGAAATTGATCGGGGGAGAGGAATTATGACGTACAATCAAATGCCAAAAGCTCAAGGTCTCTACCGTCCTGAATTTGAACATGATGCATGCGGAATCGGCCTATATGCACACTTAAAGGGCAAGCAGACTCACGACATTGTCAAACAAGGACTTAAGATGCTTTGCCAGCTAGACCATAGAGGAGGGCAAGGCAGTGATCCGGATACAGGAGACGGAGCCGGCTTACTGGTTCAAATCCCTGATGCTTTCTTTAGAAAAGAGTGCAAAGACATCAATCTGCCAGAAAAAGAACGTTACGGGGTAGGAATGGTCTTTTTCTCACAGAAAGAAGATGAAAGAAAAAAAATTGAAAAGCAAATCAATGCACTGATTGAACAAGAAGGTCAAGTCGTTCTTGGATGGAGAACTGTACCTGTAAATGTCGGAAAAATCGGAACAGTGGCACAAAAAAGCTGTCCGTTTGTCCGTCAGGTATTTATCGGCGCAAGTTCTGATCTAAAGGACAATTTATCTTTTGAACGAAAATTGTATGTCATTCGTAAACAGGCTGAAAATTGGGGAGTAACGGAAGGTCTTGATTTTTATTTTGCCAGTCTTTCAAGCCAGACCATTGTTTACAAAGGCCTTTTAACACCTGAACAGGTTGATGCATTTTATTCTGATCTGCAAGACGAAGCATTCGTTTCTGCTTTTGCGCTTGTTCATTCACGCTTCAGTACCAATACATTCCCTACATGGGAAAGAGCGCATCCTAACCGCTATTTGGTTCACAATGGTGAAATTAACACCCTTCGCGGAAATATCAACTGGATGAGAGCACGTGAGCAGCAATTTGTTTCTGAAAGCTTCGGTGAGGACTTAAACAAGATTTTGCCGATTCTCAATGCTGATGGCAGTGACTCTTCCATTTTGGATAACGCATTTGAGTTTTTTGTGATGGCTGGACGCAAACCGGCACATACGGCAATGATGCTCATTCCAGAGCCTTGGACGGAAAATACGCATATGTCCAAGGAAAAAAGGGCGTTCTACGAGTACCATAGCTCCCTGATGGAGCCTTGGGACGGACCGACAGCTATTTCATTTACTGACGGTAAACAAATCGGGGCGATCCTTGACCGGAATGGTCTCCGTCCGGCCCGTTATTATGTCACAAAAGATGATTATATTATTTTCTCATCTGAAGTAGGCGTTATTGAAGTTGAACAGGAGAACGTTTTATATAAAAACCGCCTTGAGCCTGGGAAAATGCTTTTAATCGACTTGGAAGAAGGCCGTATTATCTCCGATGAAGAAGTCAAAACACAAATTGCAACTGAGTATCCGTACCAAAAATGGCTTGAAGAAGAGCTCGTACAAGTGAATCCTGATCCGGAGTCAAGAGAAGAAGAACAATTTAGTGATCTTCTTACTCGCCAGAAGGCATTCGGATACACATATGAAGATATCCAAAAGTATCTAATTCCTGTTATTAAAGAAGGCAAAGATCCCCTTGGTTCAATGGGGAATGACGCTCCGCTTGCTGTACTTTCTGACCGAGCGCAATCACTGTTTAACTACTTTAAACAGCTGTTTGCACAAGTAACGAACCCGCCAATCGACGCGATTCGTGAGCAGCTTGTCACTTCAACGATGACTTGGCTCGGTGCGGAAGGCGATCTTCTTCATCCGAGTGAACGAAATGTTCGCCGGATTAAACTGTATACACCTGTTTTATCCAATGAACAGTTTTACGCATTGAAAACGATTGTTCATCCTGATTTAAAAAGCCAAAAAATTGATGTGCTGTTTTCAGAAGATCTTGAACGCGGATTGAAGGACATGTTCACACAAGCAGAGAAAGCCATCAGCCAAGGCGTAAGTTTGTTAATTTTATCAGACAAAAAGATGAACGAACGACTGACCCCAATTCCGCCGCTTCTGGCAGTAAGCGCGCTGCACCAGCATTTAATCCGCAAAGGGCTGCGTACGAAGGTCAGTATTATTGTGGAATCGGGAGAAGCGCGTGAAGTGCATCACTTTGCAGCATTAATCGGTTATGGCGCGGATGCGATTAACCCTTATCTCGCTTATGCGACCTACAAGCAAGAAATTGATGAAGGCCGTTTGGATATCAGCTATGAAGAAGCGGTCAGTAAATATGGAAAAAGCATTACAGAGGGCGTCGTAAAAGTGATGTCTAAGATGGGAATTTCAACTGTGCAAAGCTACAGAGGCGCCCAAATCTTTGAGGCGGTAGGAATCAGCCGCGATGTAATCGACCGCTATTTCACAGGTACTGCATCACAGCTAGGCGGCATCGATTTACAAACAATTGCAGAAGAGACACAGCGCCGCCACCGGGAAGCGTATCAGGATGATTACAGCAAAACGCTTGAACCGGGAAGTGACTTCCAATGGAGAAATGGCGGAGAGCATCATGCGTTTAATCCGAAAACGATTCATACTTTGCAATGGGCGTGCCGCAGAAATGATTACAATCTGTTTAAACAGTATACAAAAGCGGCTGATGAAGAACGCATCGGATTTTTGCGGAACTTGTTCGCATTTGACGGAAACCGCAAGCCTTTGAAGTTGGAGGAGGTTGAATCCGCTGAATCGATTGTCAAACGCTTTAAAACGGGTGCGATGTCATTCGGGTCCTTGAGTAAGGAAGCGCACGAAGCTTTGGCAATCGCAATGAACCGTCTTGGAGGAAAAAGCAACAGCGGTGAAGGCGGTGAAGATCCCAAACGCTTTGTTCCAGATGAGAACGGCGATGATAGAAGAAGTGCGATCAAACAAATTGCATCCGGACGGTTTGGTGTCAAAAGCCATTACCTCGTCAATGCTGACGAGCTGCAGATTAAAATGGCTCAAGGTGCTAAGCCGGGTGAAGGCGGGCAGCTTCCTGGCAACAAGGTATATCCATGGGTTGCCGATGTCCGCGGGTCAACGCCAGGTGTCGGATTAATCTCACCTCCGCCACACCATGACATTTATTCGATTGAGGATTTAGCCCAGCTGATCCACGATTTGAAAAATGCCAACCGTGACGCAAGAATCAGCGTAAAGCTGGTGTCAAAAGCAGGTGTAGGAACAATTGCTGCAGGTGTTGCCAAAGCGACTGCAGATGTCATTGTGATCAGCGGGTACGACGGGGGTACAGGTGCCTCTCCGAAAACCAGTATTAAACATACAGGGCTTCCATGGGAGCTTGGCCTTGCAGAAGCACATCAAACATTAATGCTGAACGGACTTCGTGACCGTGTTGTATTAGAAACAGATGGAAAGCTTATGACGGGCCGCGACGTTGTGATGGCTGCCTTGCTCGGCGCCGAAGAATTTGGTTTTGCAACAGCTCCGTTAGTTGTACTCGGCTGTGTCATGATGCGTGCCTGCCATTTGGATACATGCCCTGTCGGTGTAGCGACACAAAATCCAGAGCTTCGCAAAAAGTTCATGGGAGATCCTGATCATATTGTGAATTATATGCTGTTCATTGCTGAAGAAGTTCGTGAGTACATGGCTGCGTTAGGCTTCAAGACATTTGATGAAATGATCGGCCGCACTGATGTACTTCATGTAAGTGAACGGGCGAAGGGGCACTGGAAAGCAGGCCAGCTTGATTTGTCTACACTTCTTTATCAGCCTGAAGGAGTGCGGACATTCCAATCTCCGCAAAATCATAAAATTGATCAATCGCTTGATATCACAACAATTCTCCCGGCTGTACAAGAAGCCATCGAATCTGGAAAAGAAGCTGATATTTCGATTGAAATCAATAATACAAATCGTGTAGCCGGAACGATAACCGGCAGTGAAATCTCAAAGCGTTACGGAGAAGAAGGTCTTCCTGAAGATACAATCAAGCTGCACTTTACCGGATCAGCCGGCCAAAGCTTTGGAGCTTTCGTTCCTAAAGGGATGACGCTTTATTTGGACGGAGACTCAAATGATTACGTCGGAAAAGGGCTTTCTGGCGGAAAAATCATCGTCAAGTCACCAGAAGGATTCAACTCTGCTTCGGATGACAATGTCATTATCGGCAACGTGGCTTTTTACGGAGCAACAAGCGGAGAAGCATATATTAACGGACGTGCTGGTGAACGCTTTGCCGTTCGAAACAGCGGTGTGAACGTAGTTGTAGAAGGCATTGGCGACCACGGCTGTGAATACATGACTGGCGGCAGCGTTGTCGTTCTCGGTGAAGTAGGCAAAAACTTTGCGGCAGGTATGTCCGGCGGAATCGCTTATGTACTGGCCGAAGATGTCAAAGCGTTTAAACGCAAATGCAACCTTGAGATGATTTTATTTGAATCATTAGAGGATGAGAAAGAAATCCAGCAAATCAAAGCAATGCTTGAAAGACATACTGCGTATACAAACAGCCAAAAAGCAGAAGATCTGCTTGATCAATGGGAAGACAGTGTGAAAAAATTCGTCAAAGTCATTCCGAAAAACTATAAACAAATGCTCGCAAGCATCCAAGAGCAAAAAGCTGCAGGTTTATCAGATGAAGAAGCCATCATGTTCGCTTTTGAGGCCAACACGAAGCCAAAGCAGAATACAGCAGCATCGGGACAAAAACAAGCGGTAGTACAGTAAGGAAGGGGAGAGGAACATGGGGAAACCAACTGGATTTATGGAGATCAAACGAGAAAAACCTGCGGAGCGGGACCCTCTCACTCGCTTAAAGGATTGGAAAGAATATTCTGCTCCTTTTTCAGAAGAAGCATCGAAACGGCAAGGGGCGCGGTGCATGGATTGCGGTACACCGTTTTGCCAGATCGGTGCGGACATTAACGGATTTACATCCGGCTGTCCGATTTACAACTTAATTCCTGAATGGAATGATCTTGTCTACCGGGGCAGATGGAAGGAAGCATTGGAACGTCTGTTGAAAACAAACAACTTTCCTGAATTCACAGGGCGGGTATGCCCCGCTCCTTGTGAAGGATCATGCACTTTAGCGATTTCAGATCCGGCCGTATCAATTAAAAACATCGAGCGGACCATTATCGATAAAGGATTTGAGAACGGCTGGATTCAACCTAGAATTCCAAAAAAACGAACAGGCAAAAAAGTGGCTATCGTCGGGTCGGGCCCAGCCGGACTGGCGAGTGCTGACCAGCTGAATCAAGCAGGGCATTCCGTCACTGTTTTTGAGCGCTCAGACAGAGCGGGCGGCCTTTTAACATACGGCATTCCAAACATGAAGCTTGAGAAGGGCATTGTAGAACGCCGAATTAAATTGCTGACGCAAGAGGGAATTGATTTTGTCACGAACACAGAAATCGGTGTTGACATTACAGCTGATGAGCTAAAGGAGCAATTTGATGCTGTGATCCTATGCACAGGCGCTCAAAAACAGCGGGACCTCTTAATTGAAGGACGCGACTCAAAAGGAGTCCATTACGCGATGGACTACCTGACACTTGCAACAAAAAGCTATTTAGATTCTAATTTTAAAGACAAGCAATTCATTGATGCCAAAGGGAAGGATGTCATCGTAATCGGAGGCGGAGATACAGGAGCTGACTGTGTGGCTACTGCTCTGCGTCAAAAAGCCAAAAGCGTGCACCAATTCGGCAAACACCCGAAACTTCCGCCAACCCGCACGAATGACAATATGTGGCCTGAACAGCCACACGTCTTTACGCTTGAATATGCATACGAGGAAGCAGAAGCAAAATTCGGAAGAGATCCGAGAGAATACTCCATTCAAACGACAAAAATGGTTGCGGATAAAAACGGAAAGCTGAAAGAGCTTCATACCATCCAAATGGAAAAAGTGAAAAATGAGCATGGAAAATACGAGTTCCGCGAGCTGCCTGGAACGGAAAAAGTATGGCCTGCTCAGCTTGTCTTTATCGCTATCGGCTTTGAAGGCACAGAACAGCCGCTGTTGAAACAGTTCGGTGTTGATTCAGTAAATAACAAAATCAGTGCAGCATATGGGGATTATCAAACAAATATCGATGGTGTATTCGCCGCAGGGGATGCAAGAAGAGGCCAAAGCTTAATCGTATGGGCGATTAATGAAGGCCGTGAAGTGGCGCGTGAAGTGGATCGATATTTGATGGGGAGTTCAGTTCTTCCGTAAATAAAGGGGATTATCATATAAGAGAAACCGGTCTGGTTGCCAGCCGGTTTCTTTTTTTATTCCATTACGATCCCGATGTTTCCAAACTGTCTGCCTTCCTGCATTCTTTTATATGCTTCACATGCTTTTTCTAAAGGATATATCCGGTCAATTACAGGCCGCAGCTTATGTTTGTCAATGAAAGCGAGCATAGCTTGAAATTCCTCACCGCTTCCCATCGAGGTTCCCAAAACATTGACCTGAGGAAAGAATAGAGAACGCACCGGAAAACTGAGATTATCCCCTGAGCTTGCCCCAAAGCTGACAATACGGCCATTTGGTTTTACATGGCGGAAGTATTCCGAAAAGAGAGCAGGTCCTATGCTGTCAAGAACAACATCCGCCTTTTTTCCCTGCAACTGCTCATCCCAATTGCTGTAGCTGTCAAATGCGTAATCAGCACCTAATTGCAGCGCCTTTTTTCTTTTCTCCTCACTGCGGGAGGTCACGCTTACTGTTGCCCCAATCGCCTTAGCCATAAATAAAGCATAGGTTGCCACACCGCTGCCGATGCCGGGTATCAATAGATGCTCGCCTTTTTTTAATTGCCCCTTTGTAAACAGAGCCCGATATGCAGTTAAAGCGGATAAAGGTAAAACGCCCGCTTCTTCCCAAGATAAATAAGCAGGTTTTTTGATTGCATTTTGTGAAGGAATGATCACATATTCAGCAAGTGTTCCGTCCGAAGGACCTCCCAGAATCTCAGGTACAGGTGGTACATTCTCTGTTAAATCCCAGTTCAATGTCGGGAAAATGACTACTTCTGTCTGAACAGTAACATTTTTCACGCCTTCACCAATCTCTTCGATGATACCCGCGCCGTCAGAACCCAGTATCATGTGAGGATCTTGTTCCGATTTGTTTTTCATAAGAAACAAGTCACGATGATTCACGCCCGCGGATTTTAATTTAACCTTTACCTCTCCGTATCCAGGCTTTGTTGATGGAACGTCCTCGACTGATAACCCCTGAAGGCCGGCTTTTCCGTTGTGAATTACAGCTTTCATGCTGTCTGCCTCCTCATTGAATTGTATTTTCATATCTTTACATATTTTACATAGCGGTTTTCTTCGAGTAAAATGAACAAATATGATAGCCAATATCACTTTTCATCATAGCAAGCAGGTGAGAGCGCGTGGAAAGCGGAGATTTAAAGATTTTTCAGGCTGTCGCCCGCGAAGGAAGCATAACGAAAGCAGCCCAAATGCTGAATTATGTTCAGTCGAATGTGACAGCCAGAGTGCATAACCTTGAGGAAGATTTGAATATCAGGCTTTTTCATCGAACGAATCGGGGGATGAAGCTGACTGCTGCAGGAGAAAATCTTTTACAATATGCAGATCAAGTATTATCGCTGTTAGACAAAGCTGAAAAATCGACCCGAATGAGCAGGCAACCAAAAGGGCCTTTGCGGATCGGATCACTGGAAACGACGGCGGTAACGCATCTGCCTGAGCATGCAGCATCCTTCCTCAGGCGTTTTCCTGAAGTGGATTTATCAGTGAACACAGCTGATACGCATCATTTGATTCAACAGGTTCTTGATCATAAAGTTGATGGCGCTTTTGTATATGGGCCGGTTGAACACGCTGCAGTTAGACAACTCCATGTTTCCCATGATGAATTAGTTTTGATTTCATCACGAGAAGGGACGGCAGAAGACATGCTTCAGCAGCCGATGCTCTTTTTTGGGGCTGGCTGTTCTCATCGTGACAGGGTCAAAAGATTACTAGAGGAAGCAGGCATACACAATCAAAAAATCATAGAGTTTGGCACATTGGAGGCTATTATAAAAGGTGTTTCCGCCGGGATGGGTACGGCGCTGCTCCCAAAGTCCGCTGTTGACTGCTCCGAGCATCGTACAAATGTATGGATTCATCAATTGCCACCAGCATATCAAGACTTAGAGATCGTCTTTATATACAGGAAAGACTTTTTTATTACGAGTGCGTTTCAGACATTTCTTGATGAGATAAACGAAATGAAAAGATGAAGATAGACGTGCATTAGCAGAATAAAGACGTTTGTCAAAGAAGCAGTCATCATTCTGTCATTTTGGATTGCAATCAGGGATACAGAGCATCAGCAATGCCCGTTGTTATTAAAGATCTGCATGAAAAAACTGTACTCATTTGAAGCGAGTACAGTTTTTTTATTTATTTACGTTTTAAATTAATGCCGATCGCCGCGCCGTTTCTGCTTGAATCAGCTACACCTTTAAAGGTGCCGTTTTCATGGTCGATTGATATGCTTTGCACGTTTCCGATATCCACCGGACTTGTGCCGAATTTGTGGCCCATCCCGTTTAGCTTGCTGAGGACATTTTTAGGAACTCCGTCTTCGTAACGGTAAGAGCTCATGCTGTTTGTGTAAATTCTCGGCTCTTCAACAGCTGCTTTTAATTCCATACCATATTCAATGTGGTAGAGAATGGTTTGCAAAACGGATGAAATAATTGTCGCCCCGCCAGGAGATCCAACAGTGAGGACAGGCTTGTCATCCTTAAATAAAATCGTCGGGGTCATGCTGCTTAAAGGCCGTTTGTTTGGCTGTACTTCGTTAGCTCCGCCTGGTATCGCATCAAAATCCGTTAATTCATTGTTTAGGATGACACCGTAATCAGGGACCATAATACCCGTTCCGAATAGCTGTTCGATTGTTGTTGTATAGGAAACGACATTTCCCCAACGGTCAGCAACTGTAAAGTGGGTTGTTTGGCCTTCTACTTTGTCTTTCGGCTGTTCAACTTGTTTATAGTTTGCTGATCCTTCTTGGTATTTCCAAGGGTCACCGGCTTTCGGTTTTTTATTCACTTGATCTAGGTTGATTAATTGCTGGCGTTCTTTAATATAATCGGGGTGAAGCAAGCCTTTGAGAGGAACATTTACAAATTCGGGATCACCTGCGTAAGACGCACGGTCGGCATAAGACAAATGCATCGTTTCAGCAAGCAGCTGATATTTTTCCCATGAGCGGACATCGTATTGTGAAAGGTTAAAATCATCAAGGATTTTCAGCATTTGCAATAAGAAAATACCGCCGGAGCTTGGAGGAGGAGTAGTAGCGATTTGATAGCCTTGATAGTCTCCCCAAATCGGTTCATCAATTGTAATGTCGTAATTTTCTAAATCTTTTTCTGTCATTGATCCGCCGAAATCCTGGACAGTGTCAGAAAGCGTTTTGGCGAATTTCCCTTTATAAAAAGCGTTAGTGCCTTTGGAGCGAATAAGCTTAAATGTTTTAGCCAAATCCTTTTGAATAAGGGTATCTCCTTCTTTAAGCGGTTCGCCATTTGGTAAAAATACATCTTTTGCGGCAGTCCGTGAAAGTTTTTCCTGATAATCAGAAATGGCATCTGCCAACACAGAATCAATCGGAAAGCCTTTTTCAGCGAGTTTAATAGAAGGGGTAATTAATTGCTTCATCGAACGGGTTCCCCATTTATCCAAGGCTTCTTCCAGCCCTTTCAGAGTGCCTGGAACACCAACGGCAGTACCTTTTGTTACACGTTCAGAGAAAGGTATTGCTTTTCCGTTTTCGTCCAGAAACATATCAGGAGTTGCGCCTGCTGGAGCGCGCTCACGGCTGTCGATTATCGTTGTATCCTTCGTTTTTCCGTCATACACCATCATAAAACCGCCGCCGCCAATACCTGACATCATCGGCTCTGTTACATTGAGTGCAAATTGAATGGCAACCGCTGCGTCAATAGCATTTCCTCCTTTTTTCAGCACATCAGCACCGATTTCAGAAGCAAGAGGATGTGCGGTCGCAACCATGCCGTCTTTTCCAACATCTACTTGTTTGTACTCATCGTAGCTTTTGGGCGGTTTTTTAGCTTCCGCGTGAAAAGGGACACTTCCAGCGACTAACAGAACACTAAGCAGAGCTGTTAAACAGACGTTCCACGTTCTTTTCATGTTCTCCCTCCTATATGAAGCTGTATTGTTACAATCTTAGCGTAAAAAAATTACAGCGTTTTCACAAGTGACAAATGGTATATTATATAGTGCATAAAGCCGTTTTTCTGTGCAAAATTGATTATATTGATATGAGCCATGTGCTATATTAGAATCAGCATACGGATTAAGAAGGGACTGCTATATGTATTTAACGATTGAAGAAACAGCAGAATATACAAATCTTTCAGAGGATTATATTAAAAGCTTGGTGCTCGAAGGGAAAATCAGAGCCGTTCATGACGGGGAGCAATTTTTGATTTATAAGGAGCAGTTCAAAACGCATCTCGAACAGCTGGAGAATTACAAAGCACTTGTGCAGGAAATATTAAATGAACCAATCCCGGAAGATATTGATGTAAAGGATGAGGATTAGGACACAATTTGAAATTGTGTCTTTTTTTGTATGTTTTTGCGGAAGCTCCAGAAAATTGGGAGCGTCAGATTGTGTTTTAAGAGGATTTTTGATGATTAGTAGGGGGATAAGTATCCAAGAGGTTAAAAGCTTTATAAGAGGCTTTAAAGCTTATTTTATAGGGTGAAGGTTTGAAGAAGCTTTTTTAAAAGCTTATGTAACACTATGTATATTATGTTACATAAATGCCGCCGCACTTTGACATTCAACGTTTTTCAGATATAATAGTAACATAGACCTCAAAACGTTACATAACGGTTTTAAGGAGTTTTTTGATGCATATTGTACAGCCAATTCGCAGTCTAGAGAAAATCCAAGAAGTCAAACAGTATTTGCTTAACAAAAACAAGCGGGATTATTTTCTGTTTATTTTCGGCATCAACAGCGCGCTCCGCATTTCTGATATTCTGCCGCTGCAAGTGAAGGACGTTCAAAATAAAGATCATTTATGGGCGACTGAAAGCAAAACGAAAAAGAAAAGAAAGATTCTTATTTTAGAATCGCTGAAACAGGAAATATACGAGTATACGAAAGACATGAAGGAAAACGAATATCTTTTTAAATCAGTGCGGACCAGGAAGCCGATTTCCCGCATTCAGGCCTACAGAATTTTAAGAGAGGCCGCTGCGGCGTGCGGACTTGAGGAGATAGGGACGCATACACTCCGGAAAACGTTTGGCTATCATTTTTATCAGCGAACGAAAGACATCGCCGAGCTGCAGAGAATACTGAATCATTCATCACCATCAATTACAATGCGGTATATCGGTATTGATGAAGATACGACAAGAGCCGCATATAAGGTTTTTGGAGGGCTTTAATACAAATCGCTTGAAAATATTGATCATCAGAGCTACTATATAAATACCAAAAGCTCTAGTAGCACAGCGGATAGTGCAGCAGTTTCCTAAACTGCAGGTCGGGAGTTCGAATCTCTCCTAGAGCGTTATATTCACAAAAAGACAACAGGCACTTTTCGCCTGTTGTCTTTCTTTATGCAAACCAAATAAAAAACGCCCGCTTATACCGGGCGTTTTTCTTATATAACTGCGTCAAATTGATTGACTTTCCATTTTTTATTTTCTTTCACGAATGTCACTTTCCGTTTTGCAGAAGGGGATCCGTCTAATGTAGGGACGGTAAATTCGTATGTGATTGTGCCGCCTTTTTTAGAGACCAGTTTAGCAGTTGATTTTTTCCAATTCAAAAGATTGTCTCCGTCACCGATTGGAACAGCAAGCTTTCCTTTTGAAACAGTGAAATGATAATCTTTAAAGCCTTTTTCGATTGCTGTTTTTGTAAAAATAGGAGTTAAGTAATTCACCGCTTTTGCTTTGGTGCCTAGATCACTGCACATGTATACATATTGAAGATTTTGATACTCGAATGTGCCTGATGGGCAAACTGCTTTTTTCACCTTCGGATTGTGGCCGCTCATGGTGTTCCAAAAATGTTCTCTAGCGGATAATGCCAACTGTAATGCTTGTTTTTGTGATAAATCGCCTGATGTATTTTTCGCAAATGCATTTGTGCTTAATGACAGAATAAGTGCAATGGTTGTTAGAAATAGAAGACATTTTTTCATTATCGCTCTCTCCTTCAAAATCTCTTTCTCTTATGTTACAAATGTTACAATAATTACGGATAGATTACAATACTTTTGCATAAATTATTTTTTATTCTTTTACTCACAAAAAATACGCCATTACTTGCTAGTTTATTCTTCATAAGCTAAAAAGATGTGTAAAATTAGAAGAATCGGGAAGGGTTTCATATGTGCAGTGATGAATAATAACATGTTACATATCCTGTTTTTGTCAAAAAATGAGGGCATGTTTAAAAACGATTTCAAATAAAGGAGTCCTTTAATATGGAAACATCACAAGAACCTCTTGTAACTCAAAAGAAAAGCAAACCATCAGTTTGGCGGTCGATGTCACTCTTTTTAGTGCCGCTTCTGCTGAGCAATGTGCTGCAATCAGTCGGCCAGCTAGTCGGGATGATGGCTGTAGGCAGATGGCTCGGTGTTGATGCAGTGGCAGCTGTATCATCCTTTTTCCCGTTATTTTTTCTTTTAATCTCATTTACGATTGGGATCGGTTCAGGAAGTTCGATTCTGATCGGACAAGCTTACGGAGCGAAAAATGAGGAACGGCTAAAGGCTGTTGTCGGGACGACGCTCACGTTTACATTTTTATTAGGCGTTGTGTTAGCCGTCATCGGCAGTATTTTCACCCTGGATATCCTTCGTTTAATGGGTACGCCTGAAAATGTCATTCATGTCAGCGCTAACTATGCACGTATTTTATTTTATGCTATGCCGTTTATGTTTTTATATTTTGCATATACTACCTTTTTGCGCGGAACAGGAGATTCCAAGACACCGTTTTATACGCTGATTGTGAGCACGGTTATCAACATCGCGCTTTTGCCTGTCTTAATCCTTGGCATGTTTGGTTTTCCGAAACTGGGCATATACGGCTCGGCATATGCAACTGTCATTTCTACGATTGCGACTTTTCTCGTGTTAATGGTGTATTTACGAAAGCGAAAACACCCGCTGCAATTTGATAAAACAGTGCGTCGTTATTTGACAATGGATAAGGAACTGCTGGTTCTCCTGCTGCGTCTTGGGGTCCCAGCAAGCATCAATATGATTCTTGTCTCATTATCAGAGATAGCGGTTATTTCATTCGTCAATCATTACGGCTCTAATGCAACAGCTGCATACGGAGTGGTCAACCAGGTGGCCAGCTATGTACAGATGCCGGCCGTCAGCCTTGGTATTGCGGTTTCTATTTTCGCTGCGCAATCGATCGGAGCGAACGAGTTTGACCGCTTAAAGCAGGTCATTCGCGTGGGGATTTGGCTGAATTATATCATTGGCGGCGTACTGATCATTCTGATCTATGTTTTTTCACATCAGATTTTATCGTTATTTTTAACCGAGCAAGAGACGCTTTACATTGCGCACCGTCTTTTGATGATTACATTGTGGAGCTATTTGCTGTTTGGAAATGCCCAAATTATTTCTGCAACGATGCGGGCAAGCGGAACGGTTTTATGGCCGACCGTCATCAGTATTTTTGCAATCTGGGGAGTAGAGGTGCCTGTCGCTTTCGTCCTTTCTCACTATACAAAGCTTGAAATACTCGGCGTCTGGGTTGGTTATCCAGCTGCGTTTGCCGTCAGCTTGCTGTTGATTTATGGGTATTATCAATTCGTCTGGAAAAAGAAACAAATCACACGTCTCATCCAATAGCCTCCGAATCACACCGTTCATAAGTTTGAACGGTGTTTTTTTATTTGATAGGGGAAAATATAAAATGGAGGAAATATGGTACAGTACATTGAATTCTTATACTAGCAATGAATCAAGGAGAGGTTGAGTAAACATGGCAAACTTTATTGAGAAAATCACGTATTTGGGAACGCCGGCCATCAAAGCGGGCAACGAACATCTAGAAATGATTGTTGTCCCTGAGTGGGGGAGCAACGTCATTTCTCTCGTGGACAAAACAACAAAAGTCCAGCTTTTGCGTGAACCGGAAACAGCAGAAAGTTTTCACGACACACCAACATTGTATGGCATTCCAATCCTGTTCCCGCCTAACCGCATAAGTGACGGTACATTCAGTTTCCGGGGCAGAACGTATCATTTTGATATCAACGAGAAGGATAAACACAACCATCTTCATGGGTTTCTTT
This sequence comes from Bacillus sp. 9.4, assembly GCF_055486415.1. Taxonomy (NCBI): domain Bacteria; kingdom Bacillati; phylum Bacillota; class Bacilli; order Caryophanales; family Bacillaceae; genus Bacillus; species Bacillus sp. 9.4. The sequence continues at coordinate 4,220 of NZ_JBVFMU010000001.1, read as the reverse complement.
ACCATGAAAAGTGGAACGTAGTGACCGCGAAGAAAACTGATGAAGAAGTGATTGTTGAAACAGAAATTGATCTTTCTGAGCTCCCCCATGTGTATAAGCAATTTCCTCACCATGCCGTCGTTCGGATGACATACACGGTAAAGGGGAATACTCTATTTAAACATGCGACGGTCATGAACAAAGGAAAGGAAGCGTTTCCTTGGGGAATTGGTTATCATACTACATTTGTGTTTCCGGCAGAAAGCTCGTTATTCTCCCTGACAGCAGATCAGCAATGGGAGTTGGATGAACGCCTGCTGCCGACCGGGAAACTGATGGATGTACCGAATAAAGAAGCTTTGCATGAAGGAATGGATTTGCGCCACAAGCAGCTGGATGATGTCTTTTTATCTTCTTATCAGAAGAGGGGCGGAGAAAACCAGGCAGTCATTTATCATCAGCATGCACATATCAGCATTATTTATAAGGCAGATGAACAGTTTAAACATTGGGTTGTATACAATGCGGACGGAAAACAAGGGTATTTATGCCCTGAACCTTACACATGGGTGACAAACGCAGTGAATCTTGATTTACCTTCGTCACTCACTGGTTTACAAGTGCTGGAGCCGGGAGAAGAAACGACAGCTAAAAGCAGTATCACCATTGAACTGAATCATCAATAGCTAATGATGAAACGCAGAGAGGCGGGGAAATTAATGAAAAAAAGCATAAAGCTTTATGTTGCTGTTTTACTGCTTTTCGTCGTTGCTTCGGTGCCTTATATGCATCAGGCTGCGCTTGCCGCTGAAAAACAAGATGCACTTTCCGGGCAGATCGATAAGATTTTAGCTGATCATCCTGCCCTCGAAAGCGCAATGGCCGGCATCACCGTTCGCTCTGCGGAAACAGGTGCTGTTCTATATGAACATTCAGGAGACACCCGAATGAGGCCTGCCTCTTCTCTAAAGCTTTTGACAGCGGCCGCGGCACTTTCTGTCCTTGGCGAGAACTATTCTTTTATAACCGAGGTCCGGACGGATGGAACACTGAAAGGGAAAAAGCTGAATGGTAACCTTTATTTGAAAGGGAAAGGCGATCCGACACTTTTACCATCTGATTTTGACAAAATGGCTGAGAAATTGAAACATTCCGGCGTAAAAGTAATTAAAGGCAATCTGATCGGTGATGATACGTGGCATGATAACATGCGATTATCACCTGATATGCCTTGGAGCGATGAATACACATATTATGGCGCGCCAATCTCCGCTCTAACAGCGTCTCCAAACGAAGACTATGATGCAGGCACTGTGATTGTTGAAGTCACCCCAAATCAAAAAGAAGGGGAAGAGCCTGCCGTGTCTGTCTCTCCGAAAACCGATTATATAACGATAAAGAACGATGCTGAAACGACTGCTGCCGGTTCAGAGAAAGACCTCACAATCGAAAGAGAGCATGGAACAAACACGATTACAATTGAAGGGAGCATACCGGTTGACGCAAACAAGACAAAGGAATGGATTTCTGTCTGGGAGCCTGCCGGATATGCCTTAGATTTATTTAAGCAGTCACTAAAAAAACAAGGAATTACTGTGAAAGGGGACATCAAGACGGGTGAAGCACCTAGTTCTTCAGATGTGCTGCTCTCTCATCGCTCAATGCCTTTATCGAAACTTTTTGTGCCGTTCATGAAATTAAGTAATAACGGACATGCCGAAGTGCTCGTAAAAGAGATGGGGAAAGTGAAAAAAGGAGAAGGGAGCTGGGAAAAGGGGCTCGAAGTGTTAAACAGTACGCTTCCGGAATTTGGTGTTGATTCTAAATCACTCGTCTTAAGGGACGGATCAGGAATCTCACATATTGATGCTGTATCTTCAGATCAACTTTCACAGCTGTTATATGACATTCAGGATCAGAGTTGGTTCTCGGCTTATCTAAATTCTTTACCTGTTGCGGGGAATCCTGACAGAATGGTGGGCGGAACGCTGAGAAACCGTATGAAAGACACTCCTGCACAAGGAAAAGTAAGAGCAAAAACCGGATCGCTCAGTACGGTAAGCTCTCTATCGGGGTACGCAGAAACAAAGAGCGGAAAAAAACTTGTTTTCTCTATTCTTCTAAATGGATTGATTGATGAAGAGGATGGAAAAGATATTGAGGATCAAATCGCTGTCATTTTGGCAAATCAATAATAGCGGCAGACCTGTTTTCCATGAGAAAACAGGTTTTTTATGTCTGTCTTTGTCGAATCTTCCAATAATTATAAGAATGATGCACAAAAGCAAATTAGTTCGATTAAAAAGTAGTGTATAAGACCTTATGTAAAACAATACTTTTATCACTTTATATCCGGAAATTTGATAAAAAAAGAAACGAAAAATAAAGAAATAATACTATATTCAAAAAAATGTTATAAAAATTTAATGTTTTTTATTGTACTTTAAAAAATATCCGTTAATATAGTGCATATATGGATTATATAGTCATATAATTTCTTTTATTGTCATTTTTCTGCTTTTTTCTACTTTTTCTTATCCTCTTATTATGAGAACTGGAGGGAATCCGTTGAGCGAACATACTTATTCTTTAACCCATGCCCAAAGGAGAGTGTGGTTTACCGAACTGCTGGAGCCAGATACCAGCATTTGCAATCTCACAGCCTGTGTGAAATTCAAAGGCAATATTGAGCTTGATACTCTGGAGGGAGCGCTGAATCATTCCATCTCCCGCAACGACGCCATTAGATTTCAGCTGTTAGAAGGAGAAGAGCTTGAGCCGCGATTGCACCTTACTGAATATAAATATTATCCACTTAGAATAATTGATTTTTCAAATGTTGAAATGATAGAAATAGAGCAATGGATTCAGGATCAAGCGAGCATTCCATTTAAACTGTTCAACTCGCCTCTTTATCAATTTTACCTCCTTAGAATTGACTCTCATGAAGTTTGGCTATTTGCGAAATTCCATCATATCATAATAGATGGAATCTCTTTAAATGTGATGGGAAATCAAATTATAGATCTTTATCAAAAAATGAAAAAGAAAGATCCTTTACCTGATCAGCCGGAACCTTCTTACTTGAGCTACATCGAAAAAGAGAGTCAATATCTACAATCTCCGCGGTTTGCAAAGGACCGTTTATTTTGGACGCAAACCTTTGAGCACCCGTTGGAATACCACTCGTTAGCCGACCAGACGTCCTTACAAAAACAGAGCACATCTGCATCCAGAGACACCATCATTCTTTCACCTGATCTAGAGCAAACGATTCGAATCTTCTGCGAAGAACACAAGATCAATATCATTTCCTTATTTATGGCTTCATTTTACATATGCATCAGCCGAATCACTTCTAAAAAAGATCTTGCCATTGGCACCTACTATGGCAACAGAGGGTCAAAGGCTGAAAAAGAAATGCTCGGCATGTTCGTTAGTTCTCTTCCAATCAGAATAACGGTTGATCCTGACACAGATTTTCTTTCCTTTGTCCGCACAATAGGCAGGGAACAGCTTTCTGTTATGCGTCATCAACGGTTTCCTTATAATTTGCTTGTAAATGAATTAAGAAATGAACAGAAGGATTTACACAACCTTATCGGTATATCTATGCAGTATCAGCCACTTCAGTGGCACAATGCAGATGATTTTGACTATGAAACAGCGCTTTATTTCAGCGGATACACCGCGAATGAGCTTTCAGTTCAAATACAAGAACGGATAGACAATGGAACCATTCAATTAAATTTCGACTATCAAAATACCTTGTTTTCTCTTGAGGATATTAAACGAATACAATCTCATCTGCTTACCATACTGGAAAACGCCCTTCAACATCCGCACAGCTTTATAAGAGAATTAGATATGACGAATACAAGAGAAAAGCAAAAATTGTTGTATGAGTTTAACAAGACGGAAGCTGTTTCGCCTAAAGCTTTCACCCTGCATGGGCTGTTTGAGCGACAGGCAGCTTTCACACCTGAGCGGCTGGCCGTTCGCTTTTCAGGCGGTTCGCTGACATACGCTGAGCTTGATATGTACGCCAGCCGGCTGGCTGCGCACCTTGCGGCACGCGGTGTCACAAACGAAAGTATCGTCGGAATCCTGTCTGAACGCTCACCTGACATGCTGATCGCTGTCCTTGCTGTCTTGAAGGCCGGCGGGGCGTATTTGCCGCTTGATCCTGCGTATCCAAAGGAGCGGCTGAGCTACATGCTGAAAGACAGCGGGGCATCGCT